>JAKFFE010000043.1:0-95484 GCA_036675345.1 Myxococcaceae bacterium
GAATGGCCTCGGCTACGTCGGTCTACCGCGCGCTCCCCAACCAAACTTTCAGGCGCAAACCCAGAATACCCCGCCGCGCCAAACCGCTCACTGACTGCCTTGTCGAGATACAAGGCTACATTTCCCCGGGATCCCGGAATCGGCGCCCTCCTGCGGGTCCTCCCTGCATGAGCCAGCGTCTGGCGTCAGCGGTGCTCCAGGTCCGGCCCGAGCCGAGCCTTGACCTCAGCGGCCCTTCGAATCCTCCCGGTAGATCTCCGCCAGGGCATGGGCGCGCTCCACCTCGTCCCGGGCCGCGTCCAGGGCCAGCACCTTGTTCACCTGTGCGGTCCGCTGCAGCAGCGTCTGGCTCACTGCCAATCCCGCCGTCAGCCGAGCCTGGGCGGTGGTCCGCTCCGCCTGCAGCTCCTGCAACTGGCGGGAGAGCTCGGAGGCCGCCTCCAGCAACAGCTCTCCATCCACCGAGGCCCGCGAGAGCGACTCTCCGGTGGAGGCCAGCTGCTGCTCGAGGTGGGCCGCGTCGCGCTCCAGGGTGATCTGGGAGCGGACATCCCCGTGGGCCACGGCATCCGCGATCCGCTCCCGCAGCTGGGCCAGCCGCGAGCGCTGCTGCTCCTCTCCCCGGGTCAGCTGCCCGCGCAGCGCCAGCAAGGTGGCGGCCGACCTGCGGACCTCCCTCCCCTGCCGCTCCAGGTCCTCCAGCAAGCCGTCGTAGACCGCCAGCGGATCGGTCCGGGCCGACGGCTTCTTCTTTCTGCGCAGGAACCCGAAGACCATGAGGACCCGGCCAGCCTACCCGAAGGGACGACAGACCCGGCGCAGCCGCTGCAACTGCAGGCGCGCTCCAGGCGGAGGCGCCGTCACCCGCTGCAGATAGTCCGCCAGCGGGACCCGGTAGAGGCCCAGCAGGTGGTGGAGCAGCACCGTGCTCTCGGTGGCCCGCTGCTCCGGCGGCGCCAGTGAGCAGGCCTCGCAGATCGCCTCCAACAGCTCGGCCAGCTCCGGATCCTCCTTCGGTTTGCCCGCCGCCACCTCCGGAGGTGGCGGCGGAAAGATCGCATCGAAGCCCGCGTCCTGGCTGGGCTGCGGAGGGGGAAGCTCGCGGGCCAGTTGCTCCAGCGCGTCCAGGTGCGGCAGCAGCCGCTCCAGCAGCGCCGCGGAGAGCGGCACCTCCCGGGGAAGCAGGGTGCGCAGCTGGGAGTCAAACGCGGTCCGGGCGCTGCCGATCTCCGCATCGGAGAGGTGGTGGTAGAAGGCCCGCCCTCCCAAGGAGCGCTGCTCGTGCGCCAGGGACCGCAGGTCGGGGTTCTCCTCCCCCAGGGAGATGAAGGACAGGGAGATGTCCAGGGCGCCCACCGGAGACCGGGTGGCGCGGATCAGCTCCAGATCCACCCGGTCCTCCCCGTCGGTCACCAGCACCACCGTGGCGCGGGACAGGTAGGGATCGCTCCCCGCCGCCGCCCGGATGGCGTCAAACGCGGAGACCAGCGCTCCGGTGATCTGGGTCTGCCCCTCCGCCGGAGATTGCGCGAACAACTTCTCGATCTGCCGGCTGGCCTCGGCGGCGGTGTCCACCCGCGCCAGGGTGGAGGGACGATCGTTGAAGAAGCAGAAGTAGAGCGGATCGAACGGCTCACCCCGCTGCGCCTTCTGCCGCAGGTTGTTGAGCTCGGAGATCAGGATCGAGTCCCGGAAGCGGGCGCGCGGCCCATACATCGACCCGGAGGCATCACAGACGTACACCCGGACAGCGGTGCGCTTGATCCGCTTCGGCGCCCGGGGCGGCTCGTCCTCCAGATAGGAGCGCACCAGCTGCCGGTTGGAGGCCAGGTCGTAGACCAGCATCCGCGGGTCGGAGAGGACGAAGTTGTTCACCTCGTGCAGCCCGCCGGTGACCTCGAAGGACATCCGCTGGGTGGGGTACGGCACCCGGCGGGCCGCGGGCTTCTGCTCGCGCACCTGGGCCTCCACCACCGCCTCCTTGAGCGAGTCCTCCACGTCGAAGTAGCGCGAGACCCCCGCGGCCAGCTCGAACACCTCCAGCCGCGAGTCGTCCAGCTCGAAGGCCACCCCGGCCAGCAGCGACTCCGCCCCCGCCTCTTCGGGCGGCAGCGGCTCCAGGATCCCCAGGGCCTCGTTCTCCGCGCGGTCCAGCCACGGCCCCAGCCGGCCCGGGAGGACCGCGCTCACCGCCTGATGCGCGGCCTGGGCCAGGCGAGAATCGCCCGCCTCCACCGCCCGCTCGTAGAGAGCGCGCAGTGACTGGTAGGCGGCGCGAGGCTCCTTGCGCGCGGCGATCCGCACGTGCCGCACCAGATCCTCCAGCGACCGCACCGGCGCCGACTGGTGGGCCCGCTGACGCGCGTCGGAGACCTGCAGCCGCAGCGCGTGCAGGCCCTCCCGCCGCAGCCCGCTGCCGATGCGCAGCAGCAGCTCGTGGGCGGCGTCCAGATCCCGCCGCTTGCGGAGCAGGTCCTGGGTGTTGGTCCGCGCCCGCTCCGCCCAGAACCGGGCGATCTCCAGCTGCGGGCTCCCCGCCGGGACGGACGCCTCTCCCCGGGAGAACACCTCGAAGCGACCCTCCTGGCCGGCAAACAGCGCCGCCACCTTCACCGCCCGACCCAGGGCCGGAAAGAGCCGGTCCAGAAGGGTGGCCGCGCCCCGCAGCGGCTGGCCTGCCAGCAGGGCCCGCTCGGCCCGCCGGAGCCGGTCCTCGAACTCGTCCAACGCGGAGACGGCCCGGGAAGATAGGCCTGCGGCCAGCGCCCCGGCGCGCCCGGTGCTGTCCCCCAGCGTCCGCAGCAGCCGGGCATCGGCGGCGGTATGTATCCCCACCCGATCCAGCTCACGGTCCAGCCGCAGCAGCACCTCCAGCGGGGGCAGTTGCTCCTCCCGTCCCAGCCGGGCCCAGGCGCGCTCCAGCCAGCCGGCGCGGCCCACCCGACCCTCCCGGAGCAGGTCCAGCCGTTCCCGAAGCCCCTGGAGACGGGAGAGCAGCATCACCGCCTAGAGGGAGGCCCGCTTCTGGAGGAGCCGCCGGCTGTAATCACCGAAGGTCTCGGCCAGCTGCTGCAGCTTCCGCTGGAGCTTCTGGGCGACCTCGGCGGAGGGACCGGGGTGGCCGGTCAGGGGACGCAGGGCCCCGTCCAGCCGGACCAGCTCTCCCTCCTTGAGGGTGAGCATCGGGAACCGGCTCTTCACCAGCCGATCGAAGGCGCGCTCCGCCTCCCCCCGATCCTTGATCGCCTCCGGGGCCGGAAGCGCAGTCAGCAGCAACGCCAGCCAGGCGTGAAGGAAGCCTACCCGCCGCTCCAGCAAGGCCACCTCGGCGGAGGCCACCGCCTCCCGCACCGAAGCCGACAGCAACGCCCCGGCCTGAAGAGAGAGCTGGCCCTCCAAACCACCCAGGGAGGCCAGCTCGCCCCCCAGGGCCTGGGCTCCAGCCAGCTGGTTGCGGTAGACCGAGTAGGCCTCGCCGTTGAGCAGCCCCCCCGCTGCGGGAAGCTCCGTCCCCGCTGCGGCGATCATCTGCGAGGCGTGCTCCCGCAGCCGCCGCTCCAGCACCACCCGGTGCTGCTCCAGCACGGGGAGCGGATCCAGGCCTTGCCGTTGCAGCGTCTCCACCATCCCGCCGATCGCCTGGGTGTACTGCGCGATCCGGGAGAAGGCGGTGGTCTGCAGCACCTCGCGCGCGTAGTCGGCGCCCAGCGGCTCCAGCAGCTCCTCCCTCAACCCGGGCAGCTCCGGGACCAGGGACCGCAGCCGCTCCTCCAACTGGGCGAGGCGGGAGTCGGCGGCCAGGGTGGCGAAGTCCGGCTTCCGGGCGGTCGGCGAGCTGAACAGCGCCGAGGCCCGGCGCCGCAGGGCGTTCCCCACCCTTCCCCGGGCCTGCAGCTCCCGCTGGCGCAGGGTGGTCACCTCCTCGGAGGAGACTGCCTCCAGCGCCGTCAGCGCCTCGCGCGCCCGCACCAGCTCGTCGCCCAGCGAAGAGGCCAGGGACAACAAGCCCTCCAGCTTGATCGTCTCGTCGAACTCGGCGCTCTCCGCCGCCAGGCACCCCAGCTCCAGCGACTGGCCGACGTGTTCCAGCAATTGCCGCGCGAAGCGCTCTCCCACCGGGTGCAGCTCCGGCACCGCCCGCCCCAGCTCCAGCACCTCCAGAAGCGAGTCCAGCAGCACCACCCCGCCCCGGGGCTCCGGGACCGCGAGGCCGCTGGCCAGCCGGGCCTCAGCCGCGCCGATCAGCAGCCGCCCAGCCCGGACCAGCGGCTCGCGGTTCTGGGCGTGGCGAGGCCCGGGCACCAGCTTGTTCCGCAGGGCCCGGGCCAGCGGAGTGGCGGTGGCCGGGCTGTAGGTGCGCGCCAGCGACTCTGCCGTGGCCAGCTCCGAGCTGGCAGCCAGGGAAGAGGCCTCCCGCTCCACCCCGTTGGCCCCCTCGCCCCGGACCTTGCCCAGCGCCTCGTCGAAGGCCCGGTGCTCCAGCCGCAGGATCTCCAGCTGGGCCCGCTCGCGCGGATCGGCGGCCACCTTGAGCAGGGCCTCGGTCTCCTCCGGCGGCGGCCCGCCCAGGAGGAAGAAGGAGCGCAGCGCCTCCAGGTCCTTCTCGGTGGCCTCCAGCGCCCGCTCCGGGTGACGCCAGATCGCGTCCCGCACCACCGCCGCCTTCAGCGCCCACAGCGCCTTGACCACCGAACGCTGGGAGAAATACTTGGTGGGCACGTAGTCCGGCTGCTTCGCCACCTGAGCCTGCAGCAGCCGCTCCAGCTGGTCGGCCAGCAGCTCCAGCGACTCCACCACCGGGCTGGGGACCTGGACCCGGTCCACCAGCTCCTGCAGCACGTCCAGTTGCTGGACGGTCAGCTCCGCGCGCAGCTCCGGGCGCTGGCCCTTCACCGACCGGGACAGCATCGCCGCCCGGCTGGAGGCGCGGGCGAAGGACTTGGGGACGAAGCACACGAAGGAGAGCCGGTCGGCGAACGCCAGCAGCAGCTCGGGGGATCGGGCCAGCACCTCGGAGAGGTAGCGGTTGGAGGTGAGGATCGCGGTCTCCAGCCGCCCGGCGGTGAAGCGCCGCCCGTGCTTGAGCTCCCGCTCATGCAGCACGTTGAGGATCGAGCGCAGCAGCATGTCCCGGCCGTCGAACACCTCGTCCAGGAACGCGTAGGTGGCGCCCAGCATCCCGTCGTCGGTGAGGTATTCGGTGCGGCCGGTCTCGGTCAGCACCTTGAAGTCCACCGGACCGATCAGGTCGGTCTGCACCGTGGATTCGGAGAGCTGCTTGGAGAACAGGGTGGAGGCACCGGTCTTGGCGTCGGTGATCCGGGACAGCACCGCCGAGGCGATCGCGCTCTTGGCGGTGCCGGGGGGGCCGACCACCAAGAGGTGCTCCTTGCACAACAGCGCCAGCTCCAGCTGGGTGAACAGCGGGTCCCGCTCCAGGTAGTTCTCCCGCAGCTCGGTGAAGAAGCGCCGGAAGGCCTGGGAGGAGGCGTGGACTGCGTTGGGCGGGCTCACGTTGGACAGAAGCGTAATCGACCCGGTCCGCAACCCGCAGGCTGCCTGGTCGCCGCTTCACGAAACTCCACACCCCTCGCAAACACGACAGCCGCGGGAACCACTCCGGAGAGGGTCGCCGCGGCCGCCGTCACTTCACTGCCAGGTGTCCGTTAGTTGCTGCGGAACTCGGCGTCCACCACGTCGTCCTTCTTCGGGGTGGCCTCGCTGCCCGGGGCGGCGCTCTCCGCGCCCGCGGGAGGGGTGCCGCCCGCGGCGGCGCCGGCAGCCTTGTACATCTCCTCCGCCGCCTTGTGGCTGGCCTGCTCCAGCTTGGTGACCGCCTCCTGGAGGGCGGCCTTGTCGGTGCCCTCGCGCGCCTTGTTCAGGTCGGCGATGGTGGTCTCCAGGGTCTTGAGCGTGTCCGCGGTCAGCTTCTCCTTGTTCTCGGAGACCAGCTTCTCCATCTGGTACGCCAGCTGCTCGGCCTTGTTCTTCAGCTCGATCAGCTCGCGGCGCTCCTTGTCCGCGGTCTCGTTGGCCTTGGCCTGGTCCACCATCTTGCTGACCTCGTCCTTGGACAGCCCGGAGGAGTGGGTGATGGTGACCTTCTGCTCCTTGTTGGTGGCCTTGTCCTTGGCGGACACGTTGAGGATGCCGTTGGCGTCGATGTCGAAGGTGACCTCGATCTGCGGCACTCCGCGCGGCGCCGGAGGCAGCCCGGTCAGGTGGAAGCGGCCCAGCGAGCGGTTGTCCCCCGCCATCTCGCGCTCACCCTGCACCACGTGGATCTCCACCTGGGACTGGCTGTCCGCCGCGGTGGAGAAGGTCTCCGACTTGCGGGTAGGAATGGTGGTGTTCCGCTCGATCAGCCGGGTCATCACCCCGCCCAGGGTCTCCACGCCCAGCGACAGCGGGGTGACGTCCAGCAGCAGGATGTCCTTCACCTCGCCGGAGAGCACGCCGGCCTGGACGGCGGCGCCGATGGCCACCACCTCGTCCGGGTTCACCGACCGGTTCAGCTCCTTGCCGAACAGCTTCTTCACCGCCTCCTGGACCTTGGGGATGCGGGTGGTTCCGCCCACCAGCACCACCTCGTTCAGGTCCTTGGCCTCGATCCCGGAGTCCTTGAGGCACTTGCGCGCCGGCTCCAGCGACCGCTCGATCAGCGGATCGATCATCGCCTCGAACTTGGCGCGGGACAGCTTCACGTTCAGGTGCTTGGGACCCGAGGCATCCGCGGTGAGGAACGGGAGGTTGATGTCCGTCTCCATCGAGGAGGAGAGCTCGATCTTGGCCTTCTCCCCCGCCTCCTTCAGGCGCTGGATCACCATCTTGTCCTTGGAGACGTCGATCCCGGTGTCCTTGCGGAACTCGGCCACCAGCCAGTCCATGATCAGCTGGTCGATGTTGTCGCCACCCAGGTGGGTGTCGCCGTTGGTGGCCAGCACGTCGACCACGTTCTCGCCCACCTCCAGGATCGAGATGTCGAAGGTTCCGCCGCCGAAGTCGAAGACGGCGATCTTCTCGTCCTTCTTCTTGTCCAGGCCGTAGGCCAGCGCCGCCGCGGTGGGCTCGTTGACGATCCGGCGCACGGTCAGCCCGGCGATCTCACCGGCATCCTTGGTGGCCTGGCGCTGGGCGTCGTTGAAGTACGCGGGGACGGTGATCACCGCCTCGGTGACCTTCTCCCCCAGGTAGTTCTCCGCGGCGCGCTTGAGCTTCAGCAGCACCTGCGCGGAGATCTCCGGCGGAGAGAACTGCTTGCCGTCGATCTCCACCCGGGCGTCGCCGTGGGTGCCCTTGACGACCTTGTAGGGGACCAGCTTGGTCTCCTCGCCGATCTCCTCGAAGCGACGACCCATGAAGCGCTTGATGGAGTAGACGGTGCGCTCGGGGTTGGTGATCGCCTGGCGCTTGGCCACCTGGCCCACCAGCCGCTCTCCGTCCTTGGTGAACGCCACCACCGAGGGGGTGATGCGGCTGCCTTCCTCGTTCACGATGACCTTGGGCTCGCGGCCTTCCATGATCGCGACCACGCTGTTGGTAGTGCCCAGGTCGATGCCAATGATCTTCCCCACGGTGCTGCCTCCTTAAGACTCGAAAGAGATCGACCAAACCCCGAGAACTGTTGGGTTTTGTCCAGAAAACCAAATCCGGATTCAACGTAACCAGCCCCCCACACGTGTCAAACCCACGAACGGGCAGGTATTTCGCGGGGTTGGAGGGGAATATCGGCCCGGGTCCGGGTGACATTCACGCGTCGGCTGCGTAACGGCCTATGCAGTACCGCAGGCCAACAGCGTCCGCCGGTTCCCAGTTGGCCCGCCCCGGCGGACCTCGATAGGAGGCAACCCAACGAATTTCCTGAAGGTGCCCCTCGACGCGGTGCGTGGCCGGATCTGTGCAGAACGCCACTGCCGCAACGCGTTGGAGGCCGGAAACGAATGTTGGGACACGCCGCCAGAAGCCCCGAGCTCCGAGTCATCCCGACTTCGGCGCAGAAGCATGCGCCAGACCCGAAAGTTGCAGTCCTGCTGAACGCCAATGCCCGTCAGGTCACCGACCGGGTGCGTAAGGCGCTGTCCCATGTGGTGGCCGACGGGGACCTGTTCCTCTCCAAGTCCCCGCAAGAGCTGGTGGGCATCGTCCAGACGATGCTGGATCGCCGCTACGACACCGTGTTCTGCGGCGGCGGCGACGGGACCTTCACCGGCTTCGTCAACCACCTCTCCCAGCAGCTGACCGAGCGCAACCGCCACTACCCGCAGAAGGCGCCGCGGCTGGGCGTACTCAAGCTGGGCACCGGCAACGGCCTGGCCGGGCTGGTCAACGCCTCCCCGCTCAAGGGTGACCGGATCCTGGACGACGTGCTCCGCGCCCGCTCCGGCGAGGTCCCCGGCTACAAGCGGGTGGACCTGCTCAAGACCAACGGGAAGCTGAGCGTGTTCGCCGGGATGGGGATGGACGGGCGGATCCTCAACGACTTTCTGTGGATGAAGCAGAACGTGGCCAAGGCCCCCGGGCTGGGCTTCCTCAAGGGAGAGCTGGGCTACGCGGCCTCGGTGATCTTCAAGAGCATCCCCGGGGCGATGGTGCAGCCCTCCTCGGTGGACGCCCGGGTGGTCAACGGCGACTCCCCCGCCTACCGGCTGGGTCCGGATGGGCAGCCGGTGCGCGAGTACGCCCCCGGCGAGCTGCTGTTCTCCGGCAAGGTGACCTTCGCCGCCGCCGCCACCGTCCCCTACTACGGCTACGAGTTCCGGATGTTCCCCTTCGCCGGGATGCGCCCGGGGATGATGCAGCTGCGGCTGTCCTCGATCAGCGTGCCCCAGGTGGTGGCCAACCTGCCCCGGCTGTGGAAGGGCAAGTACAGCGCCGACTACATCCACGACTTCCACGTCGCCAAGGCCCGGGTGGAGCTTTCCCGCCCGATGCCGATGCAGATCGGCGGCGATCCCGAGGGCTATCAGGACACCCTGGACCTGGAGACCGCCGAGGCGGTGGAGCTGGTGGACTTCAGCGGCTCGGTGAACTGAAAGCAGCCGGGCAGGCAGGTCCCACTCACCGGTGAGTGGGCGCGGCAAACCGGCTAAGGTCCGGCCCGTGTACACCGACCGCTTCAGCCTGCCGTTCCTCACGCAGGTGCTGATCGCCGCGGCCGAGCGACGACGTCCGGGCCTGGGTGGCTGGACCCCGCAGGTCCGCGCCGAGCTGAGACAAATCTTCGAGACCGAGCTTGTGGAGCTCAAGGCCCGGTTCTTTGAGCTGTTCGATGATCGTGCCCACTGGGAACGGATCGAACGCGCGCTCCTGGACGACGCCTTTCCCCGCTACTGCGCCTCCGCCGAGCCGCAGACCGCGCTCGAGCAACGCGGCTTCGGGATCTGGCGCGGCGGCGACGTGGTCTCCCGGATCGCGCTCGGCTTCGGCGGGCTGCTGGCGGGGGCCTTCATCGCCCGGGCCCCGTTCATCCCCCTGCCCACCAGCGCGGATGTGGTGGTGATGATCTCCTCGCTGGGCACCCCGCTGCTGCCCGACCTCCAGGTGTGGCTGTACCAGCGGCGTTACCGCCGGAGCCTGGCCAGGATCGTGGAGGACATGGCGCTGGCCGCCCAGCAGCACCGGCTCTATCCCCCCCTGCCCCTGGGGCCCTCCCAGGAGCCGATTTCCGAAGTCGATTCCACGCGTCCGGCCTCCAACCGGCGCGAAACAGAACGAGGCTGACCCTTGGACGAAGCAAAGAAGAGATTCCAGCTCACCAAGGGGGGCCGTGCCCTCTACCTGGTGCTGGCGGCGGCGGTGGCCGGGGTGTTCGGCTACGGCAGCTGCACCACCTACGTGCGTCCCAACGAGTCCGGGATCAAGCAGGTGGTGTACGGCACCGGCAAGGGGATCAAGAAGGACATCTACCGCCCCGGACTGCACTTCGTGGCGGCGGGGATGGAGCGGCTGCACCGCTTCCCCACCGACGTGCAGTCGCTGAACATGACCGGGGAGGCGTCGGGGCCGCGGGAGGACTCGCGCAACTCCGCCCCGCTGAACATCCAGACCTCCGAGGGCTACAACGTCACCGTGGACGTCTCGGTGCTGTACCGGGTGGTGGACCCCTACCAGGTGATCACCGCGGTGGGCCCAGGGACCCTGTACCAGGACTCGCTGGTGGTTCCCCGCTCCAGCCAGGTGCTGCGCAAGCAGCTGGGGGCGCTGGACGCGGAGGAGTTCTACGACGTGGCCAAGCGCACCGCGCGGGTAGAGAAGGCGGTGGAGGAGCTGAACCAGGAGCTGAACTCCTCGGGGATCAAGGTCCTCAACGTGTTCGTGCGCGGCTACGAGTACGACCAGCGCTACCAGCACGCGATCGAGCAGCGGAAGATCCAGGACCAGAGCGTGTTCAAGAACATCGCCGAGGCGGACATGGCGGCGGCCAACGCCGAGAAGGATCGGATCGTGGCGGTGGGTGACGCCTCGGTGCGGGTGGAGCTGGCCCGCGGTGACGCCGAGAAGTCCAAGCTGGAGTCGGAGGCCGAGCTCTACGAGCGCAGCCAGCGCGCCGGTGGCGAGCTGCAGCTGAAGCTGGCGGAGGCGGAGGGGACCCGGCTGGCCAACGAGGCGCTGCGGGGCAGCGGGTCGGAGGCGATGGTCGGGCTGCGGATGGCGGAGGTGCTCAAGGGCACCAAGGTGGTGGTGATCCCCACCGATGGTCCCAGCGGCTTCAACCCGCTGGATCTGCAGACCGTCCTGCGCCGGTTCGATGTGAGGGAGTGATGATGAACACCCAGCGCAACTTCGTCTTTGCGGTCGGCCTTGCCTCGATGGTGCTGGCCGGCTGCACCTGCCACTCCACCGGGTCCACCGAGATCGGGGTGGTGACCAAGAAGATCGCCCTGGTGGGCAAGGCCGGGGTCCAGGACCAGGTGTACGAGCCGGGCGCCACCTACTTCTTCGCCCCCCTGACCACCGACTGGCACACCTTCGATGTGTCGATCCAGAACCTGGCGATGACCAAGACCAGCAGCTCTCGCAAGGTGGGGGACCGGAACGACCGGGGCCAGATCTCCGCCGACGACGGGATCCGGTTCAAGACCATGGATGGCAACGACATCCGGGTGGACGTGACCGTGGTGTGGCAGATCGATCCCAAGAAGGCCTCCCACGTGCTGCAGTTCGTGGGGGACTCCACCCGCCAGGTGGAGGACAAGCTGGTCCGCCCCGCCTGCCGCAGCGTGGTGCGAGACGTGCTCAACCAGCTGCACTCCGAGGACTTCTACGTCTCCGAGAAGCGCTTCCAGAAGGCCAACGACGCGCGGGATCAGCTGGCCCGGGTGCTGGCCCCGGAGGGGATCATCGTCAGCCAGGTGATCCTGGGCGAGCACAACTTCCACCCCGAATACGAGCAGGTGATCCGGGACAAGAAGCTGGCGGAGCAGAACTCCGAGCGGCTGCGCTCGGAGGCCAAGGCCGCCGCGGAGGAGGCCAAGAGCAAGCTGGAGATCGCCAAGGGCCAGGTCAGCCAGCAGCTGGCGCAGGCGGCCGGCTTCCTGGACACGGTGAAGCTGCGCTCGGACGCCGAGTTCTACCAGGCCCAGAAGCGGGCGGAGGCGATCCTCACCGAGAAGAAGGCCCAGGCCCAGGGAATCAAGAAGGACAACGAGGCGATGGCCGGCGCAGGTGGCAAGACGATGGTCAAGCTCAAGCTGGCGGAGGCGATGGCGGGCAAGGAGATCGTGTTCCTGCCCTCCGGTGGCCAGGGGGGGATGAACATGCAGACCCTGAACCTCAACGCCCTGCTCAAGAGCTACGGCCCCCCGGAGGCCCCCTCCCGCGGCGCCCTCTCCGAGGCCTCGGGGCCGTAGTCGGCACCGCGGTCGCAGCGGTCTGGCCACTGGTCATCAGTGGCTACGACCGCTGCCGCATTGCCGCCCCGGCGGGTACTGCCGAACCTTGGGCCTCCCCGAAGGAGATCCCCATGCGCATTGCCTCCCTGCTTCCGCTGTTCCCCCTGGCGGTCCTGATCACCGGGTGCCCCTCCCAAGACGAGCTGTGCCGCAGCGGGGTGGATCAGGTCTGCGAGCGCAGCTTTGAATGCCAGTCCGAGCAGGTCCGGGCCTCCCCGCAGTTCCAGGCCGCCTTCGGCACCAGCGTCGATAACTGCAAGGAGCTGCTGTACGCCAACCCGCTGCGCCCCACCGGCGCCACCGGGGTCGCCTGCGCGGATGTGGAGACCAACGAGCAGCTGTGCAGCAATCTGGGCGAACCCAGCGCCTCGGACTTCAGCCTCTCCAACGCCTCGGAGTGTCGCGACCAGCGCGACGACCTCTCCTGCCAGGACTACCTGGCCCAGTTGCAGAACCCCAGCCTGGCCCCGGGGGTGTGCGCGGACCGCTGCAAGTAAGGCAGCGCGGGGAACGCTACCCCCGGTCGCGAGACTGGGGGGGCTTCTCGCCCGGCTCGCGCCGGCGGCCGATGGCGAACGCATAGCTGACGCTGGCCCGGCCGGTGCCACGGAACAGGTCCAGCTCCTGCTTGAAGGTGGCGGCGGCGGGGCTGGCGTCCACCTTGGATTCCGCCTGGCGGTACAGCTCGGCCAGCTCGGGATCGGAGAGGGTCTCCACCGACTCCGGCTCGAAGCCCGAGCGCTGCAGCAGGGCCAGGATCTCCCGGGGCAACAGCAGGGCCTCGCCCATCCGCTGCTCCCAGAACTCCACCGCCGGCCGGGTCGGAAAGCGCCCCACCTTGGCGGGATAGGTGAAGGCCAGCCGGCCGCGGGGGGCCAGCAACCGGCGCAGCTCCTTGAGCAGCAGGGTGGCCGGCTGGAGCACCGCGCCCTGGACGATGATCCCGTCGAACTCCGCCTCCGGGAAGGGCAGCTTGCCCAGCTCGGCGCGGCGCAGGTGGATCCGGTCGGTCAGCCCCAGAGACTTCACCTTCTCGGTGAGGGCGGCCAGGGAGGCGTCGTTGAACTCCACCGCCACCACGTCACAGCCGAACTCGCGGGCCAGCACCAGGGCCGCGGTGCCGCGGCCGGCGGCCAGCTCCAGCACCTTGGAACCGCTGCCCAGGCCGGCCACGGTGCCGAAGCGGCGGGTCGCCTCATCGGTCTCGAAGGCACGCCGGACATCGGTCGGGAAGTAGAGCGGGAAGGCCTCGGCGGTGGGCATCAAGGGTGTCTCTATCAACGAATGGGGGCCTACAGGTAATAGACGACCCTGCGGTCCTTGTGCAGCGCCTCGTAGATGGTCCGACGCTGCTCCTCGGAGAGTAGATACACCGAGACGGTCAGTGAGATGTAGGTCCCCTTGCTGGAGGCCTGCCCACTGATCGAATCCGGAGAGATCTCGGTGCCCATCAGGCGCCGGAACAGCTGGCGGATGTACTCGCGGAAGCCATTCTCCTGCTTCCCCATCACCTTGAAGTCGTAGATCGCCGGGTACTCGATGAGCGGCTTCGTCTCTTCGCCGCCCTTGCCGTCGTTCTGGGAGTCGCTCTCAGCCATCTGCACCCTACAGGAGGTTGGCGGCCAGCTCCGCCAGGGCGCTGCGCTCGCCCTTGGTCATGGTGATGTGTCCGGCGATCTTCTCGCTCTTGAACCGGTTCACCACGTGGACCAGGCCGTTGTTGGTGGAGTCCACATACGGGTTGTCGATCTGGAACGGGTCCCCGGTGAGGATGATCTTCGTGTTGTCCCCCACCCGGGTGATGATCGTCTTCACCTCGTGGGGGGTGAGGTTCTGGGCCTCGTCCACGATGATGAACTGGTTGGGGATGCTGCGGCCGCGGATGTAGGTCAGCGGTTCGATCTCCAGGATCCCCAGGTCCATCAGCTCGTGGTACCCGCGGCCGGCCTTCTTGTCGGCGCGGGAGAGGTTCATCAGGAACTCCACGTTGTCGAAGATGGGCTGCATCCACGGGTTGAGCTTCTGCTCCACGTCGCCGGGGAGGTAGCCGATGTCCCGGCCCAGCGGGAAGATCGGCCGTGAGACCAGCAGCTTCTGGTACTGGTTCTCCTCGGTCACCTTCTGCAGGCCCGCGGCGATCGCCAAAAGCGTCTTGCCGGTGCCGGCCTTGCCCACGATGGTGACCAGCTTGAGGTCGTCGTTGAGCACCAGGTCCAGCGCGTAGCTCTGCTCCATGTTGCGCGGCCGGATGCCCCAGATCCCGTCCTTGCCGGCCTTCACCAGCGGGACCAGCTTGCCCTTGGTGGGGTTCATCCGCGCCATCGCGGTGTGGGAGGGGTTGACCTCGTCCTTGAGGAGGACGAACTGGTTGGGCATCAGCTGCTCCATGCCCGGGATCTCCACCTCCGCCCCCGGCCGGTACATCTGATCCACCAGGTCCTTGGAGACCATCACCTCCGCCAGCCCGGTGTAGAGCTCGGAGATCTCCACCTGCTCGACGTCGTAGTCCTCGGCGTTGAGCCCCAGCGCATCGGCGCGGACCCGGAGGCTGGTGTCCTTGGTGATGAACACTGCCGGGGACTCCGGCTCGCTCTCCTTGACGTCGATGGCCACCGAGAGGATCCGGTTGTCCATCAGGCTGCCGTTGGCCATGGACAGCGGCAGGTCGCGGTTGGTGAACAGCACCCGCACCGTTCCCCCGTCCGGGAGCTGGACCCCCTCGGAGAGCGACCCCTCGTGACGGAAGGAGTCCAGGTAGCGGGCCACCTGGCGGGCGTTGCGGCCCAGTTCGCTGAGGTCACGCTTGAACTGATCAATCTCCTCGATCACGTAGATCGGGATGACGACGTCATTGTCTCCGAAGGCAAAGATGGAGCGGGGATCGTGCAGCAGAACATTCGTGTCGAGGATGAAGTTCTTTCGCATCGGGAGAGGCGTTACCTCGTCGGAAGCGGGGTGCCTGCCACTGCGGTGGGTGCTGCCGTCCTGCTGTGGGGACTATATGCACGGGGTGCCAGGTGAATCACCTGCCGTCTATCGGAATGCGGTGTCGAAAAGCGGTCAGCGGTAGCTGATCTTCAACACCGTCAGCTCGATTTCGCCCAACGGTCGGTGGACCGTCACCGAGTCCCCCGGGCGCTTGCCCAGCAGCGCCCGGCCGATCGGAGAGTCGACGCTGATCCGGCCGCCCTTGGTGTCCAGCTCGTCCGGGCCCACCACCTGATAGGTGGTCTGCTTTCCGTCCTCGTCCTCCAGGAGCACGGTGGCGCCGAAGTAGATCTTGCTGCTGTCGGTCTGCTCCGCCGGGTCCACCAGGGTGCAGACGTCCAGCCGGCGCTGCAGAAAGCGGATCCGCCCGTCGATCTGCCGCAGCCGCTTCTTCCCGTAGATGTACTCGGCGTTCTCCGACCGGTCCCCCTGGGCGGCGGCGGCGGAGACCTCGGCGGTCACCTTCGGGCGCTCCAAGGTCAGCAGCCGGACCAGCTCCTGGTGGAGCTTCTCGGCCCCCAGCCGGGTGATGTACCGCTTCTGTCCGGGGCGGATGACCTCGTCGTCGTCCTCTTCGTCGGGGGGCATGGCGCGGGTGGGAAGTTACCCGTTCCACCCGCCCCCGTTGGCGTGATAGTCACCCGCGCACAATTTGATCGCGAGTCGCTAGCTCAGCTGGTAGAGCACCGGCCTTTTAAGCCGAGGGTCGGGGGTTCGAGCCCCCCGCGACTCAAATTTTTATGTCTTGCCTCTGTCCCCGTCGTCTAGAGGCCCAGGACGCTGGCCTTTCAAGCCGGTAACACGGGTTCGAATCCCGTCGGGGACACTCAGCAGGAGAAGGCCGGAAGCCCTCACGGGTCTTCCGGCCTTTCTTTTGCGGGTGTTCCCGGTCAGCTCCGCTTCTCCTTCAGGCTGGCCAGGTCGATCACGAAGCGGTAGCGGACGTCGCTCTTGAGCACCCGCTCGTAGGCCTCGTTGATCTTCTGGACGGGGATCAGCTCGATGTCCGAGGTGATGCCGTGCTTGGCGCAGTGGTCCAGCATCTCCTGGGTCTCGGCGATGCCGCCGATCAGTGAACCGAGGAGCTTGCGGCCGCCCATGATCAGCGAAAACGCCTGCAGCGGGATGGCGGTGGGCGGGGCGCCGACGACGGCCATCGTCCCGCGCGGGCGCAGCAGGCCCAGGTACGCGTTGTAGTCGTGGGGCGCGGAGACCGTGTCGATGATCAGGTCGAACTGACCTCGCAGCCGCTTGAACGCCGAACCGTCCTTGGTCACCACGAAGTCGGTGGCGCCGAGGCGGCGGGAGTCGGCCTCCTTCCCTCCGGAGGTGCTGAGCACGGTGACCTTGGCCCCCATCGACACCGCCAGCTTCACCGCCATGTGCCCCAGCCCACCCAGGCCCACCACGCCGACCCGGTCGCCCGGCTTGCAGCCTGCCTGGCGCAGGGGCGAGTAGGTGGTGATCCCCGCGCACAGCAGGGGGGCGGCTGCGGCCGGATCGAGGCCCTTGGGGATGAGGAGGGCAAAGCGCTCGTCGACCACGTAGTGGCTGGAGTAGCCGCCGTAGGTGGGCGTCTTCCGGTCCATCTCGGTGCCGTTGTAGGTGGGGGCGTTCCCCTTCTCGCAGAACTGCTCGAGGTGATCGGCGCAGGGACCGCAGGCGCGGCAGGAGTCCACCATGCAGCCGATGCCGGCGAGGTCTCCCTGCTTGAAGCGGGAGACCTGGGCACCGACCTGCGTGACCCGCCCGACGATCTCGTGCCCGGGCACCATCGGGAAGCGGGCGCCCGACCACTCGTCGCGTGCCTGGTGGATGTCCGAGTGGCACACGCCGCAGAACAGGACGTCGAGCACCACGTCGTGGGGGCCCGGCTCACGACGGTCGATGGTCATCGGGACCAGCGGCTGCCCCGCGGCGGGGGCGCCCCAAGCTTGAACCTTCTGCATCTGGCTACTCCTTCGGGTGACGGGGTGACTGCGGTCAGGTCCCCTAGAGATACGGTCCCGGGGTCCCCGCAGCCAGAAGGAGCGACACGAATGGGCTTTGAAGCCCTGATTGACAATCGTGCTGCAGGGCGTGACCGGGCGCTCAAGGGGGCAGTGGCGCGTGGTGGGGGTCGCCCGCACGAACGGCAAAGGCCGGAGTCCCCTTGAGGGTCTCCGGCCCATCGTGCTCGTCGTGGAGTTGGACTGCTACTGACCCGCGTCCGCCGGGATGAACGCCGGGGGATCGAAGTTCCCGGTGCGCACCGCGGTGTAGCCGGTCTCGATCACCAGCGAGGCGCCGGCCAGGAACGGGCCCCAGGCGCAGCCGCCCACCCAGCCCAGCGCCACCTTGCCATCCACCACGCTGTCGAACCTGGCGCCGGGGGGCACCTGGTAGCGCTGCACGATCACCGGGTTGCAGTCGGTGCTGGTACCGCCGTCCGCCGGGGTGCAGACGTTCCCGCTGGCGTCCTGGTACTCGGTCACGTCCACGAAGCCCTCCCCTGCCCGCTTGAAGCGGCCGTTGGCCAGGGAGATCGCCAGGGCTCCGCAGTTGCCCTCGCCGCCCGAGGCGCCGTCCAGGCCGATCACGAACTTGTTGTAGTCGGCGCGGTTGAAGATGCCGCCCTTGCGAGACGCGGCCACGCCCGGAGGCAGTTGGTGGGGATCGTTGTCGATGGCGTGGATTTCGTACAGGTCGCGTTCCCATCCGTTGTCGGTCTGGGAGATGGAGATCCGCGCCGGGAACGCTTCGGAGGGGCAGTGGACGTCCTCCCGGGCGCAGTACTCGGTCAGGTCCAGAGTCACCGGCTGGCCCTCGTGGGTTCCAAAGTCCACGATCCCGCCGTAGCCGTTGGCGGTGCGCTCACGCACCGCGCCGCCGATGTTCAGGGTCAGTTTGAGCTGGTTGTCATAGGTGACGTCGTAGTTCCCGGTGACGTCCCACAGGTGCACCCGGGTGTCGATCTCCTCCGGGGGCTGAGTGCCGCCGCAGCTTCCGGCGGTGTTGGCGGCGCCGAGGAATCCAAGGGTGCTGAGGAGGAGAAGGTGGAGGGGGTTGCGACGCATGGTGAGGCTCCTGTTCATGTCCGGCCTGACCGCTCCCAAGGCAACCCCCGTGCCGGGCGGGGCCTCCGTCGCAAGTGCGCGTCGGCACAGGCGCTGCCCCTGGGAGGATGTTGCCGGTGACAAGTGGAGTTGTCACCCGCACCGATCAGGCCGGCGGTAGGTCCGGGTGGTAGGATCAGCGGGTGATGCTTGGCCTGATTGTCCTCGTGGTTGCCGCCCAGACGGCCCCGCCTCCCCCGGCGGCCGGTCCCAATCCGCATCTGGCCCGGGCGATCGAGCAGGTGGAGGACCTGGAAGAGCAAGCTGCGCTGGAGAGCCTGGAGCAGGCGCGCCGCTGGCCCGGGATCTCCACCTTGGAGCTGGCCCGGATCCATCTGTACGAGGGGCTGGCCCACGCGGGGTTGGCCAATGGCCCCGAGGCGATCTCCGCCTTCCATGCGGCCCGGCTGCTCGACCCTTCGCTGGCGCTTCCCAAGGAGAGCTCCCCTCGGGTGCGTGAGTGGTGGACCCAGGCCACGCCGGGTGGGCAACCCGGTCCCGGTCCCAAGGCGCCGCCGGAGGTTCAAGGACTTCCTCCCGCCGCCACGGCTCCGCCTCCAGTCCTGGCGTCCTCCTCCCCGGCGATTCCCCGCTGGATTCCCTATGCGGTCGCGGCGTTGGCGGTGGTCTCGGTGGGGACCGCGGTGTGGAGCGGTTCGCAGGCCTCACTCCATGCGCGGGAGGCCAATGGGCTGGTGGGCATTGGTTCCGCCAGCGCGCTCCGAACCCAGGCGGAGGGCGAGGCGCTGAGGGCCAACCTCCTCTACGGAGGCGCGGTGCTGCTGGGAGGCGGCGCGGCGCTCCTGTTCGTGGTGCCGTTCTAACGACTAAGGCGTGGGCTGATCGAGGAACAGCCGCAGGGTCTCGGTCCCGCCGCTGGGGATCCACACCTGCTGCTGACGTCGCTGACCCAGCTCTTCGTTGACCACCACCACGGTGTGCGTCCCCGCGGCGATGGGCAGGGGCGCCAGGGGCGTGGTCCCCACCAGCTTCCCGTCGATGAACACCCGGCCCCAGGGGCGGACCTTGATCGAGAGCAGCCCCGGCAGGTCCGCCGGCGCTGGCTTCTGGAGCCCGGCCGCTGCCCCGTCGCGCACTGTCGGGCGCGGCCGGGGGGGTGCGGAGGCGATCGACTGGGACTGCTTTTCCCCGGGGCGCGGGTCGCTGCCAGACGCCTCCCGCTGGCCTGGACGGGTCCCGGCGGACGAGCCCGACGCTGCGGGGCTCGCGGCCGGCTCCACTGGGCCTGAGCGGGTGCTGGCCTGCGAATCAGCCACCGCGGGGATCGGCTGCTCCACTGTCGGGTCCGGCGGTGAGTCCTCCGGGCGCGGCGGGATCCCGGCGGGTGACTCCGGCACCGCGAGGCCCACGGTGGGCGCCATCGCAGCTGAACCACCGGGCGCGGCCCTGCTCCGGCTCAAGCTGTTGTCAAAACTGGCCCCTTCGCTCTGCTGCGCGCTTCGAGTCGCGGCGAACCCCCACCACCCGCCTGCCACCAGCGCGAGGAGCACCGCCGCGCCCAGCCAGGCCTGGCGACGGCTCGCCCCCCGCTTGCGCATCACCGTCTGGGTGCGCGCCTGGTGGGGCACCCACTCTGCCGGTGGGGGCGCGGTGCCCTGGACCCGGTTCGCCAGCTGGGTGGAGACCCCCTCTTCACACAACGGGAGCAGCCTTTGCGCCACCTCCGCGGCGGAGGGACGCTGGGAGGGATCCCGGGCCAGACAACCCTCGATCACCTCCGCCATTTCGCGAGGCAGCCGCGGTCGGAGGGTGGCCAGCGGCGGCGGCCTCGCGTGGAGCACCGAGTGGATCACCTTGGCCTGCGAGTCGCCTCCAAAGGGATCGATTCCGCACACCGCCCGGAACAGGGTCACTCCCAGCGCCCACAGGTCGGAGGCGGGGGTGGCCTCCGCGCCCTCGAAGATCTCCGGTGCCAGGTAGCTGATCTTCCCCTTCACCTCGCCGGTGCGGGTCAAGGCGGTGGCGCCCACCAGCCGCGCCACCCCGAAGTCGGTCAGCTTCACCTCTCCCCGTCGGGAGAGGAGGACGTTGTCGGCCGACACGTCGCGGTGGAGGACGCCGCGGATCTTCCCCTCCTCCGCGGTCAGTCCGTGGGCGGCCTCCAGCGCGCGGGCCACCGCCACGCCCACCGCGGCCAGCTCGGCGTCGGTCCACGCCGGGCCGCTGGCGCCCAACAGCCGCTCCAGCGAGCAGCCGTCCACGTACTCCATCACCAGGAACGGGCCCTCCTCGTCCTGGCCCAGCCCCAACACCGAGGCGATGTTCGGGTGCCGCAGTAGCACGCCGATCCGCGCCTCCCGCTCGAACTGGGCCCGGTGCTCGGGAGAGGCGGCCCGATCTCCGCGCAGCCGCTTGAGGGCCACCCGGACCTGGGGATCCGAGCGGGGCCGGGCCAGGTACACCTCGCCCATCCCGCCGGTGCCCAGCAGGCTCAGCAGCTCGTAGGACTCCGCGGCCTCCAGAGGAAACCCGGCGCCCTCCGGGGACTGGCCAGCGCTCCGATGAACTGCCGCGCCCTTCGGAGCCCTGCCCATCTTCAGCGACCTCCCACGCCGTGCTTCTGCAGCAGGGTGGTCAGGTGGACCCGGCTCAGCCCGGAGCGTCGGGCCGCCTCCGAGGCGTTCCCCTCGCAGGCGTCCATCAGCAGCTTGAGGTACTCCTGATCGAACTGGCCCAGCACGCGCTCCTTGTGCAGCCGGTAGGGCACCGCCAGATCGATTCCGGTTCCCGGTCCCAGTCCGGCGGGCGGCGCGGCGCTCTCCAGGCCGGCGGCGGCGCGCTCCACCGCGTGGCGAAGCTCGCGGACGTTGCCCGGGTAGTCGGCGTCGCACAGCCGGCGGAGGGTGGCGGCGGGGAGGGTCGGCAGCCCGGGGAGCTGGGCCAGGAAGTGCGCCACCAGCTCCGGGATGTCCTCCCGGCGGGAGCGCAGGGCCGGGATCCTCAGCTGGATCACCGCCAGCCGGTAGAAGAGGTCGGCGCGGAAGGTGCCGGCGTTGACCGCGCGCTCCAGCTCCACGTGGGTGGCGGCGATCACCCGCACGTCCACCTGCTTGGGCGCGCTGCCTCCCAGCCGCTGGATCTGTCTTCGCTCCAGGGCGCCCAGCAGCTTGGGCTGCAGATCGCGGGGAAGTTCGCCTACCTCATCCAGGAACAGGGTCCCGCCGTGGGCCCGCTCGAAGGCGCCGGCGAAAGCGTTGTTGGCGCCGGTGAACGCGCCCTTCTCGTGGCCGAACAGCTCGCTCTCCGCCAGGGTGGGCGAGAGCGCGCCACAGTCCACCACCACGAACGGGCGATCCTTGCGTCGGCCCTCGGAGACCAGGGCTCCGGCCACCAGCTCCTTGCCGGTCCCGGTCTCTCCCTGGATCAGCACGGTCATCTCGGTGGCCGCGGCGCGCTCCAGCTGCGAGTACAGCTCGCGCATCTTCACCGAGCCGCCGCGCAGCCCGGCATAGGTGTGCTGCAAGGAGAGCGGGCGCTGCTCCTCCTCCTCCAGCACGGTGAAGCGGACCACCGAGTCGCCCAGCTCCAGATCGTCCTTCGGCTCCAGCCAGGCCTCCTTCACCCGCCGCCCGCCCAGCCGCACCCCGTTCTTGGCGCCCAGATCCCGGACCAGGAAACCCTCTTCGGTGGCCCGCAGCTCGCAGTGCACCGCGCTGACCGTGGCGTCGCTTAGCACCAGCTGCGCGCCGGGGGCCGAGCCGATCAGCACCCGGCCCTCGCTGCAGGTCAGCTCGCGTCGGCGATCCGGTCCGCGCACCACCTTGAGGTGGAAGCGCGGCTGCGCGACCGCGTGGGGCGCGCCCAGGCCGTCCCGGAGAATGGTCAATGTCCGCGTGTCGCGCATTCCACCCGAGTATTATCCGAAGTCGCTTGCGCCACCTTCTTCCCGTCCTGCTGCTCTTGAGCACCGCCTGTGTGCTCCCTCCCTTCCAGGTGGACGGAAAGGAGTGCGACGGGCAGGAGCGGTGTCCCTCCGGGTTCTTCTGCGCTCCCCTCCCCGGGACCCCGCGCGGGGTGTGTTCGGCGACCGAGCCTTCCTGCCCCGGCGCCTCGCTGGGTGCCGCCTGTGAGGTCGGCGAGGGCGCCTGTCAGCGCGCCGGAACCTTGATCTGCACGCTAGAGGGCGCTGCCTGCTCGGAGCTGGAGGGATCGCCGACCGCCGAGAGCTGCAACGGGGTGGACGACGACTGCGACGGCGAGGTGGACGACGCCAGCGGCTGCCTCTACTCGCTGGCGGGCGCCGGCCCTCCGGGGTTCGTGGATGGCCCCAGCGATCAGGCCCGCTTCGGCGGTCCGGGCTTCATCAACGTGGCGGCCAACGGCGATCTGCTGGTGGCCGACACCTACGCCCACGCGGTCCGCCGGGTGGACGCCTCGGGTTCGGTGACCACCGTGGCCGGGGTCGGCCGCTGCGGCTTCCAGGATGGTCCGGGCGCCCAGGCCGCGTTCTGTCTTCCCGGGGAGGTGGTGGAGGCCGCGGACGGCACCCTGTACGTCTCCGACTCCGGCAACTCGCGGCTGCGGGCGATCTCCACGGCCGGGGTGGTGACCACCGTGGCCGGCACCGGGGTCCCCGGCAACTCCTCGGGCGCGGCGTTGAGCGCCCAGCTCAATTACCCGCTGGGATTGCACGCCATGGCAGATGGGTCGGTGGTGATCGCCGATCGCGACGCCCACCTGCTGCGCCGGTTCACCCCCGGCCAGGTGGACACCCTGACCGTGGAGGCGGGGATCGGGCTGCCCGGGGTGGACGAGGGGACCCGACTGGCGATGCGGCTGAACAGCCCGGTGGATGTGCTCTCTACGGGCGGGGACGGGCTCTACGTGGTGGAGCGGCACCAGGTCCGCCAGCTGCCCTCCGGGGGCGTCTCGTCGCGGATCAGCGGATCGATCGGCGCTGGCTTCGGCGACAACGTCTTCAGCTTCGAGGTCCGCTTCCACCAGCCGATGCAGCTGTCGCTGGTGCCGGGCGGAGGCCAGCTGCTGGTCGCCGACTCGATGAACAACCGCCTCCGGGGAATCGACCTTGGCAATGGGGCGACCGGAACGCTGCTGGGCGGGGCCCCGGGGTTCAAGAACGGAGCGATCGGCGCCACCCAGCTGCGCCAGCCGTTTGGCGTGGCCTCGGTGGGCGCCAACAGCTGGGCCTTCCTGGATGGCAACGCGCGGCTGCGCAAGGTGACCGGGGATCTGGCCACCAACACCACCGTCGATTTCGCGGGTGGGCTCTGGCAGCGCCAGACCCAGGACGGAGCGGCGGCGCGCCTCTCGGGTCCCCGGGGGCTGATCCGCACCCCGGCCGGCGAGCTGTGGTGGGTGGAGCCGACCCCGGAGCTGGTCCGCCGGCTGCGCGCCGATGGAACGGTGGAGACGGTGGCCGGGCTGGCCGGCACCCCGGGCAGCGGCGGCTACGTGAACGGGGCCTTCGCCAGCGCGCGGGTCTCCGGCCCGATGTCCCTGGCCTCCGGTCCGGACGGCCAGGTCTATCTGGTCGAGCGCTGGAACCACGCGGTGCGCCGCTTCGATCCGGCCTCTGGCCAGGTCTCCACCCTGGCCGGCCCGCCCACCGCCAGCGCCGGCCTGGTCAACGGCACCCTCACCGAGGCGCGCTTCTCCCAGCCGACCGCGATCGCCATCGTCGCCGGCGACCTCTTCGTCTTCGACGCCGGCAACCGGGTGATCCGCAGGATCGAGCCGGGCGCGAACCGGGTCTCCACCTTCGCCGGGACCGAGGGCAGCGCGGGCACCGACGATGGCGCGGTGGGCGTGGGCCGGCTGGCCAACGTCACCGCCCTCTCCGCCGACGGCCTCGGAGGGCTGTGGGCGCTGGAGGATGGCCGGCGGCTGCGCCGGATCGCCTCCGATGGCACCCTCTCCACTCCCCTGCCCCTGCTCTCCTTCACCGCCGAGGTCCTGTACACCGAGGCGCCAGGGGTGCTGCTGCTGGCCGGAGGGGAGCGCCTGGTGGAGGTGGATGCGGTCACCGGTGCGGAGACCCAGCTGCTCCCTGCGGCCGACAACCGGGCGCCGGTGGGCTTCGTGGACGGCTCGGTCCACACCGCCGCTTCCTTCCAGATCAGCGGGCTGGCCGGGTCTCCCCAGGCGCTGTATCTGGTGGACGGGCAGGCCAACCGGGTGCGCCGCCTCTGGCGCTGAGTTGGTCGGAGCACCAACCAAGCACCCGGGGGCAAGTCTCCTCCCCCGTTCTTACGATCGCCGGAATCAACAATCCGGGCGGCCCGTTCTCCAAGCCGGACAACAGGTGTTGTCCCTTCAAGCTCCGGAAGCGGGGGGCCTTTTCGGGAAAAGAAACCCGGAGGTTTCCTTTTGAGGGGGTTTGAAGTACACGCAGCGCGCCGCTTTTCGCGGCACCGGTTTCTCACGACAGGTGGGGCCGGATTGATTCAGAAAGCAGAGCAGAGAATGGCCAGTGGTACTGTGAAGTGGTTCAACGACGCGAAGGGCTTTGGCTTCATCACGCAGGACGGCGGCGGCCCCGACGTGTTCTGCCACCACACCGCGATCATGTCTGACGGGTTCCGCACCCTCGCCGAGGGTCAGCGGGTGGAGTTCGAGACCAAGCAGGGCCCCAAGGGCCTGCAGGCTCAGAACGTCCGCGCCATTTAAGTAGGCGGCAGTCGGATGTGATTTGGACCCGGCTTTCTCTTGTAGAGGCCGGGTCTTTTTCTGTATCGCCTTTCTGTACCGCCAACCTGGGGCGAAGGAGACCACCGTGCAGGGACGATCGAACAAGCGTCAGAAAGAGCTCGCCAGGCTCGAGAAGCGCAAGGAAAAGGACGCGAAGAAGGACGAGAAGAAGCGGGACAAGGAGCAGAAGGGTCCCCGCGCCGAGGGTGAAGAAGACCCCGACATCGCGGGAATCATTCCGGGGCCGCAGCCGCCGCTGGAGATCTGATCCTCCCCAGTTTTTTCTCTGGAAGATGCGCCCGACGGATCCTGGAAGGGATTCGCCGGGCGTTGTCGTATATCCCTGGGCCGTGAGCGAACTCCCTCTCCGAGCCCTGTCCTTCCTGCTGCTGACCTCGCTGGCCTGCACCACCGCCACCAAGCCTCCCGTGGAAGCGTCAGCCACCATCACCGAAGAGCCGAACACCCCTCCCCCGCCGGCCAGGCCGGTCCCCCCCTCCACCCGCGTGGACTCCACCGTGGACACCCTGCACGGGGTCCAGGTGCCCGATCCGTTCCGCTGGCTGGAGGACGTGGAGAGCCCGGAGGTGCAGCAGTGGGCGCGCGCCCAGGGCGCGTTCGCCCGGACCCAGCTGCAGCCGATGCCCGGCCGCCAGGCGCTGGAGAAGCGCCTGCGCGAGCTGTTGTACGTGGACGAGGTGTCGCTGCCGGAGCTGAGAGGCGGACGGCTCTTCTACCTGCGCAAGCACGCGGACAAGGAGAAGAAGGTCCTGTACTTCCGCCCCCTGGAGGGAGGCGAAGAGAAGGTGGTGCTGGACCCCAACAAGTGGTCCAAGGACGGCACCCTGGCCCTGGGATCGACCTCGCCCTCCCCGGACGGCAAGTGGCTGGCCTTCCTGCAGAAGCCCAACGCCGCCGACGAGGCGACGTTGCGGGTGGCCCAGGTGGAGTCCGGTGGCTGGACCAAGGTGGACCTGATCGAAGGCGCCAAGTACGCCGAGCCCAGCTGGAACCCGGAGAGCACCGGCTTCTACTACACCTGGCTGCCTCCCCTGGGCGGCGAGGTCACGGTGGAGAACCGGCCCGGCAAGGCGGAGATCCGCTTCCACCAGCTGGGCAGCGATCCGGCCACCGACGAGGTGGTGTACCCGGCCACCAACGATCCCACCTGGTTCCTGGGGGCGGAGATCTCCGTGGATGGCAAGGTGCTGATGATCTCCCAGGCGCGCTCCGGTGGCGTGGACTCGGTGTTCCACTTCAAGCGGCTGGGCACGGACAAGAAGTTCCGCACCCTCTACACCGGGCCCAAGGGGGAGTTCACCGCCTGGGGGAAGCACTTCTACATCCGGACCTCCGAGGGTCAGGGGCGGGGCAAGCTGTACCGCACCGAGATCAACCGGCCGGAGCGCCGGGCCTGGAAGGAGATCATCCCCGAGGACGCGCAGGGATCGATGATGGAGTGGAGCATCGTCGGCAACGCGATCTCGGTGGAGTACCTCAAGAACGCCTCCAGCGAGGTGCGGCTGTTCGGGCTGGACGGCAAGCCGCTGCGCCTGGTGCCGCTGCCGGGGATCGGCAACGCCTCCCACCTGAAGGGTGAGCCGGACCAGGACGTGGCCTTCTTCTCCTTCAGCTCCTTTACCGTCCCCAACCAGATCTACCGGGTCTCGGTGAAGGGGGGCGCCCCGGAGCTGTGGAGCGCGGCCAAGGTCCCGGTGGATCCGTCGCCCTACACGGTGGAGCAGGTCCGCTACCCGTCCAAGGATGGGACGATGGTCTCGATGTTCCTGGTCCACCGCAAGGACCTGGTGAAGAACGGCCAGAACCCGGTGCTGCTCTACGGGTACGGCGGGTTCAGCGTCCCGATGGTGCCGGACTTCTCCCCGCGCATCTATCCGTGGCTGGAGGCCGGCGGGGTGTACGCGCTGGCCAACCTGCGCGGCGGCAACGAGTACGGCGAGGAGTGGCACCGCGCCGGGATGCTCTCCCGGAAGCAGAACGTGTTCGACGACTTCATCGCCGCCGCGGAGTACCTGATCGGCGAGAAGTACACCCAGCCGGCGAAGCTGGCGATCCGCGGCGGCAGCAACGGCGGCCTGCTGGTGGGTGCGGCGATGACCCAGCGCCCGGACCTGTTCGGCGCGGTGATCTGCGGGGCGCCGCTGTTGGACATGATCCGCTACCAGCTGTTCGGCAGCGGGCGGACCTGGATCCCGGAGTACGGGACCGCGGAGAAGGCCGAGGACTTCCAGACCCTGATCGCCTACTCGCCCTACCAGAGGGTGAAGCAGGGCCAGCGCTACCCGCCGCTGTTGATGATGTCCCCCTTGCGCGACGACCGGGTGGACCCGATGCACTCCCGGAAGTTCGTGGCCGCCATCCAGCACGCCAACCCGGACAATGTGGCGCTGCTGCGGCTGGAGGAGAACGCCGGCCACGGTGGGGCGGACCAGGTCAACCGCACCGTGGACGAGAACGTGGACCAGTGGTCCTTCCTGTTCCAGGTCCTCCAGGTCCAGCCGGCGGCCGCCCGGTAGCGCCGATGTCCGAGCTTCGAAACAATCCGGTAAGGATTCATGTGCCCCGCGCGTCCCTGCGCGGATGTCAGCTCCGCTCATGAACCTGGACGCGCTTGGCTGGAGTGAAGCGCTGGCCCAGGCCTTCGCCACCGCCACCCGGGGGGCTCCCCCGCTGGTGGCCGGGCGGATCACCCGGCAGGAGCGCGGGACGTATTACGTGGAGACCGAGAAGGGCACCCTGATCGCCCGGCTGCCCGGACGGCTGCGGCACCGTTCCTCCCATCCGCTGGACCTGCCGGCGGTGGGCGACTGGGTGGCCCTGAGCGTGGTCTCCGATCCGGCGCTGGTGCACGAGATCCTCCCCCGCAGCTCCTTGCTGGCGCGCAAGGCGGTGGAGGACCGCGCCGGCGAGGTACAGATCATCGCCGCCAACGTGGACCGGGTGCTGATCGTGGAGGCGATCGACGTGCCGGTGAACCCGGCCCGGCTGGAGCGGCTGTTGGCCTTCGCCCGGGAGAGCGGCGCCCAGCCAGTGCTGGTACTGAACAAGGCGGACCTGGCGCCGGATCCGGTGGCGGCGGTGGCCCGGGCGCGGGAGCTGGTGGGCGAGGCGGTGGTGCTGTCGATCAGCGCCAAGAGCGGCGAGGGGATGGAGGCGGTGCGCACCCTGCTGCCCCCGGCCCAGACCGGGATCCTGGTCGGCTCCTCGGG
Source organism: Myxococcaceae bacterium (assembly GCA_036675345.1). Lineage (GTDB taxonomy): Bacteria > Myxococcota > Myxococcia > Myxococcales > Myxococcaceae > JALYOC01. The sequence continues at coordinate 27,874 of JAKFFE010000043.1, forward strand.
CGCGGGGAAGTCCACCATCGCCAACTCACTGCTGGGCGAGGCCCGGCAGGCCACCACCGAGGTGCGGGTGGGAGATGCCCGGGGCCGCCACACCACCACCCACCGGGAGATGTTCGTGCTCCCCAACGGGGCGCTGCTGATCGACGGCCCGGGGATGCGGGAGTTCGGCCTCTGGTTGGCGGACGGCGCGGTGGGCGAGACGTTCCCGGAGGTGGAGACGCTGGCCCGGCAGTGCCGCTTCTCCGACTGCTCGCACCAGATCGAACCGGGGTGCGCGGTGCAAGCGGCGATCGAGGCCGGGACCCTGCCCCCGGAGCGGCTGGCCGGCTTCCTGAAGCTGCTCTCCGACAACCAGCGGCGGGCGCAGCGGCACGATTCGCGCGCCGGCGGTGGGACCAGCAAGAAGCGGAAGAAGTAGCCCGCTGCTTTGTGCCAGCAGCCCAGTTAACTGCCGGCACCCCAAGCGGATGGTCTTTCCGGGCCGGGGGGAGCATGCCTGCGGCCCGTGGATCCGCTCCTCTATGCGCGCGCCCAGATGGGCCTCTCGTTGGGCTTTCACATCCTGTTCGCGGCGGCGGGGATTGCCCTCCCCGCCCTGATGGTCGCCGCGGATGTGCTCCACCGCCGGACCGGCCACTCCGACTGGCTGGAGCTCTCCGCGCGGCTGGCCAAGGGGACCGCGGTGCTGTTCGCGGTGGGCGCGGTCTCGGGGACGGTGCTCTCCTTCGAGCTGGGATTGCTGTGGCCCACCTTCATGGGCCGCTTCGGCTCGTTGGTGGGGCTGCCCTTCGCCCTGGAGGGTTACGCCTTCTTCACCGAGGCCATCTTCCTGGGGATCTATCTGTACGGGCGGCAGCGGGTGTCCAGCGGGATGCACCTGTTCGCGGGGGTGATGGTGGCGCTGAGCGGGGCCGCCTCGGCGGGGTTCGTCACCCTGGTCAACGCCTTCATGAACAACCCCTCCGGGTTCCGGATCGAAGAGGGGCAACTGGTGGACCTGGATCCGATCGCCGCCATGTTCAGCCCCTCCTGGCTGACCCAGATCCCGCACGTGCTGATCTCCTGCTACCAGGCGGTGGGGTTCGCGATGGCCGGGATCCACGCGCTGATGCTGTGGCGCCATCCCCACAGCAGCTTCCACCGTCGGGCGCTGACCCTGGCGCTGGTGATGGGGGCGGTGGCCGCGTTGCTACAACCGCTGTCCGGGGATCTGTCCGCCAAGCATCTGGCCCAACACCAGCCGATAAAGCTGGCGGCGATGGAGGGACACTTCCAGACCCGGACCCGGGCGCCGATCCGGCTGGGCGGGGAGATCGACGTGGAGAAGGGCGAGTCCCGGGGCGGGATCGAGCTGCCGGGCGCGCTTTCGTTCCTGGCCTTCGCCGACTTCCAGGCGGAGGTGAAGGGACTCAACGACTTCCCCCGTGAAGAGTGGCCCAACATCCCGGCCACCCACCTGTTCTTCCAGCTGATGGTGGGTTCGGGGATGGTGATGGCCGCGGTGGGGGTGTGGGCCCTGGCCTCGGTGGTGTTCCGCCGGCGGCTGCCCTCCTCCCGCTGGTTCCTGGGGACGGTGATCGCCAGTGGCCCCCTGGGGATGGTGGCCCTGGAGTCGGGGTGGATGGTCACCGAGCTGGGACGGCAGCCGTGGGTGGTCCGGGGCGCGCTGAAGACCGCCGAGGCGGTCACCCCCTTCCCGCACCTCTCCGCGCCCTTCTGGCTGTTCGCCCTCGTCTATCTGTTCCTGGGGGTGATCGTGGCCTCGCTGCTGTGGACCCAGGTGGCCAAGACCGCCCGGCTGCCCGGAGACGCGCGATGAGCCCGGCCTTGGCGATGGCCGGGGTGCTGGTGGCGGCGCTGACCGCCTACCTGCTGCTGGGGGGGGCGGACTTCGGCGCCGGGGTGTGGGACCTGCTGGCCCGGGGACCGCGCAAGCAGCAACAGCGGGAGCTGATCGAGCACGCCATCGGTCCGATCTGGGAGGCGAACCACGTGTGGCTGATCTTCGCCGCGGTGGTGCTGTTCGGGGCCTTCCCGGCGGCGTTCGCCGCCATCTCCACCGCGCTGCACGTGCCGCTGACCTTGTTCCTGGTCGGGATCGTCTTTCGCGGGTCGGCGTTCGTGTTCCGCAGCTACGACCCGGAGCACCGCGGCCGCTGGGGACCGCTGTTCTCGATCGCCTCGGTGATCTCCCCCTTCCTGCTCGGCGCCGCGGTGGGCACCCTGGCCAGTGGACGGATCCGGATGGAGGGGACCGCGATCTCCTCCGGCTTCTTCGGGCCCTGGCTGGCGCCCTTCCCCTTCGCGGTGGGCGCGCTGACCCTGGCCCTGTGCGCGTTCCTGGCCGCCACCTATCTGGCCCGGGAGGCGCCGGAGGGGCCGCTGCGGGAGGACTTCCGCCACAAGGCCCTGGGCGCCAGCGCGGTCCTGTTGGCCCTCTCGCTGCTGACCCTGGGACTGGCGCACCGGGGAGCACCGCGGATCTTCGCCGGGCTGATCGGCGGCAGCGCCACCCCGGTGGTGGTGGGGGGCGCACTGGCGGCGCTGATCGCGGTGTGGGCGCTGAGCCGGCGGAAGTACGGGGTGGCCCGACTGGCCGCAGGCGCGTTCGCCACCCTGCTGTTCGCCGGCTGGGCGATCTCCCAGCACCCCTACCTGATCGTCCCCGATCTCACCCTGGACCAGGCGGCCTCCAACCCCCGCACCCTGCAGGCGTTGCTGTGGGCCACCCTGGCCGGGGTCCCGATCCTGGGCCCCTCGCTGTGGTTGCTGTTCAAGGTCTTCAAGTCCCCCCGGCAGATGCCTCCTCCCAGCGGGGCCTAGCGCTGGCCGCCGTCGGGAGGCTCCTCCCCCACCAACTCCTTCTGGGCCTCGCCCGGACGGGTGGAGCGCGCCAGCACCGCCTGGGTGGTGGAGAGGTGCCGGGTAAGGACGAACAGCTCGTCGGACATCAGCTGCATCAGCTGGATCGCCTGGCCCAGCTTGTCCACCGGACCCTTCTCCACCGGGCCCAGCGCATCGCGGCGGGCCTGCAGGGCCTTGAGCTCCCCGTGGGTCTTCACCGAGACCTCATCCAGCGACGCCGCCAGCCGCGCCTGACGCTCGGTCAGCTCCTGGGCCATCTTCCGGGTGGCCTCCAGGTTCTCGGTCAGCGAGGCCAGTGAGCCTCCCCCGGAGCCGGTCAGCTGCAGCAGCTGTCCCCTCGCCCACAGCACGCCGAACAGGATCGCCACCAGGTGCAGCGACAGCAGCACGGCGATGGTGGTCAGCAGCAGCGTCTGGGTCCGCTGGGTGTTCTCGGAGGTCATCGGTCCATCCAAGCGCGTTCGCGCAGCGGACCCACCCAGAAGTGGGACCAAGCGTTGACAGGTCAGCTCCGGGCCTCTACTGGCCCCGGCCACGATGGCTGCGACGGCGTGGTGGCGGGAACCGACCCGGGATCAGTGGACGGCGTTTGGCGCGGCCTGGGCCGGCTGGGTGCTGGACGCATTCGACTTCACCATCTTCCTGCTGGTGATGCCCTCCATCGCCAGGGAGTTCGGGGTCACCTACTCCAGCACCGCGCTCTCGGTGACCCTCACCCTGCTGATGCGGCTGTTGGGGGGGCTGGTGGCTGGCTCGCTGGCGGATCGCTTCGGCCGACGGTTGCCGCTGATGCTGTCCATCGTCTGGTTCGCGCTCTGCGACGGCGCGGTGGCCCTGGCCCCCAGCTTCACCTGGGTGGTGGTGCTGCGGACCCTGTTCGGCTTCGGGATGGGCGCGGAGTGGACCGCCGGCGCCACCCTGGCCATGGAGAGCTGGCCGGCCCGGACCCGCGGGTTGGCCTCCGGGGTGCTCCAGGGCAGCTGGGCCATCGGCTACCTGGTGGCGGGCTACGTGGCCGCCTGGGTGGTGCCGCTGTATGGCTGGCGGCCGCTGTTCGCCCTGGCCGCGCTGCCGGCGCTGCTGGTGATCCCGATCCGCGCCTTCGTGAAGGATCCGCCCCGCACCACCGCCTCCCCGGTGGCGGTTCCGCTGGCCTCCTTGCTGGGATCGTCCAGGCTGCGGCTGCGAATCGGCTGGGCGGCGGCGGTGCTGGCGCTGGGCTTTGCCGGCTACTACGGGCTGACCGCCCTGTACCCCACCCTGCTCCAGACCCGGCTGGGCCTGGACGCGCTGGGGGTGGCCAACCTGGTGGCCTGGTTCAACGTGGGGATGATGGCGGGGGGAATCGCCAGCGGGGCGCTGGCCTCCCGGCGCTCCGCCACCCTGGCGATCGGGCTGTTCGCGCTGCTGACCGTGCCGGCACTGCCGCTGTATCTGGGGATGGTGCCGCTGGGGTTGGGGCTGGGCGCGTTTTTGGCCGGGCTGACCGGCGCCGGGCACTCGGGGGTGACCCCGTATCTGCTCCACTCGCTGTTCCCGGAGGAGGTGCGCGCGCGCTGCACCGGGCTGGCCTACCACCTGGGGGCATTCCTGGCCGCCTTCGTCCCCTTCGGGGTGGCCGCCCTTTCCCAGCGGATCCCGATGGAGGACGCGATCCTGTGGGTGGTGGCGACTTCCGAGCTGCTGCTGGTGGCGCTGCTGTTCTCCACCCGGCGGTGGGTGAAGACCGCCGCCGCCGCTTGAGGGCTCAGCCCTCCGGCTGGAACCACTTTCCCTTCTTGGCCAGGGCGCGCTCCAGCTGTTCGTCCAGGGCCCGCTTGAGCTCCTGGTTCCCGTCCTGCTGGTACGAGGACAGCGCCTGGGCGTAGCGGGGGACCTGGGCCAGGAACTCCTGCACGGTGCGATCGTCCAGCTCCGGAGCGTGCCGGCCGTAGTGCAGCTTCTCCACGTAGCGGGCGTTGAGGATCTGTTCGAACTGCCCCCCCACCGGGTGGGAGAGGATCGGCTTGTGCAGGTACACCGCCTCGCTGAGCAGGGTGAACCCGCCGCCGGCGATCACCGCCCGGGCGGTGCGCAGGTCTTCGATGAAGCCCGCCTCGCTGAAGGGTCGGAAGGTCAGGTTGTCCTCCACCTGGTCCTGCTTGAGGTCGCGGCGCATCCCGTAGATCCGGAACGGGACCCTGGCGCGCTTGAGGATCTGGGGCAGGGCCACGTTGGTGGTGGACGTCTGGTAGACCACCACGTGGTCCCCCACCTCCCGCTTCGCCTCCAGGATCTCCGGGCGCAGGATGGACGGGATCAGGGTGGTCCGCTCCTTGCGCAGCTCCGGGCGAAAGAAGGTCGTCACCAGGTAGTGGAAGGCGCCGGGCAGCTTGGACTTCACCAGCGCCCGGCTGAGCTGGAAGTCCGCCTCGTGGCCTTCGATCAGCTCTGGCTCCAACCGGCACCGGTTGAGGATCTGCATGTTGTCGATGCTGATCAGCGGCAGCCGGTGGTTCTGGGCGAACAGGTAGCTGAAGGTCTCGAAGTCGCTGATCACCACGTCCGGCTGGAAGCTCTCCAGGATCCCGAAGTACTGGACGATGTTCTTCGGCCAGCCGGTGACCAGGCCCTTGAGGTTCTGCACCAGGGTCTGCCAGGTGCGGACCTCGTTGGCCTCGTAGGCGATGGTGTAGCCCCAGATGCCGCGGACGTTGGGAAACCGCCGGTGCAAGAACTCCTGCGCCCGGCCCGAGGCCACGATGTGGACCTCATGCCCCGAGGCCAACAGGTGATCGATCACCACCCGCGAGCGGGTGGCGTGTCCCATGCCCTCGCCGACGACTCCGTAGAGGATCTTCATCGGGGCTCAAGATAGTCCCGATGCGCCCGGAAGCCTGACGCGCCCGGCCAATAAAGGGGACAGGCTACATTTCGGACGCGCTGCGGCTGAAATGTAGCCAGTCCCCTTTATGGTCTCCGTGCGTCACAGCAGCGGCAGTTGGGCGGGCGCCTGGGGCGGCTTGACCGGAGGAGGCGCTTCGTCTGTTTCCGGTGGCCCGGAGAAGGTGAAGGCCTCCCCGCTGAAGGTGGCAGTCACCGGACCGTGGTCGCTGGTGCCGAACTCCCGCACCGACCCGGCACCGGTGGCGGCGGACTCCAGGGCCTGGCTCACCAGCACGTAGTCCAGGCGCCAGCCCAGGTTCCGCTCGCGCGAGTTCCGCCACGGCGCCCACCAGCTGAACAGCTGATCGTTGTCCGGCTCGAACTTCCGTCCCAGGTCCACCAGCCCCCGGCCCAGGATCCGGGCGAACAGCGCCCGCTCCTCGGGGGTCTGGCCGATCTGCTCCGGCTTGCGCAGCTTGGGGTGCACGTCCCGCTCTTCGCGGGCCACGTTCAGATCTCCGCACAGGATCAGCTGCTTGCCCTGCGCGTGCAGACCGATGATCCACTGCTCCATCGCCTCCAGGAACCGCACCTTGGCCGGGTAGTCCTTGTTCCCGTTGGGCACGTAGATCGACGCGAAGACCTTGCCCTCCACCTCGGCGGTGACGATCCGGGTCTCGGTGTCGAAGTCCGGGTGGCTGAACACCGGCCGGCGGGGAAAGCGGGATCGCTTCAGGTGCAGCCCCACCCCCGAGTAGCCCTTGTGCCCGTGCCAGTAGCACCAGTACCCCTCCAGCGCGCACAGCGCCGCGGGCACGTGCTCGGGGGAGGCCTTGATCTCCTGCAGACACAGCACGTCCGGCTGCTCCTTGAGCACCCACTCGAGGACCTGACCCTCACGGGCCCGGACTCCATTCACGTTCCAGGTGGTGACCTTCATCCGCCCGGTTCCATACCAATCCGGCGGCTGATGCGCTCCATCAGTGGAGCCGGAAGTTCCCCCAGCATGCGGGCGGGAGGGGCCGCATAGGATTGGGACATGGCCCCGCTCCAGCCCACCGCCCGACCCGCCCCCCTGATCCCCGGCCACTGGCTCAAAGGCTCCATCGAAGAGCGCCGGCAGGACCCCTTCGCGCTGATGCGGCGGCTCTCCGAGCTGGGGGACGTCTCCCAGTTCCGGGCCTACTGGGTCTACGTCTACCAGCTGTCCCACCCCGACGCGCTCAAGCACGTGCTGGTGGACAAGGCCGCCAACTACCGCAAGGGGGTGTCCTTCGAGGCGCTGCGGCCGCTGCTGGGCAACGGGCTGCTCACCGCCGAGGGCGAGCTGTGGATGCGCAACCGCCGGCTGGCCCAGCCTGCCTTCCACCGGGAGCGGCTGGCCAAGCTGGTGGAGATGATGGTGGACGCCACCGACCGGGTCCTGACCCGCTGGGATCCGGCCGCCGCCACCGGGGCCCCGCTGAACGTGGCCCCGGACATGATGGGGCTGACGATGTCGGTGGTGGCGCGCGCCCTGTTCAGCGCGGATGTCACCGGCGATGCGGCCGAGGTGGGCGCGGCGCTGACCTGTGCCCTGGAGGAGACCAACCACCGGCTGCTCTCCTTCAACCCCATCGAGCGGTTCCTCCCCACCCAGCGCAACCGCGACTTTTCCCGCGCGATGGAGACCATGAACGCGGTGGTGAACCGGATCATCGGCGAGCGCCGCGCCGGTCGGGGCCTCGAGGACGACCTGCTGGGGATGCTGATGGCAGCCAAGGATCAGGAGACCGGGGAGTCGATGAACGACGCGCAGCTGCGCGACGAGGCGATGACCCTGTTCCTGGCCGGACACGAGACCACCGCGGTGGCGCTGAGTTGGATGTGGTACCTGCTGTCCAAGCACCCGGAGATCCAGCGCCGGGTCCGGGCCGAGATCCAAGAGGTGCTGGGGACCCGCGCCCCCACCGCGGCGGATCTGCCCCGGCTCAAGTACCTCTCCCGCTGCTGGGACGAGACCCTGCGGCTCTACCCGCCGGTGTGGGTCACCGGCCGGGAGACCCTGGCCGAGGACGAGATCATGGGCTTCCGGGTCCCGGCCCGCACCGTGGTCTCCATTCCCATCTACACCGTGCACCACAGCCCCCGCTTCTGGGACCAGCCGGAGGTGTTCGACCCGGATCGCTTCACCCCCGAGCGCTCCCAGGGACGCCCCAAGCACGCCTATCTCCCGTTCGGAGGGGGCCAGCGGCTGTGCATCGGGAACAACTTCGCGATCATGGAGGCCCAGGTGATCGCCGCCCGGGTGCTCCAGCGCTTCGAGCTGGCGGTGCCCGACGGCTACACCGCCCATCCCGAGCCCCTGGTCACCCTCCGACCCCAGGGCGGAATGCCGCTGATCCTGCGGGCGGTGGATGCCTCCGGGGCGCGGGTGGCCTCCGCGTAGACGTTCCCTCCAAGCCGGGCTTCGCTCTGGCGGGCGGAGCCTGTAGGAAGCTCCGCCTGGAGGCAGCCTTGATTCCTTTCTACCGTCCGCCCTCGTGGAGCCTTGGCCCGATCACCCTGGAGGTGTTCGGGGTGTTCGTCATGTTGGGCGTGTTGATCGGCGCCCGCTTTGCTTCCAAGGACGCCGAGCGGCGGGGCCTGGATCGCAACCTGATGGCGGACTTCGCCTTCTGGGGGCTGATCGGCGGGGTGATCGGCGGCCACCTGGTGCACCTGTTCTTCTACCACCCGGAGGAGCTGGAGGCCGGCGGGCTGATCAAGCTGCTCAAGGTCTGGGACGGGCTGTCCTCCACCGGCGGCCTGCTGGGCGGGGTGATCACCGCGCTGATCTTCTTCCGGCAGAAGAAGGTGAAGTTCCACACCTACGCGGACCCGCTGGCGATCGGCACCTCGATCGGCTGGGCGGTGTCGCGGCTGGGCTGCTTCGCGGTCCACGACCATCCGGGCCGGGTGACCGACTTCATCCTGGGGGTGAAGTTCCCGGCCAACGTGCTGGGCGCCGGGGTCCCCGCCGCCACCCGCCATGACCTGGGCCTGTACGACGCGCTGGCCCTGTTCGCGATGTTCGGGATCCTCTACACCCTGCGCAACCACGCCAAGATGACCGGCCGGCTGCTGCCGCTGCTGGCGCTGATGTACGGGGTGTGCCGCTTCCTGTTCGACTTCCTGCGGGCGATGCCCGGAGACCTGGGCTACGTGGACGCCCGCTACCTGGGCCTGACCCCCGCGCAGTACGTGTGCTTCGCGATGGTCGCCTACGGGCTGTGGGGGCTGTTCGTGCACAAGTTGGACGCGGCGCCTCCGGTCCTTGCGGCCAAGCCGAAGCGGGCGGCGAAGGGGTAGCGAAGGGGGCGATGTGCCGGACACCGAACAGCAGTTCAACATCTCCTCCGACGACTTCTCCCCCAACGACCTGAGGGACGCCTGGCCGGTGCTCACCCACCAGGACCGGGTGCAGGGCTTCCGGATGCTGCCGGTGGGCACCGCCGACGACTTCTTCCTCTCCCTGGAGGCAGGCGAGCAGGTGGAGCTGCTCACGGTGATCACCCCCGGCGAACGCCGGGTCTACATGCGGCTGCTGCCGCCCGACGACGCGGCGGACGTGCTGCAGACCGCCGAACCTCCCGAGGTCCGCGAGGACCTGCTGGCCCAGCTGGACGACAACACCCGGCGCGAGGTGATCGCCCTGATGGCCTACGCGGAGGACGCCGCCGGTGGCCTGATGAACCCGCGGTTCGCGCGGGTCCGGGCGGAGATGAGCATCGACGAGGCGCTCTCCTACCTGCGCCGTCAGGCGCGGGAGAAGGTGGAGACCGTCTATTACGCCTACGCGCTGGACCCCCAGCAGAAGCTGTTGGGGGTGGTCTCGCTGCGGGAGCTGTTCCAGTCCCAGCCGCAGAACAAGGTGCGGGACGTGATGTCCAAGGCGGAGGACATGGTCACCGTCCTCGACAGCCTGGATCAGGAGGCGGTCTCGCACCTCTTCCAGGAGCACGACCTGGCCGCGGTGCCGGTGGTGGACGCCGAGGGGCGGATGAAGGGCATCGTCACCGTGGACGACATCGTGGATGTCGTCCAGGAGGAGGCCACCGAGGACATCCAGAAGGTCGGCGGGATGGAGGCCCTGGACGCCTCCTACTTCGAGACCTCCTTCCTCTCGATGATCCGCAAGCGGGGCGGCTGGCTGACCGTGCTCTCCCTGGGGCAGATGCTGACCATCACCGCGATGGGGCACTTCGCCGACGAGATCGAGAAGGCGGTGGTGCTCAGCCTGTTCCTGCCGCTGATCATCTCCTCCGGCGGCAACTCCGGCTCCCAGGCCTCCACCCTGATCATCCGCTCGCTGGCGCTGGGGGAGATGCGGCTGGGGGACTGGTTCCGGGTCTTCCGCCGCGAGCTCTTCACCGGGCTGGTGCTGGGCGGAATCCTGGGGGTGGTGGGCCTGCTGCGCGTCACCGGCTGGCACTACTTCTTCGGGGAGTACGGCGAGCACTGGTCGGGGATCGGCCTCACGGTGGGGATCAGCCTGCTGGGGATCGTGCTCTGGGGCACCCTGGCCGGCGCCCTGCTCCCCTTTGCCCTGAGCCGGCTCAAGCTGGACCCCGCCAGCGCCTCGGCCCCGCTGGTGGCCACCCTGGTCGACATCTCCGGGGTGATCATCTACTTCGCGGTCGCCACCGCGATCCTCACCGGGACGATGCTGTGATCCGCCTGCTGCTGCCCCTGCTCCTGCTGGTCGGCTGTGCCACCCCCCGCCTCTCCGCCCCGCCGCCCGTCGCGCCGCGCGAGGAGCCGGCCCCCGCTCCCCAGGAGACCTCGCCTGTCGCGGAGGCGGTGGCCGCGGTCCCGCCACCCGCCGAACCGCCCTTGCCCCCGGCGGTCCCCAGCGTGGCGCCCCGGGTGCCCTTCACCATCGAACCCCAGGTGCAGGACCGGGCCCTGGCCCAGGCCGCGTATCGGAAGGGCGTCGCCGCGCTCAAGGCCCGGGACCTCCCCGCCGCCATCGAGCAGCTCTCCGCCTGCGCCGCCCACCAGACCCGCCGCGCCGACTGTCGCTGGGAGCTGGGCTGGGCGCTGTTCCAGGACGCGCGCTGGCAGGACGCCCGCGACGTGTGGACCCAGGTGGCCCAGGGCCGGCGCGGCGATCCCCAGGTGGAGAAGGCGCTGGCGCTGGTGGAGGCCCAGGCCCGGCTGCAGGAGACCCTGGACGCCGCCGAGGCCTTCCCTCCCCCCCCGCTGGCGCCGGCGCCCCCCGACTCCCGGCTGCGGCTGCGCGCGGTGGGGGACGTGATGCTGGGCACCGACTTCCCCGCCGGGCTGTTGCCTCCCCAGGAGGGCGCCACGGTGCTCCAGGCGGTGGCCCCGCTGCTGGCGGACGCGGATCTGACCTTCGTGAACCTGGAGGGCCCGCTTTGCGATTCGGGCTCCACCGCCAAGTGCGGCAAGCGCGGGGGCAACTGCTACGCCTTCCGCTCCCCCACCCGCTACGCGGACCATCTGGTGACCGCCGGGGTGGACCTGGCCAGCACCGCCAACAACCACTCCGGTGACTTCGGCGAGGGGTGCCGGCGGGAGACGGAGCAGGCGCTGGACGCCCGACAGATCGCCTGGAGCGGGCCGCCGGGGACGGTGGCCACCAAGATCCACCAGGGGCTGCGGATCGGGATGGTGGCCTTCCACACCAACCCCGCCACCCAGTACCTGCTGGATCTGGAGACCGCCCGCCGGCTGGTGCGGGCCACCGCCCAGACCCACCACCTGGTGGTGGTCTCCTTCCACGGGGGCGCGGAGGGGGCGGGCAAGCAGCGCGTCCCCCCCGGCAGCGAGTTCTTCTTCGGCGAGGACCGCGGAGACCTCCGCCGCTTCGCCCACGCGGTGGTGGAGGCGGGCGCGGATCTGGTGCTGGGCCATGGCCCGCACGTGCTGCGCGGAATGGAGCTCTACCAGGACCGGCTGATCGCCTACTCGCTTGGGAACTTCGCCACCTATGGGCCGTTCACCCTCAGCGGGCCGCAGGGGCTGGGGGCGATCCTGGAGGTGGTGCTGGATCCGGAGGGCCGCTTCGTCGGCGGCCTGCTGCTGCCCACCCGGCAGGTGGGGGAAGGGATTCCCCAGCCGGACCCGGAGAAGAAGGCGCTGGAGCGGGTGCGGACCCTGTCCCGGGAGGACTTCCCCGACACCTACCTGGAAGTCGGCGAGGACGGCACCCTCTCCCGCCGGGCGCCCAGCACCGTCAGCTGGCGCTAGCGCCGGGCGAACAGGAAGTGGTGCCCGGTGTTGGCTCAGCTCCGGGCGTGGTGGCGCGGGATCCGAACATGGAAGGCGCTGCCCTTGCCCGCCTCGCCCGGGGACTCCACCCACATCTGACCGCCGTGCTGGGCGACGATCCCGTGGGAGATGGTCAGCCCCAGCCCCAGCCCGCCGTAGCGGGAGCCATGGGCGCGGCCGAACCGTTCGAAGATCAGCTCCTGCTTCTCCTTGGGGATGCCCACCCCGGAGTCGGAGACCGAGAGGTGGACGTTGTCCCCCTCCAGCTCCGCGAGCACCTTCACCGCACCGCCGTCGGGCGAGTAGCGGACCGCGTTGGAGAGCAGGTTCACCACCACCTGCTCGATGCGGGAGCGGTCCCCCTCCACCGCCAGGCTGTCGGGGACCTTCACCTGGATCGGGTGGTTCTGGGAGAGAGGCTGGGTCCGTTCGGCGACCTCGTGCAGCAGCTGCCCCAGATCGAACTGCTCCAGCTCCAGCGCCAGCCGTCCGGCCTGCAGCCGGCTGACGTCCAGCAGATCCTCGACCAGCTTCGCCATCCGGTCGATCTGCTTCATGATGATCCGCAGCGCCTTGCCCGGCCCCGGCTGGTCGGTCTGCTCGCCCAGCCGCATCAACGCCAGGTGGGCATGTCCCTTGGCCGCCTGCAGCGGGGTGCGCAGCTCGTGGGAGGCGGCGGCCAAGAAGGAGTCCTTGGCCTCGTTGGCCGCCCGCAGCGCCTCTTCCGCCTGCTTGCGATCGTCGAAGTCGGTGGCGGTGACGATCCAGCCCACCACCTGCCCTCCCTCGTCCAGCTCCGGGACCCCGGAGAGCAGGTACCAGCGGTAGGTCCCACCCACCCGGGACCGCAGGCGGTACTGGCCCTCGAACAGCCGGGCGCCCCGGGCCGCGCTCTTCCAGGCCTCGTCCAGGGTGCCGCGCTCGTCGGGGTGCACCGGGATTCCCACCCGGGCGCTCTCCTCGTCCAGCTGGCGGGCCGCCTCGTTGGCATAGTCCACCCCACCGTCGGGACGCAGCACCCACACGCAGTGGGGCATGGAGTCGATCACCCCCCGGTAGCGCCGCTCGCTGCGCCGCTCGAGGTCGCCCAGCTCCTTCTCCCGGAGCATCGCCTCCTGACGCTTGATCTGTTCGCCCTTGCGGAACAGGTCCACGAACACCGTGACCTTGGAGCGCAGGATCTCCGGGTCGAACGGCTTGAGCAGATAGTCCACCGCGCCGTGGGCGTAGCCCTTGAATACGTGCGCCGCGTCGCGGGAGAGCGCGGTGAGGAAGATGATCGGGATGTGCCGGGTGCGGGGGCGTTCCTTGATGATGGTGGCGGTGCGAAAGCCGTCCAGCCCCGGCATCTGCACGTCCATCAAGATGACCGCGTACTCCTCCTTGAGCAGCCGCCGCAGCGCCTCCTCACCGGAGGTGGCCTCCACCACCGGCTGCCCCAGCGGTTCGAGGATTCCCCGCAGCGCCAGCAGGTTGGCCGGGTGGTCGTCCACGATCAGGATCGGCGCGGCGATCGCCTCCATCCCCGAGGCCCGCGCGGAGGTCACGCCCCCGGCGGGAGTGGGCGCGTCTGGGCGCGTCTCCTCCTCTTTCCCTGCCGATCCCGTGTTCATCATTCCCGAATCCACAACCTCAGCAGATCCAGGAGCTTTTGGGTGTCGATTGGTTTGGGCAGATAGTCCGATGCGCCCGCTGCAAGACACTTGTCCCGGTCCTCTTTGAGGGCCTTGGCGGTCACCGCGATGATCGGCAACCGGGAGAAGCGGGGATCCTGGCGGATGGCGTCCATGGCTTCGTAACCATCCATCTCCGGCATCATCACGTCCATCAATACGATGTCGGTGTTGGGATTGGCCCTCAGCAGCTCCAGCCCCGAACGCCCGGTCTCCGCGTGGAGGACCTGCATCTCCTCCCCCTCCAGCACCGAGGTGAGGGCGAAGATGTTGCGCACATCATCGTCGATGATCAGCACCCGCCTGCCGGAGAGCGACTGTAGCGGCTGGCCGGAGTGCTCCGCCTGGACCCGCTCCGGCAGCTTGTCCTCCACCCGGTGCAGGAACAGCGCGGTGTCCTTGAGCAGCTGATCCGGGGACTGGATGGCGTTCTTGATGATCACCGATCCGGCGTAGCGCTTGAGCCGGGCCTCGTCGCTGGGGGTCAGCTCCTTGCCGGTGTAGACCACCACCGGGGTGTCCCGGTAGCGGGGGTTGGACTTGAGCTCCTCCACCAGGGTGGCGCCGTCGGTGTCGGGCAGGATCAGATCCACCACCAGGCAGTCGAACTCCTGCTTCTCCATCGCCACCCGCGCCTCGGCCGCGGTGCGGGCGCTGGTCACCTCCACGTCTCCGCCCTCCCCCAGCAGCTCGATCAGCGAGCTGACCTGCTGCGGATCATCCTCGATCAGCAGCAGCTGCTTGACCCTCCGATCCAGGTAGCGGGACATGTGGTTCAGCGCCCCGTCCAGCGCGTCCTTGCTGACCGGCTTCTCCAGGTAGGCGAACGCGCCCACCGTGGCCCCGTGGTGCTGGCGGTCCACCACCGAGATCACGTGCACCGGGATGTGGCGGGTGCGCGGGTTGCGCTTGAGGCGGTCCAGCACCGACCAGCCGTCAATCACCGGCAACTGGATGTCCAGGGTGATCGCGTCCGGCAGCAGCTCGTTGGCCAGCCCCAGCCCGGTGTCTCCCCGGGTGGCCACCACCACCTTGAAGCCCTTCTCCCGCGCCATCTGCAGCATGATCCGGGCGAACTTCACGTCGTCCTCGATCACCAGCAGCACCTTGTCCCCTTCGCGGATCGCCTCCCGGTCGTCTTCGATCTCCTCCACCTCCTTGCCGGTGGGGACCTCCAGCCGGTTGACCGTCCGAGCGGCCCGGGTGGGATCGCCCAGGGTCCAGGGCAGCGGCTGGGTCAGCTCGTCCTCTCCCGGCTGACCCTGGTAGCGGGAGGGCAGGAAGAAGGTGAAGGTGCTGCCCTGGTTGGGGACGCTGGTCACCTGCAGCTCACCGCCCAGCAGCCGCGCGATCTCCCGGCTGATCGAAAGCCCCAGCCCGGTACCCCCGTAGCGACGGCTGGTGGTGCCGTCCGCCTGCTGGAAGGCCTCGAAGATCAGCTTCTGCTTCTCGTAGGGAATGCCGATCCCGGTGTCGGTGACCGAGAAGGCCACCGCCTCCGGCGCGGCGCGCAGGATCGGGTTGTCGAACACCGCGTCGTGATCGGCGGGCGCGATCTTCAGGGTCACCGTTCCCCGCTCGGTGAACTTGAAGGCATTGGAGAGCAGGTTCTTGAGCACCTGCTGCAGCCGTTGGGGATCGGTGTAGATGGAGTGCAGCTTCGGCTCCACCAGCACCTCCAGCTTCAGCCCCCGGTCCTCGGCCACCGGGTCGAAGGACCGCTGCACGAACTCCTCCACGTCGTCCATGGAGACCTCGCGCGGCTCCACCCTCATCTTCCCGGCCTCCACCTTGGAGAGGTCCAGGATCTCGTTGATCAGGGTCAGCAGATCCGAACCCGAGCTGTGGATGGTCTGGGCGTAGTCCACCTGCTTGGAGTTCAGGTTCCCGTCCCGGTTGTCTCCCAGCAGCTTGGCCAGGATCAAAAGCGAGTTGAGCGGGGTGCGCAGCTCGTGGGACATGTTGGCCAGGAACTCCGACTTGTACTTGGAGATCAGGGCCAGCTGTTCGGCCTTCTCCTCCAGCGAGCGGCGGGCGGTCTCCACCTCCCGGTTCTTCTCCTCCACCTTGGCGTTCTGCAGCTCCAGCTGCTTGGCCTTCTCCTCCAGCTCCAGAGCCTGGGTCTCCAGCTCGGAGTTGGATCGCTTCAGCTCGTCCTGCTGGGCGGTCAGTTCCTGGGACTGGGACTGCAGCTCGTGGGTCAGCTTCTGCGACTGGGTGAGCAGCTCCTCGGTGCGCATGTTGGCGCTGATCATGTTCAGCACCACGCCGATGCTCTCGGTGAGCTGATCCAGGAAGATCTGGTGGATCTGCGAGAAGGGGTGGAAGGAGGCCAGCTCGATCACCGCCTTGACCTGGCCTTCGAACAAGACCGGAAGGACGATCACGTTCAGCGGCGCGGACTCTCCCAGCCCGGACGAGATCTGGATGTAGTCGGAGGGGACCTTGGTCAACAGGATGGTCTTGCGCTCCAGCGCGCACTGCCCCACCAGCGACTCGCCCAGGTGGTAGCGGGTCTGCAGCGTCTTGCGCTCCCGGTAGGCGTAGGTGGAGACCAGCTTCATGATCGGGGTGTTGTGCTCCTGGTCCATCATGAAGAACGCGCCGTGGTGGGCGGAGACCAGCGGGGTCAGCTCGGACATGATCAGCCGGGAGACCGCCTCCAGATTCTTCTGCCCCTGCATCATCGAGCTGAAGCGGGCCAGGTTGGTCTTCAGCCAGTCCTGCTCGGTGTTCTTCTGCGTGGTCTCACGCAGGTTGCCGATCATCTGGTTGACGTTGTCCTTCAGGGCCGCGATCTCCCCCTGGGCTTCGACGGTGATTGACCGGGTCAGATCGCCGGCGGTCACCGCGGTGGCCACGTCCGAGATGGCGCGGACCTGGGTGGTGAGGTTGGCGGCCAGCTGGTTCACGTTGTCGGTCAGCTGCCGCCAGGTGCCCTTGGCGCCAGGCACCTTGGCCTGTCCGCCCAGGTTGCCGGCGGTGCCCACCTCGCGGGCCACCGTGCTCACCTGATCGGCAAAGGTGGCCAGGGTGGTGGTCATGCTGTTGATGGTGTCCGCCAGCGCGGCCACCTCGCCCCGGGCATCCACCACCAGCTTCTGGGTCAGGTCTCCGTTGGCGACCGCGGTCACCACTTTGACGATCCCGCGCACCTGGGTGGTGAGGTTGCGGGCCATGAAGTTCACGTTGTCGGTCAGGTCCTTCCAGGTGCCGGCGGCGCCCGGGACCCGGGCCTGCCCGCCCAGCTTTCCTTCCACGCCCACTTCCCGGGCGACCGTGGACACCTGTTCGGCGAACGTCCCCAGGGTCTCGGTCATGTTGTTGATGGTCTCGGCCAGCGCCGCCACCTCGCCCTTGGCGTCCACCGCCAGCCGCTGGCGCAAGTCGCCGTTGGCGACCGCGGTCACCACCTTCACGATCCCGCGCACCTGGGTGGTCAGGTTGCGGGCCATGAAGTTCACGTTCTCGGTCAGGTCCTTCCAGACTCCGGAGACGCCCTTCACGTCCGCCTGACCGCCCAGCTTTCCTTCGGTGCCCACCTCGCGGGCCACGCGGGTCACCTCCCCGGCGAAGGAGTTCAGCTGGTCCACCATGGTGTTGATTGTGTTCTTCAGCTCCAGGAGTTCGCCTCGTACATCCACGGTGATCTTCTTGGAGAGATCTCCGCGGGCCACCGCGGTGGTCACCTGGGCGATGTTCCGCACCTGGGAGGTGAGGTTGGAGGCCATGGAGTTCACGTTGTCGGTCAGATCCTTCCAGGTGCCGGAGACCCCGCCCACCTTGGCCTGACCGCCCAGCTTCCCTTCGGTTCCCACCTCGCGGGCCACCCGGGTCACCTCGGAGGCGAAGGACCGCAGCTGCTCCACCATGGTGTTGATGGTGTTCTTCAGCTCCAGGATCTCGCCGCGCGCCTCCACCGTGATCTTCTGGGAGAGGTCCCCGTTGGCGACCGCGGTGGTGACCTTGGCGATGTTCCGCACCTGATCGGTGAGGTTGCCGGCCAACACGTTCACGTTGTCGGTCAGGTCCTTCCAGACGCCGGCCACCCCGGGCACCTTGGCCTGTCCGCCCAGCTTGCCCTCGGTGCCCACCTCGCGGGCCACGCGGGTCACCTCCGAGGCGAAGGACCGCAACTGGTCCACCATGATGTTGATGGTGTTCTTCAGCTCCAGGATCTCCCCCTTGGCGCTGACCGAGATCTTCTGGGAGAGGTCGCCGTTGGCCACCGCGGTGGTGACGTTGGCGATGTTCCGCACCTGGTCGGTGAGGTTGGCGGCCAGCACGTTCACGTTGTCGGTCAGATCCTTCCAGGTGCCGGAGACGCCCTGCACCTCCGCCTGACCGCCCAGCCGTCCCTCGGTGCCCACCTCGCGGGCCACGCGGGTCACTTCCGAGGCGAAGGACCGCAGCTGATCCACCATGGTGTTGATGGTGTTCTTCAGCTCGTTCACCTCGCCGCGGGCCTCGACGCTGATCTTCTTGGAGAGATCGCCCTTGGCCACCGCGGTGGTGACCTCGGCGATGTTCCGCACCTGGGCGGTGAGGTTGTTGGCCAGCAGGTTCACGTTGTCGGTCAACGACCGCCACATGCCCGAGGCACCGGGCACCTCTGCCTGCGCGCCCAGCTTGCCCTCCACCCCCACCGTCTTGGCCACCGCGATCACCTGCTGGGCGAAGACCGCCAGGGTGTCGGTCATGTTGTTCAAGGTGGCGCCCAGGGCGGCGATCTCCCCCTTGGAGGGGACCATCAGCTTCTGGGTCAGGTCTCCACCGGCCACCGCGGTGATCACCTTCACGATCCCCCGGACCTGGGTGGTGAGGTTGGAGGCCATGAAGTTCACGTTGTCGGTGAGGTCCTTCCAGACGCCGGAGACCCCCTTCACGTGCGCCTGCCCGCCCAGGATTCCCTCGGTGCCCACCTCCTTGGCGACGCGGGTCACCTCGGCGGCGAACGAGTTGAGCTGGTCCACCATGGTGTTGATGGTGCTCTTGAGCTCCAGCACCTCGCCGCGCGCATCGACGGTGATCTTCTTGGAGAGGTCACCCTTGGCGACCGCGGTGGTCACCTCGGCGATGTTCCGCACCTGGTTGGTGAGGTTGTTGGCCAACTGGTTCACGTTGAAGACCAGGTCGCGCCAGATCCCGGCCGCGCCGGCCACCTCCGCCTGTCCGCCCAGCTTCCCTTCCGAGCCCACCTCCTTGGCCACGCGGGTCACCTCGGCGGCGAAGGAGGAGAGCTGATCCACCATCGAGTTCACCGTGGTGCCGATGCGCAAGAACTCGCCCTTCACCGGCTGCCCTTCGATCTCCAGGGACATCTTCTGGGTCAGATCGCCCTTGGCCACCGCCGCCAGCACCCGGGACACCTCGGTGGTGGGCTGCACCAGGTCCTCGATCAGCGCGTTGACCGATCCCAGCGCCCGGCTCCAGTCCCCGGTGGCGTTGGTGAGGAAGGCGCGCTCGTTCATCCGGCCCTCGCGGCCGACCACCCGTTCGATGCGGACGATCTCCTCCGTCAGCCGGCCGGTGACCACTGCCACCCCGTTGAAGGCCTCGCCGATCTGGTCCAGCACCCGGTCTCCGGTGGTGTCCGGGAGGCGGATGTTGAAGTTGCCCTCGTGTAGCCCGCGCAGCGCCTGCAGCAGCACCAGCAGGCTGTCACCGGAGACCAGCCGGGTCGGACGTCTCGCGGTCTTCGGCGCCGCCGGGGGCCGCTTGAGGGTCCGCTTTCCAGACTTCACTGCGCCGTTGCCGCCAACCCCACCACGATTCCGCTGGGCCAATCGAGACCTCCTGGTCCTATCCGTGATCAACCTGTCCCCTGGGGCCTTCCGTTCCCACCCGGCCTTGCTCCCCTGGCTCCAGGGCAGCCAGCCAGGCAAGGGACGACGCAAGTGCGCGAGCTTCGGGTGTTTTCTTGACCGGGGATCGAATCGAGCGACAGTGCGCTACAGGGAGGTAGCGTCCTGGATCTGTCGAACGTGGAGATGGAGTGCCGGGCCTGTGGGGTGGCGATGACGCCGCACTCTGGAGGCGGGGGCACCATGCAGTACTTCCGCTGTCCCCGGTGCCGCCGGTGGATCTCCTCGACCTATTCGGACGTGCTGCGCTCGGACTCCAAGTTCCAGGCGCGTCCGGTGGGCTCCCAGCAGAAGCCGGCCGCCGACTTCGAGGCGGTCAAGTCCCGGCTGGAGCGGTGGCTGTCCTCGCTGGATGACCAGGATCCCTACCGGTTGCTGGGGGTCTCCCCGGTGGACTCGGATGTCCAGATCAAGACCCGCTACCGGGAGCTGGCGATGGCGTCCCACCCGGACCGCGGCGGGGACGCCGAGCGGATGCGGACCCTGAACCTGGCCTACGAGCGGATCCTCTCCCACCGCGCCCGTCGTGCCAGCGAGCAGGCCCGGCAGCCCGCGCTGGTCGCCGTCGCCCCCTAACCGGGCCCCGCTGAGGTAGAAAGCGGTCGTGCGCACCCTCCTCTCCTTGTTCTGTGCAGTGGGTCTCTCCCAGGTCGCCTGGGCCCAGCAGCCCGCAACGGCTGCCACCTCGGAGGACGCCGCCCTGCTGCGCGCGATCCTGGCCGCCTACGAGCCTGCCCCCGAGGAGATCCGGGTCCTGGCAGTGGAGGATCTGGGGCTGCTGGGCGATCCGCGGGTGATCAACCTGCTGGCCGACTTCGCCCTCGATCCGTATCCGGCGGTGCAGCTGGCGGCGGTGCGCGCCCTGCGCAGCTACCAGCACCCGCGCGCGGAGGAGATCCTGGCCAACCTGATCCGGCATCCCCGCCCCGGCGAGGCGGTGAAGCTGGCCGCCCTGGAGGGCCTGGCCTTCCAGCGCACCCGCACTTCGCAGATCCTGCTGGAGAGCATCCAGGCGGACTCCCGCCACGGGGTGCGCCTGCAGACCTTCGCCCGGGAGCTCCTCTCCCGCGGCGCTTCCCCCGCCGCCTCCCCCAAGTAACCCCATGCTCAAGAAGAAGATCGCGTTCATTGGCACCGGCAACATGGCGGAGGCCCTGATCAAGGGGCTGCTGCGCGCCGAGCAGGCGCTGCCGGGGGAGATCACCGCCACCTTCCGCCGCGGCGAGCGGATGGAGGAATTCAAGAAGGGCTATCCGGTCAACGTCACCACCGACAACATGCGCGCGGCCCAGGAGGCCGACGTGGTGGTGCTGGCGGTCAAGCCCCAGGTGATGGGCAAGGTCCTGGTCCAGATCGCTCCGGCGATTGATCACTCCAAGCTGGTGATCTCGGTGGCGGCCGGAGTTCCGATCGCCGCGCTGGAGCGGAAGCTGGGCGCCGGCGCGCGGATCGTCCGCGCCATGCCCAACACCCCCTCCCTGGTCGGTTCTGGCGCCTGCGCGCTGGCCCCCGGCGAGCACGCCACCCAGGAGGACCTGGACACGGCCAGCGCCATCTTCCAGTCGGTGGGGATCACCACCGTGCTGGAGGAGAGCCTGCTGGACGCGGTCACCGGACTCTCCGGCAGCGGCCCGGCCTACGTGTTCTTGATGATCGAGGCCCTCTCCGACGCCGGGGTGAAGGTCGGCCTGCCCCGCTACACCGCGCTGAAGCTGGCGGCGCAGACTGTGTTCGGCAGCGCGCAGCTGCTGATCGAGACCGGGTCCCATCCCGGACAGCTCAAGGATCAGGTCACCTCCCCGGGAGGGACCGCGATCGCCGGGCTGCACACCCTGGAGGCCGGGGGACTGCGCACCACCCTGATCAACGCGGTGGAGGCGGCCACCAAGCGCGCTCGCGAGCTGGGCGAGCAGTTCCTGGAGAAGAACTAGCCGGGCGTCGACGCGCACACTGCGGACGGTGTCCCGCCCTTTCGCGAGTAGCGGTCCGGAATAGTCGCCTGGGACTGCAAGGCGAGCGAATTGCACGATCGGCTGGGAACCGCCTGGAGGTGCGTATGTCGTTTCGCGGTCTGGCGCTGACAGCGCTGCCGTTGTGGGTGATTGGCTGCGTGACCGCAGGGCCGATGCCGGGCGCGACGTTCACCACGTCCACCGCGGATCCGCGCGCCCAGGTGGAGGTGAGCGCCGCGCTCTCCCCGGGCTACTTCGTCACCGACGCGGTCGTCCCGCTGGGAGAAGAGCGCGCGTCCTACGGCACCGTCCTCCCGCAGCTCTCCGGGTTCGTGGATCCGGGCCGGCTGCTGGGGGACCTGGGCGTTTCGATCGGCGCCCGCGTGGTGGGCGGGGCGGCCGGATACCTGGAGCCGATGGTGCGCTATCGGCGCTCCTTCGGCGAGGAGCGCCGCTTCGGTCTGGCGCTCACCGCGGGCGGCGCCTACGGCCACTACAGCGATCCGGAGCGGCCGCCGCTGGAGCTGTCGCTGATCAAGGGCACGTTGGAGGCGGCAGGCGATCTGCGGTTGACCTCGCCCTCCTGGGTCGAGCTCCATGCGATCGGCGGTGGCGCGCTCACGGTGCTGGCCGCGGACGGAAAGTGGTGCGCCAGCCCGGAGTCCGGCCTGGCCGGCGCGTGTCCCACCGAGCCGCGGACGGCGCCGCTGCTGGTCGGGACCGCCTCGGCACTGGGGCTGTTCCCGGCGGCGTACGCGGGGCTGGCGGTGGATCTTGGACGGACCTGGACCGGGATCTTCCACCTGGTGCGGCTGTCCGCGATTCTCGCGGGTGGCAACCTCCCCCAGGTCTCCGCGCTCCCGCAGACCACGCTGAGCGCAGACACCGAGGTCGCCGCCGCCACCGCTCCCCGGGCCTGGTGGGGCATGTGGGGGCTGTCGCTGACCGTTGCGCTGGGTCAGGGAGCACCGGCGCGCGACGAGCAGGTGGCGCCCACCGGCCCCTCCGCGCCTACTCCCCAAACGCCGGGGACAATCCGTGGGCGGGTGCTGGCGGGCCAGACGCCGGTGGCCGGGGGGGTGGTGCGTTCGAAGGGCGGTGCGCAGACCACCACCGGTCCCGACGGGGGGTTCGAGTTGCCAGCCGAGGGCCCGGGGGTGGTCGAACTGGAGGTCGCCAAGGCCGGGTTCCTGGTCGCCACCGAGGCGGTCCATGTCCCCCCCGGCGGCCAGGCGGAGCTGTCGGTCCGGCTGGAGCGGGCGGTCCTTCCCCCGCCGGCCACGGTCCGCGGAGAGGTCCGCAGCGGAGGCCAGCCGGCCCGGGGGGTGAGCGTGGCGGTGCTGGGGGACCTGGCCCCGCAACGCACCGAGGTCCGCACCGATGACGAGGGCCGCTTCGAGCTGCACGTGCCCCAGGGCGATTACCGGCTGCAGTTCACCGGAGCGCGGTACGTGCGGCAGGTGAAGGCCCTGAGCGTCGAGAGCGGGCAGCAGGCGCTCTTCTTCGTGGAGCTGGCTCCGGTGGCTGACCCATAGCGGGGCCGGCAGGCAGCCAGACGCGGCCTGAAGGAGACGGTTCCTGGAGACGGTGCTCAACGTGGGTAGAATGGCGGCATGAAGATCACCCCCCTGGACATCCGACAGAAGCGGTTCGGGAGCGCCTTTCGTGGCTACGCCCAGCGGGAGGTGGAGGCCTTCCTGGAGCTGGTGGCCGGAGAGTTCGAGGAGGTGGTGAAGGAGAACATCGCCCTCAAGGAGGAGCAGAAGCGCAGCTCTGCGAAGCTGGAGCTCCATCAGGAGCGCGAGCGCACCCTCCAGGAGACGATGGTCACCGCCCAGCGGATCAGCGAGGACATGAAGGTGGCCTCGAAGAAGGAGGCGGAGATCATCCTCGCGGACGCCGAGCACCAGGCGGAGAAGATCGTCCAGAGCGCCCACCAGAAGCTGGTCCAGGTGGTGGAGGACATCAACGAGCTCAAGCGGCAGCGGCTGCAGTTCGAGTCCCAGGTCCGCTCGATCATCGACTCCCACCACAAGCTGCTGGAGTCCTTCTCCAGCCCCGGCTTCGCCGATCGCGACTGGGAGCGGGTGGAGGACAACGTGTCCTTCCTGTCCAAGAAGGCCTCCGAAGGCTGAGTCCGGGTGCCGCCGTATCTGAAGGCCACCCCGGTCGGGATTGAGCTGGAGCTGGTGGTCCAGCCCCGGGCCTCCCGCTCCCGGCTGATCGGTGAGCACGACGGCCGGCTGAAGGTCCAGATCGCCGCGCCCCCGGTGGAGGGAGAGGCGAACGCCGAGGTGATCGCGTTCTTCGCCGGGTTGTTCCACATCCCCAAGCGCCAGGTGGAGCTGGTCGCCGGCGAGGCCTCCAAGCGAAAGCGGATTCGGGTGGTCGGGGTCAGCCTGGAACGCGCGCTGGAGTTGCTGTGAGCCGCTGACCGCCCGGCCGCCACACTCCGGGAAACCGGGAGCGCGGCGGGGCCCCCGTGTGCGACAGGGTGTGTGGGGCGTCCCTCCCGTCGTCTTGTTATGACTGGGCCGTCTTGCGGACCTGGCACCTCCTCTTGTCGGCGTTGTTGTTGCTCTCCGGTCCGGCGTGGGCCAACGGGCTGTCCTCCTCCCATGCACAGCAGCCGCCGGTGCCGCTGGTGCCCGCGCCCCGCCCGGAGATCGTCTCCGGGGAGCTGCGCACCGAACGCTTCCGGCTGCTCTACACCGAGAAGAGCAAGGGATCCGCGGAGCACCTCGCCCAGCGGATCGAAGAGGCCCGCACCGACTTTCGCAACGTCCTGGGGCGCGACTGGCCGGGGGAGATGGAGGTCCGGGTCGGCCTGGGGCGCGACGAGCTGCAGGCCCTGGCGCTCCCGGGCAGCCAGCTGCCCACCTGGGCCGAGGCGCTGGCCTACCCTGCCCACGGGATCCTGCTGCTCAACGCCGCCTCCCTGGCCGGTCCGGAGGGGGACCAGGTGCTGCGCCATGAGCTGGCGCACGTGGCGCTGGGAAGGCTGGCCCAGGGCTGGCCCCGCTGGTTCCAGGAGGGCTTCGCGATGCACGTGGCCGGCGAGCGCCTCTCCGTCTCCCGCTACACCGCCCTCTTCCGCGCCATCCGCCTGGACCGGGTGTTTCCGTTCGAGGATCTGGAGACCCGCTGGCCGGATCGTCCCTCGGACGTGGAGATCGCCTACGCCCAGTCGGAGTCCTTCTTCGCCTACCTGCTGGACCGTCACGGCCCGGCCGGCTTCTCCCGGCTGCTGGACGCGATGGCCGCCGGCGAGGACTTCCGCGCCGCCTTCGCCACCGCCTTCAAGGTCACCTTCAACGACGAGGAGCGCACC
Organism: Myxococcaceae bacterium; assembly: GCA_036675345.1. Lineage (GTDB taxonomy): Bacteria > Myxococcota > Myxococcia > Myxococcales > Myxococcaceae > JALYOC01. The sequence goes on from JAKFFE010000043.1 coordinate 52,679, forward strand.
TTCCGCGAGGGGCTGCCCCGCCGCTACGGGTGGCTGCCGATCACGGTCACCAGCTCGCTGCTGTGGATCGGCGCCGCCGGACTGTGCGTGGTCGCCTATTTGAGGGTCCGGGTGGTCAAGCGCCGGCGCCTGGAGGCGATGGAAGAGGAGGAGCTGGCCGAGGAGGCCGCGCGCCGGATCCTGGAGGCGGAGAGCCAGGAGCCCGCCGAGGAGCTCTCGTTGCCGACGGAGGAGGACCAGGTGCAGGAGGAGTCCGAGGCCCGTCCGCCCAAGGCGACCTTGCACTGACCTGGGGCGGTCAGCGCCTTCCCCGGCCCAACCGGCGCAGCAGCGCGCTGCGGGCGCTGGCGTAGGCGTCCGGATCATTGGAGCAGTGCCCGCCCGGAGGCGTCAGCCGCCGGCTCCACCGGGCCACCTCCGCGCCCTGGCCCCGGCGCTGGGCCTCGGCGATCAAGGCGCGCATCTCCAGCGCGTCGCGGATCCGCAGCAGGCGGATGCTCTCCACCGGCGCGCCTCCGGGCCCCGCCTCCCCCGGATACCAGAGCGCGTCCTGGCGCCGCAGTGAACGGTCCAGTCCGTCGGCGCCCTCCCGGTACAGCAGCCAGTCCGCGCCATCCCGGAAGGACAGCCAGGCGATGGCGTACGCGCTGGTGCCCGGAGCCCCCAGCCCCAGACCGATCGCTCCGCGGTCCCCCACCGGGACCTGCCATCCGGTGCCCCCACCTCCCCCTTGCCCCCCGGAGAGCAGCCTCACTCCCGCGCGACGGGCGGAGAGCGCGTGCCCCGGGGTCCAGCCGCGCAGCTGCTCCGGGGTGAGCAGGACCTCCCCGCCTCCCAGCGGCAGGCTCAGCGGATGGACCGTCAGCCGGACCGGGACCTCGGTGGACTCACAACCGATGCGGGCCCGCACCGTGCCCCGGTACTCGCCGGCGGGCAGGTCCTCGGGCAGCTGGAACTCGATCCACAGGGGAAGGTTGCTGGACTCCGGCAGCCGGGGATCGCGCAGCTTCGAATGCTGCAGCGGCAGCGCGGCGTCGGCCAGGATCCGACCGTCGGCGGCGTGCTCGTAGCCCGCCCTCAGCACCCGGATGTTCTCCGGAGGAAGCACCGCTCGCCCCCGGCGCAGCTCGGTGACTGTCAGCTCCAGGTCCACCCAGGGGCCGGCGGGTTGGAGGACCAGCCAGGCCCCCTCCCGCTCTCCCCGCGCGCCCTCCAGGATCACCCCCGGGGTCAGGTGGGACGCCACCCCGTGCTGCGGAACGTCCGTCCACCCTGGCGCGGTGTACGCCCGCAACAGGGCGGGATTGGCACAGGCCGCGGCCACCGCCATCCACGCCCACGCCGCGCCCAGGACCACTGCACCTCCCCCCAAGGAGAGCACAGCAACCGGTGTGCCTGCGTGGGTTCGTCCGCTGCCACACACCGGGGGCGGGGCGGCGACGCGGCCCTACCGCGCCAGGGAACTTTCCTTCCTCCACCGGGAGCCTGGACGCCGGTCGGTCGGCGAGCTCCCCGTCAGCCACCGGACAGCGCGGTAACTCTTTCCGGCGCCTTCCACCCACAGTCCGTGCAACCGGCCGAAATCGCGACCGGGAGGGTTGGCCGGCCGATTGCTAGAGCCGGACCCGCGATGGAACCACGGGGGAGAACAATGGGCGAGCGGCGGAACCGGGTCGGGTCGAAGGTGGCGCGGGTGTTGACCACCCGGCCGGATCGCGTGGCGGCGGCGTGGCGGCGGGTGCGGTTCACCGAGGCGACCAAGGGACAGGTCCCGGACAACCTGCTGGACGATGTGGTGGAGAACTTCGTCCGCGAGATCGGCAACTCGCTGGCCGGGGTGGAAGGTCATGCCTGGTCGCGGACCCGCGGGGTGCTGCGGCTGTCCACCGAGCGTGGGATCCAGGCGCTGTACGCCGAGTTCACCGCCCTGCGCCGCTGTCTGGTGGATGCGGTGGAGGTGCTGGGCGGCAACGAGAACGACCGCACCGTGATCCACGCCCTGCTGGACGAGGCGGTGCAGTCCTCCACCGCCCTCTTTGCCCGGCTGACCGATCCGCTGGGCACCGAGCCGGCCATCCCCTTCGGCGGGATCGTGCTGGAGTACTTCGAGCGTCCGCGCGCCCTCCAGGCGCAGGTCCAGGCGGCCTCGCAGCTACACTGAGGAACTCCCTGCGCGGTCGGCGCCGCGCGTTCAGGCCGAAGTTCCGGAGCCCACCGGCGCTCCTGAACCGGATCCTCGTTGGGCCCGCGATCAGGCCGGGGTTCCGGCGGGCACCCGGACCTCGAAGGTGGTGCCCTTCCCCGGCTTGCTCTTGAAGCTGACCGATCCGCCGTGCTCCTCGGCGATCTTCTTCACGATCGCCAGGCCCAGGCCGGTGCCGTTCTTCTTCCCGGCGGTGACGAAGGAGCCGAACAGCTTGTCCTGGATCTCGGCGGGGATGCCCGGTCCGTTGTCCACGAAGCGCAGCAGCAGATCGTCCCCGTCACGGTCCACCGAGAAGGTGAAGCGGCCCCCTTGGGGCATGGCCTGCACCGCGTTGCGGGCGATGTTGTAGACCACCCGCTTGAGCTTGTTCTCGTCCACCCGCACCGCGCCGGTGTAGTTGGGCTGCACCCGAAGCTCCACCTGGGTGCGCTCGAAGTCCTTGCGCAGGTACTCCTCCACCTCGGCCACGAAGTTCTGCAGGTAGACCTTGCGCAGCAGGATCTCCTGCTCCCCGCGGGCAAAGGCCAGGGTCTCGCGGGTCATGGCGTTGATCTGCTCGACCTGCTTCTCGATCACCTGGGCGATCCCCTCCCGCTCCTTCCCGTCCTCCTCCGAGGCCATCAGCGAGGCATAGCCGCTGATGATCGTCATCGGGGTGCGCAGGTCATGGAGCACCCCGGAGAGCATCTGGCCAATCGACGCCAGCCGCTCACCACGCGCCTCCTCCTCCCGCTTGATCCGCAGCCCGATCGCCCGGCCCATCTGGACCGCCAGCAGGGTGGCCGCGCGCTCGTCCGCCTCGGTGAAGCCGCCCTTCTTGTTCAACAGCTCCAGCGCGCCCAGCGGGCCATCCCGCCCGGGGATGGGGACGGCCAGCACCGCGCCGATGGTCAGGTTCAGCTTCTTGGCGATGCTGCGATCGTAATAGTCGGAGTCCTCCGCCTGCAGGACCCGGATCGGCTTGCCAGTCTCCGCCACCCGGCCGGCGATCCCCTGCCCCGGCTTGAGCGCCAGCGCCACCAGCGACTCGCTGCGCGCGCCCCGGGCGGAGCGGAAGTACAGCGCCCCTCCGTCCTCCTCGTCCTCCAGCAGCAGGATCGACCCCGCGCCCGCCTCCAGCACCGCGCACACCTTGGCCAGGATCTGCTCCAGCAGATCCGACTCGGTCTCGGTGGCGGAGACCGCCTTCTCCACCTCCAACAGCAGGTCCAGCTCCTCCACCCGCTGGGACAGCTCGTACTTGGCCTGGATCAGCTGCTCGTTCTGTCGGCGCAGCTCCTCGTACAGCAGCACGTTCTCCAGCACCGCGGCGATCTGGGTGCCCACCGCCTCCACCAGGGCCAGATCCTCGGGGCCAAAGGCGTTGACCTTGCGGTCCAGCACCTCCACCACCCCCAGCACCCGCCCGGAGACGTGGCGCAGCGGGGCGGCGCAGATCGACCGGGTGCGGAAGCCGGAGACCCGATCGATCTCCGGGTTGAAGCGGATGTCCGCGTAGGCATCCGCGATCAACAGCGGCTTGCCGGACTGGACCACGCTGCCCACGATCCCGCTGTCCAGCGGGACCCGGATCTCCTTGAGCGAAGAGCCCTTGAGCACCCGGGACCACAGCTCCTTCTTGTCCCGGTCCAGCATGAACAGGGTGGAGGCCTCCGCGCCCAGCAGCGCGGTCAGCCGGTCCATCACCAGCCGCAGCAGATCATCCAGCTGCTTGGCGCTGGAGATCTCCGCGCCGATCTCCAGCACCGCCTGGAAGCGCTCCGCCTGACGGGAGACGGCGTGCTCCAGCTCGTTGAGCTTCTCGGAGAGCCCCTGGAAGGAAGGAGCGATCAGCAGGGCGGTGGAGCCGTTGGAGGCAGGTCGGTTCACGGTTCATCCCCTTCGGGGCGCGGCAAGTCACTGCGCCCACACAGGAGTACCACGAGCCGTGCGGTTCGGCCCCCGGAAGCCAAAAGGCGCCGACCCCGTTGCCGGAGCCAGCGCCCTTTGCACCTGCTCGTCCGCGGAGGAGCTAGCAGCCCATCCAGGGGAGGCCGATCACGTCCCCGGCCTTGATCTTGTTCGGATCCTTGATCCCGTTGAGACGGGCAATGTCCTCCACCGAGACGCCGGTCTGGTTGGCGTACTTGGAGAGGGTGTCCCCGGGCATGATCACCTGCCCGCTGAGGCCCACGTCCAGCTTCTGCCCGACCTGGATCTTGTTCGGATCCTTGATGCCGTTGATCTCGGCCAGGAAGGTCACGTCGGTCTCGAACTTCTTGGCGATCTTGGTCAGGGTGTCACCGGGCTTCACGGTGTGCTGGAAGGGGACGTTGATCGATACCACCTTGCCCTTCTCCAGGCCCACGTAGCCCCGCTCGAAGGACACGCCGTACTTGTCGGAGTACTGGGCCGCGCCCAGGTCGTACTTCTTGCCCAGCGCGGCCACCTCTGGAGAGACCTTGACCGCCTCGGCCTGGGGACCGCCATGCACCGCGGACTGCGAGGCCAGGTGGGTCTCGCCAGCGGAGCGGCCGGCATCGGCCACGTTGCGGCCAGCGCGGGCCCCGACCAGGGCGTCGGTGGGCGCCGCGGCGGCGGCCGGCGCGGCGGCGGCGACCGGCTTGGACTCCACGGTGGCCGGGGTGGAAGCGGTGGGGGGAACGACGGGACGGGAGAGGCGGGAGATGTCGGTCATGGCGGCAAGGCCTTCGTGAGGGCCGGGTCGGGGAATCCGACCGGGATGCGAACATTCTCGACGGTTGAGAATGGAAGTTGCCTACATGCCCCCACAAATCTGACGCGGCGCCCCATCGGGCGCCAAGTGCCTGATTCTCCTAGTGGGCCTCCGCCCAGCTGCGCCCCACCCCGACGTCGATCCGCAACCGGACGCTGAGGGTGGAGACCCCGGACATCTTCTCCCGGGCCAGGGCCACCACCTGCTCCACCTCCGCCTCCGGGGCCTCGAAGATCAGCTCGTCGTGCACCTGGAGCAGCATCCGGGTCTTCAGCTTCCGGGCAGTCAGCTCCCGGTCCAGCTGGATCATCGCCAGCTTGATCAGGTCCGCCGCCGTCCCCTGGATCGGCATGTTGATCGCCGCCCGCTCCGCCGCCTGGGCCGCGCCGCGGTTGCGGGAGTTGAGGTCCGCCATGTAGCGCCGGCGCCCGAACAGGGTCTCCACGTAGCCGGTGCGCTTGGCCTTCTCCAGGGTCTCATCCAGGTAGCGTTTGATCCCCGCGTAGCGCGCGAAGTACCGGTCGATGATCGAGGCCGCCTCCTCGTTGGAGATGTTCAACCGGGTGGACAACCCGTGCGGGGAGAGCCCATAGGCGATCCCGAAGTTGACCATCTTGGAGGCGCTGCGCTGCTCGCGGGTCACCTGCTCCGGGGGCACCCCGAACACCTCCGCCGCGGTCCGGGTGTGGATGTCCTCGTCCTTCTCGAAGGCGTCCAGCAGCGCCGGGTCCTGGGCGTAGTGGGCCAGGATCCGCAGCTCGATCTGGCTGTAGTCGGCGGAGACCAGCTGGTTCCCCTCCTCCGCCACGAACGCCCGGCGGATCTCCCGGCCCAGCTCGGTGCGGATCGGGATGTTCTGCAGGTTGGGATCGGTGGAGGAGAGCCGCCCGGTGGCGGCCGCCGCCTGATTGAAGGTGGTGTGCAGCCGTCCATCCCGGCCCACCATCGAGGGCAGCGGATCCAGATAGGTGCTCTTGAGCTTGGAGAGGGTGCGGTACTCCAGGATCGCCCGGGGCAGCGGGTGCTGCTCGGCCAGCTTCTCCAGGACCTCGGAGTCGGTGGAGGGGCCGGTCTTGCCCTTCTTGATCACCGGCAGCTTCAGCTCGTTGAACAGCACCTCGGCCAGCTGCTGGTTGGAGTTCACCATGAACTCCCGCCCGGCCAGCAGGTGCAGCTGCTTCTCCTGGTCCAGGCACTGCGCGTCCACCGTCTGGCTCATCTTGGCCAGCACGTCCTTGTCCAGCCGCACTCCGGCCCGCTCCATCCTGGCCAGCACCGGCAACAGCGGCAGCTCGATCTGCTGGGCCAGCTTGGCCAGGCCCACGTTCTCCAACTCAGGCCACAGCTCGGCGGCCAGGCGGCGCGCGCCCTCCGCGCACGACCCGTAGCAGCCGGCCAGCTCGTCCACGCCCAGATCCGAGAGCGCGGTCCCCTTCTTTCCCAGCGCCGAGGCCGGGCGGGTGGGCAGCTCCAGCCGCAGCCGCTCGCGGGCAATGTCCTGCAGCGCGTGCTCCCGCCGCGAGGGGTTGAGCAGGTACGAGAGCAGCTCCACGTCCCCGTGGGCCCCGCCCAGCTCCAGCCCCAGCGCGGAGAGCAGCAGCGACAGCGCCTTCAGATCGTGCCCGTCCTTGAGGATCTCCGGGTCCGCCAGCACCGGGCCCAGCGCCGCCTGGAAGTCCCCCCGGGGCAGCTGCGGCCCGGCGAGCATCGAGGTGTGGTGCAGCGGCAGGTAGTAGGTCCGGGACCCGGGCAGCGCCACCCCCAGCCCCACCAGCGAGGCCGCATAGGCGTTGCCCTCGTAGGCCGGGTACAGGGCCACCGTCCCCGCGGTGCGGATCTCCGCCGCCAGCGCGTCCGCCGCCTCCCGGGTGGAGACAACCTCGGTGCGCTCCGGCAGCGGAGTGGGCGGCAGCGACGGCATCTCCTGCAGCAGCTTGAAGAACTCCAGCTCCCCGAACAGCGCCCGGGCCTCGCCGTCGTGGATCGGCCGACGGGCCAGATCGTCCAGCTTCACGTCCCCCAGCGGCAGATCCTTGCGGAAGGTCACCAGCTGCTTGGCGCGCAGCAGCGACTCGCGGTGGGAGGCGATGTTCTCGCGGATCTTCGGCTTCTTCACCTCCGGCAGCCGCTCCAGCAACGTCTCCACGTTGCCAAACTGCTGCAGCAGATCGGTGGCGGTCTTGGGACCGATCCCCGGGACCTTGGCCACGTTGTCGATCGCGTCCCCGATCAGCGCCAGGTAGTCGGTCATCTGGGCGGGGGTGATCCCCAGCCGCTCCTGCACGTCCGGCAGCCGGGTCCACTTGTCGTACATCGGATCGAACAGCTCCACATCCGGAGCCACGATCTGGACGAAGTCCTTGTCCCCGGTGATCACCCGGACCGAGAAGCCCTCCTTCCGGGCGATCTCCACCAGGGTGCCGATCACATCGTCCGCCTCCCAGCCGGCGTACTCCAGCACCGGGACATTGAGCACCGCGACGATCTTCCGGATCAGCTCGAACTGGGGAATCAGATCCGGCGGCGGCCCCTCGCGGGTAGCCTTGTATTCCGGATCGATCGCCTGCCGGCCGGTGCGGCTCTCCTTGTCGAAGGCCAGGGCGATGTGGGTCGGCTCCAGCTCCCGCAGGGTCTTGAGCAGCATGCGGGTAAAGCCATAGGCCGCGTTGGTGGGCACCCCCCGGGAGGTGGAGAGGTGGGTGATCGCGTGGTAGGCGCGGAAGATGAACCCCGATGCGTCGATCAGGGTCAGGACCTTGGCGGGCTCGCTCACGGGCAGCCCAGCTCGGCCTTCCTCAGCGCCGCCTTCTCTTCCACCCCGTCCCCGGTGACCGCGTAGATCAACGCCGTCTTCAGGGCCTCACAGCTGCCGGCGTTGTTCAGGTGGGCGGTGGCCTGGGTGGAGCAGAAGCCGATCGCCTTGTTCACCGAGGTGTTGCCCTTGTAGTACTTGAACGCGGTCTTCCAGACCTTGCAGGCCCGCAGCGGGTCCTGCCGGTCGGCGTAGTACTTGCCCCGCTCGTAGGACTTCTCCGCCAGGTCCGAGCCGATGTTCTGACGCCAGAAGGAGGGCTCCTTCTCCGCCAGCTCTCCCATCAGCTTGATGTCCAGGTTCCAGGCCTCCTCGAAGGACTGGGCGGCGGACTCCACGTCGTTCTGCTGCAGCGCGGTCTGGCCGGCCTTGAAGAAGGAGGCCACCGCGGCCGCGTCCCGGCGCAGCTCCTGGGACTGCCGGTGCAGGTCGGCCTTGCTGACGTCCTCCACGATCTTCAGGAAGCTGCGGTTGGCGTCGTTGTCCTTGCCCTGCCAGTACTGCATCAGGGCCTGCCACATCAGCTTCTCGCTGTGCTGGGCGCGCAGGGCCTTCTCCACCCGCTGCCAGGACTCCTCCACCTTCTCCCGGGGACGGATGATCGACAGCACCGGGCAGGTCCAGTCCGGCGCGGCGGGATCCACCTTGGCCCGCACCCGGAGGAACTTGCGGTACATCGGATCTGGGGGCCGCCACTGGTTCCTGGCCAGCCGCCCGGAGTCGTCGATCCGCAGCTTGTAACCCGGCGGCGGGTACAGCTGATCCCGGGACAGCTGCTGGCAGTGGAACTTCATGAACGCCTCGCAGCGCTCCAGCGCCGGCCGCAGCTCGCCGTTGCGCACGTAACGGTCGCACTCCGCCTTGGAGCTGCGCAGGGTCTGATCCACCGCGTCGGCGATCCGGGCCTTGACCTTCAGATAGTAGGAGCTGCCCTCCTCGATCTTCGAGTACAGCTGCAGCGCCTCCTCCTCGCGGTTCAGCCGCATCGCCCGCTCGGCGGCCTCGTAGTTGCTGAAGTTCTCCTGCTCGAACTTGATTCGGCGGATCAGCTGGTTGGCCTCGGCGTTGATCGGGTCCAGGTCCAGCGCCTTGTCGCAGGCCTCCTCCGCCTTGTTCCAGTTCGGCTCGCTGTTCAGCTCGGTGGAGACGTAGGAGCGGCACACCGAGAGCAGCTCCACCACCTGGGCGGTGGTGTCCACCGGCCGGGGGACCACCGGGCCGGAGGGCGTCTGGGTCAGCTTCAGCACCAGCCCCGCCCCCAGGATCACCATCACCAGGGCCACCGCGGCCAGGATCAGCTTGCCGCGCCCTCCCCCGCCCGCGGCCGCCAGGCCCCGACGCGGGATCGCCGACTCGCGATCCTGGAACTGCAGCTCCACCACCCCGAACTGCACGCTGTCGCCGGGGGTGAGCAACACCTCCTCGGTGACCGGCTGTCCGTTGACCGCGGTGCCATTGGCGCTGCCCAGGTCGCGGAGGATCACTCCCTCCTCGGTGGGCTCCAGCTCCGCGTGCTGGCGGCTGACCGAGTCATCATCCAGCTGCAGGGTCACCCCGGCCACCCGGCCCACGGTGACCAGGTCGTTGATCGGGAAGACCTTTCCCGCCCACGGTCCGGTCAGGCCCCGCAGCTGCGGACCCTCCACCGTCGGCTGCGGTCCGGCCTGCCGGGCCTTGGCCGCGGCGGCGCGAGCCTTGGCCTTGCCCTCCAGCAGCACCGCGTCGGTCATCGGCCGGCCCGCACGGGCCAGGGTGCGGGTGGGCGGAGCGCCCGAGCCCCCCAGCACCGGCGGAGCGGGCTTGTCCGGGACCACCTTGGGGCTGGCGCGCTTGGGACCGGAAGGGGGCTTCCTGGCCCCGGCGGCCTTGAGCGTCAGCTCGTAGTCGCCCAGCACCACCTTGACGCCCGGGCCGATCGGGGTGGGGCCCTTGATCTTGGCCCCGTCGATGAAGGTCCCGTTGGCCGACCCGGAGTCCTCCACCACCACCTGGCCATCCTGGAGCAACACCCGCGCATGGCGACGGGAGACGCCGCCGGCGGTGAGCACCAGCTCATTGTTGTCGGCGCGACCGATGGTGATCTCGCCGACGACTTCCTTCTCTTCCTTGAACCCGTCCGGGCCGGTAACGACCAGCGTGGCCATCCACTAATCCTCTCGGAAGATGCTCATGTTGACGGGGATGCCGCGACGCTGAAGCTCGTCGTAGAACTTGGGCACAAAGCCGGTGGCCACGAAGCGACCCCGCACCTTGCCGTCTTCGGTGAACCCGTCCTGCTTGTAATAGAAGATGTCCTGGAGGGTGACGATGTCGACCTCCATCCCGGAGATCTCGGTGATGAAGCAGATCTTCCGGGTCCCGTCGGAGAACCGGGTCTGCTGGACGATCAGGTGCACCGCCGAGGCGATCTGCTCGCGGATCGCCTTCACCGGCAGCTCCATCCCCGCCATCAGCACCATCGTCTCCAGCCGGGCCAGCGCGTCGCGGGGGGTGTTGGCGTGGAGGGTGGTCAGCGAACCGTCGTGACCGGTGTTCATCGCCTGCAGCATGTCCAGGGTCTCGCCGGAGCGGCACTCGCCGACCACGATCCGGTCCGGGCGCATCCGCAGACAGTTCTTCACCAGGTCGCGGATGGTGATCGCGCCTTTGCCTTCCAGGTTGGGCGGGCGGGACTCCAGCTGCACCCAGTGATCCTGGGGAAGCTGCAGCTCGGCGGCGTCCTCCACGGTGATGATCCGCTCGGTCTCCGGGATGAAGGAGCTGATGATGTTCAAGGTGGTGGTCTTGCCCGAGCCGGTGCCCCCGGAGATCACCATGTTCTTGTGCGCCTTGACGCACATCTCCAGGAACTCGGCCATCTGGGCGGTGATGGTCTTGAACTTGATCAGGTCTTCGATCTTCAGCGCGTCCCGCTTGAACTTGCGGATGGTGATGCACGGGCCCTTGAGGGCCAGCGGCGGGATGATCGCGTTGACCCGGCTGCCGTCCTTGAGCCGGGCGTCCACCAGCGGGCTGGACTCGTCGATCCGGCGGCCGATCGGCGCCACGATCCGCTCGATCACCCCCAGCACCGCCTGGTTGGAGGAGAAGATCTTGTCCGAGAGGGTGATCTTGCCCTTCCGCTCGATGTAGATCTGGTTGGCGTGGTTCACCATGATCTCGGAGATGTCCTCATTGGCGAGGAACGCCTCCAGGGGCCCCAGACCCAGCGCCTCGTTGAGCACGTCGGTGAGCAGCTCCTCCCGATCCACGTCCTCGGGGAGCTCACCGTCTGACTCCATCTGCTCGATGATGTCGCGGATCGCCTTCTCGGTGCGGCGCCACAGCTCCTCGTCGCCCAGCCGATCCATGTCCAGCCGGCGCAGATCCAGGTACTCGATCAGCCGGTCGTGGATGTCCTTCTGCAGCCGCGCGTACCGCTCCACGCGCGGGTCCATGTTCTTGAGCTTGTTCTTGCGAGCCAGGGCGCCGGCCATCGACGCCGGCATCCGGGTCTTCTCCGGGGCCGCCGGAGGGTCGTCCAGCTCCTCCTCCTCCTGGGGGGCCTCCTCCTCGTAGGGCTCTTCGTCCTCGGCGGCGGGCTCGTCCTCGTACTGGTCCTCCTCGTAGCCCTCCTCCGCCCCGGCGCCGGTCTCGTCGTCGGCCGGCTCCTCCTCCTCCTCGAAGAACTCCTCCTCCGCCTTGGCCCCCCGGACCACGGCGTTGCGGGTCAGCGGCGCGGTGCGGGTGCCACCGCCTCCCCCGGGCGCGGCCGGGCTCTGCGCCGAGCCGGATTCGACGTTGATCACGTAGTCGCCCACGTAGACCTTGTCGGTGGGGCGCAGCACCTGTGGCGCGGCGATCTTCTTGCCGTTCACGAAGGTGCCGTTGGTGGACTTCATGTCCACGATGATGAACTTCCCGTCCTTGAAGACGATCCGGGAGTGGTACTTGGACACGTTCCCCTTGCCGAGGACGATGTCGTTCCCTGCCAACCTGCCGATGGTCACCTCGTTCTTGTCGAACGAGAGCTGCTGGGATTCCCCGCCCTTTTCGGCGAGCGTGATCAAGAACATGCGCGGAGGATATCAGAGGCCCGCGCCACGTTTGCCTCCGTGCGCTGCTTCTCGCCTCCGTCGGGGCTTGTCTGCCTGGCTGGTCAGGCTTTGGGGGGAGGCGTTGGGCGTTGGGGCCCGGCCTGCGGCCGCAAGGACCTCTGCCGCGCGGAGCGCCAAGCAAATCCCAGAGCCCAGAGCCCAGAGCCCAGAGCCGGCCCTGCCTGGTCGAAGGCAATACCGGTGCGAAGAAAGCACCGGGGTCGCCGCCGAGACCTAGTCGAAGATCCCGAAGCTGACTTCGCCCCGGGCCTGCTTGTAGCGCTGCTTCACGTCCTCGATGATCGTCCGGATCTTGTCCGAGTCCGGGTTGACGATCCGGGGGGTGACGAAGATCACCAGCTCCCGCTTGTTGGAGTCGAACGCCCGGTTCTTGAACAGCTCACCGATGATCGGGATGTTGCCCAGGCCCGGCAGCTTGGAGACCGCCTTCTGCTCGTCGTGGCTGAACACCCCGGAGAGGACGATGGTCTCGCCATGCCGGACGGTGACGTTGGTCTTCACCTTCCGGGTGCGGAAGCCGGGGACCGCGGCGGTGGCGCCGATGGAGACGGACACCGAGGTGTCCACCTCGGAGGCCTCGGCCTCGATCTCGGTCTGGATGTTGCCGTTGCGGTCCGCGGTGGGGCGCAGGTTCAGGATCACCCCGTACTGCTTGTACTCCACCGTGAACTGGTTCTGGGTGATCAGCGGGATCGGCACCTCGCCGCCGGCGTGGAACTCCGCCTTCTCCCCGCTGGCGCACACCAGCTTTGGCTGGGCCAGCAGCCGGCCGTAACCGTCGTTGGCCTGGAAGCCAATCGCGAAGTCCGCCTCGGCGATCCCCGAGCCGGCGGCGCCGATCTCGAAGAAGTTGGAGGGGAAGATGTCCTTGGTGAAGGTGGAGTTGATCGAGATCCCACCGCCGATGTCGGTGGGGTAGCGGATGCCGTACCGATCCCGCGAGTCACGCCGGATCTCCACGAACTGCACCTCGGAGAGGATCATCCGCTTGATGCCCACCACCAGCAGGTTCTCGACCTTCTCCCCGATGGCCTTGGTGATCAGCTCCGCTTTCTGCAGGTCCTGCTGCGACTCCACCGAACCCTCCAGGAAGATGGTGCTGCCCACCACCGTGGCCTGGACATTGCGCAGGCCCGCCTTCTGGAAGTTGGCGTTGAGGTTCTGGGCCACCAGCTTCTTGGCGTTGGGGGCGATCTTCACGAAGCTCTTCACGTTGGGGTACAGCGACACCACCTCGTCGATCCGCTCGGCGTCCTGGGTGGTGTAGGCTTGACCGTCCAGGTAGATGCGGTCCCCCACCATCCGGACCGACACCCCCTCGATGTCCCCCAGCAGCTTCTTCATCTCCCCGATGGTCTCGTTGGGGTCCTGCTTGCGGACCACCACCAGGTAGCTGACCCGCTGGCCGGAGGTCTTCCACACCAGCACCGTGGTGCGGCCCTCGCCCTGCCCCACGAACAGCAGCTGGTTGTTCCCCACCGAGCGGACGTCCGCCACGTTGGAGTCGCCCACGTGGACCCGGTGCAGCCCGGGAACCTGGACCACCCGCTGGGTGCCCAGCCCGAGGTTGATGGTGTTCCCGTCCTGGGCAAGCGCGGGGACCGCGAAGATCACCAACGCCAGCGCAAGTGGGCGCAGGAGTCGATCGGGTGAGGGCAGGGAGAAGGTCACGGGTGTTCGGTCCTCTCGTCGATCAGCTGATCGTGGAATGCACGTCCCACCACATTGCCCAGAAGCTTCCCAGCGCAATCGCCACCCCATAGGGGATGCGCCGTTCGCCTCTTGGGCCGCCGGAGGGACCTTCCGGCGAAAACCTGTGCCACAGCAGCGCGCCCACCGCCTGCGCCGCCCCCACCAGGGAGATGAACACCAACGCCGCCACCGCCAGCTGCAACCCGAGTCCCGCCCCCACCACCGCCACCAGCTTCACGTCGCCCCAGCCCATCTTGCCCCGAGAGGCCAGCGTGGCGAACACCCCCACCAGGACCAGCGCGCCCAGCGCACCGGAGAGAAACCCCTGGCCCAGGTTCCCGGGGCCGATCCAGAACAGCCGCAGCCCCAGGGCCAGCGCGAGGGCCGGATAGGTGACCCAGTCCAGGATTCGCTGGCTGCGCAGATCAGTCACCAGCGAGATCACCAGGGCCACTCCCACCAGAACCCACAGCGCGGACTGAGCAGGCGTCATCGCAGGACCCACCGGCTCGAACGCAAACGCGAAGCGCTACCGCATCACCAGCTTAATCTTCTCGCTGCAGATGTAGTACTCGTCGCCGTCTTCGATCTTGCGACGCTTGATGCGCTGCTTGTTGAACCAGGTCCCGTTCGAGGAGCCCAGGTCCTCGATGTAGAACTCGTCGTTGTCCCGCAGGATCACCGCGTGCTCGCGGGAGACCTTGCCGGAGTTGATCACGAAGTCGCAGTGCTTGCCGCGGCCGATCACGAAGCGCTCCTTCGCGATCTTGTCCATCTCGCCGCCCTCCGCCATCAGGTACAGGGCCGGGCCCTCGGAGGCGTCGTCGTGCTGCTCCTCGTCCTGGGGCTGATCGTCGTCCAGGGGAGCGTCGTCCATGTCCTGCAGGTCGCCGCCGTCGTCCAGACGCTCGTTCTTGCCCTTGATCAACCGCTCCAGCTCGGCGGCGGTCTCCAGCACGCGCTCGGCCACCTCGCGGCGGACCGGGTCGTCCTCCAGCCGGGACGAAGGAGGCGGGCCGCGGGGGGGCGCCGAGGGCATCGGGGTGCCGTCCCTGCCACCCTGCACCGGCGAGAGGACCGGGGCCTTGCCACCCCGGGCAGGGGCGCTGTTCGAGGCCCGGGCTTCGCTGGGAGCGGCGCCGCCGCCCTCCATGAAACCATTGAGGCGGGCGAACATGAACATGGCCTGGTTGATCAGGGCGTCGCGATCCGACCCCATGGCCTCGGCCATCTCTTCAAAGGCATCCCAGATGTGATCGGCGATGCCGACCTTCCTGGCCGGTCTGGCGTTTTGTTCCATCGAGCCGCGGACGATAGCAGACCCGCGACCTGCGTCCAAAGCGCGTCTACTGGTACTCCAAGATCGCTTCGATGTTCACCAGGTTGGGCGCGATGTTGTCGGTGTCCACCTCCAGCACCTGCCGGGCGGCCGGGAGGGTGACGAACAACGAGGTGGTCCTGGCCAGGTAGCCCATCCCCCCCGGGTACGGGTTCCGGTAGTTGCCCAGCGCCGAGGTCGGCTGGAAGGCAATGAACAGCGGCGCGATCCCGCTGGCCAGGGGGAGCAGATACCGGTGGTCCCGCGCGATGCCGGGCGCCAGCGAAGGGAACAGGAAGTTCAAGGTGGCATCCGCCGGCCGGAAGTTCGCCGCCGGGAAGAAGACCGGCTGGTAGACGCGGAAGGCGTCGGTGGCGTCCTCCAGCCCGGTGCGGCCCAAAAAGCCGCTGACGCTGCCCAGCACCACCATCGGACGGGTGGTCCCGGCGCGGACGGTGTACCCGGTGGCGCCCGAACAGCCCGCCGGCGCGGCGCCCACCGAGAGCGAGTCCACACCCACCGAGTCCACGACCAGCTCGGCGGTGCACCCGCCCTGGAGCACGACCAGGTCGCCCAGCTGCACCCGCTGGCAGGCCAGGGCGTCCTTGGCCGGTGCCCCCGCCGGAAGCACGCACGGCGCCAGCAGCGCCGGGTCCACCGGCAGCAAGGACGGCACCGGGTCGGAAGGATTGAGCGGCACGTCGATCAGCCCCGGCAGGGCCCCCTGGTAGACCAGCGCCAGCACCTCGTCCCGGACCGCCCCCTCCTGCATGGTGACGTCCACCTCCCCTTCGACCTGGCCGATCCCGTGGGTGGGCTCGTTCTCCAACACGTTCCCGGCCGCATCCAGGTAGCTGTACCCGGTGACCCGTGGCCCGCTGGCCACTGCATCCAGACTCCGGAAGTTGGAGGGATCGAAGAAGCCGACCTGGCCGTTGGCATAGGCCACCGCCCCCAGCACCGGGAAATTGCTGTCCCGACCCGGGACCAGCAGCGAGGCGTTGGGATACAGCCCGAAGTTGACCGGGGTCCCGCTGCCGTGGGCCACCGGGATCTCGTTGGCCAGCGCACCGGTGGCCACCAGGGCCGCCAGCAGGCCACGGCACTGACGGCCGCCCTGACAGGCAGCCTCGTCCTGCAGTCCCCACACATAGCGTCCGGTGTTCTCCGGAACCGGATCCGCCTGCAGGGCCCGCATCGGGCCGGGGAAGTTCAAGGTCACCTCCGCCAGGGAGACCAGATCCCGCACAAAGGTCCGTCCGCCGCGGCCCTGATCGCTGCGGGTGGCCACCGCCAGGTTCTCCCGGGTGGTGACGCCCATCACCGGCACCAGCGCCAGCGCGGAGACGAACTCTCCGGGCAGATCGATCAGCAGCTCCGGCACCGGCGCCGGGGCCGCCCGCAGCCCGAACCGGGGCACGGAGACCCGGAACACCTGTCCACCGCCGGCGCTGTTCACCGCGTAGTACAGCCGGCTCTCGGTCCCCGCCGCTCCGGCGCCCCAGGCGGTCAGCGCCGCCACCGGCCCGGAGGTGCGGATCCGCTTGATCTCCTGGAGGTGCTCGGTGGTCCCCTCCTCCTCCTCGGTCGCCGGATCCTCCAGCTGCTCGGCCACCGCACCGATCACCGAGATCTCGGCCAGGGCCGGGTTGGAGGCATACAGGTAGGGCCCGGTCTCCTCCACCGAGGGAGCGTTGATCCGCTCATCCACCTGGAAGTAGCGCAGATCCGCCACCAGCTTGCTGGGCGAATCCAACACCGGGATTGCCAGGGGCTGCAGCGGGTTGGGCGCCTGCACCCAGCGGTACGGGACCTGGCCCAGATCCAACACGTTCAGCTCATCCTCGTCCGCGGAGAGCACGAAGAGCAGACAGGGTCCGGTGCTGGTCTGCGGCCCCGACGTGGAGGGGATCGTGCAGCCCCGACCCAACAGCGCCATGTCGTGGGGGGCGGAGAAGCTCCCGTTTCCAGTGAACTGGTCCGTCTCATCGGTGCAGGCCGCGGCCAGTGCCAGCGCCAGCGCCGCTCCACCCAGCCGCGCGGCCAGGGTCCATCCAGAAGACAGCTTACTCACAGGCCTTCCCCGTCTTTTCCATGAGGCAGGCCTGGGGCTCGCCGATCACGGCCACCTTGCGCAGATCCTCGGGTCGGTTCAAATCTGGAATGTCCAGCACACCCAGCTGGCCGTCCGCGAAGTTGCTGATGTACAGCCGGGCTCCCGCCCCCTGCAGATCCGCGGTGATCCCGTACGGCTGCCGGCCAAAGTCGGAGATCTGCCCTGCCAGGGCGCCGGTGTCCTCGTCGTAGACCACCACCGCGTCCGCCTGGGTGCAGGTGATCACCACCAGGTCTCCCCGGCCTCCGCCGCGAGGGATGACCTGCAGCTGGTTGGGGTCGTCCGGCAGCGCCACCTGCCGCACCACCACCGTCTGGGGAGCGTCGGTGGTGCCGCCGATCAGATCCAGCACCAGCAGCAGGTCCGGGAAGCGGCTCAGCAGGTACAGCCGGGTCCCGTCCGAGGAGACCGCCACGTCGCGGCCATCCAGGGTGTTGACGCTCAGCGCCAGGTTGGCGTTGAGGACCCGCGTCGGATCATTGAGATCGATCAGCCGCAACAGCGGCGGCGCCAGGACCCGGGGATCGAAGGAGAACCCGACGATGAACCCGTAGCGTTCCCCCAGCGCGATGGCGTTGGCGGTGTGGATCCCGATCGGATGGTAGGCGGTGGACTCTTCCAGCGGATCCAGCCCGTTGATCTGGGCCACGTAGCTCTGCGGATCCAGGAAGGTGCCCAGCGGCTCGTAGGCCGGGGTCCGGTGGACCACGTAGGCCGCTCCACTGGTCTGGTTCACCGCCACGTTCACCACCTGGATCGCCCGGGGGTGGCCCTGGTCCTTCAGCTCCAGGTAGGTCATGGAGGGCGAGCCACTGGCCAGGGTGCAGTCCTCCGGGGTGGTCTCCCCCGCCCCCACGCACTCCACCCGGTTGGCGCCGGCAGGATCGGAGTCCAGCACATGGACCCGGTCGCGCTCTTCCCGGGTGGGCAGGAACAGCCGGGTCTGGCCGCCGGGAAGGGAGAGGGTCCCAAAACGCCCGGAGCCGAAGCTGTCGGTCAGCACCCGGGAACCCGCGGCGCCGGCGGTCCCCAGCGCGGGGATCACCTTCGGCTCGCAGGTCGCCGGCAGCGGCTGGGTGGGATCAGGGGCCACGCACTCCGGGAGGAGCGGCGCGCCGAACTCCGGCAGGGCCAGATCATCCACGTTGATCGCGGTGACCGAACCGAAGTCGAAGCGGCCATCGAAGTTGGAGCTGGCGACGAACAGTCGCCCTCCGGTTCCGACGCCGTCCTGGTGGTGCACGGCCGTGGGAAAATAGAACCGGTCGGCGGGCGGGATTTTGAGCGCCCCCTCCGAAGTACAGCCGGAGAGGAGCGCGAGAGCGGAGATGACGACCAGGCGGTGCATGTGGGGGCGCGGAGACTAGGCGTGGGCCCCTGTCGGAGCAAGGACCAGATCCGGGCTGTACAACGGCCCGGACCGCTTCCTATTTCCGCCCCCCCGTTGCTCCCCTACCCCTCCGCCTGGATCTTGGTGAAGTCCGCCACCTGGCCGAAGAGGGCGCCGATCTCGGTCAGGAACCGGATCCGGTTCTCCCGCAGCTCCTGGTCCTCGGCCATCACCATCACCTTGTCGAAGAAGGTGTCCACCGCCGGCTTGAGGGCGGTGATCTCCTTCAGCGCTCCGGCGAAGTCGTCGGTCTTCACCAGGGAGGACACCCTGCCCCGGGCCTCGGTGTAGGCCCGGTGGAGGTGCCGCTCCGGCTCGTCGGTGAACTTCTGGGGGTTGGTGGTCCCTCCGCTCACGTCCTTGCCCTGCTTCTCCACGATGTTCGCCACCCGCTTGAAGGCGATCGCCAGCGGGGCGAAGTCCTCCCGGCCCACCAGCTCGCCCAGCGCCTCCAGCCGCTTGTGGGCGGAGACCACGTCGTCAAAGCCGGCAGAGAGCACCGCCTCCACCACGTCGGTCCGGTACTGCTCGGACCACATCGGCTTGAGCCGGGCGCGGAAGAAGTCCATCACCTCGTCCTTCACCGGCGGCTCGCCCGGCTTGCGCTTGAGCCCGGAGAGCTTCTCCCCGTACTGGCCCACCGCCGCCTCCACCACCGTGGACAGCGACAACCGGTAGCCGCGGGCCAGCAACAGATTCAAGACCGCCAGCGCCGCGCGCCGCAGCCCGAACTGGTCCGCCGCGCCGCTGGGCTTCTTGCCGATCCCGAACAGGCCCACCAGCGAGTCGACCCGGTCCGCCAGGCCGATGAAGGCGCCGGCGTCGGTGGTGGGCAGCGCGTCGCCCTGGTGCCGGGGCAGATAGTGCTCGTAGATGGCCTGGGCCACCTCCTCGCTCTCTCCGCTGGCCTTGGCGTACTCGCGGCCCATCACTCCCTGCAGCTCGGGGAACTCGCCCACCATCCCGGTGACCAGGTCCGCCTTGGACAGCTGGGCGGCGCGATCCACCGTCTGGTGCAGCGCCGGGGTCCAGCGGTTGCCCAGCGCCGCCTGGCCGATGATCGCCGCCAGCGCCTGCACCCGGGAGACCTTCTCCGCGTAGCTGCCCAGCTTGCCCTGCCACACCACCCGCTCCAGCTTGGGGAGGCGCTCTTGCAGCTTCACCTTGCGGTCCTCGTCGAAGAAGAACCGCCCATCCGCCAGCCGGGCGCGCAGCACCCGCTCGTAGCCGCGCAGGGACAGCTTCTCGTCCTTCACCGGGGTGTTGGAGACGGCGATGAACTTCGGCAGCAGCTTCCCCGCCCCGTCCACCAGGGAGAAGTAGCGCTGGTGGCTCTTCATCTCCTGCACCAGGACCTCCGGGGGCAGGTCCAGGTGCCGGGCATCAAAGCTGCCCACCACCGGGTTGGGCAATTCCACCAGGTGGGTGACCTGATCCAGCAGGTCCGGATCCTCCAGCAGCTTGCCGCCCGACTGGGCCGCCGCCGCCTGCACCCGCTGCAAGGTCAGCTGCTTGCGCTCCGCCACATCCACGATCACGTGGGCCGCTCGCAGCGTCTCCACGTAACCGGCCGGGCTCTCCAGCGGAATCGCGCCCGGGGCCAGGAAGCGGTGCCCGAAGGTGGTCTTCCCGCTCTTCACGTCCCCCAGCACCACCGGCAGGACCTCGGCGCCGAACAGCGCCACCACCCAGTGCACCGGGCGGGCGAAGGCCAGCTCCACATCCCCCCAGCGCATCGACTTCTTGAAGTTGATCGAATGCACCACCTGATGGAGCACCTCCTTCAAGGTCTCCTGGGCGGTCCTCCCCTTCTCCTCCACCTTCGCCCCCAGGTACTCGCCCTTGGGGGTCTGCAGCTTCAGCAGCTGCTCCACCTTCAGCCCCTGGGACTCGGCGAACTTCTCCGCCGCCTTGGTGGGCTTGCCGTCCTTGTCGTAGGCCGCCTTGAGCGAAGGACCGGAGACCTCGCGGGTCACGTCCTGGGACTTCTCCGCCACGTCCTTGATCAGCAGCGCCAACCGGCGCGGGGTGCCGTAGCGCAGGATCGCCCCGTGCTCCAGCCGCGCGGCCAGACAGCGCTCGGAGAACACCCGGTGCATGTCATCCAGCGCCGGATCGATGAACGAGGCCGGGATCTCCTCGCAGCCAATCTCCAGCAACAGATCCTTAGCCACGGGTGGCCTCCTGGGTGACGGCGGCCGGCTCTTCGTTGAACTTCACGGTCTTCCAGTGGTCGGAGGCAGGCTTGCCCTCCAGGATCGCCGGCTGCTCTCCCACCGTCCACGGGGTCTGCAGCAGCGGGTAGCCCAGCTTCTCGCGGGTCTTCAGATAGCCCTGGGCGCACAGCCGGGCGTTGTCGCGGATCCGGTTGATGAAGTTGGCGCGCTCGGTGACCGAGATCGCTCCCCGGGCGTCCAGCAGGTTGAAGGTGTGCGAACACTTGAGCGCGTAGTCGTAGGCGGGCAGCGGCAGCTCGCGGTCGATCAGCCGGCGGCACTCCTTCTCGTAGGAGTCGAAGAGCGCGAACAGCTGCTGCGGATCCGACTCCTGCAGCGCGTAGCGGCTCATCTCCACCTCGTTGGGGTGGAACACCTCGCGGTACTTGACGCCCTTGACCCACTCCAGGTCGTACACGTTCTCCACGTTCTGCAGGTACATGCAGATCCGCTCCAGCCCGTAGGTCAGCTCGGCCGCCACCGGCTTGCAGTCAAAGCCGCCGCACTGCTGGAAGTAGGTGAACTGGGTGATCTCCATCCCGTCGCACCACACCTCCCAGCCCAGCCCCCAGGCCCCCAGGGTGGGCGAGGCCCAGTCGTCCTCCACGAAGCGGATGTCGTGCTCCAGCGGGTTGATCCCAAAGGCGCGGATCGAGTCCAGGTACAGCTCCTGGACGTTCTTGGGCGCGGGCTTGAGGATCACCTGGAACTGGTGGTGCTGGAACAGCCGGTTGGGGTTCTCCCCGAACCGCCCGTCCGCCGGCCGCCGCGAGGGCTGCACGTAGGCCACGTTCCAGGGCTCCGGCCCCAGGGTGCGCAGAAAGGTCGAGGGGTGCATGGTCCCGGCGCCGACCTCGAGATCGTAGCCCTGGGTGATGATGCAGCCCTGCTTCGCCCAGTGGTTCTGGAGCGAGAGGATCAGGTCCTGGAAGTACATGCGGTTTTGGTCCTTCGGCGCGGTGGGGTGTGACGCGATGCGCGAGGAGCGCGGGACCTTAAGGATCGGGTCCGATCGGGTCAAGGTCCGGAAGCTTCAGGGCGTTGGGCGCAGCCGGTTGGGCAGCACCCCACCCAGCTCCGAGATCCGGGGCAGCGAATCCACCGCCCCCAGGGCCTCGGTGACCCGGGAACCCACCGCGCAGGCGAACTGGGCCAGCTCCCGCAGCTCCCCCACGCCGGCCGAGAGCAGCGCCGCCCGATCCGGGTACAGCCGGGTGAGGGAGAACAGCAAGGCGGCCACGAAGCCGTCACCGGCGCCGGTGGTGTCCAGCACCCGGACCGCCGGTGCGGCCACGCTGACAGTGCGGCCCTTCCACAGGAACACCGCCCCCCGCTCGGCCAGGGTGACGATCGGCAGGGCCACCCCCAGGGACGAGAGGTGCTCCAGCGCCGCCTCCGGGGAGGTCTTCCCGGTGACGAACTCGATCTCCTCCTCCGACAGCTTCACCAGGGTGCAGGAGGGCAGCAGCGCGTCCAGCACTCCCTTCAGATCCGCCGGGTCCGGCCAGAAGTGCAAGCGCAGGTTCGGGTCGCAGCTGACGATCTTGCCCCCGGCGGCGGCGGCGCGGACCGCGCGCAGCATTGCCCGCTGGGCCTCGCGGAACAGCAGCGAGTTGGTCCCGAAGTGCAGCGCCCGGGCTCGCTCCAGATAGCCGGGATCCACGTCCCGCTCGGCCAGGAACAGCTCCGCGGAGCGGGTGCGGGAGAACATGAACGACCGGTCCCCGCCGGCGGTCAGCGAGATGAACACCAGCCCGGTCTTGCCCTCGTCGGTCTGCCGCAGCCGGGCCACGTCCACGCCCTCGTTGCTCAGCGCCTCCAGCAGGAACTCGCCGAACTCGTCCTGCCCCACCACCCCCACCATCGCCGAGCTGCCGCCCAGGCGGGCCACCCCCACCGAGACGTTGGCCGGGGAACCACCGGAGCAGCGCACCCAGCGGCGCACGTCCCGGACCTTCATCCCCGGCTGCTCGGGCAGAAAGTCCACCAGGGTCTCCCCCAGGCAGATCACATCAAGGGCGTCGTGGTTGGCCATGTTCAGTCCGTCCCCACCTGGGTCATGAAGTCCACCGTCTTCAGCCGCCGCCCCAGCTGGTGGGAGATGAAGTTGTTCAACAGCTCCCGGGCCAGGCGCCGCTGATCCGCGGGCATCGGGATCCGGCCCCCCTGCTGGATCGCCGCCAGCGCCTCCAGCACCGCCGCCGGGGCGCGCGGGGAGTAGATCTTCTCCCGCATCGCGCAGCGGCTGCACACCGCGCCGCCGTGCGCGGGATCGAACCTCGGCTCGGCGTCCATCCCCTGGCCACAGACCGCGCAGGAGTCCAGCCGGGGCATCAGCCCGGCGATCGCCAGGGCCCGCAGCTCGAAGGCCAGCAGCGAGGTGGGTCCGGCGGCCTTGGCCTCCAGCGCCGCCAGGTAGTCCTCCAGCAGGGAGAACAGCTCCGGCTGCGCCTCCTCCTCCCGCAGCAACTCCCGGCACAGCTCGGCGCAGTACAGCGCCCGGGAGATCAGCGCCAGGTCCCCCCGCAGCGCGTGGTGGGTGCGCTCGATGTCCACCGAGTCCAGCCGGAAGGTGGTGCCCCGCCGGGACACCAGCTGGGCCTTGAGCAGGGTGCAGGGCTCCAGGGCTCCGGCGAAGCGCCGTTTGCTCTTGCGGGCGCCGGCGGCAAAGGCGGTCATCTTCCCCCGCCCCAGGGTGAACAGGGTCACCACCCGGTCCGCGTCGCCGTAGTCCAGCGCGCCCAGCACGAATGCGCGCTCGGTGAAGCGATCCACGGGAGGCTAACGCTTCCCCGCCGGCATCGCGCCCAGCACACCGAAGGCCAGGTAGCCAATCACCCCCAGCGCCACCAACACCCCCAGCAGGGTGATCAGCGCCCGCTTCTGCCGCTGCCGCTCCAGCACCGCGATCGGCGGCATGCTCTTGAGGGTCTTGTCGATCTCCTCGAAGCGCAGGATCGCCTCGTCCGGCTCCAGCCCGATCGCCTGGGCGTAGGCCCGGATGTAGTTGAGGATGAACACCCGTGAAGGCAGCCGCTCGGCGCGACCATCCTCCAGGGCGGCCAGCATCCCGGGGGAGATCTTGGTCACCGAGGCGACCTCCTCGCGTGAGAGTCCCCTCAGCTCCCGCTGCTGCGACAGGTACCTGCCGAAGTCGGCGTAGTCCACGGGGCGCTTCCTACCCGACTCGAACGGAAGGGATCACTGAAGCTGTTCCAGCAGACGCTGGCAGTCGTCCTTCAGCTGACCCTGCGACTTGGCCACGCAGCCGGCAAAGGCGGTCTTGGCCTCCTCGGTCTTGCCCTGCTTGGCCACGCAGATCCCCTCCCGGTAGTAGGCGTCCCCCATGTTCGGGCACGCCTCCCGGTAGTCTCCAAACGCGCGGCAGGCGTTCTCCGCCTGCCCCTGCTCGTCGTAGATGAACCCCAGGTTGCGGTAGCCCAGGCAGAACTTGGGGTTGGTGGTCACCGAGCTCTTGAGGCTCTCGATCGCCGGCTCCACCTGCCCCAGCTTGTATTGGGCCCAGCCCTTGCCCGCCTGGGCGTCGGCGGGGGTCATGTAGAGGATGTCGTTGAGGACCTCGTCGTAGAGGGTGATCGCCTCCGCGTAACGGGCGCGGTCCAGGTACAGGTTGGCCAGGTTCACCTTGGCCGCCGAGAAGTCCTTCCGCAGCTCCAGCGCCTTCTTGTAGGCCGCCTCCGCCTGGTCGTAGCGCTTGAAGGAGTTGTGCAGGAGGATCCCCATCCCGTTCTGCGGCTCCGGGTAGTAGGGGTCCAGGGTGGCCGCCTTCTGGTACTCGGCCATCGCCGACTGCAGGTTGCCCGCGTGCATCGCCTCCACCCCCAGCCCGTAATGGGCGGTGGCCTGGTTGCGCTCCGGTTCGGAGACACGCTTGGGGCAGGCCAGCAACGGCAGGACCAGCAGGGAGAGGATCGCGAGGCGGGCGCTAGGCGTCATGAGCAGGAGCGGTGGGGCTAGAACGACGTGAACAGCTTGGCCAGCGCGGCGGAGTCCGCGGTGGGCGGCGCCGCCGGGGGCGCCACCGCGGTGGCCCCGGTCTTCCCGGTGGGCGCGGGCCGGGCCGGCGCGGCGGCCTTGCGGGGTTCCTTCTGGAACACAGGCAGGGTCCGGATCAGCTCATCCTGACGATCCGGCGCCAGGCCGCGGAAGTTGATGTTGTCCATCATGAAGCCCATCGACTCCACGAAGCCCAGCGCCTCGGACTCCTCCTCCTTGAACTGGTCCGGAGAGAGGTTGCGCTGATCGGAGACGTACACCGCGCAGTCCCCCAGATCCGCCAGGTACAGGTAGACGAAGATCCCGAAGCCGCCGGCGGCCCGGACCCCGACGATGTACGCCTGCGCCGGACCGGCCTGCTTGCCGGGGATCGCCAGGTGGGGAGAGTTGAGGGACTGGTGCAGCGCCACCACCTGGTCGCGCGTGGCGGGGACGCCCCGAAGCCGCTGATCGATGCTGAACACCGGTAGTCGTCCCCCCACCCGCCCGGGCCCGCGTTAGCGAGCGACGAACGAGTACTCCCTGGCCACGTTGTCTGCGTCCTGCGCGGTACGGCGGAAGGTCACCAGGCTGTTGTCCACCATCACGTTGCCGCTGTTCTCGTCTCCCTCGCCAATCACCAGCGAGAGGGCGTGCTCGGAGGAGAAGCTCTTGCGGGCCCCGGTGGCGGTCTTCTTGGCCTCGAACACCACGGTGTTCTGCCCCGGCTTGAGATGGCGGGTGATGCTCACCGCGTCGTCGTACATCCCGTTCTTCACGGTCATCAGCCACTTGGCGTTGAGGTACACGTCCACGTCGTACTCGGTCATCCCCGGGGCGGACTGCTTGACCACCAGCCAGTAGCGCTTGGTGATCCGGGTGGGGACCTGGGCCGACGCCGGCTGGACCGGCGAGGGAGCGGGCGCCGCCGCCGCGACCGGTTGCGGAGGAGGCGGAGCCACCACCGGGGCGGGAGCAGGCGGCGGACGCTGCGCGGCCACCGGATCCTGGACCACCTTGTAGTGGGGGGCGTCGATCAGCACGTTGCCGTTGGCGTCGATCCGGACGGTGGCCTTCTCGAACTTCACGTCCGTCAGCCCGTCGATGTTGACGCCGTTGAGGAACACCGAGCCGGCCAGCGCCAACGCCGGAACCAGCGACAGCGCGACCAGCAGTTGCCGCGCGAAAGGGATACCCACCATCGAAAGCCCCCTGGGTTTCATGAGAAACCGAGTCGTCCCAGGCACCTGCGCCTTATCGCAGGAAGCCTTGGAGCGCACAAGAAACACGGGCGGTGGACGAAAGCGTCCGGGAGCTTATTCGCCGCGGGCCTGCGCGGTGTCGCGCTGCACTTCGCGGACGGCCAGCGCCCAGTCGCCACCCAGCCCCTCGCCCTCGCGGAAGCGGCGGAAGTCACGCCGGACAAGGCGGGCGTAGCGCCGGAAGGGCTCCACCTCCTTCTCCTTCTGCGCGCGGCGGATCCGGGAGGGACCCGCGTTGTAGGCCATCAGCGCCAGGTCCAGATCGCCCCGGAACTGGTCCTGCAACCGCTTGAGGTAGCGGATCCCCAGCCGGACCCGGACGATCGGATCTCGCTCCACCTCGGTCATGCTCAGCCGCAGCCCCTCCTTGCCCGCCAGGAAGTGCAGCGTGGTGGGCTGGATCTGCATCAACCCCCGGGCGTTCTTGTTGGAGACCGCCTCGTCCTCGAAGTCCGACTCCACGTCGATCACCGCCAGGATCAGCAGGGGATCGAAGCCCGCCCGGCGCGCCTCATCCGAGATCGCCACCGCCAGCTGCGAGCGGAGCGTCACGCCCAGATCGGGCGCCCGCTTGGTGAGGATGGTGTCGATCAGCTCCAGGTCCGGATTGGGCGGAAGCGGCTTGGCCACCACCACCGGCTGGGGCGTCTGGCGGTGGAGCATCCCGGGCACGACCAGGCTGGCGCCCAGCACCAGCGGCAACACGCCGCAGGCTGAACACCATGAGGCCACTGCCTGGAAGGCGCGCTTGATCATCACTTCTCGAGAGACTTGATCCGCTCGGCCACCTGGTCGAGTCGACGTCGCAGCTCGGCGATCTCCTCACGACGGGGGGCCTTGACCCGGGCCAGCGTCGCTTTGACCCGGTCATCCACCGACCGCTCCAGTTCCTTGCGCTGCTCCTGCAACCGTTCGGTCAGCTCGCGCACATGCCGACGGGCTTCCTCCTGGCTCCACCCGGCGGCGCCCTGGAGTTTGGCGACCGCACGGGCGGCCTCCTCCTCCGCGGCACCCACCGCGACCAGTGCCTGGCCCCATAGGCGTTCAAACGTTTCGGTCAAACCCCGCCGCTCCTTGTCCATACGGACTGGAACAGAGCACGGCGGGGCCTGCCCCCGGAAGTCCCCAATGTGGGAACTTTCGGCAGCTCAACCTACTTTACGAAGCGCGGACGTCGGCCTTTGCCGGCTTCTTGCCGACCAGCGCGTCGATCTTCTTGGAGAGGCGGTTCAGCTCGCCCTTGAGCTCCTTGACCTGCTGCTGGCTGGCGACGCCGGACGCCTGCACCAGGCGGGACTGGAGACCATCCAGGCCCTTCTTCATCTGGTTGCCCGCCTGCTCGGCCTTCTTGGAGATCTGCTTCACCGTGGTGTTGTCCAGCACGGTGTTCAGGGTCAGGTCGGTGGTGTTCAACCGGTTGATCAGCCCCTGCAAGTCCTTGCGGGACTCCTTGCCGCGGACCACCAGATCCTTGAGCGCCTTCTCGGCGTCGGTCTCCAGGGCGTGGAAGCGCTTCTGGGCGTCCACCAGCTGGCCCTTGAGGAACTGCTGCAGGTCCTTCTTCGACTTCACGCTCTTCGCTGCCATGTATGTCCTCCCCCGTAACGATTGACTGCGGCTGGGAGTGGATAACGCAGCGCGCCAAGACCGTCAAGACACCCTGCTGCGTCGCGTCAGGCTAATCGTTCAGCAGCTTACGGGCAGCCTGGACGATGGGTGCCCGCCCGTTGCCCTTGGCGATGGCGCGGATCTCCTGCAGCGGGACCCGGGGGAGGATCCGCAGCACCAGCGGGACCGGCGTCCGGGGATTGCGGGCCAGGGCGGTGCAGACGGTGGGATTGAGGCCCCACTCCTTGTGCTCGGCGATGAACTTGAGGGCATCGGGCCCCAGGGTGGACATCTTGGCCGCGGCGGTGACCTCGTCCAGACCGATCCGCGGGTTGCGCAGCACGTACAGGTGCAGCGCCTTGTTGGTGTCCCGGAACAGGAAGATCCGCGCCTCCCGATCCCCGGCGAGCCCCAACTGCATCTTCTCGGTCACCGACATCAGCTTGAGCCGGGCGCTCATCGTGCCCGGGAGGGCGGGCTCGTCGGCGACGTCTTCGCCCTGCGGCGGCGGCTCCTCCGGGGGGGCGGACTCCCCTGCCCCGGACTCCAGCCGACCAGCCAGCGTTCGCAGCGCGGTCAGATCCTTGAAGAGCACCGCCACGCCCATGTTCGGGATGAAGGCGGCCACGGTGGCCTCCAACTCCAGCGGCCCGTGCGCCCCTACCTCCACTGCCACCGTGCAAGGCCCCACCGAGGCCTGCGCGCCCAGCTGCGCGCCACGGATCAGCAACCCTCCCGAGGCGATCTCGGTCCGGAAGGCCTGCAGGAACTGTGCGGAGGACGCAAACGAAGCGACAAGCCGTGGGCCACTCATGCAGACCGGAGGGTAACAGCGTGGGTGTCCCCTCGCTCGCCCCCTGGGCAGCCGCGGGCGGCCGAGGCGCGGGGGTGCACATCTTCTCGCGGTGAACCCACTGACCGCCGCCGCCGCCGCCGGACTCGCCTCCGGCACCCAGGCCACCGCCGCCATGACCAGCTTCATGAGGGGCGCCCAGAGGCTGGGGATGTTGGGCAAGCTGCCCCCCAGGAAGATCACCGCCGCCGCGCTGGACGCGGTGGGGATCCACCGCTCCCGGAAAGAGGAGCAGACCGCCGCGATGGCCGCCCACTTCAGCTTCGGGGCCGGCGCCGGGGCCCTGTTCTCGATGCTGGCCGGGCGGCTGGACTCCCCCGCCCACGCCACCTGGAAGGGCGCCGCCTTCGGCACCCTGGTCTGGCTGATCAGCTACGGCGGGTGGGTGCCGGCGCTGAGGATCATGCCCCCTCCGCCGAAGGATTCGCCGCGGAGGCAGATCACGATGCTCCTGGCCCACCTGGTCTATGGAGGGGTGCTGGGAAACTCGCTGGCGCGCAGGAGGCAGCGGCTGGCCGGTTGAAGGCTGCAGCCTGGGTTATCCACCCTCGCGACATTTCCGCTGACCTCCTCGCGGGGTGGCTGCAACACTGCGCGTCCCCCGCACCGGAGGCCGCCTTCATGTCCCGCTATTCGCTGACCGACTTCGTCGAACGCACCACCCAGAAGGATCTGAAGCAGGGGGTGTTCGAGCTGGAGAGCCCGTACATGCTGGAGGTCAACCTCCGCGGCCGGGTGTGGAGCAAGGTGGGAGCGATGGTCGCCTACCAGGGCGGGGTGAAGTTCGTCCGGGAGGGCGCCTTCGAGAACGGATTGGTCCGCTGGTTCAAACGCTTCCTCACCGGCGAGGGCACCCAGCTGACCAAGCTGGAGGGGGTGGGCCGGGTGTACCTGGCGGACTCGGCGAAGATGATCACCGTCCTCAACCTGGAGAACGACAGCCTCTCGGTCAACGGCGCCGACCTGCTGGCGTTCGAGGACTCGATCCGCTGGGACATCCGCTTCATGCGCAAGGTCTCCTCGATAATGGCCGGGGGCCTGTTCAACGTGAGGCTGGAGGGCACCGGGATGGTGGCGCTGACCACCCACGGCCACCCGATGACCCTGAAGGTCGAACCAGGCAAGCCGGTGAACACCGACCCCAACGCCACCGTGGCCTGGTCCGGCTCGCTGACCCCGGAGCTGCGCACCGACATCTCGATGCGCACCCTGATCGGCCGTGGTGGCGGCGAGGCCTTCCAGATGCGCTTCGAGGGTTCGGGCTTCGTGGTGGTCCAGCCCTACGAACAAAAGCCGCTGCCCCAGGGCGCCGGCGCGCGGCGGTAGGCAGCGTCCGGCGGGCCCCAAGCCCCAGACGCAGAAAGGGCCGCTCCCCGGAATCGAGGAGCGGCCCTTCCTGGAACTGCTCAGGCGATCAGCCGACTACGCCGCGCCGGTCTCGGTGCCGGGACCACCGACCGAGGAGCCGGGGGGAGGCAGCAAATCCCCGCCGCTCTCGCCATGGGTGGCGACCAGGGCCGCCTCCATGTCCGAGATCTCGTCCGCCGGCGACTCCACCGCGATGTCCAGGTGCCGGTAGTTGGGCAGACCGGTTCCCGCGGGGATCAGGCGACCCATGATCACGTTCTCCTTGAGGCCGCGCAGGTAGTCCACCTTGCCGTTGATCGCGGCCTCGGTGAGCACCTTGGTGGTCTCCTGGAAGGACGACGCGGAGATGAACGACTCGGTGGACAGCGACGCCTTGGTGATTCCAAGGAGCAGCGGCTCGCCGACCGCCGGACGCTTCCCGGCGGACATGATCTTCTCGTTCTCCTCTTCGAACACCCACTTCTCGACCTGCTCGTCGACCAGGAAGTTGGTGTCGCCCACCTCGGTGACCCGCACCCGGCGCAGCATCTGCCGGACGATGGTCTCGATGTGCTTGTCGTTGATCTTCACGCCCTGCAGCCGGTAGACCTCCTGCACCTCGTCCACCAGGTAGTGGGCCAGCTCCTTCTCGCCCATCACCTTGAGGATGTCGTGCGGGTTGGCCGACCCGTCCATCATCGGCTCGCCGGCCTTCACCCGGTCACCGGCGTGGACGCTGATGTGGCGGCCCTTGCTGATCAGGTACTCCTTGGCCAGGTCGGTGCGCAGCTCGCCGCTCACCTCCGGGGTGATGATCAGCTTGCGCTTGCCCTTGGTGTCCTTGCCGAACGACACCACGCCGTCGATCTCCGCGATCGCCGCGGCATCCTTCGGCTTACGCGCCTCGAACAGCTCGGCCACCCGGGGCAGACCGCCGGTGATGTCCTTGGTCTTGGTGGTCTCCCGCGGGACCTTGGCCAGCACCTCGCCGCCGCTGATCTCGTCCCCGTCGTTGACGGAGAGAATCGATCCCTGCGGCAGGTAGTAGGAGGCCGGCTGTCCGGTGGACAGGGTCTTGGTCTCCCCCTTGGCGTCGCGGATCGAGAGGCGCGGACGGGCCTCCGGATCCTTGGACTCGATGATCGTCTTCCGGGACAGACCGGTGACCTCATCGATGGTCTCGTTCATCGTGACGCCTTCGATGATGTCCTCGTAGCGGAGCGTACCGCCCTGCTCGGTCAGCAGCGGGGTGGCGAACGGATCCCACTCCGCCAGCAGCGTCCCGGCCTCCACCTTCTGACCCTCCTGGATCAGCAGCTTGGCGCCGTAGATCACCCCGTAGCGCTCGCGCTCGCGGCCGGACTCATCCACCACCACGATCTCGCCGTTGCGGTTCATCACCACCAGGGTGCCGTCGTTGCGGCGCACGGTGGACAGCTGATGGAACTTCATCGTTCCGGCGAACCGGTTCTCCAGCGAGGACTGCTCCGCCCGCCGGGTCGCCGCGCCACCGATGTGGAAGGTCCGCATCGTCAGCTGCGTTCCCGGCTCACCGATGGACTGAGCGGCGATCACGCCGACCGCCTCACCGATGGAGACCTTGCGGCCCCGGGCCAGGTCACGGCCGTAGCACTCCACGCAGATCCCGCGCTTGGCCTGGCAGGTGAGCACCGAGCGGATCTTGACCCGATCCAGACCGGAGTTCTCGATCCGCAAGACCTTGTTCTCGTCGATCTCCTCGTTGGCGTGGACCAGCACTTCCCCGTTCACCGGGTCGTGGATGTCGTCCAGGGCCACCCGGCCCAGGATCCGCTCACCCAGCGCCTCGATGATCTCGCCACCTTCGACCAGCGAGCTGATGAACAGACCGTCCATCGTGCCGCAGTCGTACTCGGTGATGATCGCGTCCTGCGCCACGTCCACCAGCCGGCGGGTCAGGTAGCCGGAGTTGGCCGTCTTCAGCGCCGTGTCCGCCAGACCCTTTCGGGCGCCGTGGGTGGAGACGAAGTACTGGAGCACGGTCAGACCCTCACGGAAGTTGGCCGTGATCGGGGTCTCGATGATTTCACCAGACGGCTTGGCCATCAGGCCGCGCATACCGGCCAGCTGACGGATCTGCTGGGCCGAACCACGGGCTCCGGAGTCCGCCATGATGTAAATGCTGTTGAAGGACGCCTGCTTGCGGGTCTCCCGCTTGCCGTCCTTCCCCTCGCCGGAAGCCTCCTCCTGCGAGATGGAGAGCATCATCTCGGCGGCCACCTTCTCGGTGACCTCCGCCCAGATGTCGATCACCTTGTTGTAGCGCTCGCCGTCGGTGATCAGACCTTCCTGGTACTGGGTCTCGATCTCACCGACCTCCCGCCGCGCGAAGTCCAGGAACTCCTGCTTCTTGGGCGGGATGATCATGTCCTTGAGCGCGATCGAGATGCCGGCCTTGGTGGCGTGGGTGTAGCCCAGGGACCGGATCCGGTCCGCCAGCAGCACGGTCTCCTTCTCGCCGGTGAGGCGGTAGCAGAGGTCGATCAGCCCGCCCAGCTGCTTCTTGTCCATCGTCTTGTTGATGGCGTCGAAGCCCAGGGTGCGCGGGACCACGTCCCACAGCAGTACCCGGCCCACGGTGGTGTCCTTGCGGACGCCCTCGATCCGGCACACCACCTTGGCCTGCAGGTGGACCTCGCCGTGGTCGTACGCGGCGCGGACCTCGTCCGGAGAGGCGAAGATCCGCCCCTCGCCTCGGGCGAACTCCCGGGCCCGGGTCATGTAGTAGATGCCCAAGACCATGTCCTGGGTGGGGACGATGATCGGCTTGCCGGAGGCGGGGCTGAGGATGTTGTTGGTGGACATCATCAGCACGCGGGCTTCCATCTGCGCTTCGATGGAGAGCGGCACGTGGACCGCCATCTGGTCACCGTCGAAGTCGGCGTTGAACGCCGCGCACACCAACGGGTGCAGCTGGATCGCCTTGCCCTCGATCAGCACCGGCTCGAACGCCTGGATGCCCAGACGGTGGAGGGTGGGAGCGCGGTTGAGCAGGATCGGGTGCTCGCGGATCACGTCCTCCAGGATGTCCCAGACCTCGGGACGCTCCTTCTCCACCATCTTCTTGGCCGACTTGATGGTGGTGACGTAGCCCTTCTCTTCCAGCTTGTTGTAGATGAAGGGCTTGAACAGCTCGATGGCCATGATCTTCGGCAGGCCGCACTGGTGGAGCTTGAGCTCCGGGCCGACGACGATCACCGAACGGCCCGAGTAGTCCACGCGCTTACCGAGCAGGTTCTGACGGAACCGGCCCTGCTTGCCCTTGAGCATGTCGGACAGCGACTTGAGCGGCCGCTTGTTGGGGCCGGTGATGGTCTTGCCGCGACGGCCGTTGTCGAACAGCGCGTCCACCGCCTCCTGCAGCATCCGCTTCTCGTTGCGGATGATGATGTCCGGGGCGTTGAGCTCCTGCAGCCGCTTGAGGCGGTTGTTGCGGTTGATCACCCGGCGGTAGAGGTCGTTGAGGTCGGAGGTGGCGAACCGGCCACCGTCCAGGGGGACCAGCGGGCGCAGATCGGGCGGGATCACCGGGATCACGTCCAGCATCATCCAGTCCGGCTTGTTGCCGGAGACCCGGAAGGCCTCGGTGACCTTGAGGCGCTTGGCGAACTTCTTCCGCTTGGCCTCGGAGGTGGTCTCCCGCATGTCGCGGCGCAGCTCTTCCGACATCTTCTGGATGTCGATCGCCTGCAGCATGGTCCGGACCGCTTCCCCGCCCATTCCGGCGGCGAAGCTGTCCTCACCGAACTCGGCCAGCAGCCGGTGGTACTTCTCCTCGGAGATCAGCTCGCCGCGCAGCAGCGTGGTGGTCTTGGGATCGGTGACGACATACGCCTCGCAGTACAGGACCTTCTCCAGATCCTTGAGGGTCATGTCCAGCAGGTTGCCGATCCGGGAGGGCAGCGACTTGAGGAACCAGATGTGGGCGACCGGGGTGGCCAGGGTGATGTGACCCAGGCGTTCCCGGCGGACCTTGGACTGGATGACCTCCACGCCGCACTTCTCACACACCACGCCCCGGTGCTTCATGCGCTTGTACTTGCCGCAGTTGCACTCGTAGTCCTTCACCGGCCCGAAGATCCGGGCGCAGAACAGGCCATCCCGCTCCGGCTTGAAGGTCCGGTAGTTGATGGTCTCGGGCTTCTTCACCTCACCATGCGACCACTGCCGGATCTTCTCCGGCGAGGCCAGGGCCAGCCGGATGGCGGCGAAAGAGAGCGGGTCCTTCGGCTTCTCGAAGAAGTTGAAGATGTCCTTCACTGGGTTGCTCCTGGTGCTGCAAAAATTCGAATTTTGAAGGGTGGACCGGACAGCCAGAGGAGGCCTTTAACCTCCTCCCGGCTGTCCCGCCCGTTTTCGGCCAGCCTGCCCGCTACGCGTCCGTGCCGGTCGAGTCCTCGTCGGCACCGCCGGCGCTGCCACCCCCGGCGTCGCCGAAGGTGAACCCGCGCTGCCGCTCGGGCGGCGCGGTCTCCAGCAACTCCACGTCCAGGGCCAGCGACTGCAGCTCCTTGAGCAGCACGTTGAAGGACTCCGGCAGCCCGGACTCCAGCACGTTGTCGCCCTTGACGATCGCCTCGTACATCCGGGTCCGGCCCACCACGTCGTCGGACTTGACGGTGAGGAACTCCTGCAGCGAGTACGCCGCGCCGTAGGCCTCCATCGCCCAGACCTCCATCTCTCCCAGACGCTGACCGCCGAACTGCGCCTTGCCTCCCAGCGGCTGCTGGGTGACCAGGGAGTAGGGCCCAATCGACCGGGCGTGGATCTTCTCGTCCACCAGGTGGTGGAGCTTGAGCATGTACATCACGCCCACGGTCACATCCCGGTCGAACGGCTCACCGGTGCGGCCGTCGAAGAGCACCATCTGGCCCGAACGGGGCAGCTGGGCCTGGTCGAACAGCTCGTGGAGCTCGGTCTCCCGGGCGCCATCGAACACCGGGGAGGCCACGTGCACGCCCTTGACCAGCTTGCTGGCCAGGACTTGCACCTCGCGCTCCGGGAGGGTGTCCAGGAACTCGCCGAAGGCCTTGTCGTCGTAGACGGCGCGGATTTGCTTCTTCAGCGCGTCGGCGGAGAACTTGGCGTCCAGCATCTCCTGGATCTGGAACCCCACGCCCTTGGCGGCCCACCCCAGGTGGACCTCCAGGATCTGCCCGATGTTCATACGGGAGGGGACGCCCAGCGGGTTGAGGACGATGTCCACCGGCCGGCCGTTCTCCAGGTACGGCATGTCCTCCTCGGGGAGGATGCGGGAGACCACGCCCTTGTTGCCGTGGCGACCGGCCATCTTGTCGCCCACCGCCAGCTTGCGCTTGATGGCCACGTACAGCTTGACCATCTTGATCACGCCGGGGGGGAGCTCGTCGCCCTTCTTGATGCGGGCGATCTTCTCTCCGAAGGCCAGCTTCACCGCCTCGATGGTCTCCTCGAGGTTGCGCAGGTTGTCGCGCACCTTGGAGTCCAGCGGCTCACCGACCGAGATCTCGTTCCAGTACTTGTAGGGGACGGTGGAGAGCAGCTCGTCGTTGAGGACGTCGCCCTTCTTGAGCAGGATCTTGCCCTTGTCGTCCACCAGCTTGCCCTCCACCTCCTTGCCTCCCAGCATCTTGCGGAGGCGGGCGAAGGCGGAGCCCTGGATGACCTTGATCTCGTCGTTCTGATCCTTGAGGAGCTTGGCCTCCTCCATGGACTCGATCTGCTTGGCGCGTTCGTCCTTCTCCACGCCCTTGCGGGAGAAGACCTTGGCGCCAATCACGGTCCCGGTCACGCCCGGGGGCACGCGCAGCGAGCTGTCCCGGACGTCGCCGGCCTTCTCGCCGAAGATGGCCCGCAGCAGCTTCTCTTCCGGAGAGAGCTGGGTCTCACCCTTGGGGGTGATCTTGCCGGCCAGCACGTCGCCGGGCTTCACCTCGGCGCCGATGCGGATGATCCCCGCCTCGTCCAGGTCCTTGAGGGCCTCTTCACCCACGTTGGGGATGTCGCGGGTGATCTCTTCCTTGCCCAGCTTGGTGTCCCGGGCGATGCACTCGAACTCCTCGATGTGGATCGAGGTGAAGATGTCGTCCTTGGCAATCCGCTCGGAGAGGAGGATCGAGTCCTCGAAGTTGTAGCCCTGCCAGGGCATGAACGCGACCACCACGTTCTGGCCCAGCGCCAGCTCACCGGTCTCGGTGGCCGGACCGTCCGCGATCACGTCCCCCTTCTTCACCCGGTCACCCTTGCGGATGATCGGCTTCTGGTTGAGGCAGGTGTTCTGGTTGGAGCGCTGGTACTTGAGCAGGTTGTAGATGTCGACCTCGGAGGTGACCTCCACCCCGGCCGGCACGTCCGCCTTGACCACGATGCGGGAGGCGTCCACCGCCTCCACGATCCCGTCCCGGCGGGCGACCACGGTGACGCCGGAGTCGCGCGCCACGATCGCCTCCATGCCCGTTCCCACCAGCGGGGCGGAGGTCCGCAGCAGCGGAACCGCCTGGCGCTGCATGTTGGAGCCCATCAACGCGCGGTTGGCGTCGTCGTTCTCCAGGAAGGGGATCAGCGCCGCGGCCACCGAGACCAGCTGGTTCGGGGACACGTCCATCAGGTCCACGTCCTCGGCGCGCGCCTGCACGAACTCACCGGCGCGACGGGCGGAGACCATCTCGTTGACGAACTTGCCCTTCTTGTCGAACTCGGCGTTCGCCTGGGCGATGGTGTGCTTCTCCTCCTCCAGCGCCGAGTAGAAGGCCACATCGCCGGTCAGCGCCCCACCCTCCACCTTGCGGTAGGGGGTCTCCACGAACCCGAACTCATTGACCCGGGCGTAGGTGGACAAGGAGGCGATCAGACCGATGTTCGGACCTTCCGGGGTCTCGATCGGACAGATCCGGCCGTAGTGGGTGGGGTGCACGTCGCGCACCTCGAAGCCGGCGCGCTCGCGGGTCAGGCCCCCGGGCCCAAGCGCCGAGAGCCGACGCTTGTGCGTGACCTCGGAGAGGGGGTTGGTCTGATCCATGAACTGCGAGAGCTGGGAGGAGCCGAAGAACTCCTTGATCACCGCCGTCACCGGCTTGGCGTTGATCAGGTCGTGCGGCATCAGGGTCTCGATCTCCTGGAGCGACATCCGCTCCTTGATCGCCCGCTCCATCCGGACCAGACCGATGCGGTACTGGTTCTCCAACAGCTCGCCCACCGCGCGCACGCGGCGGTTGCCGAGGTGGTCGATGTCGTCGATCGATCCCTTGCCGTTCTTCAGATCGATCAGGTAGCGGATCACCTCCAGGATGTCCCGCTTGGTGCACACCTGCTGGTCCAACGGCTCTTCCAGGCCGAACTTGAAGTTCAGCTTGAGGCGGCCGACCTTGGAGAGGTCGTAGCGTTCGCCGTTGAAGAACAGGTTGTTGAAGAGGTTGATCGCCGTCTCCGGCGTCGGGGGATCACCCGGGCGCAGGCGGCGGTAGATCTCCATGATCGCCTGCTCGGGGGTCTCGATCTTGTCCATCATCAACGTCTCACGCAGGTACGGACCCACGTTGAGGTTGTCGATGAACAGGACCTTGAACTCCTTGATCCCGCGCTTGGAGAGCTCCTCGATCTTCTCCTGGGAGACCTCCTCGTTGGTCTCCAGGATCACCTCGCCGGTGGCCTCGTCGACCACGTCGTAGGCGGAGACCTTGGTGAAGAGCTCATCGGCGTCGATGGGCAGGGTCTTCATCTTCGCCACTTCAAGCTTCTTGATCGCGGCGCGGGTGAACTTGCGGTTCTTCTTGACGATCAGCTCACCGGACTTGGTCTTGATGTCCCGGGTGGCCCGCTGACCGGGCAGCAGCTCCAGCTCCACCGACTTCTCGAACTCGGAGGTGGAGGTGAGGAACACCGTCTCGGTGGCGTAGTAGTAGTTGAGGATCTCCTCGGTGGAACCCCGGAACTCCAGCGGGTTCTTCTTGGCGGTGTCCTGCACCGCGCCCAGGGCGCGGATCAGCACCGTGACCGGCAGCTTGCGGCGGCGGTCGATGCGGACGTAGAGCAGGTCCTTGTGGTCGAACTCGAAGTCCAGCCACGACCCGCGGTAGGGGATGATGCGGGCGTTGTAGAGCAGCTTGCCGGAGGAGTGGCTCTTGCCCTTGTCGTGATCGAAGAAGGCGCCGGGGGACCGGTGCAGCTGGCTGACCACCACCCGCTCGG
This sequence comes from Myxococcaceae bacterium, assembly GCA_036675345.1. GTDB lineage: Bacteria > Myxococcota > Myxococcia > Myxococcales > Myxococcaceae > JALYOC01. The sequence continues at coordinate 90,513 of JAKFFE010000043.1, forward strand.
TGCCGTTGATGATGAAGGTGCCGTTCTGGGTCATCAGCGGGATTTCGCCGAAATAGACCTCCTGCTCCTTCACGTCGCGGATCGACTGGGCGCCGGTCTCTTCGTCCTTGTCCCAGACCACCAGCCGGACCACGACCTTGATCGGCGCCGAGTAGGTCATGCCACGCTGGTGGCACTCATCCACGTCGTACTTGGGCTTCTCCAGGTGGTAGCTGACGAACTCCAGCGAGGAGGTCTCGTTGAAGTCGCGGATCGGGAAGACGGACTTGAAGACGCCCTGCAGCCCCAGATCCTCGCGCTTGTCGGGGGCAACGTCGGCCTGGAGGAACTTGTCGTAGGACTGCTTCTGGATGTTGATGAGGTTCGGAATGTCGATGATCTTCTGGATCTTCGCGAAGCTCTTCCGAACGCGGAAGTTGTTCTGGATCTGCGGGGTGGCCATCGATTCTCCAGGCGGCGTGGCGGGTACGTCGGAACTTCCGGACTGCTCCAGCGGGGCGCGCGGACCGCGGCGCGGCGGCGCTGATTTTGGCGGACTCTGGTGTGACGGTGCTGCGGAACCCTAAGACGGCAAGGCCGGCGGCACCCGGTTTCACCCGGATGCGCCGGCAAGCTGTCCAAAGGGGGGCCGATCAGGCAGGCCCCCCCTCGGCGTATTCGACTACTTGATCTCGACCGTGGCGCCGGCCGCGACCAGCTGCGCCTTGAACTTGGCGGCGTCGTCCTTGTTGACGCCCTCCTTGACGACCTTGGGAGCGCCCTCGACCAGGTCCTTGGCCTCCTTCAGGCCCAGACCGGTGATCGCGCGGATCTCCTTGATGACGTTGATCTTGTTGGCGCCGGCGTTGGCCAGGACCACGTTGAACTCGGTCTTCTCTTCCACGGGGGCAGCGGCGCCACCGGCGGCCGGGCCGGCAACGGCCACGGCGGCGGCAGAGACGCCCCACTTCTGCTCAAGCTGCTTCACCAGCTCCGCCGCCTCCATGACGGTGAGCGCGGACAGCTGGTCGATGATGGTGTTCAGGTCAGCCATTGATTCTTCTCTCGTTTCTAAAGGTTGGTTTTGACTTCGATTTCAAAGACGGGACTTCGGAACCGCAAACTGACTACGAGGCGTTGGACCCCTGGGCGTCGTTCCTCGCCTGGAGGACGCGCGCCAACTGGGAACCCGGGGCGGCGATGGTACGGACCAGCTTGCCTGCAGGCTGGTTCAGCATCCCCAACAGGGTGGCCCGCAGCTCGGGCAGACCCGGCAACTTCGCCAGCGTCTGGACCCCGGCCTTGTCGATGCGCTTGCCATCGACCACGCCGCTGCGGATCTTGATCGTCTCCATGTCCTTGATGAACTCGGAGATGATCTTCGCGGGAGCAATCACGTCACCGTAGGAGACGGCGATTGCCACCGGACCCGTGAAGTCCTCGCTGAGCACCTCGACGGACGTGCCCTTCGCAGCACGCTTCGCCAGAGTGTTCTTGAGGACCTTGTAGTCAATGCCACTGTCACGCAGCTTCTTGCGAAGCTTGGTGACGGTGTCGACGTTCACCTTGTTGAACTCCGCCACGACGACGGACTTCGCACGGGAGAACTTGTCGTTGAGCTCCTTGATCAGCTCTTCCTTCTCGCTCTTCAGCACTCTTACTCACCTCCATTCACGTGCACCTTTCGGTGCGTTTCGCCTGGAGCCACGAGGGCGGAGCGAGAGGATCGAAAATCAAAACCCACTCACGTCGCTAGTCTCGGTAGGGCGACCCTTGCGGGTCGTTTGAACCATCCACACCTTGGGGCGCCGGACCCCTTTCGGGTTGCCAACCGACGCTTCCTCGTTTTGGACGGTCCCTGCTGTCTAGGACCAGGTCATTATCTTCTGGACGCTTCGCCCACCGCGGGTTGGCAGTCCAGATGCAGAAGCCGGGGGCCTATAGCGGCATCCCCGGCCCCCTGTCCAGCTTTGTTGTGAACACACTCTCCTACCGCCCTACTTCCGAGCAGGCAGGCAGGCCTTCGTCACTTCAGTGAAGGATTAGGGCTACTTCACGCGCCGCAGCGTCACCCGGACGCTGCGGGCGGCGTGGGACCTGACTACCGGTGACGCGCCAGGATCTCGGCGGTGTCCACCTTGATGCCCGGCCCCATGGTGGTGGAGACGGCGATCCCCTGCAGGTACACGCCCTTGGCGGTGGCCGGCTTGAGCTTCATCACCAGGTCGATCAGCGCGGTGAAGTTCTGCTCCAGCTTCTCGGCGTCGAAGGACGCCTTGCCCACCGGGACATGGACGATTCCGGCCTTCTCGGCGCGGAACTCCACCTTGCCGCCCTTGGCCTCCTTGATTGCCTTGGTCAGGTCCGGGGTCACGGTGCCGGTCTTCGGGTTGGGCATCAGGCCGCGGGGACCCAGCACCTTACCGAGACGACCGACCACGCCCATCATGTCCGGGGTGGCGATCACGGTGTCGAAGTCCAGGAAGCCCTCTTCGATCTTCTTCTGCAGATCCTCGGCGCCGATCACGTCCGCACCCGCGGCCTCGGCCTCCTTGATCTTGTCGCCCTTGGCGAACACCGCCACCCGCACCGTCTTGCCGATGCCGTTGGGGAGCACCACTGCGCCACGGACCATCTGGTCCGCGTGCTTGGGATCCACGCCCAGGTTCAGGGCCACATCGACCGACTGGTCATACTTGGTGCCACGCTTCTCGGCGGTCTGCTTGAGCAGCTTGAACGCCTCGGTGACGCTGTAACGCTTGTTGCGGTCGACGAGCTCGGCCGACGCGCGGAACTTCTTTCCACTGTTGGGCATGACTTGATTTTCCGATTCTTGAGGTTGAAGGAGGGTTGAAGGAGGAGTTAGCCGACCACGTCGAGGCCCATCGACCGGGCGGTGCCCGCGATGGTGTTGATGCACGCTTCGATCGATCCGGCGTTGGTGTCCTGGATCTTCATCTTGGCGATCTCCTCCAGCTGCTTCCGGGTCACCTGACCCACCTTCTCCTTGCCGGGACGCTTGGCCCCGGAGCCCTTCTTCTTCTCGGTGTGCAGCCCGGCCGCCTTCTTGAGGAGGACCGCCGCGGGAGGCGTCTTGAGGATGAAGGTGAAGGAGCGATCCGCGTACACGGTGATGATCACCGGGATGATCAGCGACTCCTTCGCCTGGGCCTGCGTGGCAGCGTTGAACTGCTTGCAGAACTCCATGATGTTGACGCCCTGCTGACCCAGCGCCGGCCCAATCGGGGGAGCGGGGTTGGCCTTGCCGGCCGGGATCTGCAACTTGACCTGCCCTGTAACCTTCTTCACGTGTTGCTCCTTGGTGGTTCAATCGGCGGCGGTGCCGCCTCCCACCGTTGTGACTGCCTACCCTGCCACTGCCACTGCCACTGCCGACGACGAAAAGCTAACCGGTGGTCTTCTCCACCTGCATGAAGTCCAGCTCCACCGGGGTGGCGCGGCCGAAGATCGAGACCAGCACCTTGAGCCGGCCCTTCTCCGGGTTCACCTCTTCCACCGACCCGTTGAAGTTGGCGAACGGTCCGTCGATCACCCGCACCGTGTCCCCGTCCTCGAACTGCACCTTGGGCTTGGCCTTGGAGATGCCCTCGGTGATCTGGGAGGTCAGGCGCATCACCTCCGCGTTGGTCATCGGAGGAGGAGGGGTGATCGGGGTGCCGCCCAGGAAACCGGCCACCTTGGGAACATTCTTCACCAGGTGCCAGGTCCGGTCGTTCATCTCCATCTCCACGAAGATGTAGGAGGGGAAGAACTTCCGCTTGGAGCTCTTCTTCTCCCCGCCCTTCATCTCCACCACCTGCTCCATGGGGATCAGGATCTGCCCGAAGCTCTCGCTGAGGCCCTCCTTGCGGATCTTCTCCTCCAGGCTCTTCTTGGCCTTGTTCTCGTAGCCCGAGTAGGTCTGGACCACGTACCACTTCTTCTCTGCTGCTCCGCCGTCCGCCATTACAGACCTCCCCACACCTTCGGCAGCCACTCCACCATCAGGGTGTAGGCGAGGGTATCGATCCCAAACAGGATCACCGCCGCCACCACCGACGCCACCACCACCGCGATGGTGGACACCCGGGTCTCGCCCCAGGTCGGCCAGGTCACCTTCAACAGCTCGGAGGCGATGTCCTGACCGGTGTGCCGTGCCTTGTGGTTGAAATAGGCAAACAGCATCAGTCCCGCAGAGATCGCCGTGCCCAGCAGGCCGGTGAGCGTCCAGCCCTCCAGGCCTTCGATGATCATCGGGTCTCCCCAGCCGGCAGACGCCCAGAGGAGCGCCAGCACGTTCTGGAGGAACAGCGCAAAGACCACCCCAAAGGTGATCAGGAACAAAACGACCAGCCGGTTCGGGTCCATGCCCGAGCGGTTGGCTTGTGTGGAGGCTTCGTCGGCCATCTTCGTGATCTTCCGTGGGGGGCGGGACGCGAAACGTAGAAACGGCGAAGGCCGGATCTCGCCTACACGAGATCCGGCGCTCGCCAGAGAGTGGCAGGCCAGGAGGGATTCGAACCCCCAACACGCGGTTTTGGAGACCGCTGCTCTACCGTTGGAGCTACTGGCCTACTTGAACTGCCTAGACCTTGCCTTCCTTGTGGTCCGTATGCTTGCGGCACCGCGGGCAGAACTTGGACAGCTCAAGCTTGTCCTGGCTCTTCCGCTTGTTCTTGGTGGTGGTGTAGTTCCGCTCTTTGCAGGTGGTGCACTCGAGCGAGATGATGCTGCGATTACCCTTGGGCATGTCTTTGTCCTTCGAAAGCTGAGGGCCGGAGGAATTACTCCTCCGACCCCCGAACTTCAACTCTCTGTAAACGCGTAGACTTAGGCGATCACTTCCGCAACGACGCCGGCGCCCACGGTACGGCCACCCTCACGGACGGCGAACCGCAGCTCCTTCTCCATCGCGATCGGGGTGATCAACTCCACCTCGATGGCGATGTTGTCGCCCGGCATCACCATCTCGGTGCCGGCAGGCAGCTGCACG
>JAKFFE010000015.1:0-92566 GCA_036675345.1 Myxococcaceae bacterium
TCAAGAATAACGGCGAGCCCGGCTGGCTGGTCCTAACGCGTGGCTACACCAAGCTCCTCACCCTCGAGGAGGGATGGCTGGCGCGCGATTCGACGCCCCAAAGAAGTGATCAATCCTGAGAATCAATTACGCAATCGCAGAGCCCCCGCTCGAACCCCTCCAAGGACCACCCAACCTGGCGGCCAGCCATCCGGGGTTGCCCTCCCCGAATCAAGGCGCCGACGCGGCGTGATTGAGCAACGCTTCCAGGGAACTGCCGTCTGGCGCTGCTTCCCGGAGCATCGGAGCGGTGGCCCGAAGGCGGACGTAGCGGGTCAAAAGGTCCCGGACCCCGGCGGCCTCCGGAGTGTCACGCAGCGGCTCTGCCCGCAGGGCTCGGACTCGCAGCCGTTCCCAGCGGGCGTGGGCGATCTCGGGACGGATCCGGTTCCGGCCCTCGGCGCGCCCCAGTCGGTTCGGCAGATAGGGTGGATTGAAGAGCTGAAGTTCGTGCGCCAGCTCCAGCAGTCCGGCCCGCGCGTCGGTCAGCTCCGCCGTCGCCTCCAGCCGCGCTTCTGGATTGGACTCCAGCGACTTGAACCAGCGCAGCAGCGGCCAGAGCTCGGCGTCAGAGACCGGGACCGGCGCCACCTTGGGTTCGACCCAGGCCCGCACCACCGCTTGCGCGTAGTCCACCCAGAAGGCCGCCCGGTGCAAGGCCTCCGGGCCGCTGCGGGGCGCGCGCTTCAATGCTCCGCGGGCGCGCCGGGAGAGGAACCGACGCAGGGCGCCGGTGGGCTCCAGCTGATCCACCCTGCTCCACAGCGCCTGCAGTGCGGTCTCCGCCTCGGGCACCACCCTTGCGAGGAGATCGATCTCTTCCAGCGAGAAGGGCAGCGGACCGGACGGCTCCAGCGGACGCTTCATCAGCCGCTCCAGGAGCTCGCCCCGCTCGCTGGCGCGCAGGAGCTCCGGGAGACTCCAGGGCAGCAGTTCCTGGGCGGCGGCCCAGCTCTGCCCGGGCAGCCTCACCTGCTCGGTGGCGAGCAGGGTCTCGAGATCGAGCAGGAGCGCGGTCAGTGAAGGAGGGTTCGGTGTCCTCCGGCCAGCGGTCGGTCTCTCGCGTTCGGCGTCCTCCCGTGCATTCTCGCTGACCGTGGTTCGCGCAGGGTCAGCGGCCGTGCCCGGCCCACCCGCGCGGACAGACCGCTCGCCACTGCCCCTGCCGGAATCCCCACCCGCCGATCGGCGAAGTCGCCGCGCCGCCTGCCGTTGGAGCTCTGTCTGCAGCTGGGCCACCTCCTTCACCAGCCGCGTGGTCTCATCCCTTGCCGGCCACCCCTCCGCCTCCGACCGGCGCAACGCGCGTTGCAGCACCGCGTCCACCACTGGCTGGGCCAGCACCACCTGATGCAGCAGCGGCAGGTTCCTGCGCAGCCCGGCGCGCCACTGCCACCCGCCCAGCAGCATGACCAGGGCCCGGTAACGCAGCCGCGTCACCTCGAGGACATCCCATCTGCCCTCGAGTCGTTCCCGCAGAGAGTGCGTGGACGCGACCTGCATGGGGCCAAGGGTAAGGCCCGGACGGTCCGGTCGCCCGGCCCGGCGAACCGGCCTGTGCCTTGTCGAACGAAGCGGCTGCGATCTGTCGGGTGGAGGCGACCTCGATCTTGGACCTCCGACAGAGGGCGGGACTACGACGTACCCGCCCGTCCCCCCGGCCAGCCGCCCCCATTGCCTGGCGCGGCACCTTGCGGTCGCTCGAACCTCACCAGTAGCTGAAGCCCACCCTCAGCGTGGCCGCCAGCGGAGTGGTGGGGCCGAGCCGCACCCGGAAGCTCTCCCGCGGGCGGCGCGGAGAGCACGCCCAGCGCCAGCACCAGCGGGAGGTTCAACGAGGGCACCGCCTCAGACGCGCATCGGCATCACGACCGCGGTGTAGCTGCGGTCGCCGGCGCCGTGGAGGACGCCCGGGCTGTGCTCGTCGCCCAGCTCGAACACCACCTCGTCGCCTTCCAGCACGCCCAGCACGTCCAGCAGATAGCGGGCGTTGAAGCCGATGGTCACCGCGCCGCCGCGGTAGGCCACGTCCACGTCGTCCTTGGCCTCGCCCAGGTCCGGGTTCTGGGAGGTGATCCGCAGCTGGTTGTCGGAGAGGGTGACCTTCACCGCGTTGGACTTGTCCGCGGAGAGCAGCGCGATCCGCTTCAGGCCCTCGGCGAAGCGCAGCTTGGGCACCGAGATCTGCCGCTCGCCTTCCTTGGGGATCACCCGCTGGTACTCGGGGAACTGGCCGTCGATCAGCCGCATCACCATCGTCAGGCCGGGCTTCTTGAACAGCGCCGAGTTCTCGGCGAAGCCCAGGTGGCACTCGGCGTCCGGCGCCTCATCCAGCAGGCGCTTGAGCTCGAACAGGCCCTTGCGGGGGATGATCACCCCGCCCTTGAGCTTGAAGTCTCCCTCCAGCTCCCGCTCCACCAGCGCCAGGCGGTGGCCGTCGGTGGCCACCATCCGGACCTTGTTGCCCTCGCGCGGCTCGAAGAACACCCCGTTGAGGATGTAGCGGGTCTCGTCGGTGGAGATCGCGAACGCGGTCTTCTTGATCATCTCCAGGAGGATCGCGCCATTGACCTTCACCAGCGGCGCGTTCTCCTCCTTGGGGAGCTTGGGGTACTCCTCCGGAGCCATCCCCACGATCTTGAAGTGGGAGGGACCGGAGACGATCTCCGCGTAGTTGTTCGCCAGCTTGCGCACCGTGACCTGCGCCTCGGGCAGGCTCTGCACGATGTCGAAGACGTACTTGGCGGAGAGGGTGACCGCGCCCGGCTTGATCACCTCGGCGGGGTGCTCGCTGACGATCCCGATGTCCAGGTCGAAGGCGGTGACGGTCACGCCGCTCTTGGTGGCGTTGACCAGCACGTTCGCCAGGATCGGCATTGTGGTCTTGCGCTCCACGATGCCCTGGGCGCGGTACAGCGCCTTCTTCAGTTCGTCAGCCGCGATGCGGAATTCCATGGGCTCCCCTCTAAAAAGCCGGGTGGGTCTATCACCGACGGGAGGGCGACGGGAGGGTTGAAACGGGTCCGGCCCCCCGGGTCTGACATCTGCCCCCGCCCTCCACCGGGGACCCCGGATGACGCGGCGCGGCGTCGGGTCATTTGCGACCCAACTGAACGTCGGTTGCCTGCCTGCTCTATCAGCGTGGAGGGAGCGAGTAATTTCGGCAGCTTGGGACGGGTCGGTTGACCCCCGACACCGTCACGAAGTCGTCACTTGCGGCGGATTAATCCAGGTGCGTACTTGGAGCCCCATGAATTACGAGCTGGTCCTCCACCCGGACGTCTCCCGCCGCCTTCAAACCCTGACCCGCGTCCCGCGGGAGTCGGTGACGGCCGCCCTGGGCGACCTTGCCCGGGAGTGCACCGAGGCCTGCGAACCCGAGGCCCAGCTGGTGGGGACCTGGGTGACCGGCTCGGCCGGTGAGCGGTTCCGGGTCCACCTGAGCTTCGACCACGAGGCCCGGGCGATGCGGGTGCTCTCGCTGCGCCCGGCCACCAACGCCCTCTAGGCGGACCGCAGCGGAAACAGGCCCTCCGGGACCTGGAAGGACGCGGCGGAGAAGCGGTAGCTGCCGGCCGGCTCGGTCAGCGCCAGGGTGCGCTTGGTCACGAAGTCGAACAGTAGCGGGTTGTGGCGATCCAGCTCGTTGAGCAGCTCGCGGGTGGCGGCGTCGAAGTAGCCGTGGCTCTCCAGGGTGGAGGTCCGCACCAGAGCGTTGATCGCCGGCAAGGGATAGTCGCTGCCGTTGACGAAGCGCGGGTGAAGCTCGGTCCGCCGCAGCAGCTTCCGCAGCGGCTCTCCGCACCGGTTGGCCTGGCACACCGCGGAGAGGTCCGCGAACAGCAGCTCCCGATGGTCGGGGTGCTCCATCATCCGGAACAGCAGCTCCTGGCTGGAGACCCGCGGACGGCTGAGCTCCGGCGCGTCCAGATCCAGATCCGTCCCCAGGCTGGCGCCGTGGGCGACGATCACCTTCACCCCCAGGTCCAGCGCTCGCCGCAGCAGCAGCGGGTTGCCCAGGGCCTGCGCCTCGTCCGCGTCCACCGCCTGCTCTTCACCTCCGTGGGAGATCAGCGGGACACCCCGGCGGGCCAGCACCCGGTACACCGGGTCGCACCTCTCCGACGAGGGATCGATCCCCTGCGCGTTGGGAAGCCACTTGAGCGCCAGGGCCCCGGCCTCGATGCAACGCTCCAGCTCCTCGGCGGCGTCACGCCGGTAGGGATGCACCGAGGCCCCGGACAGGAACACGTCCGGATGCTCGCGCGCCACCTTCAGCGCGTAGTCGTTGGGGGTGTGCATCTCGCTCAGGTCCGGACGCGCGGTGCCGTCCGGGTCGTAGACCTGATCGAACGGCAGCAGCAGCAGCCGGGGCCTCGGCATCTGGGCGCGCACCAGCAAGGCCAGCCGGTCCACGTACTGCTGATCCGCCTGGTCCTGATCCTTCACCCCCGAGGCCCGCAGGTAGATCGCGAACTTCAGCGCCGGGAAGGGGTGGAACAGGCTCAGCATGTGCGGATGCACGAAGCAGCCGGTGCCCCCGGTGCCCACGCCCACCAGGTGCACGTGGGTGTCGATCACCTTCGAAGGATCGATCCCCTCCCAGGCCAGCGCCACCAACGCCTTGGCCTCCGGGGAGAGCGGCGTCTCCGGCTCGGCGGCGCGCGCCACCCGGCGCACCAGCTGACGGCCTCCCAGATACAGGCCGGCCATCGAGGCCAGCCCCACCAGCGCACGTCGTCGATTGAGGATCACTGAACGGAAGCCTACTCCACCGGGGCAGCCGGCCATCGAGTCGGCGGCCCGGTGGTTGCAATCGCCCCCAAGGCTCGGATCGAGCGGGGGGACGCCAGAGGATGCGAAACGCAAAGCTGGGAATGGTGGGGGTCTGGGTGGGAATCTTTGTCGCCTGCAACCCCACCGATCCTCTTCCACCCCCGCCTCCTGAGCCTTGTCAGTCGACGACCTGCCAGGCAGCCGGGGCCAACTGTGGGACCGTCCCTGACGGGTGCGGGGGAGTACTCAGCTGCGGCAGTTGCGCGCAAGGGGAGACCTGCGGCGGCAGCGGGCGACCCAATGTCTGCGGCACCGGCAGTTGCACCCCCACCCCCTGCGAGGACGCGGCGTGCGGAGAGCTCTCCGACGGCTGCGGGGGAGTGCTGGACTGTGGCGGCTGCGCGGAGGGAGCGGTGTGTGGAGCCGACCACCAGTGCCAGCAGGCCTCCTGCGTCCCCACCACCTGTTCGGCGGAGGAGGCCACCTGCGGCACCGTCCCCGATGGCTGCGGCGCGTTCCTCCAGTGCGGCAGCTGCGCGGACGGAGCGTCATGCGACGCCAACGTCTGCGTTCCCGACCCTCAGCCCGCAGCCTCGGAATGGAGCGCGAGCTTCGAGGGCCTGGTGTGGGGGGCGGCCCGGGACTCCGCCGGCGAGACCTTCGCGCTCTACGTGCTGACCGTTGAAGGCGTCGGCGCCGAGCTGCACCTGGTGCGCTTCTCCCCCTCCGGCGAGCAGCGCTGGGACCGGATCGTCGATCGCGCCGAGTGGTTCGACTTCGGCTTCAATCAGCGCGCGCTGGTGGTGAGCGGCGGCGCGGTGTTCATCGGCGGGACGCGACCGGACGGACTGTTCGTCCTCAAGCTGGACGCGGAGGCCGGACCGCTGTGGAGCTACTCCGAGCCGGGCCGGACCTCGGCGATTGGAGTCTCGGCCGGCGGCGAGGTGGTGGTGGTGAACTGGGAGTGGGTGGGCGACAGCTCCACGGTGGTGCGCCTGGATGCGAGCGGGAAGAGCCAGTCCCGGTGGCGGATCGACCTAGCCCTGAGCGCGGCGTTCTCGCCGGATGGCGCGCTGGTCGTCGGCGGTAGGGTGTCCGATCCCCCGCCCACCGAAGGGCCTCTGGCGGGGGCGGCGGGGAACGAGGGCTTTGTGCTCAAGCTGGACGCCTCCGGGGAGACGCTCTGGAGAGGGCTCTTGAGCGGTAGCTCCTCCAGCGTGTGGTCGGTGGATACCTCCGCCAAGGGGACGGTGGTGGGCGGGGTCTCCCTCGGTGGGGGGAGCTTCCAGTGGGCCGGGCAGAGCTACTCGCATGAGAGCGGGCCCGGCAACGACGCCACCGCGGTGGTGATCGTGGCCGAGGCCTCCGGCGCCCACCGCTGGTCGGAGCAGGACCCCTCGCTGCGCTTCGCCACCGTCGATGTCTCCCCCGAGGGCCAGCTGGGCCTGCTGAAGGGGTGGGAACACTGCAGCGCGGTCAGCCGCTGGGAGCTCACCGGCGAGAAGGTGTTCAGCAAGTCACTGGGCGAGTGCAACGCGCACTCCGACGAGGTGTTCGCCGAGGCGGTGTACGTGGATCCCACCCACACCCTGGTGGGAGGGGGCTTCGCCGGAAAACAGAGCTTCGGGGAGGCTCCACCGATGGGTTCCAACAGCCGGCCCACCCGCGGCTTCATCCGGACCTTCGTGCACTCCCGATAAGGCGCCCACCTCCCCCCATCGGTCACTCGGCTGACGGCCGTTGGGTGGACCCCCGACGGATGACCGATTCGGGGCGAGGAGCACCTCCGTACCCTGCCTCTGGTCCCGCCACGCAGGAGTCTCCATGAATCGCACCGCTGTGTTCCTGGGTTTCGCCGCCGTCCTCGCCACCCTCGCGCTGCTGCCCAAGCCGACCGCCCAGAAGCAGGTGGAGGAGGGTCAGCTCCACTCCCGAACGGGGCTCGAAGCGGGGGGCGAGGCCCCGGCGCCCTCCCGGGTCACCGCTCCGGTCATCACCTCCTCCACCGGCGCGGTGGTGCTCTCCGCCAAGTTGGGCGCCACCACCCTGCCCGCCAGTTCCACCTCCGAGGTCTTCGCCCGCTTCGAGGTGCGGGCCACCGGCGAGCGTCCCACCCGCGCCGCCCGGGGACCGGTGAGCCTGGCGGTGGCGTTGGATCGCTCCGGGTCGATGTCCGGCCAGAAGCTGTACGACGCCAAGCGCGCGGTGAGTGAGCTGATCCAGCGGTTGGCAGAAGGGGATCGGCTGGCGCTGATCCACTACGGCTCGGACGTCACCGTTCATCCCTCGGTGGTGGTCTCCCCGTCCACCCGACGAGAGCTGCTGGCCCGGGTGGAGGAGATCCGGGATTCGGGTGGGACCCACATCAGCGGAGGGTTGGAGGCGGCCTTCGCAGCGCTGCAGGAGGTCCGCGCGGAGGTGAGCGCCCGGCGGCTGATCCTGGTCTCCGATGGCCAGCCCACCGAGGGGATCACCGACCTGGCGGGGCTGACCCTGATCACCTCGCGGATTCGCGAGCAGGGAGTGGCGGTGAGCGCCCTGGGGATCGGCAGCGACTTCAACGACACCCTGATGCGGCAGCTGGCCAATCACGGCGGGGGCTTCTATGCGCACCTGGGTCAGTCCTCGCGGCTGGGGGAGATCTTCGCCCGCGAGCTGGACCAGGCGACCAACGCGGTGGCCCAGGGGGTGAAGCTGCGGCTCACTCCCGCCCCCGGGGTGCGGATCAAGGATCTCTCCGGGTTCCCCTTCAGCCGGGAGGGCGATGGTTCGGTCACGGTGCAGGTCTATGACCTGGCGGTGGCGCAGAGCGCGCAGGTGCTGGTGGAGCTGAGCGTCCCGCCCGGTTTCTCCTCCTCCCAGGTGGTGCGCAGCGAGCTGAGCTACTGGAGTCCGGACCACCGCCAGCAGGAGCAGGCCGCACTGCAGCTGGTAGCCGCCCGGTCGGATGACCCGCGGGTGCTGGAGGAGGCCCGTGACGCGGAGGTGTATGTCGATTCGCTGCGGGTGATCGGCGGCCGGGAGATCGCCCGGGCCACCGCGGCCTACGAACGCGGGGACAAGGCGTTGGCGGGATCGATGTTCGACAACGTGCGGAAGCTGTTTGGCTCCAGCGCCGAGGCGTTGGCGGGCGAGACCCGGGCGCTGGACCAGGCCCAGAGCGCGCTGACCAACGCCAGGAGCGGCGAAGAGGTGCGGTCCGAGGCGATGCAGATGCGCAAGAACCTCAGCAGCTTCGGGGCGAACAACGCGTACTGAGCGGCCGGCGATCCCGCCCGCCAGGCTGATGTCCTTGATCCGGGGGAGGGTGACCCGCTCCTCCTCTTGCTCTACCCGGGGGAGGAGTCCACCGGAGGCCTCGGTGCGGCGGCGCTGCGGCGGCTCTCCAGGCTGGCTGAGTTCATGGAGGGGATTGGATCGCCTGGGCCAAGCGTTCCACCGCCTCGCGCATCCGAGGTGCCGGGGTGGCGCCATAGCCCAGCACCAGCCCCTGGCGGGTGGCGCGACCGAGGTAGGTCTCGGACAGGGGCATGGCGCGGATCCCCAGCTGGGCGGCGCGCTCCGCCACCTGGCGATCGCGCTTCCCCCTCGGCAGCGCCAGCACCAGGTGCATCCCCGCCTGGTCGCCGAGGATCTGGTAGCCCTCGGACAGCAGCGGCTGTAGCGCGGCCACCAGGGCGGTGCGCCGCTCGCGGTAGAGCAGCTTCATCCTCCGCAGGTGCCGGGCGAAGTGCCCCTCAGTGATGAAGTCGGTCAGCACCGCCTGATGGAACGTGGCGGGGAAGATGTCGGTCGCGTCGCGCACCCGGCGGAACGGCTCCACCAGCTCTGGGGGCAGCACCAGGTAGCCCAGCCTCAGCGCGGGGTAGAGCACCTTGGAAAACGTCCCCAGGTAGATCACCCGCTGGGCGCGATCCAACCCCTGGAGGGCGGCGATCGGCTGGCTCTCGTAGCGGTACTCGCTGTCGTAGTCGTCCTCCAGGAGCCAGGCGCCGGTGCGCTGGGCCCAGTCCAGCAGCTGCAGCCGACGCCCGGCGCTAAGCGTCATCCCCAGCGGGTACTGGTGGGAAGGCGTGACATAGGCCGCGCGAGCCCGCGGACCCAGCGCCTCGCCCCGCGCCACGTCCAGCCCCTCGGCATCCACCGGGACCGGGACCAGCCGGGCCCCCGCCAGCCGGAAGGCGTTGCGGGCGCCGGAGTAGCCGGGCTCCTCGAACCACACCTCCGAGCCCGGCTCCAGCAGCACCCGGGCGCAGAGGTCCAGCCCCTGCTGCGAGCCGCTGACCACCATGATCTGCTCCGGGGTGCAGCGCACCCCTCGTGAGATCCGCAGGTAGCCGGCCAGCGCCTCCCGCAGCGGCGGGTAGCCCTGGGGATCTCCGTACGCCAGCAGCGCCCGCTTCGGGTTCTTGGCGTGCCGGGCGCTCAGCCGCCCCCAGGTCTGGAAGGGAAAGCGGTCCAGCGCCGGCTGGCTCATCCGGAAGGGGCCGAAGCCCTCGCTCCACGGCTCGGGGTGGGTTCCCTCCAGGCGCGGGAGCTTGGCCACCTTCCGCGGTCGTCGGGGGCCGGGTCGGGGCGGCTCCGGCGTCTGCAGCGCGTCCTCGGGCAAGGTCCGGGAGGCGAAGGTCCCGGCGCCGGGCCGGCTCTCCACGTAGCCCTCCGCCTGCAGCTGCTCGAAGGCGCCCACCACCACGATCCGGGAGACGCCCAGCTCGGAAGCCAGGGTCCGGGTGGAGGGCAGCGGCTGCCCGGCGCGGATCCGCCCGTCCACGATTGCTTCCCGGTACGCCTCGTACAGCTGCCGCCCCAGGGGCTGGGAGGACCGGCGGTCCACCGCCAGGATCGGCACCAGTCCGGGAAGGGGGGTCCGCACCGCCAAATCATAGTGGACCTATCGGGTGGGTCTGAAGCGGACATTGCATGAACCACTTCCGCCTGCTCAAACCGCGCCGGAAAGGACGGGCGGACGCGATGGCAGTGGAGGCGGTGAGGGAGCTGAGGCCCACCCTGGGGCTGTGGCAGGGAGTGGCGCTGTACGCCGGATCGGTGCTGGGCACCGGGGTGCTGGTGCTGCCGTCGATCGCCGCCGAGACCGCCGGGCCCGGATCGTTGCTGGCCTGGTTGCTGTTGGTGGTCCTCTCCGCGCCGATGGCCCTGACCTACGCCGCGCTGTGCGTGCAGCGGCCGGACTCGGGGGGCTTCTCCGACTCCATCGAGCGGGCGTTCGGCCCCCGCTGGGGATCGGTGGCCGGGTGGCTGTTCCTGGCCCAGGTGCCCACCGGCACCGTGGTGGCCGCGCAGATCGCCGGCCAGTACGGCGCCAGCGTGGTGGGCGGCAGCGAGGGGCTGGCCAGCGTCCTCGGCGGGGGGCTGGTGCTGCTGGCGTACGCGCTGAACTTCGTCGGGCTGCGGGTCAGCGCCACCGCGCAGCTGGTCACCCTGGCGGTGATCACCGGCGGGCTCTCGGTGATCGTGGTCCAGGCCTTGCCCGGGGTGGAGCCGGCGGCCTTCACCCCGCTGCTTCCCCACGGAGCCGGCGCGGTGGGGGTGGCGGCCGTGCAGCTGTTCTGGGCCTTCGTGGGCTGGGAGGCGATCACCCCGCTGGCCAAGGAGTTCAAACAACCACGGGACATCTGGCGGGCCAGCGTGCTGGCGGTGGTGGGAGTGGGCGTCGTCTACCTGGCGCTGGCGGTGGCCACCGTCGGCACCCACGCCTACGGGGCGTCGCTGAAGACCCAGACCCCGCTGGTGTTCCTGGCCCGGGATGTGTTCGGTCCCCACGGCGCGCGGATCGTGGGGGTGGCCGGCTCTCTGCTCTGCTTCATCCCCCTCAACGCGTACGTGGCCGGCACCAGCCGCCTGGTCTACGCGCTGGGCGAGCGGGGTCAGCTGCCGCGCTGGCTGGGAGGGCTGTCCGCGAACGGGGTTCCGCGTCCGGCGCTGCTGGCCCTGGCCGGCGTGTGCGTGGCGGCGCTGACGGTGTCGCTGTTCACCCGGCTGCGGATCGCCGACCTGCTGCCCTACTCCACCTCCTCCTTCCTGGCGACCTACGTGCTGTCGATGGCGGCGGCGATCAAGCTGCTGCGCCGGCCGATGACCGTGCTGGCTGGGGTCTCGCTGGTGGCCTGCGTGGGGGTGCTGCTGTTCGCCGGACCGCAGCTGGTGTGGATCGGCTCGGTCACCGTGGGCTGTCTGCTCTACCAGCGGTTCGTGCAGGGAAGACGCTAAAGCGGCAATCCGGACGATTGCGAGCGGGTAGCGTTTGTCCCTAGCCTCCGGGTCATGGCCGAGGTCCACGCGTACGTCTTCTCGATGCTGACGATGCAGCGGCTGACCCTCCAGGAGGGCTTTCTGGCCAAGCACCCCGGGGCGTGGATCATCTGGGAGCCGGTGGTGTGGAAGCCCTCGGCGCTGAACCCCAACAGCTCGCAGACCCTGCCGGTCAGCTTCTCCAACCGCCCCCAGGAGCGGCCGGAGGGAGACGCGCTGTGCTTCGAGCTCTCCGGCACCGAGCCGGTGAAGCTGGGCCGCGCCCCGGACTGCGACATCCGGATCAACGACGGGGCGGTCTCCCGCGAACACCTCTGGCTGCGCGGCACCGCCGACGCCACCTGGAGGCTGAGCCCGGCCTCCCCCAGCGCCAAGACCCTGCACAACGGGGACCCGCTGCCGGCAGAGGGAGCGGACCTGCTTCCGGGAGATGAACTGAGGGTGGGCGGGGTGATCCTGCGCTTCGAGGACGCGGCCACGATGATCTACCGGCTGGACCGGGCGGCCAAGGGGCACTGAGGGGCGGTGAGCGGGTTCAGCGAAGCCGGCCTCGTCCGGCCTGGGTGCCCAGAAGCGCACCTGTGACATCGAATCGCCCGGTCCGGCGCAGGTCGGACGCTGCTTGCCCCGGACGAACTCGCACCGCACGCCTACTTCGTCCGGTGGCCTAGGTGTGGATTCTCATGAGGGTAGTTCACGCCGCTCCAGGTGGGGGAACTCGCGGCGGCCGAGGACGACCCCGTTCAGGTCTCCTTTGGCGGGGCCGTCGGAGAGGTCCCACTTGATGGGTGACTGCCCATACTGTTGATGGGCATTTCCCTGTCAGCGAAGGTTGGACGGCATGGCGACCACGTTGGGTGGGGTGCTGAGGATGTTGAAGGCGCACGCGCACCGCGAAGGCCGGGGAGAGGCGTTCGACGCCCTGGAGGGACATTTCGGAGGCGTCGCTCAACAGCTGGAGGTCCTCCGTGTCCGGCAGGGACTGACTCAGCGGGATCTGGCGGAGCGGACCGAGATCCACCAGGCAGGGGTCAGTCGAATTCTGTCGGGCAAGACCCAGCCGCGGATTGATACCGCGGAGCGCCTTGCTCGGACCCTCGGGGCTGAGCTGCGCGTCGTGCGCATCTCTTCGGCCAAGACCCTGAAGCGCCAGAAGCGCCGTCGTTCCCGACGCCTTGGGCCCCGTCGAGCCATTCCCGGTCGCCTCAATTCAGCCAGTGATGCGCGTCTTCCAGCGCGACGACGTCATGCCCGTCCCGCGCTCGCGTCCAGGGCGACGAGGAGCGCGTCCAGCTGATCGAAGCTCTCGCCCATTCCGTCCGTGCTCCCGATGCCGGCGTCGAGGGCCTCTTTCGAGGGGTAGAGGTCGCGTACGACGACCAGCGTCTTGCCGCCCTTCTCCTCGAAGGTCACCGTGGTCACGGCCCCGTCCTCACCGGCCTCCTCATTGGTCCAGACGAGGCGAGAGTGGGGCGTCACTTCGATGTAGCTACCGAAGAACGCCATGGGCTGCTCTGAAGCAGGGTGGCGGAACACCAGGCGGTACTTGCCCCCGACTCGAGCATCGACCTGGCAGGAGAGCAGGGTCAGGCCAATCGACTTCGGCACCCACCAGCGCTCGAACAGCTCGGCCTTCGTCCACGCCTCGAACACGATGCGCGCGGGGCCGTTGACGGTTCGCGTGACGACGACCTCGCGGTCCGATTTCCGCTCCACCGTCGTGCGGTTCTTCACTGGGGTGGCATCACTCTCGCTTCTTGAGTTCATTGACCTTCTCCTTGTGTTTGAGAGCTTCGACAACCTTGTCCAGCTCGTCGAAGCGTGAGGTCCAGAGGTCGCGGTACCTCTCGATCCAAGCCGTCTCTTGCTCCAGTCGGCGCGGACCGAGCTTGCAGGTCCGCACGCGCCCGACCTTCTCCGTGGCGACGAGCCCGGCCTGTTCCAGGACGCTGACGTGCTTCTTCATGCCCGTGAGGGTCATGTGGAACTTCTCGGCAAGGTCTGTGATCGAAGCGTCCGCACGGCCGAGCTGTTCAAGAACGCCGCGCCGGGTCGCGTCCGAGAGCGCGGAGAACGAGGCATCGAGGTGGGTATTCGAATACTGAGCCATCTGGTTCAGTATGTAGCGCAGGGACTGGCGGCACGCAAGAGGAGGCCAGGTGCGCGCTGCGTTGCCGGCCGCCTGCGACCCACCGGTTCAGGTACGCCCTCAGAACTGCCCTCGCCACCCCCGCCCGAGACCACCATGAACGTCATCGAACTCCTGGGGGAGTCCGAAGGCCGCTCCCGCTTCGAGTGTCGGTGTGGCAGGCGCTACCTGCGGAAGGGACCGCGCTTCCTCGTTGAAGAGGACAACGGAGCAATCCACAGAGCCCCGCGGGTGGACAGTTACCTGCCGCTACCCGCGGGTGGGAACAACGTCCTCAGACCTCACACCTGGGTCGCGCGGCAGTTGCTGGCATCCGGTCTCGTGCCCTGTTCCCGCAGGCAGCTGAACCGGAAGGAGGGAACTACCGGTCCCGCTTCTCCGTCCGGGTGAACACCCCCGCGTCCTCTACGCTCAGCGACTCCGGCCTCAGCCCGCCGGGCTCGAGAGTGAAGGTCAGCAGTGACTTGCCCAGCTCCGGTCGGTCCCAGGTGATCCGGAAGGTGTCGTGGTGCCAGTGTTCGGCCACCCCCTGCCAGCCATTGAGACGGGCCGCGAAGGTGTCGCCCTGGGGAACCAGTTCCAGGGTGCCCAGCAGATCCTGGCGGTAGGTCCCGAGGTAGTCCTGCGTCGGCAGCGAGGGCCGCGTGCCAGGCTTGCGCGAGCGATCCGCGGCGGAGACCCGCTGCGCCTCCCGCTCGCGGGCCTCGAGTGAGATCTTGAGCCGCAGCGAACTCCAGTCCTTCTCCGGCGCGCCCAGCGCCTCGTCGACCGCACGCCACACCAGCGCCTCCGGGAAGCCGGTCCGACCCTGATTGGTGAGCACCACCACCCCGAAGTTTGCCTCCGGAATCAGGGCCACGCTGCAGGTCACCCCGTCCAACCCGCCGGTGTTCCAGACCACCTTCTTGCCCCGGTAGTCCTGCGACACCCAGCCCAGTCCGTAGGCCATGTAGTGGGTGTCTGGAAACTGCTGCCGGTAGCGCGGCCCGAAGGGGACCAGCATCTGCGGAGCCAGCAGTTCCTCCACGCTGGCCGCCTGGAGCACCCGCTTCCCGTCCACCTCTCCCTGCCCCAAGAACAGCTTCAGCCACTGCGCCAGGTCGGTGGCCGAGGCGCGCAGTCCCGCCGCGGGGGCGATCTGGGTCACCGGTTCCGGACGGGACGGAAGCAGCTTCCCCTCCCGCTCCGGGTGGGAGGAGGCGACGTTGGTTCCGCGACCAGTGACAGAGGCGTCCTTCATCCCCAGCGGCTTCAGCAACCGCTGGGTGACCAGCGTCTCCCAGGAGGTGCCGGCGGCCTGGGCCGCGGACTGCCCCAGCACCAGGTAGGTGACGTTCTGGTACGCGTAGCCGGTGCGGATCGGCGAGGCCTGGGGAAGGAAGGCCAGCCGTTCGATGATCTGCGCCGGGGTCAGCCGGGTGCCGATCCAGAGATTGTCGGCGCCCTCCGCCAGTCCGGTCCGGTGTGCGGCCAGGTCGCGCAGGGTCAGCGCGTGCGAGACCTGCGGGTCCTCCACCCGGAAGCCGGGGAGGTGCCGCTCCACCGGGTCGTCCCAGCTCAGCTTGCCGTCCTCCACCAGCGCGGCCACTGCCGCGGCGGTGAAGCCCTTGGTCAAAGACGCCAGCGGGAACACCGTCCGCGCGTCCACCGCCTCAGGCTTGCCCAGGGTGCGAACCCCGAACCCGCGCAGCAGTTGGACCTTCCCGCCGCGGACAATCGCCACCGCCACTCCTGGTGCCCCCCAGGACTGGAGCGACGCTTCCACATACCGCTCGTAGGCGGTGGGTTCGGCAGCAAGGGCGGTGGCGGACAGCAGTCCGGCGCACAGCAGCGCAACGCGTGGGTTCATCTTCCCCTCCCGACAGTTGCAGAACGCGAGGAGAGTGGGCCGCGTCTGCGGGGCCTCAACGGGGAGAACCCACTGCGCATTCCTGGGGATCCGGTGATCTGGCTACTGCCCGCACATCCCCAGCAGCGCTCCCTCCGGCGGCGGGACACACCGCCCGTCCCGACAGTCGCGATCCACGGTGCAGGGTTCTCCCTCCTCCCTCCGATGGATGCAGGTCCCGTAGCGATCCCCGAGGGTGAAGTGGCTGGAGCAGGTCAGCTCCTCCTCGCACTCCGCGGCCAGCTGGCAGCGATCCCCGAACTCGCGCAGCGGGTAATCGCAGATCCCGGTGGTGGCCTCCTCCGAGGGATAGACGCAGCGCAGCGCCTCCACGCAGGGGCGGTTGGTGGCGCATAGCTCGCCCACCCCGTTGGAGCAGGCCAGTGGAACCAGGCTCAGCAGGATCAGCCACACCCTCGCGCTCACAGCGAACCCTCCAGCGCCACCCGGGCGGAGAAGCCCGGTTCATCCAGCGCCGACCCCAGGTACCGATAGGTGGCCTGGGTCAGGTTGGAGAGCTCGGCGGTCAGCGCCACCTGACGGTTCGGCCTCCAGCCTCCTCGCAGGTGCAGGGCGGTGAAGCTCTCCGAGGGTCGGCAGATCCTGGAGGCGGCGCAGATCGCCGGGTCCAGCAGGTCGGTGGCCGACAGCCTCCGTTGCTGCATCCCCCAGCGGAAGGCCAGCTCTCCGAACCAGTGGCCCGCCGGGGCGTAGGACAGCTTCCACAGCCCGTTGGGCGGCGGGATCCGGGACAGCGGCTCCAACTCCTCCACCGTCTCTCCGTGGATGTAGGCCAGGGTCGCGCTCAGCTGCAGATCCAGCGGCAGCTTCAGGCGCAGCGATCCATCCACCGTATGGAGCCTGGCGCGGCCCCCCTGCACCCTTCGCAGGTAGGGCTCGCCGGCGCGGGTGGCGGACCCCTCCACGGTGGTCGGCTCCCAGCGCACCGGGTTCTCCAGGTGGGTGTAGGCGTAGAACAGCTCCGCGGAGAGCGGACCCCGCTGCGCTCGCGAACCCAGCTCCACCGAGTAGACGAGGGCGTCCTGCACCCCGCGGTCGGGCACCAGGTAGCCCCACCCTTGCGAACCCAGCCGCAGCTGCTCGTCCAGGTTGGGCGGGCGGTGGGCGCCGGCGCCGCGGAGCACCAGCGACCAGCCTGGCAACAGCTCCCGCTCCACCCCCAGCTCGGCGGAGAGCCCCAGGGTCTGCTGCGAGGTGGCCGCCAGGACCGATGCGGACGGAAACAGCGTGGCCAGCCGGAGATCCTCCGCCAGCTCCAGCCTCCGGTACGCGGCCCGCACTCCACCACTCAGGGTCCAGGGTCCAGCAGAGGTGGTGGCGGCGTGGAGAAACAGCGCCGCGTCCAGCTCCGAGGCGGGATCGCCGTAGCGATCCTGCGCCGGGTCGCGAACCAACGGTCCGCCGGTGGAGAGCGGGGCCTGGCTGAACCTCGAGGAGAGCAGCTCTCCACTGGTCTCCAGGCCGGTGCGCAGTCGCAGCTCCCCCAGCCAGGGCACGCGGGGGAGGGCCTGAAGCTCCACCCGGGCTCCCAGGGCAGTCTCTCCGGTGGAGTCACTGGAGCGCAGGTCGTTGGCCAGGTTGAGCCGCAGCCCGTCCGCCCGCTGGCGATGGAGGCTGAGGTCCAGGGCCGCGGTGAACGGACCCACCGCCGCCAGCTCCGCCCGACCGTGGAGCAGGTGCCTCTCCTGGCCCACCAGCCGGCGCACATCCCCCGGCGAGGAGTAGCTGGGCTGGGCCACATCCTCGCGCGAGCCCAGGTAGCGCAGCTCCAGACCCAGGCGGTCCCCCAGCTGGTGCCGCAGGGCCACGCCCAGTCCGTAGCCCTCGTGGGCGGTGTAGGGCTGGGCGCCCACCCGGGCTCCTCCCACCAGGTCCGAGACGCTAAAGCCGGTCACGCCCACCAGGGCCGCGGTGCGCTCCAGGGAGACCCCGGCCTGGACGTGCCCGCGCGCGCCCAGGGCCGCGGTGCCGGAGATCAGCGCGGTGTGGAGGGTGCGGCCCAGCGTCCCCGGCGGCGCGAACTGGGGACGGGCGGTCTCCACCTCCACCACTCCGCCCAGCGCGTCGCTCCCGTAGAGCACCGGGGCCAGGCCCCGGCGGACGGTGATCCGCTCCACCCAGAAGGGATCCAGCGCGGTGAGCGCGGTCCGGCCATTGGCGCTGCCGGTGTTCAGCCGCACCCCGTTGAGGCGGGTGGCCACATCCACCCCGGCGAAGCCGCGCAGGTTCACGGCCGCCCCCGCGCTGTGCGGCCGCTGCAGGAACACCCCGGTGTGCTCGTCCAGCAGCTGTGCGGTGGTGGCCACCGGTCGACGGCCAATCGCCGCCGCGTCCATCACCTCGGAGGCCAACAACTCGGGAGCCGCGGGGACGCCCCCATCCGAGGGCAGCAGCACCGGGCGGGAGGGGACGGCGGCAACGACCTCGCCCCCATCGGGCGCGTCCGATGGGCCGGCCGCCTGAGCGCCCAGCGAAACGAGCAGCACCCCGAGCACGATCCGACTCACGGACGCATCTTCTCCGGGCGACCCTGGGGAGCAAGAACCGAAATAGCGGGGTGCGGCTCAGCCAACGGAACAGCCAGGCCGCCTGCCCTCCGATAGAGGCAGGGAAGGATTGCCGGTCGAGTCAGGTTGAACTCTGGTGCCCGTCGCTTTGGCCTCATCCTCGAGGAGGGACGTCATGGGCTGGAAGGAACACCTGGAGAAGGTCTCGGAGGGGCACTTCGTGCTCCCGCGCACCAAGACCATGAAGGTGGAGGCCCACCTGTTCCTCTCCGACAAGCTGCTGTACGGCGACGGGCGGGACGCGGGCCTGGAGGAGGCGACCTTCGCCCAGGTGGTGAACGCCGCCAGCTTCCCCGGGGTGACCCGGGTGGCGGTGACTCCCGACGCGCACCTCGGCTACGGGGTTCCGATCGGCACCGCGGTGGAGACGGAGGGGATCCTGCTCCCCACCGCCGCCGGCTACGACATCGGCTGCGGGATGGTGCAGCTGCGCACCACCCTCACCCTGGACGACGTGCGCGATCCGAAGCTGCGCCGCAAGTGGATCGACGATGTGGTGGGGCGGATCGCGGTGGGCGTCGGCGCCAGCCGGGTGCAGAAGCAGCGCAAGGTCAGCTCCAAGACCTTCGGCGAGGTGCTGCGGCACGGGGCCAAGGCACTGGGCCGGACCACGGCGATCACCGAGCGCGCCTTCCTCCCGGTGGAGGACGACCGGATCGACATCCCCCAGCGGGCGATGGGGAAGGCGGATCAACTGGGCAGTCTGGGCGGGGGCAACCACTTCCTGGAGATGCAGGTCGACGAGGAGGGGCGGGTGTGGGTGATGCTGCACACCGGCAGCCGCGGCTTTGGCTGGAACATCGCCAAGGAGTTCTTCGTCCGCGGCGCGCTGCTGCTGGGACTGGGACGGCACGCCGAGGACAGCGTGTGGTTCGACGCCGGGTCCGCGGAGGGGAAGGCCTACTGGAACCTCCACAACATGGCGGCCAACTTCGCGGTGGCCAACCGGCTGATCATCGGCGAGGCGGTGTGCGACTCGCTGGAGGAGATCTTCGGTGGCTCGGCGGAGATCTATTACGAGATCTCCCACAACCTGATCCAGAAGGAGAGCGGACGGTTCGTGGCCCGCAAGGGCGCCACCCGTGCCTTCCCCGGAGGACACCCGGCCCTGCGCGGGACCCCCTGGGAGAAGAGCGGCCATCCGATCCTGATCCCCGGGTCGATGGAGACCGGCTCGGCGATCCTCTTCGCCGAGGATGGCGCCCAGGCGTCGATCTACTCGGTGAACCACGGCTCGGGACGGCGGATGTCCCGCGCCGCCGCCAAGCGCGAGCTGGACCAGGGGGCCACCGACCGCCGGCTGGCCAAGGCGGACATCCTGCTCAACACCCGCCAGACGCCGCTGGATGAGTCCGGGCCGGCCTACAAGAACCTGGACGACGTGCTGGACACGGTGGAGATGGCCGGGCTGGCCAAGGTGGCCCGGCGGCTGCGGCCGATCGCCTGCATCAAGGGGGCGGACTGAGCGGCAGCGAGGGCCCCGCCATCTGATACCGGAGCCCGGTGGCGGGGCAGGCGGTTGGGGATCACTCGCGCGGGCTGTTGATGATCGCCGCGAACGCCTCCGGCGACAGCAGCCGCGGGGCGTAGTCCACGCCCTGGAGGGCCAGCTCCTCCACACAGCCGCGCAGGTGGTTGCGAGCGCCTCGCTGGATCTCCGCCAGCGAGGCGCGGACGTCCTCCAGCTGGCTGCGGCCTGCCGCCTCCTCCAGCCCCACCAGGTCCCGCTCGTGGAGCTCGGCGCCGGCCGCCAGTGCCTCCAGCTCGGTGCTCCCTCCCCGCGCCAGCAGCTCCTGATGCAGGGTCTGCAGCTGGGGGAAGACGTAGAGGCCCTCCCCTCCCAGGGTGCGATCCGTCACCTGGTGCCGCTGCAGCAGCGCGCCCACGATCTCGAAGTGCAGTTGCTTGCTGTGGGCCACCGCGCCGAACAGCTCCGAGCGATCGCTCCAGTCCCGGAACAGGTCCCGCGCCAGCTTCTCCTCCTCCCGCAGCAACTGGAGATCCCCGGCCTCGGTCTCGGTGATCTGCGGACCACACCCCACCAGCCAGGCCAGCAGCACGCCTGCGCCCACGGTCTTCATCCGTTGCCTCCGTTGCGGCTTCGCGAGCGGGAGGTTGGCGTTCCGGCAAAAGCGGGTGTTTGCTCCGCGCATGAACCGCCTCCTCCTGCTGGCCTGCCTCGCCGTGCTCTCTGGTTGCCCCAAGAACCCGCCCGCCAACTCCCCGGATGGAAATTCTCCGGAGCAGCCGACGGTGGAGTCTAGAGCCGACGCAGGGATTGCGCAGGGGGCACCCCAACCTTCTTCCGACGCAACTGATGCGCCCGCTCCGGTGGTCAATCCGGACGACGCGGAGGTGCAGGTGGATCAAGCCCCGCCGTCCGGCGGAGGACGGATGGCCAAGCCGGGCTGGTGCGACAAGGACAACGACTGCCCCGGTGGCCAGGTCTGCGAGAAGTGCGGACCGGAAGGCGCCTGCGTCCCCGGCTGCCACACCAGCGACCAGTGCCAGGAAGGCGAGTACTGCAACCAGGTCCAGTGCATCCGCTGCCCGTGCCCCGGGATTTGCGAGATCCGGCCCAAGTAGCGCGAAGGCGCGGGTGCTGGCTTCGAGCCGGATCTGGGCGAAGCCGGAAGAAATCCCAAAGCCCACCGCTCGAATCCCGCGCGGAGCCAGCACTGCCGCGCGGCTGAAAAGGGGACCTGGGAGAGGACACGTGTAGTCTTCCCCTGTCGATGGAGTTTCCAGTTCTCGCGCCAGACCGCTTCTCCGGTAAGAAACTCGGCAAGTACGAGGTGCTCTGCCGTCTCTCCACTGGAGGGATGGCGGAGATCTACCTGGCGTTCCACCGGGGGGTGGCCGGCTTCCGCAAGCTGGTGGTGCTGAAGAAGATCCTCCCGGAGATCGACGAGGACGAGGACATCGTCCGGATGTTCGTGGACGAGGCGCGGCTGACCGCCCAGTTCACCCACCCCCACATCGCGCAGGTCTACGACCTGGACTCGGTCGACGGGGAGCTGTTCCTGGCGATGGAGTTCGTGCCCGGGGCGACCCTGATCGAGGTGGCCCAGGCCACCCGAAAGATCGGCGAGGCGATCCCGATCGGCTTCACCCTGGCGGTGTGCCGGGACACCGCGCTGGCGTTGCACTACGCGCACCACTTCAAGGATCCGCTGGGTCGGCCCCGGGAGGTGATCCACCGCGACGTGGCCGAGAAGAACATCATGGTCACCTACGAGGGGACCACCAAGCTGCTGGACTTCGGGATCGCCAAGGCCCAGGGGCGGATCACCGCCACCGCGGTGGGCAAGGTGAAGGGCACCAGCGGCTACATGTCCCCGGAGCAGGTGGTGGGCGAGGAGCTGGACGCGCGCTCCGACATCTTCTCCCTGGGGATCGTGATGCACGAGTGCCTCACCGGAATGCGGCTGTTCTACGGCAAGGACGCCGAGTCCGGGATGATGGCCGCGCTGAACCAGACCCCGGCCGCGCCCTCGGAGGCCAACCCGGAGGTGGGCCGCGAGCTGGACGCGGTGGTGCTCAAGGCCCTGGCCCGCAAGCGTGAGGATCGCTACGAGTCGGCGCTGGAGTTCGCCCGGGCGATCGAGAAGGCCGGCGCCAACCGGCTCTGGAATCCGGATCGCACCGGGATGTTCGTGCAGCGGCTGTTCAAGGACCGCCGCGAGCAGACCCGGGTGATGATGGAGGGCACCACCGGCACCACCGGGGAGATCGATCTGCAGGCGATCTTCCGCGCCACCAAGGAGGCCCGGGAGCGGGACCAGAAGGAGAAGGAGACCACCGCCCCGGTGGGCACTCCGATCAAGGGCCAGACTCCCGCCGATGCCGCCGCCTACGAGCTGCTCAAGTCGGTGGCCCAGCCTGGCCCGGCGCCCCGCTCCGCCCAGCTCTCCAAGCCGGTCCGCTCCAGCCCGGATCTCCGCTCAACCCTCCGCCAGAACTCGGAGGAGGACGAGGAGACGGTGATCAACCCCCGCGCGGCCAAGCCGATGGTGGAGGACGACGACGACGCGGCCGAACGCACCATCCCGGTGGAGGTCCAGAGCGGGCCGCCTTCCAGTGATGCCCGGCCCCGCCGTTCCCAGGTCCCCTACACCGAGCCTCCGAAGCCGAAACGGCACACAGTGCTGATCGCGGCAGTGACGGTGGCGGTGCTGGCCTGCGCGGCGGGCGTGGCCTACTACCTGAAGCTGTTCTGAGGAGATCCCGGGGCGCCGGCGCTCCACCTCCCCGGGGCCGCTTTGGGCCTACCAGGTCTCGCCGAAGGGCCGGGCCTCGGCTTCGAAGGTCCAGGCGGACCGGTGTTGCCGGACCAGCGAGGACGCGAGATCGGCCACTCCGCTGGGTTGGACGAAGAAGTCGTCCGGCTTGTCCTTCATCCTCTCCCGCGTCCTCGGCAGGTCGACAATCCCGTCGACGATGATCAGGGCGACGTGGATGCCCGCAGGTCCGAGCTGCCGCGCCAGCGATTCGCACAGGCTCCTCTGAGCCGCCTTCGCCGGCGCGAACGCGGTCGACCGCTGGGTGCCCTTTCGCGAGGCGGTGGCCCCGATGACCACGATCGCGCCCGACTTCGCGGCCTTCATCGCCGGCACCACCTCCTTCGCGACCAGGAACAGGCCGTGGGCGTTCACCCGCCAGGAAGCCTCGAAGTCGGCGGCGCTCACGTCGTCCAGGCCCCCGAACACCCCCGAGCCGGCGTTGAACACCACCACCTCCACTTCACCCAGCTCGGTCCGGATGGCCGCGAACGCCCGGGCGATCGACCCGGCGTCACCCGCGTCGCAGGGGAAGGCCCGCGCGGAAGGAAGCTCGCTTGCGAGTTCCGAAGTCAGCTTCGTGGAGCGGGCGAGGAGCGCGACCGCGTAGCCGTCCGCGGCGAACCGACGCGCGAGCGCCGCCCCATTGCCGGGCCCCACTCCCACCACCGCACAAACCTTCTTCTCGGTCATCGTTCTCTCCTCACACTCCGCCCGATCCGGGCCGGCGGTAGCTGACGGGGCGAAGCTGCCCGTCCTCGTCGATCGGACAGGATTCCTCCGTGGCTCGCCGTCGGTGTACTGAGCCGAGGCTGTCGCTCATTGCCCACTCCCGGCGCGCACCGGCGGCAGGTACGCAGGCAGTTCCTGGCCATGATGGGCCGGACCGCCGAAGGAGCCCGGCCAGGGCGCGGAGGGAACGTACAGCCCCGGGGTGTCGAACACGTGGAAGGTGGAGAAGCTGCCGGCATACGGTGGATCACACCGGCCGCAGGTCTGGCTTCCGGCCATCAGCGCCAGGTGCCCCTCGTTGAGCTCGAAGAGGTCCGGCGCCTGGGCCCCGTCGAACTCCATCGGACACCGCCACGCCTCCTGACCATCGCGCGCGCGGACCGCCACCAGCTCGGTGAAGCGGGTTTCGGTGAGCTCGCCGAAGGCGGAGAAGCCCAGCACCACCGTCTCCCGCTGCGCGCCGTCGCGCGGTCTCCAGTCCGCCAGCCGCAGCTCGTAGCTGGAGAAATTCTCGCCCACCGGGAGGGTGTAGTTCCACCGGGGTGAGCCGTTATCGGTGGCGTACGCGGACAGCCGCGACCCCCGGCCCAGGCCCAACGGCGGAGGCGCCTGCACCACCAGCTCCCGGGTGGCCACCGCCCGTCCCCACTGGACCCCCGAGGAGAGCGACTGACCGGTGGTCGCATCCAGCCGCTGGGTGCCCTGCTCGGGGTAGAGCACCCCATTGGCCACCGCCAGCTCCCCGCCGCGGATCTCCAGGCTGCGGGTCCAGCGCAGCGCCCCGTCCCGCGAGTAGGAGAGAAGCTGGGTGGGCGGTCCCGGCTCCAGCGGCGGATCACCGACCAACGAGGGGGCGAAGGCCAGGTACAGGTTCCCCTTCACGTCCGCGGAGAAGCCGTAGGGATGCGGGTGATCGCAGCGGGCCAGGAAGGGATCATCCACCCGGCGGGCGTGGACCATCCTCCCTCCGGGATCGAGCACCACCAGGAAGTACATCCGGCAGTTGGTGGGCGCCCCGGCGGCACGGGGATAGGCCTCGAAGAGGGCGGCGAAGCGGTCGGTCCCCATCACCGCGATCCGGGCCAGGAACAGGTAGCCGTCCACCGCCTGGGCCGCGAAGTCCGGGCGGGCCTCCACCAGGTCGAAGCTCCAGCGCGGCACCCCGGTGGCCAGATCGATCATCGCCACCTTCCCGTTCCGCGCCGGCCACGGGTAGTCCAGACAGAGCGCGCGATCATTCCAGAGGATGCACCGTCGGGCGCTGGCCTCCGCCGGGCGTCCTTCGGGGAGGTTGGCCCGGAAGATCGGAAGGCTGAACCAACCGGAGAGGGAGATCGCTCCCGAGGGTTCGAGCACGAAATCGTGCAGCTCGTTCTCTTGGTCCGGCGGCAGCTGGGTGGTGTCGTAGGACCAGGTGGGGACCAGCGGGAAGGCGTCGGGCTGGACGCAGACCTGCCCCTGGCACTGGCCCTGCGCCCGGCAGGGGGTGGCCTCGGCGCAGATGAAGCCATCCGGGGGATCGCGCTGCTGGCAGCTGCCGGCCACGCAGACATCCACCGCGTTGCAGGTCACCGAGTCCGGATCGCAGATCGTCCCGTCCCGGGCCTGGGTCAGCACACAACCCACCGCGGGATCGCAGTCCCCCAGCCTGCAGTTGGGGAGATCGTCCGGACAGGGTGGCGCCGGCACTGCCTGACAGCCATCGATCGCGTGGCAGACATCCAGGGTGCAGGCGTTGCCGTCGTCGCACACCCGGGGTTGACCCTCGCACTGGCCGGCCCGGCAGACCGCGCCGGTGAGGCATTGGTTGTGGGGATCGCAGGCGGTGCCGTCGGGCAGCGGCCGGTCCGCGCACTGCTCGGTGGTCAGATCGAAGGAGGCCTGGTGGCACTGGAGCGAATCGCACACCGGGTGGGGTCGGCCTTCACCCGTCAGCGCGATCGTCGTCCGCTGGTCCTCGCCCACCACCACCAGCAGCGCCTGGTGCGGACCGGCCACGGTGGGCAGGAACTCGATCTGCAGCCGGGTGGCGCCGGGGGCAGCCTCCGCCGGGGGATCCACCACCCGGAAGGGTCCCTCCGGCAGTTCGAACCTCAAGGTCAGCGGGTAGCGCGCCGAGTTGCGCAGCTCCACCTCCCGCCGGACCGCCTTGCCGAGGTACGTAGAATCGACCAGGAGGGCGCTGGGGACCGCGAACAGCCGAGGGAGGGGGGTGGTGAGGGTTGGCTCCCGGCAGCCCGCCAGGGAGGTCACCAGGACTGCCAGGAACGCTGACCGGATCGCTTGCCCCACCGGAAGGGTTATCCACCCGGTTGGCCCCGCCGTCGACAGGTCCGACTGCTTCTACGATCTGAGTAATAAGAGATCAGATCAAATAGTAGCGGTAGTAGGTCCCTCAAAATTGGGGACAACTGAGCCAACCTCCCGCCAGGGCTGAAGAATCACCCTTTTCGATCCTGTGGGCAACTGGCAGGGTTATCCACCGGCCTCCACAGGCTGGAGGTGGGACCCCCACTTACCCACAGGGGTCCCGCGGTGACGGGTTCCTCGTCCACAGGGCGCTCCACAAAGAAAACCGGTACGCTCCGCCCCCTTTCGGTGAGCACCGCGAAGCCCCACACCCTCGGCGTTCCGCATGGCCAGCTCTTTCGGGGCGAGCGGATCGGCAAGTACGAGATCCTGACCCAGCTTTCGGTGGGCGGGATGGCGGAGCTGTTCCTGGCCTACACCCAGGGCCCGGGCGGCTTCCGCAAGTTCGTGGTGATCAAGCGGATCCTCCCCGACGCCCGCAGCAACGAGTCCTTCGTGCGGATGTTCCTGGACGAGGCGCGGATCACCGCCTCCCTCACCCATCCCAACATCGGCCAGGTGTTCGAGCTGGGCGGCGAGGAGGACGGGGACACCTTGTTCCTGGCGATGGAGTTCATCGCCGGGCAGAACCTGAACCAGATCACCTCCACCCTCCTCTCCTCCAAGCGCCGGCTTCCCACCGGCTTCTGCGTGGCGGTGGTGCGCGATGTGCTGATCGCGCTGCACTACGCGCACAACTTCACCGACAGCCGCGGGCTGCCCTCCCCGGTCATCCACCGGGACGTGGCACAGAAGAACGTGATGGTGACCTACGACGGGCAGGTGAAGCTGCTCGACTTCGGGATCGCCAAGGCCCAGGGCAGCCTGGGGAAGACGTCGGTGGGGATGGTGAAGGGCACCACAGGCTACATGTCCCCGGAGCAGGTGCGGGGTGAGGCGCTGGACGGGCGCAGCGACGTGTTCGCCGCCGGGATCCTGCTGTTCGAGATCCTCACCGGCAAGCGGCTGTTCTCGGCGCAGACCGAGGCGGAGGAGATGGAGCGGATCCTCAACTCGCCCATCCCCGACGCCACCGCGGTGGATCCCAGCATCCCCGGGAAGCTGGCGGCGGTGGTCAGCAAGGCGCTGGCCCGGGATCGGACCCAGCGCTACTCGTCGGCCAAGGTGATGGCGCGGGCGCTGGAGCAGGCCGTGGGTCCGCTGCTGTTCGATCAGGATCAGCTGGCCGCGTTCATGGCGGAGAACTTCCAGTCCAAGATGGCCGCCACCCGCGCGCTGCTGGACTCCGCCGGTCAGTCCGAGGTCACCCAGGTGCGGGACGCGGCCTCGCTGCTGCGCCGGGACCTGGGCAGCGTGTTCCCCGGGGAGCAGGTGGCCAACGCGCCGGTCCCGCCTCCCAGGGCTCCGCCCGGGGTGAACCTGTCGATGGCGGCGGCCAAGACCGAGGTCGCCGATCCGCGCTTCGTGCCGGTCTCCACCACCCAGGTGGAGGAGAATCACCCGCTGTGGAGGCAGCGCCGGACCCGGAAGCGGATCGGCGCGGTGGCCGGGCTGCTGGTGCTGGGGATCCTCGGGCTGTGGCTGGGGACGCGGGCCGGATCGGCCCGGGCGCCGGCGGTGACTCCGGTGGCGGTGGTGGAGACCCCTCCGCGGCCCCGTCCGGCGATCGATCCCCGCAAGCAGGGCACCCTGACCTTGATCACCCAGCCGGAGAGCACCGTCTCCGCCGGGACCACCGCCCTGGGCCGCACTCCGCTGATCGAGGCGGCGCTGCCGGTGGGTTCCCAGCTGCTCTCGGTGGTGGGTCCGGATGGGAACCGGCGGATCCTCACCGTGGTGATCCGGCCCGGGGAGAACACCGCGGTGAAGGTCGAGCTGGAGTCGCTGCCCAAGAGCTCCATGCTGCGGGTGGAATAGTCCAGTCGCACATGACAGGCGTGTCGCGCCCCGGACGTCGGCGAGCCGCTCACACCCGCGCACCATCCAGTGATCCCGCTCGGTTACGCGCTCGAACCGGACCATTTCTGGCGTATGGATTGCTAACCCGTCAATACTCCGCGCCGCCTTTTGGAGTCTGAGTTTCCCTGGAGGAAATCGCGAATGTCTTCCCATCTGATGAAGGGTCTGGCCGTCTCTGCGCTCGCTGCAGCGCTGGCGGGTTGTGGCAGTGATACCGGGAGCGGAACCGAGACTTTGTATGTGGAGGCCACCGCGTCCACCGATGGGTCCTCCAATGGCACCCAGCTGTTCGTGCTGGTCCGGGACAACTCCGCCAACGGCCCGACGATCAACGACGCCACCGTGACCATGGTCGGCGACCGCGGCACCGAGCACGCGCTGGCGGCGATCAACCTGGGCGATCTCAACCTCGGGTACATGAAGCGCGATCTGGCCTGGGAGCCGGGCTGGCGGCTGAGGGTGGAGCGGGGCGCCGACAAACTGGAGGCGTTCCTGGTGGCGCCGGGTCTGACCACCCTCACCGAGCCCACCCCGGGGCAGGTCTTCGGCCGCGCGGCCCAGCAGAACCTGCGGGTCCGGTGGCGGGACGAGAGCGGTCGCAGCGCGGAGCGGGTGGAGATCTCCTTGGACAAGGCGGACTACGACACCTCCCGCCCGGAGGATCCCGGCTCGCACGAGATCCCCTACTCCACCTGGACCCAGGCGGAGCAGGAGGAGCGGGTGACCATCACCCGGACCAACGACATCAACCTGGCGGGCGGGATCTCCGGGTCCACCTTCAAGGCCGTCTCCTCGGGCCGCGTGGACTTCGTGGTCCAGTAGTCCGGTCGGGCAGTCTTCGACCCGCGCCTTGGCCCTTCGGGCTTCGAGGCGCGGGTCTTTTTTTGTCTCAGGGTCGGAAGGCGGTCCGCTCCAGCAGGGCGTCGATCTCCTTCCGGATTCGGGCCGGGAAGGGTTCGCGCCCGGGGAGGGCCGGGGCGCAAGTCCCCTTCACCGCGTTGACCAGGAGCAGGGGCTGATTGGAGTCGGCCCGGAGTGGGGCCTCGGTCACCTCCAGGCCTCCCCGGACAGCCAGCTCGGAGGTGGAGAGCACCCGGGGGCGGTCCTTGGGGGGGGAGATCAGGGCGTTCCCGTCCCAGCCGAACAGCGCGGAGACGCTCTCCTCGTAGAGCTCCGCTCCCTCCGGGCTGCTGAGGAGGGTGGCCATCCCGGGGGAACGCACCGCCGCGTAGACTCCTTCGGGTGGGGGCTTGTCGATCAGCCCGGCTCCCTGAGCCAGGGGAGAGGGAGCGGTGCGGACCGGCATTCCGTCCTCCAGGCGCGAACGGTCAAACCGGTCGGTCTGGAGGGTCAGTCCCTCCCAACGCAGCGTGTAGTTCCCAGGGGTTGCGGAGTGCGCGAAGCGGGCAAAGGCCTCCGCCGCCAAGGGCCCGGCGCGCTCGAAGCGGGTCCAGTGGAAGCCGCAGAGGACCACCCCCGCTTCGGTGACTCTCAGGGTGGTGTAGGCCCGCGACGACATGCCGGGGAGAGCCTAGTCGAGGCGAAGCCGGCCGGGGCGGGAGAGACGATGGAGTGCGCGCGATCATGAGCCGCACTGCCGGCTTCCACAGCACACTCTGGAGGAAGCGGATCAGCGGACGGGCGCCAGGTCTTCGGTGCCGCCGCGCGGCAGAGGACTGGCCGCCAAGAAAGACACCTGTGTCCTTCTCAGCGGCCAGTCTCGACCCCGACCCCGGGCCTGCGCTCAAGGGGGCCATGGGCCCTCACCCCTTCCCCCGCGCTAGGATGCCGGGACACATGGGTCAGCTGTTGGCAGCGGTGAAATCACTGGGTGCGGCGATGCTGGACGCCTGGGTGGCGGTGGACGCCGAGGACCGGATCGTGGAGCACAACGCCCTGTTCCGGGAACTCTTCCCCCGTGAGGTAGGGCGGGAGCTGGTGGGGAGGACTTGTGGAGAACTCCTCCGCTTGAGCGCCACCCCCCGGGAGCTGGCCGCCGCCGAGGGACCGGTCCGGCTGGATGAGCAGGAGGCAGAGGTGTACGGGTCCCGGCTGCGGTTGATCGTCAGCGCCGCGCCCCTCACGCTGGAGGGAGACCGGCCGGGGACGCTGCTCATCCTCCGCAACGTCACCGACGAGGCGAGGATCCAGGCCGGCTATCAGCAGTTGGAGGACACCACCCGCCGGCAGTGCGAGGACCTGGAGCAGCGGTTGGACGAGCGCACCCGGGATCTGCTCACCGCCAATGATCTGATCAACCGGCTGGAAGGGGAGCTGGCCCGCTACAAGCGCGGGGAGGTCTAGGACGGCGTCACCCCTCCGAGGTCGGAGTCAGGTACCGCGAGGGACTGGACAGCCGTCCGGCGGAGATCTCCTGCAGGGTGGCGACCGCGGTGGCCAGGTTCCCGTCGCCGAAGCGCTGGATCGCGGAGAGCACCTCCGGGTCCACCGGTCGCTGGGCGTGGCGGAGCAGGCCGGGGAGGTAGGTCTCCAGCGGCTCGTCGAAGACCATCGGTTCGCTGCAGCCGTGGCAGATCGCCGTGGGAGCCCCGGCGTCCGGCGCCAGCATGGAGGAGAGCAGGTTCTCCACGTGTTCGCTCTTGCAGGGCGGACAGAAGTACGGCGCCTGGAAGGAGACCAGGTGTCCCCGCTCACCGCAGAAGTTCCGGATCCTCCGCAGCGGCGCCATCACCGCGGGGCTGCAGCGCATCAGGTGGAGCGAGTTCTCCCTCGCCTCTTGCGCGTGAACCCAGCCGACCCAGTCCCGGCTCCCGGGAGCGGTGACCCGGGTGATCCCCTCCAGGTTGACCACCAGCTTCCGCTCCGCGAACGGGGGCGTCCGCTCCGCCAGCCGGCTGCCTTCATCCAGCGCGCCCTGAAGGCGGAGGAAGACCAGCCGGCCCTGTTCCACGAACTCGAAGCTGAGGGACGGGGAGGAGGTCAACGTCAGGGCTCGGGGGGCGCGAACAGGGTAGCGAAGTGGTCGGTGAGCGCATAGGCGAGCACCGTCCGCGCGTGGGGAATGCGGGACAGCAACCGCTGCCAGCGTTCGCCGGTGGCGGCGGGCGCCACCCGCGCCGGGGCGTGCAGCGCGGCGGCGGACAGCGCGCCGGTCAGATCCCGGGTGCTGACCAGGGCGGCCCGCACCAACCGCTCTTCGTGGTGCACCCGCGCCCCCACCAGGTCGGTCCTTCTTCCCTGGGCCAGCGGGAAGGCCGCGCTCAGTGCGGCGGTGGCCTGCTCCGCGGGGAGATCGAAGGACTCGGCCACCATCGCGCCGGCCCGCTCCGGTCTGCGCTCGGACACCCGCAGCGCCTCCCCCAGCACGTCCAGTCGGTAGGTCCCGGTATAGGTCAGCGGGCCCAGCCCCAGCACCCACGCCCCCAGGCCCCGCAGCAGCGCCGCCACCATCGCGCCGGTGGGCATGTCCTGATGGAGCAGCACCGGAGAGATCAGCAGCGCCTCGGGGCGGGTGAGGACGATCGGCGCTCCGCCCACCCGCCGGGAGATCCGCAGCTCCGGGGGCGCGTCGGTGAACAGCGCCGCGGCCTGCTCCCAGAAGTCCCGCAGCTCGGGGGAGAGCGGGGCGGGCCGGCTCTCCGCGTACAGCGCCGCCTCGTCGTGATCGAACACCGCGGTCAGCCCGTCCCGCAGGCTCTGCACCACCGTCAACAGCGGGTCCAAGGTCGCCACCACCCGGGCGAAGGTCTGCAGCTCCACCGGCTGGGCGGGAGTCAGCTCGCCGCGCAGCGCCACCGCCACGTGGGTCATCGCCTCGGCGTGGGCGTCGGCCCCGTCCGCGGTCAGCAGGCTGGAGAGCAGCGCCGCCGCGCGGGCGTGGAAGGGGTTCTGCTCCAGGATTCCACGCAGCCGGGAGGCGGCCTCGCGGGGAGCGACCAGGGCCAGCGAGCCCAGCGCATCCACCGAGGTGGGGTCGGACTGATGCGCGCGCAGGTAGCAGTACTGGGCCTCGTCGGTGCGACCGGCCTGACGGAGCACATCACCCGCCAGCCGCATCGCCGCGGGGCGGGAGCGGACGGGGATCGCCTCCAGCAACTGCTCGGTGGCCTCCAGCCCTCCGGTGTGGAAGCGCTGGGAGATCAGCTGGCGCAGCAGCCGGGGAGAGCCGGTGGCCGCGGCGACCTCCCGGGCCTTGATCCGGGTGGCCTCGTCGTCGGAGCGGGCCTCCACCAGCTTGAGCCTCAGCAGCGCCGCGCCCGGTGCGCCCTCGTGGGGCACCTGGTCCAGGAGGCCGGCCGCCTCCTCGCGGTCCCCGAGGGTGAAGGCCAGCCCCGCCTCCAGCACCCGCGTCGCCGGGGTGGCGCGTCCACTCTCCCGCAGGCCCCGAAGCAGCGCGCGCGCCTCGGTGGGCAGATGCTGGTGATCGGCCAGGATGCGGGCCGCTTCGGCCAGCAGCGCCGCCGCGTGCTGGGGGAGCTGCAGCGCCGCGGTGGTCAGCACCTCCACCGCCCGGGAGTGCTGGCGTCCGGTGCGATGGATGCTGGCCAGCGCCAGGCGCAGCTCCAGCTCCCCCGGCTGCAGCGCCACCGCCTTTCGCAAGGAGGCCTCCGCCCGCTCCAGCTTTCCCCAGCCCAGATCGAGCAGGGCCGCGGCGTGCAGCGCCTGGGCGGCGGGCGCGTTCCTTCCCTGCGACTCCCACTCCCCGGCCAGGCGGAGCAGCGAGGGAGGCGGCGGCATCTCCGGGCGTTCCCCGCGCGCCAGCTGGATCAGGCTGTCCAGGGCCCCGGTGGGATCGGTGGCCACCTTCAGCGCCAGGCACAGACACTCCACCGCCTCCACCGGACGCCCGCGCTCGTTGGCCACCTGGGCGCGGAACTGCGCCAGCTGGGCCAGCGCGTCCGGACTGAGGCCGTGGGACTCGGCGGCGTCCGGCGGGGTGGCGAAGCGTTCGGCGCGAGCGAACTGGCCCTGCGCGCAGAGCAGCTCCAGCAGCTTGAGCCTGGGCTGCAGCGCGCGGGGATGTTCGCGGATCGCCCGCTCGAAGTAGGAGACCGCCTGTTCCCGGTCGCCCAGCCGGGTGGCCAGCAGCTCGCCGGCGCGGGTGAGGATCATCCCCCGCTCCCTGGGCCGGGCCTCCACCTTCAGCCGCTCGGTGAGCACCTCCAGCACCCCCACCCAGTCCCCGCTCACCTCTGCGATCGCCATCAGCCCCTGGACCGGCGGGTCCAGCCGGGGGGAGCGCTTCACCGCCTCCCGGTAGTGGACCAGCGCCTGGTCCGGATCCCCCAGCGCCTCGCAGAGGGTGGCCACCCGGGAGTGCAGCAGGGCCTGCCGGTGGGGTTCGCTGTCCAGCAGCAGTTGCCGCTTCACCACCGGCAGCAGCGCGGCGTGATCTCCCAGGGCCTCCAGACAGCGGGCCAGATCCTGGAGCAGCCGGGGCGAATCGGGGAACTCCTCCAGGCCCCGGGCATAGGCCTGGGCGGCGTCCCGGTACTGGTGCAGTCCCTCTTCGTGGGAGCGCCCCAGCTGACGGAACAGCTCCCGACGGCGTTCGGGCTGCTGCTCGGAGGCCAGGGCCTCGGTCACCACCCGCACCAGGTCCTCGCTCATCCGTGGGTTTCCAAGGCCGCGCGCGCCTCCTGCCCGATCCGCGCCAGGTGCGCGTCGTCCTCTCTTCTTGCCGCGGAGACGAAGGGTTGGATCGCCTGGGCGATCTGCGGCGGGCCCACCGGCTCCCCGCGGGCGGTGAGGGTGAACGGGATCAGGGCCCGGGCAAACTCCGCGGCGGAGGGGTAGCGATCCTCGGGTTGCAGCGAGAGGGCGCGACCGATCACCTCGGCCAGCGCGGGAGGAAAGTCCGGGATCCGGTCGGTGAAGGAAGGAAGGTGGCCGGTGCGCAGGGCCTCCTCCATCTCGAACTCGCTCTTGTGCTGGAACAGCGGCTGGGAGGTGAGGATCTCCACCAGGCACACCGCTGCCGCGTAGAGATCCGCGCGCAGGTCCAGGGGCTGGCCGCGCAGCTGCTCGGGGGCCAGATAGTTCTTCTTCCCCCGCAGCATCCCCAGCTGCTCGATGTACTTGAAGCGGCTGGAGGCGATCCCGAAGTCGATCAGCTTCAGCACTCCGTCGTAGCCGACCATCATGTTGGAGGGGGAGAGGTCGCAGAGCACCGCGCCCAGCTCGGTCCCGTCACGGGTGCGGGCGTGGTGGACGTACTCCAGCCCGGCCAGCGCCTGGACTCCCAGCGCCACCCCATGGGGGAGCGGGAGGCGGCGGTTGAGCTGCCGGGCCAGGGTCAGGATCCGGCTCAGGGCGCGGCCGTGGATGTACTCCATCGCCAGGTAGGGGGTGCCGTCCACCGTGCCCTCATCCACCGCCTGGACCACGTTGGGATGGGAGAGCGCACAGCTGAGCCCGCGCTCGAGAGCGAAGAAGCGGCGGAACTCGGGATCCTCCGCGTGCTTGGGGAGGATCCGCTTGAGCGCCAGCACCCGCTCCGGTCGCTCCCGGTGCACCGCGTGGTGCAGGTGCGCCATCCCGCCGTCGGCGAGCTTTCCCAGCAGGAGGTACGGGCCGAAGTTCTCCGGGGCGGGCAAGAGGGCCGGAGTCTAAATCAGTCAGAAGGTTTTCATGAGAGCGGTGGAAGGCGACGTCAGCGGTTTGACGGAGGTCAGACGCGAGGTCGGTGGATGTGCTCAGGGGCCGTACAAGCGTGGCTGGTCGGTGAGGGCCCGCAGCTTGATCCGCAGCTCCTCCCATTCGACCGCCGCCTGGGAGTCGTAGACCACCCCGCTGCCCACCCCGTAGATCCAGCCTTCGTTCGCGCGCTCGGCGGTGCGGATCAACAGCGCGTAGGTCGCGGTTTCCAACGTGGCCTGCCAGCCCAGCACTCCGCAGTAGGCGCCGCGGGGGCCGGACTCCAGCGCGGCGATCATCTTCCGCGCCGCCTGCTTGGGAGCGCCGGTGACCGACCCGCCCGGATGCAGCGCCGCCAGCGCGTCCAGCTCGGTCCTCCCCTCCTCCAAAACCCCTTCCACCACGCTCACCATCTGCAGCGCGTAAGGGAGGGTCACCAGGCGCCGGGGATCC
The DNA here is from genome assembly GCA_036675345.1 of Myxococcaceae bacterium. Classification (GTDB taxonomy): domain Bacteria; phylum Myxococcota; class Myxococcia; order Myxococcales; family Myxococcaceae; genus JALYOC01. Next base: position 34,042 of record JAKFFE010000015.1, read on the forward strand.
ACCACCCGGATTGTTCCCGGTCGACACACCGGGGTGAGATCGTTGCGGACCAGGTCGGTGATCATCGCCAGCTCGGCGCGATCCTTCTCGCTGCGCTCCAGCGCGCCCTGGGCGCCGGGCCGGGCGGTGCCCTTCATCGGCTCGGTGGTGACCCGCTCCCCGCGGCGCTGGAGCAGCAGCTCCGGTGAGGCGGTGACGAACTCGGTGCCGTCGGGCAGGCGGACCCAGGCGGCGAAACGCGGCGCGGTCGGGGTGCAGAGGGTGGAGAGCAGCTGGGCCCCGGTCGCGCCAGTCACCTGCGCGCGCAGGGTGAGGCACACCTGGTACACGTCTCCCTGGGCGATCGCCTCGCGGATCTGCTCCACCGCCGCGGTGTAGCCGGCGCCGTTCAGCTCCACCTTCACGCCCGAGGGGGGATCGAAGCGGGGGGCGGGGATCGACCGCTGCGTTCCGCTGAACCGCTGGGCGTCGCGGGCCGGGGCCTCGAACGGCACGAACACCAGCGGTCCTTCCGGGTCGGGGGACAGCCCGGTGATCAACGTCCAGTCCCCTCCCCCGGAGAATGCCGGTGCCAGCAGCGCGAAGCTGGGAAGGGCACCGAGTGATCCCAGCGTCGGGTGCGCCCCGCTTTGCGGCCTCGAGCCCGGGTTCATGAGGCCTGGTCCTTCAAGACCCCGGCGGCGCGGAAGAAGGACTCCAGCAGCTCGGGCCCGCGCTGGCTGGCGTAGGAGTCGGGGTGGAACTGCAGGCCGAGGATGGGGAGGGTCTGGTGCTCCAGCGCCATCACCACGCCTTCCGGACTCCGGGCGATCGTCCGCAGCGGGGCCTGGACCTGGTCCACCGCCAGGGAGTGGTAGCGCATCACGGTCCACGCGCCCTCGGCTCCCGGCAGCCAGCGCGAAGGGGTGAACTGCAGCTCGGTGGTCTTCCCATGCACCGGCGGGGTCCGGACCAGCCGGGCGCCAAAGGCGATCCCGATCGCCTGGTGCCCCAGACAGATTCCCAGCGTGGGCAGGCGCCGGGCCGCGGCGGCGCGGACGATCTCCACCAGCCCCGCCCGCTCCGGATCCATCGGCCCCGGGCCGATCACCAGCCCGTGGTAGCCAGAGAGATCCGCGTCCTCCACCCCGCGCTCGCGGACATGCAGCAACGTCACCTCCCGACGGGCGAAGGGCAACGCTTCGACGACGTTCCAGCTGAAGGAGTCGTCGTTCTCGAGGAAGAGGATTCTCAGGGGGCGCGCAGCGTGCCCGAGGGGTGGGATGGCCTCAAGCCGGGAGTCGCCCCCGCCTGCTACGCCCGAACGAAGTCGATGAAGCCCTTCTCCGGCGAGGTGGCGACCAGCTTCACCTGGACCTCGTCGCCGATGTCCATTCCCTGCTCGCCCGCCACCACCCGTCCTTCCGCCGGCGGGGAGAGGAGGCGCACGAAGGTTCCCTTGGAGGCGACGCCGGTGACAATGGCGGCGAAGGTCTCGCCGATCCGCTCCTTGAGCAGCAGCGCCATCGCCACCTTCCGCATCTGGCGCTCCACCGCCCGGGCGTGGTTCTCCTTCTCCGTGCAGCGGGCGGCGATCTGCGCCAGCTCCTCTTCCGAGTAGGGGGTGCCAGAGCGGGCCACCGCTGCCTTCAGCAGCCGCTGGGTGACCAGGTCCGAGAACCGCCGATTGGGCGCAGTGGAGTGGGTGTAGTCCTGGACGGCGAGGCCGAAGTGTCCCGGCCAGGGGTCCCCCGGGCGGCGCAGCATGTAGACCCCGGGGCCCATCGACTTCACCACCGTCAGCGAGAGCTCGGAGAAGGTCTCCGGGGACGCCTCGCGCCGACGGTGCATGAACGCCGCCAGGGCCTGCGAGTCCGGTTCCTCGGGCAGGGTATCGCCGACGTCGCGGGCCAGCTTCACGATCCGGTCCCACCGTCGCGGCTTGTCCACCACCCGGCCAATCGACGGGCTGTCGTGCCGGTCCAGCTCTCCGGCCATCACCCGGTTGGCGGCGATCATGAAGTCTTCGATCAGCTCGCGCGTTCGCAGCTTTCGGGTCACCTCCACGCCCACCACCTCGCCGTTCCGGGTCACCGCGCGGGCCTCGGAGCTCTCGATCTCCAGCGCTCCCCGGTGGTGCCGCATCGCCTTCAGCCGTCGGGAGGCGGTGTCCTGCAGGTGCAGCTGCTCCGCGAGGCCGGGGATCTCCGCCACCCGCGCGGCCGCCGCGGCGTCGCCCTCCAGGAAGGCGGCGGCCTCCTCGTAGGAGAGCTTGGCCCGGCTCCGCACCACCGCCGGATAGGCGCGGAAGTCCTCCAGGTCCCCGTCGGTGCGCACCACGAACTCGGAGACGATGGTGTAGCGATCCTCGTCGGGATTGCAGGAGGTCAGCTCGGTGCTCAGCCGCTCGGGGAGCATCGGAAACACCTCCAGCCCGGTGTAGACGCTGGTGGTGTTGTGGGCGGCGCGGTCGTCGATCGCCGAACCCTTCTTCACCCGCGAGTCCACGTCCGCCACCGCCACCCGGACCCGGATCTCGCCTCGGGGAAGCGGCTCTGCCCACTCCAGCTGATCCAGATCCCGGGAGTCGGAGTTGTCGATCGAGGACCAGAGCAGCCCGCGGAGATCCTCGGTGGGCAGTGAGGGCGGGGGGAGCTCGGGGTGCAGGGCCTGGACCTCGGCCTGGGCGGCGGGGCCGATCTCGGGGAGGAAGCCACGCTCTTCCAGCAGTTGGTGGGCGACGCGCGTCCAAGCGAAGTGCACACGGGGAGGTGCCATGCGCCCCATCCTGTGGGGTCCCGCGGCCTCGAGCCAAGGGCGGCGTCCGAGGAGAATCCGCCGGGCGTCACACCCAGCGAGCCGCCGGGGAGGCCGTATGCCGGGCGCTGGGTCGGCGCGGTGCGGGCAAGTTCCGGCCCAAGACCCCCACCGCCGGCGAGGACTCCCGGAGTGGAGGCGCCAGCACCAGAAGTCAGGGCATGGAGTCGTCGCCCGCGTGGTTTGTACCGACTTGAGGTCCGACGCCCGCCGGAGCCAGGAGTGGACCGTTCGGACCTGCAAGGCGCAGGGACCCGGCTGAGAGTTTAAGGCTCGCGCCCTCGCGGCCCCTCCAATGAAGCCCGCGGAACAGGACTGGCCGCCAAGAAAGACATTAGTGACTTTCTCAGCGGCCAGTCTTGGGGGCACAAGCCGACCCAAGCTGGAGGCTCGAGTTCCAGTCCACGCCACGAGGGGAGGCCGCGTGGGCACGGAGTGAGCGCGAACCTGGGCGTTGAGGCCGTCGGGGAGAACACTTCGGCCACCCCGGGTCATTGAAGCTCGGCGCGCGGATCCGATCCGTCGAGAGAACAGCCGGAGAGTGAGGCTACCCGCGGGAGGCCGGTTTCAAATCCCTGGAGCCCTTCGCAGCCGAGGAGCCCTTCGCAGCCGAGGAGCCCTTCGCAGCCGAGGAGCCCTTCGCAGCCGAGGAGCCCTTCGCAGCCGAGGAGCCCTTCGCCCCCGAGGAGCCCTTCGCCCCCGAGGAGCCCTTCGCAGCCGAGGAGCCCTTCGCCCCCGAGGAGCCCTTCGCAGCCGAGGAGCCCTTCGCCCCCGAGGAGCCCTTCGCCCCCGAGGAGTCCTTCGCACCCGAGGAGTCCTTCGCACCCGAGGAGCCCTTCGCACCCGAGGCGCTCTTCGCAGGAACGATCTGCTTCTCGGGGGTGACGGCCGCCTGGGGCCCACCCTCCAGCAGCTTGAGCACCTTCTTCGGCGCGACCGCCCGGTAGCTCTCGTCGATCCACTGCTTGAGGATCTCCAGCGGTGGGGCCTGCTTCGGCGGGAACTGGCAGCTGACCCAGCCGGACTTGCCCAGGCCGTACCCGGTGGGCTGGGCGAACGGCATCATCAGTGCAGCCCCGTGGCTTTGCGGCAGCTTCACCGACAGGGACAGTCCGGACTCATCCGAGACCAGGAACACGAACGCCTTCCCCTTCACCTTCAGGGTGCGGTGGCCCCAGGGAAAGTCCTCGGTGACCTCCGGATAGCGGATCGCAAACTCGCGCAGTGCGTCTTCATGATTGCTGGGAACGTGGACGCCCGAGGACATCCCGCCATCCTGCCCCAGCTTCCCGGCGGGCCCCACCCCGACCGCCCGTCAAAACTCCCCATGTGGATAAGCAGTGGGCGCCACCGCATACAGCGGAGTGATCCCGGCAACTCCCGCCATTTCTCTGGAGAACCTGTGGAATCCCTGTGGAGAACTCCCCGGAGAAGTGGAGAAGCTGTGTGTGGTGGGGCGCCACGGATCGGCTTTGCACATCACGCACACTCAGCAAACTCGGGGTCCGCCGCCGACCCCACCGGTGGGGGGTGCTCCGGCACCTTCCACAAGAGGCCCGAGCGGACGCTGCCGGGCCAGGTGAGCGCGGCGGCCGGATCTCCATTCAACTCCGCGGACTTGTCTCAAGCCGCTTGATCGTTCCTTGAAGGGGGTGTTAGCAACTCGCCTCTCCCCACCACTCGACGTTTTGCCCGAGGGTTTCTTGGCAGCCGCTGCCGAACAGCTCAATCCGCTTGCAGATGCCGGAATTCTCTGGGGAAAAATCCTCAGCGCGGTCCGTCAGGACGGGAAGCAGTATGCCCTCACCTGGCTGGAGCGGATGCACGGAGTGGCCGTCCGTCAGGACACCCTGGTGCTGGGGGTTCCGGACCGGTTTTTCCGCGACTGGGTGGATGACCACTACCGGGCGCTGATGGATGAGGCCCTGGGACGCCTGGCCGGCGCGCCCTCCAAGATCGAGTACGAAGTGGTGGAGGGCGACCCCTCCAAGGCGATGGCCCAGGTCGCACCGTCAGTCAAATCGGGCCCCGCCCGCCCCAACCGGCTGAACGACCGGTTCACCTTCGACACCTACGTGGTGGGTGACTCCAACCAGCTGCCCGCGGCCGCCGCCGCCGCGGTCGCCGACGCTCCCGGCCGTTGCTACAACCCGCTGTTCGTCTATGGGGGGAGCGGCCTGGGCAAGACCCACCTGCTGCACTCCATCGGCAACAAGGTCCTCCAGCAGAACCCGGCCTCCCGGATCGTCTACCTGTCCTCGGAGGAGTTCACCAACGAGTACGTGGAGGGGGTCCGCAACCACCAGATGTCGGAGTTCCGTCGCAAGTACCGGGAGGACTGCGACGTGCTGCTGATCGACGACATCCAGTTCCTGGGCAAGCGCGAGGAGACCCAGAAGGAGTTTTTCTACACCTTCAACGCGCTCCACGAGATGGGCAAGGCGATCGTCCTGACCTCGGACACCGTGCCCTCGGAGATCCCCGGCCTGGAGGAGCGGCTGCGCTCGCGCTTCACCATGGGGCTGATCACCGACATCCAGGAGCCGAACTACGAGACCCGGGTGGCGATCCTGCGCAAGAAGGCGGAAGTGGAGGACATCGATCTCCCGGATCGCGTCTGCCAGTTCATCGCCAAGCACGTGCAGAAGAACGTGCGCGAGCTGGAGGGGGCGCTGGTGAAGATCTCCGCCGTCCACAGCCTCACCGGCCAGGCGATCACCGAGGAGTTCGCCGCCCAGGTGCTCAAGGACATCCTCCCCCAGCAGCGGCCGCTGGACATCGACCACATCCAGCGCGAGGTGGCCCGCTACTACAAGCTGACGGTGGAGGAGCTGCGCCAGGATCGCCGCACCAAGGCGCTGGCCCATGCCCGCCAGGTCTCGATGTACCTGTGCCGCAAGCTGACCAAGAGCTCGTTCCCGGAGATCGCGGCCAAGTACAACAAGGATCACTCCACGGTGATCTCCGCGGTCCGCAAGGTGGAGAACTCCCGGGGCACCGACCTCACCGTGCGCAAGGAGCTGGAAGAGCTGGAGCAGAAGCTGGGCGTGTAGCCCGCCGCTAGCAGGAGTGCTGGTGGACCACGTCCAGCAGCGCGTTCATGTCGTAGGGCTTGCGCAGCACCTGATGCCCGGCCGGGGTGGAGTAGGCGGCGGTGGCGATCACCACCGGCGGGTGGTGGCCGGGAAGCTGCTGATAGCGGGAGAGGAACTCCACCCCGTCCACCTCCGGCATCAGCAGATCCAGCAGCACCAGGCAGGGGGCGGCCTCCGTCTCCAGATAGGCCAGGGCCTCCCGTCCATCCCGGGCCACCACCACCTGGTAGCCGGCGTCCTCCAACAGGTCCCGGCAGGCGTCGGCGATGTCTTCTTCGTCCTCCACCAGCAGGATCGGCTTGCGTGCGCTCAAGGGGATGGGACCTTTCGCGGCCCGGGAACTGGCGCCGGAGAAGGGAACCCGGAACCGCCGCCTCCCCTTTCGGGGGCCCTTCCTGATCGCCTGCCTGGCTGCTGATCGGCCGTCAAAACCCCGATTTGTGGCCTGCGGACGCTTCCCCCGCATCCGCCGCGTTGACTTGGGTGGGACGACAGGTTATTCGCGCCCCTCTTTTCGTGATCCAGTTGATCCAGGAGTGTTGAGTCGTGAAGCGTAAGCCGACTTATCAGCCGTCGAAGATCCGCCGGAACCGCACCCATGGGTTCCGCAAGCGCAGTTCTACCAAGGCGGGCAAGGAAGTCCTCAAGCGCCGCCGTGCCAAGGGCCGGAAGCGGCTCGTCGTCTCGTCTCCGCAGAAGTAGCCGTCACCGGGTCTTCGACGTGGACACCCAACCGGAGCGGACAGCAGTGTCCGCCCCGGCGCCCAGCCGGGGGAACGAGACGTTTCCCAAGTCCCTCCGGCTGACGACCCGTCGCGAGTTCCTCAAGGTCCAGGATCGCGGCTTCAAGGTGACCGCCGAGCCGTTGCTGGGCCTGGCGCTCAAGAACGAGCTGGGCGTCACCCGGCTTGGGATTACGGTCTCCAGCAAGGTGGGCAACGCCGTGGTTCGAACCCGGATCCGTCGCAGGCTGCGCGAGATTTTTCGCAAGCGGCGCAGCGAGCTTCCGGTCGGACTGGACGTGGTGCTGATCGCACGTTCGGGAGCCAAGGGCGCTGACCTCGAGACGTTCGCTCGCGCCTTCGGCGTGATCGCCAGCCGGCTTCGGAGCCGGAGATGGTGAGTCGCGTGTTGGTGCTTGTCCTCCAGCTGCCCATCCACTTCTACCGGAGGGTGATCGGCCCGTTCCTCCCGAAGGTGTGTCGGTTCGAGCCCTCCTGCTCGACCTACGCGCTGGAGGCGCTGGACGTGCACGGTCCCTTTCGTGGGCTGTACCTCACTGCGCGGCGGATCCTCCGCTGCCATCCCTTCCACCCGGGCGGGTTCGATCCGGTTCCTCCGGAACACACCCACCCGCGGTCCTCACCGTAAAGGCAGGCCCCCCTCCCATGGAGCCGAATACCCAGTACGACTCGCAGCGGAACCTGATGCTCGCCGTGGGCATCATGTTGGTGCTGTGGGTGGTCTACATGCAGTTCTTCGCCCCCACCCCGCCTCCGGTGGCCGAGGTGCAGGACGCTGGCGTCTCCCAGCAGGTGGCCCAGCAGCCCGCGGCCCCGTCCACTGCCGACGCCGGGGAGGCGATGGCCCAGGCCCCGGAGGGTGAGCCGCCCCCGCCGGTCAGCTCGCTGAAGCTGGGGACCGATCTGCTGGCGATGGAGCTGTCCTCGGAGGGAGCGGGGCTGACCTCCGCCACCCTGCTCGGCCAGAAGATGCGCGAGCAGAACCAGCTCACCATCGGTGAGGGCTACAAGCGCCTGTTCGGCGGCGAGGTGGAGGACGCCCCGCAGATCGACATGGGCCGCCCGCACCCGGACCGCCCGCTGCCGCTGGGGCTGTCGATCCAGGGAGCGCGGCCGTTCGCGGCCAACGCCCGCTACAAGGTGGAGGAGGACGCGGCGGCCCGGACGGTGAAGTTCACCGCCCGCCAGGGCAACACCGAGGTGATCAAGGTGCTGCAGCTGCCGGAGAAGGGCTTCGAGGCGGCGATGGCGATCACCGTCCGCAACCTGGGCGGGGAGGCTCTGGGCGGCGATCTGGTGATGCACTACACCCGGGCGGTGGAGCCGGGGACCGAGGAGAAGGCGTCCTTCTTCGGCGGGGTGGGCAACGAGTCCTTCGCCGCCTGCTACGTGGACGACGAGCTGCACAAGCGCGTCCCCGACGATGAGGAGGAAATCCCGGAGCACGCCGGCAAGCTGTCCTTCTTCGGCATCGACCAGCAGTACTTCCTGGCCGCGATCTTCCCGCTGGAGGGGGCCACCTCCGCGCGCTGCCGGCTGCTGGCCGCTCCGGACTACCGGTCCACCGAGGCCGCGTTCCCCCTCAACGTCCCGGCCGGCGGAGAGACCACCCTCCGCTACGGGGTGTACATCGGCCCCAAGGATCAGGATCTGCTGACGGCGGTGCCGGCCCGGATGAAGGATCTGGGACTGGTGCAGGCGGCGGAGACCTCCGGCACCTGGGCCAGCGGCTTCCAGGGTTCGCGCTATCCGCACCTGGAGCGCAGCGTGGACCTGGGGATCTGGGCGGCGATCGCCAAGCTGCTGATCTGGGTGATGCGCTTCTTCCACAACCTGTTCGGCAACTGGGGAGTGGCGATCATCCTCCTCACCGTGACCGTGAAGCTGATCCTGCTGCCGCTGACCCACAAGTCGATGGTCAGCGCCGAGCAGATGAAGAAGCTGCAGCCGCGGATGGAGGAGATCCGGAAGAAGTTCGCCGAGGACAAGAACCGGCAGAACGTGGAGATGATGAAGCTGTACCAGGAGGCGAAGGTGAACCCCCTGGGCGGCTGTCTGCCGATGCTGGTGCAGATGCCGGTGTGGATCGCCCTCTTCACCGCGCTGCGAAACAGCTACGAGATCTACCGCGAGCCGTTCATCTCGCCGGTGTGGACGGACCTCACCTACAAGGATCCGACCTACCTGCTGCCGCTGGCGCTGGGGGTGACGATGATCATCACCCAGAAGCTGCAGCCGCAGATGATGGATGCCACCCAGGCGAAGATCATGACCTGGGTGATGCCGATCTTCTTTACCGGGATCATGCTCGGCTACCCGGCCGGTCTCTCGCTCTACATCTTCACCAACAACGTGCTCTCCATCGTCCAGCAGTACGCGCTGCGGAAGTACCTGGAGAAGAAGGGGCTGGCGGCGCCGCCTCCTCCGCCGAAGTCCGGCGGTAAGGGTGGGGGTCTCAAGCCGGCGAGCCAGTCATGACCGAGCCCGTCGCACCCCCGGAGACCACCGCCCCCCGCCCGCTCGATCCCCAGCGGGTGGAGGAGGCGCGCAAGATCCTCACCGAGCTGCTGGGCCTGCTGGAGCTGCCGGCCCGGATCGAGCTGCAGGACGCGCCGGACGGAGGGATCGCGGTGGCGCTGCACGTGGAGGGCGAGCTGCAGGGCCTGGCCAACGGCAAGCGCAACAACGTGATCGACTCGCTGCAGTTCCTGGCGAACAAGATCCTCAACAAGCCGAACCAGGAGCGGCGGTGGATCACCCTCGGCCTGGGGGGCTTTCCCGAGCCGCGCACCCCCAAGGCGCCCCGTCCGCCTCAGGGACAGGGACAGGCGCCGGTCGCCGCGGTCCCGGTGGCCGCGGTCGCTCAGCAGGCCGCCGTCGCCGCACCGCGGGCGCCCAAGCCTGGTCGGCAGGGGCAAGGACAGCCCGCTGGGGGCAAGCCGCAGTCGTCGCCCGACGAGCACAGCCTGGAGGTCGCGGAGGATCCGGCGTTCGCGCAGGCGGTGCGGGCGCTGGCGGAGAAGAGCGCGGCCCTGGGCCGGTTCTATGCGATCGCCCCGCTCAAGCAGGAGGATCGCGCCCGGGTGGTGAAGGCCAGCGCTGGGGTTGCCGGGATGAGGGCCCTGCTGGAAGGCGAGGGCCGGGGCCGCCGGGTGGTGCTGACTCCCGACAAGCCCACGCCGATGCCCAAGCTCAGCGTGATGCCGGACTTCGACGACGAGGAGGACGAGGAGGCGTAGTTCGGCCCTCCCCGGTCCCGATGGGCAAGCCCAAGGCGCTCAAGAACAGGCTGTTCGGTGCGGCGGTGGTGAAGATGAGCTTCCGCCTCCGCGGCAACGAGGGGACCCCGGCCTTCAAGGCGATGTTCCCCGGCGTGCTGAGGGACCTGGAGCTCACCGACGAGGAGGTGGAGAAGTACATCGCCGAGCACCGCGACGCGGTGGAGAAGGCCGCCCGCGGCAAGCCGGAGGACGGGTAGTCCTCCGCGGCTAGAAGGTCCCGAAGATCAGCGAGACGGAGATTCCGGCGGTGGTGCCGATCACGTCCGCCCCCAGGTCGGCCCATTCTGCCTGACCGTTTCCCCGCAGGTCCCACAGCTCCTTGATCAGCCCCGCGCCCAGCGCGGTGGCCGCGCCAATCACCAGCGCCCACCGCTTGGAGACCCCAAACGCGCGGGCCAGGGCCACGCTGCCCAGGGCGAGGTTGGCGCTGATGCTCATGTGCAGCAGCTTGTCGGTGGAGAGCATCACCTCCAGCCCGGGTGAGACCGGAGCGGCGGGCAGTGCGGCCCCGGTGACGCCCAGGGAGAACTGCCGGGTGGCGGTGGGGCCGGCGGTCCGGGGTTCATGTCCGCTCAAGGTGTGCTCCGGTCCCGCGCCCAAAGACATCGCCACCACCAGTGCCAGAACAGTCATCGGATGCCCGCCAATCCCCGCCGCCTCCTTCGGGGAGGCGAGCGAGGACGAAGCTGTTTGCGGGTCCGTCCGGGGTCGATTGATCGAGGGGAGCGCGGGGTGGAAACGCCGCTCACTGCAGATTGATCGCGGGACCGGGGCGGCGATGGGTCAGCTTGTCTTCCGCGGAGGCGAGGGCGGGGTCGCGAAGCTGTCCCGGGGAAGGAGTCGTAGAGTTCCCATGGTGGCGAGGGCCGTTCCCACCACGAGAGTGCGGCCGGGGAGAGTTTGCTGTGGCACAATCGGGAGCAAGCGGCCCGGTCGGGTCGCTCTACTCAACACGGAGCAACAGATGCCCAAGGGTCAGCAGAAGGACGCGAAGAGCAACAAGCCCAAGCTCTCGACCGCGGAGAAGAAGAAGAAGAAGGACGAGAAGAAGGCCAAGAAGAAGTAGCGCGGCCCCCAGCGCCGGAGCGGCCATCCTCGGCTGCTCCCGGCGCAACCCCTCCGGGAGGCTCTGCTTCACGCCAGTGCGGTCGGCTTCGGCTGGCCCCGGCGCAATCGCTCGGTGGCAGCAGTCCGCGCCTGAGCTTTCGGTTGCTCCTGGTGCAACCCCCGCTAGTCCTTGGTGCCGGCAGTCCGCGCCAGCGCTTCTGGTTGGTCCTGGTGCAACCCCCGCTAGTCTTGGTGGCAGCAGTCCGCGCCGGGGCTCGGCTGCTGCCGGCGCAATCCCCGGGTGCCGGCCTCAGCGCCAGATCGGTCGGCGGTACCGCCCCGGTGGGAGTGCGAAGCGCTGACGTTGCGCCGGCGCGTCGATCGCCACCCGCTCGGCGACAAAGCGGAACCCCGACTGGCGGACGAAGAGCAGCTCGCGTCCGTCCGGTGACACCGCGGGGCGACCGGAGTCCACGAAGCCATCGCCCAGCAGGCGGATTGCACCGGTGGCCAGCTGGAACGTGTGCAGCCGGCCATTGCGCCGCAGCAGCAACTGCCGCTCATCGACCGCCACCGGATCGTTGCCGGAGGTGAGCTCGGTGATCGTGCCCTCCAGCGACAGCTTGAGGATCTTGTCTTCCGGGGTCGCCAGGACCACCGCCGAGCCGTCCCGCAACCACACCGGCGCGCCGGCGGCGACCGGTGGTCCCAGCGGGGAGGCCTCTCCTTCCAGCGCGGTCAGGTAGTGCTGGCTCTGTCCCTCGGCATCCACCACCTGGTGGCCCAGCACCAGCCGGGTGCCCTCGGGGGACAGTGCCGCGGAGACGGTGTAACCCCACTGCAGGGTCCTGCCGCCCAGGGGTCGGGCCCGCCCGGTCTCCAGCTCCAGCAGGAAGGCGCGGCGTCCTCGCGGATCGTCGCGGAGGATCACCACCCGCTTGCCGTCCGGCAGAAAGGCAACCGGGGTGGCGGCTCCGGCGGAAGGGAGTCGTCGCCAGGTGCTGCCGGCCTCCAGTGGCAAGAGCACCGCGTCGTCCGAGCAGGGCTGGCGATGGTCGCTGCCCCAGCAGCGGGAGAGCAGCAGGGGGGAGGTGGCCCGGGTGGCGGGGGGCGGTGCCGGGCGGGCCGAGGCAAGGGTCGTCCCCCCATCGGGCGAGGCCGGGACCCACTCCACCTCGAAGGCCAGCTCCACTCCCGGGCTCCGTTGGTGGAGGAGCCAGCCATGCTCGAGGTCGAAGCGGTGCTCGATGCCCTGGTGCAGCTGGGCCAGCCGCTCCACCGCGCGCTCCCTCACCCGGAAGTGGGAGTGAGTCAGGCGTTGCTCGACCGCCTGGAGGTGCTCGGGGGGCGGCGACTCGTGGAACACCGCCACCCCGCGCTCCACCCGTCGCAGCGGGCCGACTTCTGGCTCTTCCTCGTCGAAGAGCCGGAGGCGACCGCGCTGGAGATCGGCCAACAGCTGGGGAGGTTCCACCGGCGCCTCGTAGGGCCGGTACCGCGTGGGCTCCAGTGGGGGCCAGCTCACCTCCCAGGTCCGGTCCTGCTCGACGAGGTCGATGAAGGGGGCCTGACGTCCGTTCTCCACCGTCTCCAGCCGGTACCGGCGGGCACCGGGCGCGGAGGTGGTCTCGGTCAGTACCTCGTAGTCGCCCTGCAGCGAATGGCGGGAGCTGCTGCGCAGCGTCTCCTTCTCCAACCGCGCGCGCGTCCGCTGCGCCGCCTGCCGGAGCTGGGCGGCGGGCTCGATCGGGACAGGGGTGGGGTCGCTCTGGGCGAAGCGGGCCGCTGCCACTCCCAGGAGTCCGACGCTCGCCAGTACCGCCACCCGCCATCCACGTCGCATCGGTCTCCCTGGCCCGGAAGGGAGCCCAGATGCGCGGAGTCTAACGCTGGCTCACCGGGTGGGCGCACCCCCAATGAACGGTGCCTCACGGGTAGCTCCCCACTCGGGGGCGAGCCGGACTAAACCACTGCCCATGCAACGTCCCGGATTGTTCCTTGGTGCGGAGTCGGTGGGTGGGAACGACGTGGTGCTCTCTCCGGCGGACCTCACCACCCATGCGTTCTGTGTCGGAATGACTGGGTCGGGAAAGACCGGCCTCTGCTCGGTGCTGCTGGAGGAGGTGCTGGCCCAGGGGATCCCGGTGATCGCGGTGGATCCCAAGGGCGACCTGGGCAACCTGTGCCTGGCGCTTGACCCCCAGAACCCCGACGAGTTCCGGTCGTGGCTGCCTCCGGGGACGGCGCCCTCTGCCGCGGAGAGCGCGGCCCGGTCGTTGTCCGAGGGCCTGGCCGCCAGCGGGCTGTCCCGCGAGGATCTGCTGGCCTACCGCGGGAAGCGCCGCGCGCGGATCGTCACCCCCGGCGCCACCTTCGGAGCCCCGGTGAACGTGCTGGGATCGATGGCTCCGGCCGCTGACCCGGAGGACGCGCATGAGGCGGCGGACACGGTGGTCCGTGCGCTGCTGGGGTTGCTGAACATTGACGCCGATCCGGTCCAGTCGCGCGAGTACCTGCTGCTCAACGCGCTGGTGAACCACACCTTCTCGCAGGGCAAGTCGGTGGAGCTGGCGGACCTGGTCCGCGGGGTGGCGGACCCGCCCTTCCCCACCATTGGCGCGCTGCCGTTGGAGATCTTCTATCCCCAGAAGGACCGCACCCGGCTGATGCTGGCGCTCAACGGGCTGCTGGCCTCGCCCAGCTTCGCGGCCTGGCGCACCGGCGAGCCGATGGACCTGGATGCCTGGCTGGGCAACGGCCCGCAGCTGACCGTCTACTCCATCGCCCACCTGGAGGACGCGGAGCGACTGTTCGCGGTGGCGCTGCTGCTGGACCGGGTGAAGTCGTGGATGCGGAAGCAGCCCGGCACTGGGCAGCTGCGGGCGGTGTTGTACCTGGATGAAATCTACGGGTACTTCCCGCCCCACCCGGCCGATCCCCCGACCAAGCGGCCGCTGCTGACCTTGCTCAAGCAGGCCCGCGCCTTCGGAGTGGGCGTGGTGCTGGCGACGCAGAATCCGATCGACCTCGACTACAAGGGGCTGGCCAACACCGGCACCTGGATGGTGGGCCGGCTGCAGACCGAACAGGATCGCGCCCGGCTGCGAGACGGGCTGACTGCCGCCGCCACCAGCGGAGGCACCGCGGTGCCCGACATTGGAGCGATGCTCTCGCAGCTGGAGAAGCGGGTGTTCCTGCTCCACAGCGTGCATCGGGGAGCGCCGAAGCTGTTCAAGTCCCGGTACGCGTACTCCTTCCTGCGCGGTCCGCTCTCCCGGGAGGAGGTGACCCGGTTGGCGCGGACGGGTGCGCCTGGCGCGGAGGGCGCGAGCGGTGTCGGTGTAGCCGGCGGTGTCGGTGCGGCGAACGGTGTCGGTGCAGCGAGCGGTGTCGGTGCGGCGAGCGGTGTCGGTGCGGCGAGCGGTGTCGGTGCGGCGAGCGGTGTCGGTGCGGCGAGCGGTGTCGGTGCGGCAAGCGTTGTTGGCTCAGCGGGCGTTCCGGCGCGCGGATCCCAGGCGCAGAGCTCCTCCTCGAACCTCCCGGTGCTCGCGGATGGCACCTTGGGTCCCCTCTTCGCCCGCGGTCAGAGCCAGGGTTCGGCGCACGTGCTGATCAAATGCGCGGTCCGCTACAAGTTGGGGAGGGACAGCACCGACGAGCTGACCCAGGTGTTGGCCTTCCCGGTGGCCAACGCGTCGACGCTGGATGAGGCCCTGGAGTCCACGCCTCGCGAGGTGGAGGAGTCCTCGTTGCAGGAGTCGGCGCCGCCGGGGTTCGCGGTGCTGGAGGTTCCGGACTGGCTGGGGACCGCCACCTCGCAGAAGCTCACCCGACTGGCGAAGGCCCGACTCCCGGGGAAGCTGGAGACGCGGCTGTGGTCCCATCCGGAGACGCGGCTGCTGAGCCGTCCGGGAGAGACGCAGCAGGCGTTCCTGGCGCGCGCGGAGGAAACGATGGGCCGCTCCACCGCGATGACCGGATTGCAGACCAAGTTGGATCGCAAGCGCCGCGAGCTCCAACAGGCCACCGAGCAGCTCTCCGGGCGGAAGGCGGAGAAGTGGGCGTCAGTAGGGTCGGCGGTGCTGGGCAACCTGGGCCTGGTCTTCGGCAAGAAGCGCAGCGTCAGCGGCGTGGGCGGGGTGATCTCCAAGCATCGGATGGAGGGCGCCGCCGAGGGTCGGGTGGAGCTGCTCACCGCCGAGATCCAGGTGCTGGAGCGCCAACTGGGGGAGGCAAAGGCGGTCAGCGCCGACGAGCTCTCCGAGCAGCTGGTCACCCCCGCGGGACGGGACCTGGCGATCTTCCGGGTGGCGATCGCCTACCTCTGAAACCGGCGGAGATGTGCCGCGGTGTGGTCACCTGGGCTGTGCGGTCCGATCCTCCTGAAACCTTCCAGGCTCGGAGTCGGATCGCGCTGTAGCGGGCCTAGCGCACCGACATCGTCGATGGGTACTCGTGCCCGATGACGAAGACTGCGTTGTGGATGGTGGGTGCGTTGTTCCTGAGCGGCTGTCTGGTTCCCAAGGATCAGTACGAGACGCTGCGGCGGGAGGCGGATCTTCGCGCGGAGAGGATCCAGGCGGCGGAGAAGAACGCGGCGGCGCTGGAGCAGCGGCTGGCCACGGTGGACGCCGAGCTGGCGGCAGAGAAGCAGCAGCGCGCGGCGACCGAGCAGAAGCTGGCGGAGACCGAGCGGCAGCTCTCGGACCAGTCCGCGGAGAAGAACGCCCTGATGGCGCAGCACGCGCAGCTGCAGGCGCTCAACGACGAGCTGTCCAAGAACACCCGCAAGCTGGAGCAGGCCAAGGCGGAGCTGGAGAAGAAGTCCTCCGAGTACGAGGGGCTGGCGGAGAGCTTGAAGGGAGAGATCCAGGCCGGCAAGGTGGAGCTCTCGGAGCTCAAGGGCCGGATGACCGTGAAGATGAAGGACAAGATCCTCTTCAGCTCCGGGTCCGCCAAGCTGGGCCGTGAGGGGCAGGCCGCGCTGGACAAGGTGGCCGCGGCGCTGAAGGACGTGCAGGGGAAGATCATCCGGGTGGAGGGCCACACCGACAGCGATCCGGTGGATAGGTCCGGCCCCTTCCCCTCCAACTGGGAGCTCTCGCTGGCGCGGGCAATGGCGGTGGTGGCCCACCTGGAGACGCAGGGAGTGGACCCCAGCCGTCTCTCCGCGGCGGGCTACGGGCAGCATCAGCCGATCGCGCCCAATCGCACCCCGGAGCAGAAGAGTGCGAACCGGCGAATCGAGATCGTGCTCGCTCCGGCGTTGCCGGGCAGCCCGGCCGCCAAGGTCAACAAGACCGCGGGAAACTGACGGGCGAGGGCGGCCGCTCCCAGGGGACGGGGAGCGGTCCGCTCAGGAGGACCGCAGGAGCCGATCCGCGCCGCTGCTCAGGAGGACCGCAGGAGCCGATCCGCGCCGCTGCTCAGGAGGACCGCAGGAGCCGATCCGCGGCGCTGCTCAGGAGGACCGCAGGAGCCGATCCGCGGCGCTGCTCAGTAGGACCGCAGGAGCCGATCCGCGCCGCCGCTCAGTAGGCGGCACGCACGAGGGCGCCACTCTGACGCTCAGGAGGCGAAGGCCGCAGGATCGCCGCCGCCGCTCGGGAGCCGCCACGAGGGTGCGGTGCCGCTCAGGGCACGATCGACCGGACTCCGGGGAGCTTGGTCTGGCACGCGGTCTGGAAGCCCAGCTCGCAGGCGCGGGTCCAGAGCTTGGCCGCGTTCTCCCTCTGCGTCGGGGTCTCGGCGGAATCGGACGAGATCACCGCCAGCGCCGCGCACCCCTGACCGAAGCCCACGTTGCAGGAGCGATGGAAGGCATTCACCGCCTCCATGCGCTGCTCGGGGGACTCGGCCTCCCGGAGCGCGAGGGTCGCGAACAGATGGCAGCCGTAGCCGTTGAGGCGCATGCAGGAGCGCTTCGCCAACTCGAGCGCGCGGGCCGGATCACGCTCCACCCCCTGGCCCCGGGCCAGCAGGTCGGCGTACTTCGCGCAGCCCAGCGGATCATCCAGCACACAGGCGCGCTCGTAGAGCGGAACCGCGGCCTCGAAGTCGGCGGGCCCGCCCCGTCCTTCGGCCAGCAGGTTGCCCAGCGCGGTGCAGCTGAACTCCACCGAGTGCGCGCACGCGTCGCGATGCTGGACCCGCGCCTGGGTCTCATCGCGGGTCACTCCCCTCCCCCGCTCCAGCGAGCTGGCCTGATGACCGCAGCCGGTCCACACGCCCTTCTCGCAGGCCTTGGCGAAGCGCTCGTACGCGCCCTTCACCTCCCGCTCCGCCGGGGCGCCCCGCAGCTGCGCGACGCCCAGCTCCACACACGCGGGCTGATCGCCCTGCTTGCAGCGCGCGGCACAGGTGACCGGGCTCTGGGGGCTGCACTCCTCCCCCGCGAAGGCGGGCACGCCCGCGTCGAGGGGGATCACCGCCAGGAACAGGAGCGTGAACATCGCGCTGCTATACCCCAGCCGCGCAGGTCATCGGCTCAATCCCGCAGATAGTGGCAGGTGTACCCGTCCGGGTTCCGCACCAGGTAGTCCTGGTGGTAGCTCTCTGCGGGGTAGAACTTGCCGCCGGGGGTGATCTCGGTGACCACCGGCTTCTTCCACTTGCCGGACTTGTCCACCGCGGCCTTCACCTTCTCCGCGGTCAGCCGCTGCGCCTCGGTGGTGTAGAAGATCGCCGATCGATACTGGGTGCCGACGTCGTTGCCCTGCCGGTTGGGCGTGGTGGGGTCGTGCATCCGGAAGTACCAGCCCAGCAGCGACTCGAAGGAGAGCCGGGCCGGATCGAACACCACCCGGACCGACTCCGCGTGGCCGGTGCGCCCGGTCTTCACGTCCTCGTAGCCGGGCTGGTCGAAGGCGCCGCCGGCGTACCCGACCTCGGTCTCCACCACCCCGGGGATGCGGCGGAGCAGATCCTCCATCCCCCAGAAGCAGCCGCCGGCCAGCACCGCGGTCTCGGTCTTCGCCGGTTCCATCTTCTTCGGTTGGCCCAGCGCGGTGGCCGAGAGGAGCAGTGAGAGCGCCAGCAGGATCCGGGAGGTCATGATCCTTCATACGCGGCAGGCGCCGGTCGGTTACAGCTCAGTGGGGGCCGTGGGCACCGGCGTCCGCCCACTCCCCTGCCCGGTCCTCGATCAGCCTTCTCAGGAAGGCGCGGGCCTCCGCCACCCCGGCCAGCCGGAAGGGGGCGATGCTGTCCCGGGGGCCGACGTGGAGGGCGAGGCCTCCGCGCGGCAACGCCCGGAACAGGTCCTCATCGGTGCGGTCGTCGCCCAGCGCCAGGATCATCGCCTCGGGGGGGGCGTGCCGCAGCGCGAGTCCCTTGTTCACCCCGCGCATCCGGACCTCGACCACCGCATCGCCCTCCAGCACCTCCACCCCCAGCTCGTCGGCGATCGCCGCCAGCCGCTCCTGGAGTTCGGCGGCGCGCAGCAGGCCGTGCTCCAGATCCGCGGGCCGGTAGTGCCAGGCCAGGCCGGCGGACTTCTCCTCCACGAAGGCCCCCGGGGTCCGCCAGCACCAGTCCTCCAGCAGCGGGCGGATCGTCTGCTTCCAGGTCGCGTTCAGCGGGGTGTTGGCGGCCCACGCCTCGCCCACCGGCCGGGACCACAGCCCGTGCTCGGCGTGCAGCGACAGCGGCAGATCCCCGAACCACTCCTCCAGCTTCTCCCGCGGGCGGCCGCTGACCACATGGACCGTGGTCCCGGGCAGCTCGGCCAATCCGGCCAGCAGCCGGCGCAGCGCGTGGTCCGCCTCGACCAGCTCCGGCCGGGGAGCGATCGGGACCAGGGTGCCGTCCAGGTCCAGGAAGAGCGCGCAGGAGGAAGCCCTCTCCACGGTACGCAGCAAGGCCTCCAGCCGCGGTGCCGGACTGACGCTCAGCTGCCGTTCGCGCAGCGGGGCGTGCTGCTCGGCGCGCTCCAGGTCGTCCAGGAAGGTGGCCACCCAGCGGTGCACGTCCCAGCCGAAGACCCGGGTGCGCAGCCGCTGCATCCGCTCCCGCTGCTCCTCGGCGGGCATCCGCAGCGCCGCCCGCATCGCGTCCGCCAGGCCGTCCACGTCGTAGGGATTGACCAGCAGGGCGTCGGGGAGCTCGGCGGCGGCGCCCGCCAGTTCGCTGAGCAGCAGCACGCCCTGCTCGTCCACCCGGGAGGCGACGAACTCCTTGGCCACCAGGTTCATCCCGTCCCGCAAGGGGGTGATCAGCATCGCGTCCGCGGCGGCGTACAGCGAGACCAGCTGGTGCTGGGAGAAGGAGCGATACAGGTAGTGCACCGGGACCCAGCCGGTGGTGGAGAAGGCGCCGTTGATCCGGCCCACCGACTCGTCCACGTCCTGCCGGAACTCGGCGTAGTCGGTGATGGTGGTGCGGGAGGGAACGGCGATCTGGATCAGCTTCACCTTCCCGTGCAGCCGGGGGTTGCGCTCCAGCAGCCGCTCCAGCGCCAGCAGTCGGCGGCGGATGCCCTTGGTGTAATCCAGGCGATCGATCCCCAGCAGGATCCGCGCGCCCCGGGCCTCGGCGCGGATCCGCTGGGTTTCGGTGATCACCTCTGCCCGCTGGGCGTCGGCGGCGAAGGCCCGGGCGTCGATCCCCATCGGGTAGGTACCCAACCGGATGGTGCGGCCTTGATAGGAGACGCGGTTCGCCTCCGCGGGCAGCGCCAGCAGCCGCCGCAGCGCCTCGGCGAGGTTCTCCTGATAGCGGAAGGTGTGGAAGCCAAGCTGGTCCGCGCCCAGCAAGCCCTCCAGCAGCGCGTTGCGCCAGGGCAGCGCCTGCAGGACCTCCGGCGCGGGGAACGGGATGTGGAGGAAGAAGCCGATCCTGGCGTTGGGCACCCGCTGGCGCAGCAGGGCCGGCACCAGACACAGCTGGTAGTCGTGGACCCAGACCGTGTCCCCCGGCCGCAGCTGGCTGGCCACCCGGTCCGCGAACTTCTCGTTCACCGAGCGGTACAGCTCCCACTCCATCGTCTCCAGCGGGACGTGGTCCACCAGGTAGTGGAACAGCGGCCACAGGACCCGGTTGGAGAAGCCCTCGTAGTAGCCGTCCACCTCCTCCCGGGTGAGGTGCACCGGGACCAGCCGCTCCGCGTCCAGCTGGGACTGGACCTCCTGCTTCTGCGTGTCCGAGAGCTGAGAGGTGTCTCCCGGCCAGCCGATCCACAGTCCTCCGGATTCGGCGTGGGGACCGGAGAGGCCGGTGGCCAGCCCGCCCGGGCTGCGTTGCACCCGCGCGTTCCCGTTCTCGAACTTCACGGTGACCGGAAGCCGGTTGGAGACGATGACGAGGCGAGCCATGCGCCAATGAAGCTCGGCAGCAAGGAGCCCGGAAGGTAGAGGCGAAAGGTTTGGCTTGCCTGCTGGCTTGCTTCCCTTGGGGTCCCAGAGTTGAGCCACACTGCGCGGGTGGATTCACCCGGAACCCCGTTGGCCAAGCTGGAGCGCGCGCGCCGTGTCCGCGTGAACGTCAACGTGGGGCTGCACACCGCGACCAACTTCTTCGTCGGCACCTCGCTGAACCTCAGCGAGGGTGGGCTGTTCGTGGCCACCTCGGCCGCGGTTCCGATCGGCACCGGGGTGGATCTTCAGTTCACCCTCCCCTCCGGGAGCCAGGTGGCGCTGCACGGGGTGGTCCGTTGGCAGCGCGCCCCGGATGATCGCCGGCCGCTGCTGACCGCCGGGCTGGGGATCCAGTTCGTGGAGGTGTCCGCGGAGATCCTGGCTGCGGTGCGAGCCTTCGTGGAACAGCGCGAGCCGCTGGTGCACGGGGAGGAGTAGGCAGCGGACGACCGGTTTGCGGCGGTCGTGCCCTCGCTGCTTGGGGAGGCGCGCTCGAACCTGCCGCGGATGCGTATTTCGTTACGCAACCGCGAGCCCCACTGCGAAGAGTCGCCAGGCTTCGTGGCATGTTCGCCGGCCTCGTGTCCGCGCCCGTCACCATCTGCGCCATCGCCACCGCGCCCGCCATGGGGGGAGTGGGCATCGTCCGACTCTCCGGTCCCCGTGCGCTGGAGTCGGCGCGGGGCCTGGCCCCGGACCTCCCCGGCCTCCTCCAGCCGCGCCATGCGTACTTCTCCCGGCTGGTGGATCGGGAGGGGGCGCTGCTGGACGAGGGACTGTTCCTGTACTTCCGCGCGCCGAACTCCTTCACCGGCGAGGAGGTGGTGGAGCTGCACGCCCACGGTGGCCCGCGACTCCTCTCCCTGCTGATCGAGGAGGTGCTCAAGGATCCGCTGTTGCGCCTGGCGCGCCCCGGGGAGTTCTCCCAGCGCGCGTATCTCAACGGGCGGATGGATCTGGCCCGGGCGGAGGCGGTGGCGGCGCTGGTGTCGGCGGAGAGTGAGTCCGCGGTGCGCGCGGCGGCGGCGCAGCTGCATGGGGCGCTGTCGGAGCGGGTGCAGGCGCTGCGCGGTCCGCTGATCGAGGTGCAGGCGGATCTGGAGGGAGTGCTCAGCTTTCCCGACGAGGCGGAGGGCGCGGAGGCAGGGTTGGCCCCGCGGCTGGAGTCGCTGCGCCACCAGACTGCCGGGCTGTTGGAGGATGCCGGCCGGGGGGCGTTGATCCGCCGCGGCGCGCGGGTGGTGTTGTTCGGGCCGGTGAACGCCGGCAAGTCCACCCTCTTCAATCGACTGGTGGGGTCGGAGCGGGCGCTGGTCGATCCCGAGCCGGGCACCACCCGCGATCTGCTCGAAGCAAGACTGGAGCTGGGCGGAGGCGCGGTGACCCTGGTGGACACCGCTGGGCTGCGGGAGGAGCCGGGGCGGCTGGAGCGGCTGGGGATCGAACGGGCGCGGTCGGCGATCGCCGGCGCGGATCTGGCGGTGCTGATGGTTCCACCGGAGACGGCCGCCGCTGAGCTGGCCGCCTGGAGTCGGGAGGCGGGACAGGTCCCGTTGCTGGTGGTGGGAAGTCGAGCCGATGAAGGTGCGGTGGCGTCGGCCAGGCTCCAGGTGAGCGGTCGGACTGGCGAGGGAGTGGGGACCTTGTTGCAGCTGCTCGGTCAGCAGCTGTGGGGGAGCGGCTCTCCCTCGGCGGTGTTCGCCGCCAGCGAGGCCAATCTGGATGCGCTGCGCCGGACCGCCGATTCGCTGCGTCGCGCCGGGGAGGCGTTGGAGTCCAGCACCCTGGAGGTGGTGGCCGGAGAGGTCGGGTTGGCCCTGGAGGCGCTGGGGGAGATCACCGGGGAGAACGCCTCCGCCGAGGTGATTGACGCCCTCTTCCGGCGGTTCTGTATCGGCAAGTAGCCCGCGGTCAGACTGAGCGGTCCAACTGGCCCGGGTCTAGTCGAAGAGCTCTCGCATCCACGCGCTCTGGTGCGCCGCCAGCACCGCCCGGCCGAAGTCGTTGGCCTGGGGAGCTGGCTTGGGATGCGAGTGGTTGAAGCCCAGTTGATAGAGGGTGGCGAGGATCTCCGGGCGCTGGCGGATCGACCACCCGGGGTCGGTCGCCTCCCAGTGGGTCGCGTAGATGTTCAGGATGAAGGCCGCCCAGCGGAAGGTCTCCTGGTCATCGAGGAGCGAGGCCACCACCTGCCCCTTCCCGGCGGGCTGCGGGGGGCCCGGAAGCGCGCCGAGGGGCGCGAGAGCCAGTCGCTTGTAGGCGTCCCCTGCCAGGGGCACCTCCCGGTAGCTCTTCGATGGAATCCACAGAGACCTCCGGGGTTGAGCATTCCAGCGGATGGTGATCGCGGTCATCGCTGTCACCGGTTTGATCTGCAGGAGTCCCAGAGAGGGATCGAAGGCGGTGGCCAACTCGCTGTGGCTCTTCTCGTCGGAGCGCCACAGCCCAGCGGCCACCGACTCCAGCGCCTGTCCCACCTGGGTGGTGTGGTTGCGGTGGGTGACGTAGAGAATGGAGGCCAGCAGCTTCGGGTCCAGGTTCGCCTCGCGGGCAGCGGACTGGATGTGATCGCGGTGGGCGGCGACCTGGAGACGAGCCGAATCTTCGGAGGGTCGCCAGAGCAATCCGACGCCAAGAACTCCAGCGAGGAAGAGCGCGCACAGGGCAACCAGGCGCCGCCAGGGGGAGGGAGGCCCGCGCAGCCAAAGCTCCGGTCGAGGGGAGTTCGCGTTCTGCTCCGCCGTGGCCAGGGGAATGAAGTAGAGCGGAAACAAGAAGAGCCCGATCACCAACTCCTCAGGGAAGGGTCTGGTGAAGGCGGCGACACCCAGGTCGCGGATCGCCGTGATTCCGATCACCCCCAGAGCCAGCCGGGCCGCCCACTGTCGCTGCCGGAGATCGGCTGGGGTCACCGCGCCCATCCCTCTCCGAATCCAGTAGGCCAGAAACGCGCTCCACTGCAGGAGGGTCAACGGCCAGGGCGTCCAGGCCCCGAAGAAGGACTGCTGGAAGACGAGCAGATACAGAAGTGGGTGGACGAAGCCGTAGAGGACCTCGATCAGCCGACCTACCTGACTAAGCGGGGGCCTCCGCTCCGAGTACAGATAGAGCGCCAGGGCCAGGTAGTGTCCCCCCAGACACCCGGCGAGCAGGCCCGTGGCGTAGAGCTCGTAGCCTGCTGCGAGCCAGCCGCCGATGTTGAGCCAGCCCTCCATGCGGGAGCGAGTGTAACGAGGATCCGGAGGGTGGAGATCGTCTGTCCACCGAGGAGGCGCGACCGCGGAGGTGATCGCCCGCCGCGGCCGGGATAGAAGCCCGGAACTTCGATGCACGACACCGACATCCTGGTGGTGGGACTGGGGCACGCCGGCACCGAGGCCGCGCTGGCGTGCGCGCGGATGGGCCTGCGGACGGTGGGGATCACCCTGCGGAAGGATCGCGCGGCGGTGATGAGCTGCAACCCGGCGATCGGCGGGACGGCCAAGGGACACCTGGTCCGCGAGCTGGACGCGCTGGGCGGGGAGATGGGCTTCGCCGCCGACTCCACCGGCACCCACTTCAAGACGCTCAATGAGTCCAAGGGACCGTCGGTCCGGGCCAGCCGGGTGCTCTGCGATCGCGACGCCTACGCCCGCGCGGTGCAGGCCACCCTCGGCTCCACCGAGAATCTCACCCTGCTGGAGGGGGAGGTGGAGGAGCTGATCGTGGAAGGAGGGGTGATCCGGGGCGCCAGGCTGCGCGACGGGTCCGGGATCACCGCCCGGGCGGTGATCCTCACCACCGGGACGTTCCTTCAGGCGCTGATGCACGTGGGCGAGCAGAAGGAAGTCGGCGGCCGGCTGGGCGACGAGGCAGCGCAGGGGCTGTCCCGGTCGCTGCGATCGCTGGGGTTCCAGCTGGGCCGGTTCAAGACCGGGACTCCGGCGCGGTTGCTCAAGGCCTCCATCGACTGGTCCGCCTGTGCGGCGCAGCCGGGCGACGAGGTGATCCGGCCGCTGTCCTACCGCACCCCCCGCGACGGGTTCCCGCGGCAGCCGCAGCTGCACTGCGCCATCACCTACACCGGGGCGCGGACCCACGAGGTGATCCGCCAGAACCTGCACCGCTCGCCGCTGTTCCAGGGGGAGATCGTGGGAACCGGGCCGCGCTACTGCCCCTCGCTGGAGGACAAGATCGTCCGCTTCGCCCAGCGCGAGCGGCACCAGGTGTTCCTGGAGCCGGAGGGCCCGGACAGTGAGCTGGTCTATCCGGCCGGGCTCTCCACCAGCCTGCCCGCGGAGGTTCAGCTGCAGTTCCTCCGCAGCATCGTCGGGCTGGAGCAGGTGGAGGTGGCCCGCTACGGCTACGCGGTGGAGTACGACTACTCGCCGCCCACCCAGCTGCTGCCGACCCTGGAGACGCGCGGGGTCCGGGGGCTGTACTTCGCCGGGCAGCTCAACGGGACCTCCGGCTACGAGGAGGCGGCGGTCCAGGGCCTGCTGGCCGGGATCAACGCCGGGCTGGCGGTCCGGGGTGAACCGGAGCTGGTGCTGCGCCGGGACGAGGCCCACGCCGCGGTGCTGATCGACGACCTGGTCAGCCGCGGAGTGGACGAACCCTTCCGGATGCTGACCTCCCGCTCCGAGCACCGCCTCCGGCTGCGGGAGGGGAACGCCGACCTCCGGCTGACCCGCCACGCGCGCCGGGTGGGGCTGGTCTCCCAGCAGCGGCTGGACCAGGTGGAGTTCCGCCGCCAGGCGATCGCGGAGGAAGTTCAGCGGCTTGGGTCGCGTGGACTGGCGACTGCGCTGCGCAATCCGATGCACGACTATGCCTCGCTGGCCTCCCGGGATCCCCAGCGGCCGGTGCTGGCGGCGGACGTGGTGGAGGAGGTGGAGGTGGAGGTGAAGTACGAGGGCTACATCGCCCAGCAGGATCGCGCGCTGGCCCGGGCGGCCTCCGGCTTCGAGCGATGGAAGATCCCCGCCGGGGTGGACTACTCGGCGATCAACGGGCTCTCCCGCGAGGCGGCGGAGAAGCTGGCTCGATCCCGGCCGGCGACGGTGGAGCAGGCGCAGCGGATCCCTGGGCTGACCCCGGCGGCGATCTCCTTGCTGCTGATCCACCTCAAGCGAGGGATCCCCCGGCAGGGCTGAGCGGCGGCCACCTCGTCCACCTCCCGCAGCCCCTGGTGGGGACCGGACAAGGTGGGGAGGAACTCAATCTGCTGGCCTCGACCGCCGCAGGAGTCCCCGGCGAGTTGGCCCGTGGGTGACGTGCCTCCCGGGCGCTTCTGAACCCGCCGGCCGGAGACTGGGCTCTCGGCAGCCGCTGCTATTCTGCGACAAGTCCTTCGTTGTCGGTTCGCGAGAGGCGCTCCCTCTGACCGGGCCCAGCCCACCGACCAGCGGCGGCTTGTCGCAGATTTGGAGGGTCCGCCTTCAGGGCGGCGAGACTCCCGAGCGGAAACGGCCGGACGCATCTGGTGTCGCTCGGTTGGACCGGGTGGTCCAAACCACTAGCGCATGGCGACCAGCGTCTCCGCCACCAGGTGGGTCAGACCGTCCTCGTCGGAGAGCAGCAGCTGCTGGAACGGACTGAAGCCCTCGCTGGCTTCGACCACCAGGTCCAACCGGTGATCCCCGTTCAGGTCACCCGCCCACAGCACCTCCAGGGTGGCTCCGGGGGCGGCGGATTCGAAGAGGGTGTGTTCGTCGCCTTCGGGGGCCACCAGGGTGACGCGGATTCCCCCATCGGAGTAGGGGCGCCAGCGCAGCCGCCACCGTGCCTCCTCCAACTGGAGGATCGTCTCTCCGGGGATGCGATCCAGGGCGAAGCCGGCGGTGGTGACCTTCTCCCCTGGCACCGGCCGGCTGCCCACGAACAGGACCGGGGATTCGCAGGTGGAAGGGGCGACGGTGCGGCGGTAGTCGTCGCGGCGGCCCAGCAGTTGGACCGTGGTGGCGGTGGCAATTCCGTCGCACAGTTCCACGGCTTCGGCCCCGCGGACCGCCTCCAGAAGCTCCGCATCGTAGGTGCCGCCGGGGACGAGAACTTGCGGGGTAGCGGGAAGCTGGGTCAGTAGCAGGGTGAGGACGGTGAGCAGCATGACCAACTCCCAGTGCAGAGACGGTGCCGGAGTGATTGCGGCCACTTGGCCGCAGGGTGCCTACATGGCTGTGGGAAAGGTGTTTGCAACTGCCGTCCACCGAATCGGCTCAATGGTTCCGGGTGCTTAGCTCATCAACGGGAGGGGACTGCTGTGGATAACGTGGCGTGGGAAAAGAGGGTGCGGGAGGGCGCGGAGGCGATGGGACTGGTGCTGCCCGGTGGCTCGGAAGCCACGCTCGTCCGCTACCTTCAGGAGCTGTTGAAGTGGAACGAGAAGGTGAACCTGACGGCGATCCGGTCGATCGAGGATGGGCTGGAGAAGCACCTGTTGGACTCGCTGGCGGTGCTGCCGGAGATCGCCGGAGGAACGACGGTGCTGGATCTGGGAACCGGCGGAGGTTTGCCGGGGATCCCGCTGGCGATCGTCCTTCCCGAACTTCAGGTGACCCTGGTGGACGCGGTGGCCAAGAAGGTCGGATTCCTGAAGAGCGCGATCGCCACCCTGGGTTTGGCCCCCCGGGTGAAGGCGGTGCATCTGCACCTGCGCGGTGACCCGGAGGCGGAGAAGCTGCCCCGGGCCAGCCGGGTGATCAGCCGCGCCTTCATGGATGTGCCGGAGTGGGCGCGACTGGGTCGGCCCTATGTGGCGGACGGAGGGGTGCTGGTCGCCATGACGGGGAAGGATCCTGGGGACCTCTCTGGCCTGGTGACCGAGCTGGGGTTCAAGCGGGTGACGACCCGGGAATATCCGTTGGCCTGGTCGAAGGCGGAGCGGCGGGTCGCGCGCTTCGAGGCCTGACGTTTCACGTGGAACGGAGGGGCCCCGGACCTCTCCTGGGTTTTTCAGCGGTCGGTTTGGGATGGAGGCGCGATCCGGCGTTCGTCGGACCCGCTGCGCTTCCGCGCCAGGCGGGTATCTGGTGGTTCGTGAGGGTGCTGGACCGGCCCAACTCAACACCGTTGGCCGGAGAGATCCGGTGGAAGCCATGCCTCCTCCACAGGGTTCGACCACCCTTCCCTCCTTTTGGTGAGGAGGGGCCCCGGTGGTCCTTCGGTTCGCTCAGTCTCCTTTCGTCGGCGGTGTGCTGGTGCTCCAGCGCCGAATCCGCGTTGCGAACGGAAGGGCTTTCGGGAGCCGTTTCCGGAGGGGATCGTGTGCAGCGGTTCGGCAGCTGATGGTGGGGCGGTTCGGCCTCTGTTGGGCGACAGTAAAACTGACCCCCTCTCTGGGCCTCCCAATGGAGGCTGATCATGAGAGGCGAAGGCGAAGTTGTGGCACCACCATCCGTAGGAGGGGTGCCGATGGTGGAGCGGTTCGGCCGCTGATGGTGGGGCGGTTCGGCCGCTGATGGTGGGGCGGTTCGGGCGCTGAGGGTGGGGCGGTTCGGCCGCTGCTGGTGGGGCGGTTCGGCCGCTGATGGTGGGGCGGTTCGGCCGCTGATGGTGGGGCGGTTCGGCCGCTGCTGGTGGGGCGGTTCGGCCGCTGCTGGTGGGGCGGTTCGGCCGCTGCTGGTGGGGCGGTTCGGGCGCTGCTGGTGGAGCGGTTCGGGCGCTGCTGGTGGGGCGATTCGGGCGCTGCTGGTGGAGCGGTTCGGGCGCTGCTGGTGGAGCGGTTCGGTCGCTGCTGGTGGAGCGGTTCGGCCGCAGTTGGTGGAGCGGTTCGGTCGCTGCTGGTGGAGCGTTTCGGCCGCAGTTGGTGGGGCGGTTCGGCCGCTGCTGGTGGAGCGGTTCGCCGCTGCCAGGTGGAGCGGTTCGCCCTCTTCGGAGGATGATCTTCGTCCCCTCCTTATGGGTGATCACTCGCAGCGGCTCTCGCTCCCCGTAGATCGCCAACAGCAGCGCTCCCGTGTTCAGCCTACGCGCGGATCCGGCCCCGCCGGCGGGCACGAGGAAGCGAGGTTCCCCAGCGCCCCCTCCCCCGCGTCTTGATCGATCACTCTTGGCGCCCAGGGGTCCTTCCTCCCGGCGGCACCCGCTTCCTCAGTTCACGCCTCTCGTCGAGATCGGGGGCCCTGTCAGTGCGGACCGAACCCGCTCCCTTGAGGACCGTCGGACTCGGCCAGGAGGGAGAAGGCAAACGGGAGCGCCAACCCAGGCGACTCCTCCGGCGTTCGGTCCATGCTCGCCACCGAGGCCGCGTTGCTTCTGGCCCGTTGAGCCGGGGCGGGTCGGCCTCTGAGGATTGAGGACTTCGGGTGATGCGTGGGGTGAGTTGGGTTCCTGAAGGCGAATGGGCTTGAGCGACGGCCAGAGGCCCCGAGGAAGGACCGATCGCAGGATGTTCGATTCGATCTCAGCGTGGCCTCCAGGTCGGGGTCTGGAGCCCCTGGGTTTCGACACCGACTGAGTCTGTGTTGAGAGAAGCCGACTCGGTCTCCATCGGGATGCGGAATGCGAACGGCACGTTCCACGTGGAACGTTGGGCACATCGAACCGCACCGTGTTCCACGTGGAACGTCCCATTCGATGGCTCGGGTTCGATGGGAGATGGCCTGAAGCGAGAAGGTCGAAACACCCGCTCGAAGCGGAGGTTCTCGCCTTCGCCGACCGTGGCCCTCCCGGGATCAACCGCTCCCCCGATGGAGATCGCCGATAGGATCTCTGTTCAGAAAGGTCCCACCCACTCCATTTCGAGAAGCGTGTCTGGCCTGCCATACCCAGGGGAAGGAGGGCCCGAGGGGGCCAAGCAGGGGCCCTGAACTCCACCTTTCAAAGGCCGCCACTGGGCACTGTTTGGGTCTCTCATTCCAGCCAAGCCCAGTCGATGTTCCACGTGGAACGTCGGACGGGAGCAACGATCCCCCTTGAGCTCGACGAATGTGGAAGGGGACCCTGCAGAGTCCCGCTGGTTCGGCTTTCGAGCAACGGGCTCAAGTCGCGCCCCACCTGCATCGATCGCACGTCGCTTGGTTCGCGGACTGAAGGTCGATCGGGGTCTCCAGTCGCGACTCGATCCCGGAAGGTTCCACCCGACCGCGCGTCGGCCGCTGGGGTCCCGACTGTGAGGGCCTCGCGCCCGTCGCCCTCCTCCGAGGTGACCCGACCGACGGACCCAATCACGGCCGCGAATCGAGGCCTGGCCGAGTCGGTGGACCCAGGCGCTGTGGGGCAACCTCGAGAGGACCCGCAGGAGGGACGCCCGGCGGAACCGCCGACCAGCAGCACCGTGTTGGGTTGTCCGCGCCCTCACCGGCAAGAGTGGTGTGGTGGAGCCTTCGAATGATCGGGCCGACGATAGGGATCGCCGAAGACGCGAAGACGAAAGCCAGGGGCGACGATCAGGACCGCGGAAAAGGGTGACAGGGCGAACGAGCCGGCCCCCTATCGAGAGGAAGCAGAAAGGGCTGGGTTGGCGATCCGGACCGCGGAAGCGGAGAAGGCGAAGGGGCTGGGTTGGCGATTCCGGAGCGCGGAAACGGAGAAGGCGAAGGGGACTGGGGTGGCGATCCGGACCGCCGGAAGGGAGAAGGCAGAAGGAGACTGGGGTGGCGATCCGCACCGGCGGAAGGGAGAAGGCGAAGGGGCTGGGGTAGCGATCCGGCCCGGTGGAAGGGAGAAGGTGAAGGGGACTGGGGTGGCGATCCCGACCGGTGGAAGGGAGAAGGTGAAGGGGCCTGGGGTTGCGATCCGGACCGGCGGAAGGGAGAAGGCGAAGGTGACTGGGGTGGCGATCTGGACCGCCGCAGACCGACGGCCAAGGCTGGGGCGCAATCACCGCTCACCTCCTCGAGCCAATCCGCAAGGCAGCTCGAAGGCCGCCCGGTGGAGCGTGGAGTTGTCCGGGCCGTGTCGCCGACCCGTATGAACCCCGACGCCATCCACCTCCCGCCCCAACCTCGCTTACCAAGACGTTCCACGTGGAACGCTCGACTCCCGCACCCCGTCCCGCCACCGACCCTTGAAAAACCCAGGAAAGGATTCTCGCCGCCCAACCCATGCCTGCCTGGGCGCCTCCCCGGCGAGCCACGGCCAGAAAGGAGCGCACCCACCCATGGCGACGTATGCTCATGTCACGTCACGGCCTGCGAACACCTCGGCGGCCGATCGTCAGACCGATCACCGAGGATACGGCCACAGGGGGGCTCTTCCCTTGAACACTCAACAAACGGCGTGCTACCAACCGGACCCCTTCCCGGGGGCGGTCCGGTGGGCGGAAGCGGAGGAACTGTGGGACGGATCATCTGCATTTCGAACCAGAAGGGCGGGGTGGGTAAGACCACCACTGCCATCAACCTGGCGGCCAGCCTGGCCAGCGCCGAGCGCAAGACCCTGCTGGTGGACATGGATCCCCAGGGCAATGCCGGCAGCGGCCTGGGCCTCAAGCGGGATGAGCTCACCGGCACCGTCTATGACGCGCTGCTGGACGGCCGGCCGATCCAGGAGCTGATCCACCCCACCGAACTTCGCTACCTCAGCGTGGTCCCCGCCACCCCGGACCTGACCGGCGCGGAGGTGGAGCTGGTCTCCGCCGAGGGCCGCGAGTTCCGGCTCCGCGAGGCGCTGGCGCCGATCGTGGATCAGTACGACTACATCCTGATCGACTGCCCCCCTTCGCTGGGCCTGCTGACCATCAACTCCCTGTCCGCGGCGGACTCGGTGCTGATCCCGCTGCAGTGCGAGTACTACGCGCTGGAGGGGCTCTCCCAGCT
Organism: Myxococcaceae bacterium; assembly: GCA_036675345.1. Classification (GTDB taxonomy): domain Bacteria; phylum Myxococcota; class Myxococcia; order Myxococcales; family Myxococcaceae; genus JALYOC01. Next base: position 65,096 of record JAKFFE010000015.1, read on the forward strand.
GCTGCACACCATCGACCTGGTCAAGCAGGGGCTGAACCCGGGGCTGTCCACCGAAGGGATCCTGCTCACCATGTTCGATGGGAGGGCCAACATCGCCCACCAGGTGGCGGACGAGGTCCGGACCCACTTCAAGGACCTGGTGTTCGGCTCGGTGGTCCCGCGCAACGTGCGCCTCTCCGAGTGCCCCAGCTTCGGCAAGCCGATCCTGCTCTACGACATCAAGTCCAAGGGCTGCGAGAGCTACCTGGCGCTGGGCAATGAGATCATGCGCCGTGAGAAGGGCCCCCGCGCGGCGGCGTAGTCGCCACCGCCCAGGCTCCAGAAAAGCAAGAGAAGGCAAAGCGCACCGATGCAGACCGGGGACAAGCAGCAGAAGCGGGCACTGGGACGGGGACTCTCGGCGCTGATCCCGCAGGCGGGGATCGTGTCGGGCGGGGTCCCGGTCAAGGGCGAGCTCCCCGCCAGGTCCGGGGTCACCCGGCTGCCGATCGAGTCGGTCCAGCGCGACAGCACCCAGCCGCGCAAGGTGTTCGAGGAGGCCAAGCTCAAGGAGCTGGCGGACTCGATCAAGGCCCAGGGAATCATCCAGCCGGTGCTGGTCCGCAAGGACGGCGAGGTGTACCGGATCATCGCCGGCGAACGTCGCTGGCGGGCGTCCCAACTGGCCGGTCTGACCGAGATTCCGGCCATCATCCGCGAGGCCACCGACGCCGAGGCCTTCGAGCTGGCCCTGGTGGAGAACCTCCAGCGCGCGGACCTCAATCCGATCGAAGAGGCGGAGGGCTATCGCCGGCTGGTGGAGGAGTTCAAGCTCACCCAGGAGCAGGTCAGTCACAAGGTGGGCAAGGATCGCTCCACGGTGGCCAACGCCCTGCGCCTGTTGGGGCTGCCGGACGAGGTGAAGGAGATGGTCGCCGACGGCACCCTCTCCATGGGGCATGCCCGCGCGCTGCTGGGTGTTCCCCGGCTGCCGGAGATGGTGGAGCTGGCGGAGAAGGTGGCGGCCCACAAGCTGTCGGTGCGCGACACCGAGAACCTGGTCCGCCAGAAGCGTTCACCGGCGGGGAAGACGGCCAAGGGCTCGGCGAAAAAGGAAAGCCCGCAGGTGCGTCAGCTAGTAGAAGGCCTGCAGCGGAGACTGGGGACCAAGGTCCGGCTGGTCGACCGCGGCGGGAAGGGCACGCTGGAGGTCGACTTCTTCAGCTACGAGGATTTGGACCGCCTCATCAACCTGTTCGGAAAGTAGGCTCTGACCATGGCGCTCCTGGGTGGATCAAAGGACCCGAAGCAAGCATCGGCACCTGTGCCGAGAAGGGATGAAGTGATGGTTGCAAGGCCTGGCGAGGTTCACACGCTCCTTGGCAAGGGGAGCGAGTTCGAGGGGAAGCTGTCCTTTGAGGGGCAGGTCCGGATCGACGGCAAGTTCAGCGGTCAGATCTTCACCAAGGACGTGTTGGTGGTGGGCGATGGCGCCCGGGTCAACGCCGAGGTGAACGCGGGGACGGTGATCATCCACGGTCTGGTGGAGGGGAACATCCGCGCCACCCAACTGGTGGAGGTCCACCAGCCCGGTCGGATCAAGGGGAACATCGAGACGCCCAACCTGTCGATCGACAAGGGCGTGATGTTCGAGGGTACCTGCAAGATGGAGAACCTGGGCAAGGGTGGCACCCCCGCCGAGGTTCCCGCGCAGGCCAACCAGAAGAAGTGAGTGCCTGGCTGCGAGAGGGCGCGGTGATCGCGCTCCTCGCCGTGGCCGCGGGTGGATGCAAGGACGGTGAGCCCTCGAAAGAGGACCGCTCACCGTCGCCCACCCCGCCGGCCGTGGCCGCGGGGGCGCGTGGGATCAAGGTCCCGCTCCCTCCCGGTTGGGCCGCTCGAGCCACTCCCGAAGAGGCGCTGGTCGCCGGCCCGGCCGGCAAGACCGTCCTCCGGATCGAGCTGCGTCAGGGGGTGAAGACCGTCCCCTCCGCCGACGCCTTGGTGGCCGGCTTCCGCGAGCGGATCCCCGCGCTGGACCTCCGGGTGATCGACTCCCAGACCCAGGACGATCACTCGCTGACCGTGCTGGAGGTGGGGCCGGCGCCAGATGCCGGCGCCGCCGGTCCTCGGTGGCTGACCCTGCTGGGTGCCAAACGCCTGGGGAAGGACCTGTTCCTGTGCTCCACCGCGCCTGGCTCCGGCGAGGAAGAGGTCAAGGCCGCGGCCGCCGCCTGCAGTGGGCTGGAGCGGACCGGGACCCCCCAGTAGAACGACTCCGTGCAGTTGTGGCGCGGGCCGTTATGCTCCGGTCTGGAGGTCGTGAATGCCCGGCTTTTCGTCTGAGCTTCTCTCCGTGGTGATTACCGCCGCCCTCGCGGGGGCGCTGGTGGTTCGGTTCCAGCTCGCGGCGCGGAACGCCCGCCCGGTTCCGGTGCGGGTCAGAACCCCGCGGCGCTAACGGGTCGCGCGCCGCCCCTCGCTGCTGGTTCTCCCTTTCCCCCGCTGACCTCATCCCCCGATGCCAATCGACAGTCCCGCAGGACCGATCACCACCCTGGAGGACGCAGTGGCCGCGGCCCGGGCCGACGGGGTGGAGAAGCTGACCCAGCGCTACACCCAGCCGGTGTTCCTGATCCAGGCGCCGGTCCAGGTGTGGAGCGAGGTCACCGAGGTCCATGCCTTCGGGGCCCCGAAGCGGATGCTGCCTTCGATGGTGGTGGAGCTGATCCCGGGGAAGCTGAACAAGGATCCGGACAAGCTGAGCGTGGGCCGCGCCGGGGTCTGTGATGTGATCCTCCCGTTCGGCGCCATGTCCAAGGTCCACGGGAACCTCTCCCGGACCCCCAAGGGCTACGAGTACCAGGACGCCGGTTCCACCAACGGCACCATCCTCAGCGCGGCCAAGCTCAAGCCGGGTTCGCCGGTGCTGCTGCGCGACAAGGACACGTTGAAGTTCGGGGACGTGACCGCCCAGTTCCTCCTCCCCGCCAGCCTGCTGGCGGAGATCAAGAAGCGGGCAGGGTAGTCGCCCACCGATGGCCCCGGAGGAGCAGAGCCTGCGGCTGCTGGCGCGTTCGCTGGAGCTGGAGTCGATTGAAGAGCAAGGCGACACGCTCCGGGGCGAGCACCAGGGGCTGACCCTTCAACTGCGCCCGGTCCGATCCGGGCTGCAGGTGCGGATCGAGGCGCCGAGCGGGCTGCGGCTGATCCCCTCCGGGCAGGCGATTGCCGGAGAGCGGGATCTCCGGGTGGGCCACCGAGAGCTGGATCAGGCGCTGGTGATCCAGGGAGGGAACCCGGCCGCCAGCATCCGTCTCCTCCGCAGTCCGGGCGTGGCCGAGGCGCTGCTGGAAGTCTGCCGCCAGGTGCCCGGCTTCAGCGTCGAAGACGGCGCCCTGCGCGCGGAGCTTCCGCTGCCCGTCGCCCGGGCGCTGCTGGGCGAGCTGATCGCATTGGCGCAGCTGCTTCGAGGCGCGGAGGAGGAGGAGGACACCCGCGCTCAGGAATTGCGCCGCACCGTACAGCCACCGATCCGGCCGCTGCGGGATCGGAGCCAGGAGCTGGAGGCTCCGCCCCCGATTCATCCGCTGCTCGCTGCCCGCTGGCGAGACATCCTCCGGAAGGATCGCCGGGTGGCGCTGGGGCTGGGGATCCCGCTGATTCCGCTCGGCGTGGGACTGGTCTGGTTCCAGGCGCCGAAGTGGACCCTGGTGTTTCCCCTGCTGCTGATCGCGGTGATGCAGGTGTTCCGGACCCTGCTCTTCCGCTGTCCGGGTTGCCAGACCCCGCTGGAGCGCCGCCCGGTGAACCGGCTCCGCCAGCCGCTGGTGTGTGCGGGCTGTGGAACGCGGGTGGCGTAGCCCGGGTCAGTGGATCGCGAAGCGGTAGCCAACCCTCAGGCTCAGGCCCGCGCCCTGGACCGTGAAGTCGCGGCCCTGGAGGGGGAGGGTGGCCAGGCCGAGATCGCCCACCAGCTGGCCCGGCCCCATCGGGAGGGTGACGGTCCCGAACAGGCCGCCGCCCAGGCCCACCACCCACTGCGCCTCGTCGGTCTGGGTGTTGCCGAGGCGGGCCGGCGCCACCCCCAGCTGCAGCCCGGCCTGGAGGGTAGAGGCGCCGAAGGACAGCTCGTAGCCGCCCCGCAGGTAGAACGGAAACCACAGGGCCGAGCCCTCCACCGGCGGACCGTTTCCGGAGAAGCGCTGGGTGGTCCCGGCCAGGTGCACCACCGCGCCCGCGCCCAGCGGCAGGTTCGCCACCCGCAAGGGGAGCCACGCATCGACCGCCAGGGTCGGGCTGAAGGTCTCCCCCAGCGAGTGGGTAAAGCCGCCCAGCACCCCCACCGCCAACCGATAGTGCTGGGCGCCCAGCGGCACCCGCTGCTCCGACCTCAGGGCTCCGTCGGAGACTGTCACGGTGTCGCCTCCCGCGGGCAGCTCTCGCGGCGCGATGTAGCGCGCCACCCACCGTCCGTTCCCCAGCGGTCGGACCCCCCGGATCGCTCCGTGCCTGGCCACCACCTTCAACGAAGCGTGGCCGGCGGGCCGCTGGGCCAGATCGAAGAGGCTGATCTCCAGGGTCGCCTCCGCGCCGCCCTCCGCGGGGAGGGGATCGGGGGTGAAGCGGACGGTGGCGGTGACCGGGTCGGGGGACACCTCCAGGCTCAGCTTCGCCGGCGCGGAGGTGGGGCCGTCCTCCACCCGGGCCACCAGCTCCACCTGCTCCGGCGGAGGCAGGGTGGAGGGGCCGGCGTACTCCAGGCGATAGGACCCATCACCGAGATCGCGCAGCGGCCCCACCGTCTCTCCGTTGGCGCGCAGCAGCACCTCGCGTCCGGCCACCGGACCTCCCCGGGCATCGCGCACCCGGGCCTCGACGATCGCGGTCTTGCCTGCACCCAGCCGCAACACCGCGGGCGACACCGAGAGCTCCACCGTCTGCGCCACCGGGGGAATCAGCTCCACCCGGGTCTGGGTGGCGGAGGCCGCGCGGCGCTTGAGGGCCACCGCCACCTGGGCCTCCGCGGCTCCGGTCAACCGCGGGGGCTGGTACCGGTAGCGGACCCGGGTGGCGCTGGAGTCGATCGCGGTGACTGTTCCCACCGAGGAGGTCACCACCACGTCCGCCGGCCGCACCGGATCCTGGGCCAGCGACTCGAAGTACACGTCGATCCGCCCGTGCTGGCTCCCGTCCGTCGAGAGTCGCGCGGGGATCGCCGCCGCCACCAGTCGGTTGTAGGGCGGCACCTCCAACGCGACCTTGCGTCCGGTCTTCGCGCCACCCACCAGGACCTGGGCCTCCGCCACGCCGGGAGGAACCTCCAGCGAGACGATCGCCTCCCCCTGGGCGTCGGTGCGCACCGGGCCGAAGACCCGCTCCGCCACCTGGACCCGAACCTCGGTGTCCGGGTTGGTGGAGACCGGCAGCCGGGTGGTCCCCAGCAGCGGCAGCCGGTAGAAGGCCACCTCCGCCTCCGGTCCGTCCTGCCAGGCCAGCAGCAACGCCGCCTGGGGGAAGCGGGTGGGAGGCGGTGTGTAGGTGGCGGTGTAGCGGCCCTCGCCGACCCGGTTGGGGGTGGAGAGGGTTCCCACGTTCACCGCCACCCGTAGCCGCTGGGTGTCCTGACCGGGCACCTCGAAGGTCAGCCGGACCCGGTCGGTCCGCCCCAGCACCGGCTCCGCCGGCTCGGCCTGGAAGGCTGGCGTGGCCGCCAGCGAGGGCAGCGACAGCACGGCAGCCAGCAATCCCCACGGCAGTCCCTTCACGGTGCCTCCCCCCGCGGCCTTGGGCCAACGCCCCCGGAGCCGGTGCGCAGTCGACCATGAGTGAGGGGACACGGCGAGTTCAGCAGTCAGTGCCCGGGGTGGGCGTCTCCGCCCGGAGTCCACCTGGGAGTGGGACGGGGCGCCCGGGCCGAGCGCAGGGATCGGTAGATCGCATCCCGCAGCGCCTTCTCGCGCGGATCGTCCGCCAGATAGAAATCCAGCTTGTTCATCACGTACGCGTAGCCGAGGTGGGCGTCGGGATCCGCGAAGGCGAACGATCCCCCCGCCCCGGGCGCACCGAAGGCGCGCGGACTGGAGCCGAAGGAGACCGAGGGTCCGGGACGGAGAAAGCCAAGCGAGAACCAGGAGGGTACTCCCAGCACCTCGTCTCGCGGCCGTCGCACCGTGGGGGGCTCGGTGAGCAGGGCCAGCGTCTCCGGGGAGATCCCCAGCTCGCCGCCGCCTTCGGCGAACGCGGAGTAGGCCCGCGCCATCGCCCTCGCGGTGCCCACCCCGTTGCCCGCCGGCAGCTCCAGCTCCAGCATCCGCCGGTCGTTCCAGTCCAGGTCGGAGAGGAGGAACGAGCGTCGAAGCACCGAGTGCGGCTTGAGCATCTTGCGAATCAGCGCCGGCGGGGTGTGGGCCAGCGCCCGGAGCGCCCGCGGCACCGACATCGTCCGCACCTGGGCCAGCCGCTGGTTGGGGACCGAGCGCGGAAGGCCGATGTAGAACTCCAGCTCCAGGGGCTGGGCGATCTCCTCCTGGAAGAAGCGACCCAGGGTGCGTCGCTGGGGATCGACGTGCCGGATCAGCTCCTGCATGTACAGGCCCAGGGACATGGTGTGGTAGCCGTGCTTGGTGCCCGGCTTCCACGCCGGAGTCTGGCGCGCGAGCAGCTGCGCCACCGCGTCCAGGTCCCGCATCCGGGCGAGGGTCAGTTGCTCATCCAGCAGCACCAGCCCGGCCTCGTGCCCCAGCAGTTGGCGCACGGTGATTCCCCACTTCTCGTGCTGGCCGAACTGGGGCCAGTAGTGGGCGACCGGCGCCTCGTAGTCGATCCAGCCGCGCGCGTGGGCCACCGCCAGGGTCATCGCCGCCAGGCCCTTGGTGCCGGACATCACGCAGATCAGCGTGTCCCGGTTCCAGGGTGCCGCTTCCTTCGGCCGTCGCCGGCCTCCCCAAAGGTCGACCACCTTCTCACCGTGCCAGTACGCCGCCACCGCGGCGCCGATCTCTCCCCGCTCCTCGAAGTTGCGCTCGAACTCCTCGCGCACCGCCTCGAAGCCGGGCGCGACCTGTCCCTGGGCCATGAGCATCACGACCTCCCACCCAAGCTAGGGATCTGCTGCCGCCGCGCGGACGGCGGCCGATCCACCCTTCGCTCGGGTGCAGCCTCGGTCGCGTGGCGGGTCTGATGAGGGTGTCTGATCCACCCTTCGCTCGGGTGCAGCCTCGGTCGCGTGGCGGGTCTGATGAGGGTGTCTGATCCACCCTTCGCTCGGGTGCAGCCTCGGTCGTACGGCGGTCGATGACGGTGTTCGATCCAACCTGCGCTCGGGTGCTGCCTCAGCGGCTCGTAGTTCGACTCAGCGCTCGGGTGTCGCCCCGTCCGCCCCCCGGGCCGATGCGCCGCGGACGAAGTGAGCGGTCAAGGTCCACTCCGCCTGGGCGCCGGCTGCGAGGGATCCGGCCAGTTCCCGGAGTGCCGCGGAGGGCACCGCGACTCGCCGGATCCTCCTACCAGCCCAGCCGAGGTTCGCTTCCCCCTCGCGTTTTCGCGGACACAGGCCAGCCTCTCCTGCGTGCCTTTTCCGCACCGGGTCTGCCAGCGCGGTCCAGTGCTCCGCGCAGCAGGCCGAGGCCGGCCTCCGCTCTTCCTACGGTCCCGCCCGCGGCTGGCTTCGCTTCCGCGAATGCTCGCGGACCGCGGTCTCCACCGCGGTCAGCTTCTCCTGGGCGCTGGTCCGCAGCGGAGCCGCCTGGAGCGCCGCCTGCAGATGCACCGCCGCCTCGGCGTGATCTCCGCGCTGCAAGGCCAGCTCTCCCAGCCGCTCGAAGGTGGTGGCCAGGGTCTCCAGCCGGGCACGCACCCGCGGGTCCTCCGGCTCCAGCGTCAGCGCGGCGTGGAGGTGATCCAGTGCGAAGTCCCCTCCCGGGCCCACCAGTCTCCCGGTCTCGATCCTCGCGTCGGCGGTGACCAGGTGGGAGACCAGGGTCTGCTCCAGCCGCCGGGTCCGCACCAGCTGCAGTCCCGCCAGGCCCACCGCCAACGCCAGCACCAGCCCCACCGTCCAGGTGGCGCGTGGACTGGCCGCCAGCCGCATCGCCCAGCGGGTGGAGACGATCTTCCGGCGCCAGGCGCTCAGGGCCCGCAGCGGCCCGGGCAGCGATCCGGACCGCGCGCGTGGCGCCCGCCGACGGCCCTCCTGGACCAGCCGTTCAATCCGCCCGCGGCCCTCCTCCAGCTCGGCGCCGAACAGGGCCCGGATGCTGCCGCCCAGGTCTGGACGATCCAGGCAGAGGCCGATCCGCCGCAGCTCTCCGCCCAGCTCGGCGGCGGTGCCGTAGCGGTGCCGGGGATCCTCCGCGGTGGCCTTGCGCGAGACCTCCTCCAGGTCCGCCAGCACCTCCACCGGTCCCCCGGTGGGCGCGGGGCCGAACCGGCTGCGGGAGAGGAACTCACCCAGGATCGCCCCGGTGGCGTAGACGTCCCACCGCGGGGAGGGCGGCTCACCGCGCGCCTGCTCCGGGGGCATGTACGCCTTCTTCCCCACCACCATCCCGGTCTGGTCGTCCTGGCCGGCGGCCACCCCGAAGTCCATCAGCTTCACCTGACCGCGATCGGTGATCAGGATGTTGGAGGGGCTGACGTCCCGGTGCACCAGGTTCAGCGGCGCGCCGTCCAGGCCGCGCTGGGTGTGCACGTACTCCAGCGCCTCGCAGATCTCCGCCAGCACCTGCACCAGGAGATCCACCGGCAGCGGCTGGCCCTCGTTCACCCGCGCCAGCACGTCGTGCAGCTCCCTCCCGTGGACGTACTCCATCGCCAGGTAGGGGCGGCCGGCGGCCTCGCCGAAGTCGAACACCTGCACCACGTTCGGGTGCTGGAGCGAGGCGCTGACCCGGGCCTCGTTGAGGAACAGCGCCCCCAGCCGGGTGTCCGGACCGTAGGCGGGCCGCGCGGTCTTCAACGCCACCAGCTTCTCCACCCCGGCGCCCAGGGTGGCGCGGGCCAGGTACACCTCCGCCATCCCGCCGCCGCCCAGGGTGGAGAGGATCTGGTACGCGCCCAGCACGTCGTACGGCCTCAGTCCGGTGCTGTCCGGGAAGGCGGCCACCGGCTGCGGTTCGTCCGGATCGGTGGCCCGGGTGGGCGCGTCCAGCAAGGCGGCGCGGGGATCGGAAGCCACCCGGGTCCGGGAAGGCTCCACCTCGCCCACCGGGTCCGCGTGCCCCTCGGCGGCCACCGCCAGCGCTGCGTCCGACGCGTCGCTCGTTGGCTCTGGCGGGGCCAGGGCCTGGTTCTCGGCCCTGGGGGCGGTTCCGGGATCCGACCCCACCGCCACGGTGAGGCGCTCCAGCGGGGAGAGCGGCTCCGGCTCGCGGAGGAGGGGAAGCCCCTTGGGGGGCGTGGGGTGGCTGTCCGGATCGCTGGCGCTCACTGGCCCCACTCCTTCAAGGTGCTGGGCACGGAGACCGCCGGCGCGGCGTCGATGAACAGCGACCGTGGGCGCAGGAACAGCGGCCGGGCGGTGGCCTCGTCGGCGAACGCGTACACCCCCCAGGTGTACTGCCCGGGCTTGAGGTTCAAGGTGGCCGAGTTCTCCAAGGTCACCTCATCCGCCACGCTGGCCCCCTCCAGCGAGCCTCCCCGCACCACCACGAACCGATAGCCACCCTCCGGGGCAGTGCCCCAGCGGAAGGTGACCGACGCCCCGCGGGCGCCGGTGACTCGCGCTCCGGACTCGGGAGACTGCAGCAGCTCCACCGTCGCCGGGCGCATCACCACCAGCCGGCGGGGTGGGCCGTAGACGCCAAAGCGGCCCTCCGGATCCCGGGCCGCCGCGCGCCAGAACAGCGCCCCGGCGCGGGTGGGCCGGAACACCAGCTCGGTGCGGGGGACCTCGGCGGTGTCGGAGACGTCCTGGAAATCCTCCCGGGCCGCCAGCTGGAGCCGGTAGCCCGCCGCCCGCGCCACCGCCCTCCACCGCAGGGTCAGCGTTCCTCCCTCCGCCACCACCACCGCCGCGTCCGCCTCCGGCTGCTGCAGCAAGGGCGCCTCCAGCAGCTGCACCACCGGGCTCACCTCTTCCTGGGCCACGTCCGCGGCCTGCCCGGCCCGCAGCTCGCGGGTGGACTGCCGGGAGGCCAGGGTGGCGGTGCCGCGGTGGATGGCGACCTCGGTGCCCTTGGGGCGCTTGGCCAGGCGGTACTCCACCGGACCTTCACCCTCCCGGGAGATCAGCCGCGCGGTCGAGCCGTCCGGGGCGCGGATCCCCACCGTCTGCCCGGACTTGCGCAGCACCCCGCGCACCACCCCGGTCTCCACCGCCAGCAGCGCCTCGGTGGGCGGGCCTCCCGGAGACTGGGGATCGGAGCTCTGGGCGTCGATCACCACGATCGCTCCCGGATCCACGTCCAGGCGTCCGCCGGGGACGAACTCGATCCGCGCCGAGGCGCCGGGGCCGGACTGCACCCAGTCCCCGGCCATGAAGGTGGTGCCCACGCTGGCCGGTTCCCAGAAGGCCAGCGAGCGCCGCTTGACCTGCAGCCCGCCCTGCCCGGAGGCCATGGTGGCGAGGATGCTCTTCAAGGAGCGCTCGGCGTTGGCCCGGCCGGGGTCCTCGGCGGGGGCGCCGCAGGCGAGGACCGCCGTCAGCCCCAGGGCCAGGATCGGTGACGCCGCTGCTGTGCTCCAGTCCCGCATGAACGCCCCCCAAGACGGCGGGCCATCCTGCCATCCGGCGGGCCATTCTCGAAGAAGTGGCGCGTAGGCGGAGGTGGTCAGACCTCCGCCACCTCCCGCAGGAAGCGGGTGACCACCGCGTTGAAGCGATCCGGGTGGCTCATGTAGGGCAGGTGGGCCGCGCCGCGGATCACCTCCAGCCGGGCGTTGGGAATCCGGGCGGCCACGTCGCGGGCGTTCCCCAGCGGCACCACCAGGTCGCGCCGGCCGTGGACGATCAGGGTGGGAACCTGGAGGCGCTCCAGGTCCGGGAGGAGATCGGTCCCCAGGATGTCGCGCAGCCGGCGGACCATCTCCATCGGGGCGATCCGCCGCGATTCACGGACGATCTCCGAGCGGCCCTCCTCCGGGAGGTGCCTCCCCCCCAGGATCCGCGCCACCACCGGCGCGAAGAGGTAGGCGAAGGGCAGCGGCACCCGCAGCAGGTTGGCGGCGGTCATCGCGAAGCGACGGATCCGCCGGGTGGAGGCCACCGGGCTGGCCAGGACCAGGGCGCTGACCCTCTCCGGATGATGCAGGGCGAAGGCCAGGGCCACCAGGCTGCCGAAGGAGGAGCCCAGGAGCACGAACCGCTCGGGCAGTCCCGCATCCGGATGGGCCAGCAGCGAGACGTTGTGCCACAGCGGCGAGTGGTGGACGGGCGTCTTGACCGGCGGGGTCCAGAACCACAGCCGGCGCTTCCTGGCCAAGGGGGCCATCAGCGCGAAGGAGCGGCCGCTGGCCCCCAGCCCGGGGATCGCCACCAGCAGCTTGTCGGCCGGGGCGGGGGAGGGGACGGTGAACAGCCGCACCTGGCTGCCATCCACCCGGAGTTCGCGGCAGCTCACCGCCTCATAGCCGGACTGGACCTGGTCCAGCCGCGGAACCAGGGGAGTGGTGGGGAACACGCCCTCAAGCATCGCTGGCCCTCACCAGGAGGCGTTGCACGGTGGCCGCCACCCGATCGCGGAAGCGGAGCTGTTCATGGCCGGGCGCATCCAGGGAGGGGGGATACATCGGCCGGCCGATGGCGAACTTGAGCCGCACCGGCAGCGGCACCGGCATGCCCACCGGGGCGGTGTAGCGGCGCTTCTTCCTGGAGAGGCGCACGGTCAGCCCGTCGGAGACCGCGAAGATGTCGTCGATCCCGTGACCGGCGAAGGGGATGATCGGCACTCCCGCCGCCATCGCCACCCGGACGAAGCCGGAGGTGTGCTCCCAGCGAAGTTGGTAGCGGGCAGTGGGGCGTTTGAAGACCTCGCGGGCGCCTCCTGGGTAGCAGACCACCAGGCCGCCTCCGTTCAGCGCCCGCAGCGCGTTGTCCGGGGTGCCTTCAATCCCGCCGATCCACGGCATCACCGTCTTGAACACCGGCAGCCGGAAGAAGCCGCGGTCGGCCAGCCCCAGCGGGTAGCGGCCGGTGGCCTGCAGCAGCAGGTAGAAGAAGACCGGGGTCTCGTAACCGTAGAGGCCGTGGTTCCCCACCAGCAGCGCCGGTCCGGTCGGCAGGTGGTGGGCGCCGATCAGCTTTGCCCGGTGGTAGCGGGTGGCCAGCTTCGCGGCGCGCTCCGCCACGCGCAGCATCCAGTGACCGGGCCTGGGGTCTTCGGCGAGTGCGTCCACCGTCGAAAGCTACGGACGCGCCGGAGTCGGGACAGCAGGCGGGCAACAGAGCCCCCGGGTGGGTGGATGGTCCTGCTTGCGGGGGGGCGGACGACGGAGAAGGCTGAGGGATGCCGATCTCGATTGGGGTGCATGGCGGCGCAGGTCCCCGGGTGGAAGGCGACGTGGGGGCGGTCTTCGGCGAGGGATGTCTGGAGGCGGCCCGGCTCGGGTACGCGATCCTCCAGGCCGGCGGCAGCGCGGTGGACGCAGTGGAGGCGGCGGCGGTGGCGATGGAGGACGCGCCGCTGTTCAACGCCGGGACCGGCGGGGCGCTCAACGCCGACGGTGAGGTGGAGCTGGACGCGGCGCTGATGTCCGGCGAGCGGCTGTCCGCCGGCGGAGTGGCCGCGGTGCGCCGGGTTCGTCATCCGGTGCAGTTGGCCCGTTGGGTGATGGAGCGGACCTCGCACCTGTTGCTGGTGGGGGAGGGCGCGGAGGCGTTCGCGGTGGAGCAGGGGCTGGTGTTGATCGATCCGACGACGTTGATCACCGCGCGGCAGCGGCAGCGCTGGGAGAAGGCCCGGGCCGCGCAGGTGGCGCCCACCACCGGGGGGACGATTGGGGTGGTGGCGTGTGATCAGCACGGACATGTGGCGGCGGCCACCTCCACCGGGGGCACGGTGCTCAAGCGGCGGGGACGGGTCGGGGACTCTCCGTTGATCGGCGCCGGCACCTACGCGGACGATCTGGGCGGAGCGGTCTCCTGCACCGGGCAGGGAGAGGCGATCATCAAGGTGGTCCTGGCCAAGTACGCCTGTGATCTGCTGGCCACCGGTCGCGAGCCGATGGCGGTGGCGTCGGACGCGCTCAAGGAGCTGGATCGGGTGGGAGGAGACGGGGGCTTGATCCTGGTGGACCGGGAGGGTCGGCTGGGCTGGGCCTTCAACAGCCAGCGGATGAGCCGGGCCTGGATCGACGCCCAGGGACAGGAGGGCTGGGGCTTCCAGCAGTAAAGAGAGCTGACAGTCTCAGTCCAGGACCGTTTCGAGAATCTCTTCAGAAGCCGGCGCCGCCCGGCCCCACTGGAGAGACGAAAATGACCATCCGGATCCTGCCCCCCGTCACCCCGCTCAAGACCGCCGAAGTGGTTCGTCCCCCGGTGGCGGGGATCCGCCCCGCCGCTCCGGCGGCCTCGGACGTGTTCGACCCGGTGGTCCGTCGGCTGAACTTCTCGGCGGGCGACCGACAGGTGGAGCTCTCCGGGCTGCTGGAGGTGAAGACCCCAAAGTCGAAGGAAGAGGCCCTGGCGGCGATCGACCAGGTGCTGATCGGCGGAGAGGTGGGGGAGGACCCGGATGGGGTGGGCGGGCAGGGGACGGTGGGCACCGATCCGGAGGACGTGAACGCACCCACCGGGGGATTGGATGAGGTGCGCGCCGCCAAGCTGGTGGAGGCCAACGCCGAGCTGGAGGCCGCGGAGCTGGAGAAGCTCTCGCCCCAGGAGCGCGCCCAGTACCAGTCGGTGATGTCCGAGCTGGAGCAGCAGGACGATCCGAAGGCGCAGCTGGCGCTGCAGAAGCTGCTCTTCGAGGGAAAGCTGCCGGGAGCGGAGGATGCCCAGGGCGGTGGGACGCTGCTGGAGAACCTGGCCGGACTGGCCAATCCGTGTGGAGTCCCGCTGGCGGAGGGGGTGGATCGCCGGGAGTTGCTGGCGGATGTGGTGCGGGAGGTGGCGGTGCCCAGCGCGATCGCCCAGCACCAGCGGGGCACCTGCGCCGCCACCGTGGTCGGGATCCACCTCGCCGACGAGAGCCCGGCCGAGTACGTGCGGCTGATGACCGGGCTGGCCTCTCCCTCCGGGGAGGTGGAGCTGGCCAACGGGGACGTCATCACCCGGGAGGAGGGCACGATCGGAGACGATGGTTCGGGCCGCAGCCTCTCCCAGCGGCTGATCGAGCCGGCGTTCATGGAGTACGCCAACGGCGCGGACCTGGACTACGACAACGCCTCCGACGAACACCGCGACGAGGACGGGAACAAGGTCCACACCGGGCTCTACTCCTCGCAGGTGGACCGGCTGCTGGAGGGGGTGTTCGACCACCGCTTCGAGAACCGCGACGGGATCAACACCGAGGAGGAGCGTGAGGAGGCCTGGGACGAGCTGGTGGATGAGGTGGAGAACGAGGGACGGGAGGTGGAGGTCGGGGTGCGCTGGGGCACCGGGGGCCACAAGCTGCTGGTGACCGACATCTCGCAGGACGCCTCGGGCCAGGAGTTCGTCACCTACGTCAATCCGTGGGGGAAGACCGAGACCCTCCCCAAGGAGGAGTTCCTGGACCGGCTCCAGAACATGAACACCGAGGGGGACGATCTGTTCAGCGAGATCGGGGATTGGATCGATTCGGCCCCGGTCCCCGCCGACCCGCTGCAGGAGCAGGTGGGCTTCAACCGACGGGGGTTGATCGCGGCGTAGGGGGAGGTTGGGGAGCGGCGGGGGTCGCGCCCGGAGTTGTCCAGGGGTGGTGGCAGTGGCGGCGGCGCGGGTCCGGGTCGGGTGATCTGCGGTGGGTGTTCCCCCGGACGAAGTTGCTGAGTCGGGGGCGGGCTACCGGGATCCCGTTGGCGATCGTTCGCCACCAGGAGTCCCAGGGTGGACGCGGTGGCCAAGAAGCGGGCTGCTTCGGCGGGGGTGGGGGTGGTCAGCGATGACCCCGCCGGTTTTGGCCACCCGGTGGGTCCGGGTGCGCGGGCCGGGAGCGAGTTGAGTCGTTCCGGACGCTTGCCTGCTGCAGGTGCCGGTGCGGAGCCGGGCACGGGCGCTGCACAAGGCAGCGACCATGAGAAGCGCACTCCTCGCCGCCGTGTCCCTGTCTTCGCTGGTGGGTTGCTCGGGGAACCCGTTCTCCGGAGTCAGCGCCAGCCCCCAGGTGATCTCCGCCACTGGATCCGAGGCCACTGCCGCGCCGGCCACGGGCGCCGCGGGTCGGGACGGACTCAACGGGACCTCGGTCAAGACCGAGCCGCTGTCGATGGGCGATGCGGTGTGCGCCTTCGGCGGCGCGAAGTTCGTCGGCGCGGACGGGGTGAGCTACGCCTGCAACGGTGATCCCGGGCTGGACCGGGTGTACGGCCTGGGCGCCGCCGGAGACAAGGTGGTCACCGGTCACGAGGACTGGTCCCAGCTTGGCGCCCGCGAGCTGCAGTTCGCCTCCTTGACCATCGAGAGCGGCGCCACCGTGGAGGTGGCCAGTGGGACCGTGCTGCGCAGCCGCGGTCCGGTCTCCCTGCGGGGAACGGTTCGGGTCCGCCCGGGCGTGAGCGGTCCGCAGATGCTGGTGCGCCCCGCCCCCGGCAGCTACCTGGCAGTGCCCGCCACCCCTGGCGCGGGCATCGCCTCGGTCTCCGCCTTCGCCGGTGATCTGGGCGACGCCAGCTGGAGCCGGGCCGGTGGGCGCGGCGGAATCAGCGGTCTGCAGTCGGCGGCGGTGCAGAGCCTGGTCCGCGCCCACGCCTTCGGCGGCGGCGCCGGGGCTCCCTCCTTCGATGGCCCGGGCTGTGCCGGTGGCGGCAGCGTGGTGGTGGTCGCCCAGGGGGAGCTGCACCTGGAGCCGGACGCGCGGATCCTGGCCGACGGCGAGAGCTGCCGTGAAGGGGGTGGCGGCGGAGGCGGCGGCTATGTGGTGCTGGCCTCCAAGACCTTCCTCACCGTGGAGGGGCGGGTCTCGGTCCGCGGTGGAAACGGCGGCGCGAACACCAGCCTCACCGGAGCGGGCGGCGGCGGCGGTGGTGGGATCGTCCACGCGCTGGCCCCGGACGTGACGGTGGTGCGCGCCTTCGACGTGACCGGCGGTCAGCCGGGCTCCACCGGAACTCCGGTCACCTTCCACGCTCGCAGCGGGGGTGGCGGGGGTGGCGCCTCCGCGGGCAACGGCGGCCTGGGCGGCGCGGTCTCCGGAGAGACGGACGCGATCCCCAACTTTGCCCAGAACGCCGGCGCAGGTACGGAAGGGATGATCGTGGTCACCGAAAGCGGTCCGGAAACGCTGCTGTAGGCGCCGCTCTCCAGGGCCCTTCACTCGTGGGGGACCGAACCCACACCCGCGAAGCTGCATCCCCCCGCGAGTGAAGAGCCCTGGAGAGAGACCCCTTCAATCGCGGTGGGAGAGGTGATCCCACCTGGAAGCGGGCTGGCTACTTTGGACTGCAGCCTGGTGGTGAAGACCACACGACAGCGCTGAGACCATGGCGATCGGACTGCGGAAGGCCAAGGATTCCCGCTGGTTCAGCAGCGGTGTGCCGAACGGTCTCGCCAGTTGGACCACGCGGTCCAACCCCGAGCCCCGAGCCCCGAGCCCCGAGCCCCGAGCCCCGAGCTGCGGTTGCGTCCAGCACCGGTCCCGCACCTCCCTCGACTTGTGACCTCGGTCCCCTTCACTACGTTGCCCGAAGTGACCCACGCGACGGAGTGGAGCCGACCACCTCTGTGCTTGGCCGATCCCGGCACGCGGAGCGGGTGTGGGAAAAGTGGCTCGAAGGATCAACTTCTCCCCGGGAGGGTCGGTCGCCGAAACAATCTGGTCTCCCTTGCCAAGGCGCGCCGCTTCGTCACCAGCGCTCCGGTGTATCAATCCAGTCGGACCACGCGGTCCAACTGCCATCGTCAGACACGCCTTGCACTCGTGGCCCGAAGCCCGAAGCCTACGCCGCGCTGCGGATCTCCGGCTCCAATCCCGAGACCGTGGCCGAGGCCCGCTCCGCCTTGGGCAGCGCCACGTGGAAGGCGGCGCTGGCGGCCAGCACCACCCCTCCCGCGGAGAGAAGGGTCACCGCCACCCCGTAGTGACTGGCGATCCACCCCGCGAGCAGGGCGCCGAAGGGCGTGGCGCCGATGAAGATCATCGAGAACAGCCCGATCACCCGCCCGCGCATCGCGTCCGGGGTCAGATGCTGAAGCAGGGTCAGGGTCCCGGCGCCCTGGAGCAGAAAGCCGAAGCCCACCACCACCAGGGCCAGCCCGCTGGCGTAGGGATTCCGGGAGACGGACAGCGCCACCAGACCCACCGCCAGCGCCGACGCCCCGACCGCGATTCGCCTACCCAACCCCTCCAGCGAGGTCCGGCGCAGCAGCACCACCGCGGAGATCAACGCCCCCGCGCCGAAGCAGGCGCCCAGCTGGCCCAGCAGGGCCGGCCCGCCGTGCAGCACCTCCCCCACCACCAGCGGCAACAGCGACTGGAAGGGGAAGGCCACGAAGCTGACCACCACCAGCATCCCCAGCAGGGTGCGGATCATCGGCTGGCTCCAGGCGAAGCGGACCCCGTCCAGCAGCGAGGTGGCCTTGGCCACCGGCGGACGTTCGGAGAGCTCCATCCGGGTCAGCGCGTAGAGCACCGCGCCGAAGCTGACCGCGTTGAGGGCGAAGCACCACGCCTCTCCCACCCAGGCCACCAGCAGTCCGCCGATCGCCGGGCCGATCATCCGGGTCCCGTTGACGATGGTGGAGTTCAAGGCGGTGGCGTTGCCCACGTCCGCCCCGGCCAGGTCCGCCAGCAGCGAGTGCCGGGCGGGGACCTCGATCGCGTGGGAGATGCCCAGCGCCAGGGCCAGGCCCAGCAGATGCCAGGGCTCCACCCGGCCGGAGAAGGTGAGCCCGGCCAGGATCACCGCCTGCACCAGCGCCAGCGCCTGGGCCCCGAACATCAGCTTCCGCCGCGAGACCCGGTCCGCCAGCGAACCGGCCCAGGCCCCGAGCACGAAGGTGGGGACCTGGGTCAAGAACGCCACCAGCCCCAGCATCTGGGCGGAGTTGGTCAGCCGGTACACCAGCCAGCCCATGGCCACGTTCTGCATCCAGGTCCCGAGCAGCGAGACCGACTGGCCCATCGCGAAGAGACGAACGTTTCTATGTCGCAGTGAGCGGAGCGCGTGCGGCCAGCGCATGGTCGTCCATATGTCACGTCATGGACGGGTAGACGCAACCAGACGTTGGCCGCTCGCCTCCTTGTCCCCCCGGGTGGGTGCAAGGTTCGTTGATAGGGGCTAACGAGAGGCGTAAGGGACCCGTATGAACAAGCGCGAGCTGGAGAGCGGCATCCACACCGACCTCGCCGGCAAGACCACCTACAGCGACTACCTCCGGCTGGACCGGCTGCTCTCGGCCCAGGAGCCCAGGAGCGTCCCTCCCCACCACGACGAGACGCTGTTCATCATCCAGCACCAGACCTCCGAGCTGTGGATGAAGCTGCTCCTCCACGAGCTCTCCGCGGCCATCGAGCATGTGCGCCACGACCGGCTGGAGCCCTGCTTCAAGATCCTGGCCCGGGTGGGACACATCCAGCGGATGCTGTTCGAGCAGTGGAGCGTGCTGGAGACGCTGACCCCCAACGAGTACCTGGAGTTCCGCTCCTACCTGGGCCCCGCCTCCGGCTTCCAGTCGGTGCAGTACCGGGCGATCGAGTTCATGTTGGGCAACAAGGACCCCAACGCCCTGGCCCCGCACCAGCACACCCCGGTGGTCCATCAGCAGCTCTCGCAGCTGCTGGCCACCCCCTCGCTGTACGACGAGTTCCTCCGCTTCCTCGCCCGCCAGGGCCACCCGGTCCCCCCGGAGCGGATCGAGCGGGACTGGACCCAGCCCTACGAGAAGCACGATGGGGTGGTCCGGGTGTTCAAGGGGATCTACGAGGACGTGCACCGCTTCTGGAACGAGTACGAGATGGCGGAGAAGCTGGTGGACGTGGAGGAGCGGTTCCAGCTCTGGCGCTTCCGCCACATGATGACCGTGAAGCGGATCATCGGCTTCAAGCAGGGCACCGGCGGCAGCAGCGGGGTGGGCTTTCTGCGCAAGGCGCTGGACCTGCAGTTCTTCCCCGAGCTGTGGGCGGTGCGCACCGAACTCGAACAGAAGCCGGCCCTCTAGACCGATGCGAATCCACGAACCCACCGACGTCGCCCCGCCGCGCTCCGACTTCGTCCTCCGCAAGGGCAGCATCCTCTGCTACCGGATGTTCGACGTGGCGGACGAGATCGATCTCGAGCACGCCCGACGGTTGATCAGCGCCCAGACCAAGCGGTTGAAGCTGGGCCGGGAGGGTTCGCAGTACCTGGAGCTGCCCGAGCCGCCGCTGACCCTGGAGCTGGGGACCCGGGCCCTGGCCCTGCGCGACGGCAGCAGCCTGGAGATCCAGGCCTCGCTGCGGCTGTTCAACTTCGGCGCCGCCTCGATCGTGCTGCGGGCGCCGATCATCCCCGGCACTCCGATGGCGGCGCTGACCCCGCGCGCGGACGAGCTCTACGACAGCCAGCAGGTGGACGCGCTGTGCCTGGAGCTGTGCCAGGGGGTGCTGAAGACGGTGGGCCCGGCGCTGCAGGACGCGCACCTGTGGGAGCAGTTCGAGAGCTACACCATCGTGTTCGTGGAGGCGATCGACGGCGCGCCCACCGCCGAGCAGCTGCTCAAGGAGGCTCCGCTGGCCAAGCTGCTCTTGGGCGAGGTGCAGGCCCCCCGGCTCTCGGAGCGGGAGCGCAAGGAGGTCACCCAGCACGCGTTTAGCTACACCGAGAACGACCTGGCGGTGGTGGATTGGAACGCGGCCTTCGTCTACGAGCCGTCCGGCAGCGGGGACGTGGCGGACATCCTGGAGATCGTCAACGCCCAGCTGCTGGAGCTGCGCTGGTTCGACGCCCAGCTCGATCAGGAGCTGAAGGTCACCTACGACGAGATCGGTCAGCGCCGCCGCAAGTGGTGGCGCTTCCTCCGCAGCCCCTACCGGCAGCTGGCCCGCCGGGTGATGGCCACGGTGGTGGAGATGACCGAGTTCGTGGAGCGGGTGGAGAACTCGCTGAAGATCGTCGGCGACTTCTACCTGGCCAAGATCTACGAGGCCTCGCTCAAGCGGCTGCGGATCAACGCCTGGCAGGCCTCGGTCCAGCGCAAGCAGCAGCTGCTCTCGCACGTCTACGAGCTGCTCAAGGGCGAGGTGGACACCGACCGGGCCCTGACCCTGGAGGCGATGATCGTGGTGCTGATCGTGGTCGAGCTGGCGATCGCCGCGATCCAGGCGATCTTCTAGGCGCCCTCGGTCTCCCGGCTGGGGACGTGCACCGGCTTGGACTCTGGAGAGCCCTTCTCCCGCAGGAAGATCGACAGCAGCACCAGCGCCCCCACCGAGAGGAACTCGCTCTGCCAGTTCTGGAAGGCCTGGAACCAGAAGGTGGGGGTGCCCAGAAAGCCCAGCACCGGGATCGCCTGCGAGCCGTGCCGCAGCTGCTCCTCGTTGTACATCCGGGTCCCGTGCACCGCGTGCATCACGAAGCTGAACAGGAACAGCGCGAACAGGGTCAGGGACAGCGAGTGCGAGTACAGCGCCAGCACCCACCCGCCGCGGCGTACCGGCCAGGGCGAGTCCGGGCGCACATGGGTCCGCGGATCCTGATCCACCTCGTCGGTGCCGTCCCTCTTCTTGGAGTCCGCCGCGCCCTTCTGCTTCAGCTTCCCGGCCAGCACGACGAACATCGCCATCTGCAGGAACTCGCTCTCCCAGTTCTCGAAGGTGGACTCCAGGAACTCGCCGGAGTGCAGGTAGGCCCCATACCCCTCCGAAGTCAGGCCGTGCTGGGTGCGCTCCTGGTTGTTCTGCTTCCACCCGGTGAGGCTGTGTCCCACCCAGAAGAGCAGGAACAGACCCAGCATCGTCAGGGAGAGGCCGTTGTCCTTGAGCAGGCGACGCATCCCTTCAAGATGGTCCCCCTCGCCAGCCACAGCCTCTCCCACCCGGGCGTTCGCATGAAGAGCAGCCAGGCATTTCAGACCGGGGTTGCCGGCCGCGCTCCACGCGCCATGATGGCCGCCGCGTGACCCCGTTCCTCTTCACCCTCGCGGCCTTCGCCGCTTCCGCCGGCGCCGGACTGGTAGGCTCGCTGGTGGGGCTGGGGGGCGGGGTGATCATCGTCCCCATCCTCACCCTGATGCTGGGGGTGGACATCCGCTACGCGATCGGCGCCTCGGTGGTGGCGGTGATCGCCACCTCCAGCGGCACCGCGGCCGCCTACGTCCGGGATCGGCTGACCAACATCCGGGTGGCGCTGTTCCTGGAGCTGGCCACCGTGACCGGGGCCTTGAGCGGCGCGGCGCTGACCGGCTTCATCCAGGGCAAGTGGCTGTTCGTGATCTTCTCGGCGGTGATGGCCTACTCGGCGCTGAACATGCTGCGTCCGCGGGCGGCCCTGAACTCCGCGCCCCCCCAGCTCAGTCCGCTCACCCGCCGGCTGGCCCTGGCCGGCGAGTACTACGACGAGAGCACCCAATCGCTGGTGCGCTACCAGGTCCACCGGCCCTACTTCGGCTTCGGCTTGATGTACTTCGCCGGAGCGATCAGCGGCCTGCTGGGCATTGGCTCCGGCGCGCTGAAGGTCCCGGCGATGGACCTGGCGATGCGGCTGCCGATCAAGGTCTCCACCGCCACCAGCAACTTCATGATCGGGGTCACCGCCGCCGCCAGCGCCGGGGTGTACCTGGCCCGGGGAGACATCGAACCGCTGATCGTGGCCCCGGTCTGTCTGGGGGCGGTGGCGGGCGCCATCCTCGGCTCGCGGCTCTTCCCCAAGCTGAGCAACCGCTTCATCCGCTCGCTGTTCGTGGTGGCGCTGCTGTTCATCTCCGTCCAGATGGGGATCCGGGGACTCTCCGAATGAACACCCCGCCGCCGGAGGAGCCGCAGGTGGCAGTCGCCGTCGCCCAACCGGTGGTGCAGGGGCTGGCGATCGAGGACCTGCTCAGCGCCATCCTCCGCTTCGGGGTCTACGCCTGCGTGGGCCTGGTGGGGCTGGGGACCACCCTCTCCTTCCTCAATCACCCCGAGTACCTCTCCTCGGGCGAGGAGCTGTCCCGGGTGCTCACCGCGCCCGCGCCGCGCACCTTCCTGGAGATCCTGGAGTCCGCCCGCATCGCCCAGGGGCGCGGCTTCGTGATGCTGGGGATCCTGGTGATGATCGCCACCCCGGTGTTCCGGGTGGCGATGTCGATGATCGCCTTTCGTCAGCAGAAGGACCGGGTCTACACCTGGATCTCCGCGGTGGTGCTGGCGCTGCTGTTGCTCTCGGTGGTGCTGGGCCAGTCCCACGGGTAGGCCGGGGGCGGGCCTGGTCGCCCTCCGCTCATGCCTCCTTCCGGTGCCAGGTCCGGGCTTGCGCACCCAGGTTGAACCGCATGACCCCGCTCACGCCGGGACTCTCCTGGCTGATCCAACTGCTGTCGTCGCAGCGACTGAGCCTCGATGAGCTGGTGAGGCTGGCGCGGCTGCTTCCCCGGGATCCGAAGTGGGCGCGAAGGGTGGCGCCGTTCCTCCCGCCCGGGCTGCTGCGGGGGGCGCTGACCGCCTACGGGAACCCCGGGAAGATGGCGGCCGTGTTGGCCCTGGCGGGGGGCGTGACCCTGCTGGATTCGCTGAGCACGCGCCGGGGCCCGCACTCCCATTCTGGAAAATAGGTTTACCAATTCCGCCCGCCGGATCGCCGGAAGGCGAGTTCCATATCCGCCGATATGTAAAAAACATCCAGCGGCGCCGGCCACTTAGCGGCCTCCTTCACTCCCGGTCGCATTTCTCACGAAACAAGCGGCGCCGTTCTCAGACAATGTGTGCAAACGCCGCACACACACCTGATCCCGGAGTCACCCATGACCGTTCGAATCGACCCGCGCACCCCCCCGGCCGTTCCCACCCTCCCGGCGGCTCCGGCCCCGGTGCAGACCCCGCCCACCCGGACCTGCGGGACCGTTCCCTCCAGCTTCCAGCCCGGTGGCGCTCCCAGCAACGTGCTGACCGGCACGTCGGCCTCCGGCGGGGCCCAGCCCACGATCTCGCCCACCGCGGCGGTGTCCCTGGACCTGACCACCCCCGAGGCCCAGACGGTGATCCAGCGGACCATCTCCCAGCTCAACGCCCGGCGCGGCGCGGGGACCAACGAGTTCTCCGCCAGGGACGTCACCGTGGACGCCTACGGGATGACCCATCTGCGGCTGGACCGCACCCACGAGGGCACCAAGGTGTTCGGCGAGCAGGTGGTGGCCACCTTGACCAAGGAAGGCAAGCTCAGCTCGGTGTTCGGGGATGAGGGCACGATCAACGTTCGCCCGGACCGGACCGCGCTGATCTCCGCCGACCAGGCGTTGGCCGCCGCGCAGGCGGACTTCGGCTCTGCGCCGGAGGGGGAGATCACCAACCAGGCGGTGCTGGTGAAGAACGCGGACGGCGAGTACGTGCACGCCTTCCATGTGGAGCTGACCAACCTCACCGAGGGTGAGCCCCGCCGGCAGAACTACCTGGTGGACGCCAAGAGCGGCCAGGTGCTGGAGAGCTGGAACCAGATCGACACCTTCATCAAGGAGGAGGACATCGCCGCGGCCAAGGCCTCCGGCGCGATCTCCGACGAGCCGGTTCCCACCGAGCCCACCGAGCCCTCCTCCAAGGACGACACCACCCTCTACTCCGGCCAGGTGGAGATCGGCGCCACCCCCAAGGAGGACGGGACCTTCTCCCTCACCGATCAGAACCGTGGGAAGGGCGTGATCACCAAGGACGCGCAGAACAAGTCCACCGGGTCCGGCGCCACCGAGGTCACCGACAACAACAACGTGTGGGGCGAGGTCACCGACTCCCCCCGGAACGCGGCGGCGGTGGACGCGCAGTACGGCGGCCAGATGACCTACGACTTCTACAAGCAGGTGCTGGGCCGCGACTCCATCGACGGGAAGGGTGAGGCGCTGCAGTCCAACGTCCACATCCGCCAGAACTACGTCAACGCGTTCTGGGACGGGAAGACCATGAACTACGGCGACGGGGACGGGAAGACCGCCTCGGTGCTGACCTCGCTGGACATCGCCGGTCACGAGATCACCCACGGGCTGACCCAGCGCACCGCCGGGCTGATCTACCGCGGGGAGTCCGGCGGCCTGAACGAGGCGATGAGCGACATCTTCGGCAAGGGCGTGGAGTGGATGGCCTCCCAGCAGAACCCGGCGGTGAAGTTCACCTGGGGCGTGGGCGAGGCGGTCTGGACCCCGGGCAAGGACGGCGATGCGCTGCGGTACATGGACGACCCCAGCAAGGATGGCCGGTCCTTTGACCACTACTCCAAGTACAAGAACCAGGACGTCCACTACTCCTCGGGCATCGCCAACAACGCCTTCGTGCTGCTGACCCAGGGCGGCACCAACAAGACCTCCGGCCAGGAGGTGAAGGACGGGATCGGGATGGAGGCGTCGCTGAAGATCTTCGGCCGCGCGCTCACCACCTACATGACCCCCAGCACCACCTTCTCCCAGGCCCGCGCGGCCACCATCCAGGCCGCCACCGACATGTTCGGCGCCGAGTCCGCGGAGGTGGCCAAGGTGAAGGAGGTCTGGACCGCGGTGGGCGTGGAGTAGTCCGCCGCTCTGGCTGAAGCACTCTGGGGCCGGGTCGCCAGCATCAGGCGGTCCGGCCCCGCTGCATTTCTACCCGCAGCTGGTTTTCAGATCCTGGGTGCGGATCTCACCCGGCTGCAGCTTCACCGTCCCGGAGTCGGAGGACAGCTCCGCCCCGTTGTCGCACTGCAGCCCGTCCACCTTCACCTGCAGCCCCAGGTCCACGTTCTCCGGGAGGTTGTTGAGCTGGTAGGTGCAGCGGTTGCGGCTCTGGCGCACCGTGGCCTGGCCGACCTGCTGATCGTTGGCCATCGCCACCACGGTGATCCGATCACACGGCTGGGCGCTGGAGAGCTGCTCGGGCAGTTGCACCACGCCGGCCACCCGGCCGGTGCTGGTGGCGAACGAGTTCGGAGAGCCGGGGGTGGACGCACAACCCGCCGCGACAAACACCAGTGCTGCAAACGTCACAGGACGCATCGGAGACCTCGCTTGGATTTGGGAAGACGCGCCAGTTACGCGACTGGGCGTCGGCGATTTCAGAGACGACTTTTGACGCTCTGAATCGAGCCCACGAACGGCAAGCGTCGGACGAAATTCCCGCTACCTCGACTGCTTCGGGGCCGAGGCCTGGGCGGGCCCGGCCTGGCCGGGGCAGCGGATCTCACAGCGGCGGACAACCTCCACGCACATCATCTGGTCCTCCACCCGGGCATCGCGACAGGGCACGTACTGCTTCTCGCAACGCTTCTCGCACCCCGCCGGAATCGGCTTACCGCCCGAGGCCAGCACCACCGCCGCCGCCACCGCCACCCAGAGCCCCATCCGCCCAGGGTGTGCATCGGATGGACCGGGCGCCATCCAAGCGTCGGCCACCGGACGCACTCGGAGAGGAAGGTGGGTCGCAGGTGCCCCCGGGAGATCCAGGATGCCCCCGGCGATCAAAGCCTCAGACAAGCCGTGGACGCCGCCGCGGCGGCTAGTATCGGCCCCCAACACAGCAACGCAGGGAGCAGCAGCTTGCCCGAAGGGATGGAGACACCGGTATCGGTCGTGTTGGTGGAGGACGATCCGTCGCTGGCCTATGCGCTGACCCACGCGCTGCAGGCGTGGAGCTTCGAGGTCACCCCGGCGCGCTCCGGGGAGGAGGCCCTGGGGCTGCTGACCGGCGCGGATGTGCTGATCACCGACGTGCGCCTGCGGGGAGGGATGGACGGGCTGGCGCTGCTGCAGGAGGCCAAACGGCGGCAGCCGGAGCTGGAGGTGATCGTGATCACCGGCCACGCGGCGATGGACATCGCGGTGCAGTGCGTCCGGGCCGGGGCCTTTGACCTGCTGCTCAAGCCGTTCGAGACGGTGGAGCTGATCTCCAGCATCAACCGCGCCCTGGAGCGCCAGCGGCTGCACACCACCGCCGCGATCTTCGAGAGCAGCCGACAGCTGTTCTTGCTCAACGAACCCGGGGACGTGGCCAAGACCCTGGCGCCGTGGGCGGGACGGGCGCTCTCCGCGGACCAGGTGGCGGTGCTGCTGCCGGACGGGGGCAGCGGGCTGGAGCTGATCTCCTCCTTCCACCGCGCCGGGGACGGGCTGACCGGGCCGCTGCTGGAGGTGGCCCGGCGGATCGGTCTGGAGAGCCAGGCCCGGATCCTGGACGCGGCCACCGCGCAGGCCGACGAGCGGCTGGCGGGAATCCCCGAGTTGGAGACCCTGGGGTCGATCCTGCTGTTCCCGATGCGCAGCGCCGGCCGGGTGACCGCGGTGCTGGCGCTGCAGCGCCCAGCCGGGGCGCCGATCTTCCGGCCGCGCGATCTGGTCCGGGCCTCGGTGCTGGGCACCCAGGCGATGGTGGCGCTGGAGTCGTACCAGCTGTCGCGGCGCTACGCGGCGATGGAGCGGCTGGCGGCGATGGGAGAGATGGCCGCCGGGGTGGCGCACGAGATCAACAACCCGATGGCCTTCGTCCGCTCCAACCTCAAGTTCGTGGAGGATTGTCTGCTGGAGCTGCTGGGCACGGTGGCGCTGCTCAACGAGGGGCGGCACGCGGAGGCGCTCAACGCCTGGGACGCGGCGGGTGGGCCGGGGCTGTTCTCCGAGGTCCAGTTCGCGGTGGAGGAGGCGGTGGAGGGCGCGGATCGGATCTCGGCGCTGGTGCGGGACATGCGCCAGGTGTCGCGTCGGGATCCGGTGGCCCCCCACCACACCCGGCTGGCGGAGGCGATGGACAGCGCCCTGCGGATGGCCGGCGGCGAGCTGAAGACCTGCCGGGTCAAGGTGGAGATCCCCTCCGCGCTGGCGGTGGACGCGGATCCCGGCCGCCTCTCCCAGGCCTTCCTCAACGTGCTGGTCAACGCCGCCCAGTCGATGGAGCGGCAGCGGGACGCCGAGCTCCAGGTCCGGGCCCGGGTGGAGACGCCCTTCGTGTACGTGGACGTGATCGACCAGGGAGGCGGGGTGCCCCCCGAGCTGCAGTCGCGGATCTTCGAGCCCTTCTTCACCACCAAGCGCCCGGGGAAGGGGACCGGGCTGGGACTGCCGATCGCCCGGCAGACCCTGCAGGCGCACGGGGGAGATCTGACCTTCGTCTCCCGCCCGGGAAACGGCACCACCTTCACCTTCCGGCTGCCGGTGCTGGCGGAGGAGGCCCCCTAGCTGTGGATTCTCATGAGGTTGTTCACGCCGCTCGCCTCAGCCTGGCGAGCGGTGTGCTCTTGATTGCTCCGTGCACTCTGCCTCCGTTGTAGTGATTCAGCCAGCCACGCAGCGCCGTC
>JAKFFE010000039.1:0-87885 GCA_036675345.1 Myxococcaceae bacterium
CAAGAAGCGGGCGTACGGCTTCCGGAACAAGGACCACTTCAAGATGGCCATCTACTTCCACTGCGGTGGGCTTGAGCTGTACCCAACCCCCGGCTGATACCCATGTAGAACCCGGAGGAACCATAAGATTAAGATAATAATAATCTCGGCGGAGGGCTTCGGCGGAGGGCTTCGGCGGAGGGCTTCGGCGGAGGGCTTCGGCGGAGGGCTTCGGCGGAGGGCTTCGGCGGAGGGCTTCGGCGGAGGGCTTCGGCGAAGGGCTTCGGCGAAGGGCTTCGGCGAAGGGCTTCGGCGAAGGGCTTCGGTTCGGAGGGCTTCGGTTCGGAGGGCTTCGGCGAGTCCGCATGGGTGGTGAGCTTCGGTGGGCTAAGGCCCGGGCGCCCTGGGCAAGGCGAGTGCAGGCCACTGGCCGAGGAGTTGGAACCTCAGGTGGCTGTCCCACCAGTGCGGCCCAACCATCTCTTGGGTCGCGCTGGCCGCCGAGCGGACGTCGCCGCGTGAAGACGACGGCCCTCGTGCATCGACCCGCAACCTGGTCGATGATGGTGAAGCCGCCGGCTCAGAAACAGGATGGGTCGGGCGGCAAGGTTGGGCGGGTGCCAGCTCTCAATCAGCGATCCTCACCAGGCCCACCCGTATTGCGCGCGAATGACGCCGCGCTGGAGAGCTGGTTCTCGACGCTCAAGAACGAGTTGGGCGCGCGTCTCGAAGATCGAGCGGAGCCGAAGTCCACCGAACCGAGTCGAGCCCGTTCCCTCATTGGTGTTGCCCGAGTCTGAAGTGACGCGGTAGTGGTGGCTCCGACTCCGGATGCGGATTTCTCGCAGTCGCCGTCATCAGTTCAGTCGCAGTCAACCCAAGAGGACAGAAACTCCATGGCCAAGAACGTCATCGCAGCGAAGCCCCCGACGAAGTCCGAGCTGCTCGTGAAGCTCTCCGAAGAGACCGGGCTGACCCGGAAGCAGGTCGCGTCGGTGTTCGACTCGCTCGCGAACCAGATGAAGAAGAGCCTGGGCGGCAAGGGTCCGGGGCTGTTCGTGGTGCCCGGCCTGATGAAGGTGAAGGTCATCAAGAAGCCGGCGACCAAGGCGCGCAAGGGCATCAACCCCTTCACCAAGGAGCCGACTGTGTTCAAGGCACGGCCGGCCCGCAAGGTGGTCAAGGTGCTGCCGCTCAAGAGCCTCAAGGACATGGCGTAAGTCGGTCGGCAAAGGCGCAGCGAGCGGGAGTTCAACGCCGGGTGCCAGATGGGGCTCGGTGGCAGTAGGGCTGGCTCTCCAGCACTCTCCCCAACTCGCCTTTGCCTTCGTCCCTCGCCCCCGCCCGAGAAGTTTGGGCGGAGCGGGTGGCGGTAGCGGGCAGTTGAGTTTTACGAAGGGGGAGGGCGCTGTCAGAGACACGGCTCGAGTGAGTGCTCGGACCTGGTGTCGGCGGCGTCCTCGCCTTCTTTTCTCCCTCCCCTCGGTCGGCTTCGTTGGGCTCGGTCGGCTTCGGTCGGCTCGGTCGGCTCGGTCGGCTCGGCGCCTCGGTCGGCTCAGTGGTGCAGGCGGTCAGGTGCTGGCACCGTCGCGCTTGATCTCCCTGCAACCGGGCCGCCTCGCTGGACCAGGGTGTCGGTCCTGGTGGGAGGAGCACTCCTTTCGGCGCGTCTAATTTGCCGATTACACTCCACTTTCCTTGGCCGAGACCCGCTACACGCTGCTCTTCGTTGACGACGAACCGGACGTCCTCGAGATCCTTTCGAAGACCTTCGAGCGCCGCTTCAACGTGCTCACCGCCTCTTCCGGACCCGACGCGCTGGCGCTGCTGCGCGCGTCTCGTCAGAACGGAAGCGCACCGATCGACGTGCTGATCACCGATCAAAAGATGCCAGAGATGACCGGCATCCAGCTGGCGGCCACCGTCCGTGCCGAAGGCTTCGACTTCGCCACCCTGCTGCTCACCGGCTACACCGATCCCGACGACCTGATCGCCGCCATCAACCAGGGGCAGGTCTACCGGTACATCACCAAGCCGTGGGACGTGAACGACCTGCTGATGACGGTGAAGAACGCCGTCGAGTTCACCCAGCTGCGCCGCGACAAGGAACGCCTGCTGCGGCAGCTGAACAAGCGGGTGGAGGCGCTGTCCGTCCTCTACGAGGTCAGCCACCAGAGCGCCGGCCAGCCGGCCTCCTACGACCTGATCATCGACCGGGTGCTGGAGGCGGTGGCCAGGGTGTTGCCCTATGACGCCGGCGCGGCGCTGGTGGCGATCGACGAGGGTCGCAGCGCCACCCTGCGGCTGCGTTGTCCGGGCGTGGTTGGCGACAAGAGCCTGCTGTGGGTGAAGGACTCGGTGCTGGCGGCCTACCGCAAGCAGGCCGGCCACCTGTTGCCCGAGGATCAGATCATCACCCGGGTCACCGGCACCACCGCCCCGGAGGGGACCGCTCCCGCCGCCTTCGCCAGCGTGCTCACCGTCCCGCTGGTGGCCCAGGGCCGCTCGATGGGGACCCTCTCCCTGTTCTCCCACCAGCCCCACGCCTACCCGGCCGAGGATGTGGCGCTGCTGGACGCGCTGGCCAACCAGACCGTGGACGCGATCCGCGCGCTGAAGGCCAACGAAGACGAGTCCCGCCGCCGCATCGAGCGGATGGTGGAGTCGATGGCCGACGGGGTCTTGCTCACCGACGAGAAGAACCAGATCGTGGTGATCAACCCGGCGGCGCGGCAGATGCTGCACCTCTCCGAAGATCCGCAGGAGGCCACCACCCGGCACCTGCAGGAGACCCTGGGCTTCTACCCCTTCGAGCTGGTCCGCGGCTGGGAGTACGGCGGGTCCCAGGTCCTGCGCGAAGAGCTGAAGATCTTCGACAAGACCCTCCAGTCCACCGTCACCCCGGTGTTCGACGGCGGTGGCGCCCTGCGCGGAGTGTGCGTGGTCCTGCGGGACATCACCGAACAGAAGCTTTTGGAGGAACGGAAGGACGAGTTCGTCTCCATCGTCTCCCACGAACTGCGCACCCCGCTGACCTCCATCTCCGGAGCACTGGACCTGGTGCTCAACTTCCTGGCCGGGGACATCAACGACAAGCAGCAGCGCTACCTGGCGATGGCCAAGGACTCCACCGACAAGCTCAACGCCATCGTCGACGACCTGCTGGACATCTCCAAGTTCGCCAAGGGCCGGATGCGGATGTCCTTCGAGCTGGCCTGCCTGGACGAGCTGGTCCGCCGCGCGGTGGAGAAGTACGGGCCGGCGCTGATGGAGAAGCGGATCCGGATCACCCCCAAGATGCCCACCGCCCCCTTGCGGGCGCTGGCCGATCCCAACCGGATCACCCAGGTGCTGCACAACCTGCTCACCAACGCGGTGAAGTTCACCCCCGAGGGCGGGGACATCGTGGTCGAGCTCTCCACCTCCACCCAGATCCCCGGCTACGCAACCCTGACCTGCTGGAACAGCGGGGAGGGGATCCCCGAACCGGACCTGGAGCGGATCTTCGAACGCTTCGAACAGGCCCGCTCCGAACGGACCCGCACCGTCCGCGGCACCGGGCTGGGCCTGTCCATCTGCCGCAGCATCGTCGAGGCCCACGGGGGGCGGATCTGGGCCGAGCCCTCTCCGGCCGGCGGCGCCAAGTTCGTGGTGGTGGTCCCGGTGGAGCCCACCTCGGAGCTCTTGAACCCGGAGAACACCACCGAGCCGGAGACCGCCGGGGCGCGCACGGTCCAGGGGGGAGGTCCTCCGCCGGCGGTGCTGGTGGTGGAGGATGAGCCGGAGACCGCCTATGCGATCAAGGCGCTGCTGCTGGCCGGCGGCTACCGGGTGGCGGTGGCCTCCCACGCCGAGGAGGCGGTGATCCTGGCGCGCAAGTACCGGCCCACCGCGATCATCCTCGACGTGCGCCTGCCGGGGCGGGTGGACGGGCTGTCACTGGCGGAGATCCTCCGCCACGATCCCGAGACCCGCAACGCCTCCCAGCTGGTGATCTCCTCGGCGGACGAGCGCACCCGCGCCATGCGCCAGGGGGCCAGCGCCTTTCTGCAAAAGCCCCTGCAGGGCGAGACACTGCTGGCCACCGTGGAGGCCCTGCTCAAGGGAGACGCCCGCAAGCAGCGGGGCAAGGTGCTGGTGGTGGACGACGACGAGAAGATCGCCGCCATCTGCGAGGAGGTGCTCGCCAACATGGGCTACGCGGTCTCCACCGCCGGCTCGCTGGCCGACGCCCGTCGGGAGCTGCGGGAGAAGCGCCCGGACGTCCTGCTGCTGGACGTCTCCTTGCCGGACGGGGAGGGCTTCACCT
This sequence comes from Myxococcaceae bacterium, assembly GCA_036675345.1. Lineage (GTDB taxonomy): Bacteria > Myxococcota > Myxococcia > Myxococcales > Myxococcaceae > JALYOC01. Next base: position 4,289 of record JAKFFE010000039.1, read on the forward strand.
TCCTGGAGGAGCTGAAGGCCGAGCGCGCCTCCAGCCACCTGTCGGTGATCTTCATCTCCGCGCGCACCGAGACCTCCTCCAAGATCAAGGCGCTGAAGCTGGGCGGGGACGACTACCTGACCAAGCCCTTCGACGCGCTGGAGCTGGGGGCCCGGGTGGAGTCGGTGATGCGGAGGCGGGACCAGGAGCTGAGCTCCTCGCCCACCACCCAGCTGCCGGGATCCGGGGCCATCGAACGGGAGGTCCAGCGGCGGCTGCGGGAGACCACCCCCTTCGCCTTCTGCTACCTCGATCTGGACAACCTCAAGGCCTACAACGACTACTACGGGTTCGCGAAGGCGGACGGGGTGGTCAAGCAGACCGGGGACCTGCTGCGGGAGGTGATCGCCCAGGACGGGCTGCCGGGAGACTTCCTGGGCCACGTGGCCGGCGATGACTTCGTGTTCATCGTCGATACCCGCTCGGTGGACACCGTCTGCCGACGGCTGATCGAAGGCTTCGACCGGATCATCCCCCTCTACTACGACCGCCAGGATCGGGACCGGGGCTTCATCGAGGCGGAGGATCGCTTCGGGGAGCTGCGGAAGTTCCCGATCATGAGCGTCTCGATCGTGGCGGTGGTCACCAGCGGGGCCGCCGATCACGGCGAGCTGGCCCGGCAGGCGGCCGATCTGAAGAAGCGGGCCAAGGCCATCGCCGGGTCGGTCTACCTGCGCAGCGATCGGGAGTTGGGTTCCCGATCGATCGCGTAGTGGGGCATAGTCCCTCCCCCGATGCGACTGTACCAGCAGCTGGTGCTGTTCATGCTCGCGGCCACGGTGCTGCCCCTGGCCCTGTTGGGCTTCTGGCTGCTGCGTGAGTCGGAGCGCGAGCTGGGGCTGCGGATCGCCGCCGAGCAGCGCGCCCAGGCCCGGGAGGCCGCGGCCTCCTCCGGCAAGGCGCTGTTGGACTCGGTGGAGGCCATTGCCCGCTCGGCGGAGATGATCGACTGGGCCCGCGCCTCCGCCACCGAGGTGCGCGGCGGGCTCTCCCTGCTCTACCAGCAGTCCCAGAGCATCGCCGCGGTGGTGCTGCTCTCCGCCCAGGGGTCGGTGGTGGAGGGCCCGGTCTATCTGCGCGAGGGCGAAGGCGGCCACCCCGGCTTCGATCCCCGCGCCGGCCTTGCTCCGCTGGCCAAGGCCATCCCGCTGGCCTCGCTGCAGGCGGGGACCAAGGGGCAGGCGGCGCTCTCTCCCGCCTACCGGCACTCGCTGGGGAAGATGGCGGCGGTGGCGGTGGCGGTGAAGCTCTCCGACACCGAGGACTCGCCGTTCGCGGTGGGCGAGCTGGGCCTGGGCACCGTGGACCGGCTGTTGGCCAACCGCGCCACCATGGACGTGGGCCGGATCGACCTGGTGGACGGCGAGGGGCGGGTGATGGCCAGCTCCGAGAGCGGCGGGGTGCTGGGCTCGCTGGAACCGGAGATCTGGACCGAGGTGAAGTCCCGGGTGGAGGGCGAACGTCCGGAGAGCTTCGGGGTCAAGCTGCAGGAGCGGCTGCTGGTCGCCGCCGCCTCGGTGCCCGGTCAACTGGGCCTGTACACGGTGGTCTCCCTCCCGGAGCGGGTGGCGCAAGCGCCGGTGCGCCGGATGCGCCGCACGGTGCTGGGGGCGCTGGGGGGCGCGCTGCTGGTGCTGCTGGTGCTGGGCGCCCTGTTCACCCGCAAGCTGGCCGCCCGGGTGGCGGCGGTCTCCGACGGCGCCGAGGCCTTCGCCAAGGGGGATCTCTCCCGGCGGATCCCGGTCACCGGATCGGACGAGCTGACCGAGCTGTCGGAGACCTTCAACAACATGGGGGCGGAGCTGGAGACCTCCCGCGCCAAGCTGCTGCGCTGGAACGACGAGCTGACCCAGAAGGTGGACGAGGCCACCTCCGATCTGCGCGCCGCCCAGGCCCAGCTGGTGGAGGCCCAGAAGCTGGCGGCGGTGGGTCAGCTGGGCGCGGGGGTGGCCCATGAGATCAACAACCCCCTGGCGGGAATCCTGGGCAACACCCAGCTGCTGTTGCTGGATCGCAACGAGAGCGACGGCGACTTCCAGACCCTGCGCAAGATCGAGCAGATGGCCAAGCGCTGCAAGGAGATCACCCAGAACCTGCTGCGCTTCTCCCAGCAGCGGGACCGCCCGGAGCTGCGCTCCACCGATCTCAACGCGGTGGTCCGCGACGCCTTCTCCCTCACCAACTCCCAGACCCAGGGGGACGGGATCACCCTCATCCCCCAGTTGGCCCCCGGCGCGCTGATGGTCCGCGGCGATCCGGGACACCTGTCCCAGGTGGTGCTGGCCCTGCTCTCCAACGCCCGCACCGCGATGGCCAAGTCCAACCCCAAGCAGCTGACGGTCACCACCCGGGAGGAGGGCGGCCACGCGGTGGTGGAGGTGCGGGACACCGGCAAGGGGATCAAGCCCGAACACCTGCCCCGGATCTTCGAACCCTTCTTCACCACCAAGGACGTCTGGTCCAACGTGGGGCTGGGGCTCTCGGTGGCCTACCGGATCCTAAACGAGCACCAGGGCAAGATCGACGTCGCCACCGAGGTGGGGAAGGGCACCACCTTCACCCTCCAGCTGCCCCGGCCGGGCACGGTGCCCGCGGGAAAACAGCCGCCGCCCCCCTCCCGTCCTCCACCCACCACCGGCGCGCTAGGGTAGTGGCCCCATGAACCAGCCCCCTCCACCCGCTGCTCGGCGCAAGCAAAGCAGCGCCTGGCCGTTCTATCTGGTGCTCGGTCTGGTGATCCTGGCGATCCCCGCCGGCTATCTCTACTTCCTGGGAGAGGACGCCCCCCCGCCGCCGCCGCCGCCGCGGGTGGCCACGCCGGAGGCGCCCAGGCCCACCGAGCTGCGGCTGTCCGAGGTCAGCGGCAAGGTGGAGATCCGCCGGGCCAACGGCGAGTGGGAAGAGGCCCGGGCGGGCGAGGCGCTGAAGACCTCCGACGCGGTCCGCACCGGCGAGTCCTCCCACGCCGTCCTCCTCGGTGGCGAGCGCTACGAGGTGAAGCTGGAGTCCGGCACCGAGGTGTCGGTGGACGAGCTGACCGAGTCCATCTCCCGGGTGTTGCTGGGCTCCGGAATGGCCACTGCCCGGGTCAAGGGCGAGGCCAAGCACACCTTCGAGGTCAAGGCCCAGGGCAGCGACGCGGTGGCCCGTACCCGCGCCGGTACCTTCACCGTCAGCAACAACGCGTCCGGCACCGTGGCGGTGGGCACCAAGGAGGGCGAGGTGGAGTTCACCGGCGCCGGCAAGGTGGTGATCGTCCGGGCCGGGCAGCAGTCGGTGATCCGCCCCGGCCACGGCCCTTCCGATCCGGCCGCCATCCCCACCTCCCTGTTGCTCAAGGTGCGCTGGCCGACCACCCGCGAGCTGGCCAAGAAGAAGCTGGTGCTGACCGGAACCGTGGAGCCGGGCGTCCGCCTGGAGGTGGCCGGACGGCCGATAACCGTGGATGGTTCGGGGCAATTCTCGATCCCGGTCCGCCTGGCGGAGGGGAGGAACACCCTCAAGGTCCGGGCCAGCTCGGTGGGTGGGTTGATGGAGGAGTCCACCTCCGAGGTGAACGTTGATACGACACCACCATCCATGGGTGTCGACAAAGATCTGTGGAAATAAATGTTTTCACGCCTGCTTGCACTCTCTGGGGGCAACTCCTAAAATCGCGAGTCGATAAACAAAGTAGCTGTTCCTGTACAAGGGCAATTCCGGTCGAAAGATCGGATGCGCAAAACCGCGGGGCCTGAGGGATGGCCGGCCGTGGCTGCCGTAGGAGGTAGCTCAATGACTCGAACCTTGCTCATAGCGGCGTTGATGTTCCCGGCGCTGGCGGCTGCCGAGGTTCCGGAGTCTGGCCCGGTGTTGATCGGGCCCGCCCCCCAGATCGTGCGCGGCGGCGTCGGCAACCAGACCGATCCCCACGTCAGCGGCTCGGTGGTCTCCTATACGGCGCTGGAAGGCACCTCCAGCGAGATCCGGTACCAGGATCTCACCGACCCCTCCACCGACGTGGCCATCCCCAACGGCGGCCACCGCGATTCGCTCTCCGATGTCTCCGGCGAGGTGTTGGTGTTCCGCCGGGTGTTCACCGACGGCAGCACCAGCGGTCGGCCGATCATGTTCTTCGATCAGGCTCAGGCCGGGCTGGGCGTCCGGGAGTTGGCGCCGCTGGTGGGCGCCCGCCGGGCCTTCGCCTCCGCGGGCGGCGACACCGTGGCCTTCATGCAGTACGTGGGCGCCTCCAGCACCCAGTCCGAGATCTGCGTGGCCAGCCTCACTGCCTGGACCGCTCCGGCCCAGTGCCTGACCGCGGACGGGCTCAACAACCGGGATCCGGCGGTCAGCCCCAACGGGAACACGGTGACCTGGGCCAAGTGCCAGACCTCCGGCGACGGCTGCGACATCTACGTGGCGGTCCGGAGCATCGCCGGGGTGTGGGGCGCGCCGGTGCAGCTGACCAGCTCCCCGGGGGAGGAGATCCTCCCCGATACCAACGGCACCATCGTCACCTACTCCTCCAACGCCGCCGCCGGGGGGAACGACTTCGACATCTGGTACCAGAACGTGGACGGGACCGATCCCCGCCAGTTGGTGCTCAACGACTCTCCCGGCAGCGCCGAGTACAACCCCAACATCTCCGGCGATCTGATCGCCTTCGAGCGGGTGCTGGCCGGCGCCACCGACGCCGACATCTACGTCTACCAGCTCGCCAACCGGACCCTGTTCCACCTGCGGGACACCCCGGGGATCGACGAGACCCTCAACGACATCTCGGTGGAGGGGAACCAGGCCTGGGTGGTGTGGGCCGCGGCCGACGGGCTGGCGCTGGGGAACAACGACGTCTGGGCGGCGACCTTCACCGTGGTTGCCCCGCCCACCTGCGAGGATCCGGGCGACCCGCAGCCGGATGACGACGACGGCCACCCCGACGACGATGACGACGGCGGCTGGCACGACGACGACGACGACGGGCACGACGACGACGACGACGGCCACCACTACGACGACGACGACTGCCGCGGCCACGACGACGATGACGACGGGCGCGGGCACCGCAAGTACGGCCACGGCAACGAGGGCCGTCGCCATGGCTCGGTCGAGGTGTGCCTGAACCCCGGGGATCGCCCGCTGCTGGGCTCGGTCTCGGTGACCCGCACCCGCGGCAAGCCCGACGTGGCCTCCAGCACCTTCGCCGCGGACGAGAACGAAGAGGCGGTGGTCTGCATCTACAACCAGCAGGCCACGGCGGGAGCGGTCCACCTCAACCACCAGCTGGTCTCTGGCTTCGTCTCCTTCAAGCACAAGACCGAGGTGATCGCCCGCAGCGCCCGGCTGCAGTCGGTCAACAAGCTGCACGCCTCGATCGCCGGCAAGCCGGGCAGCTCCTTCGAGGTCAAGGTCTACGGCGAGACCCAGGCCTGCCGCACCTCCACCCTCAAGCAGGGCCTGGGGGGCCACAACCTCAAGAGCGCGGACGACATCAACAGCCTCGCCTCCGGCTTGAAGATCCCGGGCAGCGCCGGGGTGATGCAGACGATTCGCGGCGTCCAGGTCAACTCGCTCTCCAACGGGATGCGGGTGGTGGATCAGGACCCGGTCGTTCCCGCCGCCCAGGCCATGGGCTGCTCCACCTCCGGCGGTAACGCGATGGCGGTGGGTGTGATCCTGTTGGCGGCGCTGTGGGTGATCGGCCGCCGGACTCCGGTCCGGGTCCGGGTCCGCGCCACCCGCCGTCGCCGGTAACATCGGCTCTGGCGCGGTTGTGCCTGCTTGCTAGGCTTCGGTGGCTCTGAGCCCCCGAAGCCTTTTTCTTTCGCTGTTGCTCGCGTCGGTGGGATCGGCGCAGACGCTGGAGGTCCTGGGTCCCTCCGGCCCGGTGCCTCCGGACGGCTTCACCGTGGCGGTGGTCAAGCGGGGCGCGGACGGTTCGCCCACCCCGTTCCAGAATCCCTCCATCTCCGCCGACGGCGCGGACCTGCGGCCAGCCCCTCCCCAGCCGCCACTGCAGACCTTCCTGGTGGTCCCCACCGCCGGCGCCCGGGAGGTGCGGATCCGCGCCTCGGACGGGGCGCTGCGCACCGAGCTGCGCTTCCCGGTGGGACCGCCGGCCGCCCGGGTGGAGCTGTCCCTGGATCCGCCCACCCCGGTGAAGGGCCGCGATCAGCGCGCCACCCTGACGGTGAGGCTGCTCAATGCCGCCGGCCAGCCGGACGCGGAGTCCGCTCCCCCGGTGCTGCGGGCCAACGTGGGCCAACTGCAGGCGGTGGAGCGGGTGGGGCCGGGGGTGTTCCGGGCCGGGTATCTGCTGCCGCCCACCCGCTATCCGGAGGTGGCGATCCTGGCTGCGCTGGCCCCCTGGCCGCACCCCAACTCGGTGCACGGGGTGTTCGGACGGCTGCTGGTCCCGCTCTCCACCGCGATCGATCTCCCCGGCCGCACCGAACCCAACGCCGAGATGTCGATCGAGATCGCCGGCCAGCGCTTTGGCCCGGTGCGCTCCGGTCCGGATGGCCGCTTCCAGCTCCCGGTGGTGGTTCCCCCCGGGCACCGCTTTGGCAAGGGCCTGGCGGTGGACCGGCTGGGGAACCGTCGGAACGCGAAGATCGATCTGGCGCTGCCCCCCACCGATCAGCTGGCCTGCGTGGCCAACCCCGCCCGTCTCCCCGGGGATGGGATCTCGCGCGGGCGGGTGCTGTGCGCGACCACCGATCCCTATGGGAAGCCGATGGCCTCGGCCCGGGTGTCGCTCTCCGCCCAGCGCGGCTCGGTGCAGGGGCCCCGCACCCTGGAGGGCGGGATGCTGGAGTGGATCTACACCGCCCCCAAGAGCACCACCTTCCAGCCGGACACCCTGCGGGCCAGCTGGTCCCAGGCGGGCGCCGCCTCCCGCGAGGAGCTGACCCTCTCGCTGGAGCAGGGGCCGGCGGAGAAGCTGGAGCTGTCTTTGGGCGAACCGCTGGTCCACCGCGGCAGTCAGCTCCCGCTGGGGTTCTGGGTCAAGGATCGGCTGGACCGTCCCCGGCAGGGTGCCCGGGTGGCGCTCTTTGCCACCGCCGGTGAGGCGCGCGAGCTGACCGAATCGGATCCCGGTCGCTGGCGCGCCCGCTACGTCCCGCCCGAGCGGGGCACCGAGGAGTCGGCCACCCTGCAGGCCCGCGCCTATGGGCCGATGGGCGCCGATCCGGCCCGGGTGGTGGCCTGGCTGGAGCGGGGCCGGCTGGTGCTGGGGGTGGCGGACCTGGCCGGCCTGCCGGTGCCCGGGCAGCGGCTGCTGGCCGGGGCCCTTGAGGTGACCACCGGGGAGGACGGCACGGTGGATCTGGGCCCGCCCACCCCGGGCAAGCTGGAGGTCAGCCACGCGCAGTGGCCGGGCCTGCGCCAGACCCTGTTCGTGCTGGATGGGCCGCAGCTGTACCCGCGCACCGATCCGTTGGGCAGCGCGGTGCAGACGGTGACCGTGAAGCTGGCGCCGGCGATCCCGGTCAACGTGCGGATCCAGGTGGAGGGCCGGCAGGTCCGGTACTGGGCGGAGGATGCGGAGGGGAAGGTGCTCCCCGACCGACGGCTGGAGTTGCAGCTGTCCGGCGGCAGCCACGGTCCGCCGCAGGAGCGGGGAGGGCGGTTCGCGATCACCATCGTCACCCAGACCCCGATCACCGTCTCGGTGGCGGACGTGCTCACCGGGGTCACCGGGTTGGCGGAGGTGAAGCCGTGAGGGCCGCGTTCGCCGCGCTGCTGGGGTTCGCCGCCGCGGCCGGGGCCCAGGTGCCGGTGGAGCGGCTGGAGCTGACCGGGGCGATCGTGGGCCGGGTGTGCCGGGACGCGGGCGCCGACGGGCGGTGCGACGCCACCGATCCCGGGGTCTCCGGGGCCCGGGTGATGCTGGAGACCGGGCAGGTGGCGATCGCCGATGCCCAGGGCCGGTTCCACTTTGCCGCCGTCTCCGCCCGGGTGGCGGAGGCCACCTACGGCGGCCGGCTGCCGGGGGGCCGTCACCGGGTGGCGCTGGACACCCGGGGACTGGCTCCGGGAGAGACCGCGCCGGTCCCGGCCCGCACCGTGGAGGTGCCGATGGCGGGGGTGGTGGCGGTGGACTTCGCGATCCGCCCCGCGCCCCGCTCGTCCACCCAGGTCTCGCTGGCGCCCCAGGAGCTGCCGCCCTCCGGCGTGCTGCAGCCGCAGTCCAACCGGGTGCGCTTCCTGCTGGCCGGCCGCGCCTCTCCCGGAGATCGGGTGACCGTGCAGGGCCAGCCCGCCGAGCTGAGCGCGGACGGGCTGTACCGCGCCTGGGTGGAGCTTGCCCCCGGCGCCAACGATGTCCCGATCGTCGCCGAGGCTCCCAGCGGCGCGGTGCGGCTGTTCACCCAGCGGGTGGACGTGGTCCAGCGCCAGGAGGGGGTGCTGGTGATTCCCCGCTCCCTGGACGCCACCGCCTCGGCGCAGCTGCCCGGCGGCACCGAGAGGTCGGCGGCCACCGGGGAGACCTCCATCCACTTCCAGAGCGCCCCGGGGACGGTGATCCGCTACCCGGGCGGCGAGGTGCGGGTGGGTCCGGACGGCGCGGCGGTGATCCCGGTGGACCTCAAGGCGGGCAACAACCAGGTCCCGGTGGAGATCCTGCGCGAGGGCCAGCCGGCGCGCAGCCAGCAGCTGGAGATCCCCGCCGCCCACCGGCCGGCACTGACCGCGTTGCTGGATCTGGAGGCTACCTTCAGTCCGCAGCAGGGGCGCTTTCGGCTGATGGGCCGGGGAGGGGCCCACGGCGAGTACCGCTTCGGGGAGCTGCAGCTGGTGGGAGAGCTGGAGCTGCGGGACACCGACTTCACCGCGGCCAACACCGCCCATCCGGTGGTGCTGCTGTTGCCCCGCGCCCCGGAGCGCTTCGAGCGTTCGCTGGATCCGGAGCGGGCCCCGCTGACCTTCGGGGACGACGCCACCGAGCTGAGCCACAACCCCTCCGAGGGCCGGCTGCGGGTGGAGCTGCGCCACGACACCTTCGGGGCGATCGGGCTGGGCACCTACCGGGCGCGGCTGCGGGACGCGGAGGTGGGTCGGTTCCAGCGATCGATCTTCGGCCCCTACCTGGAGCTGAGCGCCCCGGTGGGGGAGGGGGCCGCGGTCCACGCCTCCGGGTTCTTCGCGCCCCAGGCGGTGGATCCCGCCCGGCCGCTGACCACCCTGCCGGCCTACGAGGAGCTGACCGCCACCGGCGGCAGTCTCTTCTACCTGTCCCACGCCGCGGTGGCGGAGGGCTCCGAACAGCTGAGCGTGGAGCTGCGGGACGGTCGCACCGGCCTGCCCCTGGCCGAGCGGCACCTGGTCCGGGGCCGGGACTACGAGATCGACTACCTGCAGGGGCGGATCCTGCTGGCGGCGCCGCTGTCCTTCCTCTCCGGCGAAGGGGTGTTGCGCACCGCGCCGCTCTCCGCCGGCAACGCCCCGGTGCTGGTGGCCAGCTACGAGCGGGTGGTGCTGGGGCCCGGGCCCGCCCAGCTGGCCGGCGGTGAGGTGGGCGCCCGGGTGGGGCCGGTCCAGCTCAGCCTGGGCGCGGTGGACAGCCGCACCGACCTGACAAGGTTCCAGCTGTTCCGCGGGGTGGCCCAGGGGACCTGGGGCGGCTTCTCCCTCTCCGCGGAGGGCGCCCTCTCCCAGGGAGACGCGCTGGGGTTGGAGGGCTTCTCCCTCTCCGATGACGGCGGGCTGTCCTTCCTCCGACCGGCGGCCGCGCTGGGCGGCGGTACCGCCTATGGGCTCCGGCTGCGGGGACCCGGGGTGACCGCGGAGGGAGAGTTGGACGCCGCCTACCGCTTTCGCTCGGCCGGGTACTCCGACTTTGCGCACGCGGACGTGGTGGATCACTCCCAGCTCTCGGTGCGGGCGCGCCAGCCGCTGGGCGACTTCCGACTGGGGCTGCTGGTGGATCTGCGCAGTTCCGCCGATCCGCGGACCCCGTTCGAGGCCCGGCCCTTCTCCTCGCGGCACCTGGGGGCCAGCGTCGGCTACCGCCTGGGCGCGCTGGAGGCGGGGCTGGAGGCGGAGGACGTGGAGCTGACCGCCTCGGCCACCCCGGAGGATGACATCCAGCTTTCCGGCGGACGGCTGGCGGCGGGGGCCTACGCCCGCTACCAGGTGCTGCCGTGGCTGGGGCTGGCCGCCGGCCACCGGCAGGCGCTGGCGGTGCGTGGCGCCGGCCCGGGCGCGCTGGACGACACCTTCACCCACCTGGGCACCGACCTGCGCTGGGAGCGGGTGGTGGATCTGGGGCTGCGCGCCGGCTGGGGGCCGCTGCTGGGACCGCGCGCCTGGTTCGAGGCCTCCCACCAGCGGGGGCAGGACGCCTACTACGGCGGCTACTCGGTGGACGTGGATGGCCCGGACCTGGGCCAGGGCCGGGCGGTCAGCGGGGCGCGCACCCTGGTGGGGCAGGGGGCGGCGGTGTTCGTGGAGGACGTGGCCGCGCACGACGCCAACACAGTCCGGCTGTCCCGCGCGGTCGGCTTCTCCCAGACCACCGCCGCCGGGCTGGGCTTCTCCGCCCGCTACGAGCGTGGCGGGCGGCATCCGCTGGGCGCCGATCAGGCCCTGGAGCGGGACGCGGGAGGAGTGGCGGTCAGCTGGATCGGCACCCGGTTGCGGCTCTCCGCGCGGGGCGAGGTGCGGCGGGAGACCGGCCAGCCGGTGCGCGGCGCCACCGCCCAGGTGGAGCGGCTGCAGGGGCTGCTCTCCGGAGCCGCGGAGGCGGAGCTGACCGATTCCTTGCGCTTCTCCGGGCGGGTGAACGTGGCCCACACCCGGGCCAATGGTTTTCTGGACGCGCGGTTCCTGGAGGCCACCACCGCGCTGGTGTGGCGGATCGATCCGGCGATCCTGGTCGCCCGCTACTCGGCGCGACGGGAGCTCTCGCCGGCGACCCGGAAGCTGTTCGGGGAGCGGACCTTCCACACCGTCTCGCTGCTGCCCGCCCTGCGAGTGGGGGACCGCTTCCAGCTGGGGTCCGGACTCCACGCGGCCTGGAACAGCGAAGGTGGAAATCAGTCACTGGTGTTGTCCGGATCGCTCCGTCCGTCGGTGAGGGTGGTGGGAGGTCTGGAACTGGCGGCGGAGGTCGCAGCGAGAACTGTTTCCCAGGAAGGGGAACAATGGGCCGCGATGCGGGGAGAGGCCGGCTACCGCTTCGATGAACGGATCATGATCGCAGCCGGCTACACCTTCTTCGGCTTCACCGGGCTGGGTCTCCTCGAAGGCGCGGAAGGCCGGGCGGACCGGCTCTACCTCCGCGCGGAGCTGGCGTACTGATGACGCGAACTGCCAATAAAGGGGACAGGCTACATTTCCGACGCCCTGCGGCGATAAAGCAGCCTGTCCCCTTTTTCGTTCTCGGCTGTCTGCTGTGGCTGGTGGCCTCGGGAGCGCGGGCGCAGTGGTCGGCGCATCCGGTGAACGGCACTCCCTTCGACGTGGAGGTGCCGGACGCAGGCGTGGTGGCGGTGGCCTCCAGCACCGGCGCCTGGTTCTTCGAGGGCGGCGCCGGTTCCTTCCCCCTCCAGTCCGGGCCCGCGGGCAACCGGGTCTCCGCCTATCTGGACGCAGCCGGCTGCCGCTGCGGCACCGGCCAGGATGGGGTGACCAGCTGCTGTGGGATCAACACCCCGCTCAACCCGGGCGTAGGCAACGAGACCGTGTACCGGGTCCGGCACACCCACGCCGGCTCGCGCTACCTGACCTTCATCAGCGATGGGCTGACCCCGACCTTCGGCTACACCCCGGGGCCGTCCGCTCAAAGCCAGCTGGGCCCGGAGGCGGTGTTCGGACTCACCGAGGCGGTGAGCGCGCTGCGCACCCCCGCCGGCGACTTCGGGGTCTTCGCCAACGAGGTCCCCTCCTGCGGGATCCAGCTGTCCAAGGACGGCGAGACCGTCTCTCCGGAGTGCCCGCCGGGGCTGGGCGGGTTCGGCCCGCTGCTCGAGCTGCAGCTGTTCCAGGCGCCGGACGCCGGGCTCTCGGTCTTGCTGGCGCACAACGGGGGCCTGGAGGAGGTGTTGTTCCTGGATGGAGGCCTGCGGCTGGCCCCTCCCCGACATCACTCCAGCCTGCCCGCCAAGCCGATCCACGGGGTGGCCTTCGCCACCGGGACCGGTGATCAGTTCGGGGATGGCTTCGGGATGGTGGTGGTTCCCGACGCGGTGGGAGAGGACGCGATCTACGGGGCGATCCCGGATCCGGATCGGCCGGCGCAGAACTGGGTGGAGCGAACCCCGACCCAGGTGACCTCGGTGAGCCCGCTGGGGCGGGTGACCTGTCTGGGCGCCAAGCTGTGCGGCTTCATCGGCGATGACACCGCCACCAACCGACTGTTGATCTACGAGAACCTCAACGCCCCCCGGCTGTACGTGGCGGACGCGGGGATCGCCGAGGGCGCTACCAGCGTGGCCCTGCGCGTGGATGCGGGAGACGCGGACGGGGACCCGGTCTTCGTCCGCTGGCTTCCCCAGCCTGCCGGTTTCCCCTACACCCTCACCCCCCTGTCGGCGGATGGGGTGCTGGCCAGGGTGGACCTGCCCGCGGCGATGCAGATCTGCGGGGACCCGCTGCACATCCCGCTGCGGGCCACGATCAGCGACGGCCTGGCTGGCAATGGGTCCACCGTGGACTCGGCGGTCACCCTGTTCAACACCCAGCCTCCGGCCCCGCCAATTCTCAGTGGGCCCCTCCGGGTCCAGGCCGGTGGGCCGACGGTGTCCCTGTCCGCCACCACCGCCGCCGGGGAGTGCCCGGCCCTGGGCGGCTTTATCTGGACCCCGGTGTCTACCGTCCCCGGCTCCGCCTTCTCCGCGTCCGGGGTCACCGCCTCCTTCACCCCTCCGCCGTTCCTCTGCGCCCCGGAGGCCACCGCCCAGTTCCAGGTCAGGGTCAGCGATGGGCAGGTCCAGTCCGCGCCGCAGGGCTACGACCTGATCGTTGAGGGCTGGGGCGCACCCAACCCCGCCTTCCCGCCCGATGCCCGGGTCCATCAGGATGCCGGCACCCTGGTCACCTATCGCGCCGACGGGGGCCACCCCTGTGAGGGCACCCCCGGGCTCCCGCTGTCCACCACCGAGTGGAGCCTGGCCTCCACCACGGTGACCGGCGCCACCCTGGTGCACCAGGGGGCCCCGGTGCCCGGTCCAATCACCGCGCCCCAGGTGGGGTTGCAGGTCCCGGAGTGCGCCCAGGGAGAGGTCACCCTCTCCGCCATCCACCGGAGCACCGACACCGGTGCGCTGGCCGCGCCTCCAGCCACCCTGACGGTGGAGGTCACTGCCCCGCTGGACCCGGTCCAGGAGGCGACGCTGGCGCTGACCGCCCAGTACTCGCCTGATGACTTCCTGCTCTCCGGCACCGTGGACAGCGACCTGAACTGCGCCCCGAACCGCTCCACCCTGGCGGAGCTGCGGGTGCTGCGGGAGGCGGTGGTGATCAGCGGCCCCGCCCTGGTGTCGGCGCCCGGTCCCTTCCAGCTGCCGGTGGAGATCGGCTGCAGTGGAGGCGAGCTGGAGCTGCGCGCCCAGCTGGTGGAGCCGGACGGCGGCCGCAGCCCCGAGGTGTCCCGGCCCTTCACCGCGCCTCAGCTGAACGCGGCGATCGGCGAAGTCGACGGTGGGGTGTTGCCGGTCTCCTGCGGCGCCGGTGGCCAGGGGACGATCGCCACCCGCTTCCTCTCCGGCCAGTGCCCGCTCTCGCAGCTGACCTGGAGCCAGCAGTCCGGCCCGGCGCTGGAGGGCGGCGCGCTGACCGGGACCGCGGTCTCCCTGCAGACGGTGGAGCGCGGCCTGGATGGGCTGATCGGCGAGACGGTGGTGCTGGCGATCACCGCCGAGGCCGGGCTGGGCAACACCGCCACCGGCACCCACCCGGTGCTGCTGGTGCCCGCCGCGCCCTTCGTGTCGCTGCGCCACTCCAGCCAGACCCCGATCGCCGAGGAGGGCAGCGGGGTGGTGCTGAGGGTGGAGGCGATCAACCAGACCGAATGTCCGGTCTCCGGGGTGACCCTCACCCAGACACTGGAGGGCGCCGGCTACCTGGAGGGTTCGGCCCGTCTGGACGGCCAGCCGGTCGAGGCCAGCGTCATCGAGGGGGCGCTGGTGGTCCCCAACGTCTCGCTGCCGTCGGCCACCCCGCGGGTGCTGACCTATACGGTGCGGCCGCGACTGCTGGGGTCGGCGGCGCCGCGAGGGCGGGCCTTCGTCAAGGGGCTGGCGATCTCCGACGAGGCGGGGCTGGAGGTGCCCCTCGGCGGGTGTGGCTGCGGCTCGGCGCCCGGCTCACTGCTGGGAGCGGGGGCCCTGTTGCTGCTGCTGGCCCGCCGGCGCCGCTACAGCCCGTAGCTGATCCGGCGGCGCTTGCTCTCTTCGGTGCGCTCCACCAGCACCCCCATCAGCTCCAGGCCCAACAGGGTGGCCAGCGCGTCCTTCTCCGGAAGGTCGATCAGGGTCAGCAGATCCTCCACCGTCTTGGACCCATCCGCGTAGGCCAACAGCAGCGCCTGCGGTCCGGAGAGCTGCAGCTCGTGCAGCGCATAGGCCGGATCGGGAGAGGGCCGCAGCCGCCGGGCGGGGGGAAGCTTCTTTCGCAGCGAGACCAGGGTCTCGGTGCGCTGCACCCCCTGCAGGATCAGGTTCCCGGGGAACACCCGCAGCTTGACCAGATCCGCCTGCGCCGGCCGCCGGGGCGAGAACGCGTACTGCCCGGTGGTCCAGCCGAAGGTGGACCAGATGATCTCGCGGACCTGATCCTCCAGCAGCGCCTGCCGCCGTTCGGGAGTGAGGATCCCCAGCTGGAGCATCGCCTCCCCGCTGCGGAGGTTCTGCTCCTTCACCCGCTGGGCCACCAGCGCCACCTGCCCCTCGGAGACCACGCCCTTGCGGACGCAGAACCGGACGAAGCGCTCGGAGGCGACGTTGGAGGCCGCGTACACCGGGTGGCCCTCCTCGAAGTACACCACCTTGTTGACGTTGCCCTGCCGCAGCTTGAGCACCCCACCGTGGCTGGCCTGGTAGTACGCGGTGAGCAGCCGCGGCACCGAGGTGGTGGCCAGATCGCCGGCCTGGCTCCACTCCGGCAGCTCCCGCCGCGACTTCTTCTCCTCCGAGGCCTCCGGCTTGCTCCACACCCGTTCGCGCTCGGCGAAGGGGAGGGGCAGCGGCGCGGTGGTGGGGGGTGGAGCGGACTGCACAGGGGGGACCGGCGGGGGAGGCGAGGCCTCCGGTTCTTCCAATGACGACGGCGACGATCCGGCTGCGACCGGGTCTGGTGACGAGGGCTGCGAATGACTGGGCGGCGCACCCGGGGCGCTTGGCGAAGTCTTCGAGGCACCCGGCGATGCGCCCGCAGAGCTCGGCGAGGCATCCGAGGGGCTCAGCGATGCACCCACGGCGCTCGGCGACGGAAGCGGGGCACGGGGAGCCGTCTTTGGTTCCGTCCGGTCCGGCGCCGGAGGCCCCTCCTCCCGGAGCGAGGGGCGCGGAGGGGACGAGATGGCCGCCAGCAGCGCCGGATCGACCTCGGTCACCGCGGTGGGAACGTCGTCCACCAGGGACTCATCGCCCTCCGGGAGGGAGGCCAGCACGCTGGGATCCAGCGAGGTGGGGGCGGCCTCGGGGACCTCCTCCTCCAGGACCAGCACCGGCTCCTCGGCGTCCTCCTCCAGCGGGCTAAGGACCTCCAGCTCCTCCAGCGCGTCGTCGTCGCTCTCCTGGGCGACCGGGGCCGGGCTGCCCACCACCCGCTCCACCGCGTCCAGCAGCGACCTCATGTCGAAGGGCTTTTCGAAGAAGGCCAGCGCGCCCAGCTCTCCGGTCAGCTCCTGGTGGAACGCGGCTCCCTTGAACACCCCGCTGATGGCGATGGCACGGATCCCCCGTTCCTTCAGCTCGCGCAGGACCTCCTTGCCGCCCACGTCCGGCAACAGCAGGTCCACGATCGCCAGGTCCGGGGCCAGGCGCGCCACCGCCTCCAACGCGGCCGCGCCACTTTGACAATGCTCGGTGGAGTGACCCCGGGAGCGGGCGACCGACGCAATCAGCGCCGCCAACTCCGGGGTGTCCTCGACAATCAACAGGCGCGCCATCGCGGAGTGCGACAACATACCATCCGGCCATGCGCATCCAGGGATTCCATCACCTGGCCATCCAGGTGGGTGATGTCGAACGTGTGACCCGCTTCTACCGGGACGTGCTGGGGCTTCCCGAACAGGTCCGTCACCTCCGTCCCGACGGGACCGTACGCAGCGTGTGGCTGCAGCTGCCGGGGTCCACCTTCCTGGCATTGGAGGCGGCCTCCGGGCCGGTGGAGGCCCAGCCGTTCCGCACCGACCGTCCGGGCATCCTGCTGGTGGCGCTGCGGATCTCCCGGGAGGATCGGGCCTCGGTGGTGGAGGAGCTGAACCGGGCCGGGGTGCCGATCGTCCACCAGACCCGCTGGACGGTGTACGTCCAGGACCCGGAGGGGAACCGGGTGGCGCTCAGTCACCATCCCCACGATCCGGTCGGCTGACCTTGCCCGGTCCGAGTGGGCACAGATACAAGCACGGGAATCCATGCGCCTAGGCGAGCTGCTGTTGAAGGAGAAGTTGGTCACCCGCGAAGGCCTCGATGAGGCGCTGGAGTCGCAGGTGGTCAACGGGGGTCGGCTGGGCACCAACCTCTGCGAGCTGGGGCTGATCCAGGAGAAGGACCTGGCCCGACTCCTGGGGACGTTGCACAACTGTGCGTTCGCTTCGGGAGAGATGCAGCCGGATCCGAGGGCGATCGAGCTGCTGGACGGCCAGTTCCTGGATGACAAGGACATGCTGCCGATGCGGGTGGATCCCACCCGGATCTCGGTGGCGGTGATCAACCCCCACGACTACGCCTCGCTGGACGCGATCGCCTTCAAGACCGGGCGGCGCGCGGTGCCGGTGATCATCCCCGAGTTCCGGATGAACCAGCTGCTCCGCCGCCACTGCAAGGCGTTCCGGAACATCCGGCCCATCGACCTGAACACCATCGTTCCCTCCAAGACGCTCAAGACCAAGCAGGACGGTCCCAAGCCGATGGAGGCCGAAGAGCTGATCAACGAGGAGGAGTTCCAGAAGCTCTACGCCCAGGCGATGGTGGGCGGGCAGGGCGAGGCGGAGGTGGAGGTGCTGGCAGAAGTGGAGGTGGTGCCCGAGCCGGCGCCGCGTCCGGTCCAGCCGATCCCCACCGGAACCCAGCCCGGAGTGCAGCGGCCGCCTCCCGCCCAGAGCGCCCCTCGCCCGGCAACTCCGCTCGCGGCTCCTCCACCGGTGGTCCCACCGCCGCTCGCCGCGCCGGTGCTGCAGGCGGTGGCCAACCCCGGCGTCGCGGCCCCGGCCCCGGTGGCCGCGCTTCCCCCCGAGCCACCGCCCACCCCGCTCACCTTCCCGGAGGCACAGAAGGAGCTGGGATTGGTCAGCAGCCGCGAGGACGTGGCCCGGACGGTGCTGCGCTTCGGACTGGGGAAGTGGAAGCGGGCGCTGCTGCTCTCGGTCCAGGGGGACCTGGTCACCGGTTGGCACGGGATGGGTCACGGGGTGCGCAGCAAGGCGGTGCAGCGGATCGGCATCAGCATTCGCGGCGGCCACGGCACCTTCCGGCTGGTGCGGGACACCCGGTCCCACTACATCGGCCCGATGAAGCGGGACGCCGGCACCGCCGTCTTCTACAAGCTGCTGGGCGGCGACTTCCCCACCACCGCGGTGCTGTTGCCGCTGCTGGTGCGCGGGAAGGTGGTCCACATCCTCTACGTGGACAACGGCCCCGGGAAGATCACCCCGCCGGACATCGGCGAGCTTCTGATCCTCTCCCAGAGCGTGGCCCGCTCCTACGAGGCGATGATCTCCCGCCGCAAGAGCGCCTGACCCGCCTTGAACCTCGCCGGTCCAATCGGGTCCAGGCGGAGTCGCGATGCCAGCGCCTGACCGGCGCGGCGGCTACTGGAAGTCCACGTCGAAGCGGACCCGCTCGTTGGGCTTGAGGGTGAAGGACTCCTGCCAGCGCAGGTCCCCGACCTCCACCTTCAGCTGGTGGAAGCCCTCGTAGAGGCCGATCTCCTTGACCGGTGCCACCCCGAAGGACTTGCCGTCGATCAGGATCTCCGAGCCATCCGGGGCGCTGATGTTGACGTAGCCGCGGTTCAGATAGAACTCCCGGCGCGCTCCGGCCCGCTGCACGTCCACGTAGCGGGTGAGGTTGATCAGCTTCTTGCGATCCAGCAACTGGACCGTGCGACGGCCGGGCTCCACCACCACCTTCACCGGGGAGCGGCCCACCTCCTTGCCGTCGATCAGCACCTCCACCGTCGGATCCACGAAGACCTCCAGGTAGGTCACCACCTCCACCACCCCGGCGTCGACCACCGCCGCCTCGGGAACCACCACCGCCAGCGCGCCGGCGTCCGGCTCGGTGGCGGGTCCGGCATCCACCGCGGTGACGTCGGTCACCTCCACCGGGGAGCGGCTGCCTTGCCAGGCCCAGATTCCAGCGCCCGCCAGCAACGCCAGCAGCACTCCCACCGGAAGCGCCCAGGCGCGGCGCGGCGCGCGCTGGTCGCCGGCCGGCGCCCCCAGCTCGGAGGCGGGGTGGAAGGCAGGCTCGGGGGCGGGACGGAAGCCAGCCGGAACCCCAGACTCGGCGGGGCGGGAGCCGGCTGCAACCCCAGTCTCGGATACGGGGCGGGAGCCGGCTGCAACCCCAGGCTCGGAGACGGGACCGAAGCCGGCTGCCACTCCAGGCTCGGAGACGGGACGGGATGCAGGCGCCTCCGCTGGGACCGCCGGGGCGAGGGGCGGCGTCGCGACCTCCTCTGCCTGCGTGCGGGCAATCGCCTCGGCGATCATCTGCCGCCGGGCGGCGCGGGGACTGCTGCTGCCCTCCTCGGGGAACAGCTCATTGACGAACCGGGCCACCTCCTCCACCGGGGCCATTCCCCCGTCCATCGCCCGTTCGATCGCGTCGCGCAGGGCCAGCGGGGTCGGGTACCGATCGAAGGCCTTCTTGGCCATCGCCCGGCGCAACACCGCCTCCAGCTCCGGGGGACGCTCGCCCACCGGCAGCGGGGGAGGGGGATAGGTGAGCACCGCGCCGTCGAACTCGTTGGCCGGCAGCTCCGAGTAGGGGACCTTCCCGGAGAGCAGCTCGTAGAGGAGCACCCCCAGCAGATAGACGTCGGTCTGGACGTTGACCGCCTCCCGGCCGCCCACCACCTGCTCCGGGGCGCAGTGCTGCCGCCGTCCCTGCACCCGCCGGCCACCCGGCTCGCGGGGGGCGGCGGCCAGCGCGCCGTAGCCGCCCACCTTGCTGGCGCCGGAGTAGCCGATCAGCACCGTCTCCGGGCGCAGGTCCCCGTGCACCAGCGGGGTGCCGTCGTCGTTTCCCGCCAGGTGCGCGTAGTGCACCCCGGTGGCCAGGTCGGCCACGATGCGGGAGGCCAGCGCCGGGGTCAGCGCCTCTGCCGCCTGGAGGATCCGGCGCAGCGACTCCGCGTCGGCGAACTCCACCACCCGGGCGATCCCCTCTGGCTCCTCGGTCAGCCCGTAGACCCGGACGATGTTGGGGTGCTCCAGCTGTTCCGCGCGCACCGTCTCCCGCCGGACCGCCTGCATCGCGTCCGGGTCCCGGGTCACGTCCTCGTGCAGCCAGATCAGCACCCGCGGTTCGGGGAGGCCGTGGCCGGGGGCCGCCTTGGCAATCGCCAGAATGGCCCGGGAGTTCTCCCCGGACATCAACGGTCCCAGCTTGTGGAAGCGAGCGGTCATGACTCTCAGATCGGCAGGGTGAGGTGGTACGCGGTGCGACCGCGCTGCAGCAGGATCAGCACACTGTGGGCCCGCCGCGCGCTGATCAGCGCCTCGCGGAAGCCGTCCATCGTCTCCACCACCCGGTTGTTGAGGCGGCGGATCACGTCCCCGGGCGCCAGACCAATCTCGCCCGCCTGGGAACCACTGCGCACCGCGGTGATCATCAGCCCGCCCCCTCCGCGGAGCGGCTTGACCCGCACCCCCAGCCGTCCCCAGGCCAGCCCCTCGGCCAGCTCGGCCGGGAACTCCACCGCCCGCAGCGTCAGCTCGCGAAGCTTGCCCTGGCGGAACACGGACAGGCGCAGCTCGCTGCCCGCCGGGTAGCCCTTGAGCCGGACCAGGAAGTCCTCGGTGTCGGTCACCCGGGAGCCGCCGATCTCGGTGATGATGTCCCCCGAGGCGAGGCCCGCGCCCTCCGCCGGGCTGGCCGCCTCCACCCCGGACACCAGTACCCCGTGGGTGCGATCCCAGCCCAGCGCGCGGGCCGCCTTGGGGAGCAGCGGATCCACCTCCACCCCCACCCAGGCGGGGCGGACCTTCCCGAACTGGGTCAGCTCACCGACGATCCGCCGCACCTTGTCCGCGGGGATGGCAAAGCCGATCCCCTGCGCGCTGGCGAAGATCGCGGTGTTGATCCCGATGATCTGCCCGTCGATGTTCAGCAGCGGTCCGCCGGAGTTGCCGGGGTTGATCGACGCGTCGGTCTGGACGAAGTCGTTGTAGGTCTTCCCGTCCGCCTTGAAGCTGCGACCCACCGCCGAGACCACCCCGCGGGTCACCGTTTTGGACAGCCCGAACGGGCTGCCGATGGCGATGGTGGTCTCGCCGATCATCAAATCCGCGCTGTTGCCCAGCGGCGCCATCGGCAGCTCGCCCCCGGCATTCACCTTCAGCACCGCCAGATCGTTGTCTCCGTCCGAACCGATCACCTCCGCGTTCAGCCGCCGGCCGTCGGCCAGCACCACGTGGATCGCCGAGGCGCCCCGGATCACGTGTTCGTTGGTGACGATCAGCCCACCGGCGTCGACAATCACCCCGCTGCCCAGCGCCTGCACCGTCTCCGCCGGTCGCTCGTGGGAGCCGAAGAACTCCTCCAGCAGCCCGTAGTTGCCGCGGAAGCGGGACTCCACCTTGTGCTCGGTGCCGATGTAGACCACCGCCGGGGACACCCGCTGCACCACCTCCACCACCGCGTCCCGGCGCCGCGCCTGATCCGCGAACGCGCCCAGTCCGGTGATGCCCACCACCACTGCCAGGATGATTCGAGACGTGCCCATACCGGTTCTGTCCAGCCCTCCGCCGCGGGCAGCCTTCTACCCCGACTGTTCTAGGTCCGACGCTCCTTTTCCAGGGGAGGGTCAACTGGCGGCGGGGCCGAATAATCCAGGGCGGGTGGCCGCTGGCCGTGAGAAGGAGACGCGATGAGCCTGGTGCTGGTGGCGGACGACGAACCCGCGGTCCTCGATGCCCTCAGCGGCGTGGTGGAGGATCTGGGCCACGAGGTGGTGCAGGCCCGCAACGGCCAGGAGGCGCTGGAGCTGACCCGCCGCCGCCGCCCCCGGCTGGTGATCACCGATCACATGATGCCGCACCTCTCCGGGATCGATCTGTGCCGCACCCTCAAGGCGGACCCGGCGCTGCGGGAGATCCCGGTGATCCTCCTCTCCGGGGCCACCGACCACGGGACCCCGGCCGCGGACGCCTTCCTCCCCAAACCGTTCGAGCTGGCGGAGTTCGAGACCCTGATCCACCGGCTGCTGCAGGCCGCCCCGCCCGAGAAGGCGCCGGTGGCCCCCGCGCCCGCGCCCACCCTGGAGCAGACCTCCGCGCTGATGGAGTGGGTGGCCCACGAGCTGCGGACCCCCTTGTCCGCGGCCCGCATCCAGGTCCACCTGCTGGAGAAGCACACCCGTCCGGACACCGAGATCAAGCTGCGGCCGTACAAGGGGCTCAAGCGGCAGCTGGCCTCGCTGGAGCTGTTGGCGGGGGTGATCTCCGACGCCGGTCAGCTGCTGGGCCAGCCCCTGCGGTTGACCCGCGCGATCACCCCGATGGTGGAGCTGGTCCAGGGAGTGGTGGAGGGCTGGCAGGATCGCTTGACCGACCGGCGGGTCGAGCTGCGGCCCCCGCCTGCCGAGCTGGAGCTGAACGTGGACGCGGCGAGGATCACCCGGGCGCTGGAGACCCTGATCGGCAACGCGGTGAAGCACGGGCCCAAGGACCAGCCGGTGGAGGTGTCGCTGGAGCTGGCCGAGCCGCACCTGGCGATCCGGGTCACCGATCGTGGCCCGGGGATCAGCCCGGAGAAGCAGGAGACCGTGTTCTCCGGCTTCCGGCCCGGCAGCGGTCACGGGATGGAGCTGTACGTGGCCAGCGAGGTGGCCCGCGCCCACGGGGGTGGGATCACCGTCCGCAGCGCGCCGGGGGAGGGCGCCGCCTTCACCCTCAGCCTGCCCCGGCAATGAGCCGGATTGACCCGGGCGCGCGGGCCCGGGCCGGCGCCGGCTACTTGCCCTGCGACTTGAGCGCCCAGCCGATCATCTTGTAGAGCAGCCGGGCCCCGACGTTGCCGTCCCACTCTCCGCCGTCGGGATCCGGGGCCACCTCGTCCAGATCGAAGCCCACGATCCGCTTGCCGGCGCGGACCACCCCCGCCACCAGCGCCACCGCCTCCGCGAAGGACAGCCCGCCGGGCACCGGGGTGCCGGTGTGCGGACAGAGGGTGGGGTCCAGCCCGTCGATGTCGAAGGAGAGGTAGACGTCGTTGGGCAGCGCGGCCACGATCTCGTCCACCTGGCGGTTCCAGGGCAGCCCGTCGAAGCGCTTGCGCTGCAGGTCCGCGTCGAAGTGCGCGGTGACCTTGCTGCCCGGGCGCTGGAGGTAGGCGAACTCCGCCTCGCCCAGATCGCGGATCCCCACCTGGACGATCTTCGAGACCCCCGGGATCCGCTCCGCCACGTTGAACATGATCGAAGCGTGGGACCAGGTGAAGCCCTCGTAGGCGTCGCGCAGATCGGCGTGGGCGTCCAGGTGCAGCACCCCCATCCCCGGATAGCGCTCGGCGTGGGCGCGGATCGCGCCGTAGGGCACGGAGTGATCTCCACCCACGATCCCCACCAGCTTGCCCCGCTCCAGCCAGCGGCGGGTCTCGGCGTACACCCAGTCGTTCATCCGGTCGCACAGCGCGTTGACCGACTCCAGGGTCTGCTCGCCGTTGGGGACCTGGTCCGGGCCGCCGGCCTCCACGATCGGCTTGGCCAGCGCCTTGGCCTCATCCGCCCAGCGGCGGACCTCTGCCGGATCCTCCAGCATCGCGATCCCGCGCTGGTAGGGACGACCGGTCTCGAAGTCGAACAGATCCACCTGGCGGGAGGCCTCCAGGATCGCGTTCGGGCCCTCCCCGGTGCCGCCGCCATAGCTGGTGGTGGCCTCGAAGGGGACCGGGATCAAGACCACCTGGGCCTCCTCCGGGGAGTGGGGGAGGCCAAAGACGCCGGAGTCAAGGGACGCTGCCGCGTTGGGATCGAAGGTGCTCACGGGCCGCCGGTTACCAAGAGAGGACGACTTTTCCCAGCGTGGCGTTGGCGGCCAGTTGGCCAAAGGCGTGCTCCACCTCGGTGAAGGGGAACACCCCGTCCACGATCGGCCGGATCAGCCCCCGCTCCACCAGCGGCAGCACCGAGTGCTCGAAGGCCTGGGCCACCTGGATCTTCTCCTCCAGCGGCCGGGATCGCAGCACGGTGCCGATCAGCTTCAGGCGCTTTTGCAGGACCTTGCCCAGCGGCAGCTCGGGGGTGTTTCCGGCCAGGGTCCCCACCAGCAGCACCCGTCCCCGAGAGGCCATCGCCTCCACCGTCTCCGGCAGGTAGCCGCCGCCCACCAGATCCAGGGCCAGGTCCGCCCCCCGGCCCCCGCTGCGCTCCTTCACCCAGGCGGCGAACTGGGGGCCGTCGCTGGAGACCACCTTGGGGTGGGTCAGCCCGAAGCCGGCCATCCGCTCCAGCTTCTCCGCCGACCGGCTGGTCCCCAGCACCGTGGCGCCCAGCGCGTTCATCAGCTGGGTGGCCGCCGAGCCCACCCCGCTGGCCACCGCGTGGATCAGCACCACGTCCCCGGAGCGGGCCCCGCCCTGCAGCACCAGCGCGTCATAGGCGGTGATCAGCGCCTCCGGCAGCGCCGCCGCGTCGCGGAAGCCCAGCGAGTCCGGCATCCGGATCACCTCCCGCTCGTGGGCCACCAGCCGCTCGGCGAACGCGCCCCCGGAGACGATCCCCATCACCCGCTCGCCGGCCTTCAGCCCGCGCACCGCGGCTCCCACCGACTCCACCACCCCCGCGTACTCCAGCCCGGGGATGTCCGCCGGGGCGCCGGGCGGGGCGGGGTACCGGCCCAGGCACTGCAGCAGATCCGCCCGGTTCAAGGCCGAGGCCTGGACCCGGATCACGACCTCCGAGGGACCAGGCGTGGGGTCGTCCACCTCCTCCAGCTTCAGGACCTCGGGGCCGCCGCGGCCGTGGATGCGTAGGGCTTTCATGTGTTCTCCGGGGCGGCGAACGCTAACATTCGGCGCATGTCGACGTGCCTGACCTGCAAGAAGGAGATCCTCCCCCGGAAGGAGAATCCCGCGTTCCCTTTCTGCTCGGCCCGCTGTCGGGCAGTGGACCTGGGCAAGTGGCTGGGAGAGGAGTACCGGGTCCCCGGCCCTCCGGCGGATCACGATGAGGAGGAAGGAGATGGCCGGTCCTCCCGCCTGGATCCCGAAGGTGGCGCCGACGCCTGACCCCGCCGCTGTTTGGTGGGTGGAGTCCGCCGCCGGTTTGCGGCTATAGAGCGCCCCTGTGAAGCGCGCCCTGAACCTGGTGCTGAGCCTGGCCGCGACCGTGGTCTGCTCCTGGTATGCCTTCCGCGACGCGGACTGGTCGTCGCAGTGGGCCTCCCTGCGCGACGCCAACTACTGGTGGCTGGTCCCCTACCTGGGGATCCTGCTGCTGATCCACCTGTGCCGGACCCTGCGCTGGGGGGCTCTGCTCTCCGGGCTGGAGCGGGTGCCGTTCCGGGCCCTCAACGAGTCCTCCGCGATCGGCTTCATGATGCTGATCGTCCTCCCGTTCCGGCTGGGGGAGTTTGCCCGCCCGTTCCTGATCGCCAACCGCAGCGGGATCCGCCGCAGCCCGGCGATGGCCACCGTGGTGGTGGAGCGGATCATGGACGGGATCCTGGTCGCGCTGTTGCTGCGGGGGCTGATGTTCTTCATCCCCCAGGACGCGCCCAACTACGGCAAGGTGCTGTGGGCCTCCAACGTGATGTTCTCCATCTTCCTGGGCGGGCTGCTCTTCTTGCTGTTCGCCTACTGGCAGCAGGCCCGCGCGCTGCGGCTGGTCCGCGTCGTCACCGGCTGGCTCTCCGCCGGACTGGCGGACAAGGCCGTGCACATGGTGGAGGGGTTCGTGGGCGCCCTGCGGCAGCTGCCCTCCCGCCGGGAGGTGGTCCGCTTCTTCCTGCTCACCGTGACCTACTGGGTGCTCAACGCGGCGGGGATGATGCTGGCCGCGCGGGCCTTCGCCAGCGAGGGCAGCGCCTGGGGCCTGACCCTGTTCCAGGCGTTCACCGTGATGTGCACCCTGGTGGTGGGGGTGATGATCCCCTCCGCGCCGGGGATGGTGGGAACCTTCCAGGCCGGGATCAAGTTCGGGCTGGGGCTGTTCCTGCCCGCGGCGGTGGTCAACGCCGAGGGGCTGGCCTACGCCAACGTGGTCTGGCTGATCCAGACCTCCCAGCAGATCGGCCTGGGGCTGCTGATGATGTCCCTGGGGCACCTGTCCTTCAGCGAGATCGCCGGGAAGCTGGCGGAGCAGAAGGCGGAGGCCAAGGGCGGAGAGGACACCGCCCGGATCGAAGAGGCCGGGCCGTCCAAGGCCTCGGCTTAGCCGCCTCGACGAAGGACTACAGCTCCTGGTCCAACCAGCGGCTGAGCGCCTCCAGGATCGAGTTGGGCTCCGGGCTCTTCCGGGGGGCGCGTCCCCGCGGCTCGCTCCGGGTGTCCAGGTCGAAGTGGAAGCCCAGCTCCGGGTGCACCGCCGGCCTCTCCCCGGTGGGGCGGCGGGAGGCGCCAGCTTCGGTCTCCCGGCGCGGGCTCACTTGAGGTCCTCTGGCTTGCTGCCGTACTTGCCCAGCAGGTCGTCCACCGCTTCCCGCAGGTACTCCGACTGCGCGATGCGGGTCCGGCGGGAGAGCTCGCGCAGCTTCTCCGCCTGGAGCTCCGAGACCAGCACGTGGGTGGAGACGACTTCGGCTTTCCGTGAAGACGGCGAAGGCTGGGACGAAGGCGAACCTTCGACGCCGACCTCCATGGCGGAGACCTCTTGCATGCTGCCCCTCCCGAGGGTGCTACAGGCCGCTACGAACCTGTGCCCGGCGATTAGAGACGAGGTCGGCGGGGAGTCAAAAAAAGCGCGCCCCCGGATCAGGCTTCGACCGCGGGAGCGGGCAGGGTGTGATGCTGGACCCCGCGCCGATGATTCCAGCCCCGGTCGAAGACGAACCCGTCCCTCCCCGCGAGCCCCTGGGCCGGCTCTTCCTGCGCTTCCTCTCCTTCGGGGCGATGGCCTGGGGGGGCCCGGTGGCGCAGATCGCCATGCTCCAGGAGCAGCTGGTGGAGAAGGAGCGCTGGATCTCCAAGGCGCGCTTCCACCGGGCGCTGGCGGTGTACCAGGCCCTCCCCGGCCCGGAGGCCACCGAGCTGTGCGTGTACTTCGGGTTGCTCTCCCGCGGCCGGCTGGGCGGCCTGGTGGCGGGGCTGGGCTTCACCCTCCCGGGGCTGGCGCTGATGCTGGTCCTCTCCTGGGCCTACGTGCGCTTTGGCACCGGCAACCCCTGGGTCCAGGCGGCGTTCGTGGGGATCCAGGCCGGGGTGGCGGCGCTGATCGTCCGGGCGGTGCACCGGATCGGCCAGCACGCGCTGGTCGGACGCTGGCTGTCGGGGCTGGCCCTGGCCGGCTTCGTGGCCCAGTGGGCGGGGCTGCACTTCGTGGTGATCCTGGGCACCGCCGGGCTGATCTACCGGTGGGTCCGGCAGGGGAGGCCGGGGGCGGCGGCCGCGCTGGGCGTGGCGGTGGCGGTGGGCAGCGCCCTGGTCCTGGGGTGGCTGTCCTCCCGGTCAGCGTCGGTCCCGGTGCCCCCGGCCACCGCCGCACCCGCAACCCTGTCCGGCCTGTTCCTCTCCGGGCTCAAGGCCGGGCTGCTCAGCTTCGGCGGCGCCTACACCCTGATCCCCTTTCTGCGCCGGGACGCGGTGCAAGACGGTGGCTGGCTGACCGACGGGCAGTTCCTGGATGGGATCGCCCTGGGCGGGGTGTTGCCGGCGCCGCTGGTGATCTTCGGCACCTTCGTCGGCTACCACTCCGGCGGCCTGGGTGGGGCGCTGGTGATGACCGGGGGGATCTTCCTCCCCGCCTTCGGCTTCACCCTGATCGCCCACGACGCCATCGAGCGGCTGGTGGAGCGCCCCCAGGTCCACGCCTTCCTCGAAGGGGTGACCGCGGCGGTGGTGGGGATGATCGCCGCGGTGGGGCTGCGGCTGGTTCTCTCCGCGGTGGACTCGGTGGCCAGCGCGGCGATCTTCCTGGTGGCACTGGCCGCGCTGTACCTGCTGAGGCACCGGCTGCTGATCCCGCTGGTGGTGGGCGGCAGCGCCGCAGTCGGCCTGCTGCTGGGCCCCTGAAAGGCAAAACCCCCGGTCCTCGTGGGAGGACCGGGGGCCTTGTGGCTAGGGTCGGACTCGAACCGACTACCTGAGGATTATGAGACCTCCGCTCTAACCAGGTGAGCTACCTAGCCATATTTTTTGCGGCGGGACGTTTACCACTCCCGGTCCGAACCGCAAATGGTTCCCGCGCTTCGCCCGGACGGCGGGTCAGCGGCCGCCCTGACGCAGCAGCTCCGGGTGGGGTCGGCGGATCAGCTCGGTGGCCAGCAGCAGGGGGGAGGGGAGGGCGGCCCCAATCGCCTCCACCGCCGCCTCCACCATGTGCAGGTCGCCGGAGAGGGTGAACCAGCCCTTCCCGCCCACCTCCCGGGCCAGGTGCAGGTGGGTCAGCTGCACGTCCGCCTTCTTCAAGGCCACGTCCAGCCCGCGCAGCGCCGAGGCCGCGGTCTGGGTCTCCACGATCGCCAGCGACTCCCCGTCCTCGGGGGCGAACTGCTCCCCCAGCCCCGCCATCAGCTGCGGGTGGGCGTAGGGCAGATAGAGGGTGTCCAGCAGCCCGGCCCCGGCCACCTCGGTGCCCGCGGCCAGGGACTCCTCCACCTCCGCCACCTCGCCGGTGAACAGCAGCAGGAACTTGCCCGGAGAGGTGGGCTCGGCCAGCACGATCTCCACCGCCGCCCGCTTGAGCAGGCTGTCCGCCACCACGAAGCCCCGGGCGATCGACTCGCACTCCAGCAACGCCAGGGCCGGGCCGCGCGGGCTCCTGCCCGGAGTCCCCAGGGGCGAGGCGCGGAAGCGGCGGCCGGGCTCAGACAATGCGGAAGTAGTCCTTGAGGGTGCAGCGCCGCTCGCGGGTAAAGGACACCGCGGTGGTCAGCCCCTCCCCGGTGGGAGAGGCGATGGTGAAGCTGGTGTAGCCCTCTCCGGTGAAGCCCAGCCCGGCGTAGGAGGGGCCGTTCTTGACGAAGATCGAGGTGTTGATCACCCGGGCCATCGCGTGCAGGTGGTCCAGGCTGGTGGAGTGCATGGTGGCGGTGTGGCCAAAGCCGTGCTCCGCCTGCACCGCCCCGGCGATCGCGTCCTCCACCGTGGGGACCCGCACCAGGCCGATCACCGGCATCAGCAATTCGGCCTGCACGAAGGGATGCATCGCATCCACCTCGGCGAACAGCAGCCGGGTCCCCTGGGGGACGCGGATCCCGGCGGCCTCGGCGATCTTGGCGGCGTCCTTGCCCACCCAGTCCTTGTTGGCGTGGCCCTCCACCACCACCAGCTTCTCCAGCCGGTTGATCGCCGGCCCGGTCACCTCGAAGGCGCCGTTGGCCACCATGTGCTTCTTGAGGCGGTCGGCGATCTCCGCCACCGCGAAGACCTCCTTCTCCACGATGCACACGATGTTGTTGTCGAAGGACGCCCCGTTGACGATGTCCCGGGCCGCCTTCTCCACGTGCGCGGTCTCATCCACCACCGCCGGCGGGTTGCCCGGTCCGGCGGCGATCGCCCGCTTGCCGGAGTTCATCGCCGCCTTCACCACCGCCGGTCCGCCGGTGACCACCAGCAGGCGGACGTTCTTGTGCTTCATCAGCGCCTGGGCGGAGTCGATGGTCGGCTCGGCCATCGCGGTCAGCAGATTGGCCGGCCCGCTGGCCCGGACGATCGCCTCGTTCAGCTTCTCGATGAAGAAGGCGGAGGTCTTCTTGGCGCTGGGGTGGACGTTGAACACCACCGAGTTGCCGCCGGCCAGCATCCCGATCGCGTTGTTGATGATCGTCTCGGTGGGGTTGGTGGTGGGGGTGATCGAACCGATCACCCCGAACGCCGCCCGCTCCATGATCGCGATCCCGTGATCCCCGGAGAACGCGGTGGGACGCAGGATCTCGGTGCCCGGCGTCTTGTTGGCGCAGAGCAGGTTCTTCTGGATCTTGTCCTTGACGTTCCCCAGCCGGGTCTCGGCCACCGCCCGCTCCGCCAGCTCCGGGGCCAGCTCCCGGGTGACCTGGCGCATGGCCTCGATCACCTGGTTGCGGGTCTCCAGCGAGGTCTCCTGCCACTCCTCGTAGGCGGCCCGGGCGGCGACGGTGGCGGAGTCCAGATCCTCGAAGATCCCGGTCCCGCTGCGCGAGCGGTGCACCGCCGGCGCCCGAGCGTTGGCCCCGGGAATCTCCGGGAAGGTGCCGTACCGCTGCTCGGCGCCCCGCCGATCATCCACGTTTCCCTGGGGCGGCACCGCCGGGCGGTTCTCCGTCCGCGGCTCGCCGGTCAGCTCCGGGAGATCGCGGGACAGCTTCTGCACCACCTGGTCCACGATCGCGGTGATCTGCCGCTCGTTGAGGATCGCCAATGTGTCCTCCGGCGCGTGCTAGCCCGGGCGGGGAAGCGCGCGGGGAGAGGGGTGACCCTCGTAATAGATGGACGCGTCCTGCTCGCCGTAGACCACCAGCACGCAGGCCTCCGCGTCTCGGAGCAGGGTCTCCGCCTTCAACTGCGCCCTGGCCATCAGGTCCGAGCGGCCCTTACCCGGCTTCCGCGAACCCTTGATCATCACTACCGGCATGCTGCGTTCGACCTTCCGGGTCGGAGAATCCGACCCCACGCTCACTTCACGTACGTGAGCTTCCCGCCCACTTCCAGCTGGTCGACGATCGCCATGATCGTCGCATCCACCGGGCGGTCCTTCGTGACCTTCGTCTGCCGCGCCGAGGAACCCGACGCGTACAACACCACCTCGCCCACGCCTGCCCCGACCGCGTCGACGGCCACCACCAGCGAGGAGGTGGCCTTTCCCTCCGGGTCCATTCCCCGCACGATCATCATCCGGAGCCCCTCCAGCTCGGGCTCCTTGCGCGTGGCGACCACGGTTCCGACGATCTTGCCAAGTTGCATGGGAAGGGGAGCTTAGCTCTCGCCCAGCTCGGCCTTGGCCTTCTGGCTGCGGCCCAGGGGCAGGGCCAGCTCGATGTTGGCGTGCGGGCGCGGAATCACGTGCACCGACACCAGCTCGCCCACCCGCTCGGCGGCGCGGGACCCGGCCTCGGTGGCGGCCTTCACCGCCGCCACGTCACCCCGGACGATCGCGGTCACATAGCCCCCGCCGATCTTCTCGTAGCCCACCAGTTCGACCTTGGCGGCCTTCACCATGGCGTCGGCGGCCTCGACCATTCCGACGAAGCCCTTCGTTTCAATCAATCCGAGCGCATCAGCCATCGTTGCGTACCGTCCTTCCGAAAGTCGTTACTGCCTAATCCTTCTTGCCGGGCCCGGACTCTTTGCCGGTCACCGACTGGAGCGCCGCCACCGCGGCCTGCGCCGCCGCGTCGATCTCCGCCTCGCTGCCGCACATATAGAGCCGACCGTAGGCGCCGTAGGGCGTCACGTCGACCAGGCGGACATCCGCGGCCTTCTCTGCCTCGTTGGCGGCCAGGGCGGCGTACGCCGCGGGCTCGCACTCCAGGATGAACAGGGACTGGCCGGGTTCGATCATCGAACCGAAGCGGATCTTGTCCAGGATCATCGCGTGCATCGGCTCGATGGCGCGGATGATCGTGTTCGAGACCAGCTTGGGCTTGATCCGATCCTCCTCCTTCACCCCGAGGGCGCGGAGGATCTCATCGCCAGCGCTGCGGACCTCGCCCTTGTCCTCGCTGTGGACCTCGAGCATCCCGTAGGCGCGCTCGACGACGAGGGTGGCGGGCTGCACGCTGGTCTGCTTGAGCGCCACGTCGATCAGCCCGTGGATCGCCATTCCAGGCGCGATCTCCACGAACAGCGAGGCGACCCCCGGGACAGGGAAGTATCCCCGGCACGTGGTGCAGATGTGAGCGGCGAGCTGCGGCTGGAGGGAATCCAGGAAGACGTACGTCCGGAGCGACGTGGCCAAGCTTTTGCCCCCTCCCAGGAGCGAACACAGAACCGGTCGTATACCGAACGCAACGGTTGATTGACAAGCGCGGCGTTGGAAGTGACAAGGCGCGCCCCATGCGCCGCCTGTGGATCCTGCTCTTTGGCCTGATGGTTCCCGCCGCCTCCGTCCTCGCCCAGGAGACGGACGCGTCGGAGGAGACCGCGGAGGTGGAGGAGAAGGTCACCCCGCTACAGGTCCCGGTGTACCTGCCCCGGGCCGCGTTCCTGGGCGCCTATGGCAATGATGGAGCGCTCTCTCCCCAGCTGCGGCTGCAGTGGCAGCACACCTTGATCCAGAAGAACCGCGACGCCTTCGTGGCCTATCTGGAGGGCGGGGGCGGGTTCGGGCTCTCCCTGCCCAACAACCTGCTCCCCTACGCCAACGGGCGGATGAGCTCCCTCTACCAGCACGTGGCGCTGATCGGTCTGGGCTACAACGCGGTCTACGGTGACGGGTGGGCCTGGGGGTTCCAGGTGCTGACTGGGGCCAAGTGGTACGGAGGCAACTTCACCGACCCCGAGGTCCCCGACGAGCGGCGGCTGGGGGGCACCGTGGAGGGCCGGGCGAACTTCGGGCTCAACATCGGCCCGGTGCGGCTGATGGCCTCCGCCGGTTGGGCCCAGCTGTGGGTGGTGCCCCGGAGCTCGGTCTCGGCCAAGTACGTGGGCGGTCCGATCTTCGGGGTGTACATCGACTGGCGCCCGGTCGTTTTCGTCCCCTGAGTCGCTTTCTACAGTCTTGCGCCCTCTTGGCGCCGCCGCCTAAGTTGTAACCCTCCGACACACACGGGAGCATGCGTTGTCTCTGACCGCAGAAGCGTACGGCCTCACGGATGTTGGTCGGAAGCGCCAGCACAACGAAGACGCCATGTTGGTGGATGCCGCCCTGGGCCTCTACGTGGTGGCCGACGGCATGGGCGGGCACGCGGCCGGCGAAGTGGCCAGCGCGCGCGCCACCGAGGTGGTCCGTCAGCATGTGATGACCAACCGTCCGGTCCTCAAGGAGCTGGCGGCCAACCCCACCCAGGCCAACCGCAGCTCCGGCGCGGCCCTGGTGGAAGTCGCGGTGCAGCGGGCCTGCGCGGACATCTACCGGATGGCGGCGGCGGACGCGGCCAAGAGGGGGATGGGGACCACCTTCGTGTGTCTGGTGATCGCCGGCAGCAAGGGCGTGATCGGCCACGTGGGCGACTCGCGGGTGTACCTGATCCGCAACGGCCAGTGTCACCGGCTGACCGAGGATCACACCCTGGTCGCGGCGCAGCTGAAGGCCGGGACGATCAACAAGGAGCAGGCGGCCACCTCCCAGTACCGCAACGTGATCACCCGCGCGGTGGGGATCCAGGAGTCGGTGCAGGTGGACACCCTGATCGTGGACCTGCTGCCCGGGGACACCTTCATCCTCTGTTCGGATGGCCTCCACGGGTACCTCCAGGACGAGGAGGTGGCGCCGATCGCCGCCGCGGTGGCGCTCAAGGAGCTGCCCAAGAAGTTCATCGCCCTGGCCAACGAGCGCGGCGGCAAGGACAACATCACCACGGTGGTGGTGGCGATCTCCGGCGACGCGGTCTCCGCCGAGGAGTCCGCCGAGGCCCAGTCGCGGATGGAGGCGCTGCGGAAGATCCCGCTCTTCCGTCACCTGACCTACAAGGAGCAGACCGCGGTCCTCTCCATTGCCACCACCCGCACCTACCCGGGAGGCCGGGAGATCGTGGTGGAGGGCCAGCCGGGCGAGGAGCTGTTCGTGGTGATCCGCGGACGGGTGGCGATCGAGAAGGGCGGAGTGGAGATCGCCGAGCTGCGCGCCGGCGGTCACTTCGGAGAGATGGGGCTGATCGACAATGCCCCCCGGTCCGCCACCGTGCGCGCCGCCGAACCCACCCGGGTGATGGTGATCTCCCGCTCGGACCTGATGAATCTGATGAAGCGGGAGTCGATCCTGGCGGTGAAGCTGCTGTGGAGCTTCGTCCAGGTGCTCTCCGACCGGCTGCGGGCCACCAACTCGGAGCTCTCCGAGGCGCGGCAGGAGCTGGCGGTGGCCCAGGCCATCCAGCCCTTCGCCGAGGAGTAGGGGAAGCAAACATCTCGTCAAGCGGTTGGAACCTCCGCTTCGGGAGCAGTGTCTGCCCCGCGGTCCTTGAGGAGGGCGGTTGCGCGCGCGCTGGGCAGTCCCGCTGAGCCTGTTGTCCCTGGTGCTGGGGGTCGCGCTCGTTTGCCCTGGAGGCGAGGGGGCTGACCTGCCCGTGGCGGAGTCCGACCCTGCCGCGGACGCCGCCCCGCTGCTCCGCGAGGAGGACCTGTTCACCACCGGGGAGGACGCCCTGACCCTGGAGGGGAGGGTGGTGGATCCGGCCGGCGCGCCGGTGGCGAACGCCGAGGTGTCGCTGTCCGCCTCCGCGGAGGAGGCCGCCTTGGAGTCGCGCTGTCCGCACTGTGGCCTGGCCAGGAAGAGCTGCCTCGCAGCGGCCTCCTTCGAGCAGGTGGCCCACGCCTGGGAGGGAGAGACGCCCGCGGCGCTGCTGCGTACCCGCACCGGGAGCGATGGCCGGTTCCGCTTCCAGGGGCTGCGCCGGGTCAGCTTCGCGGTGTGGGCGCAGGCGGACGGGTTCGGCGAAGGGGTGCGCGAACGGGCCGCCCCGGGCGAGCCCCTGGAGCTGCGGCTGACCCCGGCGCGGGTGCTGGGCGGCAGGGTGGTGGACGAGGAGGGCCGGGGCCTCGCCGGAGCCCGGATCGTCGCCCGCTCCCGGATCCCGGTGCGCTACTTCGCCCAGTCCGGGGCCGACGGCAGCTTCGCGCTGACGGTGGGCGACGGGCCCTTCTACCTGGTGGCGGACGCCCCGGGCCGGGTGGCCGCCGGGCGCAACCAGGTCTCGGTGGGCACCGGGGCGGTGGAGCTGGTGTTGCCCAGGGAGCGCACCCTGGAGGTGGTGGTCACCCGGGGCGGGGCTCCGGCGGACGCGGCGATCCGGGTGGTGGGCGACCACCTGGAGCAGCTGGCCCAAACCGAGGGCGGCTATCTGAAGCTGACCGGGCTGGCTCCGGGGACGCTGAACGTCTTCGCCTCGGCGGGGACCCTGGCGGCCACCGCCCACGTGGAGCTCCGGCGGCCCTCCACCCGCGCCGAGCTGGTGCTGGGAGCGGGAGGAACCCTGGCGGTGACCGTGCTGGATCCGGCCGGGCAACCAGTGCCCCAGCCCCGGCTGACCCTGCAGGCGCATCAGCAGGTGGTGGCCGAGGTCCAGGCCGCCACCGGCGAGCGGGTGCTGCTGGGGCCGGTGCCCCACGGCGCCTATGGACTGACCGTCCGGGCTCCCGGCTTCTCCGACCACCAGGTGGAGGTGCAGCTGGAGGGGGGAGAGCGGACCTTGGATGTGGTGCTGGAGCCGGGCGCGGTGGTCAGCGGCCGGGTGGTGGACGAGTACGGCCGGCCCGCGGGCGGGGTGATCGTCAACGTCTCCCCCACCGGCGAGGGCGAGACCACCGGTCCGGACGGGCGCTTTGCGATCACCCTCCCGATGCCGGGGGTGTACGAGCTCAACGCCCACCATTCCGACTGGGGGGGCACCGACGCCAAGGTCACCGCGCCGGCGGATGGGGTGGA
Source organism: Myxococcaceae bacterium (assembly GCA_036675345.1). Lineage (GTDB taxonomy): Bacteria > Myxococcota > Myxococcia > Myxococcales > Myxococcaceae > JALYOC01. Next base: position 39,359 of record JAKFFE010000039.1, read on the forward strand.
GCTGGCGCTGCAGTCCAAGGCCGGGGTCCGGGCGGTGATCACCTCAGGCGGGCTGCCCCTGGAGGGCGGAGCGGTGTTGATGCGCGGGGGAGAGGACGTGTTCTTCAGCGATCGGCCCTCGGGCGCGGACGGGGTGGCGCTGATGCGGGGGTTGCCTCCCGGCGAGTACCTGGTGGGCGTCACCCACCCGGACCACCTGCCGTCTGCGTTCCAGCGGGTGGTGCTCCCGGAGGGACAGACGGTGGAGGTGCCCTTCGCGCTCTCTCCCGGCGCCCGGATCGGGGGGCAGATCCGCGACGAGCAGGGCCGTCCGATCCCGGGGGTGGCGGTGATCGCCCTGGGCCACAACACGGTGGGCGGCGAGCCTTCGACCACCACCGGAGAGGGGCGGTTCTCGGTGGGGCCGCTGCGCCCGGACCGGAACTACCGGCTGCAGATCACCCATCCCGACTACCAGACCCCGCCGGTGGTGACCGCCCGGGCCGACGGGCCTGCGCTGGAGATCACCCTGCAGGGCAAGCAGCGCTTCCTGGGCAAGGTGGTGGGCAAGGGCCAGGGCCCGGTCCCGCGCTTCACCGTGGACCAGCAGGAGTTCACCGCCCCGGATGGACGCTTCGAGGCGATGCTGGCCGCCGAGCAGGGGCAGGTGACCTTCGTGGTCAGCGCGCCCGGCTACGTGGCCCAGGCCTTCACCCTCCCGGCCCAGCCGCAGCTGGGGACGCTGGAGCTGGATCCCAGCCCCCGGATCAGCGGGCGGGTGGTGGATCCGTCTGGCGCACCGGTGGCCGACGCCCAGGTGGGCTGCGAGCTGTGCGACTCCGGAGCGCTGACCCGCGAGGACGGCCGCTTCCAGCTCGCCGCCGCCGGCGATGGTGAGTTCGAGGTCACCGCCCGCAAGGGAAACCAGGCGGTGACCGTGCGCACCCGCCCCGGCGAGCCGCTGATCCTCCAGCTTCAAAACGGCGCCACCGCCCGGGTCCGGGTGTTCGACGCGCTGGGGAATCCGGCGGCGGGGGAGGCGGTCGAAGCCTCGGATCAACAGGGCGGTTCGCGCACCCTGGTCACCGGCCCCGACGGCAGCGCCCAGGCCTCCTTCCCGCCTGGGCAATACTTCTTCCAGCTCACCCGGCAGACCCAGGCGGCGCTGCGGCTGAGGGTGGAGGAGAGCACCCAGGAGATCGTGCTCGGGGCGGCGCCCGGTACCGGATCGCTCCAGGTGCAGGTGGCCGGGCACGGCTTCGTGGTGTGGGTGGTGCCCGGGCACCACGAGTCGGTGGCCGATCCCCAGCAGCAGTTCCTGGCCGCTCCCCGCGCCTACGTGGCGCAGTACGTCCGCAACCAGGTGGTGTTCACCGGTCTGCCGCCGGGCGAGTACACGGTGGTCGCCACCCCGGGCTACCGCAGCGCTGGCTCGCTGCGGATCGGGCATGCCCAGGTGACCGTGGGGCAGACTGTGCTGAACCTCCGCTAGATCGATCTGGGGCGAGGTCCCGCCTCGGGCGGCGGCCCCCTGTCTCGATCACCCGTGGCCCCTCTGGTTCCTCAGTCCCGATCACCCGCGGCGGCGGTGGCCTCCAGCGTGGCCACCAGTCGATCGCTCAGCGCGATCAGCGCTTCGGCGGTCCGGGAGGCCTTGGTATCGCCCGCGCGGGCAAACGCCATCCTGGCCAGCCGCAGCAGCGTCCGATGGGTGGTGGGTTCCTGCGGTCCCTGCCGGGCCACCCCCTGGGCCACCCGGCTCAGGTCCCGGGCGACCTGCCACAGGAACGCCGCCGAGCGGCAGCCCTCCTGGGCCATGGACCGCACATCCTCCGAGAGGGTCTCCGCATGGGCCAACGCGATGAAGTCCGCCGCCAGCAGCTGGAGCTGGTCCGCCAGACGGTCGCCGACCGGGGCGCCGTCCAGCTCCGCGGAGCGGGCCACCAGGCCTTCTGGAACCTTGAGGATGTTCAGCATCAGAGGTCCCTGGAGGTCACGCAACGAGTTCCCGGAGGTCATGTTTTACATTATCCGCAGACAAAGCCGAAGTTGCGGATCAATGGCACTTGAAGGGCCGAATGCAGGGCAGGCGTCCACCTTCGGACCCTCGAATTGAAGGACCGCGCGATTCTTGAAGCGTGGACGCTCCGCCCGATGCTTCGCGGCCCGCGAAGGTCGCGCCCCGGGAGGGGTTCAGCGTCGCCGGAAGAGGAACTCCAGCTCGTGCCCGGCGCGGTTGGGGAAGCTGTCCGCGGCGCGGGTCAGTCGCTCGATCTCGAAGAGGGGACCGAACAGCCCGCGCAGCTCGGCCTCGTCGGTGGTGAACGGGGGCCCACCGGGGCGGCCGTGGGCGTAGAAGAGCCCGAAGAACAGGCCCCCGGGGCGCAGCACCGTGTGCACCATCCGGGCGTACTCGGCGCGCCGCGCGGGGTCGATGGCGCAGAACGAAGTGTGCTCCAGCGCGCCGTCAAAGGCGCCCGGGTGGCTGTCGGCCAACCGGAACACATCCTGCTGCAGCGCCTCCAGCGGGATCGCCTGGTCGCGGGACGCCGCGCGGATCGCCTTGACCGCCTCCTCGGCGAAGTCCACCGCGGTGACCGCATACCCGGCGCGGGCTGCCTCCAGCGCGTCATGCCCCCGGCCCGCGCCCAGCACCACCAGCGGCGCGCCGCGCGGGACCAGCGATCCCCCCAGCAGGCGCACCAGGGGCGGGGCCGGGCGCCCCTTGTCCCAGCCGGTGTCGCTGGCCCGGTAGAGGTCGTTCCAATAGTCGGGATGGGAGAGGTCGGGGGAGGTCAAAGGGGTCCACGGAGCAGGCCGGCACAGTTGCGCCGGTGGGGAGTGGGGCATATGCAGACCACATGTCCCGAGGGTCTCTCAAGGGTCGGCGGATCGCGGTCGGGGTGGGCGGAGGCATCGCGGCCTACAAGGTCTGCGATCTGGTTCGCGAGCTGGGCCGGGCCGGCGCCCAGGTCCGGGTGGCGATGACCAGCGCCGCGCAGCAGTTCGTCACTCCCCTGACCTTCCAGTCGCTCACCCGGAACCCGGTGCTGACCGACTACTTCGAGCCCGGCCAGGAGGCGCAGTTCGGCCACCTGCACCTGGCGAAGTGGGCCGAGCTGTTTTTGATCGCGCCCGCCACCGGAGATCTCCTGGCCCGAATCCGGTCCGGGATGGCCAACGACGCGGTGACCACCTCGCTGCTGGCCTTCGGTGGTCCGGTGTTGCTGGCCCCGGCGATGAACGTGGCGATGTGGGAGAACGCGATCACCGCCGGCAACGTCCGGGCGCTGCTCTCCGACCCGCGCTACCGGATGGTCGGACCCGGGGTGGGGTTGATGGCGGACGGAGACACCGGTCCCGGGCGGCTGGCCGAACTGCCGCAGATCGTGGACGCCGCCGCGGCGCTGTTCGGGCAGGGGCCGCTGTCCGGTCGGCGGATCCTGATCACCGCCGGACCCACCCGGGAGTATCTGGATCCGGTGCGCTTCCTCTCCAACCCCTCCACCGGAAAGATGGGGCTGGCGCTGGCGCAGGAGGCCCGGGCGCGGGGGGCGGAGGTGACGGTGGTGTTGGGGCCGGTGCCCACCCTTGAAGATCAGGACGGCCTGGAGGTGGTGCCGGTGGTCAGCGCCGAGGAGATGGCCGCGCAGGTGCTGGCCCGGGTCGAGGCGTCCGACGTGTTCATCGCCACCGCCGCGGTGGGGGACTACCGGGCGGAGGAGATCGCCGGACAGAAGCGCAAGAAGGCGGAGGGCCCGGAGACCCTGACCCTGGTCCGGACCCCGGATGTGCTGGCCCAGGCGTCGCAGAAGGTCTTCGGCGCGGCCCGGCGTCCGCTGCTGGTGGGCTTCGCCGCCGAGACCGAGCGGGTCCTGGAACACGCCCGCGAGAAGCTGGTCCGCAAGCGGCTGGACTTCATCGTGGCCAACGACGTCACCGTTCCCGGCGTCGGCTTCGGCAACTCCACCAATCAGGTGACGGTGGTGGATCGGGCCGGGGCGGAGACCCCGTTCGGAGGCACCAAGCGGGAGGTGGCAGCCCGGCTGTGGGATCTGCTGCAACCCCACCTGCCCAGCCCGGAGGACACCTCCGCAAAGAGCCCCGGTTAGCTCCCCCCGGCCCGGCTTGGTCCCCCCGGGGTGCGTGGTAAAGGTACCCCCCGCCCCATGACGCTTCCGCAGAACCCAGAATCCTCCGAACCCTCCTCCGACGAGCCGTCACTGCGGGAGGTGCTCTCCGATCTCCGGGCCCACCTGTTGTGGCAGGAGACCGAAGGGGGCCGGTTGGTGATGGTGGATCACGCCGCCCGCAAGGCGGCGAAGGCCACCGCCGGATCCTCCGCGGTTCCTGGAGCGCCGTCCCCGGGACGCCTCGAGCCGGAGCCCCGTTCCGGCCGGGGGCCGCCCCCGCCCGAGCCTAACCTCGGCCGCGCTCCACCGCAGCCGCCGCCGGAGGATCGGGCCGCCGCCGCGCGTCTGGAGCCCGCCGCACGCCTGGATCCCACCGCGCGCGCTGTGCCCGGTGTGCCCCCCGCGCGCATTGATCCCGCCGCGCCCCCCGCGCGCTCGGTCCCCGCCGCGCCCTCCGGACCTGCCGCCACCGCCGCCGAACTCGCCGCGTTGGGAGAGCACCCGACCCTGGACGAGATCCGCCGGGTGATGGGGGACTGCCGGCGGTGTCGGCTGTGTGAGGGCCGCAAGACCATCGTCTACGGCTCGGGAAACCCCCGCGCCAAGCTGGTGTTCGTGGGCGAGGGCCCGGGAGCGGACGAGGATCAGCAGGGCCAGCCCTTCGTGGGCGAGGCCGGCAAGCTGCTGACCAAGATGATCGAGGCGATGGGGTTCACCCGCGACCAGGTCTACATCTGCAACGTGGTGAAGTGCCGCCCGCCCAACAACCGCAATCCGGAGGCCGACGAGGTGGCCGCCTGCGAGCCCTTCCTCCAGGCGCAGCTCAAGGCGATCCAGCCGGAGGTGATCGTGGCCCTGGGCAAGTTCGCCGCCCAGACCCTGCTGCGCGACGACACCGCGATCAGCCGGATGCGTGGGCACTGGCGCGAGTACCTGGGCATCCCGCTGATGCCCACCTTCCACCCCGCCTACCTGCTGCGCAGCCCCAACGAGAAGAAGACAGTCTGGGCCGACCTGCAGCAGGTGATGGCCCGGTTCGCCAGGAAATGATGAACGGAACGCTGGAGACCCATTGGATCGACAGCCGCGCACTGGAGGGGAATCCGCTTCGCGATCCCTCCCGTCGTGAGCTCCGGGTGTACCTCCCTCCCGGCCATGCCCAGGAGAAGGTCGCGCTGCCGGTCGTCTACTTCCTGCACGCCTTCGGGAGCAGCGGACGCAGCTGGACCCACTTCGGCGGCTTTGGCCCCACCGCCCTGGAGCGGCTGGACAAGCTGGTCTCCCAAGGAGCGATCCCCCGGTGCATCGGGGTGTTTCCGGACGGCTGGACCGCGCTGGGTGGGACCCAGTGGATCAACAGCCCGGCGGTGGGCCGGTACGGGGACTACCTGGCGCAGGACGTGGTGTCCTTCGTGGACCGCACCTATCGGACGGCGCCGGATCGGCTGGCGCGGGCGGTGGTGGGTCACAGCTCCGGCGGCTACGGCGCGCTGGCGATGGGGCGCAAGCACCCGGAGCTGTTCGGGCATGTCGGGTCGCACTCCGGGGACGCCTACTTCGAGTACTGCTACCTGCCCGATCTCCCCAAGGCCGCCGCCGCGCTGCTCAAGTTCCCGGACGTCGGGGCCTGGTTCGCGGATCTGCTCAAGCGGGCCGCGGAGACCAAGACCCGGGGAGACGACTTCGCGGTGATCAACGTCGTGGCGATGGCCGCGCACTATTCGCCCAAGGTGGGGGAACCGCTGAACCTGGAGCTCCCCTTCGAGGAGGACACCGGGCGGATGCGGCCGGGGGTGTGGGCCCGCTGGCTGGAGCAGGATCCGGTGCGCTTCGTCCGTCAGCACGCCGAGTCCTTCCGGAGCCTGCGCAGCGTGTTCGTGGACTGCGGCTCTCGCGACGAGTTCAACCTCCGCTGGGGCGCGCGGATGGTGGCCCAGGCCCTGTTCGACAACGGCGTCGAGCACGTGCACGAAGAGTTCGACGACGGCCACTCCGGCGTCGGCTACCGCTTCGAGCGCTCGCTGGCGTACCTGGTCCCCCGGATGGTCGTCGCCCCCTGACCAACGCACCGGGTCAGTAAAGGGGACAGGCTCCATTCTCCGGCGCGGGGATTGCTTCCTTCAGGGACCGGGCGCCAGCGACTTGTCGGGCACCGGCGGCCGGTAGCCAACCTGCAGGAACTCCGGGGCGGGCGGGATCGCGATCGAGCAGGGAAGCTGGATCGGCCCCTCGGTGGACTCGGAGATCACCACCGGCACGCTGCTCTTCTCCGCGCACAGCCTCCTCACCTCCGCGTAGGCCGACGGGCCCTCGGTGATCCGCCGGCCCGCCACCTGGAGGACGCGGGACGGGTCGCGGATCCGATCACAGGAGGAGGCCCCCACCGCGCTGCTGCCCGGACTGGTGGGCGCGCAGGCCTGCTGCAGCACCCGCCGCAGCGCCAGCTCTCCCAGGTAGCGGTGGAACTCCGGTGGGGCCTCGGTGCCCCGGATCAGCTCCACCCCGGCCTGGGTCAGCGAGGAGACCAGCAGCTCGGTGGAGCGGGTCCCCGGAGAGGCCAGGGCCCGGGCGCGCGCCTCGGCATCCGAGCCGGCCAGCTCGCCCAGGGCGCTGAAGAACTGGTCGGAGGAGTAGCGGCCGCCGGTGGCGCGCTCGAAGACGTTGCGCCACAGGGAGAACAGGTCCTGGGTGGGCTGCTTCTGCCGGATCGCCGCCTCGCTGAAGAGCATCACCGCCGCGGCGCAGTCATCCACCTGGTGACTGCCCAGCAGTGCCGCGCTGGTGGTGGCCTCCGCCGCGCAGCGGGAGACCACCAGCGACAGCTCGGTCTGCGCGCTGGCCCCGTCGATCAGCTCCAGCTGCCGCAGCGCTCGGAGGGCGAAGGCGTCGGTGGCGCTCTCCTGCAGCCACTCGTCGGCGGCGGTCAGCGGGCGGAACAGCTGTCCCATCCACAGGTGTCCCGCCTGGTGCGCGGCGAAGCGGAACAGCTGGTGTTCCACCTGCGCGGCACGGCCGGCCACGTGGGGCGCCCCCAGGCCGATCCGCATCTGCAGCGTGCCGGGGAGGGTGCCGCCGCTGAGGGTGATTCCCCCCTCCAGCGAGGGCTCTCCGAAGCTGAGGAACACCACCGGCGGCGCGGAGAGCGCCCTTCCGGTCCGGGCCCGGTACACCTCGAACAGCAACGGCAGCAGGGTCTCGGTCCGCTCGCGCAACCAGACCGGCAGCCCGGCGTCGATCACCCCGATGAAGTGTTCCCTCACCACCGGCTCGGTCTTGCCAAAGTAGGCGTAGGTCCCGGTCCCGGAGGACCGCCACCAGCCGCTCTCCGAGAACACCTTGCCGCCGATGATCGCCCGCTCTCCGGGCAGCGGCAGGAACTGGAACACCAGCGGGACCTGCAGCCGCTGGTTCAACGCCACCTCGCCCTCGCAGCCATCGGCGCTGCAGGGGATGAGGTTCAGGTGCCCGGTGAAGACCAGCCGGCTCCCATCGGCGTAGCGGATGAACAGCGGGTGGCCTTCGGTGGGCGGCAGCTCCTCCTCCGGGATCTCCAGCACCAGGGTGTCGAAGGAGGCGTCGGTGCCGGGGGTGCTGACCCGGGTGGCCCCGTCTTGCAGCACCACCCGGGCCTCGGCGGGGCTGATCACCCGCCAGCGGTCGCGGTACGGATAGGCGTCCCGCTCGAAGATCGCCTCCACCGCCGGCTGGTGGAATTGGTAGACCACTCCCCAGCGGTTGGAGCCGGAGTTCTGGTGTTGGAGCGTGACCTCGATCGGCGCCAGTCCCTTCGGGTTGTCCAGCGGATCGACGGCCCGCCGGGGGCACCCGGCGAGGGCCAGCACGGCGAGGCAACAGAGCAGGGCAGGGGGTCGCATCCTGCGCCGCTTCTAACACCGGGTTCGGTGATAAGCCCCAAGCCCATGTCGGACGATCTCTACGGACTGTCACGTGTTGTGGATGAGCCCGGGGCCCTGCCTCAGCGGGCCCGGAAGCTGGACCCGTCCTTGCCGCTGCGCGAGTCCGAGCTGCTGATCGAAGTCGAGAGCCTGAACATCGACGCGGCCTCCTTCAAGCAGCTCAAGGACGCGGCCGGCGGCGCCCCGGAGCAGATCGTGGAGACGATCCGGGGGATCGTCCGCGAGCGGGGGAAGATGCAGAACCCGATCACCGGCTCGGGAGGAATGCTGATCGGGCGGGTGAAGGAGATCGGCCCCTTGCATCCGGCGCGGGGGCAGCTGCAGCTGGGGGAGCGGATCGCCACCCTGGTGAGCCTGACCCTCACCCCGCTGCAGATCGACTCGGTGAAGGCCCTGCATCCCTCCATCGATCGGGTGGACGTCACCGGCCACGCGATCCTGTTCGCCAGCGGGATCTACGCGCGGCTCCCGCCCGACTTCTCCGACGCGCTGGCCCTGGCGGCGCTGGACGTGTGTGGCGCCCCGGCGCTGGTGGCCCGGCATGTCCGGCCAGGGATGACGGTGGCGGTGCTGGGCGCCGGCAAGAGCGGCGCGCTCTGTCTGGCCCAGGCCCGGAAGTCGGGGGCCCAGCAGCTGATCGCCCTGGACATCTCCGCGCCGGCGCTGGAGCTGCTCTCGAAGATCGGCCTCTGCGACCAGGCGCTGACCGTGGACGCCACCGGCGCGGTGGGGGTGCTGGAGCAGGTCTCGCGCGCCACCGGCGGGCAGCTGTGCGACCTGGTGGTGAACTGCGCCTCGGTTCCGGGCACCGAGATGGCCAGCATCCTCTCGGTCAAGGACGGGGGAACGGTGATCTTCTTCTCCATGGCCACCAGCTTCTCCGCCGCCGCCCTCGGCGCGGAGGGGGTGGGCAAGGACGTCACCATGCTGGTCGGCAACGGCTACGTGCCCGGGCACGCGGCGCTGACCCTGGAGCTGCTGCGCGCCGAACCCAGGCTACGGGCGCTGTTCGAACAGCGCTACGTCTGACCCATCCCCATTCCCCAGGCGAATCGCGCCGCCTGGGTGCGGTTCTCCAGGCTCAGCTTGCGCAACACCGAGGTCAGGTGGGCCTTCACCGTGCGCTCGCTGATCTCCAGGGTGGCGGCGATCTTCAGGTTGTCATCTCCCTGGGCGACCAGCTCCAGCACCTCCTGCTCGCGCGCGGATAGGGGACGCAGCGCCTCGCGGCGACGAAGCGCGGCGGCGTCTTCTACCGCCTGGCGGGCACGCTCGATCAGCTCTGCCCGCTCCCGCTCCGCCCGCTGCCGTTCGACGATCCTGCCCACCTGCGCGCCGATGTAGTCCAGCAACTCCAGCAGCGCCGGTTCGGAGGCGGTCTCCCGGTCGTTGAAGAACTCCAGCACCGCCACCACCTCCTGCTTCACCAGCAGGGGGAGGGCGAAGGCGGCGCGGAGCCCGCAGGACTGCGCGGCGACCAGCCGGCGGAAGGAGCTGACCGCCCCCAGGTCCGCGATCCACTGCGGACGGCCGGTGGAGTACACCGCGCCGGGGAGCCCCTCGTCGAAGGACAGCGGCCGCACCTCGGTCTCCCGCCGGAAGGGTTCGAAGCGATCTCCCTGGGCGGCGAACCAGATCGCGGTCGGGCGCAGCTGCCGGACCGCGGGTTCCACCAGGTAGGCGTGGCCCAGCGGCCAGCCGGTGTAGTCACAGAGCAGGTTCAGCACCCGCCGCAGCGCCGGCTCCAGCGCGATCGACTCGTTGGCGGTGACCGCGATTTCCTGCATCACCCGCAGCTGCCGGGTGCGCTGCTCCAGGGCCTCCTCCCGGCTCTTCTGCAAGGAGTCGTCCGCCATCACTCCCAGCATCGCCACCGTCCGGCCATCCGGGGCACAGAGGCGGGTCGTCCACAGCCGCACCTCTAGCAGGGTGCCGTCCTTGCGGACCCGCTCGAGCCGCACCCCATGCAGCTCCTGCTCCAGCGCCTGCTGCCGGACATCCTGGGCCTGGGCGCGGCCCAGGGTGGGAACGGTGGGCAGCGGGTGTCCCAGCACCTCCTCCGCGGTCCACAAGAACATCCGCTGAGCGCCCGGGCTCCACAACCGCACCAGCCCCTCCCGGTCCAGCGCTACCACCGCCAGCGGAAGCTCGCCGACCGCGCGCTCCAGCACTTCCTTGATCGTGGTCAGCAGCCCGGTCGGATCGCCGCTCTCGTCGGGAAGGATGAAGGGGTTGTGGGGAGGCGGAGTCATCGCAGGGAGCCCTTTTGTGCAATCACACCTGCCCCAAAGCAAGGATTGCGCCGGGCCCATCTTCACCCAGGGAGCGGGGCCTACCTCTTCCGATTACCCAAACGGACGTGGATGGTGGGACTGCTGAACAAATGCAGCGGGAACGGCAAAGGCGCACTCTGCTTCTCAGGGGCGCTCTCGTCTTGGCCGTGTTTCGCGGCTCCCGGGGGGGACACGCGAGCGCCCGCGGGCAGCCTGCGTCTGCGCCGGGAGGAGGGGCCCGGCGCGGACGCACATCCGGGGCCCGGGCCGGCACCAGATGTCCCCCTCACTGGAGTGGACATGGCAGGCGCCGCGGCAGAACCGGAGAAGAGGGTCCCCAGCGACCCCCAGCGCGGGTGGGACCCAGCAGAACCTCAGGCGATTCTGTTGGCGGAGTCCGACCCGGGGCTGCAGCGGCTCCATTGGTTGTCGCTCCACCGTCTCGGCCTGCGTGTCCATCCGAAGCGCACTGGTCGGGAGGCGTTGGAGCATCTGCGGACGAATCGGCTGCTGGCGGTCGCGGTGATCGCCCTCGATCTCCCGGGGCTGGATGGGTGCACGCTGGCGTCCGCCTTCCGCCTGGAGGCACCTGATTCGGAGGTTCGTCTGGTGGCGATTGCGGGCGAGGACTCGCTGCGGGCGCGCCAGTGGGCACTGTACGCCGGCTTTGACGTCTTCCTGCCCGGGCGCTGCGAGGGCGGCGTGCTCTCCGAGACGGTGTCCTCGCTGGTGGCACGTCCGCTGTCGGTAGATCGGGCGCCGGACTGCGAGGATGATGTCCAGCGTTGGTTGGAGAAGCTGGGGCCGGCTGAACTGCTCCGGCGGGCGGCCCGCTTCTGGGTGGACGCGGAGGATGAACTGGCCGCTTTTCGCGCCGCGGTGGTGCTCCGCTCCCGCTACGACGCGGCGATGGCCGCCCGCTCGCTGGCGAGGCTGTGCCGGAAGGTGGGACTGACGCGCGCGTCAGCCCTGGCGGAGCAGGCGCGTCGGCTGGCGCTGATCGAGCCTGCGGAGCTGGAGGAGACTCCGGGGCGGTTGGCCCGGGAGCTAAGAGAGGGGTACTCGCGGCTGCTCTCGCTCTCCCGGAAGTGAGGCGTGCCGCACCGCGCCAGCCCGGAGCAGACGAACGTCCTTCAGGTGAATGGAAATCAGGGTCCCGGTCGGATAATGCCTCCCCATGGCGGGCCTCTTCATTGACGACGCGCAGATCGCCGAGGCACGGCGGCTGGCGCATGAGATCACCAACCCGATCTTCGAGCTGATCGACCGCAACACCACCGTCTCTACCGAGCGGACGGTGCTCCGGCTCTTCGGCCTCAACGGCGCCGGGGCGGGTGGGGTGCCGCTGGTCAACCTGATGGTGGACAAGCTGCACTCCGCCGGGGTGCTCAACCGCGGCGCCGCCTACTGGTATGGCCGGGCGCTGCAGATGGGCGCGGCCAGCCCGTTGGACGCGGTGGAGCGGTTGACCACCCTCTCCGCCGCCGACCTGGGACCGCTGTCCCCGGAAGTGGAGGGCAACCTCCGCGCCGAGGTCCGGGCCGAGGCCCGCGCCGCGGTGGGGGAGCTGCGGCGCCGGATCTCCGAACGGGAGGCGCTGAAGGCCGAGTTCCCGATGTCTCCCACGCCGCACAAGTACGTGATCGTGGCCACCGGGAACATCTACGACGACGTGGACCAGGCCCGGGCCGCGGCCCAGGCGGGCGCGGACGTGATCGCGGTGATCCGCTCCACCGCCCAGTCGCTTTTGGACTACGTGCCCCACGGGGCCACCACCGAAGGCTACGGGGGCACTTACGCCACCCAGGAGAACTTCCGGATCATGCGCGAGGCCCTGGACGAGGAGTCCCGGAAGCTGCGCCGCTACATCCAGCTCACCAACTACTCCTCCGGGCTGTGCATGGCGGAGATCGCGTTTTGCGCCGCCTACGAGAAGCTGGACATGCTGCTCAACGACGCGATGTACGGAATCCTGTTCCGGGACATCAACATGCGCCGGACGTTCATCGACCAGTACTTCTCCCGGCGGATCTGCGCCCTGGCCGGGATCATCATCAATACCGGCGAGGACAACTACATCACCACCGCCGACGCCTACGATTCGGCGCACACCGTGATCGCCAGCCAGTTCATCAACGAATCCTTCGCCAAGCGCGCCGGGCTCCAGGACGAACAGCTGGGCCTGGGCCACAGCTACGAGATCGATCCCGCCCGCCCGGAGACCCTGCTGCTGGAGCTGTCCCAGGCGATGCTGGTCCGCCGCTGCTTCCCGGACGCGCCGCTCAAGTACATGCCGCCCACCAAGCACAAGGAGACGGACATCTTCTTCTCCCACGCCTACGACGTGATGGCGGACCTGGTGGCGGTGTGGACCCGGCAGGGGATCCAGCTGCTGGGGATGATGACCGAGGCCATGCACACCCCGCTGCTCTCCGACCGCTACGTGGCGCTCAAGAGCGCCGCCTACATCCACCGCGCCGCCCGCGGGATCGACGGGGAGTTCACCGTCAACCCGGACGGGAAGATCGCCCAGCGCGCCCGGGAGGTGTTTGGAAAGGCGATGGAATTGCTGGGTGAATGCCACGGCGACGGGATCGTCGCAGCCATTGGCCGCGGGCGGTTCGGAGACGTGAAGCGCTCCGAGACCGGCGGCAAGGGCCTGGAGGGGGTGGTGGAGAAGGCCCCCGACTACTTCAATCCGTTCCTGGAAATCCTGGAGGCATGACCATGAAGTTCACCTTCGCAGTGCTGTCCCTGCTGCTGACCGCCTCGGCGGATCAGCTGGCCAAGACCCAGGTCGACGCGCTGGACCTGATGGCCCCCGCCGCCTGGAAGCGCACCCTCACCGACGGGACCACCCGGTTCGCCGCCCCCTCCGGGGAGGCGTACTTCGAACTGGACGTGGGCGCGGTGCAGCGCGAGGGCGGGATGCCCGCCGAGGAGTGCCTGGGGAAGATCCTGGGCTCGCTGGGCGAGGAGGGCTTCGAGAAGCTGACCGTGGGCGGCAAGCCGGCGGCGCGCCGGGTGCTGGTGGACACCGACGAGTCGGGCAAGAGCTACACCACCTACTCCTATGTGGGGTGCAGCGGTCGCACCACCTGGTCGCTGCAGTTCCACATGCTGGACGCGAAGAAGGACCGGTACGCCAAGCTGGCGGAGCAGGTCGCGCGCAGCATCCACTACGCAAAGGGAAAGTAGATGGCCAAGGAGAAGCAGCTCCTCCGCGCCTATGGGGACCGTCGGGACGACGGGATGGTGCAGCTGTCCTTCACCTTCCCGATCCCGCTCTCCGAGCGCGCCAAGGAAGCTGCCTTGCAGTTCGTGAAGAAGATGGGGTTTGCCGACGTGAAGGTGCACTCGGCGGAAGCGGTGGCGGACCACTTCACCTTCTTCATCGTCTACGCCCGCAGCACCCTGGCCATCGACTTCGCGGAGATCGACGTCCCGGAATTGGTGGTCCAGAAGATGGACTTCGATCAGGTCAACCGGGTGATCGAGAAGCAGATTGGCCGCAAGCTGGTGGTGTTCGGCGCCTGCACCGGGACCGACACCCACACCGTGGGGATCGACGCGATCTTGAACATGAAAGGCTTCGCCGGCGACTACGGGCTGGAGCGCTACCCCGGGTTTGACGCCTACAACCTGGGCAGCCAGGTCCCGAACGAGGATCTGATCCGCAAGGCGATCGCCAAGAGCGCGGACGCGATCCTGGTCAGCCAGGTGGTGACCCAGCGAGACGTGCACAAGGACAACTCGCGGCAGTTCATCGAGGCTGCCAAGGCGGCGGGGATCCACGGCAAGGTGCTGCTGCTGCTGGGTGGCCCGCGGGTGGATCACAAGCTGGCCACCGAGCTGGGCTTCGACGCCGGCTTTGGTCCGGGCACCAAGCCGTCCGACGTGGCGAACTACGTGGTGCACTCCGTGTTGCGCAAGCAGGGCAAGGAGTCGGGGAGCACCCACTACCAGGGAGAGCCGGGATGAAGACCCTGCTGCGTTTGAGGATGGGCAGCCACGACGCCCACTATGGCGGCAACCTGGTGGACGGGGCGCGGATGCTGGCCCTGTTCGGGGATGTGGCCACCGACCTGTGCATCCAGCACGACGGGGACGAAGGCCTGTTCCGCGCCTACGACTCGGTGGAGTTCCTGGCCCCGGTGTACGCGGGGGACTTCATCGAGGCCTGGGGGGAGATCGTCCAGGTGGGGAACACCAGCCGGAAGATGAAGTTCGAGGCCCGGAAGGTGATCCGCCCCCGGTTCGACGTCTCCGAGTCCGCCGCCGATCTGCTCCCCGAGCCGGTGGTGGTCTGCCGCGCCAGCGGGACCTGCGTGGTGCCCAAGGACAAGCAGCGGGTGACCCGATGAGCGCGCTGCCCCCGATGGTGATCACCGCGGCGATGATCGGCGCCGAGACCACCCGCGAGCAGACCCCGTATCTGCCGATCACCGCGGAGGAGATCGCCGAGGACGCCGCCCGCTGCCGGGAGGCCGGAGCGGCGATGGTCCACCTGCACGTGCGCAATCCGGATGGGACCCCCTCCCAGGACGCGGAGCTGTTCCGGGCGGCGATCCGGGCCATCCGCCGCAAGTGCGACATCCTGGTGCAGGTCTCCACCGGAGGCGCGGTGGGGATGAGCGTGGACGAGCGCTGCGGCGGGCTGACCCTGCAGGGCGAGGACAAGCCGGACATGGCCACCCTGACCACCGGGACGGTGAACTTCGGGGAAGAGGTGTTCTGGAATCCGCGGCCGCTGGTGCGGGACATCGCCCAGCGGATCCAGAGCATCGGCCTGCGCCCGGAGCTGGAGTGCTTCGACGTGGGGATGCTGGACGAGGCCCGCTACCTGAACAAGCAGGGCCTGGTGGAGTTCCCGGCGCACTTCGACTTCGTGCTCGGGGTGCCGGGCACCCTGCAGGCCAGGCCGGAGGTGCTGGACTTCATGATCGCGTCCTTGCCCCCGGACTGCACCTGGACCGTGGCCGGCGTGGGCCGCCACCAGCTGCCGATGGCGGAGCTGGCAGCGGAGAAGGGCGGCAACGGAAGGGTGGGGCTGGAGGACAACATCTTCCTCTCCAAGGGAGTGCTGGCCAAAGGCAACTGGGAGCTGGTGGCCGACGCCGCCAAGCGAGCCCAGGCCAAGGGCCGCCGGCTGGCCACCCCGCAAGAGGCCCGCGAGCTGCTCCGGCTGGGGAAGCGGTAACGCGCAGAGTCGAAAAAGGGGACAGGCTACATTTTCCGGCCTGCGGGTTGCAGCGAGGCGCATGATCGCCGGATGCCGACCCTCCGGGAACGAATCGAAGGCGCGCTGTGGGGGCTGCTGATCGGGGATGCGGTCGGGGTGCCCTACGAGTTCAAGCTTCCCCAGGCGCTGCCCCCGTTGGACCAGCTGGAGCTGGTCCCGCCGAAGGGGTTTCCGCGCTCCCACCACGGAGTGCCTCCCGGGACCTGGTCCGACGATGGCGCGCAGGCGCTGTGTCTGCTGGCCTCGCTGCTGACCCAGGGCCGGATGGATCTGGACGACCTCGGGCGCCGGCTGACGAACTGGCATGAGCTGGGGTACCTCACCCCCGACGGGGTGGTGTTCGACGTCGGCATCCAGACCCACCGCGCGCTGAGCCGGCTTCGGGAGGGCACGCCGGCGGCAGAGGCCGGACCCGCCCAGGAGCTGGACAACGGCAACGGCTCCCTGATGCGCGTGCTGCCCCTGGCGCTGTGGCACACCGGAGACGACGCCACGCTGGTCAGGGATGCGCGGACCCAGTCCCTGGTGACCCATGGACACCTCCGCTCGCAGCTGGCCTGTGCGCTGTACGTCCTCTGGGTGCGACGGCTGCTGGAGGAAGTGGAGCGGCCCTGGGAAGCGGCGGTGGCCACCCTCCGGAGGATGTTCCCGGAGGGAACCTCGGAGCGGGCGGAACTGGAGCAGCACCTCCAACCGGACCTGCTCGAGCAGGGGCGTGGTTCGGGCTACGTCGCCGACTCGCTGCGATCCTCTCGCTGGGCGTTCTCGCAGGGCCCGTACGAGACGGCGATCAAATCGGCGATCTCCCTGGGGGTGGACACCGACACCACCGCGGCGATCGCCGGCGGAGCGGCCGGCGCACGGGATGGCCTGTCGGCGATCCCCGCCCGCTGGCGCGAGGGGCTTCGCGGCGAAGAGGAATTCCGGCCCCTCCTCGAAGCGCTGCTCCGGCATCGCGGGCTCTGAGTCGTCCCGGTCGTGTGCACCGCTGGTCGGTCACCTTCGGGCCACGAAGCAATCGACGTGCCCAGGAATGTAGCCTGTCCCCGTTACTGACGCGGTGCGCTCAGACCGGGGAGATCTCGCGCTTCCGCCTCGGTCGTTCCACCCGCTTGTGGGCGGTGCGCTTGAGGGCGCGGGCCAGCACCCGGCGGGTGTCCCGGGGGTCGATCACGTCGTCCACCATCGCCAGGGCGGCGGTGCGGTAGATGCTGATGTGCTGGCGCAGCCCGGCGGCCAGCTCCTCCTTCAGCGCCTTGGCCGCCTCCGGGGATTCGGCCTGGCTGAGCAGCTTGCGGGCGGCGATGGCGACCATCCCTTCCGGGCCCATTACCCCGATCTCCGCTCCGGGCCAGGCCACGATCAGGTCCGGTTCATAGGCGCGGCCGTTCATCACGTAATACCCGGCGCCGTAGCCCTTGCGGACCACCACCGTGAACTTGGGCACGGTGGCGGAGGCCACCGCGTACATCATCTTGGCGCCGTGCCGGATGATCCCCTGCTGTTCGACCTTGGTCCCCACCATGAACCCGGGGGTGTCCTGCAGGAAGAGCAGGGGGATGTTGAACGCGTCGCAGAGGTTGATGAACCGGGCGGCCTTGTCGGACGTGTTCACGTCCAGGATCCCGCCGTAGAACATGGAGTTGTTGGCCACGATCCCGATCGGATAGCCGTCGATCCGTGCCAGGCCGGTGATCAGGTTCCGCGCGAAGCGGCCCTTCATCGGGAAGAACTTCCGCTCGTCCACCAGGGCCGAGATCACCTTGTGCATGTCGAACGCCTGCCGCGGATTCTCAGGCACGATCTTCAGGATCTCGTCGTCGCGCTGATCTACCGGCGGGGCGTTGGCCTTCCGGGGCGGGCGGTCCTCGCAGTGGGAGGGGAAGAAGGAGAGGTACTCGCGGATCGCCTCCAGGCAGGAGGGATCATCCGGGTACTCCGCGTCCGCCACCCCGGAGAGCTCGTTGTGGATCTTCGATCCCCCCAGCTCCTCCTCGGTGACCTTCTCGCCCACCACCGACTCCACCAGGTAGGGGCCGCCGATGGCCATCGAGCTGTTGCCCTTCACCATCGGCACGAAGTCCGCCAGGCCGGGGATGTACGCGGTGCCGGCGGCGCCGGGCCCCACCATCGCCGCCACCTGGGGGATCACCCCGCTCATCACCACCTGCTCGCGGAACAGGTAGCCGGTGTCGGCGAAGCCGGCCAGCCGCCGCGGATCGATGTCTCCTCCCGCCTCCAGCCGCGCTCCCGCCGAGTCCACCAGCCACACGATCGGGATCCGGCTCTTGAGCGCCATGTCCCGCAGCCGGGTCACCTTCCGCTCGCCCACCTCGCCAATCGAACCGCCCAGCACGGTGAAGTCGTAGGCGGCCACCGCCACCGGCCGGCCGTGGATCTCGCCCACGCCGGTGATCACCCCGTCCGCGGGAGTGGGGCGGGACGCGTCCTCCTCCTCCGGGATCCGACCCTCCGCCGCGGCCAGCGCGCCGTACTCCTCGAAGGTCCCCGGATCAAAGAGCCGCTGCAGCCGGGCCCGGGCGTCCAGCTTGCCGCGCGCCCGCTGGCGCTCGACCCGCTCGGTGCCGCCCATCGCCTCCTTCTGGGCGCGGATCCGGGCCAGCTCCTCGACGCGATCTTTCATCTGCATGGGGAGGAGAAATACCAGATTCCCCGCACCGCTCAGCGGCGGGCGCGCTTTTTGGCCGGGGCCACCCTCACCCGATCCAGCAGGGCGAAGTAGTCATCCTCGGCGGCGTCGAAGGGATCGTTGAACAGGGCCCGCAGCTCGCTCCGCCGCAGTCGGCCCTCGCGCAGCGCCAGGTCCAGGGCGTCTCCCAACAGGTAGCCGAGGGTGTGGCTGACCCCGTCGAAGACCTTGGGTTCGGAGGGGATCAGCTTCTCCCGGGCCACCTGGGTCCCGTCCTGCGCCGCCCGATGGGCCAGCACGTAGGCGGCCACCGACTTGGCCTGGCCGCGTCCATGGCGGAAGCTGTCCGCCAGGTCCGAGTGCCGGGGCGCCGGCCGATCCGGGTGCACCAGCCGCGAACCGACGAAGCCCAGCGCCTCCTCCAGACAGCGGGCGTAGAAGGCTTCGCGCCGGGAGCGCTCGCGATCCATCCCCGGCCCCACGCACAGGTGGCGCACGAAGTGGGCGGCCTCCTCCGCGGCGTGGCTCAAGGACAGCGAGGCCAGGTACACCAGCCGGGCGCGCGGGATGTAGCAGCTGTCCCGATCCAGCAGCCGCTGCCTCAGCTGCCGCAGCTCCTGGGGCGTGAACCGGGCCCGCTCCTGCAGGCGCTCCAGCACGTCCGGGTCGGCCACGCTGCACACCGCCACCGTGTCTACCTGGTCCTGCAGGTCCACGCCCAACTGCCGGGCGATCAGCCGGGCCACCCGGCCAAAGGCGGGGGCCAGGGCGGAAGGGGGCAACAGCGCGTCCCCGGAGTCCGCCTCCACGTGATCCAGGAAGCTCTGCTGGGCCAGCACCGGGGAGGTGTTGATCAGACACAGCTCGCCGTCGCGGATCCGCACCGCGGCCGCGCCGGGGGCTTCGCGGGAGGCACGCCAGTAGAGGTCCTCGCAGTTCTGGTAGACCACCAGCTGGCGCAGCGAGGGATCCTCCAGCTCCGCGGTCACCGCCGCCGGGAGGTGGCAGGGCGCGATGTGGAACTGGCCCATCAACACCAGCACCAGCGGCCGGTCGGGAGCGCTGGCCGCCGCCGCCACCTTCCGCGCCGCGTAGGCGTCCCGAATCGTCAGCGAGCGCGGACCCTGGGCCCGCCGGTCGATGGCGATGGTCTGCAGCCGCTGCTCGCGGGCGAAGGCCAGCAGGGGACGAAAGCCGCTCCAGATGCTGACCGCGTCGGCGCGGATCCCCAGCTGCTGCAAGAACAGCTCTTCGGGCAGCTCCCGCGCCAGGTAGGCGTCCAGCACCGACTGGAAGCGGCCCTCCACCAGCTCCAGGGCGAACACCACCCGCCGGCCCCAGGTGGTCGCCGCGCGGGCCAGCTCCAGGAACGCCTCCTGGGCGGTGCGCAGCGTGTGGTAGTCGCCCACGTAGATCACATCCGCGCAGCGGGCCTCCTGCAGCACCTGCTCGCTGGAGAGGGCGGTCTCGTAGCGGCGCGTGCGCCGGCGATAGCGGGCCTCGTACTGACGGAACGCCTTGGAGGGGGCCTCCAACATCCGGGAGATCACCGCCTTCTGTTTGCGGAAGAGAGCGAGCTCGAGCGAGGGCTGCGCGGGCATGGAGTGGCGGCAGGGTCGCACCTTCATCCGGGCACCGCAAAAAACAGTCGGGGCCTGGCTTGACTCCCGCCCCGAGGGGGCGACGATGGCGAAGGTTTGAGCCTGCGCGCGACGAAGTCCTGGATTCTCCCGGTGGCCTTGCTGTTCGCACTCCCGGTGCTGGCACAGCAGCGCGCGGCGATGTTCCACAACCCACCGGCGCGGGTGAAGGCCTCGGAGACGCTGCGGATCGATGGGCTGCTGGTCAACGGCAAGGACCTGAAGACGGTCTACGTCCGCTTCCGCAAGCAGGGCGGCGAGTACCGCGAGCTGGCGATGACCCTGCGCTATGGGGACCTGTACCGCGCCGAGCTGCCCTCCTGGGAGCTGGAGCCCCCGGTGATCGAATACTTCATCGAGGGGCAGCCCAGGCGCGGAGCCCGGGTCAGCCTGTTCATGAGCGCCTCCGCGCCCGCCCGGGTGCCGGTGCTGGGAGAGGTGAAGGCCCCGCGGGCGGGGGAGGGTGAGCGGCGGGAGGCCGCAGAGGCCGAGCGACGGGCGGCGGAGCAGGCCCAGTCCGAGGGTCGCGCCGTGGCCGAGCGCCGCGAAGCAGAGCGGAAGGAGACGGAACGCCGGGAGTCGGATCGCCGGGAGACGGAGCGCCGGGAGTCCGATCGCCGCGAAGCGGAGCGGAAGGAGACCGAGCTGCGGGAGTCCGATCGCCGCGAAGCGGAGCGGAAGGAGACGGAGCGCCGGGAGTCCGATCGCCGCGAAGCGGAGCGGAAGGAGACGGAGCGCCGGGAGTCCGATCGCCGCGAAGCGGAGCGGAAGGAGACGGAGCGCCGGGAGTCGGATCGCCGCCAGGCGGAGCGGAAGGAAGCGGACCGTCGTGAGTCCGAAGCCCGGCAGTCGGAACAAGGCGACGCTGAGCGCCGGGACGGCTCCGACGCACGAGTCCCCGCGAGCGACGACGCCTCCTGGGCGGACGATCCGGAGCCGCCTTCCCCGAAGAAGCGCTCCGAACTGGCCGAGGAGCTGGCGCTGTACGCGGCGGAGGACACCAGCGCCGCGCTGGGGCGGCACGGCACCGAGGTTCGTGAGACGCCGATCACCTCCACCACCCTGGGGCGGAGCGAGATCCGTGCCCTGGGCGCCCGATCCCTTCCGGACGTCCTCCACGCCTTGGCGGGGCTGTTCGTCAGCCGGGACACCAGCGGGTTCCACCGGATCGGCGTGCGCGGGATCCGCGCCGACGCCGAGGTGCTGGTGTTCCTGGATGGCCACCGCCTCAACCACTTCTACGACGGCCGGGCGCTGATCGATCTCCCGGTGGAGAACGTGGCCCGGATCGAGGTGGTCCGCGGGCCCTCCAACGTGCGCGAGGCCGAAGGCGCGTTGCTGGCAGTGGTGAACATCTTCACCGATCGCGAGGAGGGCCTGCGCGGCGCGGCCAGCCTCGGGAACCTGGGCGCCTTCACTGGCCACCTCGCTGGAGGAACCTCGCTGGGAGAGCTGCGGGTCTCCGGATCCCTGGACCTGGTGCGCCACGGCGGAGCGATCCGGCCGGTGGCGGAGGATTCGCTGGGCGCGGAGATGATCGACCAGGGGTACCGCCGGGACACCGCCCAGCCGGTGGGGGAAACCCGCGACGACCGCTGGTTCCTGGGCGCGGGCGTCAGCGCCTCCCTGGGACAGCTCTCCGCCCAGCTGCGCTTGCTGGGGGAGCAGCGCAACGCGCTGATCGGACTCTTCGACACCCTGGGCGCCCAGTCGCCGCTGAGCTGGCGGGCGGTGCTGGGGGACGTGCGCTACCAGCGCGACCTGTCCCCCACCATCCAGCTGCGGGCGTCGGTGCGCGCGGACGAGCAATCCACCTCCCGCCGCTACCAACAGTCCCCGGGGGCGGGCAGCTACTGGGACCAGAACTTCACCGGAGACCGGACCCTGGGCGGCTACTGCACCGCGCAGATCTCCTTTGGCGATCCCTGCCCGGAGGGCCACCTGTTCGCCGACGGCATCCTGGAGCAGCAGCGGGCCAGCGCCTTCGGGGTGGGGACCTCGGTGGAGACCGATCTCTCCCTGATCCCCACCAACCGCCTCACGGTGGGGCTGTCCGCCGACTACCGATCCCTTTACGAGCGGGCCACCGCCATCAACTACCAGCCGGCCGACCTGCGGCTCGCCCCCGGGGGGAGCCTGACCCCCTGGACCAGCACCGGGCTGCAGGACCCGGGGCCGGCGCACTCCCGCCTCGAGGGCGCCTTCTACGCCCAGGACGTGTGGACGATCATCGATCCGTTGACCATCACCGTGGGCTTCCGCGCGGATCTGGTGCAGGTGCCCCAGGTGGAGGATCCGGAGGCCCGGCCCCTGCGCTTCTCCGGCCGCCGGCTGATCCCCAGCCTCAACCCGCGGCTGGCGGTGGCGTACGCGCCCATCCCCTCGCTGGTGCTGACCACCCGCTACGGCCGCGCCTTCCGCGCGCCCACCCCCGGCGAGCTGCTGCCCACCACCCCGGACTCGGCGGTCAACGGGGGGCGCTTTACCGGCAACCCGCTGCTGGAGCCGTCCACGGTGGACACGGTGGACCTGGGGGCGGACCTGGTGCAGAGCGCGGGCGAGGCCCGGGTGCGGCTGCGCGCCAACCTCTTCTTCAGCTACTTCAACAACGCCATCGCCTCCACCGACGTCTCCGGCAACGTGATCCCGCTCAGCAACCGGCTGGGGGTCCGGGTGCTGGGGGCGGAGGCGGAGGCCCGGCTGGAGGTCACCGAACGGGCCCGGGCCTGGGTCAACGCCAGCTGGTTCCGCGCCGAGGATCTGGAGGCCCGCGAGCCGGTTCGGCTGCTCACCGACACCCCCCAGTGGCGGGTGAACGCCAACATCTCGATGCCGGTGGGCGACTGGCTCAACGTGGATCTGCTGCTGCAGAGCGGGGCCGAGCGCCGCAACCTGGGCCGCACCCCGCTGGAGAACATCCGCCGCTGGCGGCTGCCGGCCTACAGCCTGATCGGAGCGCAGCTGCGCACCGAGCGGGTGTTCGAACACTGGGAGGCGTCGCTGTCGGTGCACAACGCCTTTGCCTTCGAGCTGGCCGACGACTCCTTCCGGATGGATCGGATGCCGGGTGGGGTCCCCCGCGAGGGCGTGGCGGGCCAGCTGACCTTGAGGGGGAGCTACTGATGCGCCCGTGGACCCCGCTGTTGGCAGTCCTGCTGGGCACAGGCTGCGTCCAGTACAACGACCCCTGCGCGGTGGTGGAGGACGCAGAGGAGGAGATCGGCTTTCTGGCCCAGGACGTCTACCTGGATCGCCCGTTTGCCCGGCACACCAACAACGCGCTGGGGCAGCTGGCGGCGGACGCCTTCCTCCACCTGGGCGAGTCCTCGCTGGGGCCTCCGGAGCTGGGGCTGATCAACGGAGGCGGGATCCGCGCCGAGGGCTTCTGCGTCTCCCGGCAGGTGCTGCCGCAGGGGCCGCTGCTCAACGGCGCGCTGCACGAGATCCTGCTCTTCGACAACACGGTGATCACCCTGGACGTGAAGGTCGCCGAGCTGGTGCAGATCCTGGCCGCCGGAGTGGACAACCTCTCCGAGGTCACCCAGCCGATCGTGGGCGGCCCGGGCAACTTCATGCACCTCTCCGAAGGCAGTCAGCTACAGCTGGACTGCGCCATCCCCGGGACCACCCCTTCCCCGGGGCGGATCACCGACCTGCGGGTGGGCAGCCGGGTGCTGGTGCAGGGCAACGCGGTGGTGGCCGATCCGGAGGCGATGGTGCGGGTGGCGATCACCGACTTCCTGATCAACTTCGGCGCCGAGACCCAGGAAGTGCTGCAGGGGCTGGACGCGGATCGCTCCCGGCGCCCGGCGCGGGGCGGGATCGACTCAGACCTGGCGGAGCGGGAGATGCGGGAGCGTCACGGCACCCTGGGCACGGCACTGACGGTGGATCCGTCGCGCATCGTGTTCACCGGGTGTGCCCAGCCCAGCCCCCCTTGAGGGAGGGGCCGGGGAGGGCGAAACAGACCACGGGATCAGGTCTGGGAGCTGCCCGGCGTCGGAGGACGCGGGGCGCCGCTGAGCACATCGTTCAGCGAGGGCTTCCGCCTGATCTCCGCGCGCGAGATCTTCCAGGACTGCTGGACGATCCAGGAGATGGAGCGATCCTGACGGAGTGCCTCCCGCTGAATCTCGGTGAGCATCTCCTCGGGAAAGTAGAGCGATTGTTTCCGGTGATCACCGGGCATAGACCACCACTACTCCTCGCGGGTGTCCGGGAGCGCTTCGTCGCCCGGGCCCGAAACGTCGTTGACTGCGGGGAAGGCCTTGATCCGATCACGAGCGATCTTCCAGGCCTGCTGAACGACCCACGAGAGAGACCGGTCCTGCCGGGTCGCCTCTTCCTGGATCTCCTTCAGCATCTCCTCGGGAAAGTAGAGCGATTGCTTTCGCTTGTCGGTGCCAGCCATTGCGTCGATCTCCAGAAGAGGCCCAGTCGGGATGTCGGTGCTGGACCTGGAGCGTTTATCCGACAAGCGCCCCCCGGGGTCAACGTTTTCGGCGGGTTCCGCGACCTTCTGCGCAGGGACGGCACCTGCGCGTACACCCCGGGGCTTCGTGCCCCGCGGGAGCGCCGAAAGGGAAGCGCCCCGGCTCTTTTCGAACCGGGGCGCCTCGGAAAGAGGGATCGCCGGAGTTCCGGCAATCCCGTGGACCCAGAGGGGGAGGGGGGGGACCCCTAGGTCCAACACCAAATTCGATTTGCACTACCAACACCGACCACCGCGCTGCGTATTTCCCCGAAGTTTTGAGGACTTTCGGGCCTGCAGACAATGATAAGACGCGGGGCTGACAGCTTCAACAAACGACTGTCAAGCGGAAAAGGACGAGTGATCACCTCCGCTTCCGGTGTCGCATGTCCCGCAGAGCCCGCCTACCTCCCCTCATTGAAGCGATCGAGGCCTCGCTCGAGCGCCTGGATCTGAGCCGCTCCGCCGGGCTGCTCGCCGTCTCCGGAGGGGCGGACTCGATGGCGCTGCTGTGCGCCACCCATGAACTAGCGCCCAGGTGGGGGCTTCGCCTGGAGATCTGCACGGTGGACCACGGGCTGCGTCCCCTGGCCTCCGCCGAAGCTGCCCAGGTCGAAGCGGAGGCCGCCGTGCGGGGGCTTGTCTGCCACGTCCGGCGGCTGGAGGTGGGGCATCAGCCGGGGCTGGAGGCCCGGGCGCGGGTGCTGCGGGAGGCCCAGCTGGAGGCGGTCCGTGTGGAGCGCGGCCTGGACTGGATCGCCACCGCGCACACCGCCAACGATCAGGCGGAGACCTTGCTGATGCGGCTGGGGCGGGGCGCCGGACTCCGGGGCGCCGCCTCCATCCTGGAGCGCAAGGGACCCTTCGTGCGCCCGATGCTGGAGGTCACCCGTGCCCAGGTGGAGGCCTACCTGGCCCAGCAGGGAGTGGGTTTTGCCTCCGATCCGATGAACACCGACCCCACCTTTCTGAGGGTCCGGGTCCGGCGGGGGGTGCTCCCGGCGCTGACCGACGCGCTGGGAGTCGACGCCGTCTTGCACCTGGCCCGCTTTGCGCGCCTGGCGGCCACCGATGAGCGGACGCTGCGGTCCCAGGCGGAGGATGCGCTGACCCGGCTGCGGCTCGCCGACGGTTCGCTGGACACGGTGGGGCTCCGGGCGCTGCTGCCGGCGATCCGCTCCCGGCTGTGGGTCTGGCTCCTGGAACGGCAGGGGGTCACCGTCAGCAGCCCGCGGCTGGACCAGCTGGAGGACTGCCTCTGGAAGGGGGGCCACGTGGCCCTGGACCGGCAGACCCAGGTGCGGATGGAGGGCGGACGGCTGCGCGTGCTGGCCGCGCTTCCAGGGACGACCGGGCCGGACGCCTACCCGCTGGTCCCCGGCCAACCGGTCCAGGACGCCTCCTCCGGCTTGACCCTCTCCCTGCTGGAGCAAGCCCCCGGCGGGGTGTGGGCCCTTCCACTCGCCGCTTCCGCCCTCCCGCTCACCATCCGGCGAAGGCAGCCGGGCGACCGCGTGCGGCTGTCTACCGGGCAGACGTCCAAGCTTCAGGATCTGCTGGTCAATGCCAAGGTTCCCCGGGAGCGGCGGGACCGGTTACCGGTGATCGTCTCCGCCGGGGGAGAGATCCTGGGGGTGGCGGGGGTGTGGCCCAAGGCTCCGGTGGGTTCTGGACGTTGGCACCTGATCGCTTCTTGAAACCAAGCAATGCGAGCGACCACGGATCCGCTAGGTTATAGAGGACGTCGTTCCCCAGGCCCGGAGAATGTCCGGGAGGGGGTCCGCTGTTTGGGACTTCGCCGCGGAAGTTAGGGCCGCGGCGCAACAGAAAGGCCTGTTCGGACCGTGCGCTCCAGCTACAAGACCATCGGCCTCTGGGTGATCCTGATCGCCCTCTTCCTGGCCTTCTACCAGTACTTCGCCAACAACACCGAGACGGTGAAGCCGGTCAGCTTCACCAGCCTGATCTCGGCGGTGGAGTCCAAGAAGGTCACCTCCGTCACCATCAAGGGAAACGAGTACTCGGGCGTCTTCACCGACACCAACGAGAAGTTCAAGAGCGCCGGCCCGGAGGCGGATGGCGCGGTGCTGGAGAAGTTCAAGGGCGTGGACGTCACCTACGCTCCGGAGGAACAGAACAGCCTCTGGATCACCATCCTCTCCCAGTGGATGCCGATCCTGCTGCTGGTGTTCTTCTTCATCTTCTTCATGCGGCAGCTGCAGGGCAGCGGCGGCAAGGCGATGAGCTTCGGCAAGTCCAAGGCCAAGCTCCTCTCCGAGAGCCACAACAAGA
Organism: Myxococcaceae bacterium; assembly: GCA_036675345.1. Lineage (GTDB taxonomy): Bacteria > Myxococcota > Myxococcia > Myxococcales > Myxococcaceae > JALYOC01. Next base: position 65,956 of record JAKFFE010000039.1, read on the forward strand.
TCACCTTCGCCGACGTGGCGGGGATCGACGAGTCCAAGGAGGAGCTGGAGGAGATCATCGCCTTCCTCAAGGACCCCAAGAAGTTCACCAAGCTGGGCGGCCGGATCCCCAAGGGCGTGCTGATGATGGGCCCCCCTGGCACCGGCAAGACCCTGCTGGCGCGCGCGGTGGCCGGTGAGGCCGGCGTGCCCTTCTTCTCCATCTCCGGCTCGGACTTCGTGGAGATGTTCGTGGGCGTGGGCGCCTCCCGGGTCCGCGACCTGTTCGAGCAGGGCAAGAAGAACGCCCCCTGCATCATCTTCATCGACGAGATCGACGCCGTGGGCCGGCACCGTGGCGCCGGGCTGGGCGGCGGTCACGACGAGCGCGAGCAGACCCTCAACCAGCTGCTGGTGGAGATGGACGGCTTTGAGTCCAACGAGGGCGTGATCCTGGTCGCCGCCACCAACCGTCCGGACGTGCTGGATCCGGCGCTGCAGCGGCCGGGTCGGTTCGACCGCCGGATCACCGTTCCCCGCCCGGACGTGAAGGGCCGGATCGGGATCCTCAAGGTGCACACCAAGCGGACCCCGCTGTCTCCGGAAGTGGATCTGGAGCAGATCGCCCGCGGCACCCCCGGGATGACCGGCGCCGAATTGGAGAACCTGGTCAACGAGGCCGCCTTGTTCGCCGCCCGGCAAAACAAGGAGCGGGTGGACCTGACCGACTTCGAGGCCGCCAAGGACAAGGTCCTGATGGGGCCCGAGCGCCGCTCGATGGTGATGAACGAGAAGGAGAAGCGGAACACCGCGGTGCACGAGGCCGGCCACGCGCTGGTCGGCAAGCTGCTCCCCGGCTGTGATCCGGTTCACAAGGTCACCATCATTCCCCGCGGTGGGGCGCTGGGCCTGACCCAGGCGCTGCCGGTCGAGGATCGGGTGAACCTCTACAAGAAGACCATCCTGGACCAGATCGCGATGATGATGGGCGGCCGGGTGGCCGAGGAGATCATGTTCGGAGAGATGAGCTCCGGCGCCTCTTCGGACATCGAGCGGGCCACCGAGTACGCCCGGGCCATGGTCTGCCGGTGGGGGATGAGCGAGAAGATGGGCCCCCTGGCGTTTGGCAGCAGCGAGAGCGAGGTCTTCCTGGGCCGTGATTTCGCCAGCAAGCCCAACTACGCCGAGGCCACCGCCCGGGAGATCGACGGCGAGGTGCGGGAGATCGTGGTCGGGGCCTACAACCGCGCCAAGATCCTGCTCACCGAGCACAAGGACAAGCTGCAGAAGATCGCCGACGCGCTGATCGAATACGAGACGCTGGACGCCGAGGACCTCAACGTCATCGTCCAGGGTGGATCGATCTCCAGGCCGCCGCCGCCGCCGCGGGTGACCGCGATGCCCAAGCCGCCGGAGAAGAAGGAAAAGCGGAAGATCCTCGACGCGCTGGAGGGTCTTCCCAAGGGACTCGAGCCGAACAAGGCCTAGCAACCCCGCTCGGGTACGGCCGGTGAGGCAGTCTCTGCCTCGCCGGCCTTTTTATTTTCCCCAGAGGCATCGTGATCCTGGCGCGCGTCATCACCGCTGATCGCCAAGGCGATCTGGACATCGCCTTCTCCCGCCTGGGGCTGCCCACCCGCGCCCGGGAGTACCTGGGGGAGAAGCTTCCCCACCTGACCCTGCTGTTGACCGGGCTGACCCGGGTGGAGGGCCGCTTCCTCAAGGGGCTGGGGGAGGCCTGCGAGACCCCCGGTCGGGAGGAGGCCCCGGCCTACCTCTCCGGGGATCAGCAGAAACGCCCGGGCAGCGCGCTGCTCACCGGCCGCCGCGAACAGCTGGAGCGGGCGATCTCCCTGACCCACGGACAACCGGAACTGTGCGAGCTGCGGGGGGCGCTGTCCGGCGCGCTGGCCTCGGTGTTCGATCCGCCCCGGGTGCTGGAGGTGGGCGACCGCCGCTTTCCGCTGGGGGAGCGGACCCTGTTGATGGGGATCGTCAACGTCACCCCGGACTCCTTCTCCGACGGGGGGCGCTACCTGGATCCGGAGGCGGCCATCGCCCACGGGCTGGCGTTGGTGGAGGCGGGGGCGGACCTGCTGGACATCGGCGGGGAGACCACCCGGCCCGGCTCCCGGCCGGTACCGGCGGAGGAGGAGCTGCGCCGGGTGCTCCCGGTGATCCGCGGGCTGCGGGCCCGGACCGGGGTTCCGCTCTCGGTGGACACCACCAAGGTGGCGGTGGCCTCCGCCGCGCTGGGGGAGGGCGCGGCCTTGATCAACGACATCAGCGGCTTCACCTTCGAACCCCACCTGGCCCACGTGGTGGCCGAGCAGGGCGCCTCCGCCTGCCTGATGCACCTGCAGGGCACCCCCCAGACGATGCAGGACGCTCCCCGCTACGGAGACGTGATGGAGGAGGTGCTCGGTTTTCTGCGCGACGGGGTGGTGAGGGCCATCGCCGCCGGAGTCCCACGCGAGCGGCTGCTGGTGGATCCGGGGATCGGCTTTGGAAAGACCCTGGGCCACAACCTGTTCCTGCTGCGGAACCTGGCCCAGCTCCGGGTGCTGGGAGTGGGAGTCCTGGTGGGGACCAGCCGCAAGTCCTTCCTGGGCAAGCTCACCGGGAACAAGCCGGCGGAGCAGCGGCTGGCCGGATCGCTGGGGTCGGTGGCCCTGGCGGCGGTGACCGGGGGCGCGGACGTGGTCCGGGTGCACGACGTCCAGGAGACCCGGGATGCGCTGGCGGTGGCGGACGCGGTCCGGCTGTCCACCGGAGGCGGCGAACTGTTCTGAGCCCTCGCGCGCACAGCGGGCAGGCGGGCTGGAATGTCGCAAAGACCGCTATTCAGGGCAGGTGGGTTGCCCCGAGAATGACGCACCCGGTTGCTGGCGGACCGGTGGGTTCCTAGTTTCGGCCACTCTGCACGGGACCGGCGCCTCTTGAGGGCGCGGACCGATTTGGCGGGTTGGCGAATCAGACGATTCGAGAAGGGGATGGAAGGCAGATGGCGTACCGGATGAACGAGAAGGCGAGCGAGGCCCGTAAGTCGCAGCGGCTGTTTGGCACCGACGGGGTGCGCGGCGTCGCCAACGTGTACCCGATGACCGTGGAGGTGATGGTGCAGCTGGGCCGCGCGCTCGCGTACCTGATCCGCAACGGCAACCATCGGCACCGGGTGGTGATTGGAAAGGACACCCGGGTGTCCGGCTACATGCTGGAGCAGGCGCTGGCGGCGGGGATCACCTCCATGGGGGTGGACGTGGCCCTGGTCGGCCCGCTGCCCACTCCGGGGATCGCCAACATCACCACCTCCATGCGGGCGGACGCGGGCGCGGTGATCTCCGCCTCCCACAACCCGTACCAGGACAACGGGATCAAGTTCTTCTGGCGGGACGGCTTCAAGCTGCCCGACGAGACCGAGTTCAAGATCGAGGAGCTGCTGGCCAACGGGGCCATCGACCGGATCCGGCCCACCGCCACCAAGATTGGCCGGGCGGTCCGCTGGGAGGACGCGCGGGGCCGCTACAACGTCTTCCTCAAGAACACCTTCCCCCGGGAGCTGACCCTGGAGGGGCTGACGGTGGTGGTCGATTGCGCCAACGGCGCCGCCTACAAGGTGGCCCCGGAGGTGCTGGAGGAGCTGGGCGCCAAGGTGATCCGGCTGGGGGTGGACCCGGACGGCAAGAACATCAACCACCGCTGTGGCGCGCTGCACCCGGAGAACCTGGCCAAGGCAGTGGTCAAGCACGGGGCCCACATGGGCCTGGCGCTGGACGGGGACGCCGACCGGCTGATCGTGGTGGATGAGAAGGGCCAGGTGGTGGACGGCGACGCGATCATGGCGATCTGCGCCGGCGAGCTGATGGCCCGCAAGGAGCTGAAGAAGAAGACGGTGGTCTCCACGGTGATGAGCAACATCGGCCTGGAGCACGCGGTGGCCAAGTGGGGCGGCAAGGTGGTGCGCACCAAGGTCGGTGACCGCTACGTGGTCGAGGAGATGCGGAAGAACGGCTACAACTTCGGTGGCGAGCAGTCCGGCCACCTGCTGTTCCTGGATCACGCCACCACCGGGGATGGGATCCTCGCCGGGCTGCAGTTGCTGGCGGTGGCCTGCCGGCAGCAGAAGCCGATCTCCGAGCTGGCCTCCATCTTCCACCCGGTGCCGCAGACCCTGCTCAACGTGGTGGTCAAGCAGCGCCGTGAGCTGGGAGAGCTGCCGGAGGTGATGCGCAGCATCGCCGACGTGGAGAAGAAGCTGGGCAAGGACGGCCGGGTGCTGGTCCGCTTCTCCGGCACCGAGCCCAAGGCCCGGGTGCTGATCGAAGGCCCGGACGCCGAGAAGAACCAGCAGCACGCCAAGCAGATCGCCGACGCGCTGAGCAAGTCGCTCAACGGCTAACGCCCCGCGCCGACAAAGGGGACAGGTTACATTTTCCGGCCCGCGGATTGAATGCGGGCCGGTAGCCTTCCCGGATGGACACGCGCTCACCTGGGCGTTGTCTCCCAACGTCTCCTGGGACAAGACCGACCTGAGCACCTGACCGATTCCTCAGGTCTGCTTCTTCCTGGCTGGCCTCCGCGGCGTCTTCGCCTGGGCCCGCTTCTTCACCCGCGGGGGTGCGGCCTTCCGGGCGATCTTTTTCAAGATCGCCTCCTCGCGCGCAGTCGGCGCCTCTGCCGCGTGGCACACCGCTTCGATCGGATTTCCATCCGGGTCGAGCACGAACCCCCCGTAGTAGTTCGGGTGGTAGTGCGGCCGCGGTCCCGGCGGACCGTTGTCCTTGGCGCCTGCCTTCAGCGCCACCCGGTAGAACGCGTCCACCTCCGCGCGGGTCTTGGCGGCAAAGGCGATGTGCGTCGGGCTGGACGGCCCCTGCTTGAGCCAGAAGTAGGGCCGGGTGTCGCCGAAACCCAGGAACTGGTCGTAGTCGCTGGTCAGCCGGTAGCCCAGGGGCGCCAGTGCCTGCTGGTAGAAGGCCCGGCTTTTGGCCAGGTCCCGGACCGAGAGGGTGAAGTGGTCGATCATGGTCGGGGCCGACGCTACCCGGACTTTGACTCCCCGCCGCCGCTGATATGAGTACCCGCCTATGACCCAGCGACTCGGCGTGAATGTCGACCACGTGGCCACGCTGCGCCAGGCGCGCAAGACCCAGTACCCGGATCCGGTGACCGCCTCCGCGCTGGCGGAGCTGGCGGGCGCGGATCAGATCACCATCCACCTGCGCGAGGACCGCCGGCACATCCAGGATCGCGATCTGCGGATCCTGCGCGAGACCTGCCAGACGGTGTTGAATCTGGAGATGGCGGCCTCGGCGGAGATGGTGAAGATCGCCTACGAGTACAAGCCGGACCTGGTGACCCTGGTCCCGGAGCGGCGGGAGGAGCTCACCACCGAGGGCGGGCTGGACGTCAACTCGCAGCGCGAGCAGCTGGCCAAGCTGATCAAGAACCTCAAGGACGGGGACATCATCGTCTCCCTGTTCATCGACCCGGACCTGGATCAGGTGCGCGCCTCCCACAAGGTGAACGCGGACCGGATCGAGATCCACACCGGCCGCTACGCGGAGGCCCGCAACGAGAAGGAGCGCAGCCGCGAGCTGGCCCGCATCGTGGACGCCGCCAAGTCGGCCGCCAAGCTGGGGATGGGCGTGGCCGCCGGACACGGGCTCAACTACGAGAACGTGAAGGCGGTGGCCAGGATCTCGGAGATCGACGAGCTGAACATCGGGCATGCGATCGTCGGCCGGGCAGTGCTGGTGGGCTTCGAACGCGCGGTCCGCGAGATGCTGGACCTGATGCGCAACCCGACCTGAGGTCACGGCGTGAAGCTCCTGGTCACCGCGGCACAGATGGCCCAGCTGGAGCGCGCCAGCGCCCAGCAGCAGGGCTCCACCGGGGAGCTGATGGAGCGCGCCGGCGCCGCCCTGGCCGAGGAGGCGCAACGGCTGGCCGCCGGCACCGGCCGCTTCCTGGTCCTGTGCGGACGCGGCAACAACGGAGGAGACGGCCTGGTCGCCGCCCGCCGGCTGCTGGCGCTGGACCGCGAGGTCCACTGCGAACTGCTTCCTGGGGATGACGCCCAGCTTCCGGCGGAGGCGTTCCACGCGCTCAAGGGGTGTGGCTTCGTTCCCGCCCCGATCCCCGACGAGCTGACGGTGGAGCCGGGGGACGTGGTGATCGACGCCTTGCTGGGGACCGGACTCTCCCGGGCTCCGGGAGGAGAGTACGCAGTGGCCATCGAGCGGATCGCCCGCTGGCGGCAGCGCGGCGCCAAGGTGCTGGCCGCGGATCTCCCCTCCGGACTCCGGGCGGACACCGGCAAGGCCTTTGTCCCCTGTGTGGAGGCGGACGTCACAGTCACCTTCGGCTACGAGAAGGTGGGGCTGGCGATGGAGCCGGGAGCCACCCTGGCCGGCGCGGTGAAGGTCGCCGACATCGGGCTTCCCCGGGAGGCAGTCGCGTCCGGGGCGCGGACCCTGGGGCTGGAGGAGTCGGATGCGAAGGAGCGGCTGGCCCCGCGGCGCTCGGACACCCACAAGGGGACCTATGGGCACCTGCTGGTGGTGGCCGGCAGCCCGGGGAAGACCGGCGCCGCGGCGCTGACCGCCCGGGCCGCCCTGCGCTCGGGGGTGGGGCTGGTCACGGTGGCCACCCGGCCGGAGGCGCAGGAGGCGGTGCTGGTCCACGCGCCGGAGCTGATGGGCGCGCCGCTGACGGGGAAGGCCGCGCTGGGGCTGGAGGATTTGCCGCGCTTGCTGCAGCTGGCGGAGGGGAAGTCGGCGCTGGTGATTGGCCCCGGGATCGCGCGGGGCGAGGACACCGCCGCGCTGCTGCGGGCGCTGTTCGATCAGCTGGAGCTGCCGATGGTGCTGGATGCAGACGCGCTCAATGCGATCGGCTCCGAGCTGGCCCTGTTGTCCAACACCCGCGCCGCGCTGGTGCTGACCCCGCATCCGGGCGAGATGGCGCGCCTGCTCGGGCGCAGCACCCAGGAGATCCAGACCGACCGGTTGGGCGCGGCCCGCGAGCTGTCGGTGGGGCAGGGGGTGATCACGGTGCTCAAGGGCGCGCGGACGGTGATCGCCGCCCCGGACGGCACCGCCTGGATCAACCCCACCGGCAACCCGGGGATGGCCTCCGCCGGGATGGGAGACGCGCTCTCCGGGATGATCGGCGCCCTGCTGGCGCAGGGGCTGGAGCCGCTGGATGCGGCGCTGGCCGCGACCTACGCCCACGGCCTGGCCGGGGATCTGGCGGCGAAGCGGACCGGTCAGCTGGGCCTGATCGCCAGCGAGCTGATCGCCAGCCTGGGAGAGGTGTGGACCCGATGGGGACGGTGACCCGGCAGCTGGAGTCGGCCTCCCCGGAGCAGACCCGGGCGCTGGGCGTGGCGCTGGGACGGCTGCTAATGCCGGGGGACTTCGTGGGGCTGATGGGAGAGCTGGGCGCGGGCAAGACCGAGTTCTCCCGCGGCGTGGCGGAAGGGGCAGGGGTCGCTCGCGGAGAGGTGGCCAGCCCGACCTTCGCCATCGTCTATCCGTACCAGGGCCGGATCCCGCTCTTCCACGCGGACCTCTACCGGCTGGCGGACGAGGAGGAGCTGTACGCCACCGGCTTCTTCGATCTGCTCACCGAAGGGACCGGTGCGTTCCTGGTGGAGTGGATCGACCGGATCCCGGCGGCGATGCCCGAGGACGCTCTCGATCTGCGGCTCCAGACGGTCAGCATCGACCAGCGGCGAATCGTGGTCACCGCCCGCGGCGAACGCTCCACCCGGCTGCTGGACGCGTGGCAGGAGGCACTGGCGGCGGATCGGTAGCTGTCGCCTGTCCTCACGCTGCTGGATGCGTGGCAGGAGGCCCCCGCGGCGGACCGGTAGCGGTCCTCACGCTGCTGGACGCGTGGCCGCAGGCCAGGAGGATCGGCAAATGTAGCCTGTCCCCTTTATTGGGACGCTGCGTCAGTCCTCGACCAGTGAGTCGGTCCTCCAGAAGCGCAGGGTCAGCCGGGGGCCGACGCCGACCATCGAGCGCTCGGGGACCTCGTGCCAGTGGGACTCGCCCTCCAGCTTCTCGCTGGCGATCACCAGCTGCTCCAGGTGTCTGCCCTCCGGGGGGCGGTCCGCGGTGGCGGGGTGCTTGCGGCCCTCGGAGAAGAACAGGGTGCGGTTGAGCCGGCTGGCCACCATCAAATCCCCGTTGGTCACCAGCAGGTTCATCGAGGTGGGCTTCTGCCCGTCCGGCTGATCGGTCAGCCGGGTCACCCGCTGGGTCACCTGCGCCAGCGCCCGGGCCACGTCGTCCGCGCTGGGCTGATCCTCCCGGCCGTTCTCCCGCAGCTGGGTCAGGAACAGGTAGAAGCAACGTTCGGAGTCGGTCTCCCCCTGCAACTGCGCCCGCAGGTCCCGGGCGATCGCCGACTCCAGCTCCTCCCGGTGGGCGGCGAAGTCGCGCACCGTCCCGTTGTGGGCGAACGCCCAGCGACCGTGGACAAACGGGTGGGCGTTGAGCTTGTGGACCCTGCCCACCGAGGCCAGGCGGACGTGGGCCAGCACGGTGCGCGAGGAGAGCAGGCTGCTGACCCGTTCAAACTCCGGGTCCCCGTGCGCCGCGCCCAACCCGTGCGCGACCTCCGGCAGCTCTCCTGGATAGGAGGCGATGCCCCACCCATCCTTGTGCTCGTGGGACTGGACCCGCAGTGAGTTCTGCTCGCTCAGCAAGGAGCGGTGCACCGGGGTAGCGAGGTTCGATCGGAATCCGAAGAGGCGACACATGGCTGCCCCCTCCATCTAGTCCGTCCCGGCCCGGACGGCGACCTCCGCGTGCGCGGGGCTATCCCCGGTCAGACACAGGCGGCGGCGTCGGAAGGCTGCCGCGCCACCACCTGGCCACCGCGCAGGACCACCCGGGCGTGGTTGATCCCCAGGTGGTAGGGCAGGTGGCGGAAGCTGGCACAGGTGAAGATCACCAGGTCCGCCGGCCCACCCTGCTGCAGCCGTCCCGCCTCCTCCAGCCGCAGGGCCCGGGCCGCGCCGCGGGTGGCGGCCCAATAGGCCTCCGCCGGGGTCAGCCCGTTCTCCAGGCAGGCCAGCCCCAGGGTCAGCGGCAGGTTCTCGCTCATCGCCGAGCCGGGGTTGACGTTGGTCCCCAGCGCCACGTTCACCCCCGCGTCCCACAGCCTTCGCCCGGGGGCATAGGGCCGCACCCGCAGGAACAGGGTGGAGACCGGCACCAGACACCCGGACACCCCGGCCCGGGCCAGCGCGGCGATGCCGGCGTCGGAGACCTGCTCCAGGTGATCGGCGCTGGCGGCGCCCAGCTCGCAGGCCAGCTCCACCGCGCCGAGGTTGGAGAGCTGATCGGCGTGCAGCCGGGGGATCAACCCCGCGGCCAGCCCGGCCTGGAGGATCCGCCGGCTCTCCGGGACGTCGAAGGCGCCCTGCTCGGTGAAGATGTCGCAAAAGCGCGCCAGCCCCAGCCGGGCGGCCTCGGGGATGATCTCCTCGGTGCACAGGTCCAGGTACGCGCCGCGCCGCTCCTTGTACTCCGGCGGGATGGCATGGGCGCAGAGCAGGGTGGGGACCAGGGAGATCGGCAGCGTCTCCCCCAGCCGCTTCACCGCGCGCAGCATCTTCAGCTCCGCCTCGGTGTTCAGCCCGTACCCGCTCTTGACCTCCGCGGTGGTGATCCCGAACTTCAGCATCCGCCGCAGCCTTGGCGCGGCCAGCGCCACCAGCTCCTCTTCGGAGGCGGCCCGGGTGGCCTGGACGGTGCTGGCGATCCCTCCGCCGGCCTGGGCGATCTCCAGATAGGTCGCCCCCCGGTTGCGCAGCTCGAACTCCCGGTCCCGCTCGCCCGCGAACACCGCGTGGGTGTGCGGATCCACGAACCCCGGGCCCACAAAGCCGCCCTGGGCATCCAGCACCTCGGTGGACGGACCCACCGCGCCCGGCGGCAGCTGCGCCTCCGGGCCCAGATAGGCGATCTTCCCCCCGGCGATCCCCACCACCCCGCCATGGATCGGGGCCAGCGCCCGCTCCGCGTCTGGCGGAGCCCCGGTCAGGGTGAGCACCTCCGAGGTGTTGCGGATCAGCCGGTCGAACGCCACTAGCAGGTCACGCCGGGGATCTTCACCCCCCGCTGGTGGGCGACCTCGATCGCCTCTTCGTAGCCGGCGTCCACGTGGCGCAGCACGCCCATCCCCGGGTCGGAGGTCAGCACCCGCTCCAGCCGCTTGGCGGCGGCCTCGGTTCCGTCGGCCACGATCACCTGGCCGGCGTGCAGCGAGTAGCCGATCCCCACCCCGCCGCCGTGGTGGAAGGACACCCAGGAGGCGCCGTTGACCGCGTTGATCAGCGCGTTGAGGATCGGCCAGTCGGCCACCGCGTCCGAACCGTCCTTCATCGCCTCGGTCTCCCGGTTGGGGGAGGCCACCGAACCGCAGTCCAGGTGGTCGCGACCGATCACGATCGGCGCCTTCACCTCGCCCGTGCGGACCAGTTCGTTGAAGGCCAGCCCGGCCTTCTCCCGCTCGCCGTAGCCCAGCCAGCAGATCCGCGCCGGCAGGCCCTGGAAGGCGACCTTCTCCTGCGCCAGCTTCAGCCAGCGGTGCAGCGACTCCTTGTGGGGGAACAACTCCATCACCGCGCGATCGGTGCGGCGGATGTCCTCCGGATCCCCGGACAGCGCCGCCCAGCGGAACGGGCCCTGGCCCTCGCAGAACAGCGGCCGGATGTAGGCGGGGACGAAGCCGGGGAAGCCGAACGCCCCCTGCAGCCCACCCAGCTCGGCCTGGGCGCGGATGTTGTTGCCGTAGTCGAACACATGGCTGCCGGCCTGCTTGAAGCCCAGCATCGCCGAGACCTGCGCGACCATCGAGGCCCGGGCCTGGTCCACGTAGCCCTTGGGATCGCTGAGCCGCAGCGCCGCCGCCTGGGCCAGGGTCAGCCCCCGGGGGACGTAGCCGTTGAGCGGGTCGTGGGCGGAGGTCTGATCGGTGACCAGATCGAAGTGCACCCCACGGCGCAACAGCTCCGGGAAGATCTCCGCCGCATTGCCGATCACCGCGATCGACCGGGCCACCCTGGCCTGCTTCGCCGCGAGGCAGAGGGCAATCGCCTCATCCAGATCCTTGGCCACCACGTCCAGGTAGCGGGTCTCCACCCGGCGGCGGGCGCGGGTCTCGTCCACCTCCACCCCCAGGAACACCGCCCCGTTCATGGTGGCGGCCAGCGGCTGCGCGCCGCCCATCCCGCCCAGGCCTCCGGAGAGCACCATCCGGCCAGCCAGATCGGCGCTGCCGAAGTGGGTGCGCCCGGCCTGGGCGAAGGTCTCGTAGGTGCCCTGCAGGATCCCCTGGGTGCCGATGTAGATCCAGGAGCCGGCAGTCATCTGGCCGTACATCATCAGCCCCTTCTGCTCCAGGTCGCGGAAGTGGTCCCAGTTGGCCCACGCCCCCACCAGGTTGGAGTTGGCGATCAGCACCCGCGGCGCGTCCTTGTGGGTCTTCATGATCCCCACCGGCTTGCCGGACTGCACCAGCAGCGTCTCCTCGTCGGTCAGCGACTGGAGCGAGGCCACGATCCGATCGAAGGCCTCCCAGTTGCGGGCTGCCTTGCCGGTGCCGCCGTAGACCACCAGATCCTCGGGGCGCTCGGCCACCTCCGGATCCAGGTTGTTCATCAACATCCGCAAGGCGGCCTCTTGCACCCAGCCCTTGCAGGAGAGGGTGTTGCCGCGGGCAGCTCGAATCACTCTCGACATGGGGCTGCTGCTACTACTCCTGCCCCCGGGTTGTCACCGATTACGGACGCAGCTCCACGGGCAGCAGCGGGTCGGTCAACAGCGAGGGATCGAACTCCACGATCGGCCCGCTGCCCGCCTCGCGGTGCATCCACCCGAACTCCGAGGCCGGCGGCGCCTTGTGGGGATCGCGCCCCGGCGCCCGCTTCGACCACAGCGAGGAGCAGTCGTCGATCACCCGCACGCACAGCCCGGTGTGGTCCCGGTTGTCCATCTCCTGGTAGCCGCGGCCGCCCACTCCCTTGGTGGCGTCCAGGTAGCCGGTCAAGGGCGCGTCGGGCATCTCCGCCAGACACGGTCCCTTGCGGATCGGCGTCTCCGCGCCCTGGGGCAGTCTCGCCTCCAGCAGCGCCAGCGGGACGATGTGCGTCCCCTCGTCGTTGAAGGCCAGCAGGATCCGATCCCCCGGCTGCACCTTCCGGGTGTCGCCGGCCCGGCACCAGATCATCCCGTGCTGGAGCACCAGGTTCCGGGTGTCCTCGATGCACGCGTTCTTGTTGCCCACTCGGTAGATCCAGCTGGTCATGGGAACACCCTAGTGGGTTGGGCGCCCACAAGCGCGATCTACCTCCTTCGCCTGGTCGCCCTCCGGCGCCGGGAGACGCCCGATCGCGATTTCCCCGTTGCCGCAGGGACTTACCGCCGATAGAAGCCGCGGACCCGGAGGGGATTCCAATATGGCCGATACGCTCAACGTCTACCGCGAAGGCAACGATCACCTGAAGCCGCCCAGCAGCGGCGGTGGTGGCAAGGTCTTCTTGCTGATCATCGGACTGTGTCTGACGCTGGGAGGGCTGGGCTACTGGTACCTCAGCACCAACGAGGAGGCCCCCGCTCCGGCGGTGGTGGACGCCGGCACCCCGGCCCCCCCGCCCAAGCCGACCCTGCCGTCCCCTTCGGAGACCGATCCCAAGGTCCGCTCGCTGTTGGGCCCCGCCTCCACCGAGGCCAACTGGGCCGAGTACCTCAAGCAGAGCGACCTGGTCCGGATCTTCGTCTCCGCCACCAACAACATCGCCGAGGGCGAGAGCCCGCGCACCCGGCTGTTCTTCCTCAAGCCGGAGGGTGACTTCCAGACCACCGAGAAGACCGACCGGCGCAAGAAGACCAAGAAGCTCTTCATCGCCCCCGCCTCCTACGCCCGCTACGACGGGGTGAGCACGGTGATCGGGTCGCTGGATGAGAAGGTGATCGCCGCCGCCTACGTGGAGCTCAAGCCGTGGATCGATCTGGCCTTCGAGGAGATCGCTCCCCGCAACGCCCGCTTCGAGACCATCTGGCAGAACGCGATCAACCGGCTGGTGGCGGTGCCGCTGCCCAAGGGCGAGGTGGAGGTGGTCCCCCAGGGCGCGCTGTTCGCCTTCGCCGACCCGGCCACCGAGGCGCTGTCTGCCGCCGAGAAGCACCTGCTGCGGATGGGCCCCAAGAACCAGGAGGTGATCCAGAAGAAGCTGGTCGCGATCTCCGAGGCGATCACCGCCGCCACCACCGCGGGCGCCGACGGCGGCACCGTGGCCACCGACGGCGGCCTCTCCTCCGACGGAGGGGAGATGGGCGAGGTGGGATCGATGGTCACCGGGGATGCCGGCGCGACCGCCGCGCCCCAGACCGCCGGGGACGCCGGCGCGACCGCCGCGCCCCAGACCACCGGCGACGCCGGCGCGATGTAGTCGGCGTCCTCCCAGCCGAAGTCCGATGCGGCCCGCCTCTCTCCGAACGGAAGAGCGCGGGCCGTCGTCTTTCCAGGAAGGTGGCCAGCTCCAGCTTCTGCAGGGGGGCAAGCCCGCCAGAGGATCCAGGAACTGGATCGAGGCCCTGTCCGCGACTGTCGCCTGCGCGTTTGTACCCCGCGCCGGTGGCGTGGTACGCGGCGTGCCCTCCGGGAGGGAGCAACCATGAGCCGTCGACACATCCGCGTGGTGGGCGCGATGATCGAAAAAGAGGGGGGTCGGTATCTGATCACCCAGCGCCGTCCGGGCGCGGTGTTCCCGCTGATGTGGGAGTTCCCCGGCGGGCGGGTGGAGGAGGGGGAGGGCGACGAGGAGGCCCTGGCCCGCGAGCTTCTGGAGGAGATGGGGATCGCGGTGCGGGTGGGCCCGGAGGCCCTGCGGATCCACCACGAGTACCCCAAGTACGACGTGGACTTCCGGGTCTTCCGCTGCCGGCTGGCCAGCCCCGACGGCACCATCCAGAATGTCCGCGTCCACGATCACCGCTGGGTGACCCTGCAGGAGATGTCCGGGTACCAGTTCCCTCCGGCCGACCAGCGTTCGCTGGAGCGGCTGCTGGGCCTGGATCACTGACCCGGCGGTGTCCACCACTGGACCCGTTCCCTGATCCGTCGCGCTGCCAAACGTCGGCTCCAAAGGGTGGGTAGCGTCACCGCGGGACGATCGCCACACGCCCAGTTGTCCCCATCCGGTGCGTGCACATCTTTGCGCCCGGATCCGCATCTTCGCGGATTGGGTGTTGGGAGGGCGTTTTGGCGAACATGCAGGTCAGTCCACCGCCGGGCACGAATCCGAGGGGGAAGAAGAACGAGAAGCCGGCGGGCCCCAATGGACCCCGGTTCCGTTTCGGTTCTCCGCTGGGCTACGTGCTGCTGCTGGTGCTGGGGTTCATGCTGTTCCGCAACGTGTTCCAGGATGCGGGAGTGCGGCGGGTCAGCTACAGCCAGTTCAAGGAGGCGGTGACCCAGGGCCAGTTCGCCCGGGTGCAGATCGCGCCTGAGTCGGTGAAGGGCTACCTGCCCGAGGCCGCCGCACCCGCCAAGCAGGAGGACGGCGCGCTGCGCGGTGAACCGGCCAGCCTCCCCTGGCTGGCCTACCGCGTCGAGGGGGACGAGGAGCTGGTCAAGCTGCTGGACGAGAAGAAGGTGCCCTACGAGGCCCTCCCCAAGTCCGGGCTGGCCGAGGCCTTCTGGATCTGGCTGGTGCCGCTGGGCCTGGCCTTCCTGTTCTGGAGCTTCCTGATGCGGCGGATGAGCGCCGGGATGGGGCAGGGCGGTCCGCAGAGCGTGATGAGCTTCGGGAAGACCCGGGCCAAGGTCCAGGCCGAGGTGGACGTGGGGGTGGGCTTCAAGGACGTGGCCGGGATCGACGAGGCGGTGGACGAGCTTCGGGAGATCGTGGAGTTCCTCAAGGTGCCGGAGAAGTTCCGCCGCCTCGGTGGCCGGATCCCCAAGGGGGTGTTGCTGGTGGGTCCGCCCGGCACCGGCAAGACGCTGCTGGCGCGCGCGGTGGCCGGTGAGGCCGGGGTGCCCTTCTTCTCCCTCTCCGGCTCGGAGTTCGTGGAGATGTTCGTGGGCGTCGGCGCGGCCCGGGTCCGGGACCTGTTTGCCCAGGCCACCGCCAAGGCCCCGTGCATCATCTTCATCGACGAGCTGGACGCGATCGGCAAGTCGCGCAACGCGGGCGTGGCCGGCGGTCACGACGAGCGGGAGCAGACCCTCAACCAGCTGCTGGCGGAGATGGACGGCTTTGACGCCCGCGCCGGGCTGATCATCCTCGCCGCCACCAACCGGCCGGAGATCCTGGACTCGGCGCTGATGCGGCCGGGCCGCTTCGACCGCCAGGTGCTGGTGGACCGTCCGGACAAGCAGGGCCGGGAGAAGATCCTCCAGATCCACGCCAAGCAGGTGAAGCTGGGCTCGGACGTGGACCTGCGCGAGATCGCCGGGCGCACCCCGGGGTTCGCCGGCGCGGACCTGGCCAACGTGGTCAACGAGGCGGCGCTGCTGGCGGCGCGGCGCAACCACGACGCGGTGCTCAAGTCGGACATGGAGGAGGCCATCGAGCGGGTGGTGGCCGGCCTGGAGAAGAAGAACCGCCGGATCAACGAGAAGGAGAAGGAGATCGTCGCCCACCACGAGGCGGGCCACGCGGTGGTCAACTGGATGCTCCCCCACGCGGAGCGGGTGCAGAAGATCTCGATCATCCCCCGGGGGCTCTCGGCGCTGGGCTACACCATGTCCATGCCGCTGGAGGACCGGTATCTGATGTCCTACGACGAGCTGCTGGACAAGATGGCCGGGATGATGGGCGGCCGCGCCGCGGAGGAGATCTTCATCGGTGAGATCTCCACCGGCGCCTCCAACGACCTCAAGCAGGCCTCGGACATCGCCCGGGGGATGGTGCGCGAGTACGGGATGAGCTCGCTGGGCCCGGTGTGCCTGACCGAGGATCGGGCCAGCCCGTTCCTGCGCTCGGCGGCCATCGGTCCGGAGGTCCGCAACTACTCCGAGCAGACCGCCCGGCTGATCGACGAGGAGATCCGCAAGCTGACCTCCCAGGCGCTGGAGCGGGCGCGGAACGTCCTCTCCCAGCACAAGGATCGGGTCCAGGCCCTGGCGGCCCGGCTGCTGGCCACCGAGGTGATCGACGAGGAGGACATCAAGCGGATCCTGGGGCCCAAGGTCACCGCCGAGGACCACAAGCGGCGCTCGGCACAGGACGAGGGCGCGGTCACCATCGCACCGGGCGAGCCCTGGCCGGGCAGTCTGTAGCTCTTCGACCAACCGTTGCTCCCGAAGGCGCCCCTCAACGGGCGCCTTCTTGTTTGGAGAGCAGGCGGCCAGCTTGCCGCCCGCCCCGGGCCCTGCGACCTGCGGCCGGGACCATTAGGTTTCCCGGCAGGAGGGCGTGATGGATAACCGGATCGGGAAGAGCTACGTGGCGCGCAAGGTGCTCTTCAAGAAGGGCCTTCGCGAGGGCAGGCTGACCGTGCAGGAGATCGAGGAGGCCCTGCCCGCGGGGACCCTCACCGCCGCCGAGCGCTGGCTGCTCTATTATTCGCTGCGCGCGGCCAGGGTGGAGATCGTGGACGAGGTCACCGGCCAGGTCGATCCGGGGCTGGTGTTGAGCGAGGCCCCGCCCCCCAATCATTGAGCGGCGGACTGGGTTTTGCCTTCGTTGACAGGGTAGGGCATCTGGTTACGTTCGCTGGACTGTTTACCCTCTCCACGCACGGGACGAATCCACCATGGACAACGATGTGAAGACCGCCAAGGCCAACGGTTCCGGACGTCCCCCGGGTCCGCAAGAGCCCCAGGTGCCGGCGCCCGAGGCGCCGGAGACTTCCGAAGAGACCGCGCCCCTCCAGGATCCGGAGGTGGAGCGTCTGCAGCAGGAGCTGGGCACCGCCCACCGCCGGGTGGACGAGCTGGCCCGTGCCTACCAGGCGCTCAACGCCGACAAGGAGGACTTCAAGCAGCGGCTGACCCGCGAGCGCGAGCGGATGATCGACGTGGAGAAGGGCAACGTGGCCCAGACCCTGCTGGAGGCGATCGACGAGCTGGATCGCAGCCTCTCCGCCAGCCCGCAGGATGCCTCCCCGCTGGCCAAGGGGGTCCGGCTGATCCGCGAGAACCTGCTGACCAAGGCGATGGCCTCCGGCATCGAACGGATGAGCCTGGTGGGGAGGCCGTTTGATCCCAACCTGGCGGAGGCGGTGGACATGGAGATCACCCCCGACGAGGACCGGGACCAGGAGGTGGTGGCGGAGATCACCGCCGGCTACCGGCTCAAGGACCGGGTGATCCGCGCCGCCCGGGTGAAGGTCGCCAAGTACGTCAAGCCGGCGGACGCGTAGTCGGGGCCCAGGTCCACGGAGGGTGTTAAACCTTGGGGCGATGACCCGCGCACTTGCGATCGCCCTGGGCCTGCTCTCCTTGACCGCCGCCGGGCAGTCCCCCCTGGACAACTGGTTCGAGGCGCGCGCGCGGGAACACGAGGCCTACGCGCGCACCACCCAGGACGGCGGGGATCCCCACCGGCTGTACCGCGAGCGTCCCCCGGAGGCCTCCTTCCCGGACTTCGTCCCCCCCACCTCGCTGGCCCCGCTGATCAAGAGCATCCGCTCCGGGGTGGTGAACATCAGCACCGTCAACGTGGGGTCGGTGGAGTTCGAGCCGGTGGCCCGACGTTCGCTGGGGTCGGGGTTCATCCTCTCCCCGGATGGCTTCGTGGTGACCAACAACCACGTGGTGGCCCAGGCCCGGCAGATCCGGGTCACCCTGGCCGACGGGCGGCACTTCCTGGCGGAGGTGGTGGGGCGGGACCCCTCCACCGACGTGGCCCTGCTGCAGCTGGTGGGCAACGACGTCCGTGATCTGCCCTTCACCTACCTGGGGGACTCGGATCGGTTGGAGGTGGGGGACTGGGTGCTGGCGATCGGCAACCCCTTCGGGCTCGATCACTCGGTCTCCCACGGGATGATCTCCGCCAAGGAGCGGGTGCTGGGGATCGGGATGTTCGACGACTTCATCCAGACCGACGCGCTGATCAACCCCGGCAACTCCGGAGGGCCGCTGTTCAACATGCGCGGCGAGGTGGTGGGGGTGAACACCGCCATCGTCAGCCAGGGGCAGGGGATTGGCTTCGCGGTGCCCAGCAACATGGTCAAGGACCTGCTCCCCAACCTGCGAATCAACGGCCGGCTGGCCCGCGGCTGGCTGGGGGTGAACATCAAGGAGGGCGCCAACGGGGGCGCGGTGGTCAGCGAGGTGTTCGCCAAGAGCCCCGCCTCCGAGGCCGGGATCCGCGCCGGGGACCGGGTGCTCTCGGTCAATGGCCGGCCGATCGGCACCTACCTGCAGCTGCTGCGCCGGGTGTCGATCCTGGCCCCGGGCAGCGACGCCCGGTTGATGCTCCAGCGCGACGAACAGCAGTTCGAGGTCCTGGTCCACCTGGGTGAACGCCCCGCCCCCGAGGCGCTGCAGGCGGCCCTGACCGGACCGGGCCACGCCGAACGGCTGGGACTGGTGGTGCAGGAGATCACCGGTCCCCTGGCGGCCAAGCTGAACCTGGCCCCCTTCTCCGGGGTGCTGGTCACCGGGGTGGTGCCCGGCACCGCCTCCGAACGCGCCGGGCTGCGGGAAGGGGACCTGATCACCGAGGTGAACAAGCGCCGGGTCAACGACCTGCGCGCGTTTCGTCAGGCGCTGGCGGTCACCGGGCCGGAGAAGAGCGCGCTGGTCCGGGTCCAGCGGGGCCAGGAGGTCCGGGTGGTGGCGGTGGGCCCGGGGTAGGGGCCTTACTGCTTCGGCTTCTTCTTTCCCCCCGAAGGCTTGGGCGGCGCAGGCTCGTACCAGGCGCCGATCCGCTCCCCGGTGGCCCCCACGGTCACCAGCACCGCGTGCAGCCGGGAGGCGACCCCGAAGATCGGCTTGCCCCCTCGCTCCAGCGACCACACCTCCAGCGGGCTGAACACGAACTGCACCCGCAACAGCTTGTCGCTGTACATCCGGGAGACCTGCATCGGGGTCAGTCCGCCCGGCGCCCTCACCGGCACCGCCAGCACCCGGAACAGCGGGGCCCCCCGTTCGTCCACCCGCTCCGGCTTGCCGTCGGTCAGGTAGTGGCCGCCGTCGGCGAACACCGGGGTGATCAGCAGGGTGTACTCGTTGGTCTGCGGGTTGAACTCCGCCATCCGCAGGTTGTCCGCGTCTCCCTCGCGGATCACCGACCACAGCTTCTTGCCGGTGTGCTGGTCCCGGAACCGCTGCGCCTTGTCCACGCAGCGCTGTCCGTCGAAGAAGCCCCGGCACGCGCCAATGTAGGCGTCCAGGAAGGCCGCCAGCCCTCCGTCGTCCAGCGCCTGGGCCTGGTCCCGGTAGTACGCGAACTTCATGTCCGTCTCGGCGACCGCGGCCAGGGGGAGCAGGGCGACGAGGAGCATCCAGCGCATCGGGCCACTCTAGAGAATCGGGGTAGGTAGTTGGAGGTGGATATTTTGACTACATGCTCCCACCCGTTACCCTTCGCTCACCTCTTCACGGAGTGCCCTTGCCCACGAGCGAACGCAGGAACCAGCTTCGATTCGACAAAGTCTTCACCGTCTACATCACCGGTCCGGACGGGATGTCCCGCGGGATTGGCCGCAACATCAGCTCCCAGGGATTGTTCGTGGAGACCCGCACCCCGGTGCCGCTGGGGGGACGGGTGAAGATCACCTTCTCCGGCGAGGACGGCACCGAGATGACCTGCCTGTGCGAGGTCCGCTACCAGGTGGCGCTGGCCTACGGGAAGGACGACGGGGGCGAGGGGAACAGCCGGGGGGTGGGCCTGCGGATCGTGGCCTACGAGACCGAGGAGGACTCCCCGGCCCTGCTGGTGGCGCGGGAGCGGGTCCTGCACTGAAGTCCCGCAAATGACGACGGCCGCCGGGAAGACTCTCCCGACGGCCGCGGTGCCAGTGCTCCCAGGATGACTACTGGGAGAAGCCTTCCAGCAGGTAGTGGGCCTCGATCCGCTTGAGGGCCAGCAC
The DNA here is from genome assembly GCA_036675345.1 of Myxococcaceae bacterium. Lineage (GTDB taxonomy): Bacteria > Myxococcota > Myxococcia > Myxococcales > Myxococcaceae > JALYOC01. Next base: position 86,000 of record JAKFFE010000039.1, read on the forward strand.
CATCGCCGCCTGGCGGGTGTCCACCGTCTTGCCCACGCAGTACGGCTTGGAGTCGTGCATGTCGGTGCGGCGGGGGGTGTTGCGCGCGATGTCCCGGATGATCCGGTAGTTGCGCTTGATGGCGTGCTCCAGGCGGCTGTTCACCTCCGCCTCGGTCCAGCGCTCCATCCGCTTGTTCTGCACCCATTCGTAGTAGCTGACGGTCACGCCGCCGGCGTTGCAGATGATGTCCGGGATCAGGTCGATCCCGCGCTGCTGGAGGATCCGATCCGCGTCCGGGGTGGTGGGGCCGTTGGCGCCCTCGGCGATCAGCTTCACCTTCAGCTTCTCCGCCTCCACCTCGGTGATCTCTCCACCCAGCGCGGCCGGGAGCAGGAAGTCCGCCGGGACCTCCCAGAAATCCGCCTTCTGGATCGCCTGCGCCCCCGGGAAGCCCAGCACCGACCGCTTGAGGTTCTTGGGGTTCTCGTAGACGTAGGAGTACAGCGCCGGGACGTCGATCCCGTCACCGTTGAAGATCGATCCGTCCGCGTCGTTGACCGACAGCAGCCGGGCGCCCATCCCGTGGAGGATCATCGCCGCGTGGGAGCCCACGTTGCCAAAGCCCTGCACCGAGAAGGTCTTGCCGCGCAGGGTCTCGCCCTTGTCCGCGTAGTAGTCCTCGATGGTGTAGACCGCGCCCTGCCCGGTGGCCTTGACCCGGCCCTCGGAGCCGCCGATCCGCACGTCCTTGCCGGTGACCACTCCGCGGGTGTTGTGACGCTCGCGCTCGCCGTCCATGTACTGGCGCAGCATCAGCGCCATGATCTCCCCGTTGGTGCCCACATCCGGCGCCGGGATGTCGATGTTGGGGCCGATCATGCTCTTGAGCTTGTACATGAAGCGCAAGGTGACGGTCTGCAGCTCCTCCTTGCCGAACTGGCGGGGATCGATCTGGATCCCGCCCTTGCCGCCGCCGAAGGGGACCTCGGAGATCGCGGTCTTCCAGGTCATCTCCGCCGCCAGGGCCTTGAACAGATCCAGCGACACCTCGCGGTGGTAGCGGATCCCGCCCTTGTAGGGGCCGCGGGCCTGGTTGTGCTGCACCCGGTAGGCCTTGAAGCGCACCGGCTCGCCGGGGACCAGCTGGTAGACGCCGCCGCTGGGCAGCCGCAGGTGGCCGCGGCGGATGGAGACGTCCGAGCCCAGCAGGGCGCGGCCATTGAGGATGATCTTCCCGTCCGCCAGCATCTCCAACCCATCCGGGTTGCGCACGCTGGAAACCGGAAGATCGGAGAAGCCCTTCGCCTCCTCGGCGCTCAGCGGGACCAGGCGGTCCTTCAGCTTGAGGGTGACGTAGAAGATGTGCTCGTAGTCCGGCTCTTCGAGCTCCAGGCGCACGCGGTTGTCCAGACCGATCAGGTCGGCGGCGCGGTGGAAGATCTCCATCGCCTCCGTGTAGATGGTCTTCTTGGGGGACGGCGGCGGGGCCCGCATGTGGACGACTTCAGATGACATGGATTGGGTGCTCCAAAACGACGGGTGCCATTTCGGGTACTAGGCGGGGCACCCTTAACCGCCTCTGCTTGGAGGGGTCAACCGCGTTAGAGGCAGTTCTAGTCCTGATTCCCGGGGTTTAGCGACGCACCGTGTCATCCAGAATCGATCAGTGTGACCCGGCGGCGCGTCGGGGCAGGGTCGGGCAATCGCAACGCCGTTGCATTGGGCGGAGGCGCGATGCTAGGAGAGGCGCGCCTTTCGCCGACATAGCTCAGTCGGTAGAGCAACTGATTCGTAATCAGTAGGTCTCCGGTTCAAATCCGGATGTCGGCTCAATAAAAACGGGGACTTGGCGCGGTTTTGGCCAAGTCCCCGTTTCTTATTACTGGCTAACTACTGCCGATCTC
>JAKFFE010000040.1:0-86729 GCA_036675345.1 Myxococcaceae bacterium
GGATGAAGACCCCCAAGGCCAAGAGCCGCGCCCTGTCGCCGAAGGACCGCGACACCCTGCTGCAGACACTGAAGGCCCGCTTCGAGAAGCACCCGCGCCGTCACAAGGGCCTCGAGTGGGTAAGGGTACAGGCCAGGCTGGAGGCCAGCCCGGAGCGGCTGTGGTCGCTTGGGGAAATGGAACAGACCGGCGGAGAGCCCGATGTCGTCGCCTACGACAAGAAGACGGACCAATACGTCTTCTTCGACTGCGCGGCGGAGAGCCCCAAGAATCGCCGGAGCGTCTGCTTCGACCCGGAGGCGCTCGCCTCGCGGAAGGAGAACAAGCCCAAGGACAGCGCCCTGGGCATGGCCGCCGCGATGGGGGTGGAGCTCCTGACCGAGGAGCAGTACCGGGATCTCCAGTCGCTGGGGGAGTTCGACACCAAGACCTCCAGCTGGGTGGTCACGCCGCCCGCGATCAGGAAGCTTGGCGGCGCGCTCTTTTGTGATCGCCGCTACGACACGGTGTTCGTGTACCACAACGGCGCCGAGTCCTATTACGCCGCCCGGGCCTTCCGCGCCTCGCTCCGGGTCTGAACGCCGGGAAGAGGGGCGATGGCGCCCGGCCCCCGTCGCCGGGCCTCACTTCTCCAGCGCGTCCCGCTCCTTGATGCAGATTCGGATCAGTTCGACCACGGTCACCTGGCTGCCGGCGACGACGAACTTGCGCTCCCGGATCTGGGGATAGTCGAACTGGGCGCGGCGGGCGGCCACGATGCACTCGTTGAGCTGGGTGATCGCCTCCGGACGCTTGGAGCGGCCCATCAGCTCCTTGGCGGTCTCGTAGAACTTCTTCGGCCCATCGTCGAACGCGACCAGGCCGGAGACCTCCTGCAGCGACTTCTCCACCTCCTTCAGGCGCTCGCCACAGTGCGCGACCAGCTCTCCGGCGGTGCGCAGCTCGCCGCCTACCGGGACCTCCACCTTGGCCAGCTTCTCGTCGCGCTTGAGTTCACCGCCGCTCTCCTCGGCACACTGCCGATAGGCGGCCACCGCCTTGGCGTAGCTCGCCTTCTGCTTGCGGAGGTCCTTGGAGGTCGAGGCCGCCTCCACCGAGGCATTGGCGGTCTTCACCGCCTCGCCGATCGCCTTGCGCAGCTGGTGGGCCACTCGCCGCGCCTCCAGCAGCTCCGACTGGCGCACCAGCTCGGTGGCTCCGTTGGCGGATCGCGAGGCGTAGGAGGCGTCCTTGCCCTCCAGCTCGGCGTGGGACTCCAGGAACCTCTGCAGCCCCTGCACGCTCTTGTCCGCCGCCTCCAGGTCGGCGTCGGTCGCCTCCGGCCTGGCAAGCACCTCGTTCCTGGCACGAACCTCGGCAATCGCCGCGGCAAGCTGGTCCTTCGCCACCCGGGCCGACGCGGTGATCCGCCGCGCGCCGATCCGGCGCTCCAGCTCGGCGATCCGGTCCTTCACCTCGCGGTCGTACTGCGCATACTCGCGGTCCTTCTTCAGGAACGGCGCGCCTTCCGTCAGCGCGTTCTTGAGCAGGGTGATTGCCTGCTCGGCGGCCTTGAACTGGTCCTCACCGGCGTCGGGCGCCTGGATCTGCTGGACCGCCTCTTCGGTGTGCGCCTTCACCTCGCGGACCTTGGTCCGCTGCCGCAGCACGTCCACCTCACCGCGCCGGCGCGCCATGAGGGTCTTGCCATCGCGGGTCAGCGTCCGGGCCTCGGCGTACAGCGGGGCGATCGCCGGATCACGGCGGTGCACGGTGGCCTCCAGGGTCTTCTCCAGGACCGTGAACGCGGTGCTCGCCTCCGCGAAGTGGTCGTCGGTGGCGTCCCGGCGCTCGACGTTCCGCAGCGCCTTGAGGGCGTCGGACTTCGCGGCCTCCAGGCCCCGTCGCTGCAGCTCCACCTCCACCAGGGTCAGCGTCTGCTTCACGCCGGCTATGTACTGGCCGAACGCCTGAACGCGGGAGGCCTGGGGCTGGAACTTCTCCACCAGCTTGCCCACCACGATTGCCGCCGTCCGGGCCTCCGCCAGCTGCTCGGCGGTCGGCTTGCGAGCGCGCAGCCCCTTCAAGGCCGCGGCGAGGTCCTTGTGCGACGGTTCCACCTCCGATTTCAGCCGCTCCAGGCCCGCGGTGCTGAACAGCTCGTCCATCCGCTTCTGGGCCTGCGAAAGCTCCGAGCGCGCCCGCTCCGCGTCGCCGCGGTAGGCGGCGTGTTTCGGCTCCAACGGCTTGCCTTCGTCCAGACGCTGCTTCAGCGCCGTCGCCGCCTTGTCGGCGGTCCCGAACTGGGCGTCGGTGCTGGTCTTGGACAGCGCGCCGATCGCCTGCTGCAACCCCTGGCGGGCCTGCTCCAGCACCCCACGCTGCCTCTCCGCCTCGCGATCCACCAGGCGGTCATCCAGCGCGCGCTGGTGGCGGGCCACGGTCGCGTCCACTTCGCCGAGGTACTCGCCGAACTTCGGGTCCGCGGAGGCGAACTGGCGCGCCTCGCCCGCCCGCTTCTTCAGCTCGGAGAGCTGCGCCCTGGCCGCGTCAAAGTCTCCGGGCGGGGCGTCCTTCTTCGCGGTCCGCTGGACCGCCTCGTTGGCCTTGGCCAGCGCCGCGTCGAGGTCGCGCCGGTGCTGGAAGATGTGGACGTTGGCCCGGCGCTGGTCGACGTAGGCGCGGCGCTCTCGCAGCTCCTTGCGCGCGGCCAGCGAGGCCTTGGCGTAGTCCAGGTCGGCGGCCTCGAACGCGGCCCCGGCGTCGACCGCGTCCTTGAGCACCCCCACCGCGGAATGCGCGGCCTCCAGGTCCGGGTTGCTGGGCGGATCCTTCTCGATCTTCTGGACGGCCTTGGCCAGCTGCTCGCGCGCGGCCTCCAGCTTGCGAAGCGCGGTGGCCACCGACTCGGGGGAAGGCGCCGTCTGGGAGAGGATCGCGCTGGCGACCAGGATTGCTGAAAGAGAGTTCATCGGCCCCCGATGGTAGTTGGGACCGGGCCGTTCGTCGCCTTTCGCTTTACCGGCGGCCGTCAGGTGGTGACCGCGCGAATCGAGCCGGGCGAAGCTCCCCGGTTACGGCACGTCCTCGACCAGCACCACCCGACGGTTCTTGGCCCGGCCCTGCTCGTTCCGATTGGTGGCGACGGGGACGTAGGGACCGACGCCCGCGGCCTTGAGCCGGTCCTTCTTGACCTGGTACCTGCCCACCAGCTCCTTCACCACCGCGGAGGCGCGGGCATTGGAGAGGGCGACATTGGCGCTCTCCGACCCGACGTCGTCGGTGTGCCCGACCACATACAGCTTCAGCGCCGGGCTCTCCTCGAGGAGCTTCTTCACCTGTTCGAGCGCCTTGGCGGACTCCGCCTTGAGCGTGGCCTTGCCGGTGTCGAAGACGATCCCGTACACCGCGATGTAGCCGTGGTCCTCGAGGCCCTTCTTCAAGGCGGCCGCGTCCACCGCGACCATCCCGGTCTGCATCGGCCGCTCTTCGACGATGTTGATCCCGTTCACCTCCAGCCCGACCAGGTTGATGTAGAAGCCGACCCAGATGTTGCCCTCGGTGGGACGGGTCAGCTTGGCCAGCAGGTAGCGGTTCTTCTCGTCCGGAACCCACTGCTTCAGCTGCGGTAGCCAGCCCGGGAAGGGCGCCACGGTGGAGCCGCACGCCTTGCCCGCGCAGGTATAGACGGTCTCGAAGCCGGCCTTCTTGAGCCCCTCTTCGTAGTTCTTGAAGACCTCCAGCGAGGAGCGCCCGGACGGGTGCTCGTAGACGAACTGGGTGATCTTCCCTTCCACCCGCTTGAACTCCTGGCCCGGCGGCGGCTGACCGGTGGTCTTGGCCACGATGAAATGGTGTTCGTCGAAGTCGGTGACCTGGAAGGCGTCACCGTAGAGCTTCTGTCCCGGGTAGGGGGTGATGAACGGCGGCGGCTTCGGTTCCGCGGCCAGCACCACCGAGGAGAACAAGATCAGCGCCAGGACGGTGAGACGCAGCGACATGGAACCTCCGTGACGACGAGATGGGCGGGAGTCCGGAGCACTCTACCCCACACCGCCCGCCAGCAACTCCTGGCGCAACGTCTCCACCGGGGTCGCCCAATGCTTCTCGAAGGGGAAGGGCATGAAGGAGCGGGAGTTGGCTCCACGCTGGTAGGCGGTCTTCACCCGGCGCAGATAGGAGACCATCCAGCGCGGGCCCTTCTCCTTGAGCAACAGCGCGGTTCCGAAGAGGACGATCAGCACCGGCGCCCGGAGCCCGAGGTTCCCCAGCACGAACGCCTGCAGCTCCATCTCCCCTGGCACATCGGTCCCGTAGCCGGTGAGCACATGGTAGAGGTCGTGCGTCTCGCGGTAGCGCTTGGAGATGTAGTCCAGGTCGTTGCGGATCTCGAAGGTGGTCACGAAGGGCTGAATTCCGTTCGCCCGGAAGTAGGCCGCGAACAGAGCGCCCAGCGATCCTTCGGGGAGCATCTCCAGCGCGGTCAGGTCCAGATCCGGCCCCTGGAGCGACGGGCGCTCCGAGAGCAGCCTCCTCCCCTCCTCGTTCCGCCTCAGCTCCTCGATCAGTGCCGCATGGGCGCCCGTGTCCAGGCAGGCATTGACCAGCGGTCCGGCCACCGGGTTCGCGGGATCATCCTTGAGGATCAACAGCGCCCTCATCGCCAGCCGGAGTCGGGTGGGGAGGGAGGCTTTCTCCGGCAAGACGAGATCGGCGACGGCGGCAGGGGACATCGGACTGGCTCCTGATGACTCGTTGGACGGGCTAGGCGACCGCCCGGATCCCGCAGCGATATATCCGAACTGGCAGTTTCTGCCACGCCCCCCCGGGCCGGGACTGCTGCGCACAGGGGCCACCTGGGCGCCAGGAGGCCTACCTTCGGGGTGGCAGTTCCTGCCAGCCTGCTAGGCTGCTGGACATGCCCCGACGATCCGCGTCTGCCCGACCCAACGGCCAGGGGATCAGGCCCCGGCGCAAGTCCGGTCCTCCTTCCCTGCCGCCCCGGGCCGACCGGAACCAGGCGATGCTGGAGGCCTCCCGGAGCGTGATCGAACTCTTCCTTCGGCGGCGGACCAGCGCCTTCTCCGTCAAGGAGCTGGCCCAGCACGCCGGTCTCGCGGAGCGGACCTTCTACCGGTACTTCCCCCGGAAAGAGGACGCGATCCGCCCCTACATCGACGCCTGGTTGGAGCGGATTGTCTGCGAGGTCCGGGCCGCGCCTCCCTCTCGCCCGCTGCGGGAGGCGATGGTGGCCGCGCACGCCACTGCCTTCGCCGTGGGAAGCACCACCCAGTGGGAGGCCCTCCTCCCGGTGTTGAACGAGACCGAGAGTCTGCGGGCGGTCTGGCTCCAGGTGGTCACCGACGCGGAGGCGGCCTTCGCGCAGCTGGTGGCCGAACGGCTGGAGATCCCCGCCGGCTCACTGCAGGCGAGGATGGCGGCCGCCGTCCTGAGTGCGGCAGGCCGCCTGGCGATGGAGCGAGCCCACCTTCCCCAGGAGCAGCGCGACCCCGGCGCCCTGTTCGCGGAGAGCCTGGCGCTGGTCGGCCCGGGCCTGTTCGAGAAGCGCCGGTCGGTGCGCCGGGCCGCGCCCGCCCCCAAGAAGCGGCGGTAGATACCGCGCGCGTTGCCGGCCTCACCACCCGCCCACTACGCTCTGCGGCGATGCGCCTCCCCGTCCACCCCGCCCCCGATCTCTCCCCGCTGTTCCCGGAGCTGTACGCCCGCTGGATGGGCGAGCTGCTGCAACACGCCATTCCGGAGGAGAAGCGGTCCACCTGCAGCGATTGCGCGATGTGCCGCGATCCAGGCGCCGGCCGCGACCGTGAGCCGGTGTTCTTCAATCCCCAGGTCAAGTGCTGCACCGCCCACCCGGTGCTGCCCAACTTCCTGGTGGGCCGGATCCTGGCGGACGGGCAGGCCTCCAACAACCTGGGGCGCAGCTCGGTACAGGGGCGAATCTCCGCGGGCGCGGGGGTCACTCCGGCCGGGTTGAGCTCCAGCCCGATGGTGCTGGAGTTTCACCGCACCCGGCGGGCGGACTTCGGACGCAGCGTCGAGCTGCGCTGCCCGCACCTCTCCGACGAGGGCGGCGGCCGCTGCAGCATCTGGCAGAACCGCAACTCGAACTGCAGCACCTTCTTCTGCAAGTTCCAGCGTGGCTCGGCGGGGGTGTCCTTCTGGCGCGGGGCCATGCAGCCGCTGCTGGCCGCGGTGGAGAAGGGGCTGGCCCGCTGGTGCATCCTCCAGGTGGGGCTGTCGCCGGAGGCGCTGCGGGTGCTGTTCCCGCCCCATGGCTCGGGAGCGCCGATTGAAAGCGACGGCTGCAACCCGGATGGCACGGTGGACGCCGGGGTGTACCGGATGCTGTGGGGCGAGTGGTACGGGAGGGAGGAGGCCTTCTACCGGGAGTGCGCCGCCCGGGTGGAGCCGTTGGGATGGAAGGAGGTGGAGGCCATCTGTGGCGCGGAGGTCTCGATGCGGGCCCGGATCGTGGACAGCGCCAAGCAGCGGCTGTTGTCCGAGGAACTCCCCGCCTCCCTGTTGCCCGGCTTCCTGGTGGTGGTGGGGAAGGACGAGCGGAACACCCGGCTGTGGGCGCACAACCCGCATGATCCGATCGAGCTTCCCAACGCGGTGGTCTCCTCGCTGGAGAAGTTCGATGGCCGGCCCACCGCCGAGGTGGTGGCGGCGATCGCCGCCGAGGACGGGCTGCAGCTGGACGCGGAGTTGATCCGGACGCTGGTCGATCACGATGTGCTGGTGGGCTCGTAGTCTGGAAGGCCGGACCCGAATGGCCCACCTCCACCTGATCGTCGGCCCGGTGGGCGCGGGCAAGTCCACGTTCGCCCGCCAGCTCTGTCGCGAGCACTCCTCGGTCCGGCTGTCCCTGGACGAGTGGATGGCGCAGCTGTTCGGTCCCGATGAGCGGCCCGCGGTGGGTCGCCTCGAGTGGTACCGCGCGCGCACCGAACGCTGCCTGGAGCAGATCTGGAGCCTGACCCGACAGTTGATGGGCGTGAGCACCGGCGTGGTGCTGGAGATCGGCCTGATCCAGCGCCACGAGCGGGAGGCGTTCTACCGGCGGGTGGAGGAGGCTGGGTTCGGGCTCACCGTGTACGTCCTCGACGCGCCCCGTGAGGTCCGGCGCGAGCGGGTCCAGCGGCGCAACCAGGAGCGGGGCGAGACCTTCTCGATGGAGGTCCCGCCGCAGTTCTTCGAGCTGGCCAGCGACCTGTGGGAGCCGCCCGGAGACGACGAGTGTCTGGACCGCGAGGTGCGGTTCCTGTCCCCCAACGCTCCGGGCTGACTCAACCCGCCTTCACCAGGTCCGCGCCCTTCTCGCCAATCATCAACACCACTGGGTGGATGTTGGCCGACGCAATCGTCGGCGTCACCGAGGCATCGATCACCCGCAGCCTACCTACCCCGCGCACCCGGAGCTGGGGATCGACCACCGCCAGGTCATCGGTCCCCATCTTCGCCGTGCCGCAGAAGTGGAAGGCGGTATCGGCATTGGCTCGGGTGTAGGCGAGCAGCTCCGGATCACCGATCCCCTTCCCGGGTTCGGACTCCCGGATCTCCAGCTCCTTCGGCATCGCCTCCGCGATCTGCCCCGCCATCCTCATCCCTCCGATCAGGGCCTGGACATCCTCCTCCTCGCTGAGGTGGTTGAAGCGGATGCTGGGATTGGCCCTGGGGTCGGTGGAGTTGATCCGCACGTACCCCCGGCTGACCGGTCGACACTGGTACATGCCCAGCCGGAAGCCAGACTCCTTCCCCAGATCCCACCCCTTCGGGCCTGGCATGAAGGGGAGGAAGTGCAGCTGCACGTCGGGGGCGGCCAGACCTGGCCGGGTGCGCAGATAGGCCCCGGCCAGCGAGGCACCGATGGTCAGCGGACCATTGCGGGGGCCGAGGTAGTAGTTCATCCCCGCCAGCATCTGCGTGAACCACCCGCCGACCTTCTTGTTGAACGTGTACGGGCTGCGGGTGAAGTACTTCCGGCCCACCTGCACGTGGTCGATCAGGTTCTGCCCCACCCCCTTCAGCTCGTGCACCATCTTGATCCCCAGCTGCTGCAGCAGCTCCCCCGGACCGATCCCGGAGAGCTGGAGCAGCTGCGGGGTCTGCAGTGCGCCGGCGCTGAGGATCACCTCCCGGCGGGCGCGGGCGTGGTGCGTCTGGCCGTAGCGCTCGTAGACCACTCCGGTGGCCTCGCGGCCGTCGAACTCCACCTTGGTGACGTAGGCCTCGGTCAGGACCCGGAGGTTCGGCCGGTGGCGATTCGGCTGGATGTAGGTAAGCGAGGTGGAAGAGCGTCTCCCCTTCCAGGTTGCCAGGTCCCAGTACCCGGTCCCATCCAGCCTCTCGCCGTTGAAGTCCGTGTTGCGGGGCATCCCCAGCACCCTGGACGCGGTGTCGATGAAGGCGTCCGCGAGGGGGTTCCTCCATCCCGCCAGCTCCACCCCGATCGGGCCGGTTCCTCCGTGGTAGGGGCCTTCGCCCCGGTGGTCGTGTTCGCTCTTCTTGAAGTAGGGGAGCACGTCCCGGTACGACCATCCCGTGGCGCCCAGCTTCTCCCAGGTGTCGCAGTCCAGCGGCGCCCCCCGGACATGGACCAGGCCGTTGATCGCGCTGGAGCCCCCACCAGCTTGCCGTGCGGGAGCGGAAAGGAGCGATCGTTGAGCTCCGGCTCTGGCTCGGTCACGTGGCTGCGCCACATGTACTTCTGCATGAACAGGATCTTGGCGAAGCCCAACGGGATCCGGGACCAGTAGCTGCGATCCTCCGGTCCCGCCTCGATCAGGAGCACCGACGTCTCCGGGTTCTCGCTCAGCCGGGTGGCGACGACCGACCCCGCCGATCCGGCGCCCACCACGATGTAATCAAAACCCTCGGTTTCGCTCGCCATGTCCACGGCTCCAGCGCTGGCGCGATTGTCGATGGCCGAAGAAGGGAAGGCGCCGCTTCCCTCCCCTCAGGACGGTAAGCACCTTGCGTCCGACGGACAGCCGCCCCGGTGCGCAGTGGGCTTGCGGAGCACGGGACTGGGCCTGGTGGCCGCCTTCCGTGGTTTCAGGCGCACGCCCGGACGGCCGGGCCCGGCTATGGTCCGCCGGCCGGGACGTCCGGCAGGGCGACGAGAGGTCGGATGCAACGCTGGATCATCGTGCTGTCATTGCTGTCCTCGCACACCGCGCTCGCGGGTGAGCTGCCGCCGGAGCTCCTCCAGCGGCTGGGCGAGTGGGCCAAGCGCACCTCTCCGGAGCGCTCGATTGCCTCGATGAAGATCCGGACCGTCAGCGAAGAGCTGGACGGGGATGGAAAGGTCCAGCACAGCGAAGAGGTGGTGGTCCAGGTACTCCGCGAAGGCGGCTCGGACACCCCCCGGACCGAATTGATCAGCGCCACCCGCGACGGCAAGGACAACCGCGAGGAGGTGGAGAAGAAGCAGAAGGAGAAGAAGCCCCAACGGGGGACCCTCTCTGCCGCGCTGCCCTTCCCCCCGGAGGAGCAGCCCAAGTACGCCTTCACCGTCCTGGCGCCCTACCCGGACGATCCCGGGATGCTGCGGGTCGGCTTCGGGCCGAAGGGAAAGAAGGCGTCGGAGGTCTTCGTGGGGGAGGCGAAGGTGGACCCTGCGCTGGGCGCGGTGGTGTGGCTCAAGCAGCAGCCGTCCACGATGCCGATGATGGTCGACGCCCTCGAGATGTCGATGAACTTTGGCGCGAACTCCGCGCAGGGCCCGCTGCTCTCCGAGATGCACCTGCGCGGGAAGGCGGGCCTTCCGCTGATGAAGAAGCGCTTCCGCGCCAGGATGCAGTTCAGCGAGTTCCGGCTCAAGCCCGCCACGCCCTGACCCCACGGGGCCCGGGTGTCAGGGGGCGCCGAGCACCCGCAGGGACGGAGGGGGCGGGGCGTGCAGTTCCATCCGCTGGCCGGTGACCGGATGGGTGAAGGCCAGCCACTCGGCGTGCAGCAGGTAGCCGCCGTCACCGGGGAGACCGGGAGCCTGGGCGCGCGGCAAGCCTCCGGCGGCGAACAACGGATCCCCCACCAGCGGGTGGCCAATGAAGGCCAGGTGGATCCGGATCTGCTCTGGACGGCCGGTGTGGATCCGCACCTCGAACAGGGTCGCCGCCTCGCGTCGCTCCAGCACGGTGGCGACGCTGGACGAAGGCTTTCCCTGGGGGTTGGCCCCGAACACCGAGCCCAGCAGCGGGTGGGGCACCAACCCGATCGGCGCGGTGATCGGGTAACGGTCCTCCACTGCCACCCCGCTGGCCAGGGCGCGGTAGCGCTTCTCCACGTCGCTCTCCCGCCAGTTCGCGGAGAGTCGGGCGGCTGCGGAGCGGGTACGCGCGAACAGCACCAGCCCGGAGGTGGCGCGTCCCAGCCGGTGCAACGGGTCCGCCTCCGGCCAGCGGGCCTTCACCAGCGCCAGCAGGGTGTTCTTCAAGTACCCCCCGGAGGGGAGCGTGGGCAGGCCACTGGGCTTGACCACCGCCAGCAGCTCGCTGTCCTCGTAGACCAGCTCGAAGGTCTGAGGGGTCTTTCCCTCCTCCCACGGCGGGCGGTTCCAGCACAGCTCCTGTCCGCCCCGAAGCTCCTCGCCGCCGTGGGCGGTCAGCCCATCCAGCTCCACCTCGCCCCGGACGAAGCGCGCCTCCCATTCGGCGCGGGTGGAGTGCCGGTACTTGTCCGTCAGGAACTCCAGGGCGGTCTTTCCGGGGCGGCCGCCCAACCGATCGCAGTAGCGGCAGCCGTCGTTGAGCCGCCCGCCGCCTTGTCCGTCCCCAACTTCCATCGGCCACCTATAACCGAATCGGCCGACCGCGACCGTCCCCCTGAGGAGGGCGGTCGGCCAGGCACGGGGTCAGCGACGGCGACCCTTCTTCCCCGCCTTCTTGTCCTCGTTGCTCAGCGGCGAATCCAGCTCCGCGTCGCCCGGGTCGTCCACCGGATCACCGGTGCCCACGCTGCCCGGTCCCGGATCCGGTTCCGGGTCCAGCGTCACCTCTCCCCCGCCCTCCGTCTCCTCCCCCGGGGTCCCGGCGCCGCACTTGGTGCTGTGCACCCCGCCATCCTGGCCAGGCTTCGGACACACCCCGACGTCGGTGGGCGACCCCAGCGGCGGCAGCCCGTTCCCCTGCGGGCCCACCCTCAAGATCCCCCACAGCCCCTTCTGGAGGAACGGCAACCGCGGGTCGAAGAACAGGTAGTCGCCGGTGGTGTCCAGCCCTCCTCCCGCGCCGCCCTCCAGGTGCGCCTCGAACGTATAGCCGGGGAAGATCAGCTGGGCGCTGATCCGCTCCGCCCAGGGGTTGCCCGGCACTAACGCCCACCGGTGTCCCTCGACCGCGAAGTTGTGCAGCTGCTCGCCCCAGGCCTGGCCGACCCGGAACACCACTTTGTCGCCCGTGTGCGCGCGCAGCACCAACCCCGGATCCCCGAACTTCTCGGAGCTGAACACCCCGCTGGGATCGCCACCCGAGTCTCGTCGTTTGAGCGGACTGGCGTGGAAGCTCAGACCGGCCACATCCCGCACGTCGGTGGTGTAGGGCATCTTGTTGTTGCCGATCTTGGGATCGTTGTCGTTCACCAGCACCACCAGCTCCCGGAAGCTTCCCGACGGCGCCTCGATGGTGGCCTTGATCCCGGACTTGATCAGACCACCGCCCACCGGGTGGTGGTAGGTGGCGCCGGGAGGTTCCACGATCACCGCGCCAAAGGACCCGCCCAGGTTGGTGTCCGGAGCCGCCAGGTTGCTGAACAGGCTGATCCCCAGCTCCCGGTCCGCGAAGTAGCGGAAGGTGCGGGTCTCGCTGCGGGGCACGGTGGAGTCCCGGTTGTAGCCGACCGCCGCTCCGTAGGACCCCTGGGGATCGAACTGCAGCTTGCTGAGGTTGAAGCCCACCCGCTGGTCGGTGAGGTTGGTCAGGTTCACCTCCAGGCACTCCCCGTGGTTGACCCGCAGCACCAGCGGCTCGGTGACCACCCGGGCGTTGGCGGCGACGCTGTCCCGCAGGGCGTAGACCACCACGTCGCTGGTGTGTTCGTCGCCCTGCTCCACCCGGGCGTAGCGCGCCACCACGTCGTAGTCACGGCGGGTCGCGGTGGGCGGACAGGGCTCACCGGGCCCCTCCGCCGGCAGGGGTGCGCCGCCGGTGAACTGCTGCTGGGGAAAGCCGCTTCCGGCAGGGGGTGAATCCCGGCCGGGCAGCGGCAGCAGGTCCGGCTGGAGGGTGTCGTGGACCCGCAGCAGGCCCCAGGCCCCACCGATGAACTGCTCCCCGGTGGTGGAGTGGAAGAGGTAGTCGCCCGCCTTTCCTCCCGGTCCGCCGGCGCCACCGTGGAGCACCAGGTCGAAGCGCTCGGAGATCCCGATCGGCGCGGTGTCGATGATCGGGGAGTTGGCCAGGTTCAGCTCCAGGTGGAAGCGGTGGGCAGTGACCTTCAGCCCGGTCCCGATCGTTCCGGCGTTGAGGCCCCGGATGATCACCGGATCCCCCAGGTAGGCCCGAGGCAACGGGGTGATCGGATCGCCGTTGACCACCGAGGAGAACATCCGCCCCGGGAAGCTGTCGCGCTCGGCGAACGGCTCCGCGCGCAGGTTCAGGGTTCCGGCGGCCACCGTCTCCACTGCCCGCCCTCCGCCCCCCAGATCGGAGACGCCCAGGAATACCTCCCGGAAGCTCCCCCGCTGGCCCAGGCCCACCGACGAGTCGGGCGGTGCGTGGATGTCCACGATGGTGCCACTGCGGACCTCCTGACCGGTCCGGGGATCGTGGTAGCTGGAGCCCTGGGGTTCGATCACCAGCCCACCGAACAGCCCGTGCATCCAGCCGCCGGGAGAGATGTGGTCGTGCCAGAACACGGTGCCGTCGTCGACGTCCGCGTACCAGTTGTACCGGGCGAACTCGACGCCCGCGTACTGGCCGGCCGGATGGTTCAGCTCCAGGGGTTGCTCCAGCATCACCCGATCTCCGGAGAGGCTGAGGATCTTGCGCACCTCGGTGCAGGCCCGGGGCTCGCCCCCACCCGGCGGAGTGCACATCCCCTCCCCCAGGCCGATCCCCAGCCACACTCCGGCCCGCAGCCCCTCCACCCGCGCCAGCCGGACCTCCCGGGCCCCGGCCGGAGCGGTGGCCAGCAGCACCCTCCCCTCGGCGCGGTACGGACGCACCGACTGCTCGTAGGAGAACCCGGTGATCACCCCGTCCGAGGCCTGGGGATCGAACTGCACGAAGTGGGTGTGCATGTTGGCCTTCGACTCCCCGTCCTCCAGCAGCGTCTGCTCATCGGAGATCTCGTTGGTGAACACCACGTCCACGCAGTCCTCGGAGTTGGCGCGGATCACCAGCGGCTCCTTGGGCAGCAGGCCATCCAGCACCGCCTGCTTGTTCTCGTTGAGCACGTACAGCATCCCCCGCGGGTCGATCAGGCTGGGGGTCACCTGCACCTGGGTGGCGATGGCGCTGATCGGATAGATGCGCTGCTTGCGCCAGGCGCCGGGGACCACCGACTGGTTCGGACAGAGTCCGTCTGGCCGCTGGAGGGTTCCTTGTTCGCCCAGCCAGGGGGCCCCGGAGTGGCCGTTCCCGGCGAACGGCGGACGCTGGCCCAGGTGCGGCCGAAGCAGCGGCCAGGCGTAGCGACCGTTGTCCGGGTTGAAGAGGATCACCGGCCGCTGCCCCGGGGTGTCCGAGCGGTAGTTGGCCCAGGAGCGGGTGGTCTCCGGCTCGCCCAGGTAGAGGGGGCCACGCACGGTGGAGGAGAGGCTCCAGTCCCACACCGTGGCGTCCTCCGGGTTGAACGGCCGCCCCCGGGGAGGCAACTGCTCTTCGATGAAGTCCTCCAGCGCCCGCTGGTTCAACGGATCGGTGATCTGTCCCCGGGGGAGCAGCCGCTTGCCCTCCACCACCTTGCCGATCAGCCCGGTGGAGTCCACCGGACTCGGCGGAGGAGCGCGGTCGGGCAGCACCGCCAGCCCGGGCTGCCGGGTATCGAAGACCCGCCAGAAGGACCACATCCCCGCCAGGTAGTGGTGCTGGATGTGGCAGTGGAAGAGGAAGTCGCCCGCCGCCTGCTGACAGCCGCCGGCGCCGCACTCGTGCTCGGAGCTGAAGGTCATCCCCGGCCCCACGGTCTGGGAGTCCACCCGCAGCGATCTGACGTACCCCTGCGGCCGCTTGTTGAGGCCAGAGTCGAAGTCCTGCGGATCCACCTTCGGGTTCCGCCGCCAGCGGGTACCGCCTCCGTGCAGGTGGTGGACATGGAAGGTCTCGCTGCCCCCGTGCACCACCCGCATCTTGGTGGGCTCGCCCAGGTAGGAGTGGGGCATCGGGGTGGCCGGATCGCCGAAGGCATACGACCCGTAGGCCTGGGATTCGTCGTTGTTCAATTCCAGCCGGGCCTGGAAGGGTTCGCTGCGGTAGTTGATGGCCCGGGCCCCGGGGCGGTACGCGCCGGAGAGCGGATCCACCACCGGCAGGGGCTCTCCTTTGGCGTCCAGGATCCCCTCGAACTCCTCGTTGCCCACCTCGTGGTACTGCAGCACCATCTCCCGGAAGTCCCGGTGCGGAGGAGGCATGTCGATGATCGCCTCCCAGTTGCTGCCCTGCAGGGGGCCTCCGGTCTCGGGGTCCAGGTAGACCGCGCCCTGGGGTTCCACCACCAGGGTGCCGAACAGCCCGTGCGCCTGGCGCTCACGCGAATCCCCGTGGTCGTGGATGTAGTAGGCGCGCTCCGCGGTCGCGTCCGCGGGGACGGGCAGCACATAGGTCAGCTGCTGACCGGGCGCGGCGAAGGTGTCCGGGTTCTGGCCCACCGCGCTGCCGGCGTTGGCCACGGTGTGGGGCAGGCCGTGGACGCTGAGCGAGGCCCGGCCGCCGGGCAGCCGGTTGGTGAAGCGGATCACCAGGCAATCGCCCACGTTGGCGCGCAGCACCAGCGGTTGGATCGGATCCTTGCGCAGCCCCGGGGTCACCCGCGACGGCAGCGGCAGGGCCTCCTGGGCGCGGACCGCGGCGATGCCCTCGTCCAGCACGTACATGAAGCTCTGGGGATCATGGGTCCCGAAGCGGTTGAGGGTGATGCTCACCGGGATGGCGGAGACCTCGTAGCTGCGCACGAACGCTCCCGGCGCGCAGCCGCTGGCCGCCGCCGCGCCGCTGGCCACCACGTCCTGGGGCCCCGGCGCAACCTGGGCGCCTGCCTCGGACCACACCAGCCCGACCACGGTCAGCAGGCCCAGCGCGGCGGCCGGGGCCCGCACCCGCAGCCCTCCCCGCGCCACTGCCAGCCCCAGCAGGAACAGGGGCAGCGCCGCGGCGTCCAGGATGGCCACCGTCTCCAGCAGATCCCGCGACAGCTGCCACCAGCCGGCCTCGCTTCCCGCCGGCAGGTTGCCGCAGAAGAACCCCACCGGCGCGCTGGGCAGGAAGGTCCGCTCCACCGCCGCCCGGGCGAAGGCCAGCCCCAGCAGGGAGAGGGAGAAGCCTCCCAGGGCGGCACAGGTCCAGCTCCACAGCGAAGACTCCAGCCGCCCGCGCCCCACCAGCGCCCGCAGGGCGCCCAGGGCAGCCAGCGCGGCGGTGAACAGCAGCAGCCCGTCCACCCACAGCCGCTGGGGGGAGATCAGCGCGGCGTCCGCGCCGGGCCGCCACAGGAACAGCAACTGTTCCACCGCCAGCAGCCCCGCGCACACCCACGCGGCCAGGACCAACACACTGCTTCTTGAGACGCGGGACATGGAGCTACTCCTGAGCGGACTGGGAGGGTGCGACCAGAAACGAGATCAGATCGGCCATCTGCTGGGGCGAGAGCCGCTCGCCATAGGCGGGCATCACGCTGGGCACCGCGCAGGGGCGTCCGTGGGGACAGTCCCCGACCACGTAGGCGTTGGGCTGGAGCAGGGACTCGTAGGCGTACTGGGCCGGAGAGAGGGCCAACCCCCGCTGGGCGATCCGCTGAGGCAGCCCGGCCAGGGACGGTCCCACCACCGCGTCCGACGGACGCTCCAGCGCGCCATGACAGGCCACGCAGCCCAGCGGGCCGACGAACAGCGCCGCGCCCGCCCGGGGATCCGCGGTCGGGAGCAGCTCGGCGGTGGCGGGCCAGGCCTCCTCGGATGGGGCCTGGCTCCGGGGGGTGAGCGGCGTGAACAGCGTCATCAGCCGTCGCGCCTGGTCACCGCGGTGCCACCGCAGCTGCAGCGGCTGGGGCGTCTCCGCCACCTCCAGCTCCAGCACCGAGGAGAGGGTATGCCGGGCGGGCACCGACACCACCTCCTCGCGGGGCTGGTCCAGCCGCACCCCGTCCGGCAGGTACAGCCCCAGCTCGGAGGCGGGGAAGTCCACCGACTCCTCTCCCAGGTTGTGCAGGGACACCTCCACGCTGAGCCGGTGCCGCCCCTGGGCGGGCAGCTGCGCCATCCCGGGCATGGGCAGGGAGGAGTCGTGGCCTTCGGTGTGCAGCCAGCCAGTGCGTTCCAGGCGCAGCGCCACCTGGCCGACGCGGACGTCCCTCACCGTCCGGCGCTGCCAGGCCGAAGCCGCCAGATAGGAGCCGGCCAGCACCGGGAGCAGACCCAGCGCCACCACCGCCACCTGGCCAGGCCTCATCGGGCCCCTCCCGCCAGGCTGACGGTGGGGACCTGGATCCGCAACGGCCGGGCGTGACGGAAGGTCAGCTCCAGCTCCACCGCGGGGCCTTCCTTCACCCCGTACAGCATCAGGTGCTTGCCGCCGGGAGCCAGCTCCAGGGACGAGTGGCCGGGGAGGGTGAACCCCTCCGGCCGGGGCACCATCCGCAGCAGGTCTCCCTCCGGCACCACCTCGTGGAGCTCCACCGCGTCCGCGGAGACTGTCCGGGCGGAGAGCAGCACGTCGGAGGCCGCCTCGCGGTTGATCAGCCGCAGATAGATCGCGCCCACCCCGGCCGGGGTCAGCTGGGCCCGCGCGGCCTCCACCTGCAATGGGTGGGGAGCGGCCGGCCCGGACGGCAGCAGGGAGGCGACCGCCTCGCGCAGCGTCTCGGTCCCGGCGTCGTGGGGGATCCGGAACCGCAGCCGGCCTGAGGGATCAAGCAGGAAGAAGCCGCCGGTGTGATCGATGGAGTAGCCGTCGGCGCCGGTGGGGCGGTTGGTGTAGCGCCGGGGGTCCACCTCGTTGCGCCGGACGGTGACCCCGAAACCGGCCAGCACCCGCGCCAGGGCGATTCCCTCCAGCCGCACCGGGTGGAAGTCGGGATCAAAGGCGCCCAGATAGCTCTCCAGCCGCGCCGCGGTGTCCCGGGAGGGATCCACCGAGACGAACACCGTCTCCACCTCCTCCGCCGAAGTGCCCAGCGCGCGCTTGAGCGCCAGCAACCGGGAGAGGGTGGTGGGGCAGATGTCGGGACAGGAGGTGTAGCCAAAGGAGACCACCACCACCCTTCCCCGCTGTTCGCTGAGCCGGAACGGGCGCGCCGTCCCCTGCCCGCTGGTGAAGTCAGGCACCGCCAGGGGGGGCTCGACCTTGACGCTGCGCGGAGGGGGCGACTGGCAACCGGACAGCGAGCACAGCAGCACCAGGCCGAGGGAGAGGGCGCGGGGGGACATGGGGCGGCTCCGGGGAAAGGAAGATGGAAGGGAGGCGAGACGGAGCTCCTTTGGGAGAGCTCCGTCTCGCCGTTCAGGGTCAGCGCACCCGCAGGCGGCGGCGAGCCAGGTGGACCAGGGTCAGCAGGCCGAACCAGGCCACCGCCGAGTCGGTGGTGGTGCTGCAGCCACCGCACCCGGGCGGATCCTTGGGCGGGGTGTGGTTCCCCGCGTCGGGGATTCCGTTGGTCCCGGCGTCGACCGTGCCGTTGGTCCCGGCGTCGGTGCCGCCGTTGGTCCCGGCGTCGGTGCCGCCGTTGGTTCCGGCGTCGGTGCCGCCGTTGGTTCCGGCATCGGTGCCGCCGTTGGTCCCCCCGTCGGTGGGAGGAACCGGGACGTAGGGAATGGCGGTGCAGTAGGTGGGAAGGGAGAAGGCGCCAGACGGCCCCCGCGCGTACACCGTGTAGTAGTACTCGGTGCCGTTCTGCAGCCCGGTGTCGGTGAACCCGCTGGCCAGCCCCTCGTAGATCAAGACCTGGCCATCGGAGCCCATCGGGGACCCGGCGTGGCAGGCGCTGGAGCGGAACACCCGGATCAGGGTGGTGCCCGGAGGGGTGGTCCACTCCAGGGCCACCTGGGTGTCCCCGGCGAACGCGCGCAGGGCGAACACCGCATCCGCCGGGAGGGCGAACAGGCTGGCCACCGAGACAGTGGTGTCGCTGAACTGCAGATCCTCCACGTTGCGGATCCGGTCGGTGCCGTCCAGCAGGGTCCCGCGGGCGTGAGCCACGGTGACTGTGCCATCCAGCTCCAGGGCGATGTCGTAGTTGTCCAGCACATCGGAGAACAGCGCGGTGTCCACGCTGGCGCCGCTGGGGGACCAGACGATCTCCCGGACGATCCGCAGCTGCCCGGGGTTGAGGGTGCCAGCGAAGATCGCCGAGGCCAGGGTGAGCGTCCCGGGGGTCCCCACCAGCGCGCCGGACTTGTTCTGCAAGACTGCCTGCATCGTCTCCGCGGTGGCGATCTGGTTGTCCAGACCGTCGCGGATGCTGAGGTAGACGTTGAGCCAGGCGTCGCCGTCGATGATGTCGTCACCGCCGCGGCCCTCGATCAGGTCGCTGCCCGCTCCACCCAGCAGGATGTTGCCGGCGCTGAAGCTGGACACCCCCGGACCCAACAGCTCCTGCAGTCCGCTGATCAGTGAGATCTGCTGGGCGTTGTTCAGCGCCTGATTGTGGCCGGACTCGGCCTGCACCGCCGCCAGCTCCACGGTGGTGAGGCTGTCCCCGCGCAGCTTGTCGTCGAGGTTCCAGCCGGAGAGCGCCTCCACGTCGTCGAAGCGGTCCCGCAGCTCCTCGGCGTTGGGCGGGCGGAGGCCGGTGAAGTCCAGGTCCGCGTCCACCGGGGTGGAGTTGAACTTGTAGGTGACCCAGTCGAACCCCAGCATCCCCTCGTGGCGCTCGACGCCCTCGTCGCTGACCATGATGTCGTCGCCGGTCTCGGTGTCGTAGTCGTCGTTGCCCCCCTGGCCCATGATCACGTCGTTGCCCACGATCTTGCTGATCTGGAACGGATCGCCGTTGTCGCCCTGCAGCAGGTCCGCCTGGTCTCCGCCTTCGATCCAGTCGTCGCCCTCGCCGCCGAAGACCGTGTCAAAGGAATCCCCGGCGACGATGAAGTCGTTGCCCTGGCCACCGAAGGACTCCTTGGGGTCCGCGCCGGCGACGATGAAGTCGTTCCCGGCGCCGCCAAAGAGCAGGTCGCCCAGGCCGGGCCCGCCGCTGATCGCGTCGTGACCCTCGCCGCCCTTGATGTTGTCCACCCCGAACAGGTCGGTGAGGATGTCGTCGCCCGGGCCGCCGTTGATCGAGTCCACGCCGTCCCCGCCTTCGATCCGGTCGTTGCCCTCGTCACCCCAGAAGGTGTCGTCTCCCTCCGAGCCGCGCATCCGGTCGTTGCCGGAGGTGCCGCCCATCACCAGGTGCTCCAGCCCGGTGTAGCGGAGGGTGCCGTCCGGCATCCGGATCAGCAGGGCGGACTCGTCCCACTCCGGGGTGGCCGGGTCGTCCAGCACCGGGCCGGACAGGCCCAGGTTGGCCAGCTCGAACACGAAGGCCGGACGGGAGAAGCTGTCCAGCGGGAGGTGGCGGAGGCTGGTGTTCCGCATGATCAGCTCGGAGAAGGAGTTCTCCTCCAGCTGGGTGAGGAAGTTCAGGCCGGCAGTGCGGGTCAGGTAGTAGAGCCGGTCCCCGTCCTGCAGCTTCTCCATCTGCGTCTCGAAGACGTAGTTGAAGGTGGAGCCCAGCAGGCCGCCGAAGATCATCTGCTTCTCCGCCAGTCCTCCGATCCAGAACTCCACCTGGTTCAGCCCGGTCTCGGCGGTGGCCCAGGGGCCGGTGCTGTTGAGGAAGTCCAGCCGGTCGGGGGGCTCGCCCACCCCACCGTTGACGATCAGGTTGGCCGCCGCCCGCTTGTCCACCATCAGGGTCGCCCCGGTGACGGTGGGGTGGGTGCCGTAGGCAGCCACGAAGTTCACCAGCGATTCGGGGTGGCGGATCCCGAAGGAGAAGTCGGTCCAGCTCTCGTAGGGCAGCAGGGCCGAGTTGCTGGTCTCGGCGAAGAACAGCCGCCGCGCATTGTTGAGCGAGGGGACGCCGGTGTCCCGCCCCCGGGCCAGGTTGATGGTGGCCAGATCCAACGGCAGGCCCAACAGGTTGTTGCGCAGCGCGCTGGTGACGAACTCGTCCAGTTCGTTGCCCACCTGGCGGGTCATTCCGCGGATGATCGACGCGGCGGATTCCAGGTCGGTGGGGCCACTGGCGGTGAAGGCCTGGGGATTGAGGAAGGCCTCGATCAGCCCGAGGTCATTGAGGGTCCCGTCGGCGTTGGTGCGGGCCACGGTCTCGGTCAGCATCGAGTGGCCGAAGCGGTAGACGGTGTGCGCGAACTCGGCCATCAGCGCCGGATCGATGGTGCTGTCGTAGCCGATGAAGAGGTTCACCTCCGGCTGGACCTTGCGGGCGAACTCCTCGAACACCAGGTGCTGGTACTGCATCTCGGTGCCGAAGCGCGCCGCCTGGAACAGGCGTTCGCCGTTCCACTCTCCTTCTTGGATCCCATCCCCCTGGTTGGCGCCGGGCAGCAGCCACTGCGCAACGAAGGCGGGACTGCCCGAGTCCTGGGCCACCTGCTTGACGTGGTCCACCAGGCGGTTGTGCTCGCGGTGGAAGATGGTGTGGACCGCGGTGAGGCCGATGTTCTCGTTGCCGCGCCCGTCACCGGTGCAGAAGTGCTGGTCCAGCAGCTCGTTGTCGAAGGTGCCCGGCTGCTGCGGGACCGCGCCGGCCACGGTGTCGTCGTCGGGGGCCAACCCGGCGTTGGGGGCGGCGTTGTGGGCGATGTCGTCCAGGAAGCCATGCCCGCTGCGGGTGGCGGCGGTGGTGGCGATCGGGGCCAGGGGATTGCCCTCCACCAACCCGGAGGAGGTGACCACCTGCGGGAACCCGCCCGGGCCGGGGAGGAACTTGCCGTAGGGATCGGTGGCCAGGAGCGGCAGGTCGAGCAGGTCCGCCTCGTCGGTGAGCCGGATACCCAGCAGGGCGCTGGCCTGGGCCTTCACCTCCCGCCAGTTGGCGATGCCACCGCGGGCGCCGTCCAGCAGCCGCCCGGTGGAGACCGGACGTCCGCTGCCGTTGAGGGCGTACTCGCGCAGGAACACCTGGTGCGAGGGGTGGGAGGTATAGGTCTGGTTCTGATCCACGAACGGGGTGGTGAGGTTGGTGTGCTCGTGGAGGTCGTCCGCGGTGCCCAGGATCAGGTCATTGCCCGGGTCGTTGGTGGCGCGGGTGAGCACCATGAAGTTGGTGGAGCTGGCCGGGTCGTAGAGCGGATCATCCGACTGCAGGGGGATGAACACCGTGCCGCTGCCACCCTTGCGGACCAGATCCAGGCCGTGATCGAAGAACTGACCAAAGAGGGTGAACCAGGAGTTGTAGGGAGCGGAGAGGCCGACGTCGGGAGCAACGTTGGGGAAGAAGAAGGTGCCGGCGCCGTCCACGTTGGGCACCGTCCCCGGGTTCCGCTCGGCCACCACCGCCGTCACCGGGTTGTTGGTGGTCTGATCCACGATCAGGTTGCTGATGGTGCGCGGCCGGGAGTCGAACACCAGTCCGCTGGTCTGGGTGTAGGAAGAGGGATCGCCCGCCTGGAGCGGACCCGGACCATCCGGGTCGAAGGTCGCCGGCTCACCCGCGATCAGGAGCGGAGGCGCCATCCGAGGGAACCGCCGGTCCGCGGTGCCGAACAGCTCCTGGCCCGGGAGCACGTTGTTGTAGGAGCCATTGACCGTGCGCAGCCCGAAGGGAAGCAGCTCGCTGACCAGCAGCGAGGACATCGGCACTCCGGCGGCGTGGGCCTCGGCCATCTGGATCTGCTCGAGCAGGAAGCCCAGATCGCCCTGGTCCATCCTGACCTGGGATTGGAGCTGCCCCAGCGGCGGACTCTCCTCGGACGGATCCGACTGGCAACCCGCTCCGACCAGCAGGGTTCCCAGACAGACGGCACCCAAGACCTTCTCGACATTTCTCATCGGGACCACCTTCGACTGCGGGCGTGAAGAGGCGTGATCGGTCCGGCGCGAGCGGCAGGCGGGCGCGCGGAGACTTCGGGGGGCGTGGGACGGCAGGACAGGGCTGTGGTGACCACTCGGAGGGGAAGCCCGGTTCCCAGTGAGAGAAGAAAAGGGCCTTGCGACGGAACTGACTGGAGCCAAGGTAGGAACCCCGACCCGGCAGCCAACCCTGATCTGCGGTCGCCTTTCCGCTCCGTTCTGACGGGCTAGCCCGAAGGGGTGAGATCGACAGAACGACCTCCCCGACCGTTAGGCCGCGATCAGGCGGCGCGGGTTCCGCCTCGGTGTTCGTCAGGGAGCGAAGGCAGTCGGTCCCGGGTCGCGTGGTGAAACACCGCCGCGAGCCCGGGAGCGGCTGGTACGGTTTGCCGATGGCTGAGCGGAGTCTGCGAGCGGTGGCGATCGGTTGCGCGGTGCTGTGTTTCGCTGCGTGCCAGGATCCGGGCACTCCGCCTGCGGACGGGGGAAGCGACGCGGGAGCGCTTGAGGACGGGGGCGGCGGTCCGGACGGAGGCCCCGATGCCGGCAACCAGGTCACTCCGGGAGACGGCGGCTGGCCGGATGCGACCAACACCGGGGTTCCCCCCGGAACCAGTCTCACCGCCTCAGGGAGCCTGGTGGTGACCGAGGATCAACGGGTGATCGAGCGCCTCGACGTGGCCGGGTCGATCACGGTGCGGGCCAACCAGGTCACGATCCGGCTGAGCCGGATCACCAGCGACGGCACCGCGATCGAGCTGGAGGACGGCTTCGTTGGGCTGGTGGTGGAGGACGTGACCCTGGACGGAACCTCCACGACGACGCCCACCGCGGCGCTGCGCCTCTCCGGGAACGTCACCCTCCGGCGGCTGCACGTATTCGGCTTCGGCGAAGGCGTAGTGCTGTTCGGGCACGGCGGGCTGATCGAGGACTGCTACTTCCACGACATCCAGAGCGCCGACGGCCAGGGCAGCGACACCCTCGAAGTCTGGAACGGGCACCAGCTGGTGATCCGCCACAACCGGCTGGAGATGAGCGGCAACGACGGGATCTCGGTGATCAAGCTGCCGGGGGACGTGCCGGTCCCGGGAGGCGATGACGTGACCATCCACGACAACCTGATCGCCGGAGGGGGCTGGGCGGTGTACGGCGGCTACGACCCGCCCTCCGGCGAGCAGAGTTGGACCAACGTCCGGATCACCCACAACCGCTTCAGCACCCGGTTCAACGAACGCTGCGGCTACTGGGGCCCCGGCGCCTTCGTGGACTCCAGCCTGGCCAGCGGCAACGTGTGGCACGAGACCGGCGAATCGCTGGAGCTGTAGGCGGGGGCGCTTCAACGCCTCGTGCCTGCTCAGCGAGCCAGGCGCATTGAGGGCCGCTGCTACTACCGCCCCGTGTTCTCCACACTCCGAACCGGCTTCTCCGGCTCCACCGCATGGAGGGACCCCTCCGGCTTCACCTCCGGCTGCGGCTGTTCCCGGCGCAACTTGAGCAGCCGGGAGACGCCATATCCCAGGGCCACCCCGGCCGTGGCGACGCCCACCACCGACGCGGCGATGGAGAGCTTGCTGCGCCGCTTCACGCGGCCCAATCGTTGGCTCAGCTTGCTGATGTCCATGTGCAGTACCTCCAATGAGTGGACCGCCACCCTACCCGCCCTGGACGCCTGGCTGCCCGCTGCCGATTTTCGCTAGGTCGAGGGGACAACACCGGCCGCGGCGTGTGTTAAGAGCAGCGGTGCCGGAGCGGCCTGGGTGAACGCCGGTCGTCGCAGGAATGGACGGCGGGAGGAAAGTCCGAGCTCCACAGGGCAGGGTGCTGGTTAACGACCAGTCGGAGTGATCCGCAGGAAAGTGCCACAGAAAATAAACCGCCTCTCGCAAGGGAGGTAAGGGTGAAACGGTGCGGTAAGAGCGCACCGCGGTCAGGGTGACTTGACCGGCACGGCAAACCCCACCTGGAGCAAGAGCCAATAGGGAAGCGTCCCTTCAATGGGACAAGGATTGCCCGTCCGATGCTTCCGGGTTGCTCGCTGATGAGGCCCCTGGGTAACCAGGGCCCTAGACGAATGTTCGCCGCCCGATCGAAAGGTCGGGGACAAAACTCGGCTTACAGGGCCGCTCCGGCACTTTTTTGAAGGGCGAACACCGCGCTACTGCGCGACCGGCACCTGCACCAGCAGCAGCCGGTCCTTGCCGTCGTTGCGCACCACTTCCGGGTTCATCAGCTTGAGGCGGGTGTCGCTCCTGGGCTCCCACAGCCCGGCCCACAGCGCGAAGCCGCGCAGGGCCACCCCGGGCGGGAGCATCAAGTAGAAGTCGTCGGTGACTGTCTGACCCTTCTTCCACTCGCTGCTGGGGGTCTTTCCATTGTTCGGCTGGTGGTCCAGGTTCATCCGCTCCAGCTTCCCGTCCACGTCCTCCACGTGCACGAACACCGTGTAGTCGGCCTTCAGATCCTCCAGCACGTTGAAGGTGATGCTCACCCGGGTGGCCTCTCCAGGGACCATCGCGCCGGGGGTCACGGTGACCGAGGCGATCTCCACCTGGTTCCCCAGGTTGGCGCCCAACTTGCGGACGATGGCCTGCATCGGCGCGCGGCGGGCGGCGGCGGGCGCCACCGCACCCGGGGCCGAGGACTCGGCACCGGAGGGCGCTTCGACGATGCAGCCGGACAGCAGGAGGGTCAGGGGCAGCAGGCGCAGGGAACGCATCGATCCGGCCGTTTAGCACAGCACCGTCAAAACCCTACCCGCCCTACCCCTCCCCTGTTATTCGCGCCTCCATGCTCTGGCAGGCGCCCTCCCAGTCTCCCTCTTCCGAGTTCGTGATCATCCCCGGGCTTCCCGGCGGCGAGCCCGCGCAATTTGGCGTGGTGGCGGCCGGGGTGCTGGTCCTGCTGCTGCTGGTCTGGCTGCTGGTCCGCGCCGCTCGGAAGAAGAAGCCGGCCATCGTCGCCGGACCCGAGGCTCCCAGCCTCCCCGCGCCGCCTCCCCGGGTGGAGGTCCATCTCCCGCCTTCCGCGGCGGAGGCGGCCCGGCTGAACGCGGCCCGCGAGGCCCACGAGCAGGCCGAGAAGCTGGCCGCGGAGCGCAAGGCCAAGGCGGAGGCGGCCCGTACCGCGCTGGACCAGCAGGACAAGGCCCGGCTGGATGCCGAGGTGGAGGCGCTCAAGCAGCGCGAAGAGGAGCTGAAGAAGGAGGAGTACCGCGCGCGCAAGGGCGCCGAGCAGGAGGCCAAGGAGCGCCACAAGCGTGAGCGCGAGGAGCAGGCCCGCCTGGAGGCGGAGGCCGCGCAGCGGGCGAAGGAGGAGGAGGCGGCACGGGTCCAGGCCGCCAAGGTCGAGGCCCAGCGGAAGGTGGAGGCCGAGTCCGGGCGCACCCTGGCGCAGGGGTTGGACAAGACCCGCAACCAGGGCTTCATGTCCCGGCTCAACGGGCTGTTCGTCTCCGAGCGGCAGGTCGACGAGTCGGTGCTGGGCGAGCTGGAGGAGGTGCTGTTCACCGCCGACATCGGGGTGAAGACCGCGTCCGGGCTGGTGGAGACCGCGCGGGAGAAGCTCAAGCGCAACGAGCTGGCCAACTCGGAGCGGATCAAGGCGCTGATGCGCAGCGAGGTGGAGCGGATCCTGGATCTGCCCCGCCCCCGCACCCTGGAGGGCGGCGGACCGCCGCACGTGGTGATGGTGGTGGGCGTCAACGGCGCCGGGAAGACCACCACCATCGGCAAGCTGGCCGCCAAGCTGACCGCCTCGGGCAAGAAGGTGGTACTGGCCGCCGGAGATACCTTCCGCGCCGCCGCCACCGAGCAGCTGGACGTGTGGGCCGAGCGCGCCGGCGCGGAGCTGGTGAAGGGGCCGGAGAACTCGGATCCCAGCTCGGTGATCTTCGAGGCGATCAAGAAGGCCAGGGAGCTGGGGGCGGACGTGGTGATCGCCGACACCGCCGGCCGGCTGCACACCAAGGCTCCGCTGATGGAGGAGCTGAAGAAGGTGCGGCGGGTGATGGACAAGGCGCTGCCCGGCGCCCCGCACGAGGTGTTGCTGGTGCTGGACTCCACCAACGGCCAGAACGCCATCGCCCAGGCCAAGCAGTTCCACGAGGCGGTGGGGATCACCGGGATCGCCCTGACCAAGCTGGACGGCACCGCCAAGGGCGGAGTGGTGATCGGCATCTCCGACGAGTTGAAGCTCCCGGTGCAGTGGATCGGCGTGGGCGAGAAGGTCGCCGACCTCCGCCGGTTCGAACCCAAGGAGTTCGTGGCCGCGCTGTTCGACTAGGCTCCTCCTCCTGATGTCACTGTCCGGGGAAAGGGACCTGCGCGCCCTGCTGCGCAGCATGAAGCCGGCGCTGCTGGAGGGGACGTACGCCTACGTCTCCGTCCCCAAGGGCCAGCCGATCCCCGCCAAGCTCTCACCGGTGATGACCTTCCGTGAACCGGAGGGCTGGAGCCTGTTGCTGGAGCAGAAGGAGGCGGTGACCTCCGGAATGGTGGCCACCTACCTCTGCCGGGGGATCAGCCTCAACGTGCACTCCTCCTTGTACGCGGTGGGCTTCCTGGCGGTGATCTCCGAGCGGCTGGCCAAGGCCGCGATCAGCATCAACATCGCCTCCGCCTACTACCGGGACTACATCTTCGTCCCGGCGGACCGGGCGGAGGACGCGCTGGCGCTGCTGCGCAAGCTGGCGCTGGAGTAGTCCGCTACGCCGCCGCGGGCTCGGCCTTCAGGTAGGTGCCGACCAGGTTGATCAGGTCGGCCAGGTTCACCGGCTTGGCCAGATAGTCGGTGGCGCCCGCCTCATCCGCCACCTGGTGCAGCCGGGCGGTGTCCAGCGCGGAGAGGAAGATCACCGGGATGTCCGCCATCTCCACGTCAGCGCGCATCATCTTGCAGATGTCCACCCCGTCGATCCCGGGCATCAGGATGTCCAGGATCACCAGCGCCGGGCGGACCTCGCGGATCACGTCCAGCGCCTCCTCTCCGCGGTGCGCCTTGCGGACCTCGTAACCGGACTTGTTCAGCGCCTTACTCAGGAAGTCCAGGATGTGGGGCTCGTCGTCCGCCACCACGATCGGCGGGTGCAAGCCACGGTTGCTGAGTCGGGACAGCCGCTCCACCGCTCCCTGCAGCTGGGCCTGCCCTTCGGTGGACAGTGGGGAGAAGCGCAGGCCCACCAGCCGCTTGTCGTTGCGCGCCCAGGAGACCTCCGCCTCCAACGGCAACACCGCCCCGTCATCCAGGGTCAGCGCGGCGCGGACCTGCTGGCCCACCAGCAGGTCCACCGGGGAGATCATCAGCAGCCCGGTGAGGCTGAGGTTCTTGGCCAGCGCGGTGGCCTCGGTGGCCGGCTCCAGCAGGGTCAGCTTCAGCTCGCAGCGAATCCGCTCCGCCTTGCGTCCCTGCTCGTAGCGTTCGGGCGACTGGGTCAGCCCCAGGAAGCGGCGGCACTTCTCGATCTGCTCGTCGGGAAAGCGGACATACACCCCGGAGCGGAAGCGGGCGCTGCCGGTCCGCCTTCCGACGATCATCCCCTCGATCGACAGGTGCAGGGGAAGTCCGGGCAGGGTCAGCCTCACCGGCACCAGGGCCCCCAGCGGAGGAAGCTGCTCAGCGGCGATGAAGACCCGGTCGGAGTTGGCCTGGATCAGGTCGGCCCACAGCCGATATTTGTCCGGATATTCTAAAGAGAGCGACATGACGACCCGCCCCGATGGTACGGGCCGGGCCGGGAGACTGTAAAGGTCACTGCTCCAGCGTCTGCCGGTGCTCGTCGCACAACCCCACCAGCAGCGCGTTGCCCCCGGAGGTCACCCGCAGCTCGCCGAAGCGGGCGCGCTGGAAGTGGTTCGCCCTTCCCTCCTGGAAGTGGAACGCCTCCGCGCCCAGCCGTACCCCGTCGGAGCGGATCCGGTACCGCAGCAGCTGCTCTCCGGGCTGCAGCGGCTGGCCCTCGTGGCGGCGCACGTAGGAGGCCACCGAGTCCGCGTCCAGGCGCACCACCAGGGTTCCATCCCGGGGCCAGTCCTGGATCGGGGGCAGGTCCCGGGTCAGCGCGTAGGCCAGGATCATGTAGTCCCCCTGGATCAGGGAGCGGGGATCCACCGGCGCCAGCGGCAACAGCACCCGGGTGCCGGTGGCGCGCACCCGCTCCTTCTGGGCCACCAGACCGAAGTGCACCCCCAGCGACAGGGCCAGGCCGGCGAAGATCAGCCAGGTCCTCATGACGCTCTCCCGGAGCCCACCGGCGACCGGGGCAAGAGCCACCAGGCGGCCAGCAGCACCCCACCGCTGATCACCAGCGCGCCCGACTTCTGCAGCAGGGTCACCTCCAGCGAGTAGTAGTACCAGGCCAGGAAGAAGACGAAGGCGAACACCGCCTCGCCCAGCAACAGCGGATCCCGGCGCTGGGTGGCGATCAGCATGATCAGCAACGCCGCCAGCAGCCCGGGAACCGGATAGCTCACCGCCGCCAGGACCAGGGTCGCGGCCAGGCTCCCCAGCACCACCCGATCCAGCTTTCGTCCCGGGATCCCGAACAGCCGTAGCTGGACGAACACCGCCATCCCCGCCAGGGCCAGGGTTCCCAACACCCACGGCCCCTCGTCTCGCAGGGCGCTCAGGGGCACCGCGGCCACCAGCAGCGACACCACCAGCCCGTTCCCGACCGGCGCCGCCAGCTGGGCTTCCCTTCCGGAGAGCACCGGCCGGCGCAGCCACCAGGTGACCGTGAGCACCGCCAGCAGGGCGAAGGCTCCATCCGCCAGCAGCCGCTGGTCCCACTCCACCACCAGGGCCGCCACGCTGGCGGTCGCCCCCAGCGTGGAGAGGAAGCGATGGATCGGATCGGGGAACACCACCACCAGGAGCAGGGAGAGGAACAACGCCACCACCGCCGGGAACTCCGTGCCAGGGGTCAGCTCGGCGGAGGCGAACACCACCATCGCCTGTCCCACCAGGCTGGCGGCCAGGGCCAGCTGGACCCACATCGGCGCGCCGGTGCGCAGTCGCAGCGCCAGGGCGGAGCCCACCATCCCCAGGCCCACCACCCCCAGGACCGCCTCCTCGTTGATCACGTCGGCCACGAACAGGAACAGCAGGAACAGCCCGGTGGCGATCCAGGCGCCCGCCCCCATCAACAGCTGCAGGTACCAGGGCGTCTGCTGCTCCACCCGGGTGACCAGCACCTCGCGGAAGCGCCGCTCATCCTCGGGGGCGACCAGGCCTTCGGCGGAGAGCTGGGAGAACAACTCACGCAGCGTCGGTCTCATCCCGGCTCCCCCCCGGTGGGCTGGGCCCGGGCCAGGCCGCGCAGCGCGGTGACCAGGGCCCCCACCTCCACCATCACCAGCAGCCCCAGCAGGAAGAACGGTCCGGCGTCGGAGCCCCAGCCCTCGAACAGGGTCCGGGTGATCGCCGCGTCCAGCGGCACCAGGGCCGAGGCCCAGAAGATTGCCACCACGTACAGGTCCTTGCGGGGACCCCGCCCGAAGGCCAGCGAGAAGCCCGACAGCGCCACCACCAGCGTCAGCAGGGCCACCCACCCCATCGCTCCCCGCATCTCACCGATCGCCGCCGCCACCGTGGGCCCCAGCAGCAGTCCACAGCACACCGTGGCCAACAGCCGGGTGAACCAGTGCGGACCGCTGGGGTTCGGCCGGGCCAGGGCCTCGAAGCCCACCAACGCCAGCGCGTTGAGACCGAACAGCACCAGCAGCAGCTCCAGCTCGCCGCGGTTGGACCGGTCCAGCACCTGCACCCAGAACAGGGACAGCGCCACGTTGGCCAACAGCAGCTGCAGGGTGAAGAACGCCGGGGTCCGGGCGGCCACCGTCCAGGGAAGGATCAGCAGCATCCAGGCCACGAACAGCTCGAAGGGATCCGCGCCGGTCTGGTAGGCCTGGCCGTACACCGCCAGCAGCGCGCCGACCAGGATCGAGCCCGCGAACAGGCCCACGTTCCCCACCAGTGAATCGGGCCGCTGCCAGCCGATCACCGCGGCGGCCACGATCGCCGCGGAGATCAGTCCCAGCTTCTCGAAGCGGCCCAGGGCTGCCCAGTTGTAGGCGAAGAAGAAGATCACCCCGGCCAGCGCCAGGGAGGCGCCCAGCACCAAGAGCCCCCGGCGGAGGTAGCGGAGCCACAGCTCGGCGGGGGGATTGCCGGACGCTAGCTCCAGGGCCCGCGCGGCGGCCGCGGGAGAGAAGGCCCCGGCGGCGGCCAACGCGCGGACCTCCGCGGGGGTGGTGGGCCGCTCCAGGGGGTCTCGTGGCACGCCTGGCACGCTAGCAGCCAGGCGACTGGGACCCAAAGACGATGAACCGGTCTGGTAGGGTGCCCGGGTGCAAGAGCTACTTCAGAGGGTGCCGGCGCACCGGCCGCTTCCGTCCACGGGTCGCTTCCTCCAGCAGATCGGCCCCACCCCGCTGGTGTCGGTCCGGCTGAGCCCCGACGCCCCGGCGATCTGGTGCAAGCTGGAGTTCCTCAACCCCAGCGGTTCCACCAAGGACCGGATCGCCCGCTACATGCTGGAGAAGGCCTGGAGGCAGGGCCTGCTGGGACCCGGGGGCGAGGTGATCGAGGCCTCCAGTGGATCCACCAGCATCGCGATGGCCCTGGCCTGCGCCCAGATGGGCCTGCACTTCACCGCGGT
Source organism: Myxococcaceae bacterium (assembly GCA_036675345.1). Classification (GTDB taxonomy): domain Bacteria; phylum Myxococcota; class Myxococcia; order Myxococcales; family Myxococcaceae; genus JALYOC01. The sequence continues at coordinate 30,829 of JAKFFE010000040.1, forward strand.
GATGCCGGAGGGAGTGACCGAGGAGCGGATCCTCACCATCAAGGCCTACGGCGCCAAGGTGATCCTGGTCTCCAAGGCGGACGGGATCGGGGGCGCCATCGCCCGCGCGGAGACCGAATCGCGGCAGCGGGGCGCCTTCTACCCCAAGCAGTTCGAGAACCCGGACAACGCAGAGGCCCACCGGGTGTGGACCGGTCAGGAGATCCTCTCGCAGATCCCCTGCGGCTGTATCCAGGCGGTGGTCAGCGGCGTGGGCACCGGCGGCACCATCGTCGGGCTGTACCAGGCCTTCGCCGAGTCCGGCTGTCCGGCCCGGCCGTACGTGGCCCGCCCGGTCAACGGCACCTCCCTCTCCGAGGTCGAGTGCTGCAGCTTCAGCTCGCGCGTCCCCGGCGTGGTGGACGGACTCTCCAAGCTGTTCAACGAGGCCAACCTCCCGGGGATGGAGGTGCTCAACGTGGCCGACGGAGTGGCGATCGAGACCGCCCGGGCCCTGATCGCCAAGGGCTTCCCGGTCGGCCCCAGCTCCGGCCTCAACTACGCGGCGGCGGTGATGGCCTCGAGGCAGCTGGGCCCGGACGCGCAGGTGGTGACCGTGTTCCCGGACCGGATGGAGCGCTATTTCTCCACCGACCTGTTCCGCCCCCGAAGCTAGCGGGGCGGTCAGGGGCCGAACAGCGCGCGGATCACCTGCTGCTGCGCGGGGCTGGGGTCCGCCGGATCAAAGGCCAGCTCCAGCAGGCGGTTCTGGGGATCGCGGTCGCGGGGCGCACTCAGTCCCACCGGCAGCTCCACCCGACCCGCGGCGTTCCCTCGCATCAGCCCCAGCATCTCCTGGCGCACCGAGGGCTCTTCCAGGGTCGCCACCGCCAGCTCCAGCTTCCCCTCCCCGGCCAGCGCGGCGCGCTCCACCAGCGTCTGGCAGATCAGGTTCACCACCGTGGCCAGGGCACGGCCATTCTCCGGGGGGTGCCGGTCGATCAGCACATCGGGAAGGCCGAACTTGGCCATCCCATAGGTCACCGTGCGCTGGCCGCCGGGCACCGGGTGGGTCTGGATGGAGATGTTCAGGGGAACCAGCGGCAGCGTCGGTCCCCAGCTGTCGATGCGGCGCTGCTTCCACTCCCGCAGGCTGAAGTACTCGCGGGTCTCGCCATCGAAGAGGACCGCCCGGGCGGGCGCCCCCAGTGCGTGGGCGATCCGGTGGGCGCGGCGGACCTGATCGAAGGAGGACCCGGGCAGCAGGTGGAACTCCAGGATCAGCACCTTGCGGACCTTGGTCAGCGCCACGCGGGTGTTGTGGTCCAGGTCGCGACCAAAGAGGGTCACCTCGTTGAAGGACAGCCCCTCCAGCCGGGCCTCGGAGACGTACACGCTGGGAGGAGCGACCTCCGTCTCCGGGCGGGTCACCACCTTCAGCTGCGGAAACTCGCGCTGGACCAGCCGGCGCAGGGCCGCCTCCGGACGGCGCAGCGGCTCCTTGAGGGTCAACAGCGCCACCTGGAACGCCACCTCCTGTTCCCGCAGCGGCCCCGCCGGATAGGGCTGGAGCAGCCGGGTGGACCCGCCGTCGGTCGCCGGTCCGGACGGAGCCACGGCTGGAGCATCCTCGGAGGGGACGCCGGCGTCGACCCTCGGCGCCACCAGCGGCGGGGTCACCGGGCTGGTGCCCAGCGAGTAGATGGACAGCGCCGCGATCACCGCGACCAGCAGCAGCGCGAAGAGTGCCCAGCGGAGCCAAGGCTTCATGAGGCCTTTGTAAGCACCCCCTTTCCGGGCGGCTCGACTTTGCGGGCGCAAGTGGTGTGCTCTGAGCATGAGCGACCGGATTGACCGGATCACCCCCTGCCGGCGCCCGCCCGGGTTCGCGCTGATGCATCAGCAGTGGCGGAAGCTGGCCTTCCTCCACTGGGAGGTCCCGGTGGAGGCGCTGCGCGCGGTGGTGCCGCTTCCGCTGAGCATCGACACCTTCGAGGGGAGGGCCTACCTGGGGCTGGTCCCCTTCACCATCCGGGGCATCCGGCCCCCCCTGCTGCCTCCGCTGCCCTGGCTCTCCGGGTTCCACGAGGTGAACGTCCGCACCTATGTGCACCTGTACGGCCAGGATCCGGGGGTGTTCTTCTTCAGCCTGGACGCGGCCCGACTGCTGGCGGTGTGGGGCGCGCGCTGGACCTACCGGCTGCCCTACTTCCACGCCCAGATGGACTTCCAGAGCGCCGGAGCCGAGCACACCTTCCGTTCGGTCCGGCGACACCATCCCTCCGCCCGCTGCGCGCTGCAGTGGACCGTGCACCCCGGCCCCCCGCGCACCGCGTCCCCGGGCAGCCTCGACCACTTCCTGCTGGAGCGGTACCTGCTCTACGCCGAGAAGAACGGGCGCTTGAGCCGGGCCCAGGTCCACCATCTCCCCTACCCGATCCAGGAGGCCACCGTGGCGCCGGTCCAGGAGGGGCTGATCGCCGCGGCGGGGCTGGTCCGCCCCGAGCGTCCGCCGGAGCTGATCCACGCCTCCGCCGGCGTGGACGTGGAGGTCTTCGCTCCGGAGTTCCTGCCTACTTCTGCAGGTTGAGCGTCTCCTCCAGCTCGCGGGCGCGCTTCTCTGCCGACGCCGCCGCCTCCAGGGCCCGCTGCTTGGCGGACTCCTCGCGCTGCAGGTCCGCCTGGCGCTCCATCAGGGAGGAGAGCAGCTGCGCCGACTCGGAGCGGGCCAGCTGCAGCTCGCCCTCCAGGGACTGCAGCCGCGAAGCGGACTCTCCGGCCCCGGCTGCCTGCTGCAGCCGCTCGCGCAGGGTCTCCACCTCCGCGGTCTTGGCCTGCAGCGCCCCCTCCAGCTCGGCCGCGTGGCGCAGGGCCTCGGCCGGGTTGGGAGTCACCGGGGTGGCGCTCAGGGCCTCCAGCTTCTCCCGCAGCGCCTGCGCCTCCCGGGCGTTGGCGATGTTCTCGGTGGCGGTGGTCTCGTAGCGCTGGCGGAGCTCGACGGCGAAGCCCTGGGCGTCCGCCAGCTGCTCACGCAACTGCGCCAGCTCCTCGTCCCGCTCGGCCCGCAGCCGCGTGGCGGCCATCGCGGTCAGTTCCGAATCCCGGGCGGCCAACTGGCGGCGGACCTCCTCGGTCTCGGCGCGGGTCTCCCCCAGCGTCTGCTCCACCCGGTCCAGCTGGGTTTCCAGCTCGGTGGCCCGGGCCTGGGCCTCCTTCTCCCGGTCCTCCACGCCGGCCAGCGCGACCTGGGCGGCTCCCCGGACCGACTTCAGCTCGGCTTCCGCCTGCTGCTGCTGCGCCCGCGCCTGGGAGATCGCCTCCTCCAGCTCCGAGCCCTCCTCATTGGCGTCGATGAGCTCGCTCTCCAGTCCGGCGGTCCGGCGCTGAAGCTGGGTCAGCTCTGCGCGCAGCTCGGTCACCGAGGCGTTGGCCTGGTCGGCCGCGGTCGACAGCTCGGAGATCCGGGCCAGGTGGGTATCGCGAACCTCTCCCACCGCGGCCAGCGCGGTCTCCAGCTCCTCCACCCGGGCGGTGTGGTCGTCTTCCTTCTGGCTCTGCTGCTCCAGCAGGGACTGCAGCTCGGTGACCCGGGCCTCCAGCGTCTGGGCGTCCTTCGCCCGCTGATCCTGGGCGGCGGTCACCTCGTCCAGCGACTCCTGCAGATGTGCGGCGGTGGCCTTCTGGTCGTCCAGCGCGGCCGCGGCGTCATCGAGGGCGCCTTGCAGCTCCAGCAGTCTGGCCTCCTGCTCCTCACCCTTGCGCACCGCGGCGTTCAGCTGCGACTCCAGCGACGCGGCGTGCTGCTTGCGGGCGTCCCCGGTGCGGCTGGACTCCGCCAGCTCCGCCGCCAGCGCCGCGATCCGCCCCTTGTGCCCTTCCAGCGAGCGCGAGGCCTCGCCCAGCTGGGACTCCATCGCCACCAACCGGGCCATGGCCTCGGTCAACCGCGAACCGCTGTCGGAGTGCTCGGCGCTGACCACCGCCAACAGCGCCTCCTGCTCCTCCTTCGACTCCCGGGCAGCGCGGAGCTCCAGCTCGAGGGCGGCCACCCGCTCCTCGAAGAGCCGCTTGGACTCCCCGCTCTCGGCCTGCAGCGTGCCGATGGCCTGCTGCCGCTCCGAGGCCAGGGCCGTGGCCTCGGCCAGCGCCGACTCCAGCTCACCCACCTGCTGGTCGCGCGCGGAGCCCCCGGCGCGAGCGTCTGCCAGGGACGACTCCAGCTCGGCGATCCGCTGATCCCGCGCAGCGCCCGCCGCGAGGGCCGCTTCCAGCGCGGAGTTCAGCTCGTCAGCCCGCTGCTCGACTGCCGCCACGGCGCTGCGAGCCTCGGCCAGCGAGGACTCCAGCTGACCGGCGCGCTGAGCGCTCGCTGCTCCGTCCGCGCGAGCCTTCTCCAGCGCGGACTCCAGCTCATTCACCCGCTGGTCGCGCGAGGCACTGCCGGCGCGGGTCTCCGCCAGCGCGGACTCCAGCTCGCCAATTCTCGCGGCGCTCGCGGCACCACCGACGCGAGCCTCCTCCAGCGCGGACTCCAGCTCCGAAACCCGGTGCTCTCGTGCCGCACCACCGACGCGAGCCTCTTCCAGCGCGGACTCCAGCTCCGAAACCCGCTCCTCGCGCGCGCCACTGCCGGCGCGGGTCTCCGCCAGCGCGGACTCCAGCTCGCCAATTCTCGCGGCGCTCGCGGCACCACCGACGCGGGCCTCCGCCAGCGCGGACTCCAGCTCGCCAACTCGCGTAGCGCTCGCGGCACTTCTGGCGCGGGCCTCCTCCAGCGCGGACTCCAATTCCGAAACCCGCTCCTCGCGCGCGGCACTGCTGGCGCGAGCCTCCGCCAGCGCGGACTCCAGCTCTACGGCTCGCCGGTCGCTCGCTGCGATGCGGGCACTCGCCTGCTCCAGCGCGGACTCCAGCTCGCCAATTCTCGCGGCGCCCGCCACACCGCCGACGCGGGCCTCTTCCAGCGCAGACTCCAGCTCCGAAACCCGCTGCTCGCGCGCGGCCCCGCCGACGCGGGCCTCCTCCAGCGCGGACTCCAGCTCCGAGACGCGCTGCTCCCGTGCCGCCCCCCCCGCGCCGGCCTCCTCCAGCGCGGACTCCAGCTCCGACACCCGCTGGGCGTTCCGTGCGCTCTCGGTGCGTGCCGTCTCCAGCGCAACCGCCAGCTCGCCGGTCTGGGCCTGGCGCTCGCCGGCGGCCTGGGTCGCCGCGGACAGCGACGCCTCCAGCCGCTCGAGCTGCTCGTCTCGTTCCTTGCCCGCGGTCTCCAGCGCCAGCTCGAGGCGGGTGATCCGCTGCCTTTCCGTGGAGGCCCGCTCCCGGGTCTCCTCCAGCTGGGCCTTCATTGCCGCCAGCTGGATCGCCTGCTCGCGCGCCGAGGCCAGCTCCTCCTCCAGCCTCGACCTCCGGGCCGCATCCCCTTCCAGTTGCTTCTGCTGGGCGGCGATGGTGTGCGCCGCCTCCGACAGCCGCTGCGCCAGGCGGGCGCGCTCCTCCTCGCCCTGCAGACTGGTGGCACGGGTGACCTGGAGCGTCTGTTCCGCCGAGGCCAGCTCCTGCTGCAGCCGGGAAAGCTCCTGAGCGCTGCGTTCGGCCCGCTCCTCGGCGATCGAGGCGCGGGTCACGCTCTCCTGGGTCCTGTTCTCCAGGCTGGCCAGCCGCTCCAGGACGTCGGCCTCCTTGGCGGAGAGCCGCTCCTCCAGCTCGGTGGTCTTGGCGCTGAAGCGCTCCTCGGCGTCGGTGGCCCGGGCGCGCCACAGCTCCAGCTCCTCGCCCGCCTCCGGCCGCAGCCGCAGCGCCTCCAGCGCGGTCGCCAGCTCGGTGTGCGCCGCGTCCTTCTCGCCCTGTACCGCGACCAACTCCGCGCGCAGCCGCTCCAGCTCTTCCCCGCCGCCACCGCGCGCGATCCTCGCCTTGAGGCTGTCCCGCTCCGCCAGCGCCTGGGCCAGCAACAGCTCCGCCCGCTGCGCCTCTTCGATCGCCGCCTGGGTCCGGGCCTCCAGCTCGCGGACCCGGTCCTCCTCCAGGTCCAGGTTCAGGTCCGCGGCGATCTGCTTCACCGGCGCGCTGGCCCGGTCCTCTCCCTCCACCAGGCTGCGCACCAACCGCGACGGCAGGGTGGTCAGCGCCGAGGTGTCCAGGTTCGCCGGCCGTGGCCCGCACAGATAGATCCGGTACGCCGGCGGGCTGGGATCGGACAGCGACTCGTCCAGGGCGGTGGCCACCTCGCCTTCGATCTGGGGAACGATCGAATAGGCCACGAAGGCGGTCTGGGTGGCGACCTCCACCGAGGAGAAGGTCTTGCGCAGCAGCTCCTCCAGCTGCGCGGCGTCCGCGGTGGAGACCGGCTCGTCCACCGGCTCGAAGCTGGGCCCTGCCGAGTCCCGCACCACCACCACCAGCCGGCCCTTGCCGGACAGCTGGCGCTTGAGCTGCTCCAGGCGCCTGGGCTCGCGCAGCAAGGAGGCGGACTGGTGCAGCATCACCAGATCGAAGGACCCGTCCTTCAGCTCGCGGTAGTCCCCGGCAAGCAGCTCCACCGCCTCGTCGTCGAGTCCTTCGGCGTGGGAGAGGCGCTGGACCGCGGCGGGGTCGTCGTCCACCGAGAGCACCCGGACCGCGCCCCGCTCACGCAGGAAGCGGACGCTGCGGCCGCCGGTGGCGACCAGGGCGCCAATCTCCAGCACCCGGGTGTCGGGGACCAGGGACTCCAGGAATACGTAGCGCGGGAGGATCTCGCCGTCACCGGATCTGTTCGAAGCGTCCATCTCGGAGGCGGTTATACCCCTCCCCGCGCCTCGGCATGACCCGCGTCCACAGGCTTGCCTGCCCGCTACCGGGCCCACATCTGCCCACCTTCAGGGGCCGGCTTGCTGGAGGAACTGCTGCAGCAGCTCCAGGGTCTCCGGGGGAATCGAGCTGCCCCCCACGCTCTTCAACAGCGCGCCCAGATCCGCGGTGCCCAGATCCTCGTCCCCATGCGCCTCGGACAGCCACCGCTGGCGCAGCCGGCGCAGGGCACCCGCGTGCTTCGGGTTCAGCCGGGCCAGGGTCCCGGTGTACGAGTCTGCAACGGCCCAGCGGTGGCGGTACTCCTGCACATAGGCCTTCATCCCCGCGAAGTAGGCCTTGTCCCCCAGCAGCCGGCGCTCCGCGTCGTGCAGCAGCGGCGCCTTTCCGTAGACCAGGGCCCCGTACTCCAGCTCGCCGCCAAAGGCAGAGGTGGGACGGTCCGCGGGGCCGTCCCGGCCTCCGCCCATCCGGAAGAATTGATACGCGGTCACCAGCTGGGACTGGCGCACCGCCTCCGCCGCCTCCGCCCCGCGGGTCCACTCCAGCACCAGCAAGGCGGCGTGCTGCGCCAGCGCCTCATCCACCGCCGGGTGCTGGACCGGATCCGATCCCACCAGCGCGGCGAAGTACTGGTGCGCCACCTCGTGGGCCACGGTGAACTCCAGCGTCTGCCGCATCATCCCGCTCAGGTCGGGGAAGGCCAGGTTCCCCAGCCCCTGCGCGGCCAGGGTGTCCTGGACCTGCTGCAGCGCCGCAGCCGCCGGAGAGCCCCCCGGAGTGGCGGCCTGATAGAGGGCCCGGGAGATTGTCACCAGGCCCGGGAACTCCATCCCTCCCGCGCCGCCATCCAGGGGCGCCTCCACCACCCGGAACACCTTCCAGGGCAGCGGACCCAGCCGCTGCTCCAGCGCGCCCAGCGCGTCCACCGCCATCCCCAACGCCTGCTTGCCGGCCGCCCGGTGCGACGCGGAGAAGTGGCTCTCCACGGTGATCGTCCCCGCCTGCGCGGTGAGCTGTTCGAACCCGCGCACCGCCAGCACCGGGAAGTCCCGCACCGCGGCGGCGCCAAAGGAGAAGCGGGTCTTGCCGGTGCGGTCCGGGACCTCGCCCAGCGCCACGCCGGTGGCCAGCGCCCGCCAGGAGGCAGGCACCGAGATCGACACCAGATAGTTGGCCGGAAGGTACAGGCCCAGATCTCCGATCCCGGTGGGGCCGGCGAACGGGGTGCCTTGCGCATCCCTGGGCACCAGGCCGGGGAAGACCCCCGCCAGGCTGATCACGTCCGCCGCTGCGGAGAACGCGCCGTGGTCTCCGCGCTGGCTCCCTCCTCCGGAGAGCAACCCTGTCAGGGTTCCCGAGGACCCGGCCGCCCGCGGCACCCGGGCCTCCAGTTCGAAGCGGACCGTGACCTCTTCCCCCGCGGGGACCGGTTGGGCGGGAATCACCCGGAACAGGGTCGGCTCGGGTTGCTCCACCCTGGCCGGCTGCCCGTTGACCTGGACCTCGTGGAGGGTCAGCGCCCGGGCGGAGGCGGCGTTGGGGGTGGCGCGGAGGAGGAGCTCGGTCAGCCCGCCGGGTCCGGCGAACAGCCGCAGCCGGACGCGGCCCTGCACGGTGCGCCCCTCGGGATCGACCTCCAGCTCCGCCAGGTACAGGGGAAGCCGCTCCAGCGGGCCCAACGCCTCGGTGGCGCGCTCCCTCTCTCCGTCCCGCAGGTGCATCAAGGACAGCTGCACCTCCGGGGGCGCCGAGGCCCAGGCCGGGACCGCCCACCACAGACCCAGCAGCAGCAGGCAGCAGGTGCGCACGCAGGCCACCTGGAGGCCTAGAAGGCCAGCTTGGGAGCGAACATCACCGTCCGGCGGGAAGTCCGGACCCCGTTGAGGACCGCGTCGCAGGTCCGGCCACAGACGTCCTCCGGGCTCAGCGCCGAAGGCTGGCTGGAGACCGCGGCGTAGGTGCCGCCGCCCACCGCCGCCGCCACCACCGCCGCCCCGGCCCACACGTACCACTGGCCGTACCAGGGGGTGGGGTTCTGGCTCAGCTGCGCGGTCGGAGGCACCACGGTGGCGTCCGGATTCACCGAGGCCACCGGCCGCGGCCGCTCCGGACGATCCGGCGCCAGCACCGGGCTCAGCTGCGGAGCGAGGGTGTAGTCCTTCCCCGCGCGGACGCTGAGCCGGGAGAGCTCCACCGAGTAGCCGGCCTTGGTGACCCGGATCTCATAGGAGCCGGGCTTGAGCAGCAGATCCTTGATCGGCGAGCGGCCGACCAGCTTGGCGTCCACGAAGACCTCCGCGGCCGGGACGTTGGGTTGGACCGCCAGCACGCCGCTGTGGGGGAACAGCGACACGGTGACTGTCTCCCGCCCCCCATCCGGCACGCTGACCATCCCCTGGAAGTCGTTGAAGCCCAGCCGCTTGACCTGGAGCCGGTGCTCTCCGGGGGTGACCTCGATCGCCCGCCCGTTGACCGGCCCCACCTCCTTGCCGTCGATGAACAGCCGGGCGCCCTGCAGCGGCTCCGCCAGCGACACCACCAGCTCGGTCGGCTCCTCCAGGGGAGAGACCAGCTCGTCGATCGGCAGGTCCGCCTTGGGGGCCGGCTTCTTCTTCTTCTTGGGCCGGGACGGAGTCCGGGTCTCGCCCGGGGTCAGCGGCGCCAGCAGGTCGTCTTCGAATTCGTCCTGGGCGGCGGCCGCAACCGGGACCGTCAGCGCAGCGACCAGGAGGCTGGTGAGCAGGGTTCGGAGCGCCATCACCCCGGCAGGTTAGCCCCGTTTCTCGAAGTGCTGGTAGTCCCGCAGGGTCCGCCAGGCGCCGCCCCACCTCCACCCCCGCTGTAGGAAGGCCTGGTGGACCGGATCACCCGCCCGGATCATCCCGGGGACGGACTGCCGCCGGTCCAGGTGCGCGCGCCCGCCGGGAGGCCGCACGTCCTGACCGCGGACGTAGGGGTTGAGCCGGGGGTTGAGGTCGATCGCCATCCCGTAGGCGTGGCGGGAGAAGACCTTCGTCCCCTCCACCGCCCGGCAGTTGAAGGCGGAGGTGTTGTTGGCCGCCATCGACAGGTCGTCATCGCCGCCGTAGGCCTCGATCCGCTGCATCCGCTCGATCGGAAACCGGGCCTCGAACAGCACCCGGAACACCGCCACCAGCTCCTGGGCCACCTGCTGGTGGACCACCAGCTCCCCGGAGTGGACCTGGCCGTCGACCCCCCAGTGGGACAGCCGAAGCAGGACCAGCTGCTCCAGCGCCACCGGACAGCCCGGGCGCCAGGAGACGCCGGTCATCTCGGCGCGCAGCTGGGGTGAGAGTGGCTGGGCGTTTCCCTCGAAGGAAGCTTCGCCGGCCTGCGCAGCCACGCTCCACCCCAGGATGAGAATCAGGCACCAGCGGGCCACGGTGCGGGAGATCAATCCACGCACCGTGGGGTCCTGCAAGTCCAGCTAGGCCGCCCGGCCCAGCTGCTCTTCGGAGACGGGCTCCACCGCCTGGGGGGCGGCCGACTTCGCCTTGCCCTGGAACAGGCTCATCAGGCCCACGTACAGGAAGCCCACCTGGAACAGCAGCAGGAAGGGGATCGAGGTCCAGATCCCCTTGGAGACCGCGTACACCAGCGCGCCGGTGAAGTAGACGCCGAAGGCCAGCTCGATCGCCGGCATCCAGTTCCGCTTCCCGCGGTAGGCAGTCTTCACCTGCACCTTGACGCCCTTGCCCTCGGCGCCGGTCTTGGGGGTGCGGGTGAAGCCGGACTGGATCCCCAGCAGGGCCTCCAGCACCGCGCGGGCGTTGTTGATCGACAGGCCGATCCCCAGGCTCATGATGAAGGGCAGGTACTTGATCCGCCCCCACCAGCTCTCGCCGCCCTCACGCTGCGCCGCCACGTAGAAGAAGCAGACCGAGGCGGTGGCCGCCAGGAAGAAGGGCAGGTCCAGGAACAGGGTCCCGTACAAGCCGTGGGTGTAGCGGACCGCCATCGACAGCGGCATCAGCAACGAGATGACCACCATCAGCAGGTAGGCCAGGTTGTTGGTGAGGTGGAAGAACGCCTCCCGCTTCACCGCGCGGGGCAGATCGCTCTTGAGGATGAAGGGCAGGATCTTCTTCGCGGTCTGGACCGACCCCTTCGCCCAGCGGTGCTGCTGGCTCTTGAAGGCGTTCATGTCCACCGGGACTTCGGCGGGGGTGATCACCTCGGGCAGGAAGATGAACTTCCAGCCGCGGGTCTGCGCCCGGTACGAGAGGTCCAGATCCTCGGTCAGGGTGTCGTGCTGCCAGCCCCCGGCGTCGGAGATGGTGGTCCGCCGCCAGATGCCAGCGGTGCCGTTGAAGTTGAAGAAGCAGCCCGACCGGTGGCGCGCGGTGTGCTCGATGATGAAGTGCCCATCGAGGAAGATCGACTGCGCCTGGGTGAGGATGGAGAAGTCGCGGTTCAGGTGGCCCCAGCGCACCTGCACCATGCCCACCTTGGCGTCGGCGAAGAACGGCACCGTCCGCTTGAGGAAGTCCGGGGTGGGGACGAAGTCGGCGTCGAACACCGCCACGTACTCGCCCTTGGCCAGCTTCAGCCCATTCTCCAGCGCCCCCGCCTTGAAGCCCTGGCGGTTCTGCCGGTGGATGTAGACCACGTCGTGGCCCTGCCGACGCATCCGCTCCACCACCGCCTTGGCGATGGCGCAGGTCTCGTCGGTGGAGTCATCCAGGACCTGGATCTCCAACAACTCGCGCGGGTACTCGATCTTGCAGACCGACTCGATCAGCCGTTCGGTCACGTACATCTCATTGAAGATCGGCAGCTGGACGGTGACCTTGGGCAGACGCTCCAGGAGACCGTTCGGCGTGGGCAGCTTGAACTTGTGCCGGTAGTACAGGAACGCCATCCGATACCGGTGGGATCCGTAGACCGAAAGAATGCACAGGACGCCGAAGTAGACGGCCAGAAAAAGAATCTCAACGATGGTCATCTGTGCGTGAGCCCTTCCCTCGGTGACGTCCAACCGAGGTCCGTGGTCCCCCTGACGTCTCTTCCGCCGTGAAATCAATGGGTTGCCCCACGGAGGAAGAATTTGGCGGCGCACAATAGGGAGGGGTCACACCGGTGTCAAATGATTACGTGGACTTAGACTCTCCCATCACGCAGCGAGCTGGGGCAGCGCGTCATTTTGGCCTCCCGCGTCGAGACACGCGGTGAGCAGGATCCGTTCGCAGAGGTCCTCGAAGGAGAACCCGGCCTTCCTCGCAATCTTCGGCAGCAGGCTGTGCTGGGTCATCCCGGGGAGGGTGTTCACCTCCAGCAGCACATCCTCCCCCGCCTCGGCGGCCAGCAGATCCACCCGGCTGTAGCCACGGCAGCCCAGGGCGCGGTGGGCGGCCAGCCCCAGGGACTCCAGCGCCAGGATCCGGGCCGCACCCAGCCGCGGGGGAAGGAAGTAGCGGCTGCCTCCGCCGTACTTGCGGCGGTAGTCGAACACCCCGCCGCCGTGGGCGATCTCACAGGAGCCCAGCACCTGGTCGCCCAGGATCCCCACCGTGATCTCCCGCCCGCGGACGAAGCGTTCCACCAGCGCCTCCCCCCCGAAGCGGCAGGCTTCGGCCACCGCCGGCGCCAGCTGGGCGCGCTCCTCCACCTTGATCAGCCCCAGCGAGGAACCGCCGCAGGAGGGTTTGACCATCACCGGGAAGCCGAGATCGCCGTGCAGCGCGTCCAGGCGCTGTTCGTGCTCGGCGCGCAGCGCGTAGCCGGGCGCGGTGGGGAGGTTGTGATGACGGAACAGCCGCTTGGCGAAGGGCTTGTTCATCGCCAGCGCGGAGGCCAGCACCCCGGAGCCGGTGTAGGGCAGCCCCATCACCTCCAGCAGCCCCTGGACCCGGCCGTCCTCCCCCACCCGGCCGTGCAGCGCCAGGAAGGCCACCTCCACCTCCGCGGCGCGCAGGGCCACGTCCAGCCCCGGTCCGGCGATCACCCGGGTCACCCGGTGGCCGCGCGCCTCCAGCGCCCGCACCACCGCCTCCCCGGTCTTGAGCGAGATCTCCTGCTCCTCTCCCCACCCACCCATCAGCACTGCCACCCGCTTGCTGGTCATTGGCCACGCCTCCTGGAGCCAGCTCCAGAGCATGGGCCGTGCCGGGCGGGTGCCGAGAGGGAAGCGCCGGCGGCGCGTGGCCGCACGGACGCGCGCTGCGGCGGGAGGGCCGCGAGGCTACGGGGTGGCGGCGGCGCGCGCCCGGGCCACCTGGGGGGTGCTGCCGTGCAGGTACTCCAGCGCGACCTTCAGCTGGTGATCCTTCACCGGGGCGCTGCCGGGCCAGGCCTTGAGGTTGGCGGGGAGGTTCTGCTGCAGCACCCCTTCCCGCTCCGCCGCGCCCTCCGCCTTGAAGTGGTGGGCCAGGTCCTTCTCCCGCATCTGCTGGCCGCTCTCCACCTTCTCCGGCCCCTCCCCCACCACGAAGTCCGGGGTGATCCCGCGCTCCTGAATCGAGCGGCCCTTGGGGGTGTAGTACTTGGCGATGGTCAGCTTCAGGCCCGACCCATCCTCCAGCTCGATCAGGGTCTGCACCGAACCCTTGCCGAAGGTGGGGGTGCCCATCAGCACCGCCCGGCTGTGGTCCTGCAGGGCCCCGGCCACGATCTCCGAGGCCGACGCGCTGCCGGCGTTGACCAGCACCACCACCGGGTAGTTTCGCTCGGTGTCCCGGTCGCGGCTCTTCTCCTCGGTGGTGTTCCGGCCGTTGCGCCCCTGGGTGGTGACCACGGTGAGGTTCCCGGGCAGGAAGCGGTCGCTGATCGCCACCGCCTGATCCAGCAGCCCGCCGGGGTTGTTGCGCAGATCCAGCACCAGCCCCCGCAGCTCCTTGCCGCCATTCTGGGTCCGCAGCCGGTCCAGCTCCTTCTTCAGGTAGAGGTCGGTGCGCTCCTGGAAGTTCTTCACCTTCACGTGGGCGATCCCGTCGAAGAGCGATCCCTCCACCGAGACGATCCGGATGTGGTCCCGGATGATCGCGATCTCCCGCGGGGCCTGGAAGCCGGGGCGCATGATCGTCAGCAGGACCTTCTTGCCCGCCGGTCCGCGCATCTTCTGGATCGCCTCCGCCAGATCCAGCTGCCGGGTGGGCGCCCCGTCGATCTGGAGGATCTGATCCCCGGGGCGGATCCCCGCTCGCGCCGCCGGGGTGTCGTCCACCGGGGAGACCACGGTCAGCACCTCGTCCTTCTTGGCCACCTCGATCCCCAGCCCCCCGAACTCGCCGGAGGTGTCGATCTTCATCTCCTTGAAGACCTCCGGGGGCATGAACACGGTGTGCGGATCCAGGGTGTCCAGCATCCCCTTGATCGCCCCGTACACCAGCTGCTGCTGGTCCACCCGCTCCACGTAGTTGTTCTCCACGTAGGAGAGCACCCGCGCGAACAGCTCCAGCTGTTTGTAGGTGGCCTCCTCCTCCTCGGCGCCCAGCGCGGCGGAGGCGGTGACCAGACATGCGGCCGGGACGACCAGCCACCGACGCAGGGAGCGGTGAGTGCGCACGGTCCGGAGTCTAAGGGCCACGCGACGCCGCCGCACCTTGCCCCGATGTACCCCGTCCGCCTACAGCCGACAGTGATCGGCGAAGGCCAGCAACTCCTCCAGCAGCTCCTTGGGCTTCTCCATCTGCGGCACGTGGCCAAAGCCTGGAATCACCTTCACCTCCGAACCCGCCGGCAAGTGCGCGCGGAAGTACTCCACGCTCTGGTGGGGAAGGATCTTCTCGCTGCCGCCCCACAGCACCCGCACCGGCATCCGCAGGCCGGAGAGCACCTGGGGGGAGACCGCGCTCAGCTCCTTGGCGTCGGCGAAGGCGGCCTTCACCGGGGGGATGGAGTACATGCTCTTGAGCTGGGAGGCGAACAGCAGCATCCCCAGCGGCGCCTTGTGGAACAGCCGCTTGGTCAGCGCCCGCGCGTCGGCCACGGTGCTCACCGCCATCGCCTGCTCCAGATCCTGCAGGTGCCCGTCGGGAAACTGGGCGCCGGCCGGCGCGATCAGCAGCAGCGCCGAGATCCGCTCCGGCAGCTGGGAGGCCAGGGTGATGCTCATCGCCCCACCCAGCGAGGTCCCCACCAGCAGACACGGCCCGGAGACCTTCTGGCGCAGGAACTCGGTCAGCAGCTCCACCTGCCGCCCGACCGGGTTGGGCCCACCCTCGGGGAGCGGCGAGAAGCCATGCCCGGGCAGGTCCATGGCGTAGAGGCGGGAGAAGCGTTTGGAGAGGCCGAAGAACAGCTTGTAGAAGCCGTTGGCCGAGCCGGCCAGCCCGTGCACCAGCACGATCGGCGGCCCCCGTCCCTCTCCCTCCAGCTCGTAGTAGTGGATGGACTGGCCCGAAAGCCGCGCGGTGTGCGAACGGACCCCGCGGGCGATGAGCGTGTGACGAAGCGTCTTCTGTACCCCGGCCAGGAGATCCACGACCGGGAACCTATCAGCAGGAGTCGAAGGTCCCGCCTACTTTGGGGCCAGCCACACCGAGGGATCGGTGGGGACGCCCTTCTGCCGGATCTCGAAGTACAGGTACGCGCCCTTGAGCGAGCCGGAGTCTCCCACCTGGCCCACCACCTCGCCGGCCTGGACCACCTCCCCGATCTCCCGCTCCAGCCCGGCCAGGTGGGCCAGCACGGTGTGGTACCCATCCCCGTGGTCCAGCACCATCAGATTGCCGTAGCCGCGCAGCCAGCGGGAGAAGGCGACCTTGCCCTCCGCCACCGCCTGCACCGGGGCTCCCAGCGGGGCCCGGATGTCCAGGCCCTTCTGCACGGTCACGGTGTTGAACCTGGGGTTCACCACCTTGCCAAAGCCGACCTCCACCCGACCGGAGGTGGGCATCGGCAGCCGGCCCTTGAGCGCCCCGAAGCCGGAAGACGCGGGCGGCGCCTCCATGTCCTCGATCAGCGCGGTCAGGTCCCGCTCCGCCTGCTCCAGCTCCCGGACCACCCGGCCCGCCTGGACCTGCTCGGCCTTCACCAGCTCCAGCAGCTCCGCGAAGTCCATCCGCCGCTCGGCGGCGCGCTGCGCCTCCCGCTTGGCCGCCTCCAGTCGCACCGCCAGCGCGCCCCGGATGGAGACCAGCTGGGACTGCACCCGTCCGTGGAAGCGGGCCGCCCGCTGGACCTTGGCCAGCAGCAGCAGATCGTTCTCCACCACCTGGCGCAGCGCCCGGGACCGCCACACCAGCGCCGAGAAGTCCTCCGCGGATAGCAGAGCGTCCAGGGCCCGGGTCCGGGTCAGCCGGTACATCGCCGCCAGCCGCGGCCCCAGCCGCGCCACCTGGAACTCCAGCGCGTGCTTGGCCACCTGTTCTTGCCGCTCCAGCAGCTCCACCCGCCGTCGCACGGTGCGCATCTCCCGCTCCACCTGCGCGGCCCGCTCGGTCTGGGCCCGGGCCACCCGGCTGGCGCGTTCCAGCAGCTCCAGCAGGCTGCCCTTCTGCGAGGAGAGCATCCCCTGCGCGGCCCGCTGACGCTCCAGCTTCTCCCGCAGCTCGTGGCGTTCGTCCCGCACCGCGGCCTGGGCCCAGGCGGGAGAGGAGAGCAGCGCCGCCAGCAGGAGAAGGAGCCTCATCACACCCTCAGGAAGCGGCCCACCGCCACGAAGCTGCCCGCCAGGCCCAGCCCGGCGCCGGCGGCCAGCGTCTCCAGCACCAGCTGGCCGGTGACGAAGCTGGGCTCCGAGGGCCCGACCAGGAACGCGAACAGCTGCGCCAGCCGCGGGCCCACCAGCAGCGCGAAGGCCGCCAGTCCACCCAGGGCCACCGCCGCGCCCAGCACCCCCTGCAGCAGGCCTTCGAGCAGGAAGGGCGCCTTGACGAAGCGGTCGGTGGCGCCCACCAGCTTCTGGATCTCGATCTCCTCCCGGCGCGCGTAGATCGCCAGCTGGAGGGTGGCGGAGACGATCACCACCGTGGCCAGGGCCACGATCAGCCAGGCGGCCAGGCCGCCGTAGCGCAACGCCCGGCCGATCGCCGACAGCCGCTCCACCGCCTCTTCGCCGTAGTCCACCGCGTTCACCGAGGGCATCGCCCGCAGCGCGTCGGACAGCGTCCGCAGCTGCTCCGCGCCGCGGTTGGCCGCCGGGACCTCCAGCTCCACCGAGGCCGGCAGCGGGTTGGCCGGCAGCGACCCCAGCGCGTCCCCCACCTCTCCCAGCTCCGAGCGCAGCCGCTCCAGCGCTTCCTGGGGAGAGACGATCTGGGCGGTGCCTCCGGAGCGGGTGGCGGCGAAGCTGCGCACCGCCTCCAGCTCGTCCGGGGAGGCGGTCTCGGTGAGGTACACGGTCAACCGCACCTGCCCGCCCAGGGTGGCCACCAGGTCATCCACCAGCCGGGTGGCGGTGCGCACCAGCCCGGCGGTGAACAGCGCGATGGCGATGGTCAGCACCGCGATGAAGTGCACGAACGGCGCGTGGCGCAGCCCCTGCGCCGCCGAGCGCCAGAAGTAGCCGGTCTTGGCGATCCCGCTCATCCGCCCGAGACCCGCCGCGCCGCCTTGAGGCCGTCCTCGTCCGCCACCACCTGCCCCGCCTCCAGCCGCAGGGTCCGCTTCTGGTAGCGGGAGAGCAGCGAGGTGTCGTGGGTGGCCACCAGCACCGTGGTCCCCCGCACGTTCACGTCGCAGAGCAGATCCATGATCTCCACCGTCAGCGCCGGATCCAGGTTCCCGGTGGGCTCGTCCGCCAGCAGGATGGTGGGGTCGTTGACCAGCGCCCGGGCGATCACCACCCGCTGCTGCTCCCCGCCGGAGAGCCGCATCGGCGAGGAGTCCGCCTTGTGCTGCAGGCCCACCAGCTTCAACATCCGCATCACCCGCTCCCGACACTCGGCCCGGGGGACCCCCAGCACGTCCAGGGTGAAGGCCACGTTCTCCGCCACCGTCCGGCTGGGCAGCAGCTTGAAGTCCTGGAACACCACCCCGATGTTGCGGCGCAGGTAGGGAACCGCCGACTCGCGGATGCGGGCGATGTTCCGGCCCCCGACCAGGATCTGCCCCTTGGTGGCCTTCTCCGCGCAGAAGATCAGCTTCATCAGCGTGGTCTTGCCGGCGCCGGAGGGGCCGGTGAGGAAGACGAACTCACCCTTCCTCACGTGGAGGTTGATGTCCGACAAGGAAGGCGGGTCGCCGGGATAGGCCTTGTAGACGTGGAACATCTGGATCATGACTGGACGGCATCTTGGCCCATCTCGGCTGCGGCTCCGAATCTTGGACCGCGATGCCTGGTGGCAGGGCAGCCACACAAGCTGCGGGATTTACGAACTTCCGTAAGATGCGCCGCTTCGTAGCCCCAAACAGGAGAACTGAAGAATGGACTCGACCGAATCCAGCCAGGAAGTGCGGACCCAGCGCTCCAGTGGTCTGCCGTGGGTGTTGTTCTTCCTCACCCTCGGGCTGGCCGCCGCCGCGGTGTACTTCGGCTACGGCCTGCTGCAGGACGAACGGACCAAGAACGCCACCGCGCTGGCCGCCAGTGAAGGAGCGGTGGGCAAGCTGCGGGAGATGGAGGCGAAGCTGGCCGGCAGCGAGGGCGCCCTGACCGCGCTGCAGGCGGAGAAGAGCGCGCTGGCCGCGGACCTGGCCGCCAAGGAGGAGGAGCTGGCCAAGCTCAAGCTCACCTATGACAGCCTCAACGAGAAGCTGACCGCGGAGATCCAGAGCGGCGACATCCAGCTCACCCAGACCGGGGAGCGGATCCAGGTGGATCTGATCGACAAGATCCTCTTCGACTCCGGCAAGGCGGAGATCAGCGAGAAGGGCAAGGAGGTCCTCTCCCGGCTCGGCTCGGCGATCGCCGGGGTGGAGAACAAGCTGATCCAGGTCTCCGGGCACACCGACGACAGCCCGATCGTGAAGGACCTGCGCGACACCTACCCCACCAACTGGGAGCTCTCCTCGGCCCGGGCGGTGAACGTGGTCCGGCACCTCTCCGAGAAGGGGAAGGTGCCCTCCCGGCGCCTGGTGGCGGCCGGCTACGGCCAGTTCCAGCCGGTGTCCTCCAACCGGGACCACGCCGGCCGGGCCCGCAACCGCCGGATCGAGATCCTGCTGATGCCGGTGATCGACCCCAAGCCCACCGACGTGAAGGCCACCGCCGCCAAGGGTTCCACCCCCGGCAACGTCCGGCCGGCGTCCGGAACGGCGAAATAGGTTCAGGGGTCCCAACGTACCGTGGCCGTGCTCGCCATCGAGGCCGTGGGCCTCGCCAAGACCTACCGGGGACCCTTCCGCAAGAGCGGCCAACGCGCGTTGGACGGGTTGGATCTGCGCGTGGAGCAGGGAACCGCCTTCGGACTGATCGGCCCCAACGGGGCCGGGAAGACCACCTTCATCAAGATCCTGCTGGGAGTGGTCCGCCCGGATCAGGGCACGGTCCGGCTGCTGGGGTCGCCCCCGGAGGAGTTGGAGGTCCGCCGCCGGATCGGCTACCTGCCCGAGCGGCTGCACCTCCCCCACGCCTGGAAGCCGGTGGAGTTCCTGGCCAGCATCTCCCGGCTCAAGCAGCTGGCCTTGCCCCGTTCGGAGCTGCTGGCCCTGGTGGAGCGGGTGGGCCTGGCCGACGCGGTGGACCGCAAGATCGGCGGCTTCTCCAAGGGGATGCGTCAGCGGCTGGGGCTGGCCGCGGCGCTGCTGGGCAAGCCGGATCTCTTGATCCTGGATGAGCCCACCGATGGGATCGATCCGTTGGGTCGGGTGGAGGTGCGCCGGCTGTTGACCGAGGAGGTGGCGCGCGGGGCGACCCTGTTCCTCAACTCCCACCTGCTGGCAGAGACCGAACGGGTGTGCGGGCGGGTCGGAATCCTGACCCACGGTCGGCTGGTGCAGGAGGGGAAGCTGGAGACCCTGTGCCGGACCACCACCCGGTGGGCGGTGCGGTTCGCCCCCGGCGCCGAGGAGTCCGCGCTGCGGGCGCTGGGCTTTGAACCCGCGGCCCAGGGATGGACCTGCGAGGCGGCCACCCCGGATGCGCTCAACGCGCTGCTGGACGGGGCGCGCCGGGCGGGCGCCCTGCTGGTGGGGCTGGAGCAGGACAGCCGCGACCTGGAGGATGTGTTGGCGGACGCGGTGAAGGCCGGACAGCGGGAGGCAGCGTGAGGACCACCCTGGCGGTGGCGGCGGATCTGCTGCGCGAGGCCCGGAGCCGCAAGTGGTTCCTGGGGCTGGCGGTGGCGATCACCCTGGTGCTGGTCACCCTGGGCTTCTCGCTCAAGCTGGAGGTGGTGGATGGCGCCCTGGCCGCCAGCCGGCTGTTCGGGAAGATGATGCGCAACGACATCCGGTCGGTGGACGTGGCCCTGCGCCCGCTGCTGCAGGCCGCGGCCTACGCGATCTTCTACGTGGGGCTGGTGTTCGGGATCGTGGCCACCGCGGACTTCGCCCCCAGCCTGCTCTCGCCGGGGCGGATCGAACACCTGCTGGCTCAGCCGGTCCGCCGCTGGGAGCTGTTGTTGGGGACCTTCCTGGGAGTGATGGCCCTGTCCCTGATGGCCTCGCTCTACGGGGCGGTGGGCCTGACCCTGATCCTGGGGGTGAAGGCCCAGCTGTGGAGCTGGGGGTTGATCCTGGCCGCGCTGCTGGCCGCGGTGAACTTCTGCGCGGTCTACGCGGCGATGCTCACCGCCGCCCTCTTCGCCCGCAGCGCGGCGGTCTCCGCGGCGGTGGGCTTTGCGATCTTCATCTCGGGGATCTTCGCCGGCAACCGCCACGAGCTGATCCCGATGTTCGAGCCCGGCGTGGGGCGCACGGTCTTCTCCGCCTACACCCTGGTCATCCCCCGCATCTCCGCGCTGGCCACCGCGGCGTCGGATCTGGCCGCCTCCACCCCGCTGCAGCTGCGTTCGCTCACCAGCCTGCTCCTGGGGATGGTGGTGTTCGGGATGGGCGTGCTGGCCCTGGGCGTGTACCGGTTCGAGCAGAAGGACTTCTGATCATGAAGCAACGCCGCTGGCTGATTGCCGCCCTCCTGCTGATCGCCGCCGCCACCGCCCTGATGCTGTACGCGGAGGAGCCGCAGCCGGAGAAGGAGGAGGTGGCGGTCACCTTCCCCCGCCAGTTCGACGACAAGCACACCCAGCGGATGCGCGAGCGGCGCACCCTGGCGGTGATCGACCCGGAGGTGGAGGGCGAGGAGAAGCCCTCCCGACCGGCCCGGCCCCGCGACCCGGTGCTGGCGGCGCTGGCCTCCGGTGCCCGGTCCGCGGTGGTGGTGGAGGCCAACGCCCTGCGCAACTCCCCCATCGGCGAGCTGCTGCTGGAGTGCCTGATGTCCCGCGGGCGCAAGAACCCGATCACCGAACTCAAGGAGCGCGCCGGGGTGGACATCCTCCAGGACCTGGACCGGGTGGCGATGACCGAGCACGGGGTGGTGATGTCCGGCCACTTCGAGAACGCCCGCTGGCAGGAGATGCTGGGGGACCAGGTCCGCTCCTCCCGCTACGGAGACCAGGGCACCGTGTATCAGCTGCCGGTCAGCCGGGACGGCGGCAGCCCGGCCGGGTACCTGGTCAGTTGGGGCAGCCAGATGATGATGTTCGCCCAGGACGAGGCGCAGGCCCAGGCCGCGGTGGACCGGCTGGAGGGCCGCGCCGAGAGCACCCCGATCCTCAGCGAAGATCAGTCCTACGGTGAGATCTACGGCGTCCTCGACGCGGAGGATCTGGCCAAGCTGTTCCCCCAGGACCAGGCCGAGCTGGCCACCCGGTTCCGGGACGCCGCCCAGCAGGTGGAGCTGCACGTGGACGCCTCCCGGGACGTGGGGATCGTGGCCAACGTGAAGGGCGAGGACGCCTCCCAGGTGGAGGATCTGGGCAAGTCCCTGGGCGGCCTGCTGGCCACCGCCCGGATCAAGTCCCAGCTGGAGAACGAGACCGAGCTGACCGAGTTCCTGGACCTGGCCCGGGTCCGCCCCCGCGCCGACGGGACCTTCGGGCTGGAGGTGGGCCTGCCACTGGAGCTGCTCCAGGAGCGGCTGGCCTTCTGTAAGGAGGAGAACCAGCGGCGGGCGCAGGAGCCGTCCGCGGCTCCGGCGGAGGCGGCGGTCAAGGAGTAGCCGGCCGCCTCCGGGAAAAGAGCGTCCGACGGGTGACCGTCCGGGCGTGGGTCGCGTATCGTCGGGAAACCTTTCCAGTCCAATGTGTGGGCGCGCCCAGTCGGCGTCCCCTCCAGAGGAGACGTGCCCGTGATTGATCCTGCTCTCCGCCGCCCCGTGACCCCGGTCCAGAACGCGCCCACCGAGGCCGCGGCTGCCCCTTCCAGCGCGCCCACCACCGCCCCCACGCCCTTCCTCCGGGACACCCTGGAGGTGGCCAAGCGCGCCGGCCCGGTGAACCTCAGCGGGCTGGGGAAGGTGCTCTCCGACGGGCTCTCCGCGCTGCTGGGTCGAGCTCCCTCCGAGGCCACCGCCAACGGTCCCCGGTTGCTGCACCTGGAGGCCGGCTGGACCCCGCAGGGCCAGGGCTACGACGCCAAGCGGCAGGAGGTGCTCACCACCTATTACGACGAGAGCGGCGTGCTGCTCTCGGTGCAGGACAAGAACTCCGGCCAGGAGACCCAGCAGGCCCGGTTGGGAGGACTGGGCCCCAACGGCCCCGCGCCCAGCCACGGCGGAGGCGTCTCCACCGACGGCGAGTTCGTCTATGTCTCCGACACCCGGAACATCTTCGTCTACCGCCGCGAGGAGCTGGAGAACGCGAAGCAGGGCACCCCGGTCAACGCCTTCCAGGTGATGCCGGTGCCCAACCCCGATCAGCTCAAGGATCCGGCCACCGGGATCGATCTGGTCTCCGCCGGCAGCTTCATGACCGTGAAGGACGGCTTCGCGTACATCGGGGCCTACAGCAAGGACGGGGATGGCAAGGTGGGCGCGGTGTGGCGGTACGAGCTGGACGAGCAGACCGGCGCCCTGATCGAAGACTCGCGGCAGGGGCCGATCCGCGCGCCCGACCGCGCCCAGGGGATGACCGTGGTCGACGGCGCGCTGCTGTTCACCACCGGGGACCGGAAGCTGGTCTACCAGCCGATCGATCCCCGCACCGACGTCTTCCAGGCCGACCTGGCCGACCGGAAGGAGATCAGCAACGGGCTGATCGATCCCTACGCCCAGGGCGTGAACGTGATCGATGGCGAGGTGTGGGTGACCTACGAGAGCGGGTCGGAGAAGTACCGCGACAAGCTCAACCCGCCCTTCAAGCCCCGGGAGCACATCCAGCGGATCCCGCTGGAGCTGCTGGACCTCTAGCCCTGCTCGGAGGGCCCCTCGCGACGGGGGGACCCTGCTAGAACGCCCCCCGAAAAGGAGCACCCCACGGGCGGAGCAGACCCAGAATTGCGCGAGGGATGGCGGGCCAAGGTCCGTCCGCTGCCGCTGGGGGTGGGCCTGCTGCTGGCCGCGGCCATCGCCCTCCTCCCCTCTCCGCTGCACCGGATCGAGGGCTTTGGTGATCGCCCCGCCCTGGCGGCGGCGGTCTCCTTCCTGATGGCCGCGTGGTGGTTCACCGACGCGCTGCCGATGGGCTGGACCGCGTGTCTGCCCCTGCTGCTGTTCCCGCTCCTGAACGTTTTTGGTGCCCCGCTGCCCCAGGCCGTGACCCGTTCGGCCGCTCCCTACCTGGACGCGTACATCTTCATGTTCTTCGGCGGGATGGTGGTGGGCACCGCGATGGAGCTGTGGGGGCTGCACCGGCGGATCGCTTTGCACATCATGCGCGCGGTGGGCACCACTCCCCGACGGCTGCTGTTCGGGGTGCTGGTCTCCACCGCGGCGATCTCGATGTGGATCTCCAACACCGCCACCGCGGTGATGATGCTGCCGATCGGGATGGCGCTGATCGCCCAGCTGGAGCACGCGGAGGGCGGCACCCGGCTGCCCAACTTCGGCGCCGCGGTGATGCTGTCCATCGCCTTCGGCGCCAACCTGGGCGGGATCGGGACCAAGATCGGCACCCCCACCAACTCGGTGTTCCTGGGCTTCCTCTCCCAGGAGCTGGGGATGGAGATCAGCTTCCTCAAGTACGCGGCGCTGAGCATGCCGTTCGTGGCCCTGATGCTCCCCCTGGCCTGGTGGGTGCTGTGGCAGCTGGGGAAGCGGGACCGGCTGGCCCATCCCCAGGGGCGCGAGGTGCTGGACCGGGAGTTGACCGCGATGGGCCCGCTGGTGGGCCGGGAGCGCCAGGTGGCGGTGGTGTTCGCGGTGACCGCGTTGCTGTGGATCCTGGCCGACCCGCTGCGCAGCGCCACCGGGAAGGACCTCTCGTCCCTGCTGGGATTCAAGCTGGCGGGGAAGCACTACGAGGCGGGGATCGCGCTCCTGGCCGCGGGGGTGATCGCCGTGTTGGGGGCGGTGAACCTCCAGGCGATCCGCCGGCTGCCCTGGAGCACCCTGCTGTTGATGGGCGGCAGCTTCGCGATGGCGGAGGGAATCTCCGGCAGCGGGCTGGCGGAGTGGATGGCGTTGCAGCTCTCCAGCCTCTCCCAGCTCTCGCTGTTCGCCCAGATCGGCCTGGCCGCCGCGGCCTCGGTGGGGCTCTCGGCGGTGGCCAGCAACACCGCCACCATCAACGTGATGCTCAACGTGCTGCCCCGGTCGCTTCCGGTGCTGTTCGGCAGCACCATCGCCGCGTCCTGTGATTTCGCCCTCCCCGCCGGCACCCCGCCCAACGCGATCGTCTTTGGCAGCGGCTACATCCGGCTGCGGACGATGATGAAGGTCGGGGGGCTGATGGACCTGATCGCGGTGGTGGCGATCACCCTCTACATCGCCTGGGTGATCGCCCCCTTGCTGGGCTGAGACCTCAGAGGGACTTGAGGACCTTCAACGCCTCTTCCACATGCCGGCTGGAGCTCAGCTGGCTGGAGAAGGCGTGGCGGACGATCCCCTGGCGGTCCACCACGAAGGTGACCCGGCCGGCCATCAACCCGAACAGGCCCTTCTTCACGTTGTACTGGTTCGCCACCACCCCGCCCTTGTCGCTGGCCAGGATGAACGGCAGCCGGTGGTTGGTGGCGAAGGAGGCGTGGTCCTCGGCGGAGTCATTGCTGATCCCCACCACCTCCGCGCCCGCGGCCTTGAAGTCCTCGTAGGCGTCGCGAAAGGAGCAGGCCTCCGCGGTGCAGATCGGGGTCTCGTCCTTGGGATAGAAATAGACGATCGCCGGGCCCCGGGTGAGCAGCTCGGAGAGCCGGACCTGGGTGCCGTCCTGCTTGGGGAGGGTGAAGTCGGGGGCGCGTTCTCCAACTGCGATTGCCAAGGGTGACCTCTTCGGGGCGAAAGACCCGGACTGCGTAACGAAGCGAGCGGCCAGGGGCAATGCCATCGGGTGGAAAACCGCCCGGCGCCCGGGATAGAGGTACCGACGTGGAAACCTCCGTCACCGAACGCCGCCTCCTCCTCGCCGGCCTGAGCCTCCCCGAGCTGGCCGGTCTGCTGGGCAGCCGGCCTCGCGCCCTGGAGGTGTTGAAGTGGATGCACTCCGGGCCGGAGGAGGGCTCGGTCCCGAAGATCTCCGCTGACAGCTGGAAGCTGTTGCTCACCCGCTGCCAGCTGCCCACCGCCGAGGTGGTGGAGCGGAGCGTCAGCGAGGACGGCACCACCAAGTTCCTGCTGGGATTCAACGGGGTGCAGGTGGAGACGGTGGCCATCCCCACCGAGGGGCGGACCACGATCTGCGTCTCCAGCCAGTCCGGCTGTTCCCGCAAGTGCGTGTTCTGCGCCACCGCCAAGATCGGGTTCAACCGCAACCTGGCCGCGGGGGAGATCCTCACCCAGTACCTGATCGCCGCCCGTGCGGCGCCGCCGGACGCCCCTGCCCGCAACGTGGTGTTCATGGGGATGGGCGAGCCGATGGACAACCTGGATCAGGTGCTGCACGCGGTGGAGCTGCTCACCCAGGCCCCGGCGCCGATGCTGCGGGCGGAGCGGGTCACCGTCTCCACCTCTGGCATCCTCCCCGGGATGGAGCGGTTCCTGCGCGAGGGGAAGGCCAGCCTGGCCCTGTCCCTCAACGCCACCACCGACTCCCAGCGCGAGGCGCTGATGCCCCAGACCCGCCAGTATCCGATCGCGGCGTTGATGGACGCGCTGCGCGAGGACCGGATGCGCAACCCCAAGCGCTTCCACTTCATCGAGTACGTGCTCTTCGACGGGGTGAACGACACCGACGAGGACGCGGACCGGATGGTGAAGCTGCTGGAGGGGACCAACTCCCGGGTGAACCTCATCCCCCACAACCCGTTCCCGGGCAGCCCGCTCAGCCCGCCGCGTCCGGAGCGGATGCTGGCGGTCCAGCAGCGGGTGGGCGCCGCCGGAATCCGCTGTCTGGTCCGGATGCCCCGCGGGCAGGAGATCAGCGCCGCCTGCGGACAGCTGGCCCGGCGGCGCGGCGAGACGACGTAGCGCTCAATTCGGCGGTGGGAGCGGACCCTTGCGGGTCAACGTGGAGGCGGCCAGGCCCTGATGGAGAGGGCCATGGCTCCCGCGAGAGGCGAGGGAGCGGACCCTGCCGCTCTCCGCCGTCCCTCACTCAGTCCCGCAGGAACTCGCGGACCTGGCTGGCGATGCCCTCGGCATCCAGCTTGTACTTCTTGAGGCACTCCAGGGGCTCGCCGGACTCCCCGAAGGTGTCCTTGAGCCCGATCCGCAGCAGGCGCTTGCCGAAGCCCGCCTCGGCCAGGACCTCGGCCACCGCCGAGCCCAGCCCGCCGATCACCTGGTGATCCTCGGCGGTGACCACCGCGGAGGTGCCGTCCACCATCCGGAGGATGCCGGCCACGTCCAGGGGCTTGATGGTGTGGATGTTGGCCACCGCCACGCTCAGGCCCTCCTTCTCCAGCATCTGGGCCGCCTGCAGCGCGAAGTACACCTCGCCGCCGGTGGCGAAGATCACCGCGTCCTTACCGCCGGACTTGAGCTCCACCAGCTTGCCGAACTCGAACTTGTAGCCCTCCTTGTTCACCCGCTCCAGCTTCTGCCGGGTGGTGCGCAGGAACGCCGGACCGTGGTGGTGGCACAGGTACTCCACCGCCCCTTCGGTCTCCAGGTCGTCCGCCGGCTGGATCACCGCCATGTTCGGCAGGGACCGCATCAGCGACACGTCCTCCAGACCCTGCTGTGAGTACCCGTCGTCGCCGATGGCGATACCCGCGTGGCTGCCCACGATCCGGACGTTGGCGTTGGAGTACGCCACCGAGATCCGGATCTGGTCGTAGCGGCCGGTGACGAAGCACGCGAACGAGCAGGCGAACGGGATCTTCCCCGCCAGCGCCAGTCCGGCCGCGGTGCCGATCATGTTCGCCTCGGCGATCCCCATCTCGAAGAAGCGGTCCGGGAACTTCTTGCCGAACATCTCCGACTTGGTGCTTTTGGCCAGGTCGGCGTCCAGCGCCACCAGGTTGGGGTACTTGTCGCCCAGCTTGGCCAGCGCCTCGCCAAACGCGTCACGTGTTGCCTTGGCCGCCATGGCTAAAACCCCTTCCCGTTCTGGGTCAGATCGTTGAGGGCGCGCAGCTCCGCCAGCGCCTTGTCCGCTTGTTCCTTGTTGGGCGCCGAGCCGTGCCAGGAGATCTGGTGCTCCATGAAGCTGACCCCCTTGCCCTTGACCGTGTTGGCGATGATCAGGGTGGGCTTGCCCTTGGTGGCGCGGGCCTGGTCGGTGGCCTGGAGGATCTCCTCGAAGTTGTGGCCGTTGATCTCCAGCACGTTCCAGCGGAACGCCCGCCACTTGTCGGCGATCGGCTCCAGGTCCATCACCTCCGCCACCGTGCCGTCGATCTGGCCCCGGTTGTAGTCCAGGAACACGGTGAGGTTATCCAGCTTGAACTTGGCGGCGCTCATCGCCGCCTCCCAGATCTGCCCCTCCTGGGACTCGCCGTCGCCGATCACGCAGTAGACGTGGAACTTGTCCCCGTCCAGGCGGGAGGCCAGCGCCATCCCCTGCGCCACCGACAGCCCCTGCCCCAGCGATCCGGTGCAGGCCTCGATCCCCGGCAGCGCCGAGTTGACCGGGTGGCCCTGCATCCGCGACCCCAGCACCCGCAGGCTCATCAGCTCTTCCCGGGGGAAGTAGCCGGCCTCGGCCATCACCGCGTACAGCGCGGGGACCGCGTGGCCCTTGGAGAGCACGAACCGATCACGCTCGGCCCAGTGCGGGTTCTTGGGATCGTGCTTCATCCGCGCGAAGTACAGCGCGGTCACGATGTCGATCACCGAGAGCGACCCGCCCGGATGTCCGGAGCCGGCCTTGTGAAGCATCTCGATGATGTCGAGCCGAAGCCGGCCTGCAATCTCTTGCAGACGACGGACCTCGGCGGGGCCAGCGGGGGAGTTCGCGGTCGCCATGTGGCCCGGGCATCTACCCAATGCCCCCGCAAGCATCAAGCGGGGCGGTTGGGAACGGGCGGTAGGGGACAGCGAAAGCTACTGGTCGCCTTCGCCGGCGAGGTAGCTGAGGATCACCTCGTCCAGGCTCTTCTCGGAGATCAGATCCTCGCCAAACAGGGTCTCCACGCCGACCTCGTTGATCTTCGGCGCCTCCTTCAGCGCCCGGGCGGCCAGCACCTCCGGGGGCAGCTGCGGGGGGATCACCTGGGTCACCGGGGCGGCGGCGGCGGTGCGCGCGCGCTTGGACTCCTCTTCGGTCGCCAACTGACCCGGTTGGTAGTGCTTGGCACCCCCCTCGTTGTCGATGTTGTCGTAGACGCCGTTGATCAGGTTCCGCAGCATCTCCTTGTGCTGCTCCTCCATCAGCTCGCGGACGACCTCGGAGAGGTTCTCCGCGTTCAGGATGTCGGCGTAGGAGGTCTTCTTGGACGCAAGGATGTTCCCGCCCACGAAGAGGTGCGTGATGATGTGGGGGTTGTTCCGGCCCGAGTCCTCTGTCTGGACGTGGTAGACCTTCCCCTTGTGCTTGATGTTGTGGTTGAAGCCGGTGACGGCTTTTTCGAAGGTCTTCGCCATGGGCGGGCGGTTCGCAAGCTAACTGACGCGGATCTACCAAAGCAAGGATGCGGCACCGGCCGCCCCTGGGTCAGTCATCGGTTGTGACCCAAGCATCCTTCCAGCCAATCGGCCAATCGATTTTCCATCGAACCCGATCTTCTGGTCGATTCACGTTCACCAGCGCGAGCAGGTCCGGGTCGACCCGGCGCAGTTTCTCCTCTGGGAGGACCGTTCCTCCCAGCGCGCGGAACAAAACGTTCAAAGAGGGCTGCCCGTCCAGCAGCCGAGCCCACGTTTCGGCCAACCCAGCGGCGTAGACCCCGGGAAAGGGCTGAAGCCGCCCTCCGGACTCAAAGCAGGCAAGCGGGGAGCTCCCCGCCTCCTCCAGCAAGCTCGCCAGCACCGGCGCGGAGAGAAAGGGCAGGTCGGCGGCCACCGCCAGCACCCACGGGGTGCGGCAGTGGACCAGCGCGGCATGCAGTCCCCCGGGAGCGCCGCGCCCGGGGATGGCATCGGCGATCACCCGAACCGCGGGGGCCGCGGCCAGGAAGTCACCGTACGGCCCGGGCTGGTTGGCCACCAGCAGCACCTGGGAGAGGCCGCACTGGGAGGCCGCGCGCAGCTGCCGCTCCACGATCGACTCGCCCTCCACCCGCAGCAGTCCTTTGGGGACCCCGCCCAGGCGACTTGCCTTCCCTCCCGCCAGGATGGCGAGCGTGACCTCCGAGGGCTTCACCCCTCCACGTTCGCACGCTGACGACTTCCGCGACACGCACGGTAAGGTGCGCCGGGTGAAGAGCCCCTCGTTTTCCGAGCGTCCCGTCCGTCGGCTCGGCCCCGGCCGTGGGTCGGGTGAGCTGGACCCGGTGGTGGTGGAGGAGCCGCTGGAGATCCGCGTCCACGGAGACCCGGTGGCGATCACCATGCGCACCCCGGGGCACGATCGCGAGCTGGCCGCCGGCTTCCTGTTCGCCGAAGGGATGATCGCCTCCGCCGAGGACATCGGCAGCGTCCGTCACTGCGGCCGCCCGGGCGAGGAGGGCTTCGGGAACACCCTGGAGTTCACCCCTGCCTCCGGGGTCCAGTTCGATCCGGACCGTCTCCAGCTCGCCCGTCGCGGAACCTTGACCAGCTCCGCTTGCGGGGTGTGCGGTCGGACCAGCATCGAGGATCTGGTGAAGGCGGCGGGACGGCTGCCTCCGCACCCGTTCACGGTTCCCTCCTCGCTGATCGCCTCCGCGCCGGAGCGGCTGCGCGAGGCCCAGACGGCATTCACCGCCACCGGCGGTTCGCATGCCGCGGCGCTGCTGGATCGCCATGGCACCCTGCTGGCAGTCCACGAAGACGTGGGCCGGCACAACGCGGTGGACAAGGTGATCGGCAGCCTGATCCTGGCCGGTCAGCTCCGACGGTCGATGGCGGCGGAGCCCGGGGGCCCGGCGCTGCTGATGGTCAGCGGCCGGGCCAGCTTCGAGATCATCCAGAAGGCGGCCATGGCCCGCATCCCGATCGTGGCCTCGGTCTCCGCCCCCAGCACCCTGGCCGTGGATCTGGCGGCCCGGGTCGGCCTGACCCTGGCCGGCTTCGTGCGCGGCGGTGGCTTCAACCTCTACACCTGCCCGGAGCGCGTCCGATGATCTCCAAAATCTGGCAGTTGATCGCCCGCTGGTTCCCGTTCGGGGTGCTGTTCAAGAACAAGCCGCGCCACTTCCGCGAGATGGCGGGGATCCTGTGGGACAACCGCAAGCAACTGCCCTACGCGTGGAGGATCCTCCGCCACGGCGTCTGCGACGGCTGTTCGCTGGGGCCCCGGGGACTGCGCGACGACGTGCTGGACGGGGTCCACCTCTGTCTGACCCGGCTCAAGCTGCTGCGGCTGAACACCATGGACGCGCTGCCCCAGGACAGCTGGGGCGACCTGGCCCGGCTGCGGGCAATGACCAACGAGCAGCTGCACCGGCTGGGGCGGGTCCCCTACCCGCTGCTGTACCGCAAGGGCCAGCCCGGCTTCCGGCGGATCTCCTGGGAGGAGGCGATCTCCAAGATCGCGACGCGGTTGCAGCAGACCGATCCGGAGCGGATGGGCTTCTTCGCCTCCTCTCGCGGGATCACCAACGAGACCTATTACACCCTGCAGAAGCTGGCCCGGGTGGCGGGGACCCCGCACCTGGACAGCTGCGCCCGGCTCTGCCACGCCGCCTCCACCAACGGGCTCAAGGAGACCATCGGCTGGGGCGCGCCCACCTGCTCGCTCAAGGATCTGATCGGCACCGATCTGGTGGTGCTGTTCGGCACCGACCTGGCCAACAACCAGCCGGTGACGATGAAGTACCTGCACTTCGCCAAGAAGGCGGGGACCCGGGTGGTGGTGATCAACCCCTTCCGCGAGCCGGCGCTGGATGTGTACTGGGTGCCCTCGGTGGCCTCCAGCGCGGTGTTCGGCACCCACCTCTGTGACGACTTCTTCCCGGTGGCCGCCGGCGGAGACATGGCCTTCATCCACGGGGCGCTCAAGGCGCTGAAGACCCACCGTGGCTTCGACCGGGACTTCATCGCCGCGCACACCCGGGGCTTCGAGGCCCTGGAGTCGTCCCTGGACGCGCTGGGCTGGGAGGAACTGGAGGAGCAAAGCGGGCTCAAGCGCGCGGACATGGAGCGCTTCGCCCAGCAGTACCAGGCGGCGAACCGGGCGGTGATCGTCTACAGCATGGGCCTGACCCAGCACCGGTTCGGGGTGGAGAACGTCAAGTCGGTGGTGAACCTGGCGCTCTCGCGCGGGAACATCGGCCGGGAGAAGACCGGGGTGATCCCGATCCGCGGCCACTCCGGAGTGCAGGGCACCGCGGAGTGCGGGATGGACGCGGACAAGCTGCCCGGCGGGGTGGAGATCTCCCCCGAATCCGTCGCCCGGCTGGAGGGGTTGTGGAACCACCCGGTGCCGGCCCGCAAGGGACTGCGCGCGGCCCATCTGCTGGATCGCGCCGGCGAGGGTGGAGTGGACTTCCTGTTCACCGTGGGCGGCAACTACCTGGACACCCTGCCCGACCCGCTCCAGGCGCGGCGATCGCTGGCCAACATCCGGCTGCGGGTGCACCAGGACATCGTGATCAACACCTCGGCGCTGGTGGAACCGGACGCCGAGGACGGGGAGGTGCTGATCCTCCCTGCCCAGACCCGCTACGAGCAGCGGGGCGGCGGGACCTCCACCTCCACCGAGCGGCGGATCCGCTTCACCCCGGAGATCCCCGGCCGGCGGATCGGCGAGGCCAAGCCGGAGTGGGAGATCCCGGCGCTGATCGGCCGGGCGCTCAAGCCGGACCGGCCGGACCTGTTCGCCTTCCCGGAGTCGATCGACGTGCGGCGGGAGATGGGCCGGGTGATGCCGCTGTACGCGGGGATCGAGACCCTGGAAAAGGAGGGCCAGTGGGTGCAGTGGGGCGGAGCCCGGCTGGGCGAAGGCGGGGTGTTCCCCAACATGCCCGAGGGCAAGGCCCAGTTCTGCACCGTCACCCTCCCCCGGGTGGAGATCCCCGAGGGGCACTTCTTCCTCGCCTCCCGCCGGGGCAAGCAGTTCAACTCCATCACCTACGGGCAGAAGGACGGGATCACCGGCGCCAAGACGCGCAAGGCGGTGTTCTTCGCGCCGGAGGACGCGCAGCGGCTGGGGCTGGCGCGCGGAGACAAGGTGCTGCTGCGCAGCGAGCTGGGTCAGATGGAGGGGGTGTGCGAGGTCGGCCCCTGCCGTCCCGGCCACCTGCAGGCGTTCTGGCCGGAGTGCAACGTGCTGGTGGGCCGCCGCTACGATCCGGTGTCCGGGGAGCCGGACTACAACGCGTTCGTGAGAGTGGAGCGCCCGGAGGGCGCCGTGCGCTGATCGTTGCTACCGGGTGGCGACGTCAGCCGGAATCAACACCTCGAAGGGAATCTGTAGCGCATCGTGAAGCCTGCGGATCATCGGCAGGCTGAGTCGCCGCTTTCCGCTCAGGACCTCGGACACCCGACTGCGCGAACCCAGGATGGGGACCAGATCCTTGGGCTCCTTGCCCATTTGCTCGAGCCGGAAGCGAATCGCCTCGATCGGGTCCGGCTCGGGCATTGGGACCGTCCGCTTCTCATAGTCCTCGACCAACAGCGCCAGGATCTGAAGGACTTCGTGGTCCTCGCTTCCCGGCTTCGCACTCCACAACTCCTCGATGCGGTGCAGGGCCGCCTGATGGTCCTTCTGCGTCCGGATCACCTTGAGCTTTGTCATTTGCGGCTCCTGCCTGACGGCTTGCGGACTGACTTCCCTGCTGCCTTGGATTCCGAAGCGGGGAGTCCCACCTCGGTGACGTCAATCTGGTCGTATTCCTCATGGGTTCCGACCCACTTGATGAGGATGAGGCGGATGCCGTAGTTGATCCACACCACCAGACGGTACTTGTTGCCGCCGATGTTGAAGACGATCCGTCCCTCACCCACAAAGTCAGCGGACCGGTAGAGCCTCTTCACTTCGGCCGGAGACTTCCACTCGGCCTCCTCTGCCTCCTTGAACCAGGAGAGAAGGGGTTGTTCGGCCTGACCGCAGCCCGGCCGGCACCAGAACTCCCTGAGCCTGGCCCGGGATATGACCTTCACTCTCTCAAGATAGCCTGTTCCCGTTTTGGTAACAACCTGGGGATCCGCCTGTCCAGGGGACGACGGATTTTGCTGCAGTGAACACTTCACCGTGGCTAGATCAGACCTTCACCGTACCGGGGGAGGCGGATGAGCGCAGGAGCGGAGAAGCGCGGCGGGGTCTACCGGCCTGGATACACCCCCCGGATCCGTCGATTCGAGCTCTTCAGCATCTCGATCTTCGCGCTGGCCTGCGGCTGGACCAGCTGGCGACTGCTTCCCTTCGCGGAACATGAGGCCTGGCTGATGGTGGGCGCGGCGGCGCTGGCCTACGTGGGCTCCGACTTCACCTCCGGCTTCGTCCACTGGATCTTCGACACCTGGGGCACCCCGCGAACGCCGCTTCTGGGCCGGCCGTTCATCCGCCCCTTTCGGGAACACCACACCGACCCCCTGGAGATCACCCGGCACGACTTCGTGGAGACCAACGGCAACAACTGCTTCATCGGCACCCTGCCGCTGATCCTCGCCCTGGCCATCCCGCTGGAGGCCGGCGCCTGGTTCGGGATCTTCGCGGTGACCTTCCTGCTCTGGCTGGTGGTGTTCACCATGCTCACCAACCAGTTCCACAAGTGGGCGCACATGGCGCGTCCGCCAAAGGTGGTGACCTGGTTGCAGCGGATCCACCTGGTGCTCCCGCCCGCCCACCATGCGCTGCACCACGCGCACCCGTACCTGCGCAACTACGCCATCACCGTCGGGTGGACCAACTGGCTCACCGACGGGATTGGCGTCTATCGACTGCTGGAGTGGACCCTTTCCCGGCTGACCGGCGCGGTCCCCCGCCGCGATGATCTGGGCGAAGTGCTGGCCAAGCAGGTGGCCCAGGAGCTGGCGCCGGAGACCAAGCCGATGCGGGACGTGCTGCGGAGCTAGCGACTGGCCGAAGCTCCACGATGTCCTGCCGGGTGGCGCGAGGCCCTACTTGAACGGCACGTCCACCTGTTCGGCGTGTCCCACCGGCCGGCCCAGGAACCGCTCCGCCACCGAGAGGAACTTCTCCGCCACGTCGGTGACGAAGTAGCTGTGGTCGGTGGCGGCGCCCTCGGGGGCCAGCAGCCCGCTGGCCTGAAGCCGCTGGGCCACCACCTCCGCGGTGGCCTCGGCGGAGTCCACCAGGGCCACCCCCGGTCCCATCACCTCGCCGATCACCCCCTTGAGCAGCGGGTAGTGGGTGCAGCCCAGCACCAGCGAGTCCACCCCGGCCCTCGCCAGCTCGCCCAGGTACTCCTGCGCCACCAGTCGAGGCACCTCGCCCTGGACCCAGCCTTCCTCCGCCAGGGGCACGAACAGCGGACAGGCCTTGGGGAACACCTGCACGCCCGGATGCGCTCGCTCCAGGGCCCGGGAATACGCGCCGGAGCCGATGGTCCCCAGGGTCCCGATCACCCCCACCTTGCCGCTGCGGGTGGTCGCCGCGGCCGCAGTGGCGCCCGGTTCAATCACCCCCACCACCGGAACCTTCACCAGCCCGGAGAGCAGCGGGAGGGCCACCGCGGAGGCGGTGTTGCAGGCCACCACCAAGAGCTTGATGCCCCGCTCGATCAGGAACTCGGCGTTGTGGACCGTGTACCGGGTCACCACCTCTGCCGACTTGGTCCCGTAGGGCAGCCTCGCCGTGTCGCCCAGGTAGAGCGTCGACTCGTGCGGCAGTCGCGCCATCAGCGCCTTGAGGACAGTCAAACCGCCGATGCCCGAGTCGAAGACCCCGATCGGCCGTGCGTCACCGGATGCCATGAGTGCCGCTAGCTATCACGAACGGTGCCAGCGTCATCCGCGGCCGAGCAGCCACGGCTCACCTCAAAAAGACACTGGCCGCCAGGAGCCGCCTCCAGGGCGGTTCGTGGCGGCCAGGGGTACGACGAAGTCCACTACTCCCGGAAGGCCTCGATGGTCACCACCGGAGGGCTGTCCGGGGTCCAGGCGCCCGCGGTCACCGTGACCCGGGCAGGAGCGGCGTCCGGGGTCAGGTAGTCTACCCCCGAGCCGTTGGTGGCGCTGACCCAGACGTCGTAGGTGCCCGGAGCCAGGTACCGATAGGTCACCGAGGAGGCAGTGCAATCCGCCGGATCCCCCTCGAACTCCCCGTAGCCGAAGTCCACGTACTTGCCGGTGGCCACGTCGTAGAAGTGGAGATAGACGGTCTCCACGTCCGCCACCGCGCAGGTCTGGTTGGTGGAGCCATTCTTCAGCTGCCAGGCCACGGTGGTGCCACCGATGTCCCACTGGAAGGTGAAGGAGTGGTTGGTGGGCGCGTGGGCCTGGGTGATGAAGGTCCCGGTCCTGCTGGCCACCAGGTACTCCGAGGCCCCGGTTCCGAAATAGGCCTCCAGGTCGATCTTGTGCTCCCCCGGCGCGAGCAGGCGGCTGGTGGCGCCTCCCCCCACGGTGCCGGTGGTGCAGTCGTAGGCATCCCAGACTCCGGAATCGTCGATCTCCACATACACCGTGCTCACGGTGGCATCCGCGCAGCTGGGATTGGCGCTGGCCCAGTTCGAGGGGAAGCTCCAGGAGAGATAGGCGAAGCTGGTCTGCTGGCCCACCGGGGTGAGGTCCACGTCCAGCCGCACGTCCCCGTCGATCGCGAAGGTGCCCGACGCCCGGTACAGGACCTGCCCGGTATTGCCCAGCCCCTCCAGGGTGTAGCTGTAGTTGCCTCCCACGAAGTCATGGAGGGTGATGCCCGCGAAACCGCCGTTGAGGCAGCCGTAGACCCCGTCGTTGTCCAGGGACTCATTGGGGATGGTGATCCGGACGCTGGCCACCTCCGGCGACTGCCCGCAGGTCTCGCCGAAGAAGGTCCAGAAGAAGGTCACGTTCCCGGGGTCCAGGTTCGGATTCTGGTTGTTGTTGATGATGCAGCCCTGTCCGAGGACGAGAGCGAGGAATGCAGCAGTGAGGAGCTTGTTCATGACGAGCCCACGCCTTTCCGGCCGGCGGCGTTCCAAGTGAGAGAGATGACCCTGCAGACGACCCGACTCCGGGAATATTCACCAGACCCAGCCGCCGTTGTCTCCTTCCGCTTTCCACCCACACCGTCGCTTCCCGGGTGCGCTGCAATGAGCGGCGGGCGACCGTTCGTCAGCGATGACGCGGGTTTGACCCACCCCTGGACCGATGTTACGGGCTACGCCCCATGAACGCCCTGCTCTCGCCCTTGAGGGCGTCGATCGATTACGTGCAGGTCATCCGCAGCGGCTCGGGCATCGAGCTGGCCGTGATGGGCCTGCTGGCCGGTGTCTCCATCTTCTCCTGGGCGCTGATCGCCCAGAAGAGCCTGCAGCTTCGCCGGGCCCGCTCGCAGTCGCTGGCCTTCCTGGACACCTTCTGGAAGGGGACGCGGCTGGAGGGGATCTACGCCACCGCCCAGGGGCTGACCGGCTCGCCCCTCTCCCGGGTGTTCTGCGCCGGCTACGAGGAGCTGTCCCGGATCGCCCAGGCCAAGGAGGCCCAGGACGGGACGATGTCCGAGAAGCTGGGTGGGATCGAGAACGTGGAGCGGGCGCTCAACCG
The DNA here is from genome assembly GCA_036675345.1 of Myxococcaceae bacterium. Taxonomy (GTDB): domain Bacteria; phylum Myxococcota; class Myxococcia; order Myxococcales; family Myxococcaceae; genus JALYOC01. The sequence continues at coordinate 67,718 of JAKFFE010000040.1, forward strand.
CGCCGCCACCTCGCAGATCCTGGAGCTGGAGTCCCGGGTCTCCTTCCTGGGAACGGTGGGCGCCGCCTCCCCCTTCGTGGGGCTATTCGGCACGGTGATCGGCATCCTCAGCGCCTTCAACGAGATCTCCACCCAGGGCAACGCCACCCTGGCCACGGTGGCCGCCCCGGTGGGCAACGCGCTGTTCGCCACCGCCGCCGGCCTGTTCGCCGCCATCCCCGCGGTGGTGGCCTACAACTCCTTCGTGAACCGGATCCGGATCTTCGACACCGAGATGTCGAACTTCTCCTCCGACTTCCTCAACATCATCAAGCGGCACTTTTTCAAGTAGCGGAGCGTCCCAATGGGCATGGGCGGAGGCAATCGCGGCTCGGGGCGCGTCACCATGAGCGAGATCAACGTCACGCCGATGGTGGACGTGATGCTGGTGTTGCTGATCATCTTCATGGTCACCGCTCCGCTGATCCAGCAGGGGGTGAAGGTCAACCTGCCGGAGGCCAAGGCGGCCCCGGTGGAGGCCTCGGACAAGAAGCTGGTGCTCTCGGTGGACGCCCAGAAGCGGGTGTTCATCGGTGACGCCCCGGTGGCGCTGGCCGAGCTGGAGGAGAAGCTGCGGGCCAACGCCAAGGCCCAGCAGGACAAGGAGGTCTACCTCCATGCGGACCGCAGCATCCCCTACGGCCTGGTGGTGGAGGTGATGGCCGCCGCCCAGCGCGCCGGGGTGCACAACGTGGGGATGATCACCGACCCGTTCACCAAGCCCCGCGCGGAGAAGCCGGGCCGGTCCGGGAAGTAGGGATGGACGGACGCGTGGCCCACAGCGCCCTGGCCCCCCGCCCCTTCCCCCTGGGGAAGGCGCTGGGCTGGTCCCTGGGCGCCCACGTGGGCCTGGTGCTGGTGGTGTTCCTGGGCGGCAGCCTGTTCTCCGGCCCGAAGGTGGACCTGGATCAGAAGCCGATCCAGGCCCGGCTGGTCCGGAAGGGGAAGCCCCGGGACGAGAAGCTGCTGCCCCGCAAGGAGGAGCTGCCGCCGCCGCCGGAGAAGGTCGAGGCCGCGCCGCCGCCTCCCACCCCCGCCGCCCCGCCGCCCCCGGAGACGGCCAAGGTCGCCATCCCCGGGGTCAAGCCCCAGCCGGCCGCCAAGCCGCAGCCCCAGCCCGGGGAGACCGCGGGCGACCGGCGCAAGAAGCTGTTCGGCGCCTTCGACAAGCTCTCCAAGCAGAAGCCGGAGGAGGAGCTGGAGGGCCAAGAGGACGGCGACGAGCTGGGCGACGCCGCCCAGGCGGAGGGAGAGCGCTACTTCGGGCAGATTAACGCCCAGGTGGGGCGCCACTACGACGTCTCCCAGACCATCCCCGAGCAGGAGCGGCTGCGGCTGAAGGCAGACGTGACCTTGAAGATCTCCCGCACCGGAGAGGTCCTTCGAGCCGAGCTGTCCCGCCCTTCCGGCAATGGGCTGTTCGACAACGCCGTACTGCTGGCGGTGAAGAGGGCCTCCCCCTTTCCACCGCCGCCAGAGCACCTTCGCAGCACCCTGCAGGAGACGGGCGTCACGCTCCGTTTCACCCCGTAGCCAAAGAGCCTGGCTGGAGTCCCATCTTGAAGAACACAATCCTGCTGATCGCGCTGTGCTCGACTGCCGCGCTGGCGCAGACCCCGGTGATCCAGATCTCCGGCGCCAACTTCCGCCCCCTCCCGGTCGCCTATCCGGAGCCGATGGCGGAGGCGTCGTTGAAGAAGGCCGCCGCCGAGTTCGACGAGGCACTGAGCTTCGATCTGGCCGCCGCCGGGATCTTCGAGCTCCTGGACCGCAAGGGCTACCTGGCGGACAAGAAGGAGGGGCTGACCGCGTCCTCGATCCAGTTCAACCGCTGGGCGGACGTGGGCGCCGAATCCCTGGTCAAGGTCCAGCTCAAGCAGACCGGGCAGGTGCTCGCCGCCGAGCTGCGGCTGTTCTCGGTGGGGCCGGGCCGCGAGGAGCTGAAGATCTCCGAGTCCAGGCCGGTGGGCGAGGTCCGGCTGCTGGCGCACAAGGTGGCGGACGCGCTGTACCGGCACTTCACCCGCGAGCCCAGCCCGTTCCTGAGCCGGATCTCCTTCGTCAAGAAGGCAGGCAGCAGCCGGGAGGTGTGGCTGGCGGACTGGGACGGGAACAACGCCCAGGCCATCGCCGCCTCCGGGCTGAACATGCTGCCCTCGGTCACCCCGGATGGAAACGGGGTGGCGTTCACCTCCTACCGCCGCGGCAACCCGGACCTGTGGGTGCAGACCGCGGGCGGCGCGGCCCGGGCCCTGGTCACCGGAGGTCAGATGGCCACCGGCATCGCCTACTCGCCGGATGGCCGGCGGATCGCCTATGCGCTCTCCGAAGGCGAGGCCACCCAGCTGTGGGTGGCGGACGCGGATGGCTCCAACGCCCGGAAGCTCACCGAGACCCCGTACATCATCAACTCCAGCCCCAGCTGGGCGCCGGACGGAAAGAAGCTGGCCTTCGTCTCCAACCGCGGCGGGTCGCCCCAGCTGTATGTGATCAACGCCGATGGCAGCGGCGCCCGGCGGCTGACCTTCCAGGGCAACTACAACCAGACCCCGGACTGGTCGCCGCGCGGGGATCTGATTGCGTTTACCGCTCGCGACGAGCGCAACGCCTTTGACCTCTTCACCCTCAACGTGGAGAGCGGCCAGGTCACCCGGCTGACCCAGGACGCCGGCAACAACGAGGAGCCGTCCTTCTCCCCCAACGGCCGCCTGATCCTGTTCACCTCCACCCGCGGCGGAGGTTCCCGGCTGTTCGTGATGACCTCGGATGGGCGCCAGCAGACGCCGCTGCCGGTCCCCAAGGGCACCTACCAGACCCCGGATTGGGGCCCCACGGTGAAGGGGCTGTGAGTCCCCTTCGGGGCCACTGGTCGCTGGACCCTCAGATCACCTTCCTCAACCACGGGTCGTTCGGCGCCTGCCCCACCCAGGTGTTGGAGGCCCAGTCCGCCCTCCGCGCCCGGATGGAGGCCGAGCCGGTCCGCTTCCTGGTCCGCGAACTGGAGCCGCTGTTCGACGCGGCCCGCGAGGAGCTGGCCCGCTTCGTGGGCGCGGACCCCTCCGAGCTGGTGTTCGTCCCCAACGCCACCTACGGGGTGAACTCGGTGCTCCGCTCGCTGCGGTTTGCGCCCGGCGACGAGCTGCTGACCACCGACCAGGAGTACAACGCGTCTCGGAACGCGTTGGAGTTCGTGGCCCAGCAGGCGGGGGCCCAGGTGGTGGTGGCCCCGGTCCCCTTCCCGCTCCAGCATCCGGACCAGGTGGTGGAGGCGGTCCTGGAAGCGGTTACTCCCCGGACCCGGTTGCTGCTGGTGGACCATGTCACCAGCCAGACCGGGTTGGTCTTCCCGCTGGAGCGGTTGGTGCGCGAGCTGGACCGGCGCGGGATCGACACCCTGGTGGATGGGGCCCACGGCCCGGGGATGGTCCCGCTGCAGCTGCGGCAACTGGGCGCCGCCTACTACACCGGGAACCTCCACAAGTGGGTGTGCGCCCCCAAGGGCGCGGCGCTGCTCTACGTCCGCGCCGACCGACAGGAGCGGATCCGACCGCTGGCGATCAGCCACGGGGCGAACTCGCCCCGGACCGATCGTTCGCGGTTCTGGGTGGAGTTCGATTGGACCGGGACCAGCGACCCGACCGCGGTGCTTTCCGTCCCCAAGGCGCTGCGCACGGTGGGAGGCCTGCTCCCCGGGGGATGGGAGGCGGTGATGGCCCACAACCGTCGCACCGCCCTGGAGGGCAGGAACCTCCTGTGCCGGGCGCTGGGGATCGACTCGCCCGCGCCGGACGAGATGATCGGTGCGCTGGCCGCGGTGCCGCTGCCGCCGGGGAGCGGGAAGCCCTCCCCCTCGCCGCTGTACACCGACCCGCTGCAGGACGCCCTGCTGTTCCAGGAGCGGATCGAAGTTCCGATCGTGCCCTGGCCCCGTCCCCCTTCGCGGCTGCTGCGCATCTCTGCCCAGCTGTACAACGTCCCCGAGGAGTATCAGCGACTGGCCGAGGTCCTGCCCCGACTGCTGAACCAGGCTCTCTAGAGTCAGTGCCCGCCGGCAGGGGGCGTTGCTTCCCCGGCTGCCGGCGCCCGGGAAGGCGGCTACGCTGCCCGGGTGCCGAGACGTCCGCTTCCGATTCGCCTCCTCCGCTGGCTCTCCGGGGTGCTGCTGGCGCTGCTGCTGACCGGCGCCTTCCTGGGAGGCTGCGTCTTCTCCGCGCCCCGCTACCGCGGACCGGTCTCCGATCACTTCGACGGGGAGGCCTTCCACAATCCCCCCGGGGTCCCGGACCATGGCTTCTCGGAGGTCCTGCGCTGGCAGCGCGAGCGCCAGCGTGGGGAGTGGCGCGACTTTGCCGACGCGCCCCCCGGTCCGGCGCCGGTCCCCTGGGTGGGGGACGGTCGGATGCGGGTCACCTTCGTCAACCACGCCACCGTGCTGGTGCAGATGGACGGGCTGAACATCCTCACCGATCCGATCTGGTCGGACCGCTGCAGCCCGGTCTCCTTCGCCGGCCCCCACCGGGTGCGTCCTCCCGGGATCCGCTTCGAGGACCTGCCGGCGATCGACGTGATCCTGATCAGCCACAACCATTACGACCACCTGGATCTCCCCACCTTGCGGCGGCTGGTCCACGCCTTTCCCCAGGTGAAGATCTTCGCCGGGCTGGGAGTGGGACTGCTGCTGACCCGGGAGGGACTCCACGGCTCGGTGGAGCTGGACTGGTGGCAGGAGCGCCCGTTGGCCAAGGGGGTCAAGGTCACCGCCGTCCCGGTCCAGCACTTCTCCGGGCGAGGACTGACCGACCGCAACGCCACCCTCTGGACCGGCTTCTCGGTGCAGGGCCCGTCGGGGAGCCTGTATCTGGCCGGAGACACCGGCTACGGGCCCCACTTCCAGGCGGTGCGGGAGCGGCTGGGACCTCCCCGACTGGCGCTGCTGCCGATCGGCGCCTATCTGCCGCAGTGGTTCATGTCCCCGGTGCACATCAACCCCGAGGAGGCCTTGCGCGCGCACACCGACCTGGGCGCCGGGACCAGCGTGGCCATCCACTTCGGTACCTTCCCGCTGGCGGACGACGGTCAGGACCAGCCGGTGGAGGAGCTGGAGCGGGCGCTTGCCGGAAACGAGCAGCTCCGCTCCCGCTTCTGGGTGCTGGGGTTTGGCGAGGGCCGAGAGGTTCCCCCGCTCTAGCTTGGCGCCGGGCCATGTATGTTCCCGGCCCCATGAAGCGGTACGCGACGATCGACGTAGGGACCAACTCGGTCCTGTTGCTGGTGGCCGAATTCAAGCACGGACGCTTCGAGCCCCTGGTGGAGCGGGCGGAGATCACCCGACTGGGGCGGGGAGTGGACCGCACCGGCGCCCTGGATCCGGAGGCCATCGAGGAGACGGTCCGGACCCTGGAGACCTTCGCCCAGGAGGCACGGGCCCTGGGGGTCCAGGCGATCGCGGCCACCGCCACCTCTGCCGCCCGCGACGCCTCCAACGGGGCGGTGTTTCGAGAGGCGGCGAAGCGACGGGCGGGGGTGGAGATCCAGATCATCTCCGGAGAGCTGGAGGCCCAGCTGTCCTTCGCCGCGGTGCACACCGACTTCGCCGGCTCCGCCCAGGGACCGCTGGTGGCCCTGGACATCGGCGGGGGCTCCACCGAGTTCATCTTCGGCTCGGGGGAAGGCGCCGCGATCGCCTTTCGCCACAGCTACGACGTCGGCTCGGTGCGGATGACCGAACGGTTTGTCACCGGCAACCCGGTCCCCCATGCGGACCGGCAGGAGCTCCGCAGCCACCTACGGCAGACCTTCGCCTCCCTCCCCGCCGCACCGTCCGGCTTCCAGCTGGTGGGCGTGGCCGGCACCGTCACCACCCTGTTCAGCGTGATCCACCGGATCGATCCCTATGACGCCGCCCGGGTCCACGGGGGCCGGATCACCCGGGTGGAGGTGGCCGATTTGGTGGACCGGCTGTGCGACCTGCCCCTGGAGGATCGGCGCCGCCTGCCGGGACTGCAGCCCAAGCGCGCGGATGTGATCTGCGCCGGGGCGATGGTGCTGGAGGGAGCGATGGAGAAGCTGGGCGCGGAGACCTGCGTGGTCAGCGACCGCGGCCTGCGCTGGGGACTGCTGGTCCACCAGTTCGGGCGCCAGCCGTGACCGGCGGACAGACGGTGAAGGGGGCCCACGGGGCCCTGATGGTCCTGGGGCTGATCAACCTCCTCAACTACCTGGACCGGTACATCGTGGCCGGGGTGTTGCCGAAGATCGAACGCGAGTTCGGGATCGACCACGCCGCCGCGGGTGCGGTGGGGACGGTGTTCATCGTGGTCTACATGGTGGTCTCGCCGATCTCCGGCTACCTGGGAGATCGGATCCAGCGCCGCTACCTGGTGGCGGGCAGCGTGATGATCTGGAGCCTGGCCACGGTGGCCAGCGGCCTGGCCGGATCGTTCCTGGCCCTGCTGCTGGCCCGGGCGGTGATCGGCGTGGGCGAGGCGGGCTACGCCACCGTGGCCCCGGCGATCATCTCCGACCTGTTCCCCAAGAGCCGCCGCACCCGGATGCTGGCCTTCTTCTACGTGGCGATCCCGGTGGGAGCGGCCGCCGGCTACGGACTGGGAGGCTGGATCGGCGAGACCTGGTCCTGGCGGATGGCCTTCTTCGTGGGTGGCGCCCCGGGGTTGGTGCTGGCGCTGCTGATGCTGCGGGCCCCGGAGCCACCGCGCGGGGCCTCGGAGGTCGGACATGACGCCACCCTCCGGGTCCCGTTGCGCGAGTCGCTGCGGTTGGTCTCCCGCACCCCGATGTTCTGGTTCAACACCGTGGGGCTGACGATGATGACCTTCTCCATCGGGGGGCTGGCCTACTGGATGCCGTCCTTCCTGGAGTTGGAGCGCGGGTTCTCCGCCACCCAGTCCGGGATCCAGTTCGGGGCGATCACCGCGGTGGCCGGGCTCTCCGGCACCCTGGTGGGCGGAGTGCTGGGCGACTGGGCGGAGCGCAAGCGCGAGGGAGGCGGGATGTGGGTCTCCGGCATCGGGCTGCTGCTGGCCGCCCCGCTGATGTTCCTGGCCGCCACCGGGCGCACCCCGCTGACCATCTTCAGCCTGCTCTTCGCCGCCCAGTTCCTGCTCTTCCTCAACAGCGGGCCGATCAACGCGGCGATCCTCAACTGCGTCAGCCCCTCGCTGAGGGCCTTCACCATGGGGCTGAGCACCCTGCTGATCCACCTCTTCGGAGACGCGATCTCCCCCCCGGTGATCGGCGGAATCGCCCAGGCCAGCTCACTGGAGCGGGCGATCGAACTCAACGCGATCCCGGTCCTGGTGGGAGGAGCGGTGCTGGTGGCGGGAGCCCTCTACTTCGCTCGGGAAAAAGGGGACAGGCTGCCTTTGCCCACCTCAGCAAGCCGAAGCTGAATCCAACATCAGGGGCCAAGGTTGCCTGTCCCCTTTTTCAAGGCAGAGCCACCGACCCGGAGGTTCCGCCCGCGGCCCCAGCGCAGCCCGGGGCGAGTTACCCCGAGGCCCCGGCCTTGCCCCGGGGCACCGGCTCCATCACCCGGGGCTTGTACTCCAGCGCGGTGGCCTCGATCTCCGCGGCCAGCCGCTCGCCCTCCGCCAGGAGCAGCGCCCGCAACCGCACCCGGTTGCCCAGGGTGAAGAAGACCTTCATGTCCCGAAGCGCGATCCGCCGCCGCTCGAAGAAGTACCGGGTGAACAGGGCCAGCGGGAGCGCGGAGAGGAACACCCCCGCCGCCCAGGTCCTGCCGCCGTACAGCCCGGCCACCGCGATCATCCCGCCCAGGGAGATCGGCGTCAGCACCAGCGCGGTGACGAACTTCACCGTCCCCTGCCGGTCCAGCGACTGGTGCAGCACCTTCACCAGATAGCGCGGGATGTAGAACGGCACGGCGAACAGCAGCATCCCCATCCCGAACAGCGGGAAGCCCAGGATCAGCGCCGCCAGGTTCCGCAGCGCGAACTTCCACACCAGCGCCGGGTTGTAGGTCAGCGCCAGATCCCGGGTCCGGGCGCTGACCAGCTCCAGCCGGCGGCGGTAGGTCATCACCTCGTCGCGCAGGTGCTCGAACTTCTCCGGCTGCTCCTTGCGGAACAGCTCCACCCCGCGGGCGAAGCGGCGCAGCCGGGCCGGGTCCTTGGAACGCTCGCCGATCTTGAGCGAGTACAGCTCATCGGAGGTCTGGATCAGCGGCAGGTCCTCCCACTGCTCCAGGTTGAGGGTGACCCGGGAGAGCCCGCCCTCCACCGCCTCGGTCAGCTGGCGCACCCGCTCTGCCTCCGGCTGACCGGCGGCGAACTTCGCCACCTCGATCGGGTCGGAGGCCTCCACCAGCACCTCGCTGCGGAAGCGGTGTTTCTGCTGATAGGTCAGCCCCACCGGGACGATCCGCACCGCCGCCCCCTGGGAGAGGGCCTGGAGCGCGATCCGGGCCGCGCCGGTCTTGATCTCCGCCAGCCGCGGCTCGGAGTGGCTCTTCCCTTCCGGGAAGAGGGTGATCGCGCCCTGCGACAGCAGCGCCCGGGAGGCGGAGTCGAAGGTGCCCTGGTTCTTCTCCGTCTGTCCCGGATGGTCCTGCTTGCGGAACACCGGCAGCGCACCCAGCCCCCGCAGGATCCAGCCGAACACCGGTGCCCGGAACAGCGGCTCGCGGGCCAGGAAGGTGATCCGCCGCGGGAGCACCGCGAACAGCAGCGCCGGGTCCACGATCGAGTTGGGGTGGTTGCACACGAACATCACCGGACCCTCCAGCTGGGGAGGCAGCGCGCCCAGCTTCACCCGGTAGAAGAGCCGGATGGCGAAACCGACGATCGCCCGGACGGAGGTGTAGAACACACGCGGAGTATAGGCGGACCGCCCGGCGGGCGTCTGGGGGGCCCCTAGAACAGGCCGATGCTGAAGTGGAAGTTGAAGAGCTGCTCGTTCACTTCGTAGTCCGGCGCCAGGTTGAAGCCGAAGTCGAAGGCCAGCGGACCGATCGGCGTCCCGTAGCGGAACCCCGCCCCGGCCACGTAGCGGAAGTCGGTCAGCCGCAGGGTGAGGATGTTCCGGGGGTCGTACCAGAGGTTCCCCATCTCGAAGAACAGCCCCAGGTCCACCGAGGAGAAGGCGGGGAAGCGCAGCTCGGCCTTGGCCAGGGCGAACTGACGGCCGCCCGGTGAGAGCGGCTCCTGGCCCCCCAGCACGGTCAGCGCCTCCGAGCTGCAGCCGGCCCGGCTCACCAACCCGCGGCAGTCCGCCACCTCCTGGTGCAGGGTCTCCCGGCGGTCGGCGGGGATCAGCGCGTCCTCGCGGAACCCGCGCATGCTGGTGTTCCCGCCCATGAAGAAGCGCTTGGGGAGGACCGGCTCGGTCGCGTGGTCCTCGCGGACCTGGAAGATCTGCCCCGCGCGCGCGGACGCGGCGAACACCACCCGGGGCAACAACGGCACCGGCAGGTAGACGGTTACGTTGGCGGAGGTCTTCAAGGTCAGCATCTTGAAGTCCTGGGTGACGTCCACTTCCTCCCCCTCGAAGAAGGGGTGATCGACGCTGGCGGTCAGCCCGTGCGTCAGCTCGGCGGTGGTCTGCATCAGCCCGCCGCTGGTGGGGTTGGTCTTGTCGTCCCGGAAGTCCAGGTTGGCGGAGACCCGCACGTTGTGCATCGTGTAATAGCCGGCCGGGTAGCGCTCGTTGAGTCGCGCGTTCTGCCGATCGTCCGCCCGTCCCAGGTCCGGGGTGATCGCCACCCGGTCGTGCTCCAGCTCGTATTGGACCGCGGCGCTGAGCGCGATCTGCCGCGAGAACAGCGACCACTCGTTGGCCGTCCAGTCCCCGCCCACGATCCCCGCGAAGCGGGTGAAGCGGTAGAGCGGTCGGAACACCCGCTCGAACACCAGGTCCGCGCGCGCCCCCACCTTGAGCGGCAGCAGCCCAAACACCCGCGGCTGGTGCAGCGAGACGTTGCCCCGTCCGCCCAGGGCGTTGAACCCCAGGTACGAGCCCGGCTGCAGACACTGGGAGGTGGTGGGGGGAGCGCGTTCGCTGTGGCTGATGAACACCCCCGGGTCCGCCTGCTGCGCCGGGGCCACGCACTGGGGGAACAGGCTCAGCGCCGAGGCGCCCACATAGTTGAGCTTTCCCCGCGCGGAGAGGTTCACCCCCGACCCGTTCCAGTTGGGGGCCACCGCGTCCACCACGAACCGCGGCCCCTCGGAGAGGGAGAGCCCGCCGCCCACCTCGCCCGAATAGCGGGCGCTCTCCTTGACCATCACCTCCACGTCCTTGGTCGACGCCTCCGCGTCCGGGTCCGCCACCCTCACCGTCACCTGCCGGAAGGCGCCGGTGAGGAGCAGGTTGCGCTGGGACTCGAATAGCTGCTCCGGATCCAGCACGGTGCCGGGGGTCAGGGTCAGGTTCGCGCGCAGCAGCTGTTCCTCGGTGCGGGCCAGGCCCCCGAAGCGGATCTCCCCCACCCGCACCTGTGGTCCCGGGTGCAGGTCGTAGGTGACGCTGCTCTCCTCCTGATCCAGGTTGGCCACCACCGCCGCGAACAGATAGCCGTCGCGGTTCAGGGCCCGGGTCAGCTGGGTCTGCCCCTCCTCGATCAGGCTGGCGTTGAGCGGCTCGGTGACCTTGAGCTTGAGGTTGGGTCGGACAAACCCCGGCGGAGCGCCGCTGACGGTCAACGCGCGCACCATCGCCCGGGGGCCTTCCTCCACCCGGAAGCGCACCCGCGCCCGGTTCCGTTCGATCACCGCGTCGGACAAGGAGACCTCCGCCTGCAGATAGCCGCGGTCCCGGTACATGGCGGTCAGCGAGTCGGCGGCGTTCCGGTAGGCCTCCTCGTTGTAGATGTTCGGCGGGTCCAGCACCGCCGAGGCCACCGTGGACCCCGACACCCTCCCCTCCAGGTTGAGCGGGTCGTCCAGCTCTCCCGCCTCCGGACCCAGCGCCGGGGCGCGGGCCCGGACATGGCCCACCACCACCTCCCGCAGCTGCTGCTCCTCCACCGCCACGTTGCCGGAGAACTCGATCCGCTCCACGAACAGCGGGGCCCCCTCCTCGATGTCGAAGCTGAGGATCGCCTCCGACCCGTCCGGCTTGAGCCGCTCTCCCACCACCACCGTGGCGTCGGTGAAGCCCCGCTCCCGGTAGAAGGACAACAACCGCCGCTCCAGCCGCGCCAGCAGGGTGGTGTCCAGCGGATCGTCGCCGCTGTACCCCAGCACCGTCTGCAGCTGCTTGTCCCCGAAGGTCCGGTTGCCGTGGAAGTGGATGGAGAACCGCGGGCCGGCGGCCACCGGCACCGAGATCGTGGCCAGCCGGCCCTCGCGCTGCACCACCGGCTCACCGACCTGGGCGCGGAAGTAACGCTCGCGGCGGAGCACGCTCCGCAGCCCGCGGGTGACCCCGGAGAGCACCGAGGCATCCAGGGTGGCCCCCAGCTCCAGCCCGGCCTCGGACATCACCCGGGACAAGGGCAGCCCGGGGTCCCCGGCCAGGGTCAGCCCCGCCACCTTGGTGGGCTGTCCCTCGGTGACCCGGAACAGCACCACGATCCCGCCGGTCTGCTCGTACAGCTCCACCTGGGCGTTGGCCTCGTCAAAGCCCCGATCCCGGTAGGCGGCCCGGATCCCCTCCACCGCGCGGCGCAGCCGCTCCGGATAGTATTCGGCGTTCTCCGGACACTCCGCTTCGCCCGGCTTGCGGGCGGAGAGCCCCGAGGCCTGGACCACCTGGGCGTCGGAGAGCTCCTTGTCATTGCCCTCCGCGCTCAGGTGCTCGAAGCAGCGGCGGCCGGTCAGCTCGAACACCACCCGGACCCCGTCCGACTCCGGGAAGGCCCGCACAGTCACCGCGGCGAAGCGGTTGGTGGCCCACAGCCGGTGGATGGACTCGCGGACCGCGCTGCGGCTGAGCGGCTGACCCCGGCGCACCGTGACCCGGTCCGGGAGATCCGCGGCGGTCATCCCCGGCGGCAGGTGCAGCTCGATCGCGGTGACCGTGCGGTCCACCGCCTCCGACGGGAGCTGGGCGGGGACCGGGGCGGACAGCAGCGCCAGCGCCAGCACGCACCAGGCCCCTACTCGACCTCCCAGCGCAGCTTGAGGTCGAGGCCGACGTTGCCGAACGGGGATTGCGCTTCGCTGTTCTCGTCCCACTGAGCCTGTGCGGAGAGCCCGTTCTCCAGCTGCCACTCCAGATTCACGCGTGTGCCTCGACCCGAGAACGGGCGCGTCATCCCCAGCTTAAGCTGCTGCAACAGCAGCCGCGACTCCAAACTCGCCAGCGGCTCCACCTGGCCGCTGCTCTCGTTGTAGCCGGTGGCGATGTGCACCTGCGGGTTGAGGAGGATCGAGTTCTTGGGCAGGAACCGCTGCACCTGGCGGTCCAACCCCGACGCGGTCAGGAAGGCGTCGGCGGCGATGTAGGTGGCCGCGGCGCTGGCGTTCTCGTTGCGGTCCCGGGAGGTCACCCCCAGGGTGAGCAGGGAGATGATGTCCCCCTCCGGCAGCGCCGGATCGGAGGTCAGGATCACCTTCGGGTCCTTGGTGCGGCCGAAGGCGTGCAGCTTGACCTGGTACTCGCGCACCTGGGTCTCGGCATGCAGATCGAACACCGACTCGATCGCCTCCCGATCCCGGAACTCGATCGTGCCCTGCCGCAGATCGAAGCTGTTGCCGCGGAAGAAGGCCTGGCTGCCCTCGGTGCTCTCCACCACGCCGATCAGGCCGGTCTTGGCGTTGCTGCCGGTGACCTTCAGCTGGCCCACCAGCTGCGCCTTGGCCAGGTTGTTGTCGATCCGCACCCCGCTGAGGTTCACCCCCAGGTCGCGGAAGTAAAGCCACTCGCGCGGCTTCTCCCCCTGCCCGTAGTAGATGCGCTGGCGCCCCAGGTCCCGGATGAAGGTGTCCAGCACCAGCGGCCGCTCGTAGAGGACGTTGGTCAGGTCCACGCTGCCGCCCACGCTCAGCGGGTCGCCCGCTCCGGTGCGGTAGCGGGCCAGCGAGCCGGTCACCTCCACGATCCCGGAGACCGTCAGCGGCAGGTCCTCGCTGGCCGGATAGAAGACGTTCTCCAGCTGGGCGGTCAGATCCATCCACTTGATCCCGCTGCGGTCCACCTGGACGTTCCCCTGCAGCGAGAGCCGGCCGTCGTTGAGGACCCCGTGGACCTCCTCCAGCAGCACCCGCTGCTCGGAGAACTCCAGCTGCCCGGAGAGCGAGCGGAGGGTCACCGGACGATCCCGCAGGGTCATCCCCGCGTCCTTGATCCGCGCCCCGCCCACCAGCACCGGGCGGTCCGGGCGCCCGGTGGCGGACATGGTCAGCTCCACCGTGCCGGTGGTCCGCTCCACCGAGGTGACGAAGGTCTCCAGCAGCCGGACATCCAGCGTGCCCTGAAGCCGGGCGTCCAGCTTTCCGTCCCCCAGGGTGCCCGCGCCGGTCAGCTGGGTGGTGGGGCCGCGCACGGTGAACGGATCCACGGTCAGGGTGTCTCCCACGTAGGTCAGCCGCAGCGGCCCGTCGTTCTCGGCGCGGAAGTCCCCGCGGGCGAGGGTCAGCCGATCAAACGTCGCCTCCACGTCCGCGGTGGCCTTGCCGGACAGGTGCCCGCTGGCCTTGAGCTGCCCGGCCAGTGAACCGGTCAGCCCCTGGGCGACGGCCTCCTTCCCCAGCAGGGTCCGCAGGTCCGGCACCCCGATCGCCGCCTCCGCCCGGTAGGGCACCGGCGCGCGCAGGGTCATCTGCACCGAGCCCTGGTCCCCGCTCCGCGGCGCCAGCGCGCGCAGGAACGGCCGACCCACCAGCTCCAGCTCCCGCCCCACGATCTGCAGCGACAGGTCCATGTCTCCCAGGTCGCGCCCCGCCACCTGGACCCGGGGGGAGACCACCTTGCCGCTGACCCGGGGGAGCTCGGTGTCCCCGGAGACCTGGACCTTCAGCGAGGCTTCTCCCAGCACGTCGGTGGCCCCCACGGTGGCGCCCCCCGGGTTGGAGAGCTCGGCCAACGAGAGCCCGGTGCCCTGGAAGGTGTAGTCCAGCGCGCCGCCGAACACCCAGCGGCCGCTGCCCTTCAAGGTGCCCAGCGGGCCCTGCAGCTGGAGGCTTCCCAGCTCCATCGCCTCCCCGTCCACGAAGGCCAGCTTCACCTCGCCGTCGCCCAGCCGGCGCCCGTAGTAGGTGACGTGGGAGAGGTTCAGATCGATCGGTCCCTGGAAGCGGCTGGTGGGGCCGCGGACCAGGATCTCTCCGGTCACCTTGCCCTCCAGCGGCCCCTGGAACAGGTCCAGGCTGGGGTGCAGCCCGACGATCATGTCCACCACGTCCTGGAGGCGACCGCCCTTCCTTCCCAGCTCCAGCCGGGCGTCGACCTCGGTCTCCTTCTTGCCAAAGCCCAGCTGCACCCGGCCGGCGTACTGGGTCTGGCCCTTCTGGCCGGTGATCGCCGGGATGGACAGGGTCTGGTCCTGGTAGGAGACCTTCCCCTGCACCACCCCCAGGTCGAAGTCCCAGAACCGGAAATCGGTGAAGCTGGTGGCGGCCTCGATCACCACCCGCCGATAGGGACCGCGCACCTCGAACTCCGCGCTGCCCCGCCCCGCCCAATCCAGCTGCGCCACCTGCCCGAAGTCGGAGAGATCCAGCACCGGGGCGCGGCCCTTCACCACCAGCCCGTCCTCCGGCTTGTTGTACAAGGTCGCCGTTCCCTCCAGGCGCGACTTGCCGGTGCTCAGCTGCAGCCCGGGCAGCTCCACCCGGTCGGCGAGGATCCGCACCGGGGTCTTCAGCTCGCCCTGCTCGAAGGCGATCATCCGCTTCCCCAAGCTGGCCGGGGCGTCGAAGGCCCGGGTGGCGATCTTGAAGTCGGACACGCGCACCGTGGCCTCGCCGGTCAGCTCCAGCGACGGGCGCAGCTGCCCCTGCACCTGGCCGCTGCCGCTGCCCAGGAAGTCCACCCAGGCTCCGGGGATGCCCACCCGCTCCAGCACCCGGCCCAGCTGGGCATCGTCCGCGGAGGCCTGCACCGAGATCGGGTACGGATGCCGGAGTCCGACCCGCCCCGACGCCTTGAGGGTCCCCGGACCGGCGTCGAAGGACACCTCCCCGATTCGAAGCTCCTGACCGGCGATGGTGGCGCTGGCGTTGAAGTCCCCCGGGCGGTAGCGGCCAACCTCGATCCCGGTGGCCACCACGTCGATCGCCACCGTCGGCTCCCGGGCCTCGCCGCTCAGCTGCAGCCGGGTCCAGGTATGCCCGGCCATCGGTCGGGTCATCCCGGTGGCCCGGGCCAGGGTCTTGAGCGGGAGGAAGGCCTGCACGTCCAGCAGCAGCCGCGGGGAGCACAGCTCTTCGATCTTGCCGGTCACCGAGACGGTGACGTCCTCCACGTCCAGCTCGGCCTTGCCCAGGGAGAAGGTCTCCCCATCCACGTCCAGCTCTCCCTCCACCGCGGCGCGGGAGATGGCCATCGGGCGTCCGCCGGCGGTGGGGATCAGGAACCCCTCCTGGAGATCCACGGTCAGCTCCGCCACCCCGCGGCGGATCCGCCACCCGGCGTCCAGTCCGGTCAGCTCCAACGCGCGCCCATCGGGGAGGGTCAGGCTCAGCTGCCCGTCGGAGATCGCCAGCCGATCCAGCTCCACCCGGCGGAACAGATCCAGCGGGCACTTGCCCGAATCCGCCTTGGCCTCCGACCTCCTCTTCTCCTCGGCCGAGCCGGGCGCGGGGGTCCCCAGATCCAGGTGGAACCGCGGCCGCTCCAGCTTCAGCAAGGCCAGCTCCACGGTGCCGAAGAACGGCTGCACCGCCGCCAGCTTCAGCTCCACCGCGTCCACCGCCAGCAGGGGCCGGGTCGAACCCTGGCGGTAGGCGGAGACCCCGTAGAGACGGACCGACTGGGTCAGCGGGTCGATCTCGCAGCGGCCAATCCCCACCTCGGCGTCCAGCAGCGAGGGCAGCTGCCGGCGGGCCAGGGTGCACGCCTCTTCCCAGGCCGCGCGGGTGCGCAAGGTCGCGATCACGCCCGTGAGCACGAGCGCGACGCAAAGCCAGAAGAGCCAGCGGCGTCTGGGAGACTGCTTCCGCACCGCTACAGCTTACCGAGACCCTCGAGATAACGGTCGATCTCGGCCAGATCGATCTTCCCACCCGCGGGCTTGCTGGGGGTGCGACCGGGCGGGGGACGGGGGGCAGGCGCCCCGCTCTCGATGTCCTTCTTGCCGATCGCCAGGTTCTCGCTGATCCGGTCGATCAGCGCCCCGTCGATGGTGTCCCGGCGCTCCAGGAAGGCCTCGAAGAGCGCGTTGTCGCACACGGTGTTGATCACCCGGGGGCTGCCCCCGGAGTGGCGGTGGACCGCGGCGATGGCGTCGGGGCTGAACGGGAGCCGCGGACTGCCGGCCAGTCGGAGCCGGTGCTTGATGTAGGCCTCGGTGCTCTCCTGGGTGAACGGCTCCAGGCGGTAGCGCATCGCCACCCGCTGGGCCAGGGGCGGGTCCAGCTTGAGGTTCTTCTCGATCTCCGGCAGCCCGAAGAACACGAAGGAGATCAGCTTCCGCTCCGGGACCTCCAGGTTCAGCAGGCCGCGGAACTCCTCCATGATCTCCCGGGTCTCCAGCATCTGGGCCTCGTCGATCAGGACCACTGCCTTCTTGCCGGACTCGTGGATCTGCAACAGCCGCTGGTAGAGCTGGGAGAGCAGCGCCAGCTTCTCCTGGGCCGGGCTCTCCACCCCCAACTGGAGCGCGATCCGCTTGAGCAGCCAGTTGGCGGTGATCCCGGAGTGGATGATCACCAGCAGCGCGGCCTCGTACTCGGACTCCGGCAGCGAGTCGAGCATCCGGCGGGCCAGGGTGGTCTTCCCGGCGCCAATGTCTCCCACCAGGATCGACAGGCCCTTCATGTAGCTGACCGAGTGCATCAGCCGGGTCAGCGCCTGCGAGTGCTGGGCGGAGTTGTAATAGAAACGGCTCACCGGCGCGTTGGAGAAGGGCTCCGTGGTGAGCTCGAAGTAGTCGAGATACGTCATCGAACCTGTTGCCTCGTGCCCGCTCGCCTACACGTAACCGACTTTACGACGCGACTGTGCTGCATCCGTGGGCCTGGCCGCGCTGCCCGCCGCCGGCGGAGTTCCCTTGGGAGGGGTGCCGCCCCTGGGCGGCAGCGGGTCGTCCTCGGGGGCCGTCTGGGAAGCGAGCCGGGCCACGATGGTTCCCACGTCCCGGTACTTGGGGTCCAGCTTGGCCACCTTCTGGTAGTGGAACAGCGCCTTGCCCGGCTGCCCTACCGCCTCGTAGGCAGCCCCTAGCTCGAAGAGCAGCGCCTTCTGGACCTCGCCGATGGCGTGCTCGGAGGTCAGCGCCTCCTTGAAGGAGCCCACCGCCGCCGCGTGGTTGCCCTGCATCCCCTGCAGCAGCGCCATCATGGTCAGGCAGTCCACTTCCTTCTTCTTCCCCAGGCAGCCCTTGCGCGCGACGGTGAACTCACCGACCGCGTCGTCCAGCAGGCCCATCTCCTTGTAGGCGATGCCCAGGTCGTAGTGCGTCTCCACGTCCTCCGGCTTGACGACCTTCTCCAGCCCCTTCTTGAACTCGGAGAAGACCTCGTCCACCGAGTACTGGAAGTCGTCACCGGCGGCCGAGCCGCCCGCGGCCTCCTCCCCGCCGCCCAGCTCGCCCAGCTCGTCGGCCAGCTCCGCGGCGAGATCGAAGGCGCTGCCGCCCCCGTTGTCGTCCACCGGATCGACGGGGGGAGGCGCCACCTCCTCCTCGGAGGGCATGTCCTGCGGCCCGGTGTCTCCGCCGGCGGCCAGCATCCCCTCCAGGCGCTCCATCAGCACCGCGGCGCGAGCGTGGCCCGGATAGGCGATCAGCACCGTCTCCAGGATCTCCTGTGCCTCCTCGGTCAGCCCCTGATCCAGGAAGAAGGAGGCCTCGTCGCACTCTTCGGCGGCAGGCTCCTCGATCTCCTCTTCAATCGAGGAGACCTCCTCCACCTCTTCCAGCTCCTCCTCCACCACCGCGGGAGGGGGCGTGGTCGGCCGGCGCTGGACGTTGAGCCCGAAGTCCGCCGGGGAGGCCATCACCGTGTGCTGCTCTTCCTCCTCGTCGGCAAAGGAGGTCTCCTGCTCCGAGTAGCTGGAGACGTTGACGTTGGTCCTTGGCTCGTCCTCGTCGGCATAGGCGGCGGCGGAGTACTCCTCCGCGTCCTCCACCACCTCGTCGGACACCGAGAAGGCGTCCGCCTCCGGCATGGTGGAGAAGGTCTGCTCGTCGCCCAGCAGGGGTTCGTCGATCCCCGGGTTGGTGAGCGAGTCCTCCTCCGCGTCGGCGGCCAGCTCGAAGCCCTCGCCGTCGCCCTCCTCCAGGTCGTCGGCGACCACCGGCTCTTCGTCGGCGAACTCGTCGGAGACCACCTCGTCGGAGTAGTCCTGCGCCGCGCTCTCCAGCGCCACATCGTCGGACACCGCCAGCGCGTCCTCCGGAGCGTCGGCGACGATGATCTCCTCTTCACTGGAGTCGACCAGGATCGCGTCGTCGCCCAGCGCCTCCGGCTGGGAGGCATGGTGCCCGCCGCTCCCGTCGCCCTGGAGCACCGAGAGGAACGCCGGCACCTCCGGGTGGCTGGGGTTCTGCTGGAGGATCGCGGCCAGGTAGGGCTGGGCGCGGGAGACCTCGTTGCGGCGGGTGCACAGCCGCAGCACGTTGAGCAGCTGCTCGGAGGCCTGGGCGGCGTTATTGGCGCCCAGGTAGATGTGGTACGCCTTCTCGTGCGCGTCCAGGTTCTCCGGATCCATCCCGAAGACCTTCCGCAGGTGCTCCAGCGCCTTATCGTGGAGCCCGTACTTCACGTAGACGTCGGTCTCGGTGAGAAGCTTCGCCAGCTGATCGCGGCCGGCGCCCCCAAGGGGGGCGGCGCTGGGCGGAGGGGCGGGAGCCGGCGCCGCCTGCCGCGCCGGGGCGGGGGCCGGAGCGGGC
>JAKFFE010000024.1:0-85042 GCA_036675345.1 Myxococcaceae bacterium
TGGAGGACGGGAAGAGCGCCGCCTCCACCTCCCGCACCGCGATCGAGGCCATCTCCGGCGCGTTGGCCGCGGTCTCCGGGGCCTCCCGCGAGCTGTCGGACAAGGTTCAGCGGATCGACAAGATCATCGACACCGTGTCCTTCCTGGCGGACCAGTCGGCGGCGCTGGCGATCAACGCGTCGATTGAAGCCTCCCGGGCCGGAGAGGCGGGGCAGGGGTTCGCGGCGGTGGCGCGGGAGGTGCGGTCCCTGGCCAGCGATTCCCGGCGGGCCACCTCCGAAATCCGTGAGGTGCTGGCGGAGATCCGTCACCGGACGGTGCAGATGGAGTCCCAGGTGGACCAGGGAGGCCGGACCATCCAGAGCGGGGTGACCCAGGTCACCCGGCTGTCGGAGGTGGTGGTCTCGCTGGGCGGGACCATCCACTCCGCGGTGGGGCTGATGCGGCAGGTGGAGTCCAGCGCCCGGCAGCACCAGGCCGGGGTGGAGCAGGTGCTGCAGGCGGTGACCAACATCCAGCGCGCCTCGGAGTCGATCCGCGACGGGGCCGAGACCCTGACCTCGCTGTCCCGCAAGGCCAATGACCTCTCCTCGGGGCTGGCAGTCTCCCCTGCGCCACGCACCGCGTCCTGAAAGGGACAGCGGCCTACGCCAGCTCGCGCAGCGCCCGGGCCAGCTCCGGAGGCGACAGCGCCTGGGCGGAGGGGGTCTGCTGCAGCGCGCGCTGGGGCATCGAGGGCACCACCGCCGAGGCGGGCGCCTGGCACAGGGCCCGGCCTCCGCCGCCGGCCACCGCGGCCAGCCCCAGGCTCCCGTCGCCTCCCATCCCGGAGAGGATCACCCCCACCCCGCGGGCGCCCTGGGCCTGGGCCAGCGACTCCAACAGCACATCTCCGCACGGCACCCAGTGACTGGCCGCGGGCCGGACCCGCACCTGGTCTCCTCCCAGCAACAGGTCCCGTCCTCCCGCCGCCAGGTACACCCGGTCCGGCAGCAACGGTTCGGCCGACGCCACCACCCGCACCGGCCAGCCGCTGGCCTGGGCCAGCCACTCGGCGAAGAAGGGCACGAACTCCGCCTCCAGGTGCTGGGCCAACAACACCGCCCGTCCGCTGGGCCGGCGCATCGCCCGCAGCAACTCCGCCACCACGAAGCTGCCTCCGGTGCTGCTGACCATCGCCACCGCCGCCGGGGTCTCCCCGGGGAGGGAACGCTCCCAGGTCTCGTCCACGGTGGGCCCCGGCCCGGGGGGGGCCAGGGCCAGGCGCAGCGCCGGGGCCGGGTCCCGGCGGGGATAGGTGTTGGAGACGATCGGCACCTCGGACATCAGCGCCACCCGCTGGGCCAGGATCTCCGCCGGCTGGGGCCGGACCACGTCCACCACCCCCGCACCGAAGTGGGCCCGCTCCTCCTCCGGAGAGAGCACGATCACCGGCCAGGTGAGGGTGGTGGTGGCCAGCTCCACCCGGGCGGTGCGCATCTCCCGGTCCGCGCCTCCCAGCACCACCACCTGGCGATACTGCTCCAGCCGGCGCGAGGCGGCCGGGCTGGGGGTGCGCTCGAAGCAACGCAGCACCAGCGCCCCGCGCATGGCCAGCGCCTGATCCAGCTGGGGGCAGGCCGCCTCCACCCACCGGTCCAGCCACACCGCCAGCGGCTTCATCCGGTAGGCCTCGGCTCCAGCCCCATCCGGGACAGCGCCTCCCGCAGGGTGCCGGGAGTGAAGGAGCCCTTCACCAGATAGGCGTCCGCTCCGCAGGCGGCGCCCTCGGCGCGGCTCTCCGGATCGTCCCGGGAGGTGAGCAGGATCACCGGGGTCCGGGCCAGCCGCGGATGGGAACGGATGGACCGGGTCAGCGAGAAGCCGTCCTGCACCGGCATGTCCACGTCGCTGAGGACCAGCTCCGGAGGCGACCCCACCGCGGAGGCGAACCCCGCCGCGCCGTCCACCGCGGTCCGCACCCGGTGCCCATCGGCCTCCAGCAGCAGCCGGTACACCTCCCGGGTGGCCGCCGAGTCCTCCACCAGCAGGATCTCCAGCCCGCGCCGCGGGCCCGCCGCCACCTCTCCCCGCGCCCGGGCCTGGGCGGGCGCGCGCGACACCGGAAGTTGCTGGCTGGCGGCCCGCTCAAACAATCGCTGGGCGTTGATCAGCTGCACCGCGCCCCACTCCGGCAGCACCAGCAGCCCGTTGACCAGCGCGCCGGGGGTCACCACCGGCGGCGCCGAGCGGGGGACGGTGCGGTGCACCGCGCCGATCTCATCCACCCCCAGGGCCAGGGTCTGCCCGCCCTGCTGCGCCATCAGCACGAACGGCCGGTGGCGCGCCTCCTCCAGCCCCAGCACCAGGCCCAGGTCCACCAGCCGGGCGGTGATCCCGGCGAAGGAGATCACCTCGCCCACCGCGGTGTGCAGATCCGCCGCCTCCGACTTGCGGCGGGCGGCATAGATCACCGCCGAGGTGGGCAGGGCCAGGGCCACGTCCCCCACGAAGAAGGTCAGCACCTCGGCCACGTAGGCCCCCACCGGCAGCGAGAAGAGCACCTCGCTGCCCTGGCCCGGGACGCTGTGGATCCGGAAGGTCCCCCGCACATCGCGCGCCAGGTGGACCACCGCCGAGAGGCCCACCCCACGGCCGGAGAGCTCGGAGGCCACCTCCCGGGTGGACCCTCCCTGCAGCGCGAACCGGTACAGCAACGCCGCCTCGTCCATCGCCGCCAGCTCGGAGGCGGGCACCGACCCCGCCAGCCGGGCGCGGATCGCCGCCGAGTCGAACCCCCGCCCGTCATCGGAGACCCGCACCTCCAGGTGACCGTCGTGGATCGCCAGCCGGATCTTCACCCGGCACTCCTCCGGCTTGCCCAGCGCCAGCCGCTCCGGCGGCGACTCCAGGCCGTGATCCAGCGCGTTGCGCAGCAGGTGCCGCAGCGCCCCGCGCGCCGCCTGCAGCGCCCGGCGCTCCAGCCGCAGCTCCCGGCCCTCCAGCTCCAGCCGGACCCGCTTGCCCAGCCGCGCCGCCAGCTGGGCGGTCTCCTCCTCCAGCCCCTCCAGGGCCTCGGCGCCCGGGCTCAGCCGCATCCGCTCCAGCAGCGCCTCCAGCTCCTCGCTGCCCACCACCGCGCGCTGCAAGGCGTCGGTCTGCTGGGGATCCTGCTGCAGCTCGGTCAAGGCGCGTTGCACCTGGGCCGCCAGCCGCACCGACTCCGCCAGCGCCGCGGTGGGGACCGCGGTGTGCTCCACCACCTGGACCCGCTCACCCGCCTTGCGGTGCACCGGCAGGGAGGGGCCCGCCTCCTGGGGCGCGCGCAACAGGGCCTCCACCTCCGCCAGGCTGGTGTCGGGGATCCCCTCCGGGTTGCGGGCCTGGGCCACCAGGTTGCGCAGCCCCCGCAGCACCGGGGCGATCCGCGCCGGATCCGGCGTCGCGCCGTCCCGCAGCACCAGCTCCTCGCTGCGGTGGATCAGCGCCGCCAGCGCCTCCAGCTCCACCGCCGCGGACGACCCCTTGAGCCCGTGCAGGACCGACTTGATCCGCTGCGGGACCGGCTGACCGCGCTCCCAGCGGACGCAATGCTCCTGCGCCTCCTTCAGCGCCTGATCCGCCTCTTCCACGAACAGCCCCCGCAGCTGCGAGAGCACCTCGGGGGGCAAGCCCAGCTGGCTCATCCGTCCAGCCCCAGTCGGGTGGAGAGCCAGCGGGTGACGCTCTCCACGGTCAGCAGGGATGCGGTGGAGGCCACCTTCCCTTCCACGGTCAACGCTCCCAGGCGCTGGGGAGCGGTCGGCTGCAGCGAGGCCTCGATCAGATCGGTGGGGCCAGACACCACCAGGGCAATCAGCCCCCCGGCAAAGGGCATCACCAGGGCGGGGCGCGACCCCAGGGGCTGCGCACTCTCCTCCAGCTCCGCCACCAGCAGCGGCTGCCCCCCCACCAGGGCGATCCCGGACAGCCGGGGGTCACCGGCCAGCGGGATCACCCGTCCCAGCCGGGGCACCACCCGCAAGATCGCCTCCAGCGGCAGACAGACCTCCTGGCCGGCCAGGCTGAACTGGACATAGCGGTGCAGCACCGCCGGCGCGGACGCGGCGACGGGCGGCGGAACAGAGTCCCACCGTTCGGAGAGTTCCCAGACGGGGAGGGGAAGGGGCGCAGGGGTCATCGAAGGGGGGTGAGCAGCGCGGAGGCAGCCAGCGCCAGCTGGTGGTTGGACAGCTCAGGGTCGGAGTCGGTGGAGCGGCGCGCCTCTTCCAGCACCGAGAGCAGCATCCGGCGTCCCAGTTCCGGCTCCAGCCGCAGCTGCAGCCGGGCCAGCAGGAACCGGCCCCCCAGGTGCTCCGGCTCCAGAAAGGTGGCGGCGCGCGCCAGGCTCAGCGCCTCGTGCAGCTGGCCCCGCTCCAGGGCCTGCAGCGCGCGGGCGCGGTGGGACTCGGCGTTCGCGTGGGGGGCGGGAGGGTCCCGCGGGGCGGCGCAGCCCAGGCCGGCCATCGGGATCGGAGCGAGGGCGGGCCGGTCCAGGTCCAGGTCCGCCCCGGCTGCCCGCACCGCCCCCACCGGTCCGACCGGGGTCAGCCCCTGATCGGAGGGAAGCAGGTGGGCCTCCACCGGAGCGAGGACCAGCAACGCCCCGGGGCGCAGGGCGGAGACCAGCTGCCCCACCAGGTCGCGGGCCCGATCAGGGTCGAAGTAGATCAGCACGTGCCGGCACAGCACCAGGTCGTAGTCCGCCAGGGTGTTCCGGGGGAGGGTGAGCAGGTTGCCGGTGGCGAACCGGCAGGCGGCCAGCACCTCCGGACGCACCTGCCAGCCCCCCTCCACCTTCTCCAGCGATGCGGCCACCTGCGGCGAAGGCTTGCCCCGCACGCTCCACTCCACCATCCGGCCGGAGCGGGCCCGCTCCACCCGCGCCGGGGAGATGTCCAGCCCATCGATCCGCAGGAAGTCCCGCGCCCGCTCCCGGGCCACCCCCATCCGGGACAGCACCTCCAGGGCGGTGATCGCCAGGCTGTAGACCTCCTGGCCCTCCGAACAGCCCAGCGACAGCGCACGCAGCGGACGCTGCTGGGCCATCGCCACGCGCAGCGCGTCTTCCAGCGGCTGTTCGTCCAGCCACCGCCAGACCTCTGGATCCCGCATCAACGAGCTCTCGGAGATCGGCAGGTGGTCCGCCAGCCGGGTGAGGTCCGGGCCGGCCTCCTGCAACGCCCGCAGCAGCTGGTCGTCGCCCACCGAGGCCAGGGCCAGCCCATAGGCCGACTCCAGCCGCGCCCGCAGCGCCAGCACCTGGGGAGATCCTGCCACCGGTCAGGCCGCGGCCGGCACGACGCGGTTGATGGCGGCCATCAGCACCGCGGGGGAGATTGGCTTTTGCAGCACCTCCCGGGCCCCCGCCGCCTTGCACGCGTCCACTGCCTTGGGGTCGTTGTTGCCGGTGAGGATCACCACCGGGATCTGCGAGAGCGCAGGATCTCCCTGCATCAGCCTGCACAGCTCCAGCCCGCTCAGCTTCGGCATCTGCATGTCGGCGATCACCAGATCCGGTGCCGAGCTGCGGATCAGGGCCAGCGCCTGCTCACCGTCGCTGGCCTCCATCACCGAGGCATTGGACGACGACAGGTAGATCTTCAGCAGCTCCCGGATCACCCGGTAGTCGTCGACGAGGAGGATTTTACGACCCTGCATGGGGGGCTACTTCCTGTGGGGCTTGCGGGTGAAAGAGTGACTCTGGGTCCAGGACCGGAATCGAGCGACGTTCGACCTGGACGACGCCGCGGAGGAACGACGAACCTCCCTCCGGGAGGGGCTGGATCTGGGCCTGCAGCAGCTCCTCCACCGCGCTGACCCACAGCACCAGCGGGGAGGGACCGCGCAGCACCAGCATCTGGTCGGAGGGCTCGACCACCACCCGCTCCGCTCCCAGCAGGCCGGCGCCGAAGCACACCGTGAACTCGCGCGCGTCCACGCTGACCCTCGGCCCGCGTCCCGGCCCGCCAGCCTCGGGGCGGACCGCCGGCAGCACCCGGTCCACCGCGGAGAGCGGCGTCAGCAGGTAGTCGCCACCGATGCGGGCAAGGATTAATTCAGTGAAGGTGGACATGACCGGAGTGTTCAAAGTCTATCGGGCGGAACGACTGAAATGCCAAATCCACTTTGCGTCCTACCTGTAGGGGAGGCGACCACGCCCGGATGCGTACGGCCTGGGTCCTAACGGACTTCAAGCACCTTGAGCTGGCCGATCAGGGGGACGATCTCCGCGTTCCCCTCCTCGCCTGCCGCGAACCGCCCGGCGGTGGCCACCTCCTGGCCAAACGTGGGGTCCATCTGCAGCCACTCCCCCACGTACGCCTCGACCCACTCGTGCCAGTACAGCGCCGGCACGCCGTCCGCGTTCACCATGTAGATCAGCCCGTCCACCCGCTTGGCCGGGATCCCGGCGGCGCGCAGCAAGGACACGGTCAGCAGCGAGTGCTCGGTGCAGTCGCCCTTCTTGGCCCGCAGCACATCGGTGGCGCGATCCAGCGAGGCGCCATAGGCGGCGGTCAGGTTGCCGGACACCCAGCGGACGATCTTGCGGGACGCCTGGTAGGCGTCCTTCTCTCCGGCCACCAGTTGGCGGGCCAGCGCCTGGATGTCCGCGTCGTCCGACTCCACCACGATGCTGCTCTTCAGATAGATCCCGCCATGCGGGTCGCGCAGCGTGGCCAGCGGGCGGTGCTTCTTGGGGTCCGGCAGGTTGGCCGCCACGGTCACCTCCACCTTGTCCTTGCCCAGCGCCTTGAAGGTCTGGCGGGTGCCATCGACCTGGAACTTCCGCGGCAGCCCGGCCATCACGAAGGTGACCTTCCCCGGGATGGAGGTGGCCGCCGGAGGCAGCGAGCGCGGCAGCACCACCCGGGTCAGCGCGAACACCTCGCCCACCATGTCCAACCGCTTGGCGGTCAGCTCCGGCTCGGCGCGCGCCACCATGGTGGAGCCCAGGCTCATCTCGATCACCTCTCCCGAGTCGGCCAGGAACACGTCCACCGGGGTCTTCTCCTTGTCGGAGAGGGTCACCACCTTGCGCAAGTTCACCTTCACCCCGCCCAGCAGCCGTTCCTCGCGGGCGCCGGGGGTGCTGGTGACCTGGTACGCCTGCAGATCCTGGGCGTCGGTGATCACCCCCTCCACCCGCTTGTTGCGCCAGGCGGCCAGCCGGACCTGATCCGCGTCCTCCACCCGCTCCTTGCTGGGGGGCAGCTGCAGCACCTGGTTGGGAAGCCCCGGGCGGCGGCGCAGCACGGTCAGCCCCTGCGGGGTGGCGGTGGCCTCCAGCGTCTGCTCGCCACCGTCGCCGCGCTGCTCCACCACGAAGGAGAGCAGCCGGCCGTTGGGGCGGGCCTCATAGATCCGGGTCTCCTTCTGGATCCGCTCGGCCTGGTTGCCGCCCACGTTGGCCTTGAAGACGAACTCGGTGCGGGCCCGGACCTTGTCCTTGCCTCCGGGGAGGTAGCCCACGTCCTGGAAGATGTACCCGACCTTCTGGCCCATCAGGTACAGCCCGAAGTACTCGCCGCCCAGCGGGCGCTTGACCTTCAGCACCTCGGAGATCGCCGCCGCAGCGGCCTTCCGGGGGGCCTCCGGACCCTGGGCCAGGCCCACCGAGGGGGCCAGGGCCAGACCCGCCAACACCATCCACACAGTCACTCGCAAAAGGCCTCCGAGCCAGAACCCAAATCCCAGAGCCCAACCCCCCAAGCCGGGTCGGGCCGCCTGCTGCGAACAACGAAGCCACCCAGCGTCAAATTCGCTTGGAGAGGATGATCAGATCCTCGCCCTGGCGGTAGAAGTCCTTGAACCGGCACTCCTCCACGTACTTCATCCCGGAATAGAAGCCGCGGGTGGGGCCGTAGGCCTCCATCGCCGAGGTCTCCACCCGGATCACCCGGCCCTGGTGGCGGCGGATGTCGCCCTCCATCGCCGCCACCAGCGCCGCGCCCACGCCCTGGCCGCGCACCTGGGGATCGGAGGCGATCCAGTACAGGTCGAAGGTCCCCTCGGTCATCGGGGTGGGGCCGTAGCAGATGTAGCCCACCACCTGCCCGTCCTTGGTGGCCACCACCACCTGGTAGTCGGTGCTGCCGGCGATGCCGGCGTCAATCAGCTCCAGCGCGCACAGCACCTCCTCCGGAGAGAAGGTCTCAATGCGGCCGAGCAGCTCGGCCAGGGGCTGACGGTGCGGTGCTTTGACGGAGAGGATGTCCAGTGCCATGCGTGCGCTCCAGCGCGATCTCCACCAGGCGGGAGGCGAGTGCGCGGTAGTCCATTCCAGCGGCGCGCGCGGCCTTCGCGAACCCGGCATCCGGGTGCAGATCGCAGTTCGGGTTGATGTCGATGACGTACGGCTCACCGTCCTTCGAGAGGCGCAGATCGACGCGACCGTAGTCGCGGCAGTCCAGCGCATCGAAGGCGGCGGTCGCCGTCTTCACCAGTCGGGCCTCGGTGACAGGATCGATCTCACAGCGCAGGGAACGGCTGTCCTTGAACTGGGGAGAGTCGGGTTCCCACTTCGCCTGGTAGGAGACGATGTGGGGCTTGCCGATGAAGGCCTCACCGAAGGAGATCTCGGTGAGCGGCAGGTGGGTGCGCGGCCGGTTGCCCAGCAGCGGAACGTAGATCTCCCGGCCCTCGATGTACCGTTCCACCAGCGCCGGCTGGGAGAAGGTCTGCATCACGTGCAGCACCGCGCGGGCCAGCTGGGCGCGGTCGTGGACCACCGAGTCGAAGTCGATCCCGATCGAGGCGTCCTCCCGGGCCGGCTTGACGATCAGCGGGAAGGGCAGCTCCACCCGGGCCAGATCCTCCACCCGCTCGATCACCGCGAACTCCGGCGAGGAGACGCCCCGGGCCCGCAGGAGCTCCTTGGCCTTGTTCTTGTGCAGGGCCAGCCCCAGCGACAGCGCCCCGGAGCCGGTGAACGGGATCCCCAGCAGGTCCAGCAGGCAGGGGATGGCCATCTCCCCCCGCGCGTCGGCGTTGAGCGACTCGCAGAGGTTGACCACCAGCTGGGGCCGGCGGCGCTGGAGGGTGGTGAGGAAGTCCAGCTGCGCGCCGGTGACGGCCAGGGGTTCGGCGGTGGTCCCGTCGTGATCCAGGGCGTCCGCCAGGGCGGCCGCGACCTTGATCACGTCTTCCCGCGCCTCGCGGCCCGGGTCCTCCTCGAGGAGGTCGTGATCCCGGTTGTGCAGAATGGTGATGTGCATTCGAGGTGTGCTCTTCTCTTTACCACTTCGCCCCCGGTCCGTCCCGCCTTCCCGGGGGCCCGTTTGCTTGGTCTGCGTAGCAATCGGATTGATCGCCCGGTGGACACCCGAGCGACGTGGGATATTTCGTTCCACACCGAAATGCGCATCCGCGATCCCATCCACGGCGTGATGACCGTCTCCGACGAAGAAAAGTCGGTGATCGACACGCCCTTCTTCCAGCGGCTGCGCGGCGTCCGCCAGCTGGGCTTTGGGGACATGGCCTTCCCCGGCGCCACCCACACCCGCCACGCCCACTCGCTGGGCGCGATGCACGTGGCCTCCAAGCTGCTGGACGCGGTGGCGGCCCGCCAGCGGCTGCCCGACGAGGTGCGTCAGCGCTTCCGCTGCGCGGTCCGGCTGGCGGTGCTCTGCCACGACCTGGGCCACATGCCGCTCTCCCACGCCTCGGAGCGGATCGCCCCCGCGCGATCGCTGCTGCAGCTGCCCGACTGGCTGGACCGCCCGTCGATGGACGCCAAGCCCAGCCTGGTCAACGAGCCGGTCCGCTCGCCTCCGGCCGCGCCCGCCGCCCCGGTGGACACCCAGGCGTCGCACGAGGACTTCACCGCCCGCATCCTGCTGGACAGCTCGCTGACCGCGACCCTGCGGCAGGTGGAGGAGAAGGTCGGGGTGGGCCCGCAGGCGCTGGCAGGACTGATCGCCGGAGTGGAGCCGCCGGGCGGGTTCCCCTTCCACCACCAGGGAGTGGACTGGGCGCCGCTGCTGCGGGCGCTGGTCTCCGGCGAGCTGGACGCCGACCGGATGGACTACCTGCTGCGGGACAGCTTCTACACCGGGGTCAATTACGGCCGGTACGACCTGGAGTGGATCGTCCAGAACCTGGACGCGGCGATCATCGACTCCCGGGCCTACCTGGCGCTGTCGAGGACGGCGGCGTTTGCCTTCGAGGACTTCCTCCTCAGCCGCTACCACATGTTCGTCTCGGTCTATTACCACCACACCTCGGTGAACTTCGATCACATGCTCCGGCGCTACTACGAGGAGGCGCCGGGTGAGTTCCAGATCCCCGCCGACCCGGAGCAGTTCCTGCTCTGCGACGACGCCGCGCTGCACGTCACCTTGCGGGGATCGACCAACCGCTGGGCGCAGCGGATCGTCGCCCGGCGGGGCTTCAAGCTGCTGCTGCAGTTCACCGAGCGGGACGAGGGCTACGAGCTGGGGGCGCTGACCTCCGAGCTGGATGCCGCCGGACTGGAGCACTTCGAGGTGGAGTCCCGGGGGGTGCTCTCCAAGTACTTCGACGGGGGGCAGGGGCCCAAACTGTTCATCGTCGATACGTCTACCGGGCGGCTGACCGAGGTGGTCCGGTACACGCCGCTCTACCAGCGGTACGCTGGGGCGGTGCAGCTCTCCCGTGTGTATGTGCGCCCCGATCAGCTGGAGGAGGGCCGCTCGATCCTGGCCCGCGTCTTTGGAAGGTCCGCTCCTTGAGCGAGGCCATCCCGGGGTTCAGCGCGCCGCCGCCCGCGCGGGTCAGGGACGCGGCGGTGGTGATCCTCTACCGCCGGGTCGGGGACGGGGTGGAGACCTACTGGATCAAGCGCGAGGCGACGCTGACCTTCGCCGGCGGCTACTACGCCTTCCCGGGAGGGAGGGTGGACGCCACCGACGGCACGGTGCCGATGGAGGGCGCCCTTGGCCCGGACCTTGCCCTGAAGGTGGCCGCCGCCCGGGAGCTGTTCGAGGAGACCGGGGTCCTGCTGGCCCGGGGGATCGAGCGGGTGACCGCCGAACAGCTCTCCACCGCGCGCCGCGAGCTGCTGGATCGGAAGGCCAGCTTCTCCCAGCTGCTGGCCCGTCACGGGCTGACCCTGCGGGGAGCGGATTTCCAGGAGGCGGGTCGGTGGATCACCCCCGCCTTCCTTCCGGTCCGCTTTGACGCCCGCTTCTTCCTGGCCGAGGCGCCCGCCCACCCCAGCGCCGAGCACTGGCCCGGAGAGCTGGCGGAGGGCGCCTGGATCCGGCCCCAGGACGCGCTGAACCGGTGGAAGCAGGGGAGCGCGCTGTTGCACCCGCCGAACCTGTACGCGCTGCAGACCCTGGCCGGCTTCAAGAGCGTGGAGCAGACGCTGGCGCTGCTGAAGGATCCGCCCCACCTCCCCGGCAACATCCCGTCGCGGATCGAGTTCCAGCAGGGAGTGCGGGTGTTCCCGCTGGAGACCCCCACCCTCCCGCCGGCCACCCACACCAACACCTACGTGCTGGGCAACGGCGAGCTGCTGATCGTGGATCCGGGGGCGGCGGCGGTGCGGCAGTATGCCCGGCTGCTGGCGCTGTTGGCGGGGCTCAAGGCGGAGGGGAAGCGGCCGCTGGCGGTGTTCCTCACCCACCACCACGCGGACCACATCGGAGGCGCCCGGGCGGTGGCCGACCGGCTGTCCATTCCGATCTGGTGCCACGAGCGCACCGCGGACCGGCTGGACTTCAACGTCGACCGGTTGCTGGCGGACGGAGAGGTGATCTCGCTCTCCGGGTTGCCCACCATGAAGTGGAGGGTGGTGCACACCCCCGGGCACGCGCGGGGACACCTGTGCCTGGTGGACGAGGCCTCCCGGGCCGCGGTGGTGGGGGACATGGTGGCTGGCACCGGGACGATCGTGATCGATCCCCCGGAGGGGGACATGACCGACTACCTGGAGCAGCTGCGGCGGCTGCGCGATCTCCCGGTGGGCGTGCTCTACCCGGCCCATGGTGCGGCGCTGCCCGATGGTCCGGCCAAGCTGGCCGAGTACCTCCGCCACCGGGAGATGCGGGAGAAGAAGGTGGTGGACGCGCTGTCCGGACCCGCCGGGGCCACCCTGCAGGAGATCGTGCTGCGCGCCTACGACGACGTCCCGCCCTTCATCCACCCGATCGCCGAACGCAGCACCCAGGCGGTGTTGATCAAGCTGGGCCGCGAGGGCCGGGTGCAGCGCAAGGATGAACGGTACCTGCTGATGCCCGCCGAGCCCAAGCCGCTCTGAGCGGGGAGGTTCACCAGGCGGTCGGTGCCGTTCACCCCTCGCGGTGCGGCGATTTCCGGGGCTAGGTTTGGCCGATGGAAAAGCCACTGGCAGGGAAGATCGCGGTGGTGGCCGGCGCCACCCGGGGCGCGGGGCGGGGCATCGCCACTGCGCTGGGAGAGGCCGGAGCCACCGTCTATTGCACCGGGCGCAGCGTCCCCGGGAGCCCGGGGATGAAGAACCGCCCGGAGACCATCCAGCAGACCGCGGAGCTGGTCACCGCGCGAGGCGGGAAGGGGATCGCGGTGCGGGTGGACCACACCGATCCGGCGCAGGTGGCGGCGCTGTTCGAACAGGTGGGCCCGTTCGACGTGCTGGTGAACGACATCTGGGGCGGTGACGACCTGGTGGCCTGGGGCAAGAAGCTCTGGGAGACCCGGCTGGAGGACGGGCTGCTGCTGGTGGATCGGGCAATCAAGACCCACATCATCACCAGCTACCACGGCCTTCCCCTGATCCGCCCCGGGGGGCTGGTGGTGGAGATCACCGACGGGGATGCGTACTTCTACCGCGGGCACTTCTTCTACGACCTGGTGAAGACCACGGTGATCCGGATGGCGTTCGCCCTCTCCCAGGAGCTGCAGGGGCGGGAGGTCTCCGCGGTGGCGGTGACCCCCGGCTTCCTGCGCTCGGAGTGGATGCTGGACAACTTCGGGGTCACCGAGGCCAACTGGCGGGACGCGGCCCAGAAGGAGAAGTCGTTCATCGCCTCCGAGACCCCGCTCTTCGTGGGGCGGGGGGTGGCCGCGCTGGCCGCCGATCCGCAGGTGGCCCGCAAGAACGGGCGGGTGTTCGCCTCCTGGGACCTGGGCGAGGAGTACGGCCTCCAGGACGCGGACGGCTCCCGGCCCCATTTCGTGCGCTGGCTTCAGGCCAACATGCCGGAGGTGGCGGCGGGCTGGCGGAAGCTGGACGACGCGTTCTACGGGTACTGGGGACCGATGCCCTACAAGACGCCCGGGTAGGAGGGGCGACCCGGGTGGCTGCGAGATGGCCGGGGAGGAGGGGCGACCCGCGGGGTGGGTGCGAGATGGCCGGGGAAGAGGGCAGGCCATGCGGGGTGGCTGCGAGATGGCCGGGGAGGAGGGCAGGCCATTCGGGTGGCTGCGAGAGGGCCGGAAAGAAGGGGCGACCCGCGGGGTGGGCGAGCAGTCAGGCTCCGCGAAGGGCTGATTGAACGGCCGGGCCCGAGCGGACACAGTGACCGGATGGGCCAAGAGCCGTGGTGGATGGATCGCGTGGCCCGGCTCTTGTCCCCGGTGGAGCTGAACCGCGAGGTCGGTGGGCTCTGGCACCTCGCCGAGGGGTTGCAGTTCATCCGGGAGAACGTCGAACCGGAGCTGCTGCGCTTGGACTTCGAGGCCCTGCCCCAGGCGCGCGAGCGGTGGACTGCCTTTTCCGAACGGGAAGCGGAGGTCGGCGGGGCGCTGACCGCGGCGGTGGCCTCGGTGGCGGCGGCGTTCCGGCGCGGAGAGTGGGGCCCGGGCGCCTTCCGTTCTAGCTGGGAGGGGCGGGGGTTCGTCCCCCACCAGGAGGGAGGCGGCACCCCCGCGGACGACTATCTGGACGCGCTCTGCCAGGTCTCCCGGCTCACCCTGGGCGAGCCCCGGCCCCCGGCGGGGAACCTGAACATGGCCTCGCGCGCCGAGCGGATTGCCGAGTTCCTGGAGATGACCCGACCCGCTGCCACGGATCTGGTGATCGACCTCGGCTCGGGGAGCGGGAAGCTGGCCCTGACCGTGGCCGCCAGCACCTTCGCCCGGGTGCGGGGGATCGAATACGGCGAGTCCTACGTCGCCGCCGCCCGCCGGTCCGCCGACTTTCTGGGCGTGCAGAACCTGTCCTTCGTCCACTCGGATGTGCGGAGCGAGGATCTCTCGGAGGGGACGATCTTCTTCCTCTACTACCCGTTCCACGGAGAGGTGGCCCGGGCCGTGGCCCAGACCCTGGGGCGGCTGGGTGAGGAGAAGGCGATCACCGTCTGTCTCCGCGGCCCCCGCAATGACTTCGCCGACCACTTCCTGGGCCAGGGATCACTGCAGGTGGCGGAGCGTCGGGGCGAGTTCTCGGAGACGCTGCTGCTGCGCAGCCGGTAGGGGGATGCCCATCGTGCCCTGATCGCTGCGCTATGCTGTGCGGATGGAACTGGCTCCTCTGCACTGCCCGGTATGTGGCTCGGTCATTCCAGGCCAGGAGGTCCACCTCGCGCTGTCGGTGGCGCGGTGCGTGTCCTGCAGCGCGGTGTTCGATCTGGCCGGGCGGACCCCTTCGCCACAGCGCCCGCCGCCGCGCACCCAGGTCCCCCTGCCGCCGCTCTTCCAGGTGGAGGACCAGGGCCACGCGGGTCTGCGGCTGAGCTGGAAATGGTTCAAGCCGCAGGCGCTGTTCCTGGCCTTCTTCTGCCTCTTCTGGGACGGCTTCCTGGTGGTCTGGTACGGCATCGCGGCCGGGATGGAGGACCCGCCGTTGGTGATGGTGCTCTTTCCCCTGGGCCACGTCGCGGTGGGAGTGGGGCTGACCTACTGGACCCTCGCGCAGTTCGTGAACCGGACCTGGATCGAGGCCTCCCGGAACCGTCTGCAGGTCCGCCACGGCCCACTGCGCTGGAAGGAGAACCTGGATCTTCCCGGCAGCGAACTGGTCCAGCTCTACGGGCTGGAGGTGATCCATCGCGGCAAGAACGGCGTCAGCGTCACCTACTCGCTCAACGCGATCGACCGCAAGGGCGTGCAACGCAAGCTGCTCACCGGGCTGGTGGACCTCGAGCAGGTGCTCTGGCTGGAGCAGGCACTGGAACGCCACCTGGGAATCGAGGACCGCCCGGTGGACGGGGAGGTCGCCCGCCGGACCGGGTAGAGCTTGCGCATCGGTGCCCCTGCACCGGGTAGAGCTCGCTCATGGATGCCCGTTGGACCGGGTAGCGCTTGCGCATCGGTGCCCCGCACCGGGTAGAGCTCGCTCATGGATGCCCGTTGGACTGGGCAGAGCTTGCTCAGGGCGCAGGCGGACCGGGTGGAACTTGCGCATGGGTGTCGTCGGACGAGAACTCCGACGAATCCGCTTCGCCAGTTCAGAGGGCCCCAGGCGGCACCGGCTCACTGCAGTCAGGCCACCTCGGACAGATGATTCGCCAGGTGCATCGCCTGCACCCGGTCGTACTCGGCCTTGCTCAGCTCGCCATAGACGAAGTGCGGCGCCAGCGGTTCACTCCGGGCCTGGAAGTCCGAGATCGCCTTCTCCAGCCTGGCCAGCGCTAGCTCTGGCGCACCCGGTAGGGCCAGCGGGGGCGCGCCGGGGATCACCGCCGCCAGGTCGTGCTTCATGTAGCCCTGATGGACGAAGTGGGCATGCACCAGCGCCCCCACCGTCCCGCGGATCACCGGCGACTTGTTCTCCGGGTAGCCGGTCAGGGAGAACTCGATGCTCTGGGCGCAGTGCTCCAGGATCTGCGCCCAGTTCCAGGATCCGGTGGTGCGAAGCGTCGGGGAGCTGGCCCTGGCCCTCACCTCCGCCAAGGCCTCCGCCAGGGATGCGAAGCGAAGCCTCTGGCCGGGCGCCCCCTCCGGATAGGAGAGCGCAGACGCCGCCGCCGTCCGCACGCCCCACGCGCCCACCGCCGTGGCCGCCAGGCCCACCAACAGCTTCTTCCGGGTGAAGCGGACCGCGCTCATCGATTGTTCCTTTGATCAGCGAATGCTGCTCGCTGAGGGTAACACCCCCTCTCCTCACTGGGTCCGTCGTGGCGATGACCGGGTGAGCCTTCCGGCCGAAATCACCCCGTGGACCGTGTCTCCGGACGAAGTTCGCCCCAAAGCCCCTTCCGATGACAGGTGGGCCACCTGGGAGCGATGACCCTGCCAGGAGGCCCCCTCCGGGGACGAACCCGGTCATCGACCCTGCCTTGGGTGCAACCGTCCCTGGCTGCGTCTGAGGGGCGCCGGAAGGGAGACAAGCCGTCCCGGTTTCGAGGCCGCCCGGTTCCTCCCCCCAACCAGATTGAGCCCAACGCGCGGGACCCGGGCCATCCGTCCGGTTCGCGGGATGGCTGATTCCCCGGACGGACGGGGCTCTGGGGGGACTTTGTCTTTTTCAGCAGGTTCCCCCCCCGAAAACGGCCGAAATCACCGTGGAGCGTGTCCGCAAAGACAAACTCCCCCCAGCGATCCCGGCGGCGTCCGGGTTGCACAGCCCCTGGGGGCCATGACCGACAAACTCTGGGATTCGCTCGGTGCCCTCGCGGCAAAGCAGGCAGGCCTGATCACCCGCAGGCAGGCGATCCAGGCGGGTTACACAGAAAGCGGCTGGGACCGGCTGGCGGCGGCGAGGTCGTTGCCCCAACTGGAGCGCGGCCTCTACCAACTGCAGGTGCCGCAGGGGGCCCAGCACCGGGATCTCCAGGCGGCCCTCCTGGGTTGTGGCGAGCGCGCAGTGGTTTCCCACCGGGCCGCGGCCAGGCTTCACCGCTTCTGGGGGGTGGATGGTTTTCCGGTGGAGGTCACGGTGCCCAGGCGGTTGCTTCCGCCCCTCACGGTCACCGCGCATCGAGGAGCAGTTCCCCTGACCGACCAATGCGAGGTGGCCGGGATGCCGGTCACCACGCCGCTGCGGACCCTGCTGGACCTGTCCCCAATCGTGGATCCGGTGACCCTGGCCGCAATGCTGGAATCCGCGCGCCGCAAGGACAAGTCACTGGTGGCGGCGCTGAGGACCCGAGTCCCGCCGGATCGCGCCTGGACCACGCTGCTGAACGACTGCGAGCAGCGGACCCGGCCGATGGATAGTCCCTTCGAGATCCAGTTCTGGCACCGCTGGCCGTACACCGGGTTGCCCAGTCCCAGACCCCAGTTCGAGGTTCGTGATCGCCAAGGCCGGATGTTCATCGATTTCGCCTGGCCGGAGGAGAAGGTCGCAGTGGAGACGCAGGGCTATGAAACCCGCCACAGTCAGGGCTCATTTGACTACGACGCCCGCAGGTCGGCCCGCCTCCACGAGTTGGGGTGGACGGTGATCGCGGTGACTTACGCGATGTTCCAAGACGACCTGTTCGGCGGAGTGATGCGTTCGGTGGCGCGGGCGCTGGGTGGACGGGGTCGGTGAAGCGCTCCATCGCCACCCAGTCACGCCCCGCACCCAGAAGGTGCCGAGGATCGCCGCCTACCCCGCCGCCGGCGTGCGTTCCATCGCCACCCAGGCGCCGCCTCCCAGCACCAGCAGGGTGCCGACGATCGCCGCTGGTCCGAAGGGATCAGCGAAGAAGGCGGCGCCGACGATCGCCGCGGTCAGCGGTTCCAGATAGGTCAGCGCGCTGGCGGCAGGGGCGGGCACCTTGCGGACCCCGAGGTTGAACAGCACCGTGGCCAGCAGCCCGCACACCAGCGTCCCGGCGATCCCGAAGCCCAGCGCGGAGAACTCCAGCGGTGGCAGCGCCGCCTCCCGGAACACCACCGTCAGCACCGCCAGCGAGATCACCGAATGCAGCGAGGTGACCTCCACCGCCGAGTACGCCTCTCCCGACACCTTGGAGGCGATCACATTGGCCGCGTAGAACACCGCGCTGGCGCCGCCCAGCAGCGCGGTGGTCAGCGGGAAGCCCATCCCCGGCTGGTAGATCACCAGCCCCAGTCCCAGCAGGGCCAGGGGCGCGGCGACCAGCGCCCGGCGGGAGCGGGGCTCGCCCAGGAACCAGGGGGCCACCAGCGCCACCAGCAGCGGACACAGGTAATGGGTGAGCACCGCCACCGCCAACGGCCCGCGGCGGATCGCCTCGAAGTACAGGACCGCGTTGGCCGCGTCGCACAGGCCCAGCAACAGCAGCGCGTTGCGCGAACGGCGGCCCCTGAACAGTGGCCGGCGGGCAATCCAGGGCGCCGGCAGCGCCATCACCAGGAACAGCAGCCAGGACACCGCCGGGCCGCTCAGCTGGGCGGGGCGGAGGAACAGCGCCCAGCACCCCCAGAGGGTGGCGGCGGTGGCCAGGGCGGCGTAGCCCCTCAGCGGGGCCGGAGCAGCGGACATCCTCCGCTCAGGCCTGACCGGCGACGGCCTGGCCATCCCGCTGGGACCGCCGCCGCTGCACCTGCAGATAGATCAGCGGGAGCAGGGAGAGCAGCGCCTGCGGAACCAGGGTGACCAGATCGGGGAAGATCCCCAGCAGATCGATGGTCACGAAGCGGATCGGCCGCAGGGGGAGGGTGCCCACCTCCTGCAGGGCGCGCAGCCCCTTGCCCAGCAGGATGATCGCGGTCACCACCAGCACCCCGGTGGAGACGTTGAACAGGGTCTTCATCGGCAGCACGTAGCCCACCCGCTTGATCAGCAACACCAGCGCCCCCAGCACCAGCAGCCCGGCGATCGCCCCCCACAGCACTCCCCGGGGCGAGTCGATCGACAGCCCCTGCAGGAACAGGGCGGTCTCGAAGGTCTCGCGGAACATGGCGAAGAAGGCGATCGCGAACAGGCCCAGCCGGCTGTCCCGACCCAGGGCGGCGGTGACCTTGGTGCGCAGCTCGCCCATCATCTTGCGGACGTTGGCGCGGGCGTTGATCCACAGGGCCGCGTACAGCAGCATCACCACCGCGATCAGCGCCACCACCCCTTCGATCAGCTCCCGGCGGGCGCCGTTGATCAGGCCCCGGGCGAAGAAGAACAGCGCCAGCCCGGCCAGCGCGGCGGCGATCCAACCCAGGTGCACCAGCTTGGCGTGTTCCTGCTGCCCCATCTTCTTGAGCACCGCCAGCAGCGCCACCAGGATGATCAGGACCTCGAAGCCCTCCCGCATCAGGATCAGCAGGGTCAGCCAGAACACCGCCATCATCCCCTGCGAACCGGACTGGGCGCCGCGGGCCTTGTCGATCAGCGAGAGCAGCTCCTTGCCGGTCGCCTGCAGCGCCTGCGGATTCCGCTCCGCGGCCACCCGCATCGCGGCGAAGCCCTCCTCTACCTGCTGCACCAGGGCGGCGTCGCGGCCGCGCAGCCGGGGCTCCACCGGCTCGAAGCCCTGCAGATAGGCGTCCACGATCAGCCCCCGGGCGGCGTTGACGTCTCCGCCTGCCCCCACCCGCAGCGCCTCTTCGATGCCGGTCCGGGCGGTGACCAGGTACTGCTCCTCGTCCAGCTCCGGGATCTTCCGCCGCAGGCAGGGCACCTGATCCGCCCCGTGGTCGCGGGCCAGGGTGGGATCGGTCTGGGTGGCCAGGTACTCCAGCGAGGTGGAGGGCGGGTTCCCCCCGCAGTCCGGCTGACGGAGGGTGAACACGTAGAAGGCCAGCGCCCAGCGCTCGGCCTCCGACAGCCCGGCGTAGGCCACCATCCCGGTGCCCTGCACCCCGAAGGTGATGGTGTTGAAGGCGGAGTAGGGGGTGGCCACGTCCATCCGCGCCGGGTCATGGAAGTTGGCCGGGGGCGGGGTCATCGTCTGGGCGATCGGGAGGTCCGCCCGTCCGTCCGTCCCGTGGCAGGAGGCGCACAGCTGCCCGAACTGCTCGGCCGCGCGCGCCAGGTCCGGGGGCTTGGAGGGGCTGCGCTTGAGCCCCCCGGCCAGCACCAGCTCCCGCGAGAGCTGCCCGCACTCCTGGCTCACCCCTTGCGGGTCCTCCCCCTTGAGCACCCGGGCCTGGATCGACTGCAGCCGGGGAACGAACTGCGCCGCCGGCCCGCCGATCTCCTGGGCCGCCCGCAGCGCCTCCTGGATGAAGGTCCGCTGCTCCTCCAGCTCGAAGGCGTCCTGCGTCTGCACCGCGCCCGGATAGTCCGCCTCCAGGTAGGAGAGGATCCCCACCAACCGGTGCCAGGCGTCATCGTCCGCCGCCCGGGCGGTCAGCGGGAGGGACGCAATCAGGACGAGACCGAGCAGGAGGTGCCGCACGGGAGGGATCCGTAGCAGGGCCGCCCGGCCATTTCAATCTTGAGAATCAATATCAACATGCCGCCGCCGGATGGCGCCAGCCCGGGGAGGGAGGGGGGTTCCCGCTCCCTCCTCGGTGCCGACCCGGACCGGAGGGGCCGCTACCGCCCCAGCGCCGAGACGAAGCGCTCGGCCTCGGAGGAGAGCCGGGGGGCGACCGACTCCGCGGCCGCGCCGCGCAGGTTGCGCTTGGTGATCGCGTAGACCCCGCCGGGCAGCTCGGCCAGGGAGCGCGCCCGTTCCAGGGCGATGGCGTGGGTGTCCTCGGCGATCGCCGTCGCCAGCCGCAGCTCCAGCGCCTGCTCGGGGCTGATCATCCGGCCGTGGCAGATCAGCTCCAGCTGGTCGGCAGCGCGCAGCGCCGCGCGGGCCACCTCCACCCCGTAGCTGGGGACCGGCATCCCGTTGGGGACCTCGTTGAGCCCGAACTTCCAGGCGCCGGCGTTGAAGTAGCGGACGTCGGAGGCGAAGACGAACATCGACCCGGCGCCGATCGCGTGTCCGGTGACCTCGACCACCACCGGCCGGGGGTACAAGAACAGGTCCAGCACCGCCTGACCGAACTGTTCCAGCAGGGCCACGAACTCCACCCGGGACAGGCCGGGCAGGGCCTTGAGGTTCAGCCCGGCGGAGAAGTAGCCGGGGCGACCCCGGTAGAGCACCGAGCCCGCGTCCGACTTGTCGATCTCCTCCAGCGTCCGCCGCAGCTGCTCGAAGGTGGCCTGCACGAAGGTGTTCGCCTTGCCGTCATCGTGGGTGAGCACGGCGACCGCGCCTTCTCGGGTGACTGTGAATGGGGAGGACATGGGCCGCCTCATAGCGCGGATCCGGAGCCACGGCCTCTCCCCGTCCTGCGCAGCGGCCCAAGGCGGGCGACCACCAGCGGGTCCGCAAGCGGGCGCAGCGATCCCAGGCGAAGCCTGACCCCGGGAGCGGGTAGGGTGCGCGCCGTGACCGCCGCTTCCTTGCTGATCCTGGCACTCCTCTCCGGCCTCCCGATCTCCGGGGGCGGCCTCTGCCCGGCGCCGGAGAGGGTGGCGGCGCTGCTGGAGGCCGAGCCGTGGGGCGAGGGCTACCAGGGCCGGCTGACCGAGGGCGAGGGTGGCCTGGAGGTGGCGCTGATCGATCCGGACGGAGAGGTGATCGCCGCCCGCACCCTGGCGGTGAAGGGGGAGTGCGACGCGCTGGCCGCGGCCGCGGCGGTGATGCTGCGAACCTGGCGGGCGGAGCTGGCCACCCGCGCTCCCGCTGCGCCCCGGCTGCCACCGCGTCCCCAACCCCGCTTCGCCCTGGAGGCCGAACTGCTGGGCTCCGGGTCCAGCGTCCGGAGGTTCCCCTCCTATGGCTTCGCCGCCCGGGGCCGGATCTCCTTCCAGGGCCCGGCCTTCGGCCTCCTGGCCCTGGGCTGGGCCTCGCCGCGGACCCTGCCGGTGGCGGGCGGGGAGGTGGTGTTCCAGCGTCTGGCCCCGCTGCTGTCCGCGGGCGCGGGCCTGGAGACCCGGATCGGCTGGGCCACCGCGGGGGCGGAGGCGTCGCTGGGCGTGGCCCGGCTCTCCCTGGCCGGGGTGGGCCTGGAGAACAGCCGCGGCGCCTGGGCGCTGGATCTGGGACTGGGGGCCGGCCTCCAGGTCCGGGCCCATCTGCCCGGCACCCCGCTGCAGCCCTACCTGGGGCTGAGGGGGCTGCTGTGGGCGACCCGGCACCGGGCGTTGGTGGGGGCGGTGGACTCGGTGCTGCTCCCCCAACACGAGCTGCAGTTGGCCGCCGGGGTCCAATTCTCCCTTTCGGGTGGCTGAGGTGAAAGGTCTTTCCCCCCGGGCGCACCAAGCAGGAGGGATGGATCCGTCGTCCGTCGTTCCACTGCCGCGCGTGCTGACCCCGGAGATGGCCGGCGTGGCCGAACCGCGCACCCTGTCCGAGCTCTTCGAGCGTCACGCCGACGACGTGGCCCGCTGGGCCCAGCGGCTGGGGGGCCCGGGGATCGACGTGGAGGACGTGGTCCAGGACGTGTTCCTGGTCGCCCAGCGCAAATGGGGCGGCTTCCGCGGTGACTCCCGCCCCGGCACCTGGCTGTTCCGGATCACCCACCACCTGGTCCGCGCCCGGCGGCGCCGGCGGATCTTCGCCTGGTTGCCGCTGGGCTCCTTCGGCGGCAGTGCCCTCGGAGAAACCGAACCCGAGGACCCGGCGGATCCCACCCCGGGGGCGGACGAGCGTCTGGCGCGCGGAGAGTCGGACGCCCAGGTCCACCGCGCCTTGTCCCGTCTGCACGATCGCTACCGGACGGTGCTGGTGCTGTTCGAACTGGAGGGACTCAGCGGTCAGCAGATCGCCGAGCTGCTGGAGATGAAGGTGGAGGGGGTGTGGCTGTGTCTGCACCGCGCCCGCAAGGCCTTCGCCCGTGAATTCGCCAAACTCACCGCCGAGGAGGCGCCATGACCCGAGATCCCTCCCGGTGGAACGAGCAGCCTCCCGCGCCGGGCACCCCGGAGGCCCAGGCGGCCCGCGGACTGGCCGCGCTGGCCCCGCCCCGCCCGTTGGATCCCGACGCCCGGGCCCGATTGGCGGCCCGGCTGGCGGGGACCCCTCCCGCGGCTCCCACACCCCGCATCGTCCCCCTCGCGGTGGGTGCGCTGCTGGCGCTGGCGTTGGGAACCGGCGGCTATCTGGCGCTTCGCTCCGAGCGGGTGGAACCGATCGCCGCACCGGCCGATATCTCCCCTCCGCTGCTGGAGCGGGCCGAGACGTTCGCCGCACCGGCCGCGCTTCCCCCACCGCCCCCGGAGTTGTCGGTGGTGGCCCGCGTCGAGCCGCGGGTGCGCCGGCCCAAGCCTGACGCGGCTGTACTCCCGCCGCCCCAGGTGCGCTCCCCGTCCACGGTGGATCCCCCGCCCTCCTCCCTGGAGCGCGAGGCCCGTTCGCTGGCGGAGGTGGTCCGCACCCTGCGCCAGGACCAGGACCCGACCGGGGCGCTGCGGGCGCTGCAACTGCATCGCGACGCCTTCCCGGCGCCGCTGTTGGGACCCGAGACCGACGTGGTCCAACTCGACGCCCTGGTGGCGCAGGATGATCGCCCCGCCGCCCTGGAGCTGCTGCAGCGGCTGGATCCCTCCCAACGTCGCGAGCTGCCCCGGCGCTACGAGCTGCTGGCGCTGTGGGCGGACCTGCTGGCCGAAGATGCCCGCTGCAACCGGGCCGGGCCGCTCTACGCGCAGCTGCTGGAGGAGGCCCGCGCCCCCGCGCTGCAGGAGCGCGCGCTGTGGGGACAGGCGCACTGCCTGGGACGGCAAGGAGAGGTGGCCGCCACCCGCGCCTCGCTGGAGGAATACCTGCGCCGCTTCCCGCAAGGGAAGTTCGCCGCCGCCGCCCGTCGTCAGCTGGAGAAGTGAAAGGTTCCCTCGGCTGCGCGCACCAACAGGGCACAACACCTCTTCACGGAGCCTCCATGTTCAAGCCACTGCTCGCCGCCCTCCTCGTCTTCCAGGCCACCTCGCCCCTCGGCTGTGGAGAGGTCGAACACACCGTGGGTGACCCGCCCACCGGCGAGTGGACGCTGCTGGGAAGCCCGCTCTCCCTTCACCTGACCGAGGTCTCCTCGGTCAGCGCCACCGAGGCCTACGTGTTGGGCGGCGACCACCAGTTCTTCCGGTACGACGGCACCGACCTCAACGAGATGCACTTCGTTCCCTTTGGCAACCACATCGAGGGGGTCGTCGCTCAAGGGCCCGGGACCTTCACCGCGGTCGGCGCCGACAGCGACACCAGCGATCGCCGGGAGGCGAACTTCCGCTTCGCCAACAACCGGTTCGCGGACGAGGGCAATCTCCGGGCCCCGCTGCTGGGCGCGGCCGCCACCCCCAACGGGGAGGTGATCGCCGTGGGCGGGTTCTCCACCGGTGCCGCCTACCGGCGTGGGCCGGAGGGCTGGGTGGAGCTGTCCCTGCCCAGCTCCTACCCGCTCTTCTCCGAGGTGACGGTCAGCCCCAGCGGCGCGGCCTACCTGCTCCACTCCCAGGGCCTGCTGAAGCTGGAGGGCGAGGGCGGGGAGGACGTGCCGATGTTCTCCCCCACCTTCCGGATGAGCTCCGTCTTCGCCACCACCGGGGAGGTGCTGTTCGTCGGAGGCCCGGACGGGATGCTGGCCACCCGGAAGGACGGCCAGTGGACGGTGACCGACCTGGACGCCTCCACCTGGAACGCGATCTGGGGCCGGGCCGCGAACGACGTCTGGGCGGTCGGCAATGGGGGCTCGATCGCCCA
This sequence comes from Myxococcaceae bacterium, assembly GCA_036675345.1. Classification (GTDB taxonomy): domain Bacteria; phylum Myxococcota; class Myxococcia; order Myxococcales; family Myxococcaceae; genus JALYOC01. The sequence continues at coordinate 24,465 of JAKFFE010000024.1, forward strand.
CTTCAACGGCCAGGCCTGGACCCTGTTTGAGAGCCCCACCCACGAGAACCTGCACGCGCTCTCCGGGACCGCGGACGGCCAGCTGATCGCCGTGGGGGACAACGGAACGGCGATCACCTACCAGCCGTAACCCCCCGGCCCCGCCCAGGGGAGCTCCAGACGCCCCGGTTCGCAAGCCAGCGGACCGGGGCGTCATCTTCTCCAACCCCCTGGATTCACGGTCCGTTCCGGAGCGAGAAATGTGGCCAGGACTCGTGCTACGCCGCTGCGGGTGATGCCGCCCCCCTTCGAGACCCCGCCGCCCAAGGTCACGCTCACCAACGGCTTCGTCGAGCCGTACGACAACGCGGTGGCCACCGCGCGCACCTGCTACTCCAGCCGGGTGATCACCCCGGAGGACGTCCGCAAGGACGAGAAGTCCCGGGCGCTGCGGGATCGGATCGCCCAGGAGACCTACCAGGCCGGGCACCACACCACCCTGCAGCACGCCACCTTCCAGTTCTCGTTGGAGAACGTGTCCCGCCAGGCGATCTGGTCCTTCCTCCACTCGCACCCGTTCTACAACTCCGAGCAGGTCAGCCAGCGCTACGTGGAGGTGAAGCCGGGAACGGTGATCGTCCCCACCCTGCCTGCGCCCCTGGATGGCGTCTACCGCGCGGCGGTGGACGATGCGATGGCGACCTACCGGGAGCTGATCGCGCTGTTGACCCCCAGGGTCTCGGAGGAGTTCTTCCGGATCTTCCCCGCCCGCCGCCGCACCCCGGAGAAGTGGGGGCTGGGGATCAAGAAGAAGGCCCAGGAGATCGCGCGCTACATCCTGCCGATCGGGACCTTCGCCCACCTGTACCACACGGTCTCCGGGCTGACCCTGCACCGGTACCACCGCCTCTGCCAGCAGCTGGACGTGCCCACCGAGACCCGGCTGATGGTGAAGGGGATGGTGGCGGAGGTGGCCAAGCTGGATCCCCTGTTCTTCGACAAGGCGGAGGACCCGCTGCCGCTGGAGCAGACCCTGGAGTACCGCTCCTTGCTGGAGGCCGGCCGGCTCAAGGCGGGGAGCAGCGGGACCCGGGCGTTCTTGCGCGAGTTCGACGCCGAACTGGGGCCGCTGCGCTCGCGGCTGGTGGACCACAAGGCGCGCGCCGAGACCACGGTGGCGGACAGCGTCCGCGCCACCCTGGGGCTGTCCCGGAGCGAGCTGTCCGACGCCGACGCCATCGACCGGGTGCTCTCTCCCAAGCAGAACCGCTACCTCTCCGAGTCGCTGACGCTGACCACCGTCTCCAAGCTGACCCGGGCGCTGTCCCACGCGCACTACAGCTTCCAGAAGAAGATCTCCCACACCGCGGACAGCCAGGATCAGCGCCACCGGATGGTGCCCGCCTCCCGGCCGGTGCTGCTGGCCCAGTTCCTGGCCGGGGAGGTGGACGTGATCGTCCCCGAGCTGATCGAGGCGGTGCCGGAGGCCAAGGAGAAGTACCTGGCCTGTGCCCAGCGGATGTGGACCGCGATCGAGACCCTGCTGGACGGCGGGGTCTCCGAGGAGATGGCGCTGTACCTGCTGCCCAACGCCTTCCCGATCCGCTTTCACGAGTCGGGCGAGCTGCTCCACCTGCACCACAAGTGGGTCCACCGCCTCTGCTACACCGCCCAGGAGGAGATCTGGCGCTGCTCGCAGGAGGAGGTGGAGCAGGTGCGGACCGTCCACCCGCTGCTGGCCCGCCACCTCCAGGCCCCGTGCGGGATCCGCAAGGAGGCCAAGATCTCCCCGCTCTGTCCCGAGGGCCCGCGGTTCTGCGGGGTGCCGGTGTGGAACCTCCAGCCGGCGCAGTACCAGCGGCTGATCTGAGCCCAGCGCTACTGGAACCCTGAACCTGGCGCGCGGAACCGGGCTCCTCGCCAGGGTTGCGTTCTGTTCCCAGGGGGCGATGCTGCGCGCCCTATGGGCTACTCCTTCTTGTTGAGCGCGCACTCCTGGTTCCGCTGGGCGGTGCTGATCTCCGGTGTGATCGCGGTGGTGCTCTCGTTCCGCGGCGCGTCGGGCAACCGGGCCTGGACCCAGACCGACCGCAAGGCGCAGCTGGCGTACATCACCAGCCTGGATCTGCAGTTCCTGCTGGGGATCCTCCTCTACCTGGTCAGCCCCCTGATCCGCGGCGGGCTGGCGGACTTCGGCGGGTCGATGAAGGTGGGAGCGGTGCGCTTCTTCCTGATGGAGCACCTGGTGCTGATGGTGGCCGCCCTGGTGGTGGCCCACATCTTCAGCGCGCGCAGCAAGAAGGCGATCAGCGACGCTGGCCGTCAGAAGACCTGGCGGACCGGAGCCCTGCTCTCCCTGCTGCTGGTGCTGGCCTCCATCCCCTGGCCCTTCCTCTCCTTCGGCCGCCCGCTGTTCCGGATGTAGCCATGACCTCCATCTACACACGCACCGGCGACCAGGGAGAGACCGGGCTGTTCGGCGGGGGCCGGGTCCCCAAGGACGACGCCCGGGTGGACGCCTACGGCGAGGTGGACGAGCTCAACGCGGTGCTGGGAGTGGCCCGCGCCACCGGGCAGGACCCCGGCCTGGAGGCCCTGCTCAAGGACCTGCAGGATCAGCTGTTCACGGTCGGCTCGGTGCTGGCCACCCCCCAGGAAAGCAAGGCCGCCTCCTACATCCCCCAGATCCAGCAGGGGTGGGTGGACGCCATGGAGCGGGCGATCGACGACTTCGACACCCAGCTGGCGAAGATGACCCACTTCATCCTCCCCGGCGGGACGGCGGCCGCCGCCTCGCTGCATGTCGCTCGCACGGTGTGCCGCCGGGCGGAACGGCGGGTCATTTCCCTGGTGCGTGACGGCCAGGTCAATCCGGCGGTAGTGGTGTATCTGAACCGGCTCTCCGACCTCCTCTTCACGATGGCGCGGGTGGCGAACGCCAGGGCCGGGGTCGAGGACGTGCTGTGGATCCCCAAGAAGCCGTAGTCCCAGGTCCCCTCTCCAGCGAGCTGATCTCCCAGGCCGCCCGGGACACCGGGTTCGACCTGTGCGGCTTTGCCCGCCCGGAGCCGATCCCCGCCTTCGTGCTCGGCCAGTGGCTGGAGGCGGGGATGGCGGCGGACATGGACTGGATGGCAGAGCGGGCCCACGAGCGGCTGGACGTCACCCAGCTGCTCCCCGGCGCCCGGACGGTGATCTCCCTGGCCAGCAACTACCACTCGGACGCGCCGGAGGCGGCAGGCTCGCCCATCGCCCGCTACGCGCGGGGGCGCGACTACCACGCCACCCACAAGGACCGGATGCGCGCCCTGCGCCGGTGGCTCAAGGAGCAGTGGCCGGGGATCTTGACCTACGGCGGGGTGGACTACGTGCCGCTGATGGAGAAGGTCTGGGCCACCCGCGCCGGGCTGGGCTACGTGGGCCGCAACGGCTGTCTGATCACCCCCCGCTTCGGCTCCTACGTGCTGCTGGCCACCCTGGTGCTGGATCGAGAGGTGGACCGCTACGCGTCGGGGCTGCTGGAGGATCGCTGCGGCAGCTGCAACCTGTGCGTCACCGCCTGTCCCACCGGGGCCATCCTCCCCGGCTCGCTGGTCGACTCGCGCCTCTGCCTCTCCTACCAGACGATCGAGAACCGCTCCGGACCGATCCCGGAGGCGCTGCGGCCGACGATGGAGAACGTGATCTTCGGCTGCGACCTCTGCCAGGAGATCTGCCCGCATAACGACGCGCCGCTCAACGGGCACCTGCGCTTTGCCCCCCGCGCGGTGGCGTCTTTGGGGGTGCGGGAGATCGCCGCGATGACTCCCCAGCAGTACGACCAGCTGGTGCCCGGCACCCCGCTGGCGCGCGCCAAGTACGACGGACTGCGCCGCAACGCCGCCTACGCCTTGGGCGCGGCCGGGGACCACGGCGCCCGGGAGCTGCTGGTTTCCCTGTCCCAGGATCCCTCGCCCCTGGTGAGCGAAGCCGCCCGGTGGGCCCTGGCCCAGCTCGCCTGAAAAAGGGGACGTCCCCTTCTTAGTTTGAGGGTGCCACCGCGGATGCGGAGGCCTGATGGGCCCCGGCGGCGGAGATCTCCAGCGCCAGCAAGGTGGCGGCGATCCACAGCACGTCCGCCAGCAGCAGGTGGACGATCTGCAGCCAGGCCGGGGCCAGCAGTGCGACGTTGATCGCGCCGGCCACCAGCTGCACCACCACCAGCACCGTGAGCGCCCGCGACATCCGGTGCACCGCCGGCGCGGCCAGCCGGGTCCGCGCGTAGGCCCCGGCGGCGAACAGTCCCACCCCCACGGTCACCGCCACCACCGGGTGCAGCACCCGAAGCTGCAACAGCAGCGGCGCGCCCACCGCGTGGGCCTCGGTCAGGGTGGTTCCGGGGAAGAGGGTGTCCCCCAGCGCGGCGATCCCCCCGGTCACCCCCACCGCCACGATCCCCACCCGTCCCCAGAGCAGCGCCGCCTTCGGGCCCCTCTCCACGGTGGCCGCCGGCCGGCCTCCGCCCAGCAGCCAGGCGGTGCGGGTCATCCAGCCCAGCAACAGGAAGGTGTTCGCCAGGTGCAGGGACATCGCGTACGCGCGCGCCGCCGAGGCGTCGTTGGCCACCAGCTCGAACAGCACCAGCCCCGCCCCCAGCAGTGCCTCCACCAGCAGGAACACCAGCGTCCAGCTGGCCGCGCCCCGCGCCGGATCCCCCTTGGGCCGGGCCCGGAACACCCAGACGAACAGCGCCACCACCAGGATCAGATCCAGCCCGGACATCAGCCGGTGGGAGAACTCCACCAGCGTCTGCGCGGAAGGAGACCGGGGCAGGACCTCCCCGTTGCACATCGGCCAGTGGCTTCCGCAGCCCGCGCCGCTGCCGGTGACGCGCACCCAGGCCCCCCACAGGATCACCAGCAGGTTGTAGGCGAGGACGCCCCAGGCGAAGCGGGGAAGGCGGGTGCTGTTCACGGCCCGGCCATACCCCCTGCCCGCCGCTGCCTCAACCCTGGCGCAGGGCAGAGCAGCCTTCCGCTCGCCTGCTGTCCGTCCAAGTTATCGAAAGGACGACACTTTTCCTGCCCCCAGGCTGGCATGCGACATAAGCACAGCGAATAGATATGGGTCGCAATCATTAGCCAAAAGTCGCGGAGGCCTTGTTCCCCCGTTACCCATGGCCATGTTGGCGCCGCTTCAAGGAGGAGCGGGAATCATGGCTGAAATGGTGGAGAACCTCCGGCGTCATGCGCTGGATCGGGCGGAGTACGGTGGGGTCGCGTTGTTGGTTGGCTACGCGGCGTTGGCGTTCGCGATGTACCTTCAGTACGTGCAGCCCCACTAGTTCTACGGGCTGCTGTTGCACCCAATCGGCGTTTCCGGGCGAAGTTCCCGTCCCGTGGTTAATTCCACGAGACGACGCGCGGTTCGCCGGTTGGGGGTCGCGCCCTTCGAGATGGGAGTGCACGTGGGCAAGGCGATCGATGTGACGGGCGAGACCTTCAAGGAGCTGGTGTCCAAGGACGGCATCGTGCTCCTGGATTTCTGGGCCAGCTGGTGCGGTCCCTGTAAGGCGTTCGCTCCGACTTTCGAGAAGGCGGCCGAGAAGCACCCGGACATCACCTTTGGCAAGGTGAACACCGACGAGCAGCAGGAGCTGGCCGGCGCCTTCCAGATCCAGTCCATCCCCACCCTGATGGCGTTTCGCGATCAGGTGTTGATCTTCGCCCAGCCCGGCGCGCTGCCCGCCGCCTCGCTGGACCAGCTGATCGAGAAGATCCGCGCCCTGGACATGGACGAGGTGCGCAAGAAGGTGGCCGAACACGAGGCCACCCACGGCAAGTCCGAGCAGACCGCCTAGCGGCGATCAGTACCCCAGCTCGTTGGTGGGCCGGCGGCGTCGGTCGGGAGCGGCCGGTGGGGGAGGGTCCTCCACCGCGGGCTCCTCGGGGACGACCGGCTCCGACTGCTGCACCGCCTCCCGGTCGGCGCGGGTGGGGCCGCCCTTGGAGACAAAGCCCTCCCGCTCCGGGTAGCCGGCCGGATCGTGCTCCGGCGCCGCCTCCAGTTGGGTGGAGCGGGTGACCGTCCGCTTCACCGGGGCCACCTCCTCCGCCGCTTCCGGAGTCTCCTCCTGGGAGAAGCGGGTGGGGGAACCGGAGAAGTGCTCGGCCTTCTCCTCCGGCTTCTTCTTCGCCGGGGCCTCATTCGCGCGCGGGGCGGCCTGGCGCTTGGCGATCTGTCGCTGCAGACAGACGGTGTGCGACTGCTCGCAACGGTATAGACAGCGAGCGACCTTCTCCCGGTTGGTGGCCCGGGTCCCCAGCTCCATCGAGCAGGACTCGCGGCAAATCAGCAGGTCGTCGTCGCAGAGCACGTCCCCCGGCAGCGCCTGCGCCCATCCGGCGGCGGGGATCAGCAGCAGCAGCACCAGCGAGAGGGAGGCGACCTTCATGGGGACCAGACTACCAAGGAGGTCCCGGACCCGGCCACCACCGGGGGGAGGGGAGAGTGTCCCCTCGCCGAAACAACCTCCGCCCCCGCGCTGCGGTTCCGTCCGCCGGGACCTACCTTCCCGGCCACGGAGGGGTGCGTGGTCCCGGGACTGAAGGGGATGGGCCTCAGGCAGTTCCTGAAGAAGCTCTACCGCGACGTGGTGGACGACGCGATCACCGACAGCGCCGCGCAGCTGTCGTACTACCTGCTGTTCGCCCTCTTTCCGTTCCTGTTCTTCGTGGTGACCGTCTCCGCCTACTTTCCGGTGCGCGGAAGCGTGGAGGGGCTGATCGACCGGATGGGGGACGTGATGCCCCAGCAGGCGCTGGCGCTGCTCAAGGAGCACACCGCCTCGCTGTTCGGTGAGACCCGTCCCAAGCTGGTGACCTTCACCCTGGTGGCCTCGGTGTGGACCGCCTCTCGCGGGGTGGACGCCTTGCGCAAGGCACTGAACCTGGCCTACGGGGTGGCGGAGACCCGGGCCTGGTGGAAGACCCAGACGCTGGCGGTGATGACCACCGTGGTCGGCACCCTGGGCTGGATGGTGACCCTCACCGTGCTCGCCCTGGGCGGCAAGGCCGGCCGGTGGATCGCCGACCACTACGCGCTGATCGACGAGGTCCACCTGGTGTGGTCCTGGATGCGCTGGCCGATCACGGTGGCGCTGGTGATGTTCAGCGCCGGGGTCATGTACTGGGCGCTGCCCAACCTCAAGCTGCGCTTCCGGGTCTTCACCCCCGGGACGGTGGTGGGCGCGATCTTGTGGGTAATCTCCACCTGGGTGTTCAGCGAGTACGTGGACCAGTTCGGCCGCTTCAACGTCACCTACGGGTCGATCGGCGGGGTGGTGGTGCTGATGCTGTGGCTGTACATCTCCGGGCTGATCCTGATCTTTGGCGGGGAGATCAACGCCGTGCTGGACGCGCCGGATCCGGACCAGCACCCACTGATCCCGGTGGGGGCGGCCAAGAGCGCCCACGCCACCCATCGGCTGCGTCAGCGGCTGGCGCGGGTCTTCCGCCGCCGCCGCCCCGACCCGGTCTGAGCCTGCCCGCCCGCCTGGTCTGCAGCCCTTCGCGCTGACCTCCCGGGCGTTCGTGCGCAACCTCCAGGGCAGGAGGAAGGACCGACATGGCACGCTCGATGTGGGCCGGCTCCATCAGCTTCGGCCTGGTGAACATCCCGGTGAAGGTCTTCACCGCGGTGCACCAGAAGGAGATCCACTTCCACCAACTGCACCGCGAGGACGGAGGCCGGATCCGCCTCAAGCGGGTGTGCTCCAAGGACGGGGAGGAGGTGCCCTACCAGGAGATCGACAAGGGCTACGAACTCTCCAAGGGTCACTATGTGCGGCTGACCCGTCAGGAGCTGGAGGCGGTGGCCCCGGAGTCCTCGCGGGCGATCAACCTCGAGGACTTCGTGGAGCTGGGGCAGATCGATCCGGTGTTCTACGAGCACACCTACTACCTGGTCCCGGACAAGGGCGCGGAGCGGCCGTACGCGCTCTTGCTGGAGGCGATGCGGCAGACCCAGCGGGTGGGGATCGCCCGCATGGTGATGCGGACCAAGGAGTACCTGTGCGCGATCCGGCCGCTGGAGGACGCGCTGGCGATGTCCACCATGCAGTTCGCCGATGAGATCGTCCCCGTCTCCGAGCTGGACGACCTGCCCAAGAAGAGCGCCCGGCCCAAGGAGCGCGAGCTGAAGATGGCCCAGCAGCTGGTGGAGTCGCTCTCCTCCGACTGGAAGCCGGAGAAGTACAAGGACGACCACCGCGAGCGGGTGGAGGCGCTGATCGAGAAGAAGGCCGCCGGAGAGGACATCCTGGCCGAGGTGGAGGCCCCCCACCGTCCGGAGAAGGTGGTCAGCCTGATGGACGCGCTGCAGCGGTCCCTGGCCGCCGGGCGGGAACCGTCGCGTCCTCCCCGGAAGGCAGCCTCCTCGGGCAAGAAGTCCCGTCCCAGCGCCGCCGCCGCCCGCACCGTCCGCCGGCGCGCTCCCGCCCGGGGCGGCAAGAAGGCCCCGGCGGCGAAGGCGAAGGCCACGAAGAAGAAGTAGCGTCCTGCTCGTGAGCTCCGCCCTCGTCAGCATCGGAGACCGGCAGCTGTCGCTCTCCAACCTGGGCAAGGTCTTCTATCCTTTGACCGGGTTCACCAAGGGGCAGGTGCTGGACTACTACGCCCGGATCGCCCCCTACCTGCTGCCCCACCTCCAGGACCGGCCGCTGACCCTCAAGCGCTATCCGGAGGGAGTGGAGGGGCTGAGCTTCTACGAGAAGCGGTCTCCCTCCCATCGCCCCAAGTGGGTGCAGACCTTCCGGGTGAAGAAGGAGGGGGAGGCGGACATCCCCTACACCCTGATCAACGATCTCCCCACCCTGATCTGGGTGGCCAACCTGGCCTCGATCGAGCTGCACCCCTCGCTCTCCACCGCGCCCCGGCTGGAGCAGCCGACGATGGTGGTGTTCGATCTGGATCCCGGTCCGCCCGCCGGCGCCCTGGAGTGCTGTCAGGTGGCGCTGCTGCTGCGCGGGCTGTTCACCGGGCTGGGCCTGGAGAGCTTCATCAAGAGCTCCGGCAGCAAGGGGATGCAGGTGTATGTGCCCCTCAACACCCCCACCACCTACCACCACACCAAGGGGTTCGCCCACGCGGTGGCCCAGGCGCTGGAGGCCCGCCGACCGGAGCAGGTGGTGTCCCGGATGACCAAGGCCCTGCGGACCGGGAAGGTGCTGGTGGACTGGAGCCAGAACGACGTCAGCAAGACCACGGTGTGTGTGTACTCGCTGCGGGCCCGGGAGCGCCCCACCGTCTCCGCCCCGGTGGAGTGGGAGGAGGTCACCCGGGCGGTGAAGAAGGGCGATCCGGCCCCCCTGTTCCCGGAAGCCGGAGAGGCGGTGCGCCGGGCGGAGCGGGGGGGAGATCTCTTTGCCCCGCTGCTGAGCTTGAAGCAGACACTGCCGGAGCTGGGCGGCGCGTTAGACTCCGGCCATGGCAAACGACGCACTGGCTCAACGTCTCGCCGTCGCGCGTGAATCCGGCGGGTTCCGTCCGGAGGTGATCGAAGCCCTGCGGGCCCATCTCTCTCAGGCCCCGGACGAGCAGGTGTTCCGGATGAGCCCCCTGCGCTACGCCCCCTCCGCCGGGCTGACCGAGAACGAGGCCATCTCCCTTTTCCTCCACGCCACCCGGGCCGGCGTGCTGGACTTCACCTGGGGGGTGCTGTGCGGCGCCTGCGGCGCGTTCCTCACCACCGCCCCGGCGCTGCGTTCGCTGACCGGCACCCGGGTGTGCACGATGTGCGAGATCGACGCCCCGGTCAGCGACGACAGCGTGGAGGTGGGGTTCACCCTCTCCCCGGCCATCCGCCGGCTGCGCTTCCTGGACCCGGAGACGCTGGACATGCTGCGGGACTGGAAGACGATCTTCTTCTCTCCCAGCCGGATCATGCCTCCGCACCTGGAGGAGATGCTCCAGGGGATCGTGGTGGAGACCCGCACCCTGCGCTCGGGGGAGGAGGTCACCTTGCAGCAGCAGCTCTCCGGCAAGCGCTTTGCCCTCTTCGTCCCCGCCCACCACGCCTGGGCCCACGTGGACGTCCGGGAGGACGCCTCCGACTCGCACCGCAGCTTCGACCTGCTGGACGGGAAGTTCGTCCCCTCCCGGGTGTCGATGAGGCCGGGCCCGGCCACCCTGGAGGTCAGCAACCGCAGCGCCACCTCCGCGGTGATGGCCTTTGTCCACAACCTGGTCCCCCCTCCGGAGGAGCGGAAGGGGCTGTTCCCGGTGCTGGCGCTGCGCCCCTACCTGACCGGGAAGCGGCTGGTGACCCACCAGACCTTCCGGGACCTGTTCCGCGCCGAGTCCATTCCCTCCGAGGGCGGGCTGGAGTTCAAGAGCCTGACCCTGCTGTTCACCGACCTCAAGGGGTCCACCGAGATGTACGAGCGGATCGGCGACTTCCGCGCCTACAGCCTGGTGCGCCAGCACTTCCAGTTGCTGCGGGAGATCATCGCCAGCCGCGGGGGATCGATGGTCAAGACCATCGGGGACGCGGTGATGGCCAGCTTCGCCGAGGCGGCCCCGGCGCTGGCGGCGGCGGCGGAGATGAACCGGCAGATCCAGCAGGTGGGGGAGGGCAAGGAGCTGCAGCTGAAGATCGGGCTGCACGCCGGCCCCTGCATCGCGGTGGAGTCCAACGAGCGGCTGGACTACTTCGGCCAGACGGTGAACATCGCCGCCCGGGTCCAGGGGGTGGCCGCGGCCAACGAGATCGTGATCACCGAACAGGTGCTGGGCGCCCCGGGGGCCCGGGAGGTGATCGCCGCCGCCGCGCTCCGCTCCCGTCCGGACCGGGCGCTGCTCAAGGGTGTGGACGGGGAGTTCACCCTCTACCGGCTGCAGTAATGCCGGAGCTGCCGGAGGTGGAGTTTGCCCGTCTGGGCCTGCAGCGGTGGCTGCGGGGGAGGGAGGTGATCGCCGCCCAGGCGGACCGGACCCGCCTCTTCCGGGGATCGCGGCCAGAGCGGTTCGCCTCGCTGCACGGGCGGCTTTTGCGCGCGGAGCGCAAGGGCAAGTACCTGCTGCTCTCCTTCCAGGACAACCAGGGCCTGCTGGCCCATCTGGGGATGACCGGGAAGTTCGTCCGCCGCGAGCCGATGGTCGCCGAACCGTACTCCCGGGCCCGGCTGCTGCTGGACGACGGGTGGGTGATCCACCTGCGCGATCCGCGGATGTTCGGCCGGATCGAACCGGTGCCCGCGGACACCCTCTGGCAACTGCCGGTGATCCAGGCCCTGGGGGTGGATCCGCTGGTGGACGGGCTGTCCGCCCGGACCCTGCAGGCGGCGGTGGGCAGCTCCCGCCAGCCCTTGAAGGTGGCGCTGCTGGATCAGGCCCGGGTGGCCGGGCTGGGCAACATCCACGCCGCCGAGGCCCTGTACCGGGCCCGGCTCCACCCCTCCCGCCTCCCGGCCTCCCTCAGCCCCGGGGAGTGGAGGCGGCTGAACACCGCGATCCACGCCACCCTCCGCTTCGCCCTCGCCCAGGAAGAAGGGGAGGAGATCGAATATGTGGAGGAACCCGGCGCGCCGAACCCGTTCCTGGTCTACGGTCACGCCGGGCAGCCCTGCCGCCGTTGCCGTACCGAAGTGCAATCATTCGTGCAGGGCGGCCGTACCACGCACTTCTGTCCGGGCTGCCAACCCCTGGAGCCCGGGAAAAAACCTTTGCGTTGACGGCCGGTAACGCGATGGCTTAACTCGCCCGCCTTTTTCCTTTGTCCATTCGCTGGAGAATCCACACCATGGCCAGAGCCTTGCTGGCGGCCGTCCTCACCGTGTCCGCCGCGGCCTTCGCCCAGACCCCGCCGGCCAAGCCGACTCCCTCGGCCAAGCCTGCTGTGTCGCAGCCGCAGCCCGCCCCGACCCCTACCGCGACCGAAGCTTCGTCGCAGACGGGCGCTGCCACCCCCGCGCCCGCGACCGCGGAACTCACCTCCGCCGAGATCCAGAAGCAGGTGGATCAGAAGCTGGAGGAGGCCAAGCGCCAGCTGCGCGAGGAGATCAAGGCCGAGCTGGCCACCGCCTCCGCCTCCGCCGCCGCCGCGGATGTCACCGCCTGGCAGCAGGAGGTCACCGAGGAACGCCGCAAGCTGGAGCTGCTGGAGCTGGATGGCTACTTCCGCACCCGCCCGGACCTGTTCCACAAGTTCGACCTGAACCGGGGCACCGATCCCAGCCGCCCGTCCACCTCGCTCTGGCCGCTCTCCCCCGCCTCTTCCCGGGAGCGGACGGTTGCCGGGGTGAACATGCGCCTGCGGCTGGAGCCCACCCTCAATGTCTCCGAGGAGGTCCGGCTGCGGATGCAGGTGGACGCGCTGGACAACCTGGTCTGGGGCTCCAACCCCGACTACGCCTTCTCCCGCTACGGCCGTGAGGCCTTCGGCCTGTTCACCGAGTCGCAGGTGCCGTCGGCCTCCGGGATCAACTCCTCCGGAGATTCGATCGTGGTCCGCCGCGCCTACGGCGAGGTCAGCACCCCGGTGGGCATCCTCCGCTTTGGCCGGATGGGCTCGCAGTGGGGCCTGGGCCTGGTGCACAACGACGGCAACTGCTTCGACTGCGACTACGGCGACACCGTGGATCGCTTCCAGTTCGTCAGCGAGCCTTTGGCCGGCTGGTTCGTGGCCCCGATGCTGGACTTCAACAGCGAGGGCCCCACCTCCAACCAGACCGGCGGCCGCGGTCAGCCGTTCGACGTGACCCAGCGGGACGACGCCCGCACCTACGTGCTGGCCATCGCCCGCCGGGACACCGAACAGCAGGCGAAGGCCAAGCTGGAGAACAACCAGCCGGTGTTCAACGGCGGGCTGTACCTCAGCTGGCGGACCCAGAAGTCAGAGGCCGCGGACTACCTGTACGCGCCCTACAGCGGAGAGGGCGGGGACAAGGACCTCTCCGGGGTGGACTACCCGTTCGTCCCCCGCGGCGGAAACCTGTACAGCGCCGATGCCTGGCTCAAGTGGGAGCAGAAGAACTTCCGCCTGGAGGCGGAGTTCGTGGGCACCTACGGCCAGCTGGGCAGCGCCCGCTCGGTCGCGGATGCCGCCAACGGCGTCGCCAAGACCCTGGACGTGTGGCAGTTCGGCGGCGCGCTCCAGGGTGAGTACCGCCTGCTGGAGAACAAGCTGAAGCTGGGCGGCGAGATCGGCTACGCCTCGGGAGATCGCTCCCCGGGCCTGGGCAACTTCCCCGGCCGCGCCGGCTCCAACAACGGCTGGACCCAGGCGGGGGACGTCGACGGGCCGCAGTACGACTGCTCGAACGTGACCAGCTCCGCGGTGTCCAGCTGCCGGGACCCGGACATCAAGAACTTCCGGTTCGATCGCGACTACCGGATCGACATGATCCTGTGGCGGGAGATCCTGGGCGGCGTCACCGACGCCATCTACGTCAAGCCCACCATCGACTACCAGCTGGCGGACGGGATCAACCTCTTCGGCGCGGTGATCTACTCGCGCACCGTGTTCGCCGAGTCGGCACCCGCCTACAGCACCGCCACCGGAGCGGTGAACTCCCCCGACCTGGGCCTGGAGGTCAACGCCGGGGCCCGCTACCAGACCGAGGACGGGTTCCACTTCGAGCTGCAGTGGGGGATGCTCTTCCCGCTGGCCGGGCTGGAGACCGGGGAGATCAACCAGCCGGATCTGGAGCAGGCCCAGTCGCTTCGGGCCAAGATCGGCATCCGCTTCTAAGTCTCCTCCCGGGCGTTCACAGCGACCGCTTGCTGCCTTTGCGGCGGCGAGCGGTCGAAAGCGTGATACGCGCCAGGTATGACTGACACGACCGAGCGCAGGATTGCGCTCTTCATCGACTTCGAGAACCTGGTCACCAACACGGGGATCACGGCCGCCTCGTTCGATCTGCGCCCTTCGCTGGACCGCCTCCTCGAGCGCGGCAAGGTGATCTACCGGCGCGCCTACTGTGACTGGAGCCGCTTCCGGGAGGCCAAGGCCGGCCTCCACGAGATGGGGGTGGAGCTGATCGACGTCCCGCCCTCCACCAGCGCCGGCAAGAACGGCGCGGACATGCGGCTGGTGATCGACGCGCTGGAGCTGGCCTACGCCCGCGGCCACATCGACACCTTCGTGATCGCCTCCGGGGACAGCGACTTCTGCCCCCTGGCCAACAAGCTGCGCGAGAACGACAAGCGGGTGATCGGCCTGGCGGTGAAGGAGGCCACCGCCCCGTTCTTCGTCCGCGCCTGTGACGAGTTCCTCTACCTGGAGACCCCGTCCCGCGGCGGCCAGGGCCGTCATGCCCGGGGAGGCGGACGCGGCGAGCGCGGCGGCCACAAGCCCGCCGAGCCCCGCTCCACCGCGGCCAAGGAGAAGGGCGGCGGGGAGTCGAAGAAGAAGACCCGCGAGGTCCCGGCGATTGCCCGGGAGGTGGTGGCCTCGCTGATGGCGCGCGCCACCGGCCCGCTCAACCCCTCGCTGATCAAGGAGACCATCGTCCGCAAGGAGCCGGACTTCGACGAGCGCGAGTACGGGTTCTCCACCTTCTCCCGCCTGCTGGAGGCGCTGCAGAAGGAGGGGCTGCTCAAGCTGCAGCAGCTCAAGGGCCGCCAGTGGTACGTGCTGCCCCCGGAGGGCCCGGAGGCCGCCGAGTCCGAGGACGTGGAGATCGAGGTCGAAGAGGAGACCATCCCGGATCCGGAGGACTAGGGACCGGCTGCTCTTTACAGCGGGGACCGGGCCTGAGAAACGACCGGGCGAATGAAGCTGCATCCGCTCCTGCTCTCCCTGCTGCTGTTGGCCGCCGCCTGTGGAATCAAGGGCGCGCCCCGTCCGGCGCGTCCGCCACCGCCCCGGGCGGAGCCTGCCGCGCCGGTCACCCCGGTGCCGGCCCGTGATCCCTCCGCCGGCGGGGTGTCCGACGGTGGAGTCTCCGCCGACGGCGTCGACGCCGGTGCCCCGCTGGACGCCGGTGCCCCGGAGCGGGCCTCCCGGTGAGCCACTTCCCGGAGAAGAACGGACGGCTGCACGCAGAGGCCGTGCCGCTGGAGCGGATCGCCCGGGAGGTGGGTACCCCCGCCTATGTCTATTCGGCCGCCGCGCTGCGCAGCGGGTTCGGGGCGCTGGACCAGGCGTTTGCCGGCAGCGACCACCTGATCTGCTACTCGGTGAAGGCCAACTCCAACCTGGCGATCTTGAAGCTGTTCGCCGAGGCGGGCAGCGGCTTTGACATCGTCTCCGGGGGAGAGCTGGCCCGGGTGCTGGCGGCCGGCGGGCAGCCCCAGCGCACCGTGTTCTCCGGGGTGGGGAAGACCGCCGAGGAGATGGCCCGGGCCCTGGCCGCGGGGATCCTGCTCTTCAACGTGGAGAGCGCGGAAGAGCTGTCCACCCTGGACGCGGTGGCCAGGAAGCTGAAGAAGAAGGCGCCGTTCGCCCTGCGGGTGAACCCGCACGTGGACGCCAAGACCCACCGCTACATCTCCACCGGGCTCAAGACCTCCAAGTTCGGGGTCCCGTTCGCCGAGGCCCGGGCGCTGTACCAGCACAGCCGCGGGCTCAAGGGACTGGTGGCGGCGGGGGTGGACTGCCACATCGGCTCGCAGTTGACCGACGCCGCGCCGGTGAAGGCCGCCCTCTCCAAGGTGGCCGGGCTGTACCGGCAGCTGCGGGGAGAGGGGCACCCGCTGCGCTACCTGGACGTGGGCGGGGGGTTGGGGATCACCTACCGGGAGGAGACGCCTCCCTCGGTGGGGGAGTACGCCCAGGTGGTCACCCAGGCCGCCCGGGAGACCGGCGCCACCCTGGTGCTGGAGCCGGGCCGGGTGCTGGTGGGCAACGCCGGGCTGCTCTTGACCCGGGTGCTGTACCGCAAGAAGACCCCCGCCAAGCGGTTCCTGATCGTGGACGCGGGGATGAACGACCTGATGCGTCCGGCGCTGTATGAGGCGCACCACGAGATCCAGCCGGTGGTCTCCCGGAAGGGTCGCACCCAGGTGATGGACGTGGTGGGGCCGGTCTGCGAGTCCACCGACGTGCTGGGCCACGCCCGGCGGCTGGTGGTCCCCGAGGCCGGAGAGCTGCTGGCGGTGCGCACCGCCGGGGCCTACGGGATGAGCATGGCCAACAACTACAACTCGCGCCCCCGCCCGGCCGAGGTGTTGGTGGACGGCAAGGCGTTCCGGATCATCCGCGCCCGGGAGACGCTGGAGGATCTGTGGCGCGGCGAAGCGGTGTGAGTGTAACAAGACCTCCTGGAGGAACCCCCCATGGCCATCCGCACCTTTGAAGGATCGATGACCGCCCTCGCCACCCCCTTCCGTGACGGAAAGGTGGACGAGGAGGCGTACCGCAAGCTGATCCGCTACCAGCTGGAGAACGGCACCGAGGTGCTGGTCCCCTGTGGCACCACCGGAGAGGCGGTCACCATGTCCGCCGAGGAGCAGACCCGGGCGGTGCAGATCGCGGTGGAGGAGGCGAAGGGCAAGGCGGCGGTGGTGGCCGGGGCGGGCGCCAACGGCACCCAGGCCACCATCGACAACGTCCGCCGGGTGCGGGAGGCCGGCGCCGACGGGGCGCTGGTGGTGACCCCCTTCTACAACAAGCCCACCCAGGGGGGGATGGTGGAGCACTACCGCCAGGTGGCCAAGGCCAACCCCGGCTTTCCGATCGTCCTCTACAACGTCCCCGGCCGGACCGCGGTGGACCTGCTGCCGGAGACCTGCGAGCGGCTGTGCGAGTTCCCGGAGGTGGTGGCGATCAAGGAGGCCACCGCCAACATGATCCGCACCATCGACATCCTCGAGCGGTGTGGCGATCGGCTGACCCTGCTCTCCGGTGACGACTTCACCGTGCTCCCGTTCATCGCCTGCGGTGGCAAGGGGGTGATCTCGGTCTCCTCCAACGTGGCGCCGCGGATGATGTCCGACCTGGTGAAGGCCGCGCGGCGCAACGACCTGGCCGCCGCCCGGAGTCTTCAAGTAGGGCTCAACCCGCTGCACCGGCTGCTGTTCCTGGAGAGCAACCCGATCCCGGTGAAGTGGGCGCTGCACCAGATGGGGCTGTTCGGGCCGGAGATCCGTGCCCCGCTGGTGCCGATGTCCGAGGCCCTGGCGCCCCGCCTGGAGGCGGAGCTGCGCCGGCTGGGGCTGGTCTCGTGACTTCCTCGCTGCGGGTGGCGGTGGTGGGCGCCGCCGGCCGGATGGGCGGGGCGATCATCCGGCTGCTGACCACCACCCCCGGGCTGCAGCTGGTGGCGGCGGTGGATCGCCCCGGCTCCTCCTCGGTGGGGCAGGACGCCGGCGCGCTGGCCGGGGTGCCCTCCACCGGGGTGCGGGTGCAGGATCAGCTGGCCGCGGCGCTGGCCACCTCCGGCGCGCAGGTGGTGATCGACTTCAGCTCGCCGCAGTCCAGCCCCCAGGTCGCCGAGACCTGCGCCCGGGCCCAGGTGGCGGTGGTGATTGGCTCCACCGGGCTGGACCCCGCCTCCCGGGAGCGGATCTCCGCCGCCGCGGGCAGCGTCCCGGTGGTGATGGCCCCCAACATGTCGGTGGGGGTGAACGTGCTGTTCAAGATCGTGGAGGACGTCACCCGGGCCCTGGGGACGGACTACCAGGTGGACGTGCTGGAGGCCCACCACCGGCTCAAGAAGGACGCGCCGTCGGGGACCGCGCTGCGGTTGGCGGACGCGGTGGCCGCCGGGCGGGAGGGGCCTTCGCCGCTGCGCCACGCCCGGGAGGGGCTGATCGGCGAGCGCCCCCCGGAGGAGATCGGGATGGCGGTGCTGCGCGGCGGGGACGTGGTGGGCGAGCACACCGTGTACTTCTTTGGCGAGGGGGAGCGGGTGGAGCTGACCCACCGCGCCACCAGCCGGGATCAGTTCGCGCGCGGCGCCCTGCGGGCGGCGCAGTGGTTGGCGGGTAGGGCTCCCGGGCTGTACGACATGCAGGACGTGCTGGGATTGAGGGGCGTGAAATGAAGTTCTGTCGTTTCCGGTTGGCGGGCAACGAGGCCTGGGGCGTGATCGATGACGACGACTTCGTCACCGCGCTGCCCGGCGCCCCCTGGGAGAGCCCCGAGCCGCGGCGCGGCGCGGTCCGCGAGGCCCTGGTGGAGGTGGAGCTGCTGGTGCCGACCCTGCCCACCAAGATCCTCTGCGTGGGTCAGAACTACCGCAAGCACGCGGCGGAGATGGGCAAGCCGGTTCCCGAGGAGCCGCTGTTGTTCCTCAAGCCGCCCTCCGCGCTCAATGCCCATCAGAACCCGATCGAGCTTCCCCCGGCCAGCGCCGAGGTCCACCACGAGTCGGAGCTGGCGCTGGTGATCGGCCGCACCCTGCGCAACGCCACCGAGGCGGAGGCGGCGGAGGCCATCTTCGGGATCACCTGCTTCAACGACGTCACCGCGCGCGACATCCAGCGCCGGGAGGTCCAGCACACCCGCGGCAAGGGCTACGACACCTTTGCCTGCGTCGGCCCCTGGATGGTCACCGGCCTGCCGTTCTCCGACCTGCGCATCCAGTGCCGGGTCAACGGGGAGTCGCGTCAGGACGGGCGCACCAGCGACATGATCTTCCCTCCCGCAAGGCTGGTCAGCTTCATGTCCCAGGTGATGACCCTGGAGCCGGGGGATCTGATCGTCACCGGCACCCCCTCCGGCGTGGGCCCGCTCAAGGCGGGGGACACGGTGGAGGTGGAGATCGAAGGGATCGGCATCCTGGAGAACCCGGTGGAGGGCCCGCGTGTCTGACCCGGTCCACATCGGACTGGGCTCCAACCTCGGCGACCGGGAGGCCGCCTTGCTGCAGGCGGTGGACGCGCTGCGCTCCATCGACGGGGTGGCGGTGCTGGCCGCCTCCTCCCTCTACGACTCGGCGCCGCTGGGACCGGATCAGCCCCGGTTCCTCAACGCGGTGGTGGCGGTGGAGTGCGACCTGTCGCCTGCCCGGCTGCTGACCATCCTCCAGCGGATCGAGGACGAGGCCGGCCGCCGGCGGGATGTCCGCTGGGGTCCCCGGACGTTGGATCTGGATATCCTGCTGTGGGGAAGACAGATCGTGGCCGAGCCGAACCTGCAGGTCCCCCATCTTGGGTTGCACAAGCGCCGCTTCGCGCTCCAGCCGCTGCTGGAGCTGACGCCCGACGCCCACCATCCCGTCCTCCGCCAGCCGCTGCGCGACCTGTTCGCCGCGGTCGAGCCGCAGGATGTCCTTCCCCACTTCTCCGATGGCTGGCCGCTGCTGGTGGCCCCCTCCCCGCAGTCCTGAAGAGCGCACCCCATGAACCTCCGCTCCGCCTCCCGTCTCCTCACCTTGCTGACCAGCGGCCTGGTCTCCGTTTCGCTGGGACAGCCGCTGCCCGCCAACCACCCGCCGGTGGGCGCGGGCCAGACCGCCCCGCCGCTGAAGCCGGGCCAGGAGCTGCCCGCCAACCATCCGCCGATGGGCTCCGCCCAGACCGCCCCGCCCTTGAAGCCGGGGCAGGAGCTGCCCGCCAACCATCCACCGATGGGCTCCGCGCCGACGCCCGGGATGCCGGCCGACCACCCGCCGGTGCCGGCCGGGGCCGCGAACCGGACGCCGCCGACCGCGGACGAGCTGCTGCGCAGGCTGGATGAGACCCCGTCGCTGCGGGACAGCGCCAAGACCTTCGAGCTGGCCCTGTCGATCGGCAAGCTCTACCACTCCAATGGACGCTTCGCGGACGCCGCCGAGTACCACCGCCAGGCGTGGGAGCTGGGCAAGCCGGTGCGGGTGGCCTTCGCCAAGGTCCGGACCCAGAAGGCCAATCCCGCCGCCTGCACCCAGAAGGTCCCGGTGGAGCAGGTGAGCCAGAAGCTGGGCTCGCTGGAGGCCGCCCAGCGCGCCCCCTGTCTGCACCTGTGGATGACCGAGGTGTTGGAGGCCGCCCAGCTGCGGGCCGAGGCCCTGTTCCTCTCCGGCCAGGCCTCCCAGGCGGTCACCGTGCTGGACGAGGCGCTGACCGAGCTGCCCTCGGATCCCGATGCGTTGTTCACCCGGGGATCGATCCTCCTGGAGAGCCGCTCGGATGATCTGGCCTCGCTCAAGCGGGCCAAGGCGGACTTCTCGGCGCTGGTGGCTGCCCACCCCGCCAATCCACGGGCCACCCGCGCCTCCAAGCTGCTCCCCCGGGTCGAGCAGCTGCTGGCCGCCGGCGGCTCCACCCGGCTTGCCGCCGAGCAGGCCCGGCAGCGCGCCCAGGCCCGTCCTCCGGCGGTGGCCGCAGCGCCCCCCGCCGCCGCCATGCCCTCCCTCTCCCAGGAGACCATCGACGCCTTTGGCAAGGTGGAGCGCACCCCGGAGCTGGAGCAGAAGCTGACCCGGCTGGTGGAGGAGGGAGAGGTGCAGCTGGCCAAGGGACAGTTCCAGCAGGCGCTGGATCAGTACCGTCAGGTGATGCCGCTGGATCCCAACAACGGCCGGGTCCGGGCCGGGCTGGCCTGGGCGATGATCGGCCTGCAGAAGCCGGCCGCGGATCGGATCTGGGGCGTGGCGGTGGAGTCGGACCCCGCGGCGGTGGAGAAGCTGGGGCAGGCCCTGCAGGCCCACGGCGATGCCCGGGGCGCCAAGGCAGTGTGGACCAAGCTGGCGGCCAGCGCGCCGGATTATGCCAAGCGCAGCGGCCTGGGCGCCCGGCTGCAATAGTCCACCAGCGGCGACGGCCAGAAATCCGCTGGCTGGCGCGTCGCTCCCGGTCGGGGGGCCCGTTATAAAGCCGGGGTGTCCAATCCTCCGGCGCCCGCCATCCGGGCAGTGTCCCGCACCCTCCCCAAGCACTACGCGGATCAAGAGCAGCTGATCGCCGCCTTCCGCGGGCTGTGGGCCAAGAAGCACTTCAACCTGGAACGGATCGAAGAGCTGCACCGCGCGGTGCAGGTCTCCGGCCGTCATCTGGCGATCCCCCTGGCGGACTATGAGGCCCTGGAGACCTTCTCCGCCCGCAACGACGCCTGGACCCGGGTGGCCACCGAGCTGGGCGCGGAGGCGATCACCGCCGCGCTGGCGCAGGCGGGGCTGACTCCGCGGGAGGTGGACCACCTGTTCTTCGTCACCGTCACCGGGATCGCCACCCCCAGCATCGACGCTCGACTGATCAACCGGCTGGGGCTGCGGCCGGACGTCAAGCGCACCCCGATCTTCGGCCTGGGGTGCGTGGCCGGAGCGGCCGGCACCGCCCGGGCCTCCGATTCACTGCGCGCCTTTCCGGACCAGGTGGCGGTGCTGCTCTCGGTGGAGCTGTGCTCGCTGACCTTGCAGCGGGAGGACGTCTCCATCCCCAACATCATCGCCTCCGGGCTGTTCGGGGACGGGGCCTCGGCGATGGTGCTGGTGGGGGGACAGCGTCCGGGGAGCGGGCCGCGGGTGGTGGCCACCCGGTCGGTGTTCTATCCGGACACCGAGCGGATCATGGGCTGGGACGTGGTGGACTCCGGCTTCAAGGTGGTGCTGTCCGCCAAGGTCCCCTCCCTGGTCAAGGATCGGGTGCGCCACGACGTGGACGCCTTCCTGGCCGACCACGGGCTGGATCGCTCGCGGATCACCCACTGGGTGGCCCACACCGGTGGGCCCAAGGTGCTGGAGGCCTTCCAGGAGGCGCTGGAGCTGCCGCCCGCCGCGCTGGAGCGGTCCTGGCGGTCGCTGCGTGAGACCGGGAACCTCTCCTCGGCCTCGGTGATGTTCGTGCTCTCGGAGTTGCTGGAGTCCCAGGTGGCCCGCCCCGGGGAGTTGGGGGTGCTGATGGCGATGGGGCCCGGGTTCTGCTCCGAGCTGGTGCTGCTGCAATGGTGACCCCCACCCAGGCGGAGGTGATCGCCGAACTCCAGCGCCTGTGTCGAGAGGAGCTGGAGCTGGAGCGGACCCTGGCACCCAGCGATCGGCTGGAGGGGGATCTGCAGCTGGACTCGATGGGGCTGATCGTCGTGGTGGTAGGGGTGGAAAACCGCTTCCGGATCAAGCTGACCGAGACCGACTCGGAGGAGGTCAAGACGGTGGGAGACCTGGCGGAGCTGGTGGTGCGCCGTTCGGTGGAGGCGACCCGATGAAGGGACCCGCCCTGGTCAGGCTTCCGCACCCCACCGTCAACGCCGCGCTGGAGTCCGCGGCCCAGACCCCGTCGGGGCTGACCTTCGTGGACGCCCGGGAGGAGGACACCTTCCTTCCCTTCGCCCAGCTCTACCTGCGCGCGCAGCGGGTGGCCGGAAGCTTGCGGGAGCGGGGAATCCGGACCGGGGATCGGGTGGCGATGGTGCTGCCCACCAGCGTGGCCTTCATGGACGCCTTCTTCGGCGCGCTGCTGGCGGGCGCGGTCCCGGTGCCGCTGTATCCGCCGGTGCGGCTGGGAAGGTTGGCGGAGTACCACCGGGCCACCGCCCGGATGTTGACCGCCAGCGGGGCCCGGATCGTCCTCTCCGATGCGCGGGTGCGGCTGCTGCTGGGAGAGTCGGTAGCGGCGGCGCGACCGGCGCTGGGGCTGGTCTCGGTCTCCGCGCTGGAGGAGGAGGGCAGCCCCTACCAGGAGCCGGTCTCCGGGGATCAGCTGGGGCTGGTGCAGTTCTCCTCTGGCTCCACCGTGGATCCGAAGCCGGTGGCCCTGTCCCACGCCAACCTGGTCTCCCAGTGCGCGGTGCTGCGGGCCCTGCTGCCGCCTGCGGCGGACGGCCACGAGCTGGGCGTCTCCTGGCTGCCGCTGTACCACGACATGGGATTGATCGGCTGTCTGCTCCCGGCGGTGACCTTCCCCGGGCCGCTGACCCTGATCCCCCCCGAGCTGTTCCTGGCCCGCCCGGCCTTGTGGCTGCGCACCCTCTCCCGTCACCGGGGCACCCTCTCCGCCGCGCCGAACTTCGCCTACGCCCTGTGCCTGAAGCGGGTGAAGGACGCGGAGCTGGAGGGGGTGGATCTGTCGCGCTGGCGCTACGCCCTCAACGGCGCCGAGCCGATCTCCGGGGAGGTGATGCGCCGCTTCGCCCAGCGCTTCGCCGCCCAGGGGTTTGAACCGGCGGCGCTGATGCCGGTGTACGGGCTGTCGGAGGCCTCGCTGGCGGTGACCTTCACCCCCCGGCGGTCTCCGCTCCGGGAGGCGAAGGTGGACGCGGCCACCCTGGCCGCGCGCGCCGAGGTCCTCCCCGGTTCGCGGTCCATCCCCTCGGTGGGAGTCCCGGTGCCCGGTTGCGAGGTGGAGGTGCGCTCGGAGGAGGGGGAGGCGCTGGGTGAGGGCAGGGCGGGGAAGATCTTCGCCCGGGGGCCCTCGGTGATGACCGGCTATCTGGATCTGCCGGAGGCCACCGCCCGGGCGCTGTCCGATGGGTGGCTGGACACCGGGGATCTGGGCTTCTGGGAGGACGGCGAACTGCACGTCTCCGGGCGGTCCAAGGATCTGGTGATCATCCGCGGAGCGAACCACGCCCCCCAGGAGTTCGAGGAGTGTCTGGAGGGGCTGGAGGGCTTCCGCGCCGGGTGTGCGGTGGCGCTGGGGTTCACCCCCGAGGACGCGCAGAGCGAGGCGCTGCTGATCCTGGCCGAGCGCGCCAAGGACCAGGCCTCGGGCGAGGAGGACTCGGCGCTGGAGGAGCGGATCCGCGTCGCGGTGACCGAGCGGACCAAGATCCGGCCGCACACGGTGAAGGTGATCCCACCGGGGACGTTGCCTCGAACCTCCAGCGGGAAGATGCGCCGCGCCGAGGCGCTGCGGCAGTTCCTGGCCCAGGAGCTGGCCGCGCCCCGGAGGGTGGGGGTGTTGACCCTGGCCGCGCAGATGACCCGGTCGTCGATCGCCCTGCTGCGCACCAAGCTGGATCCGGAGGACTGAAGGTGGCGCTGGGTGCGGACCCGCGCGGGGAGGAGCCGGCCCGGGGAATCCACGACGTGGCGATCGTCGGCGGAGGCCCGGTGGGACTGGCGCTGGCAATCGGCGCGGCCGCCCAGGGCCTGGCGGTGGTGGTGTTCGAACGCCAGCGCTACCCGGTGGACAAGGCCTGCGGAGAGGGCCTGATGCCCACCGGGCTGCGGCTGCTGGAGGCGCTGGGGGTGCGCTGCTCGCCCGCGGACTGCACCCCGTTCACCGGGATCCGCTACCTGCAGGAGGACGGCAGCACCGCCGAGGGAAGCTTCGGCGAGGGCCGCTTCGGGCTGGGGATCCGACGGACCGCGCTCTCCACCGCGCTGGTGGAGCGGGCCCGGGAGGCGGGCGCGGAGATCCGCGAAGGGGTGGGGGCGCGAGGCTGGAGCCGGCACACCGAAGGGGTGCAGTTGGAGACCGACGGGGGGCCCGTCCACGCCAGGCTGCTGGTGGCGGCCGACGGGCTCAACTCCACCCTGCGCCAGGAACAGGGCCTGGAGCGTCCCAGCGGATTGCCCGCGCGCTACGGCTTGCGCCGGCACTACGCCCTGGCTCCGTGGACCGACCGGGTGGAGGTGTACTTCTCCCGCGACGTGGAGGCCTATGTGACCCCGGTGGGCGAGCGGCGGATCGGGGTCGCCTTCCTCTGGGAGAGGGGCAGCGAGCAGGTGTCGTTCGAGCAGCTGCTGGAGCGGTTCCCAAAGCTGGCGCAGCGGCTGGGCGCCGCGCCCCACGACTCCACGGTGCGAGGGGCGGGGCCGCTGGCGCGGACGGTGCCGGTGCTGGCGCAGGATCGCTTCGTGCTGCTGGGAGACGCCGCCGGCTACGTGGATGCGATCACCGGGGAAGGGCTGACCCTGGGGCTGAGGGCCGCCGCGTTCCTGGCCGCTGAGCTTCCTGCTGTGCTGGCCCAGGGGGCGACCGCCCGCTCGCTGGATCCCTACGTGAGAGCGTGCGCCCGCCACTTCGATCCGTACTCACGGATGACCCGCGCGATGTTGTGGTTGGCGAGGCGACCCGCCCTGCGCCGCAGGGTGATCCGCGCGGTGGGCAGGGCTCCCTGGGCCTTTGACCAGCTCCTTCGCCGCGTGGCGTAGGGCTTGGCTCAAGGCGGACGAGTCGCACCCGGACCCACATTTCTTGCGGGTTTGTCTGGGCTTCCGGATGCAGTGTGTTTTGGAAAACCATTCCCGTATAGTCGGCCCGAAATTTTCCCGGGTGACCGGCAGCGGGGACGCAATGATCAAGGCTCTCAGGTTTTCGGCGGCGTTGGTGACGGTGGCCCTGGCCGCCGGGTGTGGCGAGGCGGGGAATCCGGAGCCGGCGCAGACCGTGGGGATGGTGCGCAGTGGGCTGGGGATTCCGCCCACCACCTCGGTTCCCCTCGAACTGAGCGTCAATGAGGACAGCCCGCTGTTCATCACGGGCGGGAACGCGATCACCGTTGCCGACCCCGATAGCCCCATCCTCAACGTTCAGATCATCGTCACCAACGGCGTGTTCGTGCCGGGGACGGATCCGGATGTGGTCATCAGCGGGTCGGGAACGTTCAGCGTGGCCCTCACCGGATCACCAGCAGCCATCAACAATGCGTTGTCTTCGTCTCGGTACAGCCCCGCGCTCGACTTCTTCGGTGACGCTCAGTTTCAGATCACCGCCAACGACTCAGACGGAAACGTCAGCGCCACCGGGGTGATGACGATTCACGTCCTCCCCTTCAACGACCCGCCCACCAACATCGTCCCCACCGGGGTGCAAGCGGCCACCGAGGATGTTCCGCGCACCTTCCCCCTGCCGGTCAACGACGTGGATCTGGGGTCGGAGCCAATCGTGATCACCCTGACCGCCTCCAACGGGACGGTGATGACCCTGCCCACCACCTCCGGGCTGACCTTCCTGAACGCCAGTGACGGCAACAACGACCCCGCGATGCACTTCCAGGGTCTGCTCCCGGACGTGAACGCGGCCCTCAACGGCCTGACCGTCACCCCAGCGCTGAACTACATCGGCAACAGCACGGTGGTGATCAAGAGCGAGGACCTGGGCAAGACCGGCGCCGGCGAGCCGGGTGCCGACACGGACACGGTCACTCTCTTCTGGGCGGCGGTGAACGACGCGCCGGTCAATGCATTCCCGGTGGCGCAGACCGTGGTGGAGGACAGCTCGCTGACCTTCTCGGCCGCCAACGCCAACGGGTTGAGCACCAGCGACGTGGATGTCACCACCGCCCTGCTGCAGATCACCCTGGAAGCCAACGGCGGAACGCTCAACCTGGGCAACCCCGGGATGGTTTCCTTCAATTCGGGAGACGGCGCTGGAGATGCGCTCATGACTTTCACGGGCACGCAGGTCGCCGTGAACGCCGCCTTGAACGGCACGGTCTTCACTCCTTTCCCGAACTTCGCCGGGACGGCGACCGTGAAGATGATTTCCCTCGATCTTGGCAACAGCGGGTCCGGCGGAGCGCGCAAGGACGAGGACATCGTGACCGTCAACGTCACCGGGTTGAACGACGCTCCGGTCAACACCGTCCCCGGAACGCAGACCACCAACGAGGATGTGGCCCGGGCCTTCTCCTCCAGCAACGGCAACCTGATCACCGTGGCCGACGTCGACGCTCCGACCCTCCAGGTCTCCCTCACGGTGACCAACGGCACCTTGACCCTCGCAGGGACCACCGGGCTGAGCTTCCAGTCTGGGGATGGCAACTCCGATCCCAGCATGGTCTTCACCGGCGCGGTGGGGTCGCTCAATGGCGCGCTCAACGGACTCACCTTCCGCCCCACCGCCAACTTCTTTGGCAGCGCGACCCTGGAGGTGCGGACCAGTGACCTGGGCGCCTCGGGCAGCGGCGGGCCGTTCGAGGACGTCGACTCCATTCAAATCACCATCGCCTCGGTCAACGATCTGCCGGACGCGGTGAACGATACCCTGGTGCTCCTGGAGGACTCCGGCTCCACCAATGTCCCGGTCCTGACCAACGATGGCTTCGCGCCGGATCCGGGCGAGACCCTGACCATCACCAGCGCGACGCAGGGAGCGAACGGCTCCACCACGTTCTCCGCCCTGGGCGTCACCTACCAGCCCAACCCCCACTTCAACGGCACCGACTCCTTCTCGTACACCATCTCCGACGGAAACGGCGGGGAGGACACCGCCACCGTGCTGGTCACGGTGACCAGCGTCAACGACAACCCGGAGGCGGTGGCGGACACCGTCACCCTGCAGCAGAACTCCGGGGCCAACACCCTCAGCGTGCTCAGCAACGACAGCTTCGCTCCCGACCTGGGGGAGACGCTGACCATCACCGCGGTGAGTGCCCCCGATCCCCTCGCCAGCGGCTCGGTGGTGATCGGAACCGGTGGCCGCAACCTGGTCTTCACGCCGGTGGACGGATACGTGGGCCCGGTCACCTTCACCTACACCGTCTCGGACGGAAACGGCGGAACCGACACCGCCGTCGTCACGCTCACCGTGGTCGCGGTGAACAACGCCCCGGTCAACACCCTGCCTCCTCCTCCGCGCACCGTGGAGGACACCCAGCTCGTCTTCTCCACCACGGTCGGCAATCCGATCAGCGTCACCGACGCCAACAGCGGCACCCTGACCGTGCAGATCTCGGTGACCAACGGAACCTTCACCCTGGGCGCCGTCACCGGGCTGACCGTCTCCGGCAACAACTCGGCGCTGGTCACCGCCCAGGGCACACTGGCCGCGCTGAACAACGGCCTGAACAACTCCCGCTACCAGCCCACGCCGAACTTCAATGGCGAGTCCTCGCTGACCCTCACCTCCAGCGACTCCACCGGCGAGACCACCACCAACTCGCTGCTGATCAACGTGGACGCGGTCAATGACTCGCCGGTCAACACCCTGCCCACCACGGTCCAGGCCGGCATCGAGGATGAGCCCAAGACCTTCACCTCCATCCTGGTCTCCGACGTGGACGTGGGCGCAGCGACGCTCAGCGTGACCCTGACCGCGGACAACGAGACCGTGATCACCCTCCCCACCACCAGCGGGCTGGTTTTCGTCGCCCCGGCGGACGGTGTGGACGACGCCACCATGACCTTCGTGGGCCCCCTGACCGCGGTGAACACCGCCCTCAACGGGCTCACCGTGACCCCCAAGCTGAACTTCATCGGCACCAGCACCCTGGTCCTCACCACCAACGACCTGGGCAACTCCGGGGTTCCGGGTTCTCCCGCCCGTCAGGACACCGACACCCTCAACTTCGCCTGGGGCGCGGTGAACGACGCGCCGGTCAACGCCGTCCCGCCCGCCCAGGCCACCATCGAGGAGACCCCGCTCACTCTCTCCTCGGCGGCCGGCAATGGCCTCAGCGCCTCCGACGTGGACGTCAGCGGTGGGCTGCTGCAGATGACCCTCAACACCGCCGGCGGCGTGCTCACCCTCGGCTCCTCCACCGGGCTCAGCTTCAGCGCGGGCGACGGCAGCTCGGATTCCACCATGACCTTCCGGGGCACCCTGGCCACGCTGAACGCGGCGCTGGACAGCGTGGTGTTCACCCCCAACGCCAACTTCGACGGGGCGGCCTCGGTCACCCTGATCACCAACGACCTGGGCAACAGCGGCAACGGCGGCGCCCGTCAGGACACCGACACCGTCACCATCAATGTGGCAGGGGTGAACGACGCTCCGGTGTTCACCACCCCTGGTGCGCAGGTGACCAACGAGGACGTGGCCCGGGTGTTCTCCACCGGCAACGGCAACCTGCTCACGGTGGCGGACGTGGACGCGCCCACCCTCCAGATCTCCCTGGCCGGGATCAACGGAACCCTGACCCTGGGGGGGAAGGCCGGCCTCACCTTCCAGGCCGGTGACGGCACCGCCGATGCGACGATGGTCTTCACCGGTGCGGTCGCCGCGCTGAACACCGCCCTCAACGGACTGAGCTTCGCTCCCACCGCGAACTACAACGGCCCGGCCTCGCTCGAACTCCTGGTCACCGACCTCGGCGCCACCGGCAGCGGGGGTTCGAAGTCGGACCCGCGCACGGTGGCGATCACCGTCACCTCGGTCAACGACGTCCCAGACGCGACCAACGACAGCCTCACCGTGGCCGAGGATGACGGCGCCATCCCGCTGGGTGTCCTGGGGAACGACTCCATCGCGCCCGACTCGGGAGAGACGCTGGTGGTGACCGCGGCCACCCAGGGGACCAACGGCGCCACCACCTTCACCGCCTCCGGCGTCACTTACCAGCCGAACGCCAACTTCAACGGCACCGACTCCTTCTCGTACACCGTCTCCGACGGCAACGGCGGGGTGGACACCGCCACCGTGGTGGTCACCGTCACCGCGGTCAATGACCGACCCACCGCGGGCAACGACAACGCCACTGTGCTGCAGAACTCCGTCGCCAATCTGATCCACGTGCTGAACAACGACAGCGCGGCGCCGGATCTGGGAGAGACCCTCAGCCTGGTCTCGGTGGTCACGGCACCGGCCAACGGCACCGCGTTCATCAACGGGAACAGCATCAGCTACAACCCCACCGCGGCCTACTCGGGGCCGGATCTACTGACCTACCTGGTCTCCGACGGCAACGGCGGAACCGCGGAGGGAACGGTGACCATCGACGTGGTGGCGGTGAACACCCAGCCGGTGAACACGCTGCCCACCAACCAGCAGACCATCGAGGACATCGCGCTCTTCTTCTCCAGCGCAGGCGGCAATCCGATCTCGGTGGCGGACGCCAACAACCCTGCGCTGACCGTCCAGATCGCGGTCACCAACGGTGTCTTCAAGCTGGGCGGTACCACCGGGCTGACCACCGTCAGCGGCGACAACACCGCCAACGTCACCGCCGGCGGGCAGATCACCGCTCTCAATACCGCCCTCAACAATGCCCGCTTCATCCCGGCGCTCAACTACAGCGGCCAGGCCACGCTGCAGATCATCAGCAGCGACAGCAATGGGGAGAGCAAAACCGACGTGCTCAACCTCGTAGTGACGGCGGTCAATGATCCGCCGGTGAACACTGGGTTGTCTCCCAGCGTCACCGGTCTGGAGGACACTCCCCGGACGTTCGCCTCCTTCTCGATCACCGATGCCGACGTGGGGGCGGCCCAGCTTTCGGTCTCACTGACCTCCAGCAATGGCACCCGGATCGGCCTCTCCAGCACCGACGGGATCAACTTCGCGCCCGGCTCCACCGACACCGTGATGTCGTTCACCGGGCCGCTTCCCCGGGTCAATGCCGCCATCAATGGTCTGACCGTGACCCCTCCCCCGGACTTCATCGGCTCCAGCACCCTGCAGATCGTGACCAGCGACCTGGGCAGCAACGGGTCGGGCGGTGAGCGAGTGGACAGCGACAGCGTCAACATTCAATGGAACTCCGACAACGACGCGCCGCTCAACGCGGTGCCCGGACCGCAGGCGATGCTGGAGGAGGGGCTGCTGGTCTTCTCCTCGTCCTCCGGCAATGCCCTGAGCGTCTCCGACGTGGACATGGGCGCCGGCCTGGCCCGGGTCACCCTCACCGCCACCAACGGCCGGCTATTCCTGGGCAACCCCGGGGCGGTGACGATGGTGACCGGCACCGGGACCAACGAGACCACCATGGCCTTCACCGGCACCCTGGCCGCGGTGAACACCGCCCTCGATGGCACCAGCTACGCCCCCAACGTCAACTTCGTCGGCGCGGCCACCCTGACCGTGCTCACCAGTGACCTGGGCAACACCGGTGGCACGGCCAAGCTCGACACCGACGTGATCGCGATCACGGTCAACGGGGTGAACGACGCCCCGGTGAACTCCATCCCCGGCGACCAGTTCCTCAACGAGGACACCTCGCTGCAGTTCTCCACCGCCAATGGCAACCGGGTGAACGTGGCGGACGTGGATGCCGCCTCCTTGCAGGTGACGCTCTCCAGCGCCAACGGCACCGTGGCCCTGGGCACCAAGACCGGCCTCACCTTCCAGGCCGGGACCGGCGTCGCCGCCACCACCATGACCTTCACCGGGCCGCTGGCCAGCCTGGCCACCGCGCTCAACACCCTGGTGTTCGTCCCCACCCCCAACTTCCAGGGGTTGGGCAGCGTCACCGTGCTCACCCGGGACCTGGGCGCCACCGGCGCCGGGATCGCCGAACAGGATGAGGACACGATCTCGATCCTGGTCGCGCCGCAGAACGATCCCCCGGACGCGGTCAACGATGCGTTCACGGTGCTGGAGGACGCCCCGGTCACCGTGCTGGACGTGCTCGGGAACGACACCGCCGCCCCCGACGTGGGCGAGACCTTGACCATCACCGGCGTGGCCGCGGCGCCCAACGGCACCGTCACCACCGATGGTTCGACCCTCAGCTTCCGCCCGGCGGCGAACTTCTCCGGCAGCTCCGTCTTCACCTACACGGTCAACGACGGCAGCGGCGGGACGGACACCGCCACGGTGACTGTCACCGTCACCCCGGCCAACGATCCCCCGGATGCGGTGGACGACAGCTTCTCCGTTCCCCAGTACTCGGGCGCCACCGTCCTGGCGGTGCTGGGCAACGACACCGTGGCCCCGGATCTGGGAGAGACGCTGCTGATCACCAGCTTCGTGGCTCCCGCCAACGGCACGGTGGTCCTCACCGGCGGTGGCAGCGGGCTGACCTACCGGCCGGCCACCAACTACACCGGTCCGGACTCCTTCAGCTACACGGTCTCCGACGGGCAGGGGGGCTCGGACACCGCCCAGGTGACGGTCAACGTCACCCCGGTGGATGTCACCCCGGTGGCCACCAACGACACCGCCACCTTGTCCGAGGACAGCACCCTGACGGTGGACGTCCTGGCCAACGACACCGGCACCGGCAACACCCCGCTCACGGTGGTGGTGGAGACCGCGCCCACCCATGGTTCGGCGGTGGTCCAGCCGGACAACCAGGTGCTCTACACCCCGGAGGCCAACTACAACGGGGCGGACTCCTTCACCTACCGGATCACCGACGCGGACTCGGACACGGTGACCGCCACCGTGACCCTGACCATCACCCCGGCCAATGATCTTCCGGTCGCGGTCGCGGACCAGGCCACCACCGAGGAGGACGTGTCGGTCCGGATCGCGGTCCAGGCCAATGACACCGGAGCCGTCGATCTCCCGGTCACCCTCGCCGTGGTCACCAACCCGGCCAACGGCACCACCACCGTGGAGGCGGATGGCGCCATCACCTACGCCCCCAACGCCAACTACTCGGGGACCGACACCGTCACCTATCGGCTCACCGACGGGCAGGCGGACGTGTCCGAGGCGGTGGTCACGGTCACCGTGACCCCGGTCAACGACAACCCGGTGGCGGTGGGCGACGCGGCCTCGACCCGCGCCGGAGACAGCATCACCATCAACGTGGTCGCCAACGACACCGACGTGGACGCGGATACCCTCACCGTGGACGCGGTGGTCCCCTCCGCCAAGGCCACCACCACCATCGTCGGCAACCAGGTGGTCTACGTCCCCAAGGCCGGGCAGGTGGGCAGCGACACCTTCCAGTACACGGTGGTCGACGGGCAGGGAGGCACCGCCACTGCCACCGTCACCGTGGGTGTGGGGATCGACAGCGACGACGACGGTCTGGTGGATCTGGACGAGGCCGCGGCCGGTACCGATCCCTTCAATCAGGACACCGACGGGGATCAGATCCTGGATGGCCCGGAGGTGAACGTGGTCGGCACCGACGTGCTGGACGACGACTCGGACAACGACGGCCTGCTGGACGGAAACGAGGACGAGAACCGCAACGGCGTGCTGGACACCGGTGAGACCGACCCGATGGTGGCGGACACCGACCAGGACGGACTGCAGGACGGCACCGAGCTGGGCCTGGCCAGGGCCCAGGGGTCCGACACGCTGGCCTCCGCCTTCCTCCCGGACCTGGACCCGTCTACCACCAGCGATCCCCGCAACCCGGACACCGACAACGGTGGCCTGGAGGACGGCGAGGAGGACTCCAACCACAACGGCCGGGTGGATCCCGGCGAGACCAGCCCGCTCCACGCCACCGATGATCGGCCGGCGGATGCGGACACCGACGGGGACGGGGTGCCGGACGCCACCGACAACTGTCTGGGCATCGCCAACGTCGGTCAGGCCGACGAGGACGCAGATGGGGTCGGCGACGTGTGCGACCTGGCAGATCAGACGGGCTGCGGCGGCTGTGCCTCCGGGGGCCAGGAGGGTTCGCCCGGGCCTACCGCGCTGATCGTCCTGATGGCCCTGCTGCTGGCGGTGGCGCGCGGCCACCACCGGCTGGTCCGGCGGTAGCGGCCTGCGCCGAGGCGCCCCGGAATCCTCCGGGGTGCCTCAGCCGCTACAGCTTCTCCCCGCAGTACTTGCAGTGGACCGCGTCGGGGGAGTGTCCGCCCAGCCCGCAGGACGGGCAGGCCTGGGTGCTGACCCCGCCGCGGGTGGCGGCGGCCAGCTCCACCGAGACGATGCCGGTGGGCACCGCCAGCACCGCGTAGCCCAGCACCATCAGCAGCGAGGCCAGGAACTGGCCGGTCACCGAGCGGGGGGCGATGTCCCCGTAGCCGACGGTGGTCATGGTCACCACCGCCCAGTACATCCCGCGGGGGATGCTGTCGAAGCCGGTGGCCGGGCCCTCCACCAGGTACATCAGCGCGCCCATCATCACCACCACCGAGCCCACCGCGGTGAGGAACACGGTGATCTTGTAGCGGCTGCGCGCCAGCGCGGTGGCCAGGATCTCTCCTTGCCCCACGAAGTTCGCCAGCTTCAGCACCCGGAACACCCGCAGCAGCCGCAGCACCCGGACCACCAGGAAGGAGTGGGCCCCGGGCACCATCACGCTCAAGAAGGTGGGGACGATCGCCAGCAGATCCACCACCCCGAAGAAGCTGCGGGCGTACTGCCAGGGGCGCTTCACCGAGATCAGCCGCAGCAGGTACTCGACGGTGAAGATCCCGGTGAAGGCCCACTCCGCCATCCGCAGCTCGTCCCGGTACTCGGCGCGGTACTGCGGCACGCTTTCCAGGCAAACCGCCGCGATGCTGAGGACGATCAGCGCCAGCAGCCCCACGTCGAAGGCCTTGCCGGCGGGGGTGTCCGCCTCGAAGACGATCTCATGCAGGCGGGCCCTGAAGGCCGACATTCCAGACGGGTCCCGCGGTGCGGTCATGGACCGCCGACTCTACCCGGCTCCTGAGGGGGCGCGCTGCCTAGCTGACCACCGGGCCGCCCGGGGCGCCGTGGCCGCCGCGCACCTGGCGCATCGCCTCCTTCAGGTAGGAGGTCAGGTCCTGGCCTTCGATCATGAACCGCTGGTTGGGCCGGTCGAAGTAGCCCTGCTCGTAGGCGGTCTCGATCAGGTGCGCCTGCTGCTCGGGGCCCAGCTCGTCCCAGGGCTTTCCGGCCAGCACATCTTCCTCGAACTCGTAGGCGCCCGAACCCTGGGTGCCCTGGTCCTGGAGCGACTCCTTGATGTAGTCGATCCCCCCGTGCTGGAACTGCCACAGGTGGGCGGCCTCGTGGATCAGGTCGTCCGGGCGGACCTGGCCGGTGGCGTCATCCAGCCGCCCCTCCGGCACCAGGATGGTGTTGCCCAGCACCAGGGGCCGGTCGTCCCGGTTGAAGAGGCCAATGTCCCCCTCCCGGACCACCACCTTGTCGTAGTCGATGCTGTCTCCGTAGACCGCGCGCAGCGCCGACTTCTCCTCGGCAGTCAGCCCCCGCTCGGGCGCCTTGACCTGACCCAGGTCCTGCAGCTTGCGCAGCTCCTCGTTGCCGATGTCCCCCGGCAGCGCCTCCAGCGCCGCGAAGAGACCGTCCGCCCCCTTCTCGATGATCTGGTCCTTGATCCCGTCCAGGAGCTTCCCGAAGGCGCCCTTGATGTCGTCCACGCTGGGCAGATCGATGTCCGGCCAGGGGATCTTGGGGAGGTCGAGGTCGATGTCCGGAAGCCCGAACCCCAGGCGCTGGGCAACCTGCGGCTGGGCCGAGGACCGGGCGGAGAAGGAATCTCCGACCGCCCGGGTCACCTGATTGGAGGCGGGGGTCGCCGTCGGCTCACGCGGCTTCTCGACGACGGGCGGGGTGACGGGGCGCAGCGAGGTCAGCTTGGACATGGAAAAATCCTCCGGAAGGATTCTCCGCCAGAAGCCCCCCGGGTTGCGAATGCCCGGTGTCAGAAAATCTTACAAAGGCGGCTCAGACCAGCCCGGCGGCCAGGAGATCCTGCACATCCAGCAGCCCCACCGGCCGGCCCTCGGCGTCCACCACCGGCAGCTGGTCCACCCGAGCCTCGCGCATCCGGGTGGCCGCGCCCAGCACCAGCTCCTCGGGGAGCACGAAGCGGGGGTGACGGCCCATCACCTCGCCCACGGTGACGTCGAAGTGGGTGCGGCCCTGCTCCACCAGCCGGCGCAGGTCCCCGTCGGTGAAGATCCCGACCAGGCGGCCCGAGGCGTCCACCACGTTCGCCGCGCCCGGACGGCCGGGGGTGTTGGTCATCACCACCACCACCTCGGAGAGGGAGGCGGACTCGCTGACCACCGGGTTGGCCTCCCCGGAGCGCATCACCTCGTAGACCCGCATCACCGCCCGGCCGATCTTCCCCCCGGGGTGGAAGAGCGCGTACTCGGCGGTGGTGAACTGCCGCCGCTTGAGCAGGGTCATGGTCAACGCATCGCCAATCGCGTGCAGCGCGGCGGTGGAGGCGGTGGGGACCAGGCCCATCGGGCAGGCCTCGTCGATCCGGCCGATGTCCAGCACCAAGTCCGCGCCCTTGGCCAGCGCCGAGTTCGGATCGCCGGTGATGGCGATGATCTTCGCCCCCAGCCGCCGCAGCGCGGGCAGCAGCCGGATGATCTCCTCCGAGGCCCCGCTGTTGGAGAGGGCCAGCACCACGTCCCCGCGGGAGACCCGGCCCAGATCCCCGTGCACCGCCTCCGCCGGGTGCAGGTACACCGAGCGCACCCCGGTGGAGGCCAGGGTGGCGGACAGCTTCTGGGCAATGAACCCCGGCTTGCCGATCCCGGTGACCACGATGTGCCCGGTGCAGGCCGCCATCAGGTCCAGCGCCAGGAGGAAGCCCTCCCCCAGCCGGTCCTGCAGTCCCATCACCGCGCGCGCCTCGGCGGCCAGCACGGTCCGGGCGTACTCCAGCTCGTCGGTCAGCTCGGGCGCGGGCGCGCGACGCCGGGTGCGGGGTTCCTTCACTTCGGGGGCCTTGACGACACGGAGCTTGGGAGGAGCCACCCGCCGGGGAGATCGAGCCATGTGCGGCGGCTTCTACACCCCCCGGAGGCCGGCGCGCCAACTTGGGGAACGAAGCAGTCCCCCTTGCCCCCCACCCGGACAGGCGGTCGATTCTGTCCTAGTGTCCGTGCTTTCCGGCTTAGGATCCCTCGATGAGACACCTGGCGATTCTCGGAGCGGTGCTCTGCGCCGCCGGTTGTGAACCCGCACCGAAGCTGACCGGGGTGGAACCGGCGGAGGGGCCCACCAGCGGCGGGACCCAGATCATCCTCCGCGGCGCCAACCTCTCTTCGGTGGATCGGGTGGAGCTCAACGGCGCCCTCCTCACCGGGCTGGAGGTGGTCAGCGATTCCGAACTGACGGCGGTGACGCCTCCAGGCACGGGGGTGGGGACCCTGGTGGCCCACTCCGCCGGGAGCCAGGGCACGCTGGAAGCTGCGTTCACCTACCTCTGGCCTCCGCGGCTGAGCGGGAGTTCTCCTCCCGAGGGCCCGACGGAACCGGGCACCATCTTCACCGTGGAAGGGACGAATCTCCTGCAGGGCACGCGGGCCTGGGTGGGCGAGACGGAGTTGAGCGGGGTGGTGGTGAGCTCGGACGGGACCCGGTTGACCGGGGTGGCCGAGTCGGCGATCGCGGCGGGCTCCCAGCCGGTTCGGGTGGAGGGCGTCAATGGCACCTCCATTCGCCTGGACGCTTACCTGGCGCACGCGTGGAGCCGGCTGTCGATGGAGGGGATAGACGACGCCGGCTGGGTGGCGGACCTGGTCCGGCACCCGATCAGTGGGGTGGTCTACCTGTCGCTGGCCGAGCACGTCTTCCGCTCCCGGGACAACGGCGAGACCTGGACGCGGCTGGAGACCGTCTCCATGCCCAGGGACCTGGCGTTGATCCCCTCTGAGCCGCAGACGGTGATCGTCGGGGGCTTCGGCTCCGTGCAGCGATCGGACGACCAGGGACAGACCTGGACCGCGGCGACGGTGGGGGTTGGCTCCTGGGAAAATCTGGTCCACCTCACCACCCGGGCAGGGCTGGTGTATGCCGGTTCAGGAACCACCGTCTATCGCAGCGCCGATGGCGGCCGCTCCTTCGTCCCGGTGGGGACGGTGCCGAACCAGATCTTTGCCCTCTCCCACGACCCGCAGGTCGGGGGGCTGTTGATGGTTGGCACCGCGGATGGGCTGCTGTGGAGCGCCGATGGGGGAGTGAGCTTCACCGCGTCCACGGGGCTCACCGGCCCGGTGGAGTTCGTCTCCGCGGAGGGCATCCCTTCCACGGTGTGGGCCAGCACCTACTCCGCGACCTACCTCTCAGAGGACGGCGGCCGCACCTTTACCGAGGTTGATCTGGGCCTCGGATCGTTCGGCGCTCACGCGGTCACCTACTGGCCCGGCTCGCCAGCCCGATGGGTGGTGGGGACCTTTGTCGGCATCCTCGTTCGAGAGGTAGGCGCCGAGGGCTGGACGACCCAGTTCCCGGATCGAGCCCG
Source organism: Myxococcaceae bacterium (assembly GCA_036675345.1). Classification (GTDB taxonomy): domain Bacteria; phylum Myxococcota; class Myxococcia; order Myxococcales; family Myxococcaceae; genus JALYOC01. Next base: position 62,001 of record JAKFFE010000024.1, read on the forward strand.
TCGCCTGATCGTCGATGGGAACGGGAACCTGATGGTCGGGACCTGGTCCGCGGGGGTGGTGCGCCACCCGCGCGACGGCGTCGGGCCCTCTCCCCGACTCAACCGGGGGCTGGGAGATCCGGACCTCTTCTCTGCCTTTGTGGATGGCACCGACGGACGCCTCTACGTGGGCAGTGGCTCGGGCGCGATCTGGAGCCGCACTCCCGAGGAAGCCAGCTGGCGTCTGGAGGCGCAGCTGGACTGGGCGCCGTACTTCCTGGGCGTCGCGCACCATGCCCACGGCAAGTCCCTGTATGCCGGTCAGAATGACCTCTGGCAGCTGGATGTCGGCGTCTCCGATGAATGGACCCAGCCGCTCCTCTACGATGGCAGGGCGATCCTGGTCACCCCCACCGGAGATTCGGTCTACGCCACCCGCGGGGGCGGCGCCTGGCAACGCGACGCGACGGGCGGGTGGGGATCGGCCACCCTCGGCGGCGGGGGCGCCGGGACGGCAGTCAAGCTGGCGCTGCTGGGAGACGACCTCTATGCCCTGGTCATGGCCAGCACCGGGTACAGCGAGTTCTCGGTGCAGCACCTGAGATCCGGCTCCTCCAGCTGGGACCCGGGGGGCCCCCCGCTGGAGATCACGACCAGCAGCGGGTGGAACACCTTCGCCGTCAGCAAGGGAGCCTATTTCGCGGGTCGAGGCGACCAGGTGTATCGCCTCCCCAAGGGAGGCACCGCCTGGACGTTGATCGACCCCGAGGGATCGTTCATCCAGGTGGTCGCGGTGGATCCCTTCGATCCGGACGTGGTCTATGCCGCCGGATCCCGGATCCGGAGGAGCACCGACTCCGGAGCGACCTGGCAGGACGCCGATCAGGTGGTGGGCGGTTGGACGGGGACCCGGGCCCTGGCGCTGGATCCAGGCCGTCCGGGGCGCGTGTACTCGGTGATCGGCTCCAAGGTGATGTACTCGCAGACCGGTGGCAGGTGAGGGAGAGGGTCCTCCTCGCCTGGTAGGGCCCGCTCGCTCGGCCGCGGCCTTCGCCTGGCTTGACCGGTGGGGGGCACTGCGGTTACTCGCTCGCGCGCCGCGACCGCCGGGCAACTTCGCCTGTGCGCGCGTCAGGGAGAAGATCCATGAAGTTCTTCATCGACAGCGCGGACGTGAAGGAGATCCGGGCGGCCAACGAGATGGGCTGCGTGGATGGCGTCACCACCAATCCCTCGCTGCTGGCCAAGGTGGGCCGCCCGCTGGAGGAGACGATCAAGGAGATCTGCTCCATCGTCGACGGGCCGATCAGCGCCGAGTGCGTCTCCCTGGAGGCCCCGGGGCTGATCACCGAGGGCCGGCAGCTGGCCAAGATCCACGACAACGTGGTGGTGAAGATCCCGATGGGCGTGGAGGGGATGAAGGCGGTCAAGGCCCTGACCGCCGAGGGGATCAAGACCAACGTCACCCTGGTCTTCTCGCCCAACCAGGCGCTGCTGTGCGCCAAGGCCGGGGCCACCTTCATGTCCCCCTTCGTGGGCCGCCTGGACGACATCTCCCAGGACGGGATGGAGCTGATCTCCCAGATCCTGGAGATCTACGGGAACTACGACTTCTCCACCGAGGTGCTGGTGGCGTCGGTGCGCAACCCGGTCCACGTGGTCCAGGCCGCCCGCATGGGCGCCCATGTGGCCACCCTGCCGTTCTCGGTGATCCAGCAGCTGGCCAACCACCCGCTCACCGACATCGGGATCAAGAAGTTCCTGGCCGACTGGGAGAAGGTTCCCAAGAAGTAGGCCGGAATCTGTTCCCACGGAACAGCGCTGCTTCAAAGTTGGACGAAGTAGGTTGCCGCATCCGCCGTCCGGGCGCATATACAGCCCCCTGACGGCGCGCTGCGTCACCTGGGCGCGCCCTCCTTCATTTTCCCTGAACGAGGAGCGGCCCTTTGAAGATCCTGGTAACGGCGAAGCGGGTTGAAGACCCCGAGTCGAAGATCAAGGTGAAGCCGGATGGTTCCGGCATCGCGCTGGAAGGTCTCAAGTACAAGATCAACCCCTTCGACGAGATCGCGGTCGAAGAGGGCCTCCGCCTGGTCGCCAAGCACCAGGGCGAGGTGGTGGTGGTCTCCATTGGCCCCAAGGTGGTCCAGGAGCAGCTGCGCCACGCGCTGGCGATGGGCGCCCACAAGGCAGTGTGGGTGAACCACGAGGGGCCGCTGGACCAGATGGGCGTGGCGGGCCTGCTCCAGAAGGTGGTGGAGAAGGAGAAGCCGGACCTGGTGATCCTGGGCAAGCAGGCCATCGACGACGACCAGAACCAGGTTGGTCAGTATCTGGCCGAGTGGCTGGGCTACGGCCAGGCGACGTTCGCCTCCAAGGTCGAGTCCTTCGAGTCGGACGCGGAGAAGACCAAGCAGCCCGCGCTGGCGATTGGCGCCGACGGCAAGACCGTCAGCGTGGTCCGCGAGGTGGACGGCGGGCTCTCCACCCTGGAGTGCACCCTGCCGGCGGTGGTCACCACCGACCTGCGGCTGAACCTGCCCCGCTACGCCTCGCTGCCTGGAATCATGAAGGCCAAGAGCAAGCCGATCGAGGAGCTGACCCCCTCCGGCCTGGGCGTGGACGTCACCCCCAAGCTGCAGGTGGTGAAGATGACTGCCCCGCCGGCCCGCAAGGCCGGGATCAAGGTCCCGGATGTGGCCACCCTGGTCCAGAAGCTGAAGACCGAGGCGAAGGTCGTCTGACCTTCCCGCTACCGACTACGGAGATACGCACATGCCAATCGTTCTGATCGTCGCCGAGCAGCAGCCGGACGGGAAGCTCCGCAAGGCCAGCCTCAACTCAATCACCGCCGGAAAGCAGCTGGCCGAGAAGGCCGGCGCCGAGCTGCACGTGGTCGTCCTGGGCAAGGACGTCACCGCGGTGGCCGGAGAGCTTGCCGCCTATGGCGCCAAGGTGGTCCACGCCGGCAGCGCGCCGGTGCTGGAGCACTACCTGGCCGAGACCTACGCCCCCGCCGTCGCCGCGCTGGCCCAGCAGATCAAGGCCGACTACGTGGGGATGGCTTCCACTGCGATGGGCAAGGATCTCACCCCCCGCATCGCCGCGCGTTTGAAGGCCGCCATGGCCACCGACGTGATGGGCTTTGGTGGAGCGGGCGCGGACGTGACCTTCACCCGCCCGATGTGGGCCGGCAACGTGATCGCCGAGGTGAAGCTGTCCACCCCGGTGAAGGTGTTCAGCATCCGGACCACCGAGTTCGCCGTCGCCGAGCAGGGCGGGGCGGCCGCCGAGGTCAAGGCGTTCACCCCCGCCGACGCCGGCGCGGTGAAGGCCCGCCACTTGGACTTCAAGGAAGTGAAGAGCGCCCGTCCGAACCTCACCGAGGCCCGGGTGGTGATCTCCGGAGGCCGCGGCACCAAGGGCGACTTCAAGGAGATCGAAGCGCTGGCGGACGAGCTGGGCGCGGCGGTTGGCGCTTCCCGCGCGGTCTGCGACGCGGGCTGGGTGCCCAACGACCTGCAGGTCGGTCAGACCGGCAAGGTGGTCGCGCCGCAGCTGTACGTGGCCGCCGGGATCAGCGGCGCCATCCAGCACCTGGCGGGGATGAAGGGCAGCAAGACCATCGTGGCCATCAACAAGGACCCGGAGGCGCCGATCTTCCAGGTCGCCGACTACGGCCTGGTGGCGGACCTGTTCAAGGCCCTCCCGGAGCTGCGCGAGGCCCTCAAGGCCGCCAAGTAGTCTTCCGCTCCGGCGGGGGGAAGTACCGGAGCCGTCGCGGCGATACGTCGCGGCGGCTTCGTTGCGTTCAGCCGCCTTCGGGCAGCAGGAAGTCGCTGGTCTTGAGTTGGATGTCCGGGAAGGCGGAGACCACCAGCGTCCCCTCCACGCCCACCACCTCCACCTGGGTGTACCGACCCTCCACCGGCGTCCGGTACACCTCCACCCGGTTGCGGGTCAGATCTACCAGCCAGTATTCCGGGACCTTCGCCTCCGCGTACAGCGGGGCCTTGATGTTCCGGTCCAGATTGAGCGAGGAGTTGGCGACCTCGATCACCAGCAGCGCCTCCGAGGGGTGCCCCTTCCCGGGCGCCAGGCTCCGGTCGATCACCGCCAGGTCCGGTTCGGGCATCGAGTCTTCGCCCGCCGCCAACGGAAGCTGTGGCCGCACAGAGGCGCGCTTGCGCAGGGAAAGGATCAGCTGCTCGTTGAGGAGGGTGATCGCGGCGGCATCCGCCGTTCCTGCCGGGCTCCGTGTGATCAGCGTCCCCCGGATCAGCTCCAGCTTCTCCTCACCGAAGGCGCCGCTCTCCGCCAGGCTCTGGTACTCGGTGCGACGGAGCGGACGAACCCGCATCGGCCAGATCTGTTCAGCCTCGATCATGAGCTGAATATAGGTCACCTCCGGTGACGACCGCTGCCTGCGCCTCCTGCGATGGCAGCGGCACTTTGTTCTCCCAGCGTCCGGACCTCCTGGTCACCCAATAGGCATCCGTCCGCTTCCGGGTCACAATCCCCGGGCGATGGCGGAGATGGCCGACGTGCTGGAGGCGGCGGAGCTCAATGCGGAGCTCTGGGTGCGCGGCTTTGGCCGCAGCATGTGGCCTGTGCTCAGCACCGGGGACTCGGTCAAGGTGCGCCGCTGCGGGGTCAAGGCGCTGCGGGTGGGGCACCTGGCGGCGGTGCGCACCCGGCGCGGGAATCTCCGGGTGCACGTGGTCACCTCCAAGCGGCCCTTTCGCAGCCAGCCCTTCCTGGGCGGAGACGACTCGCTGGAGCGGGTGCTGGGGCGGGTGGTCTCGCTCCGCTCGCGCGGGCTGACCTTGCCGGTGCCGGACCTGCTCCGGGCGCCGATCGGGGTGGCGCAAAAAGTTGCCGCCTGGAGCGCGTCCCAACCGTGGGTGGAGGGGATGACCCGGCGTGCCTGGCAGAGCCTCTGCTCCGGCTCCACCGGGGAGCTGCGCCGCGCGCTGATCGGCCCCTTGCGGGTGCGCCGGCTGACCCATGCGGACCGGGATGCGGTGGTGGCGTTCGTGGGAGACCACCTGCCGCTGTCCCAGCGCTTCATCGATCACCAGCTGCTCTCCCGCTGGGAGGAGCACGGCGCAGCCGCCGGGGTGCTGGGGCGCGGCGGCAAGCTGTTCGGCTTCGCCTACCTGGACGAGTATCGGCAAGAGGGGGTGGACCTGGACGGGCACTGGATCCGCTCCATCTACGTCAGCCCGGTGGCCCGGGGGCTGGGGCTGGCGGGAGCGCTGGTGGACGAGCTGTGCACGGCCGCCCGGCTCCAGGGGATCACCCGGGTGGAGGCGGACGTCCAGGCGGACAACCGCAGCTCCCTGGCGATGCTGGAACGCCAGGGATTCACCGACGCGCCGTTCTCCCGCATCCGCGAGGCGGAGAAGCGCCTGCACTCCTCTGGCCCGCTGGTGGTGATGCAGCGGACCCTGGACCCGGACGCCTGAAGGTTGCACCTGGGAACGGGACGGGCCAAAAGCCCGCCGCGCCCATGGACCCTCTTCTCCGCCCGGAACCCTAGCCATGGCCCTCACCGTCGCTGCCCGCGGGCGCCTGCGCGGGGACCTGGCCCTGCTGTTGATCACCGCGGTGTGGGGCGGGACCTTCGTGCTGGTGAAGGACTCGCTGGACCAGGCGGATCCCTTCACCTTCCTCACCCTGCGCTTTGCCCTCGGCGCCCTGGCCGCGGCGGCGATCGCCCGGGGCGACCTGCGGCACCAGCCCAGCGTGCGCTCTGGCCTGCTGCTGGGGGTGTTCCTGTTCCTGGGCTACGCCTTCCAGACCACCGGGCTGCAGCACACCACCCCCTCCCGCTCCGCGTTCATCACCGGGATGACCATCGTCCTGGTGCCCTTCGTCTCCATCGTGCTGTTCAAGCGGCTGCCCCGGATCCCCTCCTTGCTGGGAGTGGCGCTGGCGGTGCTGGGCCTCTACTGGCTGACCCTGGCGGAGGGCGCCGCCTCCACCGCCGGGACCCTGCGCGGGGACCTGCTGACCTTCGGCTGCACCGTGGCCTACGCCTTCCACATCGCCTGGAATGAGCGCCTGGCGCCCAGGGCCAAGGTGATGGCGATGGTGACCGTGCAGCTGGCGGTGGTGGCGGTGCTCTCCGCGCTCTGCCTCCCGTTCCTGGAGGTGAGGCTGGTCTGGAACCCGACCCTGCTGTGGGGGGTGGTGTTCACCGGGCTGTTCGCCAGCACCCTGGCGATCGGGATCCAGACCTGGGGGCAGGCCCGGACCACCGCGGTGCGGGCAGCGTTGATCTTCAGCCTGGAGCCGGTCTTCGCCGCGCTCTACTCGGTGGCGGTGGGCCGCGAAGGCCTGGGCCGCCGGGAGCTGGTGGGCGGGGGGCTGATCATCGCCGGGGTGGTGATGGCGGAGGTCGGCAACGCCCTCTGGGACCGCTGGCTCGTTCGCCAGGCAGGCAAGTCGGGCTGAGCCCGGGCTGCGGTCCCCCCGGCCTTCGGCTATACCCGCGCGCCCATGTCCGCCGTCGAGCTTCGCCGCAATGGCCTGCACCTGACTGGCACCGAGCTGTGGCTGGACGCGCGCCGCAAGTCCACCCTGTCCTTCGTCTCCCACGCCCACTCCGACCACATCGCGCGGCACGAGCGGGTGATCGCCACCTCGGCCACGGTGCGGATGATGACCCACCGACTGGGGAAGCTGCCCGCGGCGCTGCCGGTGCCCTACCACCGCCCCTTCGAGCTGGGCCCGCTGATCCTGGAGCTGCTCCCGGCGGGGCACATGCTGGGCTCGGCCCAGCTGCGGGTGACCCGCGCCGACGGGCACCGGGTGACCTACACCGGCGATCTGAACCTGGCAGCCTCGATGACCGCCGAGGCGGCCAAGGTCGCCGAGTGCGACACCCTGATCATCGAATCCACCTTCGGCCACCCGCGCTACCGCTTCCCGCCCAAGGCGGAGGTGCTGGGCGCGATCGAGGCCTGGGCCCGCGGGAACCTGGAGCGGGGCGTCTCACCGCTGCTGCTGTGCTACCCGTTCGGCAAGAGCCAGGAGGCGATGGCCTTCCTCGCCTCCCGGGGCCTGGCCCTCTGCGCCCATCCTTCGGTGTACGACGTGGCCAAGCTGTACGAGGAGCTGGGGGTGCAGATCCCCAACCTGCGCCGCTTCGAGGGCGAGCTGCGGCCCGGAGAGATCGGGATCTTTCCCCCCCGGGTGGCGCGCGGCACCGCGGTGGCCCGCATCTTCCCCCGCCAGAGCGCGGTGCTCACCGGCTGGGCCCTGGATGGTCCGGGGACCGCCCGCCGCTACGGCGCGGACGTGGCCTTCCCGCTCTCCGATCACGCCGACTGCCAGTCGCTGATCTCCTACGCCCGCGCCACCGGGGCCACCGAGGTGATCACCCACCACGGCTTTGCCCGCGAGCTGGCGCAGGCCCTCTGCGAGGCCGGGGTGGAGGCACGGCCGATCGGCGCGGTGAAGCAGCTGGAGCTGTTCTAGGCGGGCGCCGTCTCCACCCGGTTTCGTCCGCCCTGCTTGGCGCGGTACAAGAGCCGGTCCGCCTCTTCGATCAGCTGCTGGGGCTGGCCCAGGCGTTCGGAGGCGGAGGCCACCCCGGCGCTGATCGTCACCGGGATCCGCGCCCCGTTGAAGTGGAACTCGGTGGCCGCCACCCCGGAGCGGATCCGCTCGGCGCAGACCGCGGCGGCGGCGGCGCCCGACTGGCGCAGCACCACCGCGAACTCCTCGCCCCCGTAGCGGGCCAGCACGTCCTCGGTGCGGACCACCTGCTGGATCACCTGCGCCAGCTTCACCAGCACGTAGTCTCCCGCCGGGTGCCCGTGGGTGTCGTTCACCCTCTTGAAGAAGTCCACGTCCAGCATCACCAGCGCCAGCGGGAGCTGGTGGCGGACCGCGTAGGCCACCTCCTTCTCCAGCACCTCCAGCAGGAACTTCTTGTTGTAGACCTTGGTCAGCCCGTCCCGGGTGGCGGACTCGTACAGGTTGCGCTGCAGGGCCTCGTCCAGCGAGTCCTGGTAGGAGAGCTTGAGCACGGTGGTGTTGCCGAACTGGACCTTGTCTCCGTCCTCCAGCCTGCGCACCTCCAGCCGCTCGCCGTTGAAGAAGGTCCCGTTGGTGGAGTCGAGATCGGACACCGTGACCGAGCCATCGGGCTCCACCGTGACCTGGGCATGGCGGCGGGAGATCCCGTTGTCCTCCAGGGTGATGTCCGCGGCGCTGCGGCCGATCAGCATCTGCCCGGAGAGCTTGAAGCTCTTCCCCACCGAGGTGGTCCCGTTGATCACGATGAAGTACGGGTGCCGCTTCTGCTGTCCGGGAGACACCAGCCGGGGCACCTGCATCTCGATGCTGGTGCGATCGTCCGAATCGTCCTCGTCGTCGATCATCCCGGGCTCCGATCCACGGCCCCCCGCGGGGGCAAGCCCCGAGCGTACTCCGGGCGAGCAAACTACAAAATTCTCCCCGGAACGGCCGGTGGGCTGCCTGTCCGCCCTCCCGGAGAATCGCCGCTACACTCCGCCGCATGCTCGCGATCTCCGCGCTCGGCCTGACGCTGCTGATCACCGCCAGCACTCCGGAAACGACCTCCCGCCAGGAGCTGCCCCCGGTGCAGGAGGCGCCCGCTTCGGCCTTGCGGAACCCGCCCTGGCCCAATGCGGTGTACGCGCTCTCCGGGGCGGTGCTGGGTGCGGGCGCGGGCGGCGGCGCCGGCTACCTGCTGGGCCAGTCGGGTTGGCTCGGCGATCCGGCCAACCCGGGCCCCGGGCTGCACGGGAACTGGCTGACCCTGGGCGGAGCGCTGCTGGGAGGCCTGCTGGGAGCGGCCATCGGCTGGCAGCTCCACGACGCCCACCACAGCGAATACGAGGAGTGGAAGCACACCCGGACCGCTTCGCTGCTGCTGGCGCCCGGCGCCCGGGGCGGCTGGCAGCTGGGAGTAACGGGGACCTTCTGACCGGCTGACCTGCGTCCAGCGCGGGTGGGGCGGCGGGAGAGCTGTTCCCGCCGCCACCCTGGGACTTCAGGCGATGCCTAGTACCGGTACTCGTGCTTCTTGAACGGACCGCTCTTCTGCACGCCGATGTACTTGGCCTGCTCCTCGGTCAGCTCGGTCAGCTGCACCGCCAGCTTGGCCAGCTGCAACCGGGCCACCTTCTCGTCCAGGTGCTTGGGCAGCACGTAGACCTTGCCCACCTGGTACTCGGCGCTGCGGGAGTAGAGCTCGATCTGCGCCAGGGTCTGGTTGGCGAAGGAGGAGGACATCACGTAGCTGGGGTGGCCGGTGCCGCAGCCCAGGTTCACCAGCCGACCCTTGGCCAGGAGGATGATCCGCTTGCCGTCGGGGAAGATCACGTGATCCACCTGCGGCTTGATCTCCTCCCACTGCAGGGTCTCCAGCTTGGCCACGTCGATCTCGTTGTCGAAGTGGCCGATGTTGCAGACGATGGCCTGGTCCTTCATCTTGGCCATGTGATCGAGGGTGATCACGCTCTTGTTCCCGGTGGCGGTGACGAAGATGTCCGCCTTGTCCGCGGCGTAATCCATGGTCACCACCCGGTAGCCCTCCATCGCCGCCTGCAGCGCGCAGATCGGATCGATCTCGGTCACCCACACCTGGGCGGACAGCGCGCGCAGGGCCTGGGCCGAACCCTTGCCCACGTCCCCGTAGCCGGCCACCACCGCGATCTTCCCGGCGATCATCACGTCGGTGGCGCGCTTGATCGCGTCCACCAGCGACTCGCGGCAGCCGTAGAGGTTGTCGAACTTGCTCTTGGTGACGCTGTCGTTGACGTTGATCGCCCGGAACATCAGCGACCCCTTGACCGACATCTCCTCCAGCCGGTGCACGCCGGTGGTGGTCTCCTCGGTCACGCCCATGATCTTCGCGCTCTTGCGCGAGTACCAGGTGGCGTCGGTCGCCAGCTTGGCCTTGATCGACGCGTAGAGGATCGTCTCCTCCTCGCTGCCCGGGTTGGTCAGCACCGACGGATCCTTCTCCGCCTTCTTGCCCAGGTGCATCAGCAAGGTGGCGTCGCCGCCGTCGTCCAGGATCATGTTCGGGCCCTCGGACTCGCTGCCGGCGGGGCCGAAGTCGAAGATCCGGTGGGTGAAGTCCCAGTACTCGGTCAGGTTCTCACCCTTGAACGCGAACACCGGGGTGCCCTCGGCCACCAGCGCCGCCGCGGCGTGATCCTGGGTGGAGAAGATGTTGCACGAGGCCCAGCGGACCTCCGCGCCCAGCGCCTGCAGGGTCTCCACCAGCACCGCGGTCTGGATGGTCATGTGCAGCGACCCGGCGATCCGCGCCCCCGCCAGCGGACGCTGGGCGGCGAACTCACGGCGGATGGCCATCAGCGCGGGCATCTCGCTCTCGGCGATCCGGATCTCCTTGCGGCCCCAGGGGGCCAGGGAGAGGTCGGCAATCTTGTGCTGGTCGGGACGGATGTTCTTGAGGACTGCGGTCATGGATGGCTCCTTCGTTCGGTTCGCAAGAACCGCACGGGCCGTGACCGGGGGGGTGGCGGGTACGGCGCCTCACCCCGGCAGAGGACACATGCGGGTGAGCGCCGTTACTTCAAGTCCGAGCCTAGGGCCCAAAAGGGCCTTGCAACGCTCCTCGGATTCGTCCCCCACATAAACCGGCCGGGGCCGGAGGACAACACCCCCTGCGGTCCAACGGGTGGGGGAGGGTGCGCCCGCCTGCCCGCAAAGCAAAGGGCCCACCCGGAGAGTCCGGATGAGCCCTGGGCCCCACCCCTGGTGAAGCCTACTCCGGGGACTGGACCAGCAGCTTCTCCTTGCCGCAGACGCTGCAGCGGAAGTGCAGGAACAGGTCGGAGTCGCTCTCCTCGGGGACGGTGCCCTTGGGGATGCTCAGCTCCGTCTCCGCCAGCTCCGGGACCTTCTCCGGGATCTGCTCGGCGGTCAGCGCCTGCACGAAGTCCATCTCGCGGTCGTGGCACTCGCGGTACTCGGGACCGGTCAGCCAGGCCGGCTCGGTGCCCTCCGGCAGCCGGGCCAGCTGCTCCAGGGAGATCGCCGCCTCGCCCAGGTAGGCCAGCCGGCGGAACCGGACCTCGTCCGGGAGGTTGGTGAAGTCGCCGAACGCCTCGCCCAGGGCCTCGCGCTCCAGGCCGGCGGTGGCGGTCAGCTCGATGGCGGCCTCGGAGGCGTCCACCGCCTCCTCCCAGTTGTTCTCCGGGGTGAAGCCGGACTCCAGCAGGGCCTGGAACAGCTGCGCGGCCGCCAGCCGGCGCCGCACCTCGCCCAGGAACTCCGGGGCCTCGTGGGTCAGCCGCAGGGAGAGCAGCGCGCCGGCGGTGCGGGGGTCGACCTGGCCGGTGGGGTCATCCACCTCCAGCTCGCGGCGCAGCTCGGCGCGCAGCGCCTTGGCGGCGGAGAAGCGGAACTGGGGATCGACCCCGATCTCCTTGAGGTACAGGGCGGCCAGCGCCGCGTCCTTGGCGCCCATCCGCAGCGCCTGCTGGGCCTTGCCCTCGGTGGCCGGATCGGTGGTGGCCGGACGGCCGTCCAGCCGCGCCTTGACCACGTCCCGCAGCTGCGACTCCAGGCTGGAGCCGCTGGTCAGCCGGGAGGGGGTGGGCAGCCGCAGCCCGGGGACATCCAGCGCCCACAGCGGCGGGGTGAGATCCTTCATCGCCCGGAACACCAGCGAACCGGCGGAGTCCTGGGGACGGAAGGGGGGCGGCTCGTTGCCGGTGGGGGCGCCGCCGAACATCGACTCCGCGGCGGTGCGCTGCTCGCGGGTAAACGAGGTGACCCCGTGGACCGGCGGCGGGGGAGGGGGCGGGGCCTCTTCGCCGTCCAGACCGATCACCCGGTCCAGATCGACCTCGTCCAGCTCCAGGGCCTCCAGGCCCCTGGCCCCGGTGAAGTCACAGCGCAGCAGCTTCATCCGCTCGAAGGTCGCGCCATCCAGGTTGGCGCCCCGGAAGTCGCAGTCCTGCAGGCGGCCGCCGTGGAAGTAGGCGTTGGAGAGATCCGCCTCCCGGAAGTTGATCTTGGACAGATCGCACTTCTCCCACTCGGAGCCCACGAGGGTCAGGTTGGACAGATCGGTGTTGGCCGAGAAGAGCTGCGCGAACGTCGCGCCGGTGTGGTCGGTGCTGACCTTTCCCGCCTTGCGGAGCTTGTTCCACTCGGTGGAGCCGTTTTTCAGCAGGGATTCGATGGTGGGAGCCTTCGCCATAGGTCGACTTTATCGGCGCGCTTTGGCCGTCACGCCAGACAAATGATCGTCCGGTTGCGTCTCCGGACGATCCCCGGGGGAAACCCCCTCTGGACGAACGGGGGCAAGCGGGCCCGGCCAGCGCTTCCCGTCCCAAGGGCCCGCCCGGACGCCCTCTGGATTTCCGGGAGGCAGGGGCGCGGACGAGCGCCACTTGGGTGCGCTTCGGCTCGCGGGTGCCCAGCCTTGTGAGAACCCCCACCAAGGAGAATCCGAAATGTTGAACTGGGCAGACCAGATCTCGAAGGGAATGATTGTCAGGGACCACCTGGGCCGCGAGCTGGGGCCGGTGACCGCGCACGAGCGTGACGCGCTGATCATCGATGGTGGCAAGAAGCTGGAGTACATCGCCGACTACCGCCGCATCGACGGCATCCGGGAGGGCGCGGTCTGGCTCAAGCCGAAGGAGGGCGCCGAGGCCACCGCCTCCACCGGAGAGGCCAGGGACGCCAGCGGGATGTCCGCCGGTCGGGACATCAACATCGACGTGCTGGAGGAGGAGCTCGACGTCCGCAAGCGCATGAAGCAGGCCGGCGAGGTGACGATCCACAAGGGAGTCACCGAGGAAACCCGGCAAGTCACAGTTCCGGTGGTCCACGAGGAGATCCGGGTCGATCGTCGGCCAGCCTCCTCCGGCGACGTCCGGGCCGCGGGCGTGGGAGACAAGGCCTTCCAGGAGGAGACCTTCTCCGTGCCGGTGATGGAGGAGGAGGTGGAGATCCGCAAGCGTCCGGTGGTCAAGGAGCGCCTCACCGTGAGCAAGGAGCGCCAGGTGGAACAGCGCGCCACCAGCGAGACGGTGCGCAAGGAGCACGTGGAGGTCGAACAGCCCACGCGTCAGGCCCCCCGCCGGGACGACGACAAGGGGACCTGGAAGTAGATGTCCGCCCGGCTTCTCGGCGTGGCGGGCTGGAGTCTAGGCCTGGGCGCCCTGTTCTTCGGAGCAGGGCGCCGCCGCCTTTCCCCACCCGGCGAGGGAGGGAGGGTCCTGGACCTCCACCAGGAGGAACTGGAGGCCACGGTGAGGCCCCGGGTGGCGGGCCATCTCCGGGTCCACAAATACGTGGTGACCGAGAAGCGCACCCTGGAGGTCATGGTCCGGCGAGAGGAGATCCGCGTCGAGAGGGTCGGCGCCACAGGAGGAGAAGGCGGCAGGCGCGCCTCCTCGCGGGTGGAGTGGGTCCTGCCGCTGTACGAGGACAAGATCGAAATCGTCCGGCGTCCGGTGGTCCGGGAGTGGGTCCGGATCTTCAAGCAGCGCCGCGTGGAACCCACCCGGTTCGAGGCCACGGTCAGACAGGAGGTGGCGACGGTGGAGACCTCTCCCCGAGTTCGCCGCGAGCAGAGCAGCCCTTCGCCACGGTCATGATCCCCGGTGGTAGAAGGTCGAGAAGTCCGCAGCGTCGGACGGCTGGCATTTCCCGAGGCCTGCGATCGCCATCGCCTCGTCGTAGAAGGTGGCGAATCGCCGGCCGGCAGGGAACAGCCTGGGGCGCATCGCCTCCAGGACGTCGAACAGCCCGTAGTACACCCACTCCCAGGTGACGGCGGTCAGGGAGAGCATTCGGGCCCCGACCCGGTTCCTCAGCCCCGCCACCTCCTCCTCGGTGAGCCCCTGCTCGGACAGGAACCGCAGCGTCCCCTGCTCGAACTCGGGAGAGTGCTGGGTGTCCAAGAACGGCTCCAGCAGGGCAGCCCAGACGTCTGCCCGGCGGACGAACGGGAGGCGATGCTTCGTCGCGAACGCCGCCAGCTCCGGCGCCTGGGGAGCGGGAACGAACAGGAACTCACCGGATCGGGTGCGGACGGCCGGGGGAGCCCAGCCCACGCAGACCTCGACCAGGTCGGTCGCCAGGATCACCCCAGTGCGACCCGACCGCGGAAGCGGATAGCGCCGCAGCACCAGGGACTGCTCCTGAAAGGAGGCATGCCAGCCGATCATCGAAGGGAGACCTAGCTCAGGCGTCGAGCCGAGGCAGCGGCTTCCGCCGTCGCCGCAGCAGCAATGCCGCCGCCGCCAGCCAGGTGCCCAGCCCCAGCGCGCCGGAGCCCGAGCTGCACCCACAGGCGATCCGGTACTGGTCGGCCACCTCCACCGGGAACGAATAGCTGTCCTCCCCGGCGCCGTTCCGGGCGGTCAGACACACCATCAACGCTCCGGCCGCCGCCGGCGTCCAGCGCACCGCGCCGCTCTGCGGATCGATCTCGAACGTCTCCGGACCTCCGCAGCGCTCGAAGGTGATCGGGCCCTCGCCGGCCACCCCCAGGGTGTTGGTGCCGTTGAGCCGGTAGGGAAGCCCCAGCGCCCCCACCGGACTCGCGTCGCGGCGGATCACCGGGACCAACGGGGTCGCCACCTCCACGGTCAGCTGCGCGGACAGCCCGCTTCCGCCCACCTCCTCCACCGTGAGGGTGGTGGTCCCGGGAGCCCAGAGCACCACCCCGGGAAAGAGCCGCAGGCCCTGATCTTCCGCCAGGTACGCAGTCTGGGACGGCAGCTGGGCACCCGGGTCACTGGAGACGAACCGCACCGTGCCTCCGTAGCCGGTGGCCCTCGCGCCCTGTCCGTCCACCACCTCCACGGTCACCTCCAGCGGCACCCCCGCGGTCGCGACTGCGGGCGGGGAGACGAAGCGCAGCTGCGCGAAGGGGGTCACCAGGGCGATCCCATCCGAGCTCAAGGTGGCGGTCTGACCCAGCCCGTTGGTGGCCCGGACGGTGACGAAGTAGGTCTGGGCGTTCTGCAGCGTCAGGCCGCTGGCGGAGGCGAGGCTGGCGGTGCCCACCGGGGTGAAGGCCTGGAGCTCCTCCCCTCCGGCGGTGGTCCCGATCGCCCACTCGAAGCCAGCGACGCCGCTCTCCGGATCGCTGGCGGACCAGTTGGCCTCCAAGGAGGTGGCCGACGCGGTGACGTCCAGATCCGCGCCCGGTCCGTCATGCACGAACTCCAGCACCGGGAGAGTGCCGTCCACCACCACCCCGTCGGAGGTGGCGGTGACGGTCAGCCCGGAGCCATTGGTGGCCTCCACGGTGACGGAATAGCGGGTTCCGGTGACCAGGCTCAGCCCGGTGGCCTGGGCGCTGGTGGAGACCCCCACCACGGTCGGCGCCACCACGTCCGAACCCCCGGCAGTGGTCCCCACCCACCAGCGATAGCCGGTGATGTCGCTCTCCGGATCGACGAACCCGCTCCAGTTCGCGTCCAGGCTGGAGGTGGAGAGCTGGAGATCCACGTCCGCTCCCACCCCATCGCTGACCGTGCCCGCCTGGGGGGCAGTGCCGTCGGAGCCGGTGGCAGCCATGTTCACCTGCCGGTAGAAGCTGCCGACGCCGGAGTAGGGTGCCGCCGCCTCGTAGCGCTGGTAGCCGACGGTGAACAGGTCCGGACCCACCCGCGCTGCCGTCGGCCCGCTGGGCGGGGTGGCGGTGGAGAACAGCACCAACGGACTGGTGTCGATCATCGAACCCCCGGTGGTGACCCGCTTGCCCACCAGCTGCCCGGCGTTGAGCCACACCACGAAGAACTGGCTGCCATCCCTCACCAGACTGAAGGGGCCCTGGTTCAGCCCGGGGGTGGTGATCGCCAGGTCGCCCAGCAGTGCTCCAGAGGCGTTGTACAGCTCCGAATCCAGGGTCGAGGTGTTGGTGGCCAGCACCGCGTACCCGCCACCGGTAAAGATCGGGACCCGGGGCACCGGCAGGGTGTTCCCGCCCGGTCGAAGCAGGGTGGACTCCACCGCCCCGCCGGTGGCGATGAACCGGGCCCGGGCCTCGGAGAAGGCCTGGGTGTCGTAGGTCCAGCCCACCAGGAACTTGGCCCCAAAGCCGATCCCCGGCAGCAGCTGGGTGTCGGCGGAGGTGCCGGCCTCCACGGTTCGCTGCGCCGCCGCCACCCCGGTGGCGGAGACCCGCACCGCCCGGATCGACCAGTCCTCCTGGAACACCACCTCGTACACCCCGGCGCCATAGGCCACCTTGGGGCCGGACTTGGCGGTGGCGGCGACGGAGATCGGGATCTCCGCACCCACCACCCCGGCGTCCACCAGCACCCCGAAGATCTGGGGGAGGTTCACCCCTCCTCGGCTGTCCTGCCACACCACCAGATAGTGGTTGTTCACCGGATCGAACGCCGCGTCCGCGCCCAGCTGGTCGAAGGCCGCCGCGGAGATCACCAGCGGCGGGGAGTCCAGCCGCACCCCGCTGGCATTCACCCGGGTGGCCAGCAGGTCCACGCTGCCCACCCGCCGCTCCTGCCACACCAGCAGGGTCTCGCCCGCCGCCCCCGACACTGCGATCAGCCCCTGCTGGGAGGCGCCGGCAGTGGACAGCGGGAACACTGCGCCCAGGGCTCCCAGCGCGGTGTCCAGCCGCTGCCCGAGGATGTTCCTGTCCAGCGGCCCCTGCTCGCTCCAGGCCAGCAGCAGGGAGGTGCCGGCGTGGACCAGCACCGGCTGACCCTTGGAGTTGTTGTTGAGGACCAGCGCCACCTCGCCGTCCAGGGTGCGGTTGGGGCGGGTCTTGGCGCCGTAGAGATGACCGCTGGCGGAGGCCCGGGTGTCCCGCCAGCCCAGCGCGCAGTCGCTGCCGGCGCAGGCCACGTTGGGGTCCATCCCGGTGGTGGTGGGCGCGTCGGTCGAGCCGGTCTGGGCCCCGGTGGTGGAGTACCAACGCAGATGCACCAGCCCCGCTCCGTTCCAGGCCACCAGGAAGTCGGTGCCGTTGAAGGCCACCGCCGGGCCCGCTTCCGGGGCCGGGAGCAAGGAGATGTCCGGGTCCTCCATCAACTCCAGGGCGGCGGTGGCGTCCAGCAGCGCGCCGTGGACATTCGCAGAGGTGCCGGCAGGGATGTCCTTGCAGATGAAGGCCACCAGATACTTGGTTCCGCTGCTGGCGATCGACTTCGAAGAGCAGGTGACGGTGCTCAGCGGAAACCCGGAAACCGCCCGGTCGGCGCCGTCCACCACCGCCCCCGCGGGGCTCACCCTCCGGCCCACTACCCGGAAGTTGGCGGTGCTCCCGGACCGGGTCTGCCAGACCACGAAGAAGTTCGGGGCGGCGAAGGCCACCGCCGGGGCGTACTCTTCCGTGGCGGAGGCGGTGACGCTCAGCGGTGGGCTGTCCAGCACCGCCCCGTCCGAGGCCCTGACCCGGACGGCGACGATGTCCAGGCCGCTCTGCCACGCCACCAGATAGGTGTCGGTGCCATCCCAGGCCACCGACGGGGTCGTTCCGGTTCCCAGCCCCAACCCGACAGGATCCAGCACCGTCCCATTGGTGGCCACCCGGGCCGCCCGGATCTCCTGGATTCCGGAGCGCAGGTCGGTCCACACCACCAGGGACTGGTTGGCCCCTCCCGCCGCCACCGGGTTGTCCTGGCTTCCGCCGGCCAGGGCGCCGGGGGCCGGGGCTCCCACCGGCTGCTCCGGCCCTGCGGTCACCGCCAGCACCAACGCCAACAGCCCCAGCGGCAGGGCGTGGACGGCGCGCAGGACGGGGGGACGGGGGGTTGCCAAGGCCGCCTGCAGTATGACCGTTCTTGCCAGGGCGCAGAAGCAAGCGACCCCTCAGGGGCCAGGCAGATCAAACGGACCGTTGGCCTTCCTGGCTTCGGCCGGATCGCTGTGGTTTGGTCCGCGCGCCTACATGATCGAGTTTCGGGTGGACGAGGACAACGCAGGGGTACGGCTGGACAAGTACCTGCGCAAAAAGCTCGGCAACGTCCCGGTCTCGCACCTGTTCAAGATGATCCGCACCAAGAAGGTGCGAGTGAACGGCAAGCGATGCCAGCCGGAGCAACCGCTCCTGACGGGGGATGTGCTGACGATTCGCGGCACCGCGGACACGCTGCTGGGCGCTCCAGACAAGGCCCGTGTGCCCGCGCCTCCCCCTCCGGTGGATCCGCGCGACCTCAAGGTGCTCTACGAAGACGACTGGATCATGGCGGTGGACAAGCCGTCGGGGATGGCCGTCCACACCGGCAGCGGGATCACCGGTGGGACCCTGGTGGACTATGTGCGCGCCTACCTGGGGCCCAAGGCCACCCGCAACGACTTCAACGCCAGCCCCGCGCACCGCCTGGACCGCGAGACCAGCGGGGTGATCCTGGTCGCCAAGCGGCGCCCGGCGATGGTGCACTTCACCGACCTGTTCACCCACGGCGGCACCAAGAAGCGGTACGTGACCCTGGTGAAGGGAAAGATGCCCCGCACCTCCGGGGTGATCGACCTGCCCCTCTCTGAGCACCAGCAGACGGCCGAGTCCAAGGCCCGCCGCGGGGTGAACATGCAGGAGGCGGTGACCCGCTACCAGGTGATCAAGCAGGGGAGCGACTGTGCCCTGCTGGAGTGCCGGATCGACACCGGGCGAACACATCAGATCCGCAGACACCTGGTGGCCATTGGCCATCCGGTGGCCGGGGATAAGAAGTACGGCGACTTTGGTTACAACCGCGACGTGAAAGCTCGCTGGGGCCTCAAGCGGATGTTCCTCCACGCGCAGGAGATCGAGTTCCCCCATCCGGAGCACGGTGGGAAACTCAAGCTGCGCGCCGAGCTGCCCCCGGAGCTGGTGGACGTGTTGAGAAAGGCTGCCCTCGAACCATGAACCCGACGCCCCAGGATCCCCAGACGCCGCCGCCGCCGGTGGATCGCTCCCAGCACCGCCTGGTGCTGGAGGAGCCCGAGCGCACCCGTAACTGGAAGCGGACCACCGCCAAGATCCTGGGCTGGCTGCTGCTGGTGGGGGTCACCGCCGGGGTCACCGCCGGGCTGGGCATCTACTACGTGTACTCGGACGGGCTGCCGGAGATCCCCAAGGTCGACGAGTACTTCCCGCCCGTCCTCACCGAGGTCTACACCGACGACTCGGTGCTGGCCGGCGAGTTCTACAACGAGCGCCGCAAGGTGGTCCCCTACGAGCGGATCCCCAAGCGGCTGGTCCAGGCCTTCATCGCCTCCGAGGACTCCAGCTTCTTTGATCACTTCGGGGTGGACGTGCTGGGCACCGGCCGCGCAGCCTTCAAGACCATCGTCAAGAAGACCACCGGCAAGGGGTCGGTCCAGGGAGGATCCAGCCTCACCCAGCAGACCGCCAAGGCGGTGTTGATCTCCGCCGAGGGCTACAAGTCCGCCACCGCCAAGAACCTCACCCGGAAGATCCGCGAGGCGATCCTGGCCGTCCGCCTGGAGAAGGCGCTGACCAAGGAGGAGATCCTCTACCTCTACTTGAACAACGTCTATCTGGGGCACCACAGCTATGGGGTGCAGTCCGCCGCCGAGAACTACTTCCGCAAGGACGTCCGCGACCTGACCCTGGCGGAGATCACCCTGATTGCCGGGCTGCCCCAGGCGCCCTCCCGTTACTCTCCGTTCGTCCGGCCGGAGGCGGCCAAGAAGCGCCGCACCTACGTGCTGGGCCGGATGCTGACCGAGGGGATGATCACCCAGGCCGAGCACGACGAGGCGCGGGACACCGAGGTCAGCGTGTACCCGGTGGAGGACGTCTTCCACGAGTTCGCGCCCTTTTTCGTGGAGCATGTCCGCAAGGACGTGGTCGAGCGCTACGGCAACCCCACCCTGCTCAACGGGGGCCTGAAGATCTTCACCACCATGGACTCCGAGCGGCAGCGCAGCTCCCAGGTGGCGATGCTGGATGGACTGCTGGAGGTGGACAAGCGCCAGGGGTACCGCGGGCCGCTGCAGCAGCTGAAGAAGCCGGACGAGCGCCGGGCGTTCCTGGAGAAGAGCCAGAAGGCGATGGGGGAGGAGAAGCTGACCCCCGGGCGCTTCTACGTGGGGCTGGTGACCTCGATCGCCGAGGACGAGCAGAGTGCCCAGGTCCAGGTCGGCGACCAGAAGGGGCTGCTGCCGCTGCTGGGGATGCGCTGGGCCCGCAAGTTGAACCCGGAGGGCTACTACCCGGCGCTGATGCTGAGCACGGTGAAGCGGGCGGTGTCGGTGGGGGATGTGATCGTGGTCCGCGCGGTGGCGGAGAAGAAGCACCTCTACGACGACAAGGAGCAGTTCGACTCCAAGCTGGAGAAGGCCATCCCGGACGGGGTGACCCTGTTCCGGCTGGAGCAGGAGCCGGAGCTGCAGGGCGCGCTGGTCTCCATCGATCCCCACCGCCAGTACCTGGTGGCGATGATCGGCGGCTACGACTACGACGCCAACGAGTTCAACCGGGCCTTCCAGGCCTGCCGTCAGCCGGGGTCGGCGTTCAAGCCGCTGGTGTACGGGGCGGCGATCGAACAGCTCAAGTGGACCCAGGCCACGGTGATCGTGGACAGCCCGATCGTGCAGCACGATCCGGACAACCAGAAGGTGTGGAAGCCGGAGAACTTCGGCGAGGACTTCCAGGGGGACGTGCTGCTGCGCCAGGCCCTGGTGAACTCGATGAACATCCCGGCGGTGAAGACCTTCGGAGCGGTGGGCACCAAGAACATGAGCGCCTGGTCGCTGAAGATGGGTCTGTCCACCCCGATGAACATGGACTTCTCCGCCGCGCTGGGCTCCTCCTGCGTGTACCCCGCGGACCTGGCCTCGGTGTACGCGACCTTCGACCGGCTGGGGGACAAGCGCGCCACCTACTTCCTGCGGAAGATCGAGGACCGCTTCGGCCGCACCGTGGAGGACCACACCGCGTTTGATGACGCCTGGGCCCCGCTGGTGGATCGGCTGGCTGGCGGCTACGCGGCGTTGGCCGAGCCTTCGGAGCAGGTGATGGAGCGCGAGAACGCGTTCATCCTCCGCGATCTGCTGCGGGGGGTGGTCAGGGAGGGGACCGGCGGTCCCGCCAACCGGCTGGGCAAGGCGGCGGCGGGGAAGACCGGTACCACCAACGACTCCTTCGACACCTGGTTCGCCGGCTTCACCAAGGACCTGGTGGCGGTGGTGTGGCTTGGCTACGACCTCAACCCCCACCCGCTGGGCCGCTTCGAGACCGGAGGCCGCGCCTCACTGCCGATCTGGCTGCAGTACATGAAGGAGGCGCTGGGGGACCGTCCCCAGGGTGAGTTCCACCCGTCCTCCTCGCTGGAGGTGGTGAAGGTGAAGGTGGATCCCAAGACCGGAAGGCTGGCCGCCGCGGACAACCGCAACGCGGTGGAGATGTGGTTCCGCAAGGACACCGAGCCCACCGACATGGAGACCAGCCGCAATCAGGTGGATCCGAACGACTTCCTGATGAACGCCCCCAACTAGTTCTGGGGAGGGGGGAGCTTTTTGGCTCCCTTCTTCTTTCCGGCGCCCAGGGCCAGGTCGTAGAGCCCGTTGGGCATCAGCCGCATCGCCTTCATCACCCCGGCGATCTGCCAGGGGAAGGAGAACTCGGCGTCTCCGCGGTAGATGGCCTTGCCCATCCGCTCCACCGCGTCGTCGGTCTCCAGCAAGAACGGCATCGGCCCCTTGGTGTGGGCGGTCATCTCCGACTTCACGTAGCCGGGATGGATCGAGGTCACCTTCAGCCCCGAGCCCCGGAGATCGACGCGCAGTCCCTCCAGGAACACCTGCAGGAAGGCCTTGGACGCGCAGTAGGCAGCAGACCCGGGGAAGCCCCGGAAGGCAGCCAGGGAGGAGACTCCCACCAGGTGGCCCCGGCCGCGCTGGACCATCTGCGGGAGGACCGCGCACAGGGTGGCCGCGGCGCCGGTGACGTTGATGTCGATGGTGCGCTGGACGCGGTCCCACTCCAGCTTGCGGGCATTGGTGACCTCGCCCACGCCGGCGTTGGCGATCACCAGGTCCAGCCCGCCGCACTCCTGGTCCAGCGTCTGGAGCTTCTCCAGGGTCTGGGAGGTCTGGGCAACGTCCAGCACGAAGGGGACGACCTTGCCCTGCGAGAGGGCGGCCAGCTCCTCCAACTGCTGGGCGCGGCGGGCGGCGGCGTAGACCTTCACTCCGCGCTGCGCCAGCCACAGGGCCAGCCCGCGCCCCAGACCACTGGAGGCGCCGGTGATCAGCGCCGTCTTGTACTGGGTTGCCATCGGGGATTCCTTACAGCCGCGGGATGTTGCCGCAGCTGACGTAGACGGACGGATCCGAGGAGAGGTGCCCGTTGATGGCGTGATCCGCCCCGCGGTAGTCGTTGAAGCTGCCCTCCACGGTGGTGGAGCTTCGGCCCTCAACCAGGGACACCAGCGAGAGGACCGGATCGAGGATGTTCCCGCAGCGGTTGGGGTGGATGTGGATCAGCTGTGGTCCGTCCTCCACCGAATGCGGGGTGATCTGGATGTCCACCGTGAAGTGATCGCCAAAGTCCCGGACCGTGGCGGTCCCGGACTGACCGGAGCTGTTGAGCTCGGCCATGGTGATCACGAACTCGGAGGGACCACAGGAGCTCAACGCCACCCACAGCGATCCCCCGAACAGCCACTTCAGCATCAAGCCCTCCCGCGGACGTCAAGAACCGTAGGAGGGAGGGTAGGGGGTGTCAAACCCAGTCGCACCCCCGGCCCCGTCGACGGAGGCCCGGTCCGCTACTTCTTCCCGCGGCCGCCGCCATTGCCCGAGCCGGCGTCCCGCTCCCGAGGACCGGGGGACTTCTTCTCCTTCTCTTCGCGGTCCTGCTGCTCCTGACGGTCGCGCTTCTCCTTCTCCTCGCGGTCCTTCTGCGCCTGGCGGTCGCGCTTCTCCTTCTCCTCGCGGTCCTGCTGCGCCTGGCGGTCGCGCTTGTCCTTCTCCTCGCGGTCCTCCTGAGCCTGGCGGTCGCGCTTCTCCTTCTCCTCGCGGTCCTGCTGCGCCTGGCGGTCGCGCTTGTCCTTCTCCTCGCGGTCCTCCTGAGCCTGGCGGTCGCGCTTCTCCTTCTCCTC
>JAKFFE010000012.1:0-23240 GCA_036675345.1 Myxococcaceae bacterium
TGCTGCGGTGTCGCCCGTGCTGCGGTGTCGCCCGTGCTGCGGTGTCGCCCGTGCTGCGGTGTCGCCCGTGCTGCGGTGTCGCCCGTGCTGCGGTGTCGCCCGTGCTGCGGTGTCGCCCGTGCTGCGGTGTCGCCCGCCCGTCTTGGTGATCGATGAGATGTGCTACCTCGCCCAGGGCACTGACGCGGCGAACCTGCTCATCCACGTGGTCAACCTACGCCACCTCAAGCGGCGATCGATGGTCTTCACGACCAACAAGGCGCTGAGCAGCTGGGGCAACGTCCTGCACGACCCTGATCTCGGCGAGACGATCGTCGATCGATCCTACGAGCAGTTCACGGTCCTCAAGATTGATGGAGCATCAGTGCGCAGCCGCCACGTCAAACCAAGCGACCTCAAAGGGGGCGATCAGGTACCGTCTGAACCGGCCATGTTTTCCGGAATGGACCGGGCATCGTTTCCGGAACCCGCACCGGGGCTGCGGTGTCGCCCGTGCTCCGGTGTCGCCCGCACGTCTTGGTGATCGATGAGATGTGCCTACTTCGCCAAGGGCACTGACGCGTCGAACCTGCTCTTCCACGTGCTCAACGTGCGCCACCTCAAGCGGCGATCGATGGTCTTCACGACCAAGACGCTGAACAGCTGGGGCAACCTCCTGCACAACCCTGATCTCGGCGAGACGATCGTCGATCGCATCATCGAGCGGTTCACGGTCCTCAAGCTTGATGGAGCCTCAGTGCGCAGCCGCCACGTCAAACCAAGCGAGCTCAAAGGGGCCGGGCAGGTACCGTCTGAACCGGCCATCGTTTCCGGAATGGACCGGCCATCGTTTCCGGAAACCACCGTGCGGCGGTGTCGCCCGTTCTGCGGTGTCGCTCGTGCTGCGGTGTCGCCGTCGGTGAACGTGAGGTCCCGGTTCAACACGAGCAGCACTCCGGCCTGGTGGGCGTCGGAGCCGATCCTCCCTGGCGGCGGCCAGCCCGGACCCGAAGGCGGAGGATACTGCTCGTAAGTGTCCCGATGGCCGATGGACCACTTCACGGTCCTTCGCTCTCCATGAGGATCGACGCCGCGTTTTCGCTCGGCGCCAGTATGGAGGCGGCGGGGACAGTGCGAGGCCCGGTTAGACGGGCGGCGGGGAGCCAGCAGGCCGAGGGGGTCTCGCGGATTCACCAGGTGAACCTGCACCACGCTCGAAACAACGCTGGTGCGGAAGGAGCAAACTCGACGCCACACCAAAGAGTCCGAGGTGAGCCACGCGGAGGATGTGTGGACGACGCGAATCACCTGGGTGTCCAGGTCCAGGTAGCGGGGCGGAGACAGGCAATCTCGCCCTTGACCAACGCGGTGGAGGCGGCCTTTCCGCCACCTCGGAACAGCTCTCCACCGGGAGGCGAAAAATGCCCGACGGCGGCTTGGCGCTGAGCATGCGCGCCCGTCCGGTGAGGGATAGATGCGTCCTACCGGATGCACACCGGACCCGGTGTCCTCCCCCTGCTATTCTGCGACTACTCTGCGCTTGTCGGTGATCGGGCTTTAACCGCTGAGAACCACATGGCTTTCGCGGCCTCGACCGACAAGTGACCACGCGTCGCAGCGGCAACTCTGATCCCAGCAGGACCCTCTTCCGCCAGGATGAACTGGGCGTGTTCCACCGACAAGTCTTCGGTTGTCAGTCCTGGCGACCCAAGCCCTCGAAGTTTCTGACCCTTCTCGGTTCCCACCGACAACAGGAGAGTTGTCGCAGAATAAGAAGGTCTGGCCAAAGCCTCCTCCCTGAGCGGCACTCTCCGCTCGCTGGCGCGCAGGTTCGACTGGTTGGTCCAACCCGGTGTCCGGTCGAGCACGACCGCTCGGGTCCAGAACCCCGCAACGCATTGGACTGCGTCTCAGGGACCCGAACCCGTGGCATCGAACAGCCGCCCCACGACTCCAAGGCTCGACGAAGACCGAGAGTCCCAAGGCCCGGACAGTTGGTCCTGGAAACCGCCTGCGGCCTTCCTGCTCATGGGGAGAGGAAGCCCTGGCACCCGGTTCGCAGCACGGCCGCCGATGTCGCCACTTCCCGAGCCAGCCCCCGCCGATCCCTCGTTCACCTGTCGCGAGTTCGCGCGCGCTCACGGACTCACGCGCCAGGCGGCCCTGACCCGGTTGAACCGGATGCTGGGGCTGGGCCAGTTGGTGCGGACCGGAGAGAACCGCTCCAGCCGCTACCGACCGAACCACCAGGGGACCACTCCCTCCACGGACCGCTCCCCCCGCTTCTGGCGAGCCGTGAGCGATGCGTTCCCCAAGCTGGAGTACCGCCATGTGGTCTCGGTGCTGGGTACCCCGACCCCTCGGAGCCGAAGGGACGCGCGGCGGCTGCTGGCGGACCTGTCCTCCAAGAGTTTCCTGGTCCTGGACTTCCACGGCGTCGAGCGGGCCGGATCCCTCTTCATTTGCGAGCTGGAGTTCCGCCGGGTGGATCAGCTGACGGCGATGCGCTGGATCAATCTCTCCGAGGAGGTGAGAGCCCTGGCCGAGGCCACCTACCTTCCCGATCCCCTTTGGCGCCTCCCGACCCTCAAGCGAAAGGGACCCCCCAGATACCGACGCCCCAAACGGCCGAAGAGGAAGCCGGCGCCTCCACCGGAGGAGGACCTGGACGAACTGAACTGAGCCCAAGGACGGTCCGCCGGAACCTTGCGCCCGAATTCGTGCCCGCCAAGACCCGGACGAACTGTGCTGAGCCCGGGACAGTCCGCTGCGACTTTGCGCCCGGGTTCGCGCCCACACGGTGGCTTTCTGTCAAAGCCTCGGCGGTGAGCGCTTTCCGTCCTGTTCCTGCCTGGAGTGGGCGTTATGGTCCGCGGCGTCTTCAATCCCAACCAGGAGAGCCCCCCGATGACCAAGTACACCCTCCCCGACCTTCCCTATGACTTCGGCGCGCTGGAGCCGCACATCTCCGGCAAGATCCTGCAGCTGCACCACGACAAGCACCACAAGGCGTACGTGGACGGCGCCAACAAGGCGCAGGAGCAGCTGGCCGAGCTGCGCACCAAGGAGGACATGAGCGGGCAGACCCATGCGCTGGAGAAGGCGCTGGCCTTCCACACCTCCGGTCACATCCTGCACACCCTCTACTGGCAGAACATGAAGCCCAACGGCGGTGGCGAGCCGACCGGCGAGCTGGCCGAGGCGATCAAGCGCGACTTCGGCTCCTTCGAGGGCTTCAAGAAGCAGCTGAACGCCGCGTCCGCGACCCTGATGGGCTCGGGCTGGGGCGCGCTGTCCTTCGATCCGCTCCAGAAGCGGCTGGTGGTGGCGCAGATCTACGATCACCAGAACAACGTCAACGGCGGCGGGATCCCGCTGATGGTCCTGGACGCGTGGGAGCACGCCTTCTACCTGCAGTACGGCCCGGCCAAGGCGGACTACTTCAAGGCGATCTGGAACGTCTGGAACTGGGACGACGTGCAGGCCCGCTACGCGCAGGTGAGGAACCTGGACCTGCTGCTCAAGAACGCCGCCGCGTAGTTCGCGGTCGCAGTCGAAGGGCGCGAACGGACGTGGGGCCTCGAGCTCCACGTCCGTTTTCTTTTCCGGTCACCTCGACGAGAGCCGAAGCGACCCGTTGGAGATCACGGACGCGCATTCCTGCTCTGGTCATCACGCCGAGCAGGCTCCGATTCGAAGCTGACTGCCACTTCCAGGCTACCAAGTACGCCTTTGACGCGGTTTCGCACGCCGTGCGCGGCCGCGAAATCAGAACGCCCGTCCCTGAGCACCATCCACCGGAAGGGTGGCCCCGCTCACCCAGCTGGCCCGTTCGGAGCAGAGGAACGCCACCACCTCGGCGATCTCCTCCGGCTTGCCGAACCGCTTCCACGGAAAGTCGTTCTCCACCATCCGGGCCACCTTCTCCGGATCCGACTGCTGGCGTCGATCCCAGGAACCTCCGGGGAAGAAGATCGCGCCGGGCGCCACTTGGTTCACCCGGATCTGGTAGCGCGCCAGATCCACCGCCATCTCCTTGGTCAGCGCGGTGATCGCCGCCTTGGCCGCGGTGTAGGCCGCGCTGCTGGCGTACTCGCGTCCGAAGATCGATCCGATGTGGACGATCGACCCGCCGCCGTGGGCCTTCATCCACTCCACCGCCGGCCCGCTGGTGTGCACCGTGGAGAGCAGGTTGGCCTCCACCACCTCCCGGAACTGCTGCGCGGAGACCTCGTCGAACTTGCCGGTGCCCTTGCTGCCGCCAACGTTGTTCACCAGCAGGTCGATCCGCCCCAGCACCTTCACCGTGTGGGCCACCGCGGCACGGCCCCCCTCCTCGGTGGTCACATCCACCGCCAGCGAGGTCACCCGGCCCAGGGCGGACAGCGCCCGCGCCGCCTCTCCCAGCGCCTCCTCCCCTCGCGCGGTGAGGCAGACCGCGGCCCCCTCCCGGACCAACACCTCGGCGATGGCCCGACCGATTCCTCGGCTGGACCCGGTCACCAACGCCACCTTCCCTGCCAGCTCCTGTGCCATGGACGTCCCGTAGCTCAGTTGGCTGGCGCCGCCAATCCACCCACCGTGATGCGGCCCGCCCTCAGGCCTAAAGGAACTCCAGCCGCGCAGTTGGCTGGCACTGCCAATCCACCCACCGTGATGCGGCCCGCCCCCAGGCGCGGAGGAGCTCCCGCCGCGCAGAGACTGGCCGCCGCTGGCGCTCGGCGCCCACCGGTCCCGTTTGGGCCCGCCGCCCGGCCCTGCTAAACGGTCCGGCCCCGCACCGTGTCGATTCTCCTCCCCGAGCCCCCCGATCCGTTTCCCTCGCCGCCGCCGCCTCCCCGGCGCCGCCGCGGCGTTCGGCTGGGGCCGCGGGCCCGGCGGGTGCTGCTGACCCTCGCGGGACTGGGGGTGCTGTTGGCGGTGCTGTGGGGCGCGGCCCTGCTGTACCTCAACTCCGCGGGAACCCGGGCCCAGCTCAGCGCTCGCCTGCGGGCGTTGATCGACGCGCGCACCGACCTGGTGGAGCTGGGGGACGACCTCCAGGTGGACTGGCTGGGGCGGGTGAAGCTGGGCCCGTTGCGGGTGCGCTCCGCCAAGGGGCAGCCCCCCTTCCTGGAAATCCCGTCGGTGCGGGTGCGCCCCAGCTACCGGCTGCTGCTGCAGGGCCAGGTGGTCCCGGCCACGGTGACCCTGGAGCGTCCGGTGCTGCACCTGGACCGCCGCGCCGAATCACTGCGCGCCTTCTGGGACGCGCTGCAGGCCCCCCCTCCTCCCGGGGGGAAGGCGACCGCCCCCACCCGGAAGGCCCGCGGGCTGGAGTCACTGGCCCTCTTCGCCGAGGGACTCCAGCTCAAGGGCGGCGCGGAGAACACCCTCTCCCTGGCCGGGCCGATCCAGGGCTTTCTCTCCCTCCAGCGGGAGGAGGAGCTCCTTCGGCTGCGCGGCCGGCTCACCTTCGCCGACGGCGGGCGGGCCACCCTCCAGGCCCAGCGACTGCACGGGCGCTACACGGTGGAGGCGGAGCTGACCGCGCTGACCCACGCCGCGCTGGGCGACGCGCTGTGGTCCCGACTCCCGGCGCAGCTTCGCGAGGGGACGGTGGAGGGACAATTCCGGCTGGAGGGCGCGGACATGATCACCCCCGCCAGCGCCTCCTGGAGGCTGGCCGCGAAAGACGCCTGGTTCTCCGGCGAGCGGCTGGCGCCCCGACCGGTGGGGCCGATCTCCCTGGGCCTCTCCGGAACCCTGACCTGGAACCCCCAGGCGAACCGGCTGCTGCTGGAGCCGGCCCGGGTGTGGCTGGGCAACGAGGAGACCCTGTTCGTCACCCTCCACAGCAGCGTGGTCTTCGGACGACACCGCGCCCTGGAGTTCCGCGCCGAGGCCAAAGAGCTCCCCTTCGAGCAGCTGATCCAGGCGCTGCCCCCCCAGCTGCGCCCGGATGATTCGGCGCCCGCCGCCCAGGGCCCGCTGACCGCTTCCTTGAGCATCCGGGGCCCGCCCGGGGAGCCGGAGGCCTGGGAGGTGGAGCCGGTGCTGGAGCTGGATCGCCTCCGCCCCTCGCGGGCCCGGAACCTGACCGGCCCCTTCGAGCACACCGCGGTGGACGCCAAGGGCCGCACCCGGAACCTGATCCTCGGCCCGGAGAGCGGGGCCTTCGTCCCCCTGGAGCGGCTGCCGGAGCACGTGGTCCGGGCGGTGCTCACCAGCGAGGACGCCGGCTTCTTCGGACACGACGGCTTCGAGTTCACCGAGATCCACGACAGCCTGATCGCCGCCATCCGGGGGACCCGCTTCCGGGGCGCGTCCACCCTCACCCAGCAGCTGGCCAAGAACCTGTTCCTCTCCCGGGAGAAGACCCTCTCCCGCAAGGTGAAGGAGGCGCTGATCACCCTGGCGCTGGAGGTCTCGGTGCCCAAGGAGCGGCTGCTGGAGATCTACCTCAACCTGATCGAGTGGGGCCCGAACCTGTACGGGGTGGGCGAGGCCGCGCCCCACTACTTCGGGGTGGAGGCCTCCGCGCTCTCGCCCCGCCAGGCGGTGTTCCTGGCCACCATCATCCCCAACCCCAACCGCTACTACGGCTACTACCTCAAAGGAGAGCTGACCCCGGTCTGGGAGGAGCGGGTGCGGACCCTGCTCACCAAGCTGCGCGACGCCGGCCACCTGGACGAGGCCCGCTACCAGGCCGCCCTGCTCGAGCCGCTGAGCTTCCGGCGGGACGCAGCCACCCCGGTCGCCCCGCGCTGAAGCTACTTCTTCACGCAGACATTGACCGCCATGTACTCGCCCTGCCCCGGCAGCCGGCACCACTCTCCCTGCGGACACTGGGCGTCGCTGCTGCAGGGGACTTCGCAGCTGGCCTCCAGCCCGGTCTGATGCAGGTACTGCACGCAGGCATGCTGGTCACCGCAGCGCTCGAGGAAGCCCAGACAACTGCGGCCCCGGGGCATCGGACAGCCGGTCAGCAACAGCACCAGGGCGGAGGCCAGAAGGGCGCGGATCATGGCGCCCCGACCTTCCTCCCGCCATCGGCCTGCCGTCCAGACGGAACGACCTCCCGGTCAAAACAACGCAACGCGCCGAAAAATGTTCGTGGAACCTCGTCGGCAGGATCGGCAGGATTCCGGTGATGGCCCGATACACGCTGGCCTACGCCCCGGACGTCGCCCACCGGCTCGTGCTCTTGCCTCCGCGCGCGGAGAAGCTGGGGCGGGAGCGGATGCTCGAACTGGCGGAAGGCCCACGACATTCCGAAGCACGCCCTGCCATCGAGCAGGTGGCCCGGGAGATCTTCGGGTGGGCCTTCGTGTTCCTGGTCGACCACCGCCACCACCGGGTGACCCTGACCGACGTGCGCTGGACCGCCGGCACCCACCGCCCGGTGGACGGCGGCGCGGTCCTCTTCCACTGAACCGCTAGCCGGTGCGCGACTCCACCTCGGTGTCGCTGTCGAAGATCTGCTCCAGCTCCGCCCGCGCCCCCTCCGCCGCCGCCTGTAGCTGGGGCAGGTCCTGCCGGAACTTGTAGGTCCTCAGCAGCAGCTGTTCGTCGTGCTCCTTGAACCGGTTCATCGCCCGGCGGGTCTCTGCGTGGGAGGCGCCGAGGGAGATCAGGATCTCCCCGGTCATCTCCAGGCTGGAGAGGAAGGTCTCCCGCATCACGTGCTTCACCCCCAGGTCCAAGAGCGCGTAGGCGTGCTGCCGGTTGCGGGCCCGGGCGAAGATCGTCACCTGCGGGAAGTGCTGCTGCACCGTCTCCACCGTGCGCAGCGAGGCCTCCACGTCATCGATCGCCAGGACGAACACCTGCGCCTTGTCCACCTTGGCCGCCCGCAGCAGATCCAGCCGGGCCGCGTCGCCGTAGAACACCTGGTTGCCGAACTTGCGGACGAAGTCGATGTGCTCGGCGCTCTTGTCGATGGCGGTGAACGGGATCCGCTTGGCCCGCAGCACCCGGCCCACCACCTGCCCCACCCGGCCGAAGCCGGCGATCACCACCGGCACCTCCTGGTCCGGCAGTGAGTCGTATTCCCGCGGCGCCGCCTTCTGCAGCCGCGGCAGCACCCACCGCTCCAGGGCGATGGACAGCGGCGGGGTCACCGCCATTGACAGCGAGACCACCACCACCAGCAGATCGGACAGCCCCCTGGCCATCAGCCCGTAGGTGACCGCCAGCCCGAAGAGCACGAAGGCGAACTCCCCGCCCTGGGAGATGGCCACCGACAGCCGCAGCGCGCCGGGGGTCTCCTCCAGCCACATCCGGCCCAGCAGGAACAGGCAGAGGGCCTTGATCGCCACCAGCCCCACCACCAGGCCCAGCACGGTCAGCGGGGACTGAACCAGGATCCCCAGCTTCACGCCCATCCCCACCGTCATGAAGAACAGGCCCAGCAACAGGCCCTTGAACGGTTCGATGTCCGCCTCCAGCTCATGGCGGTACTCGGACTCCGCCAACAACACCCCGGCCAGGAACGCCCCCAGCGCCATCGAGAGCCCGGCCGCGCCCATCAGCGCCGCGGTCCCCACCGCAATCAGCAGCGCCGTGGCGGTGAACACCTCCTGGGAGTGGGTGGCGGCCACGATCCGGAACAGGGGCTTCATCAGGAAGCGCCCCATCGTCACCACCACCGCCAGCGCGCCCAGCATCAGCAGATACTGGATCCAGCCCCGCGAGGGCACTCCGGGCGCGGCGGTGCCCAGCACCGGCAGCAGGGCCAGCACCGGGAT
Organism: Myxococcaceae bacterium; assembly: GCA_036675345.1. GTDB lineage: Bacteria > Myxococcota > Myxococcia > Myxococcales > Myxococcaceae > JALYOC01. The sequence goes on from JAKFFE010000012.1 coordinate 8,709, forward strand.
CACCCCCAGGTCCTGGAAGAGGAGGATGCTGAAGGAGGCCCGGCCATAGCCGCTGGTCAGCTGGCCCTTCTCCGCCAGTAGCTGCATCGCGAACGCGGTGGAGGACAGCGAGAGGCCCATCCCCACCACCAGCGCGGTGGGCAGCGGCAGCCCGAACAACATCCCCAGCGCGCCCAGCACCCCCGTGGTGCCCACCACCTGCGCCCCACCCAGCCCGAACACCGCGTGGCGCATCGCCCACAGGCGGGAGGGCTGCAGCTCCAGCCCGATCAGGAACAGCAGCAACACCACCCCCAGCTCCGCCAGATGGAAGGTGCCCTCCACGTCGGTGACCACCCCCAGCGCCGAGGGCCCCAGCACCACCCCCGCGGCCAGGTAGCCCAGCACCGACCCCAGCCCCAACCGCTTGAACAGCGGCACCGCCACCACCACCGCCGCCAGCAACACCAGCACCTGCGTCAGGCCCATGCGCGGAACGCTCCCACGCACTCGCCGCCGCCGCCAATCGCCGGAGGGACCTTGCGGCGGCGGGCCGGTCGGCTAGCGTCCCGGGCCCATGGAATTCGTCAGCCCGCACCTTCGCCGTGAGATCTTCGGTTGGCACAGCCCCGCCCTCGGAATGGACATGCCGATCGTCCGCTACGGGCACTGGGGACACGCCCTGCTCTTGTTCCCCACCGCCTCCGGCGACTTCCTGGAGGCGGAGCGGATGTTCCTGATCAAGTCCATCGAGCCGTACCTGATGGAGGGGAAGCTGCAGCTGTTCGCGATCGAGAGCATCAACAAGCACGCGTGGATGAACAGCAAGCTCCCGGTGCCGATCCAGGCCCACAACCAGGCCCAGTACTCCCGCTACGTGGAGGAGGAGGTGGTCCCCCACATCCGCCGGGTGCTGCAGAACGACAGCGCGCGGATCGGCGTCTCCGGCGCGTCCTTCGGGGCCTTCTTCGCCGCCAACGCCTTCTTCCGGCGCCCGGACCTGTTCGACACCCTGATCGCGATGAGCGGGTTCTACGACCTGCAGCCCGGGTACACCGAGGGCTACTGGGACAACAACCTGTACTTCAACAACCCGATGTCCTTCGTCCCCAACCTCAGCGACTGGAACCTGGACCTGGTGAAGAACCACAGCCAGATCCACCTCCTCAGCGGGCAGGGCGAGTGGGAGAAGCCGGAGGCCTCGCGCCGCTTCTCCCAGATGCTGTGGAACAAGGGGATCTGGCACAACCTGGACCTGTGGGGCCACGACATCCCCCACGACTGGACCTCCTGGCGGCAGATGCTGCCCCTGTACGTGGGCCAGAAGCTGGGCTGGTAGCTACCCGCGCGACCGCTGCTCGCGCCACTCCGCCCTGAGCAGGGTCTGGGCCAGCCGGTGGGCCTGGTCGCGGATCTCCGGGATGGCGGTGGTCTCCCACAACTCGGAGCGGCGCAGCGGTCCCAGGGCGTGCAGCCACCACTGGGGCGCGCCCGTCCCATCCAGCACCCGCCCCTGGGCGGTGAGCAGCCCGTAGCGATCGAACCGGGCCAGCCCCTGCTCCCCCAGGGACTGCAACAGCGGCGAGGCGCGCGCCCCGGCGGGACCGGTGCAGTTGATCACCCACTGGCTCTCCACCGGTTCGCCGTGACGCAGCCGGAGCCGGACCCCGGTGTCGGTCAGCGCCACTTCTGCCAGCCGGCCGGCGCGCAGGTGGAGGTTGCCGCGCTGGAACAGGGTCTCCAGGCGGCGGGCGATCTGCGGAGCCATCCGGTGCCGGTGCACGTCCCAGTGATGACGCAGGTGGCGATCGAAGCGGCGCCGCTGGGGATCGCTCCAGCCGTTCCAGATTGAACCGGAGAGCGGCCGCAGCGCGTCCACCGCGGCCCGCCAGTCCGGCTGGGTCCGGATCCAGCGCAACAGCGCGGCCGGGGTGCGGATGGAGGGCGGCGAAGGCAGCTCGCCGCGCGGCGCGTGGGGCCGGGGCAGCAGGGCGTGGCGGGAGAGCACGGTGATCGCCCCCCGGTGCCCCTGCACCTCCAGCGAGAGCAGCAGATCCACCGCGGTCAGCCCGGCGCCGATCAGGGTCAGGCTGGCGTCCGGTGGCAGCTGCCTCACCTCGGTGGACCACGGGGTGTGCAGGTAGCGGTCGCTGGCCGCCAGCGCCCCGAAGCCGGGGACCGGGAGTGGGGACGGCGGCAGGTTGCCAATCGCCAAGACCACCTGGCGGGCCTGCAGCAGCTCTCCGGAGGCCAGCCGCAGTCCATGGCGATCGGCGTCGAAGCCCACCGCCTCCATCGGGATCCGGTGCAGCTCCACCCCGGGGGCGGCGCGGACCTCTGCCTCCCCCAGGAAGTCCTGCAGATAGTCCCCGAACAGGGCCCGGGGAATGAAGGCGTCCGGCGCCACCTCGTGTCCCCGTCGGCGCAGCCAACGGAGCAGATGTTCCGGGTCCTGGGGATCGACGCTCATCCTCGCCGCGGGGACGTTGAGCAGGTGGATCGGCTGGCGGGTCTCGTAGGCGGCGCCGGTGCCAAAGCGCCCCGATTGTTCCAGCAGCGCCACCGAGAGCGGGGCGGTCGCCTGCCGCAGTAGCCACGCCGCAGTGAGCGCTCCGCTGGCCCCTCCCCCTACCACCGCGATGTCGAAGTCACGCATCCGCGCCAACTTGCGCATTGGTTGCCGCGCAGCCCACTGGTGCGCACCTTCCACCACTACGCGTCCCATGCACCTCTCGACCGCCAAGATCGGTAGTTCTCTTCCCATCCAGGGCATTCCCCTGGACCTGTTCGTTGACCAGGTGGCGGAGGCCGCCTACCTGGGGCCAGCGCGGCTGGCGGACACCGTGGGACGGTACCGCCCGGACTGGGGTTCGGTGCGGCCGTGGGTCCGCCCCCGGCGAGGCGGCTACACCCGGACCCTGGCCTATCGGGATCCGCGGGTGGAGGTGCTGGTGTTGACCTGGGCCCGGGGCGCCGAGGCGCCGATCCACGACCACGCCTCCCAGCACTGCTGGATGATCGCGGTGCGGGGGACGTTGGAGGTGATCGACTACCGGCGGCTGGGCGGGACCACCGGACTGGGCGCCGCCCGGCTGGAGCAACTGCGCCCCCCGCGGCTGTTGACCGCCGGAGAGGCGGAGTCCGGGACCGGGCAGGCGGAGATCCACCGGGTGCGCCTCGCCCCCGGTGTGCCGCTGGCGGTCTCGGTGCATGTCTACGCCCGGCCGATCGACCGCTGTCTGGTGTTCGACCTGGCCCGGGACCGCTGCAGCACCAAGGCCTTGAGCTACGACTTCCTGGGGCCGCGGCCCCTGTCCCTGGTGCCGTCCGCGTCCCTGCACTGACCCCCTCCCCGAAGCGGGGGGGAATCTGATACGCGCACCCCCATGCCGAAGAAGGTGGGATTGCTGGTGGGGCGCGAGCGGAGCTTTCCGGACGCGCTGATCGCAGAGGTCAATCGCCGGAACCAGGGCGTGGTGGCGGAGTACGCGCAGGTGGAGGCGACCCGGACCGACCGCCCCCCACCGTACCAGGTGCTGGTGGACCGGATCTCCCACGACGTCCCCCACTACCAGCCGGTGCTGAAGCTGGCGGCGCTGAACGGGACGTATGTGATCAACAACCCGTTCTGGCGGATCGCCGACGACAAGTTCATCGGCACCGCGCTGGCCGCCAGGCTGGGGGTGGCGATCCCGAAGACCGCGGTGCTGCCCGCGCATGAGTACAACCCGGACGTGAACTCCGAGTCGCTGGTGCGGAACATGCGCTACGTGGACTGGGACGCGCTGGGCGCGGAGCTGGGCTACCCGATGTACATGAAGCCTCACTGGGGCGGCGGCTGGTACGACGTGCACCGGGTCACCTCCCGCGAGGAGCTGCTGGCCGCCTTCGACAAGACCGGCCGCAAGACGATGATCGTCCAGGAGGAGATCCGCTGGCAGCAGTACGTCCGCTGCATCGTGGTCGGCCAGGAGCAGGTGCTGCCGGCGCTGTGGAACCCGAAGCTCTCCCACTTCGACCGCTACCGATTGGCGAAGGAGAGCATGCCCGCCATCCCGGCCGAGGTGATGCGCCGGGTGGAAGAGGACGCCCGGAAGCTGTGCCGGGCGCTGGGCTACGACATGAACACGGTGGAGTTCGCGCTGGTGGACGGGGTGCCCTACGCGATCGACTTCATGAACTCCGCCCCGGACCTGGATGTCTCCTCCCTGGGCCCGGACCACTTCGGCTGGGTGGTGGGGAAGATGGCGGACCTGGTGATCGAGAAGGCGCTGATGGAGCGGAAGTCCACCTCGCTGCCACGGTGGGACACGCTGCTGGGCGGTTAGCGGGCGGAGGTCACGGCGGCGCGGGCGGGAGAGGGCGGAGGTCACGGCAGCGCGGGCGGGTAGAGGGCGGAGGTCACGGCGGCGCGGGCGGGAGCGGACGGAGATCACGGCAGCGCGGGCGGCGAGCCGGCGGAGGTCACGGCAGCGCGGACGGGAGCGGACGGGATCACGGCAGCGCGGGCGGCGAGCTGGCGGAGGTCACGGCAGCGCGGGCGGGAGCAGACGGAGATCACGGCAGCGTGGGCGGGAGCGGACGGAGGTCACGGCAGCGCGGGCGGCGAGCCGGCGGAGGTCACGGCAGCGCGGACGGGAGCGGGCCGATCGTTGGACGGGGCTGACGTGGCGGAGTGCAGGCGTTGCGGTCGTCACACATCCGGGGCTGACCCTCACCGTGGCCGGCTCAGTCGGAAGGGCGCCGTCACGGACGGGTTCGACGTTTGGGGCATGATGGACGGATGCTCCGCGTCGGTCTCCTGGCGGTCCTCCTCTCCGGCTGTGCTCATCACATGAACGCTCCCGTCCCTCCCCGAGAAGCGCTGCTCCTGCGGTTGGAGCAGCAGATGTTCGAGGCGCTGAAGGCCCGGGATCCGGAGGCGCTGGGTCTGTTGCTGGCGACCGACTTCCAGCTCAAGTCCCCGGGGGAGCCGGCGGTGGATCGCCAGGCGTTCATCGCTGCGGTGGGAACGATTCCGGGCACCATCCTGGAGGTCGGCTCCGACGATACCCAGGCCCGGGTGATGGGCGAGATGGGCATCCTCACCGGACATCAGCGCGCGGTGGTGAGGCTGGACGACGGCTCGGTGGTGACCCAGGTGGGCGCCTTCACCGATGTGGCCCGCTGGGAGAAGGACCGGTGGGTGCTGGTCCATGCGTACAACGTGAATGTGTCGGAGACGGTGCAGCGGCAGTGAGCCGGCTGTTGGCGATCGCGGCGCTGTTGTCGCTGGGCTGCACCGCCCACCGGCTTCGGGCCGAGGTCCTGCTTCCTTCGGTGGCCGCCCGCGCCGGGGACACCGTGGCCGCCCGGATCTGCAATCAGGGACCGGGAAACGGTCGGGTCGACCCGGTGGAGGTCATCCTGGAGTACGCCCATTCCGAGGGCGGCCGACGAGGCTGGGTTCGAACGCAGGCGCGGAGCCCGCTCGAGGCGACCGATCTGGCTGCCGGGGAATGTGCGGAGGCTCGGGTCGCGGTGCCGCAGGAACATCCGTACGCGCAGGCGCGGATCAGGGTCCGGATGCGCCGAGGCGATGGCGGCTTCAGCGGCGCTTTCGCACCCCTGGCGGTCTACGGAGAAAAGTTGCCGGATGGGCGACCGGTGGCGGGCGTCGTGCCTCCTCCGGCTCCGGGGGCGGATCATCCCTACGAGGCGTGGGCGGAGTTGGACCGGCGCTGCCCCGGCTTCGCGGGCTTCCCCTCGATCGAGGGGGTCACCCACCTGGCCCTGACCGCCGACGCCGATGAGGCCTGCGTGCGAAGGGAGGGCCTGGCGCTCCAGAATGAGCAGCGAGGGTTGGCCCTCGGCTTCGCCCAGTTCCCGGTGGTGAGGGCGCGGTACCGCTTCCTGCAACAGTGGGAGTGGGCACCGATCGTGACCTGGATCGGCGGGTGGTGGTCGCAGTCCGGTGTCGGAGAGGGGTTCATCGACCTGGGGATCTGCGATCCGCAGGATCTGCCCAAGGTCGAGCAGTGGCTGGGCGTGCTCCCGGTCCCTCGCGACGCGGTGCGGGTCAGGGTCTCCTGCCTGGAGTTGGTCGGCTCCTCCGGCCGCTGAACCCAGTCCGACCGCACCCAGTCTTCGCGCTCCTTCGTCCGGCCAAACCGCTCCAGCCCCCGGACGAAGTAGGCGCACCGTGCGAATTCGTCCGGCCAAACCGCCCCAACCCCGGACGAAGTAGGCGCGCCGTGCGAGTTCGTCCGGCCCCACCGCCGCAACCCCGGACGAAGTAGGCGCGCCGTGCGAGTTCGTCCGGCCAGACCGCCCCAACCCCGGACGAAGTAGGCGCGCCGTGCGAGTTCGTCCGGCCAAACCGCCCCAACCCCGGACGAAGAAGGCGCGCCGTGCGAGTTCGTCCGGCCCCACCGCCGAATACCCGGACGAAGTAGGCGCGCCGTGCGAGTTCGTCCGGCCAAACCGCCGAATACCCGGACGAAGCAGGCGCGCCGTGCGAGTTCGTCCGGCCAAACCGCCGAATACCCGGACGAAGTAGGCTGGCGGTGCGAGTTCGTCCGGCCAAACCGCCGAATACCCGGACGAAGTAGGCGCGCCGTGCGAGTTCGTCCGGCCAAACCGCCCCAACCCCGGACGAAGTAGGCTGGCGGTGCGAGTTCGTCCGGACCCACCGATGAAGCTCAGACGCTCAGCGAAGCCGATCCCTGAAGACGGTGAGGACATCTTCTAGCGGGGTCGCTTTTGAGGCCTTCGCCGCCAGTTCAAGACAGCGATTGCACTCTGCCACTTCGCCCATCGCACTCCACAGGGCACCGGCGTAAGCCAAACGAAGCCCTTGTGCGCGGGGATCGAGGTGTGCGGCGCTAGCCCCTGTTGGCTGCTCCAGAAACCTGGCAAATGCCCGAGGCTCGGTGAAGCTCTCCAGGAACGGCACCATCGCTTCCTTCAAGGCGAGCCGGACCTCCTTGCGCGGCTGCTCGTAGTCTTCGTCGCTATCGCCTTCGGTGACGCTCCACCAGAGGTCGAGGCTGCTCTCGGTGATCATGCCGATTCTCGCCGAGAGACAACAGTCCGTCAGTCCAGGACTCGTGGGTTCGGGCCTGTTGCGCAGCACCGAGGTCACGCCCGGAACGTAGAGGCCGCCATTGAAAGTAAAGGAGATGGACTGGGCATCATTCCAACGCGACCACTGCACCTCGATCAATTGAGTGACTTGACCTTGCTTGCGCAGAAAGAGGTCGCCTGCCTTCGCGAAACCGATCGGCTTCAGGGCATGGGCCGCGGAGTCCACCGCGGCCGATCTTGCTTTGGCTTGCAGCCCGCCTTCACCCTTCATGGAACATCCCAGCCTTTCTTTCGGTTCTCAGAAGGAAGGGACCCGTCGCGGGTTCTTCTCAGAAGCTCTCTCCCGGGTGACATGAAGCGGCCTGCGCTCTCGCGCCCGATTACAGCTTCGGCTGCCGGACGTCGTTGTTCCCACAGGAGCAGAGGTGGCGGGGACCTGGCCAGCAGGAGCGCGAAAACAATAAGATCTTCTTCATGTTTTCCTGGCCGATGACCTGCCCGAAACCTCGAACAAGAAGATGATCATCTTATTTTCAAGCGACTGTCTCGGGCCGAGAAGAGGGTGAGTTCTTCCCCCAGATCACCGTGCCCTGTCCCCTCCGGCTCGAACATGAAGGTCAGATTGCAGGCGAGGAGGTGATGCCCTGCATGCATCGAGATCCGATGGAACAAGATTGGGGACCGTCAACACCGGAGTTCTACAGCGCGGGCCGCGGCGTTGCCCTGCACGTCTTCAATCACGACCTGTCCAGTGAGGATGCCGTAGCCCGCACCCTTCGGTTCTGCGTTGGTCGGGTCCTTTGGTTCAGGAAGCAGTTACCGGAGGGCTCCACTCAGGAGGCCCGCTTTGACGATCGGGGCCAATTCCTGGAGGCCGGTACTCGTGAGCGCATCAAGAGGGCGCTGGCGAAGTTGGCAGTGGGCGTCACTTTCGCGTCGGAGAGGACGTAGGAGATGGCCTTCAACCTCATTGCAGAAGCGGCCCGCGTCCTGGATTGGGACAGTCTTCATGCCGAACTCACAGCGACCAGGCGGCTTGTGGAACTGTTCCCCATCGCCAGCTCTGAGGGGTGCTCCGACGCACTGGGGATCTCGGTGCCGCTCCGCGCAGCCACGGAGGAGGTCTGGGCCGAGTTGGTCGTGCTGATTGGCACCCTGACCCGAGCGGGTATGCGCGTCCACGACCTGCACACCGGGCGCGAGGTCCTATCCTTCGAGGCGCTGCGCCGGGAACTCTTCGGGTGAGCTGGCCAAATGGACGCCCGGTTGCTGGCCGTGAGAGACGGCGACGCGCTCCTGAATTCACCCCGCCTCGATCCGAATCCTCACCTCAGCTTCAACGCGTACTTCACCACCGGAACGCCCAGCTCGGTCCTTCGCTCCGGTTTCAGAGCAAACCCGTAGCGCTCGTAGAAGGCGCGGGTGCGCTGGTTCTCCTCGAACACCCAGATCACCGCGGTGGTGAAGCCGGCCGAGCGCAGGTCGGCCACTCCCTGGTCCATCAGCCGGCGGCCGACACCGCCTCCCCAGTGCTCCGGGGAGACGTAGAGCGCGAACAGTTCACCCTCTCCCGGGTCGCTGGATTCCACCGCGGCGCCGGACACCACGTAGCCGATCACCCGCTGCTGTTGGACCGCCACCCGGAAGGTGGCCGGATACTGGCTCAGCCCGGACTCCCACTGCGCGCGCTCCCCCTCCACTGAGAGGCTGTCCAGGAAGGCCCGGGGAAGGATCTCCGCATACGCCGCACGCCAGCCGTCCACCTTGACCTGGGCCATCCCCAGGGCGTCGGCCAGGGTCGCGCTGCGCAGCTCGAGAGGGAGAGTCACCGAAGGGCGATGATCGCCCACTCCCTGGCGCGGGCTCAAGCCGCCGTTCACCCCTGGATGAGCGTCTCCGGCGGCGGCCAGAACCGGGCGAGGTGCCGCTGCAGCGCGGATGGCCACCTCCGGTCGAAAAGCGAATGGGCCTGTCCGTCCCGACCCGCGCGCTTCGAGTGGAGGCGCAAATTGATTTACCTTCCCACGCGGGGGAGAAGAGACGACCCCATGAGCTCCGCGACCTATCGAGTCCGAGTCCTCCCCGAATCCCACGTCCTGGAGGTGCAGTTGAGCCTGAGCGGACTTCCGCCCGGGCCGATCCATCTCCAGGTTCCGACCTGGGTTCCCGGTGCGTATGGGTTCATGAAGTACGGGCGCGACCTGTACGACGTGGAGGCCCGCAACGCAGCCGGCCCGCTGAGCATCGCCCGCGAGGGTTGGCAGGGCTTCCGGGTGGAGGGCGCCACCGGAGAAGCGGAGATCCGCTACCGGGCCTACGCCTATGACCCCGCCTGGGGCGAGCTGACCGGGCTGGTGGACCACGAGCACGCGGTGCTGATCGGGCCCCGCTACCTGCAGGCGGTGGAGCACTCCGGGCCGGTGCGGGTGCAGTACCAGCTGCCCTCCGGCTGGGCCTTCCATCATCCGGCCGGTGCGCGGGAGGTGGAGCCGTTCACCTTCGAGTACCCGGGCTTCGCGTCCTTCACCGACACCCCGGTGGTGGCCGGCGGCTTCACCCAGCGCTCGCGGGATTGCGCCGGCACCCCGTTCCACTTCCTGTTCCTGGATCAGACCCTGGGGTTCGACAGCCAGGTGGACCGCTTCATCGACGCGGTGATGAAGGTGGCCGAGGCCTGCCGGGAGATCTTCGGCAGCTTCCCCTTCCCCCACTACTCCTTCGTCTTCACCTTCAACCCCCACGCCGGCTGGGGTCTGGAGCACGCCACCAGCACCATGATCGCCCTGGGGCCGGACGCGCTGATCGATCCCGACGAGTTCTCCCGCGGGGTCCGGGTCAGCGCCCACGAGCTGTTCCACGCCTGGAACGTCTGCCGTCTCAAGCCGGCGCCGTTCATGCGCCCGGACTTCACCCACGGCAGCTTCACCGACGGGCTGTGGGTGGCGGAGGGCTTCACCCGCTACTACGAGTTCCTGCTCCTGGTGCGGTCGGGCGCGATCACCCCGGAGACCTTCCTCTCCAACGTGGTGAACTACTACCGGCAGCTGGCCTCGATGCCGGCGTACGCGCGGGTGCCGGTGCGTGACTCGTCGATCACCACCTTCCTCAACCACAACAAGTACCCGGGCAGCACCAACAACACGATCGACTACTACGACCACGGGATGCTGGTGGCCTTCGACCTCGACGCGCACCTGCGCTGCGCACCCCGGCCCAGCTCGCTGGATCGCGAGTTCGCCGCCTTCTACGAGGCGTTCGTGGGCAAGGCGGACGGCTTCACCCACCAGGATCTGGTCGGCTTCTTCGGCGCGCGCACCCCGGGCACCGAAGCGCTGATCCGCCGCGAGGTGGAGCAGGCCGGCACCCTCTCTGTTCCCCAGACCCTCGCGCGGCTGGGGTTCCAGCTCTCTGACGCCGAGCAGCCCCGCCTGGGCGTGGTGCTCAAGCAGGGCGGACCGGTGGTGGAGAACGTGCTGGACGGGTGGGCGGCATCGAAGACCGGCCTCGCTCCGGGCGACGAGCTGATGCGGGTCAACGGCTTCCCCTTCTCGCTTAAGGCACTGAAGTGGGCGATCAGCACGGGGGCCCAGGTGGCGCTGGAGGTCCGCCGCGGACACCGCACGCTCAGCTTCCAGGCCGCACCCGAGCCGCGGTCCCAGCCCGCCCGCCTGCACTGGAAGGGGTCGGCGGCCCAGCTCCAGCTGCTGCGGACCTGGTTCGGCCAACCGGAGCTGACCTTCATGGACGGGCAGGAGCTGTCGTTGGCGGCCTACGAGAACTTCCACGGGGTGCAGCAGGTTCTCTGACGCGCGCCTGGGTGCGAGTTCCGGCCAGGCCCGACCGGGATCCTGCGGCGGAGCGGCCCACCCTGCGACCACCGGTCAGTCGCTCTCCTCGGGGTCCAGTGGGGCCGGGCGGTGGTCGCTGGGAGAGAAGGCACCGAGCCTGTTCGTCGAAGCCTGAGGTCGGACCTGAGCTGGTGGTCCAAGGGCCTCCGGCTCCGGTGGAGGTCTCGACCGCGCCGATCTCTCCGCAGCCGGATCCGTTCCGGAGGCTGGTGAGATCCGCCCAGAGCTCGCCTGCCGCGCGAGGCGGCACCGTGGGCGGTGGTCAAGGCCGCGGCTGCGGGGTCTCCGCAAGGAGCGACGGGCGCGGTGGTTTTCGTATTGGGCGGCCGCGGCTGCTCCCCTCGCCTGGGTACTGCCGCGGTCACCCGCGCGGCGACAGGCTCAGCCAGTTCCGTTGCTGGCGATGACTTCGGTGCAAGCGAGCTCACGATCACCAATGGACCGCGGCCCCGACGCGCTTTCGTGAGGGGACTTTGTCCAGGGATGCAGTTTACCCCCGGGTTTTTCGCCCAAATCGCCGTGGAGCGTGTCTCTGGAGACAAAGTCCCCCCACGCCGGCAGCACCCCGTCCTGTCGTTGCTGCATCCAGCGCGGCCCGAGGGCTCTCCCGACCAGACCGGTGGGTCGGACTTCAAGGTCGATTGACGAGACAGTCAGCCCCCTCCTCCCGGTCGAGGTCTGGGTCGAGGTCCCGGTCGAGATGCGGTCGAGATGCGGTCGAGATCCCGGTCGAGGTCCGGGTCGAGGTCCCGGTCGAGGTCGAGGTCCCGGTCGAGGTCCGGGTCGAAGTGCGGTCGAAGTGCGGTCGAGGTGCGGTTGAGGTGCGGTCGAACTCCGGTCGAACTCTGGTCGAGGTCCGGTCGACACTCCGGTCGAGGTCCGCTCAAGGTCCGCTCAAGGTCCGCTCAAGGTCCGCTCAAGGTCCGGTCGAGGTTTCCCGGTCCCAGCCAAAGTTGATGACCGAGCGAACTCCCGGCTGAGCTGTACCGACCGACCCTGCCCCTCGGAGCCCGGTGGCCGCCTGACCACAACGACGTCACCGGTTGGACCATCCGGTCTGTCGGCATGGTCGATCCTGGCCGTTCGCCGTCGGAGGGCCTGAGACCTCGACGCTCGCCCCTCAATACCATCGTGATTGCGCTGGTTTATCCGGGCGCCTCACGGGGAAGGGCCGGTCATCGCCCCGTTTGGTTCCATGGATCCCCGACCTCCTCCGCCCGCCCTCCATTGAAGCGCCCCCAGAGCAGCTCGTACCTGCCGGGCCCCCCTCCAGGGGCCCGAGAGCCCCGGCCCGTTCGCCGCACTGAGTCGAAAATGTAGCCTGTCCCCTATTTCGCCGCGCTGAGTCGAGAGCCAAGCCAGTCCCCGTTCCGGGCCTCGTCAGGAACCTGGCGCCCACCCCGTCTGCTTCCTCATGGGTTTGATCTCCACCTCGCGCACGACCACGACTCGCTTCGGCGGGATCAGGTCCGTGCGTCCGGTGGAGTAGCCCTCCCAGCGCGCGAATCCCTCTCCCCGCCTGTTTCCCGGTGGGGCGGTTTCGCGCGCGGTCTCCCTTCAGCGCTCCTCCGGTACCGGCCTCTCTCTTCGTCCCGGAGTCACCCCATGCTTGCTGAGAATGATCACCGGTCCCTCGGACCGCGGCTGCAGCTGTTCCACCTTCAAGAAGAGTCTCCCGGCGGCGTCTTCTGGCACCCGCGCGGATGGGTGCTGTACCGGTTGCTGGAGGCGCGGCTCCGCGAAGAGCTGTTGGCCGGGGGCTACCAGGAGGTGCGATCGCCCCAGGTGCTGCACCGCGCGTTGTGGGAGCGCAGCGGCCACTGGCAGCACTTCCGCCCGGACATGCTCCTGCTGGATGGGGGGGAGGAGGAGCCGGCCTTCGCGCTCAAACCGGTGAGCTGCCCGGGGCATCTGCAGCTGGCCGCCCACCGCGGCCTCTCCTACCGCGACCTGCCGCTGCGGCTGGCGGAGTTCGGACTGTGCCATCGCAAGGAATCCTCCGGCGCGCTGCACGGGCTCTTCCGGCTGCGTCAGTTCTGCCAGGACGACGGCCACCTGTTCTGCGCTCCGGATCAGGTGGCGGCCGAGCTGCGGGCATTCTGTGCCCGCCTCCCCCAGCTCTATCGGGACTTCGGCTTCCAGCAGATCGAGGTCCTGCTCTCCGGCCGCCCCGAGCGCAGCGGAGGCGACTCGCGGGACTGGGAGTGGGCGGAGGGGATGCTGCGGGAGGCGGCCGAGTCCGCGGGCTTCTCCCCCCGCCCGCAGCCGGGCCAGGGCGCCTTCTACGGACCGAAGCTGGAGTTCGGCCTGCGCGATGCGGCGGGGCGCCTCTGGCAGTGTGGGACCCTGCAGCTGGATGTGATCTTGCCCGCCCGGTTCGGGGTCTCCTACGTGGACGCCGCCGGACAGCACCAGGTCCCGGTGATGATCCACCGCGCGCTGCTGGGGAGCCTGGAGCGCTTCATCGGCATCCTGCTGGAACAGCACGGGGCCGCGCTCCCGATCTGGCTCGCGCCCCAGCAGGTGGTGCTGGTGCAGGTCGGTGAGGAGGCGGCGGATTACGCCGGCCGGGTGCTGGCGAAGCTGGAGGCGCTGGGCCTGCGCGCGGGGCGCGACTGCCGGGAGGTCTCCTTGGGGAGGAAGGTCCACGACGCCCACCTCTCCGGGGTTCCGTTCGTGGCGGTGGTGGGCCGACGGGAGGCCGCCGACGGCAGCCTCTCCCTGCGTGAGCGCGGCGGGCAGGTGCAGTCGCTGAGCCTGGAGGCGGCCCTGTGTCGGGTGGTGCAGGCCTCGCTCCAGGGCGGGGACCGGCGATGACGTCGCGTACCAGGGCCTGCTGGAGCAAACCCTTCAGCTCGCCCAGCCTCGCCCCGGGTTCAGCCCGGCGCTCACACGGGCCGCTCTGCTTTGAGCCCGGCCCCCTGGAAACCGAGACCGCCCCCCTTCTGCCACCTGCCGAGCAGCCTGGCAGGGGGGGAGGCGTTCTCTCGTGGCGTCTCCGCCCGATCGGCATTACCTCACCGGTCATGGCCGAAACCTCACCGACCAAGAAGGTCTGCGTCTTCTGTGGAGGCGATGCCGATCCGGCGGTCGCCCTGGATCGCTTTGGCGCCCACTCGTGCCTGGAGTGTGTGGGCCGGCTGGGCAAGCTGGTCGGCGCCGGCGCCCCCTCGCTGCTGGAGCTGTGGCCGATGCTGGCCGCGGACGACAGCGAGGCCCTGGAGCCGGAGCCGAAGGTCCGCCGCAATGACGGCTCCTCGGTGGAGCTGCGGGAGGTCACCGCCGAGCTCAAGCGCGAGCTGAGCCCCGACAAGCGGGTGCAGCTGGCGATCACCTACGGGGGCCTGAGCATGTGGCGCGAGCAGATCCTGGAGTGCGCCCAGGTGCTGCAATCCGATGCTCCCCAGGAGGTGGTGCAGCAGGCCTCCGACCTGCTCTTCTCCCGCGCCCTCTACCGGTCCAAGGACCTGGAGGCGCTGCGCGGGCGGCTGTACCCCGCCTAGCGCGAGTGGCTAGGTGTGAAGTCTCAGGACGTTGTTCCCACCCGCGGGTAGCGGCAGGTAACTGTCCACCCGCGGGGCTCTGTGGATTGCTGGGAGTTGCGAGCAACCAGCTTCACAGAGGGACCCACGGATGAACT
>JAKFFE010000032.1:0-274204 GCA_036675345.1 Myxococcaceae bacterium
ACGGACAACGGCGGCTGCGGGAGCTTCTCCTCCTGCACCGACAACGTCGGGGCCGCCCCGACCTGTGCGGACATCGATGAGTGCGCCACGGACAACGGCGGCTGCGGAAGCTTCTCCTCCTGCACCGACAACGTCGGCGCGGCGCCGACCTGTGCGGACATCGATGAGTGCGCCACGGATAACGGCGGCTGCGGGAGCTTCTCCTCCTGCACCGACAACGTCGGCGCCGCCCCGACCTGCGCGGACCTCAATGAGTGCGCCACCGACAACGGCGGCTGTGGCAGCGCCACCTTCTTCACCTGCGTGGACAACGTGGGCGCGGCCGCGACCTGCGCGGACATCGACGAGTGCGCCACCGACAATGGTGGCTGTGGGAACGCCGCCTTCTTCACCTGCGCCGACAACGAGGGCGCGGCGGCGACCTGCGCGGACATCAACGAGTGCGCCACCGAGAACGGGGGCTGTGGCAGCGCAGCCTTCTTCGCTTGCACGGACAACGTCGGCGCCGCCCCGAGCTGCGCGGACATCGACGAGTGCGCCACCGACAACGGCGGCTGTGGCAGCGCCACCTTCTTCACCTGCGCGGACAACGAGGGCGCCGCCCCGACCTGTGCGGACATTGACGAGTGCGCCACCGACAACGGCGGCTGTGGCAGCGCCACCTTCTTCACCTGCGCCGACAACGAGGGCGCCGCCCCGACCTGTGCGGACATTGACGAGTGCGCCACCGACAACGGCGGCTGCGGTGACGCCACCTACTACTCCTGCGCGGACAACGAGGGCGCCGCCCCGACCTGTGCGGACATCGACGAGTGCGCCACCGACAACGGCGGCTGCGGTGACGCCACCTTTGTCACCTGCGCGGACAACGAGGGCGCCGCCCCGACCTGCGCGGACATCGACGAGTGCTCCACCGACAACGGTGGCTGCGGTGACGCCACCTTTGTCACCTGCGCGGATAACCAGGGCGCCGCTCCGACCTGCGCGGACATCGACGAGTGTGCGGTGAACAATGGCGGGTGCGGTGATGTGGCACTCAACCACTGCTCCGACAATGACGGAGCGGTCCCCACCTGTACCGCAATCGATGACGTCGCCGTGTTCGGCCTGGCCTGCAGCTTCTCCACGGCCGCCGGCGGCAGCAGCGACTGCAGCCTGACCACCGCTCCCTATGGCAAGACCGGTTTGGACAACTACACGGTGCTCGGCGGACAGAACCAGCGGGTGACGCTGGCGGCGAACTCGGTGGCCTATGACAGCGGGACGGAGCTGCTCACCTTCTCCGCCACTGTGGAGAACCTGCTCTGGCAGACCCTGGGGACCATCGACGACGTCACCCTGGATTCGGCGGGGGTGCGGCTGTTCCTGAGCCGGATCGTGGTCACCGCTGGAACCGGCGCAATCAGCGTCACCAACGCGGATGGGACCTCCACGTTCACCGCTCCGGATCAGTCCTACTTCCAGTTCGACGAGATGATCCTGATGAACGAGACCTCTTCGCCCAGGACGGTGGCGTTGAACGTCCCCAGCTCGGTGGAGACCTTCACCGCCTACTTCCTGGTCTCCAGTCAGGTTGCGGTGAAGCTGGTGATCAATGAGGTGCTGGCCAACCCGGTTGGCACGCTCACCGACGTCACCATGGAGTGGTTCGAGGTCTTCAACGCCGGCCTGTTCCCGGTGAACATGGCGGGCTTCTACATCGGGGACACCGCGGCCTCCGGTGATCGGCCCTTGCACTTGATCGCCGGCGAGCAGCTGCTGATCGAGCCGGCGGGCTATCTGGTGTTCGGAAACACCACCAATACCACCGACAACGGCGGGGTCCCGGTGGACTACGCCTACGGTTCAGCCCTGGCCCTGGCCAACTCGTTGGATGCAGTGCGGCTGATCTCACCGGCCGGCTACGTCGCGGGCACTCCCCCGACGTACGTTGAGTTCGAGAGGGCCTCGTATCTAAATGCCGCCATCTCCGCCCAGGCCGGGATCTCGCGCGAGCTGAAGAACCCCTACCTCGACAACGCCAACATGGACGGAAGCAACTGGGGGGATGCGAGCGTCACCGCGACCTACGGTCCGGGCGGAAGAGGCACTCCCGGCGCCCAGAACTCGGTCTACATCCCCTGAACCAGGTTCACTGACCTGACCGCCCGGGTGAGCCCGGGCACCGTCTCTGCGCCGGGTCTCCTCCAAGGGGGCCCGGCGCTTCTCTTTACCCCTCCATCTCGCTCTTCATCCGCGCCAGCAGGGAGACGGCAGAGGTGGCGTAGGGGGAGATCCACCGGTCGTGGAGCTCCTTGAGGGGGAGCACGTTGAGGTGGTTCCAGCGCACCCGGCCCTCCTTGCGGGAGATCAGCAGGCCGGCCCTCTCCAGCACCCCGATGTGCTGCATCACCGTGCAGCGGTCCAGCTCCTCGAAGTGCTGACACAGCTCTCCGGTGGTGCGGGCGGCCTTCTTGAGCAGGTCCAGGATCTCCCGGCGCCGGGAGTCGGCCAGCGCCTTGAACACCTGGTCGTCCTGGGCCTCTCTTGACATGTTATAAACCTATAACATATCTGCCGGGGGTCAACCCAACGTCGGAGGTGATTGGTGGAGCCCAAGTTCCAGGTGCAGCTGAAGATCCAGAAGCCGGTGGCGGAGGTCTTCGAGGGGGTGGTCAATCCGCAGAAGCTCAGCGGCTACTTCACCAAGACCGCCAGCGGCCGGATGGTGGAGGGGTCCACGGTGATGTGGTCCTTCCCGGAGTTCGAAGGCGAGTTCCCGGTCAAGGTCCGCCAGGTGGTGCAGAACGAGCGGATCGTCTTCGAGTGGGAGGCCTCCGAGCGGGGCTACGACACCCGGGTGGAGATGGTGTTCAAGCCGCTGGAGGGGCAGGCCACCATGGTGCAGATCAGCGAGTCCGGCTGGCGCGACACCCCCAAGGGGATCGAGTCCTCCTACGGCAACGCCAGCGGCTGGATGCACATGGCCTGCAGCCTCAAGGCGTATCTGGAGTACGGGATCAACCTGCGGGCGGGCGGGGTGGTGTAGCGCCCAGGGTCCACCGGGGCTCCAGCTCCAGGAAGGCTCCGTAGCGCCGGACCGCGGCGTCCAGCAGCTTGCTCTGCGCCGCGGTGAGCGGGTGGAAGGGCCTCAGCTCTACCGAGACCTCGTCCCGGGACAGCTCCCGGCGCCAGGTCCCGATCACCTGCCCGTTGACGACCACGCTGGGGCTGAGCATCCCGCCCCGGTCGTTGATCCGCAGCGCCTGCTCCGGGTCCAGCACCCCGCTGCGATCCCGGTAGCCGACCAGGTACTCGTCGAAGGCGGGCAGCAGATACGCCTCGCGGTTGGGCGGTGTCTTCTCCGGCTCGCCCTGCCAGGAGGTCTGCTTCCCGCTCCCCTCCGACTCCAGGTCGGACCTTGCCGCCTCCAGTCCCTGGCGGGCCTCGGCCACGGTCAGGCCGGACCACCAGCAGAAGTCGTCCACGGTGGCCGGGCCCCGGCTGCGGAAGTAGCGGCGGACCAGCTCGGCCAGCGCCTCCTCGCGCGTCAGCTCCAGCCCGGGGAGGGGCGCCCTCCGGTCCACCAGGTCATAGGTGAACTGCTTGCCTTGCCGGGGGCCACTGCAGATCACCGCGTCCAGTTCGGCCCGTTGCAGCAGATAGGGGAGGCGTTGACCGCTGCTGTCGATCCCGGCCTGCTCCAGCAACCGGACCACCTCTGCCCGGGTCAGCGCTGGCCCGTCCCGCAGTGCGCGGCGCAGCGTCTGGTTGCAGCGGCGGAAGGTCGCCTCCTCCAGGCCCAGTTGGCGATGACGGGTGGCATTCCTGGCCAGCAACCGGGGCGCGAACAGCGCCGCCATCCAGCGCAGATCCCGGGGGACCACCAGCTGCCAGGTGCCGCGCTGCAGGTGGGTGCGGAGGACGGTGCCGTCGGTGAGGGACTGCTCCACGCTGGACTCGGTGGCGGTTCCTGAGGGAAGGCGGAGGCCCACCGCCCACTTGGTGGCCGCGTAGTCCTGGGCCTGGACCGCGCCCAGCCAGCCCACCACCTCGGCGGGAGTGGTGAAGCGGGGGGCGGAGAGCTGCTGCCGCTGCAGCCGTTGCTCGGGGATCCCGCTCACGCCTTGCGGGCCTTGGCCTTCCGGGTGGCCAGCATCTTCACCGCGGATTCGATCCTCCGGGTGCGGGTGGCGGGCTGTTTGGCTCCCTCCACCGCCTCCACGTGTTCGCGCTGGTGCGAGTAGCTCAGCTCCTGCCAGCGCTCCCAGGCGGGTGGGGTGGCCTTCAGCGCCTTCACCAGCTCAGGCGGCGGCTTCACCTCGCGCTTCTCGGTGTCCAGCTCCAAGGTGACCTCCAGGGTCTCTCCTCCCTCCAGCCCTGCCGCCTCCCGGTTGCTGCGACGCAGGGGAAGGCAGGGGCCCGCCCCCATGGAGGCGATGGTGCTGCGGTAGGTGTAGCCGTTGAGGGTGACCTTCACCGGCGCCCGCACCTTCCCGAACACCTCCCGGGGATCGAAGGTCACCGGGATCAGGCACATCGATCCCTCGCGGACGATGGTGGCCTTGAACGTCTTCTTCGTCATCGGCTCACTCTCCTAGACCGACAGCACTCCGGGCCAGTGACGCATCCACGCCCGGCGCTGGGCCAGCTGCTGCCAGGCGGGATCGTCGGGGCGGATCGCGACCGAGCTGGCGATCAGCGTCTCGATCCGCGCCTCGTATTCGCGCACCACCTCCGGGTCCTCCACCACCAGCATCAGCTCGCTCTCCCAGTAGGAGGCGGTGAGATCCAGGTTGGCGCTGCCCACCGCGCAGCGCCGGCCGTCGGCGGAGAGCACCTTGGCGTGGACGTGCGGATGCACCCGCCCCAGTCCCTGCGCCCAGCCGGGGTGCTCCTCCACCCCGTACAGGAAGGCCTGGGCGCCCTGGGCGATCAACGGATCGAGCCGGGAGTGCACCAGCTCGGTGGCGGCGGCGCGCGCGGTGGCCAGGGGGCCCTGGAAGGGCTGCCCGTCGTGGTGGGGGACCAGGTGTCCGGTGATCACCCGGACCTGGACTCCCCGCCGCAGCGCCCGGAGGAGCGCGTGCTGCAGCTCCAGCATGAAGGGGAAGCCGTTGACCGCGTAGAGGTGCGAGCGCGCGGTGTCGATCAGCTCCAGGTACGTCTCCAGGGTGTGGGCGTCCCGCAGTCCGTGATGCACCACCACCCGGGCCGCCGAGGTCCCCACCGGTGACGGGGTGCTCAGCGGGTAGGGGGTGCCTCCCGCCTCCAACCATGCGCCCAGGAAGGAGGCGTCCACCGCCGCCACCGCCGGCCCCTGCACCCGGGCGCCGGCGTCCAGCCAGGGGACCTCGCGCCAGGGGGTGTGGGGGGACAGCGGCACCTCCTCGAAGCCGGCGTAGTACTCGTGGGAGAGGTTGCGCCCGCCCACCAGCGCCAGCGCTCCGTCCACCACCACCAGCTTGCGGTGATCCCGCAGCTTGAGATCAGAGAGCGAGGGCACCTCGGTGATCGGCCTCGAGGTGCGCAGCTCTACCCCGGGGCGCCCGGCCAGGCGCTCCAGCAGTGGGTTGCGGGTGCCAAACGATCCGTGGAGCCCGTGCAGCGAGTCCACCAGCACCCGCACCTGGACGCCGCGCGCACCGGCCTCGGCCAGCGCTGCCTCCACCGGCGCGCCCACCCCGTCGTCCAGGGCCATGTACACCTGGAGGTGCACGCGGTGCCGGCTGTGGGCGATCGCCTCCAGCAGCCAGAGGCGCGCCTGGCGGTTGTCGAACTCCAGCTCCACCCGGTTGCCCGGGATCGCCGCTTCGGCGGGCCGGGTGGGAAGCGGGGCGGGCAGCGTTCGCGCCGTCATCAGATCGGTCTGGTTCCAGGCGCTGAAGTCCTGGACCGAGGGATGGAGCGCGCCGCGGTGGACGATTCCCACCACTGGAAAGCCTCCCTGCCGCAGCCGCTGCGCGACCCGGGCCAGCCGCACCGGGTCCAGCTCTTCGGAGACATCCAGTGCCTCGCCCTCGTCCAGCACGGTGCGGGCGTCGATCACCCGGGGGAGCAGCAGCGCCTGGTGCAGCCGCTCGCGCAGTGAGTCGCAGCTGTGGGTGGGGCGCAGCCGGACCGCCAGCAGCTCCGCGGGCGGCAGGGGGAGGAGCCGGAGCAGGGGATCGGGGAGCTGGGCGTCGAAGAGGATCAGCGGCTTGGTGCCGGGGCGGATCACCCGGAGCCGCTGCTCGATCGCCTCCACCGGATCCGTCCCCGGGTGCTCGTCGGCGCGGTACACCCCCAGCGCCAGCACCCCCAGCCCGGCGTCCAGGGTCAGCGCCCCGGCCTCGGCGCCGCGGGTCAGCAGCACCTTCCCGCGGGAGACGAAGGTGATCGGCTGGTCGGGGATCGCCGGGAGGTCTCCCACCGCGGCGGCTTGATCCAACCTCAGCCGCAGCGGGCCGCCGTCATCGGTCAGATCCGCCACGTCCAGCGGACGGGGCTGGGGCCGGGTCAGGGTGGGCGGCGGAGGCAGCAGCAGCACCGGGGCCGGCCACTGGGCGCCCAGCAGGGCCAGGGCCGGCAGCTGCGCGAACACCAGCAGCCGGGCGGGGCGGTCCGGCACCCAGTCGGCGATCCACCGGCGCAGGGAGGTGCTGCCGGGGCGGTTGGCGGTCTCCAGCGTGGCCTGGATCCCGGCGATCTCCAGCAGCGCGGTCAGCTCGTCTCCCGAGGGCGCATCCGGCCCCAGCAGGGTGACGTGCATCGAGGGGTCGGCGTGATCGCGCAGAAAGGCGCGCAGCGAGGCCCGGGCCCGGTGGCCCAGCGCGAAGCAGAAGATCGGCAGCGTGGGCCCGGCGGGCAGTGGCCCCTGGGCGAACAGCACCGGAAGGGGATGGAGCTTGCGCAGCTCGTAGAGGGCCGAGGCGCTCTGGAAGGTCCGCGAGCCCTCCACCAACAGCTCGATCGACTCCGACGCGCAGAGCTCGGCCAACGCGGAGCTGCTCAGCTCCGGGACCAGCTGCACCCGGGCCTGGAGGGCCACCCCGGCCGCGGCAGCGCCCAGCGCCTCCAGCGAGAGGGTGGCCCCGGCCCCGGGCTCCTCGCCCAGTCCCAGCGCCAGACCGGCGAAGGAGGGGGGAGGGGTCCACACCGCCACCACCAGCTGCTCCAGCCCCGGGATCAGGGACCGGACCACGCCCAGCACCTCGGCGGCGTCCGATCCCAGCTCCACCAGCATCAGCGCGCGGCGGTACTTCATCGCGCGGCTCGCAGCTCGAACTGCTCGAACCGCTGCCGGGAGGGATCCAGCACCCGGGCGTGCAGTGCGCGCAGCGCTCCGTCCTCCTCGACTTGATAGAGGTTGAAGCCGGAGCGGATCCGGTCGTCGGGGTGCTCCAGGGAGGCGGCGCTGGCGCAGGCGGCCTCCATCCCTCCCAGCGGCCGGTGGCTGCGCAGGTGCAAATGGCCGTAGAGCACCAGCCCTCGGGGCTGCCTTCGCAGGGCCTCGCGCAGGGCGTGGGCGTCCACCAGTCCTCCGCGCAGCTGCTCCAGCTTCAGCCGGGAGTCGAAGGGGCTGTGGTGGACTAGCACCACCGGCAGGCGGCGCGCCACCTCCGGATGGGCCAGCACCCGGCTCAATGCCTCCAGCTGCGCCCTGCCCAGATAACCGGCGGAGACGAACGGAGGGCGGGGCACCGCGCTGGAGAGGCCGATGATCGCGGTGGGGCCGCGCAGCTTCACGTACGGGTAGTGCCCGGCCGGCAGCGGCAGCGCCAGCTGCGGGAGATCGCTGTGCATGAAGGAGGCGAAGTGGTGGGGGAAGCGGCGCTCGCGGAGCGTGGCCGGCAGATAGATGTCGTGGTTGCCCGGGATCACCGAGACCTCCACCTGGCGGGTGACCTGGTCCAGCAGCCGGCGCGCCTCCTCGTACTCGCCCTCCAGCGAGAGGTTGGTGATGTCTCCGGTGACCACCAGATGGTCCGACTGCCGGGCCGCCTCGGCCAGCACCGCCAGCAGGCGCTCCTGCCGGTAGACCCGGGCGCGCTGGGTGAGGAGGTTGGCGTAGCCGGTGACCCGCTTGTTGAAGAGCACCCGTCGCAGCTGCACCCCCGCGGGGGCCATCACATGCAGGTCGGAGACATGGGCGAGGCGGAACACCTCACCACGATAGCCCTCTCGCCTCCCTGCCTACCCCCCAGACTTGCGGCCTGGGTTCGTCAGAAAAGAACATTCCTCTTAGTCATTGGGTCGAAGCCCGACCGGTCACCCCGGCGGCATCTTTCACCCAGGGGAGGCTCCCGTGGAGACGTTGGTCCTCAGCACAGGGTTCGAGCCGGTGGCCAGGATCCCCTGGCAGCGGGCGATCACGCTCCTGTTCCTGGGCAAGGTGGAGGTGGTCGAGGAGTACGAGGACAAGATCATCCACTCGGTCAGCTTCGAGGTGCGGATGCCTTCGGTGATCCGCTTCCTGCGCGGCGTCCGGGCCAAGCGCCGCTCGGTGCGCTTCACCCGCGAGAACGTCTACGCGCGCGACCGGATGCGCTGCCAGTACTGCCTGATGAGGGTCACCCGGCAGGAGGCCACCTACGACCACGTCCTGCCTCGTGCCCAGGGAGGTCGGACAACGTGGGAGAATGTGGTTATCGCCTGCTTCCGCTGTAACCAGCGGAAAGGAGGCCGGACTCCCCTCCAGGCGGGCATGCAGCTGGACGTACTGCCCGTGAAGCCCAAGAAGCTTCCTGACGCCCTGCGACTTACATTTGTCTACGAGCGGGGAATGCCGCTATCTTGGAAGAAATTCCTCCGGGACGTGACCTACTGGCACGGCGAACTGGAGGAGTAAGACCTTCGATTGGACGAGGGCGCATCTCCGGTACGGCGGTGCGTGGACGTCTGGGCCCCAGGGAGGCAACTCCCTGGGGCTACTTATTTTCAGGTCAGCAGGGAGATCGCGACCGCCAGGGTCAGCGCCGAGAGCGGGATCCCCACCCCCAGCATCGCGGCGGCCAGCGGCGGATCCAGGTCGTGCTCGGCGGCGAGGATCCCTCCGGTGACCATCGGCGGCATCGCACACTCCAGCAAGGTGACCTGCCAGGCGGTGGAGCCCACGGGGATCGCTCCGGTGGCCCACAGCACCCCGGCCAGGGTCAGCGGCGCCAGCACCAGCTTGAAGGCCAGCCCGGTGGCCAGCGGACCGGCGCGGGAGGCCAGTCCCTGGAGCTTCAGTTGGAACCCCACCGAGAACAGTGCCAGCGGAGTGAGCATCAGCCCCAGCCGATCCAGGGTGCTGATCAGCCAGTCCGGCTGCGGCCAGCCGCGGGTGAGCAGGGCCACCGCCAGGGCGATGAACGGGGGGAAGAGCACCACCTTGCGGGCGATGGTCTTCGGCTCGGCGCGGTGCCCCGACGCCAGCGCGGCCACGGTGATCCCCAAGGTGGCCATCACCAGGAACGAGCCCAGCTGATCCACGAACACCGCCACGCCCAGCGCGTCGGGGCCCAGGACCATCTCGATCACCGGCAGCCCGATGAAGGAGGTGTTGGAGAGCCCGCCGGTGAGGATCAGCGCGCCCACCGCGCCCCGGGAGAGGCCCAGCGGCCGACGCAGCGACCAGAAGAAGAGGGCGGCCAGGCCGAACTGCAGCCAGAGCATCGCCGCGCCCACCGCCAGCGCCGGGGACAGCTGCACCCGGTGCATCTCGCGCAGCACCAGCGCCGGGAGGGCAAGGTTCAGGACCACCGCGTTCACCGCCCGGGGGGTGCTCTCCGGGAACGCCGGCAGCCGGCGCGCCAGCACCCCGCAGACCAGGCTCACCACCAGGAGTGCCAGGACGCCCGCCATCTAGCGGTGGAGCAGGAACATCAGCAGCGCCATTGCCAGATTGCCGCCCAGCAGCACCGCGGCGCGGAGGGGAAATCCCCACCGGCGTCCGGAGGGGGTGGCCAGGGGGCGGACGGCCAGCGCCAGCCAGAGCGTGGCCAGCAGCACCACCAGCACGGTGCGCGAGCCGGGGGCCTGGGAGGGCGGCATCGAGAAGATGTAGTGGTAGAGGATGGCGGGGACGATCAGGGCGATGGCGGCGATGTTCACCGTCGCCAGCACACGCCGTGTTCCCGTCCGCGAGCCCTGGTCCATCGTCCGGACCCTAGCCGCGCCCGGGTGGGGGTCAAGCGTCGGCGGAGGAACACCCGGGGAGGCGGACTGATCAGCACTGATCACTCCGCGGGGCGCGGCGCTTGCGGGGGGAGGGGAACGTTTCCACGTTGCCGGTGGGCGTTCTTCAAGGGCGGCGGGATGGACATGATTCGGTGGATGACGGCTCCGATCTACGGGGCGGTGCTGGCGGGCGTCTCGGTGTTGGCCTTCTCGCTGGCGCGGAAGGACGCCCGGGCCCATCTGCAGATGCGGCCCTTCTATTGGGCCGGGATCCTGGCGGTGTTCCTGTTCGCGCTGGCGGTGCGGCTGGGGCTGACCTCCGCCTCCCAGGTCCTCTCCGGCGGTTCGGTGGCCCGCTTCCTGGCGGTGTGCTGCGTCGGGCTGGCGGCGTACCTGGCCTTCGAGGCGGCGCGGCTGCACCGGCGCGCGGATCTGCTGTTGTCCGCCTCCGCGGTGCCGGTGGACGAGGCGATCGAGGCCTTCCGGATCGGCCGTTTCTCGGGGACCGGGCTGTTCTCCGGCCGGATCGACGCCGAGCTGCCGGTGACCTCCCCCGGGGGCGCCAGCTGCGCGTTTTTCGAGGCCCAGGTCCGGCAGGGAGAGGATCCCCGCGGGGCGCTCCTGGGCGCGGAGAAGGGGGACGCGGCGGTGGTGGACATCCGCGGCCGGTGGCGGACCCTCTCCGCCAGCCTGGCCACCGCGCAGGTGCTGGCGCCCACCGAGGTCCGCCGCGCCGAGGCCCGGGGCCAGCTGGCCTTCGCCTCCGAGCAGGGCCAGCCGGGCGCGGTCGCCCTGTCCTACGAGCGGACGGCGAAGGTGGGTGACGAGTGCGTGGTGCTGGGGAAGATCCGTCCGCTGGAGGGGGGAGGCTTCCTGGTGGGCGGCGCCGGAGGGGAGAGCCCGCTGATCATCATCGGCCAGGACGCGGTCTCGGTGGGCCGCCGCTTCGTGGTCCGCGCCTGGGCGTCCTTCGCCCTCGCCGGGGGGCTGTGCGCCGCCTCCGCCTGGCTGCTGGCGCGGTACGCCTGAGAAAAAGGAAAAAGGGGACAGGCTACATTTTCCGGCCTCCAGATTGCTTCCCTGCAAGGCGGCGGCCGGAAAATGTAGCCTGTCCCCTTTATTGACCCGGTGCGCTGTGGTGTACCCGGCCCGTGGCTAAAAAGATCGTGATCTGGCCGGACAAGGTGCTGACCACCGCGGCCAAGCCGGTGACGCAGTTCGGAGAGACGCTGGAGCCGCTGCTGGCCGAGATGCTGGACTCGGTCAAGGAGGCGGAAGGGATCGGGATCGCCGCGCCCCAGATCGGGGTGCCGCTCAAGCTGGCCCTGGTCGGCCGCTCGGACGGGACCTTCTTCGAGATCGCCAACCCGGAGATCCTCTCCCAGAGCGAGGAGATCGGTCTGCGCGAGGGCTGTCTGTCCGTCCCCGGCGAGTACGACATCTGTCCGCGCTTCCGGAAGGTGAAGGTGAAGTTCCAGGACAAGTCCGGGGCCTGGCAGGAGCTGGAGGCGGAGGACCACCTGGCCCACGTGCTCCAGCATGAGATCGATCACCTCTACGGGACGGTGTTCGTGATGCGCCTCTCCGCCCTCAAGCGCGATCTGATGCGAAACAAGATGAAGCGGATCCAGCGCTTCGAGAAGGACAAGTAGGCCTCAGCCCTCCTCGGCCAGGCCGTACTCCTTCAGCTTCCGGGAGAGGGTGTTGCGCCCGATCTTCAGCGCCTTGGCGGTGGCGCTGCGGTTCCCCCGGCACAGCTCCAGGGCGTGGAGGATGTGCCGGCGCTCCATCTCCTCCAGCGGGACCACCGCGGCGGCTGATCCCACCGGCCCGGTTGGCTCCGGGAAGCTTGGCAGCGGGCCGGGCGCGGCCACCGGGGCGAACAGCTCCCGGGCCGGCAGCGGGAGGTGCTCGGGGAGGATCTCCCCGTCGCACAACACCACCGCGCTCTCCACGCAGTTCTCCAGCTCGCGGACGTTGCCCGGCCAGCGGTAGGCGACCAGCCGCTGCAGGGCGGCGGGGCTCAGCCGGGGCGCCGGCTCCAGCCGGTGCTTCTTGGCGGCGGTGGCCACGAAGTGCCGGACCAGCCGTTCCAGATCCTCGCTGCCGCGATCGCGCAGCGGGGGAAGCACCACCTCCACCACCTTGATCCGGTAGTAGAGGTCCTCGCGGAACCGGCCCTCGGAGACCATCTTCACCAGGTCCCGGTTGGTGGCGGCCACGATCCGCAGATCCACCTTCACCGTCTGGGTGCCGCCCACCCGGTCGAACTCCCGGTCCTGCAGCACCCGCAGCAGCTTGCCCTGCACCGAGAGCGGCAGCTCCCCCAGCTCGTCGATGAACACCGTGCCGCCGTGGGCGGCCTCGAACTTCCCCTCCACCCGGTGATCGGCGCCGGTGAAGGCGCCCTTCTCGTGGCCGAACAGCTCGTTCTCGATCAGGGAGGCGGGCAGCGCGGCGCAGTCCACCTTGATGAACGGCTTCTGCCGCCGGGGAGAGTTCACGTGCACCGCGCGGGCGATCAGCTCCTTGCCGCTGCCGCTCTCGCCGCGGATCAGCACCGTGGCGTCGGTCCCGGCCGCCTTCTGCACCACCCGGTAGATGGCCTTCATCGGCGCGGACTCGCCGATGATCCGGTTGAAGAAGTAGCCCACCGGGGCCTGGGGCTGCTCCTTGGCCCGGCGCAGCTCCTGGTACAGGGAGGTGGCCTCCAGGGCGGCGGAGATCTCCTGGGCCAGCTCTCCCAGCCGGGTCTGATCCTCGTCGCTGAAGCGCTCGGCGCCGCGGCGGTTGAGCACCTGCAGCACCCCGAAGATCGCCTCCTCCCGATCCCGCAGCGGGACCGCCAGCAGGGAGTGGGTGGTGTAGCCGGTGATCTTGTCGATGTCGGCGAAGAAGCGGCGTTCCCCCGAAGGATCGGGGACGTTCACCGCGGTCCCGAACTGGGCCACGTGCCCGGCCACCCCCTGGCCGATCTTCAGCCGGATCTGCGCGATCTCCGGCAGGTGGGCGGCGCGGGAGAACAGCTCCTGGCGGGCCGGATCCAGCAGGTAGAGGGTGCCGCGATCGGCCTGCATGATCGCCGCCACCCGATCCACCAGGGTGTGGAGGAACTCGTCGAGGTTGACCTCCTTGCCGACCAGCCCTCCCACCGAGAGCAGAACAGGGGAGGGGTCGTCGGTCTTCGCAGAGCGCATGGTGGGAAGCAGGGCGGTGAAGTCCAGCCCGAGCGCACTATAGCAGCGCATGGTCAGGCGCAGAGGGGAAGCGCGGGCTCTCCCAGGGTGACTGTCACCCCTTCCCGGGCCGGCTGGCAGGCCTCGAACTCCTCGCGCGCCGCCTCTGCCATCTTCTCCACCTGGTCGTCGTTGTGGGCCGGGTCGTGGTGGAACAGGTACAGCCGCTTGGCCTTCACCGCGCTGGCGATCCGCGCCGCGTCCATCATCGTGGAGTGGCCCCAGCCCTTCTTGGAGACGCCGTTCTTCCCGCTGTACTCGTCCGGGGTGTACTGGCCGTCCAGGCACAGCGCGTCCACTCCCTCCAGATAGCGGGCGTAGCGCGGCTCCAGGGTCTCCAAGGACAGCTCCACGTCGGTGGCGTAGACGAAGGACTTGCCGCCGGCGTCGATCCGGTAGCCCAGACAGCCCTGCGGATGGGGCAGCTCAAAGGGGGTGACGCTCATCCCGCCCACCTCCATCGACACCCCGGAGAGTGCGGAGCCGAAGGTCATCTTCGAGCGCATCAGCTCCATGGTCACCGGGAAGTTGGGCGCCTGCATCTGCTTGTCCAGCACCCCGCGCAGCTGCTGAGCGCCGTCCGCGCCGGGCCCGAACAAGGACAGCTCCACCCCGGGCACGTAGGCGGGAGTAAAGAAGGGAAAGCCCTGCACGTGATCCCAGTGCAGGTGCGAGAAGACCATCGTCGCCTTCTGACCCTTGCCCTCGCGCATCATCGCCTCGCCCAGGCCGCGGATCCCGGTGCCGGCGTCCAGGATCAGCCGGTGCCCCTGGTGCCGGACCTCCAGGCAGGCGGTGTTCCCACCCACCCACGCCACCTGCGAACCGGACACCGCGACGCTGCCCCGCACACCCCAGAACTTGATCTCCATGACGTTCTCCCCGCGCGCGGTCCGTGACCTCCGGTGCCGCGACGCAGGAACGCATGAGCAAGCGGTCGGCCAACGCCAAGTGGGCGGGATCACGATGTGGGCGGGTGCTCGATCCTGGAGGGTGCACCAGGGTGGAGCGGCCGGGTGCGCCAGGGTGGTGCGGCTACTGCTTCCACACCACCTTCCAGGGGTGGGCCTTGAGATCGGCGATCAGATCCCGCAGGTCCCGGTAGAGCTGATCGTCCTTCACCAGCCCACCCACGCTGCCTTCCCCGGCCTCGATCCGCGCCAGCATCCGCTCGCCCCGGGTGGCCAGCTGATCCAGCTTGTCCCCGGCCGCCGAGTACTTCGTCAGCGCCGCCCGCAGCTTCTGGCCATCCTCGGCGGTGAACTCCGAGGTGAGCTGGGAGAGCCCGGCCAGGGTGCGGGAGGCATTCCCGGTGAGGCCGGGCAGCTCCTTGCGCAGGACCTTGGCGCTGGCCGAGGCGTCGTCGATCAGGGCCGCGGTCTTGCCCCCCGGCTGCAGCTGGGCCGAGGCGGTCTGGGCCAGGGTGCGCAGCTCGCGGGCGGTGGTGCCCATCTCGTCGATCAGGACCTTGAGCTGGGCCCGGTTGTCGATCAGCACGTCCCCGGCGCCATTCGAGAGCTTGGAGATCCCGCTCAGCAGCTGTCCCAGCGCCGCCGGATCCTCCTCCAGGGTCTGGCCGGCGGCCTCCATCAGCTTCGCCATCCGTGCGGTGAGCAGATCCAGTCGGGGGGCGTCCACCCCGCGCAGGGTGGCGGGGAAGGTCAGCGGGGCGGCGTCCTTCGTTCCCGGATCCAGCTCCAGATAGGACTCCCCCAGCAGTCCCCGGGTGGCGACCATCACCTGGGTGTCGGCGTGCAGCGAGGGGAGGACCGACTCGTCCAGGGAGAGGGCCATCACCACCGGCAGCGGCTGGCCGGCGGCGTCGCGGTGCGCGGGCTGCAGGGTGATCGACTCCACCCGGCCCACCTGCACGCCTCCCAGCTTCACCGGCGCCCCGTGGGCCACGTTCCCGGTGTGGGTCAGCTGCAGGGTGATCGACGGCTGCTGGGCCAGGGACAGCTCGCCCATCAGCCAGAACAGGGCCACCAGCGACACCAGCCCGGCCACGATCAGCGCGCCGACCTTGATCTCCAACCTGCGCTCGTCCACGTCACTCCTCTCCCGGCGCGGTCAGCGCCCGGACCTCCGGAAGCTCGGAGGCATAGAACGCCTCCGGGGTGCCGTGAAACACGGCCTTGCCACCCGCCACCACCAGCACCCGGTCCGCCAGCTGCCGCAGCGCCGCATAGTCGTGCGAGACCACCAGCGATCCCAGCCCGTCGCGTCGCAGCTGTCCGAACACGGTGTTCACCTCAGAGGCCGCCTGGCGATCCAGCCCGGTGGTCGGCTCGTCCAGGAGCAGATAGCGCGGCTTGAGCAGGATGGCCCGCGCCAACGCCGCCCGCTTGGCGACTCCCGGACTGACCTGGGGCGGCAGCTGGGTGGACTGCTCAGCCAGGCCCACCCGCGCCAGGGCCTGCTGGACCTGATCCGGGGTGGCGCGGGGATCGGCCAGGGCCACGTTCTCCGCCAGGGTCAGCCAGTCCAGCAGCGCCGGTCCCTGCACCACGTAGGGGAACTGTCTGCGCAGCCGGACCAGCTCCCGGCGGGGGAGGGCGTGGATCGGGTGGCCGTCCAGGAACAGCTCTCCCTGGTCCAGGGAGGCCAACCCCACCGCCAGCTTGCAGAGCACGCTCTTGCCGCCGCCGCTGAGCCCCACCACGTAGGTGGTCTCCGCCAGGGGCACCGAGGCGGAGAGGCCGGTGAACACCTGCCGGGCGCCGAACGCCTTGTGGATGTTCCGGAACTCCAGGTTCACAGCCCCACCGCCTGGAAGAGCAGCGCGGTGAAGAAGTCGATAAGCACGCAGCCCAGAAAGGCGCTCACCACCCCGTCGGTGGTGGCCTCGCCCACCGCGCCTACCCCGGTGGCCGGACGCAGTCCGCGCCGGCAGGCCACCAGCGGGATGTACAGCCCGCAGGCGATGGCCTTGAACAACCCGCAGGCGATGTCTCCCCCGTCGATGTAGCGGGGATCGATGAAGGCGAAGCCCTCCACCCCGAAGGCGTACTGCGCCACCAGGGAGGAGGAGAGTCCGGCGGCCGCGGTCCCCAGCACGCACAGCAACGGCACCGCGATCGCCGAGGCCACCACCCGGGGGGCGACCAGATCCCGGATCGGATCCCCGGCGGACATCTCCAGCGCCTCCACCTGCTCGTTGACCACCATCGCCGAGAGCTCCGCGGAGGTGGAGGCGCCGTTGCGCGCCGCCGAGAGCAGGGCGCTGGCCAGCGGGCCGAACTCGCGGACCAGCAGCTCAAAGAAGGCCGGGCCCAGCACCGAGAGATCGCCCACCAGCCGCCGGGCCTGTGCGTCCGCCAGGGTGACCATCACCGCGCCGAAGAAGGCCATCCCGGAGATCACCAGCCCGCTGGTGCGCACCCCCAGCTCGTGCAGCTGTTCCAGGGTGGCGCGCACCGGCAGGCCCCCTCGGGGGAGGGTGCCGGCCACCCGGCCCAGCAGCAGCACCGACCCACCCAGGCTGCGCAGCCAGTCCCTCATCCCAGCACCCGATCCAGCAACGGGGTGAGCAACGCGTCGAGCAGGAAGATGCTGCCTGCGGACTGGACCACCGCGGCGGCGGCGGCCTGGCCCACCGCGCGCGCCCCGCCCCGCGCGGACAGCCCGGCGGCGGAGGAAAGCACCGCGATCGCGGTGGCGAACACCCCGCACTTGATGAGCCCGGCCAGCAGATCCTTGCCGGACAACATCCCGGCCAGGCTCTGGAAGAAGGCGCCCAGGGGAATCCCCAGGGTGAGAAAGGCGGCCAGGGCCTCGAAGAGGATCGCCACCAGGAAGGTGACCAGGGAGAGGCCGAGCACGCTGGCGCACAGGGCCACCATCCGGGGGGCGATCAGCAGCGCGTAGGGATCCAGCGAGACTCCGGCCAGGCCCTCCAGCTGACCGCCCACCTGGAGCGAGGCAAGTTCGGCCGCGTTGCGTGCGCCCACCCGCGCCGCCGCTAGCAGACAGAGGATCAGCGGGCCGAACTCCCACAGGATCGCGTAGCCGGCCGCCCAGCCCAGAAAGCCGCGGGCGCCGAAGCGCTGCACATAGAGGCTGGTCTGCAGCACCGCGGTGGCCCCGGTCACCGCCGCCACCACCAGCGCCAGGGGGAGGGTGGCGGTGCCGAACTGCACCGAGGAGCGCAAGAGCTCGCGCGAGTTCATGCTCGGCAGCCGGGTGGTGGCCCGCGCCCAGACCAGGGCCGCGCGTCCCAGGAAGGAGAGGAGGGCCAGGGCCGCGGAGCCGACCGCGCGCAGGAACCTCACCGGGCGTGCTCCAGCGTCGCGAGCCTCATGCGAGGGGGCCCTTCTCCGGGAGCCGCTTCGCTGGCCTGGAGCTGGCCCCTCTCCCGGCGCAGCTTCGCGAGCGACATCCGTTCAGGCGCACCCTTGACGCTCACGCGTGCGGGTCCATCTCCAGCCTCAGCCCCCGCCAGCCTCATGGAATCAGACCCTTCTCCAGCCGCACCACCCGCGCCAGCCTCAGCTCCGGCACCGGGTCCGGCATGGCCACGATCAGGGTGCGGCCCGCGGCGGCGGCCTGGAGCACCTCGCTCACCTTGCGGGCGGTGTGCGGGTCCAGCCCGGCCAGCGGATCGTCGGCCAGCAGGATCTGCGGACGGGCCACGATCGCCCGGGCGATCCCCACCCTCTTCTTCATTCCCCCGGAGAGCTGCTCTGGGAGCTGGGAGGCGGCCGGCGTCAACCCGACCTGTGCCAGCGCCTCTTCCGCGCGCGCGTGCGCCTCCCCCTTCGGGACCCCGCGCTTGAGCAGCGGCAGTTGCACGTTCTGCAGCACGGTGTCCGAGTCGAACAGCGCGTCGCTCTGGAACACCATCCCGAACGCCGCCTGCCGATCGCGGCGCTGCTCGGCGGAGAGGGCCCACGGGTCCTCCTCGTCCCACCGCAGCGAACCCTGGTCCGGACGCAGCAGCCCGGCCAGCAGCTTGAGCAGGGTGCTCTTGCCGGAGCCGGAGTTGCCCAGGACCAGCACGTGTTCTCCAGAGGCAAAGTGCAGGTCCAGCGGGCCCAGCGAAAAGCGGGGCGACCGGGTGAACCGCAGTTGTTGGAGGGCCAGCTTCACTGTGGTGCAGACGACTACCACGCCCGGCGCAGCCTGCGGATTTCGCACCGAGGTGACGGAGTGTGGCGAACCAACGATTTCCGCTGCTATAGCCACGGCCTCGCCACTCATGAAAACGCCTCGAAGAACACTGTGGCTGCTGCTGCTGCTCTCGGTGGGGCCGGCTTCCGCACAGGAGTCGACCCGCAGCGATCAGCCACCCTCGGAGGCGGCTTCACCGGAGCGGGCCTCATCCGAGCTGACCCTGGAGCGGGCCATCGAACTGGCGCTGGAGCGCAACGTGCGTTCGCTCTCCGCCGAGCAGCGGGTGAAGGTGGCCGAGGCGCGGCTGTCCTCGGCGCGGGCGGCCTTCTTCCCCGAGCTGACGGTGTCTGGCTCCTACACCCGCCGGCTGTACGCCACCGCCAACAACGACGGGAACGTACTGGGCGCCAATGCCAGCGCCCGGATGACGCTGCTGGACGCGCGGGTGTTCCCGCTCTATGCGGCCGCGTCGCACGAGAAGGAGGCGACCCGGCTGGAGGCGGCCGAGGAGCGCCGCCGGGTGGCCTTCACCGCCGCCGAGGCCTTCCTGCAAGCGCTGACCGCGGACCAGGTGCTGGCGGCAGCGCAGCGTCGGTGGGAGTTCGCCCAGACCAGCCTCCGCGACGCCCAGAGCCGCTTCGAGGCGCAGTTGGTCAGCTCCAACGACGTGACCAAGGCCCGGCTGGAGCAGGCCACCTCCGAGCGGGAGCGGGTCCGGGCCCAGGGAGATCGGGACTCGGCCTACGTGACCCTCTCCTATGTGATCGCCGAGGAATCGCTGGCCCCGCTCACGCAGCCTCAAAGGTTGCTGGAGCAGGCAGGGGTGGTCAGCGCCGCGGTGAACATGGAGACCGCGAGGGAGCGCCGCCTGGATGTGCAGGCCCGGCAAGAGCGCCTGGAGGGGCTGCGCTCGCTGGCGCTGGAGCCGTTGATGCGGCTGTTGCCGACGCTGAACCTCAGCGCCCAGTACACGCTGACCA
Organism: Myxococcaceae bacterium; assembly: GCA_036675345.1. Taxonomy (GTDB): domain Bacteria; phylum Myxococcota; class Myxococcia; order Myxococcales; family Myxococcaceae; genus JALYOC01. The sequence continues at coordinate 19,451 of JAKFFE010000032.1, forward strand.
ACGACCCGGGGTTCAACAGACGGCCGGAAGATGGCTCGGCCACACTGGAGCTGCGGTGGGAGCTGTTCGACGGCGGCGAGCGCTATGCGGTCCGGCGGGAGCGGCTGGCGCTGGCGAAGATCGCCGAGCTGGAGAGCGTGGATCTGGATCGGCAGCTCTCGGCGGAAGTGCGGACCGCGCAGGTCTCGGTGACCTCCGCCCGGGGGGCGCTGCAGCAGGCGCAGGTGGCGGCGGAGCAGGCGGAGAAGAACGCGGAGGAGATCACCATCCTCTACCGGCAGGGGCTGACCTCCGCGCTGGAGACCGCCAACGCCGGGGTGCAGATGTTCGACGCGCAGGTGGCGCTGGCCCGGGAGCGGTTCGGGTTGGCCCTGGCATTCTTTGATTTGCGGGCGGCCCTGGGGCTGGACCCGCTGGGAAGGGAAGCGCAGAAATGAAGTGGCTCCTGGTGGTGGCAGGCGTCCTCCTCGCGCTGGGGTGTGGCGGGAAGAAGGAAGAGAAGGGCGGCCCCGGTGGCGGCGGCGGTGGCCGGCGCGGGCCGATGCAGTTCCCGGTGGAGTTGGTGGAGGTTCAATCCCGCCCGGTGGAGTTCGTGGTCCACGCGGTGGGGACGGTGGAGGCCTTCGAGACTGTGCAGATCACCGCCCGGGTGGCGGGCGCGGTGGAGAAGGTCCGCTTCACCGAGGGGCAGACGGTGGAGGCCAACGCGGTGCTGGCGGAGATCGAGCCGCGCCGCTTCCAGTTGGCGGTGCGCGCCGCCGAGGCCTCGGTGACCAAGGCCCGGGCTTCGCTGGCGGACGCCCAGGCCTCCTTGCAGCGGCGCGAGCAGGTGAACCAGTCCAACCCGGGGCTGATCCGCGGCGAGGAGCTGGAGACCTTCCGCACCCAGGCCCGGACCGCGGAGGCGGAGGTGGCCCAGGCCCAGGTGGCGCTGGAGCAGGCGCAGCTGAACCTGCGCGATGCGTACGTGCGCTCGCCGGTGCCGGGGATCCTCCAGTCCCGCAGCGTGCAGACCGGGCAGTACGTGAACCTGGGGCATGTGCTGGCCACCGTCACCCAGCGGGAGCCGCTGCTGCTGCGCTTCAGTGTCCCGGAGGCGGACGCGGGGCGGATGGAGGTCGGGGCCCTGACCCGGTTCACGGTCAAGAACGGCGCCCAGCCCTTCGAGGCCAAGATCCAGCACGTGGCGGCGCAGGCCAGCCCGGAGAGCCGGATGATCTCGGTCACCGCGCAGATCGCCTCCACCGATCAGCTGCGGCCCGGCTCGTTCGCGGAGGTCACGGTCCCGATTGGACAGATCACCGCGCCGGTGATTCCCCAGACCGCGGTCCGGCCCAGCGAGAAGGGCTTTTTGGCCTACGTGGTGGAGGGGAACGTGGCCAAGGAGAGGGTGCTGCAGCTGGGGATGCGCACCCCCGATGGCCGGGTGGAGGTGCGGGCCGGACTCAAGCCCGGTGAGCAGCTGGTGGTGAGGGGGGCGGAGGCGCTGCGGGACGGAGCCCCGGTGCTGGTGGCTCCCTCGCCGGTCAACCCCACCACGCCGCCGCCGGGAGACTCGCCGGCCGGGAGGAAGGGATGAACATCACCGAGGTCTGCATCCGCCGTCCGGTGTTCGCCTGGATGATCATGGGGGCCACGGTGCTGTTCGGCGGCGTGGCCGCCACCCGGATCGGGATCAGCCAGTTCCCGGACGTGGACTTCCCCACCATCAACGTCTCGGTGTCCTGGGAGGGGGCGGCGCCGGAGGTGATGGAGAGCGACGTGGTGGAGCCGCTGGAGGAGGCGGTCTCCACGGTGGAGGGGATCCGCGCCATCAACTCCAGCTCCCGGCAGGGCTCGGCGTCGATCACCGTGGAGCTGGACCTGTCCCGGAACGTGGATCTGGCGCTGCAGGACGTGCAGACCAAGGTGGCCCAGGCGGCGCGCCGGCTGCCCACCGACATCGATCCTCCGGTGGTTTCCAAGAACAACCCGGAGGATCAGCCGATCATGTGGATCGGCCTCTCCGGCCCCTTCTCCCGGCAGCTGATCGCGGACACCGCGCGCTACCAGGTGCGGGAGCGGCTGCAGGGGATCCCCGGGGTGGGGGAGGTGACCCTGGGCGGCTCGGTGGAGCGCAACGTCCGGATCTGGCTGGACGCAGAACAGCTGGACGCCCGCGGGGTGACGGTGGGGGAGATCACCCGCGCCCTGCAGCAGCAGCACGTGGAGCTGCCGGCGGGGCGGATCGAGACCGAGGGACGGGAGATCAACGTCCGGGTGATGGGGGAGGCGGTCAACCTGGAGACCCTGCGCGGGATCGTGGTCAAGCAGACCGAGGGAGCCCCGGTGTACCTGCGCGAGGTGGCGCTGGTGGAGGACGGCTTCGAGGACATCCGCCGCCAGTCCCGGGTCAACGGGCAGCCGGCCCAGGGGCTGGGGATCCGCAAGCAGCGGGGCTCCAACGCGGTGGCGGTGGCCCAGGCGGTGAAGCTGGAGATGGAGGAGATCAAGAAGACCCTCCCGGAGGGGATGGAGCTGGGGGTGAACTTCGACTCCAGCGTGTTCATCGAGGAGTCGGTCCACGAGATCGAGTTCGAGCTGCTGCTGGCTGTGTTCCTCACCGGGCTGGTGTGCTGGATGTTCCTCGGCTCGCTCTCCAGCACCCTGAACGTGATCCTGGCGATCCCGATGTCCCTGCTGGGCACGGTGGGGGCGATCTACTTTCTGGGCTTCACCCTCAACACCTTCACCCTGCTCGGCCTCTCCCTGGCGGTGGGGCTGGTGGTGGATGACGCGATCATGGTGCTGGAGAACGTCTACCGGCACTCGGAGATGGGGAAGGATCGGGTGCGGGCCTCGCGGGAGGGGACCGCGGAGATCACCTTCGCCGCCCTGGCCGCCACCATCGCGGTGGTGGCGATCTTCCTGCCGGTGATCTTCATGCAGGGGGTGATCGGGAAGTTCTTCCTCCAGTTCGGGGTCACCCTGTGCATCGCGGTGCTGCTCTCCTACGTGGAGGCGATCACCCTGGCCCCGGCCCGGCTGGCGCAGATGCTGAACACCTCCCGCGAGCACCGGGGACGGATCGGCAACGCGGTGGACCGCGGCTTTGTCTCCCTGGAACGGCTGTACTCCCGGACCCTGCCGCGCGCGCTGGCCCGGCCGTGGTGGGTGTTGCTGGGGGCGGTGGTGCTCCTGGCCTCCGCGGCGCTGGTGATGTGGAACCTGCCCCGGGAGATGGTCCCCTCCCAGGATCAGAGCCGGCTGATGATCCGCCTGCAGGGCGCGGTGGGTTCGAACCTGGAGGAGACCGACAAGCTGCTGCGCCGGGTGGAGACCTACCTGGCCTCCCGCCCGGAGGTGCAGCGCACCTTCGGGATCCTGGGCGGATTCGGCGGCGGGGGCGGGGCCGTGAACACCGCCAACCTGTTCGTGACCCTCAACGCGCCCGACCAGCGGGACTTCACCCAGAACGAGTTCGCGGCGCAGCTGCGCAAGGAGTTCAACACCTATCCGGGGCTGCGGGCGGTGATCCAGGATCTGTCCCAGCAGGGCTTCACCGCCCAGCGCGGGTTCCCGGTGGAGTTCTCGGTCCGGGGCTCGGACTGGGAGACCCTGGTGGCGGTCTCGGACGGGGTAAGGGAGAAGCTGGCCGCCTCGGGGACGGTGGTGGACGTGGACACCGACTACCAGCTGGGGATGCCGGAGATCCGGATCCTCCCCGACCGGGCCCGGGCCAACGATCTGGGGATCCCGATCGAGGATGTGGCCTTGGCCCTGAACACCCTGGTGGGTGGGGCCCGGGTGGGCAAGTACAGCGACGGGGGACGGCGGCTGGATGTGCGGATGCGGCTGTTGGCCCACCAGCGCACCCGGCCGGAGGACGTGGCCCGGCTCAAGGTCCGGACCGCGTCTGGGCAGCTGGTCCCGCTCTCCTCGGTGATCTCCTACGAGGAGCGGCCGGCGCTGCAGGCCATCTCCCGGCGGGATCGGGAGCGGGCGATCACCATCTTCGCCAACGTGGCTCCCAACTCCTCGCAGGGCGCGGCGCTGGCCCAGGTGCAGACCCTGCAACGGGACATGCCAGTCGGTTACCGGCTGGTGCCCGGCGGGGCCTCGGTGGCCTTCTCCGAGTCGATGGGGGGGCTGATCTTCGCCCTGCTGATGGGGATCGGCGTGGCGTACATGGTGCTGGCCTCGCAGTTCAATTCGTTCCTCCACCCGGTGACGGTGCTGACCATCCTCCCGCTGTCGCTGGCCGGCGCGGCCTTCGCGCTGTGGGCGGGGGGGGAGACCCTGAACATCTTCTCCATGATCGGCCTGGTCCTGCTGATGGGGATCGTGAAGAAGAACTCGATCATCCTGGTGGACTACACCAACCAGGCCCGGGAGGAGGAGGGGCTGAGCGCCTACGACGCGCTGCTCAAGGCCGGCCCGCTGCGGCTGCGGCCGATCCTGATGACCTCCATCGCCACCATGATGGCCGCGGTCCCCTCGGTGCTGGGGCTGGGCTCGGGGGCCGAGGTCCGGGTGCCAATGGCCACCGCGGTGATCGGCGGCCTCCTGGTCTCCACCGTGCTCTCGCTGCTGGTGGTGCCGGCGTTCTACCTGTTGGCGGATCGCGGCAAGCAGCGGCTGGCCGGGTGGCGTCGCCGGGACCCGGTGCCCGCGCACCGGGAGGCCTGATCTAGGGCCGGGTGGCGCCCAGCTGGGAGCGGGTCCACAGCAGCGACTGGGCGGAGATCGCCTCCTGGGCCGCGGTGTCTTCGGTGCCCTCCAGCCCCGCGCCGCCGGTGCCCGAACCGGGAGCCGGCTGCGGACCTTGCGCGATCGCCGGACTGGCCAGCGTCACTCCGCCGGGCAGGACGTCATCCACCGGCTGGCCATCACAGGCCAGGGCCGAGAACGCGATCACCAGCCCGGCCATCATCAGCCTCGTGCGCATCCGTTGCCTCCTCCTGACCCCCACCGCAGGAAGGTAGACACGGGGCGATCCACCGGGCCGGCACTGCAGGATGCTCGCCCGCCCTCCGGGCAAGAAAAGGGGACAGGCTACATTTCGTGGCCCCGGGCTTGCTGCTGTGCAACCCGGAGGCCTGGAAATGTAGCCTGTCCCCTTTATCGACTGCCTGCGTCAGCGACGGCTACTTGCGGGCCTTGGCGACGGTCTTCTTGGCCTTGGGCTTGAGGGAGAGGCCGAACTTCTGGGCCTTGGAGCGCACCGAGGCGGTGCTGCGTCCCAGCTGCTTGGCGATCTGGGCGGTGGTGCTGCCCGCCTTGTGCAGCTGCTTGAACAGCTTCTCGTCCGCGGCCTCCCAGCCCTTGCGGACCACTGCCTGGATCTTCTTCACCGCGGACTTCTGGGCCTTCTTCGCTGCCATGTCTTTCAACCCCTCGTGCCCCGTTGGGGGCGATTGTCGCCTTGCGGCGAGCCTCACTTCTTCTTCAGGAACCGGCTGAGGCGGACCTTGTGCACCCGTCCGGCGAACAGGTACCAGCTGAAGGTCGCTCCGAAAAGCATTGCCGCCGAGCCGACGCCGATCACCCCCAGCACCGGGATCCCGCCCACCATCCACGGGTTCTGGGAGAAGGCCATGAAGGACCCGACGATGAACCCGCAAGCGCACAGGCCCAGAAAGCCGATCACCGCCGCGCTGCGCAGCGAGGAGTTGAGGGTCTCGAACTGGGTGGCGCGGACGTTGACCTCGAACTTGCCGGTCTCCAGGTCGAGCAGGATCTGCGAGAGCTGCACCGGGAGATCGTTGGCCAACCCCTGGAGGCGGAACAGGGTGCGCATCAGCCCGCCCTGCAGTTGGGTGGGATCGTAGCGGCCGGCCAGCAGCTCCTTGGCGTAGGGCATGGCCACCTCCATCACGTTCAGGTCCGGATGGAGGGTGCGGACCACCCCTTCGATCGCCACCGCCGCCCGGGAGAGGATCGCGTACTCCTTGGGGATCCGGATCCGGTACTTCACCGCCAGATCCAGCAGCTGCTCGGCCACCCGGCGGGTGTCGATCTTCCCCAGGGTGGTGGGCAGGGTCTGGGAGAGCACCGCGTCCACGTCCGCCCGGAACCCGGCCAGGTTGGCGCGGCCGTCCGGGACCCCCAGCCGGTAGAGGATGCGGGCCACCGAGTCCGAGTCCTTCAGCGCCACCGCCAGCACCAGCATCACCAGGGTGTCCTGCATCGGCTTGGAGAGTCGGCCCACCAGGCCGAAGTCCAGCAAGGCGATGGTGTCGTTCTCCTGCACCAGGATGTTCCCCGGGTGGGGATCGCCGTGGAACAGCCCGTCCACGAACAGCTGGCGAAACGCGTCCTCGATGATGATCCGGGCCAGCTTCTCCGGATCGTGCTTCTTCAGATCGGCGCTGCTGATCTTCACCCCGGAGAGGAACTCCAGGGTGAGCACGGTGCGGCTGGAGTGGGTGTCGAACACCCGGGGGATCCGCATCCCCGGCCGCTCCACGTGGTTGGCGTGGAAGGCGCGGACGTTGGCCGCCTCGTTGAGGAAGTCCAGCTCCTCGTGGATCGCGCGGTCGAACTCGTCCACGATCCCGGTGGGGGAGTAGATCCCGCTCTCCTCCACCGTGGCCTCCAGGGCCCGGGCCAGATAGCGCAACACCGCCAGGTCGGCGCGGATCTGCTCGGAGATCCCCGGGCGCTGGACCTTGACCACCACCTCCTGGCCGTCGTGGGTCACCGCCCGGTGGACCTGGGCGATGGAGGCCGCCGCCAGGGGCGAGGGATCGATGCGGGCGAACAGCTCCTCCAGGGAGCGGCCCAGCGAGGTGCGGATCTGCTCGTTGACCTGCTCCAGCGGGAAGGGCGCCACCTGATCCTGCAGCCCGGCCAGCTCGGCCACGAACTCCTTGGGGAGCAGGTCGGCGCGGGTGGAGAGCACCTGGCCCAGCTTGATGAAGGTGGGGCCCAGCTCGTTGAGCATCAGCCGGAAGCGGCGGGCGGCGGTGGCGCGCTTGGCCTCCGGGGTGACCTCCACCTCCTCCTTGCGCCCCAGGGACCGCCACAGCCCGCCGCGATCCAGCCACTCGCCAAAGCCGTAGCGCGCGGCGATCACGGCGATCTGGCGGACCCGGTTCAGATCCTGGAAGGCTTCCTTGAGCAAGGCGGGCGCACCTTGGCATGGAGGTGCGCAGCGATCCAACCTCCACTGAAGCCTGTTCAGCTCCGGAAGAAGAGCAGGGTCACCACCACGAACAGCGGGATCAGCACCGCGCAGGACCAGCCCAGGTAGCCAAAGAAGGAGGGCATCTTCACTCCGCGCTGCTCGGCCACCGCCTTGACCATGAAGTTGGGGCCGTTGCCGATGTACGTGTTGGCGCCCATCAAGACCGCCCCGGCGGAGATAGCGATCAGGATTCCCTCCGCCGTGCCGCCGGACTCCAGCAGGGTGGCCAGGAAGCGGCCCTCGGTGGGGATGCCGTGGAGCCCGGCCGCGGCGGCGGACATGGTCAGGTAGGTGGGGGCGTTGTCCAGGAAGCTGGAGAGGATTCCGGTGGCCCAGAAGAACTGCCAGGGGTCGCGGATCCCCAGCGACGGGGCGTGGACGTTGAGCAACAGCAGGGCGGGGATCATGGTGACGAAGATCCCGGCGAACAGCACCGCCACCTCGATCACCGGGCCGAAGCCGAAGTGGTTCTCCTGGTGCACCAGACGGGGGGTGAGCAGGAAGGAGGCGGTGGCCAGGGTCACCATCAGCGCCTCCTGGAGTCCGAACGGCCAGCTGCCGCCGGCGAAGAACACTCCCCGGCCGCTGGCGAACACCACCGCCACCACCCCCAGCAGCAGGAGCAGGTTGAAGGCCCCGTCCAGTCCGAAGGGGGCGTGCTGCTTGACCTCCGCGTGTTGATCGCCGGGGCGGCGGACCTCCTCCCGGTCGAAGATCACTTTGTCGAGGGCGAAGAAGATCACCAGCAGCGCGCCGTTGATCATCAGCCAGATCGGCCACAGGTGCTGCACGGTCCACTCGAAGGGGACGCCCTTGAGGAAGCCCAGGAACAGCGGGGGATCGCCGAGGGGAGTGAGCAGTCCGCCGCAGTTGGAGACCACGAAGATGAAGAACACCACGATGTGCGCCTTCGCCTCCCGGGGAGCGTTGGCCCGCAGCAGGGGGCGGATCAGCAACATCGAGGCCCCGGTGGTGCCGATCAGGCTGGCCAGCACCGCGCCGATTCCCAGCAGCAGGGTGTTGAAGGCCGGAGACCCATCCAGGGAGCCGCGCACGTAGATCCCGCCGGAGATCACGTACAGGGCGCCCAGCAGGCAGAGGAAGGAGACGTACTCGCGGGCCTTCTCGAAGAGCTCGAAGCCGGCGGCGCTGCCGAACTGGAGCACCAGCCAGACGGCGACCGGCAGCGAGAGCAGCAGGGTGATCACCGCCTTGTTCCGGTTGTGCTCCCAGAAGTGGGAGGCGAACAGGGGGAGCAGCGCGATCGCCGCCAGCAGTCCGGCGAAGGGGAGCACCGACCAGGGGCGGAGGGCGCCGCGCATGGTGGCGATCGCGTCCGCAGAGGCGTGGGGATGCGGGGCCAGGGCCAGCGCGGCGATCGCCAGCACGGCGATTCCCAGCGCGGCGTACAGCTCGCGGTGCAGGGAAGAGGGGGGCGGAAGTTCGGAGGGGGAGGCGCTCACCGGCGGGACCGTGTCCGAGGTGGGTGGGAAGTTCAAGGGATCTGCCGGGAGGGACTTGGGAGGGGCAGCCATCGACGCAGGGAACGCTGGGTTACCGGGGGCCTGGTCCGGCCGTTCGCCTGGGGTGCCGGAGAGGTGGGGTTCGGTTCCACCCGAGATCTGCCGGCGCCCTGCGGCGATGTGAACGGCGGCAGGGGCTAGGGACGAACTGGGACCTTCGGGATCGCCAGCTGAAGACTGGGCGCTGAGAAGGACACTTATGTCTTTCGTGGCGGCCAGTCCTGGGCGAGCCCGGCGAAGAAGGCCCCCGCCAGGTGAATGGAGAGTTCGCTGACCAGCCCATAGTCCTATCGGAGATTTCCGGATCCGGCCAGGGGACCACGACCATCAGCGGCCGCGGGACAAGGGCAGCCAGGTCGCCGAACGGTTCGGAACTGGCTGCGGCGGCCTGCACGACGCGGACGCCACGCAGAGACGCGACGAACATCTCGAGGACCTCCTTCTCCGCCGAGGGCGCCTGTCCAGAGACGAGCGCCAGGGAGGCCGCAACACGACCGTGAACAAGGACCGTCGCGAGCGCAACGCTCGGGGCCGAGGTGAACCGAATGCGGAAGCGAGCGAGAGGCCCGGACCACGCGGCATCGAAAGAATCGCCGTACTCGCGCAAGAACTCCCCACACAGCCCGAGCCACTTGGGGGAGAGCTCACTCAACTTCCGAAAGCCGATTGTCTCGGGCAATCCGTCGATGTCGTACTGCGCAAGGTAGAAGCCCATTTCGGATGACGCTCGCGGAGGCCCATCTGTAGCTGTGCTCACCCCTCACCCCCGTGACGGAACTGTGGTTTCGATTCACATCTCATGGGGCTCCTCCGTTTCTGGCCGCCATGCGGCACAGGGGAAAGATCGGAATCATCCCACCGCCCGGGGCTTGATCACCCTCAGCATCAGATACCCCACCACCGCGGCGACGAAGGACCCGACCAGGATCCCCAGCTTGGCCTTCTCCAGCAGTGCCGGGGCGTCGGCGAAGGCCAGCCCGGCGACAAACAGCGCCACGGTGAAGCCGATCCCTCCCACCACCGCCACCCCGTGCAACTGCGCCCAGCGGGCGCCTCCGGGCAGCGGAGAGACCTTGAGCCGGATCGCCGCCCAGGCAAAGGCGAAGATCCCCACCTGCTTGCCCAGGAACAGCCCCAGGGCGATCCCCAGCGGCAGCGGCTCGAGCAGGGTGGCCAGGGACATCTGCCGGACGTCCACCCCGGAGTTGGCCAGCGCGAACAGGGGGACGATCACGAAGGCCACTGGCGCGTGCAGTCCGTGGATCAACCGGTTGAGCGGCGGCTCCAGATCCTCCAGCTGATCTTCGATCTGGAGGATCTGCTCGTTCTGGAGATCCTCGTCCTCCGGCTGATCGAGCAGGGTGGCGCTGTGCGCGTGCAGCCCGCGCAGCACCTCTCGCGGGTGCCGGGCGGAGCGGGCCGGGACCAGCATCCCCAGCACCACCCCGGCGATGGTGGCGTGGATTCCTCCGTAGTGCATGGTCAGCCACAGGCCCAGCCCCGCCAGCCAGAACAGCCAGGTGTTGCGCAGGCCGAAGCGCGCCCCCAAGAAGATCAGCACGGTGATCGCCGCCGCCCCCAGCAGCCAGTTCAGATGGAGGCCGGTCCCGTAGAAGAGGGCGATCACCAGGATTCCTCCCAGGTCGTCGAAGATCGCCAGCGCGGTCAGGAACACCACCAGGGCGGGGGTGATCCTCCCCTTGAGCAGGGTGAGGACCCCGATCGAAAACGCGATGTCGGTGGCCATCGGGATCGCCCAGCCGGTGGCCTCCTTCCCGCTGGGGTTGAAGAACAGGTAGATGCCGGCCGGGACCACCATCCCTCCCGCGGCGGCGATCAGCGGGAGCATCGCCTTGGAGAGGGTGTTGAGCTCGCCCACCACCAGCTCGCGTTTGATCTCCAGCCCCACCAGCAGGAAGAAGAACGCCATCAGCCCGTCGCTGATCAGGTGATGGAGGGAGAAGGCGCCGGTCCAGCCCGCCACCGACACCGCCAGCGGGGTCTCCAGCAGGTGGTGGTAGGTGTCGCTGAACGGTGAGTTGGCCCACAGCATCGCGGTCACCGCCGCCAGCATCAGCAGGATCCCGCTGGCCGCCTCCAGGTGGAAGAAGCGCTGCAGGGGATCGACGACGGCTCGGAACAGGGGCGGGAGGGGGCGAGTCGAGGACATGCTGATGGTTGGCCTAGCAAGCTTCGCCTGGGGCTTCACCTCGAACCGGATGCAGGCGCGAGGTTTCCGGGGTTGAGGACACAGCTCAAAGGTACCCAAAGGTGGAGGAGGCTTGGCTTGCGGCCGAAGTTGCGGCGTGCCCTGGCCAGCCTGGCGAAGAGGTGCAGCCGCGGAACGACGCCGCTCCAGAGACTGACGCGCCTCATTCACCTCGCGGAGGCACCAGTTCGCCAAGGAGAAGAGCTGCGGGTCGCCGGCTCCGGGAAGCGACTGAGCCTGTTGGTGCTGGGTCCCCCCGACGCCCTGCCGGCCGCGGTGGCCTCGCCAACACAACGCAGTGCCCCCACGGTCACTCCGCTGCGAAAAACCAGGCGGGAAATCGCAGCGCAGCGCCCGCCAGGGCACTCCGTTGTGTTGGGCCGCGCGATCCGGATCCGGCCTCCCGGGTTTGGGTGCCCCGGCTCAAAACGAGCCCGCGCCTCCGCTCCATCCCGGCGGCGGTCCAGAGGGGGGCCGCCTTCCAGTGATGCCCTGCCTTGGGCGCCGCTGAGCCTGTTGGTGCTGGGTACCCTCGACGCCCTGCAGGCCGCGGTGGCCTCGCCAACACAACGCAGTGCCCCCGCGGTCACTCCGCTGCGAAAAACCAGGCGGGAAATCGCAGCGCACTGCCCGCCAGGGCACTCCGTTGTGTTGCGCCGCGCGAGCCGGAACCGCCCTCCCGGGTCTTGGGCCCCGGCTCAAAACGAGCCCGCGCCGACCATGGAGGACGACGACGACGCGGTCGAACGCTCCATCCCGGTGGTGGTCCAGAGGGGTGCCGCCTTCCAGTGATGTCCTGCCTTGGGCGCGGCTGAGCCTGGGGGTGGGTGCCCCCGGCGACCTGCAGGCCGCGGTGGCCTTGCCATCCCGCCTTGGTGGCGCCGTGAACGAGGGGCGCCGACGACCATCGCCACCGGGGCCTCGGACCCGCTTCCGCATCCGGGAAGACTCCGCGGCACCTGCGCGCCCAGGAAACCCTCAACCTCGACCGGAGCGCGCTGTTCGCCCCAGCCCTGCTCTCGGTGGAGGAAGCGGCCGTCGGCCGTAACAGGCGGGTGTTCTTCGGACCCGCCCCCAGTGAAGGGGAATGTCATACCCGGGAGGTAGGGTGGTGGACGATGGCCTTCACCTTCGTGCACGCCGCCGACCTGCACCTGGACAGCCCCTTTCGGGCGGTTCGCGCCGACGCGCGTCTGATGGGTCTGCTGCAGGAGTCCACCTTCCGCGCGCTGGCGGCGGTGGTGGACCTGGCGCTGCGGCAGCAGGCGGCCTTCGTGGTGCTGGCCGGGGACCTGTTCGACGCCAAGGATCGCTCGGTGCGCGCCCGGCTGGGGCTGCGGCGGGAATTGGCCCGGCTGGATGCGGCGGGGATCCGGACCTTCATCGTCCACGGCAACCATGATCCACTGGGGGGCGAGGCCCGCATCGGCCTGCCTCCCTCGGTGAAGATCTTCGGGACCGAGTGGGAGGAGATCCTGGTGGAGCTGCCCTCCGGCGAACGCTGCCGGGTGCAGGGAGTCTCCTATCCCCAGGAGCGGGTGACCGAGAACCTCTCCCGCCGCTTCTCCCGGCAGGGCCCAGAGTTCACGGTGGCGGTGCTGCACGCCAACGTGGGCGGGGACTCGGGGCACGCCAACTACGCGCCCTGTTCGCTGACCGACCTCGCGGACCGCGGGCTGGACTACTGGGCGCTGGGGCATGTGCACACCCGGGCCGAGTACGCGCTGGCCACCGGCGGGGTGGCGGTGTTCCCCGGCAATCCGCAGGGACGGCACGCCAACGAGACCGGGGAGCGGGGCTGCGTGCTGGTCCGGGTGGAGGGAGGCCGCAGCACCCGGACCTTCGTGGCGGTGGACCAGGTCCGCTGGCACCGGCTCCCGGTGGAGGTCTCCGGCTGCGCAGAGATCGGCGCGGTCGCGGACGCGGTGGAGCACGCGGTGGACGCGGCCTGCCCGGACGGCTTTGACGCCCACGCGGTGCGGGTGCTGCTGGAGGGGCGGGGTGGACCGCACTCCGAGCTGGCGGATCCCGACGCGCTGACCCAGCTGCAATCGGAGCTGGGGGAACGCCTGGCGGCCCGGAACCCTCCGGTGCTGCTGGAGTCGCTGGAGGACCGCACCGCCCCCCTGATCGAGTTGTCCCGGATCCGTCAGGACGGCGGGCTGGCGGCGGAGGTGTTGGAGGTGGCGGACGCGGCGCTGCGGGTGGACGCCGGGCGGGCGGCGCTGTGGGACGGGGAGCTGGACACCCTGGATGCGCGGCTCAAGCGTGCGGGGCTGGTCCCCACCCGGGAACGGGCCGGGGCCCTGATCGACCGGGCGTCGCTGCGCGCGGTGGAGCTGCTGGGGGAGGGCGGATGAGGCGCGATGGGAAGGGGACCTCCGAACTGCCGCTGGTGAGCGACCCCGGTCAGTCGGAGACCCCGCTGGCCACCCGCGGGCTGCGGATCGACCGGCTGCGGATCGATGCCTTCGGGCAGCTCTCCGGGACCGAGCTGGCGTTGGCGCCCGGGCTCAACGTGCTCTGCGGTCCCAACGAGGCCGGCAAGAGCACCCTGTTGGCGTTCCTGCGCTGGATGCTGTTCGGGTTCGAGAAGAAGGCGGTGGGGGATCGCTACGTCCCCCTCAACGGCCAGCCGCTCTCCGGCGAGCTGGTGCTGGCCACCGCCGCGGGCCCGATGGTGCTGCGCCGTCACGGGCGAAAGCGGCTGGAAGGGGAGCTGACCCTGCGCACCCTTCGCGGAGAGCCGCTCCCCGCCTCCCGGCTGGAGGATGCGCTGGGGGCGCTCTCGCGCGACCTCTACTTCCAGGTGTTTGCCTTCGGGCTGGAGGAGCTGGCGACCTTCGATCAGCTGGCCTCCCAGGGCACGGTCTCCGACGCCCTGTTCGCCGCCGGGATCCAGGGGGCGCAGCGGCTGCCGGAGACCCTCAAGCGTCTCCGGGATGGGTCGGAGGCGCTGTACGCCCCGCGGGCCGGGACCCGGCCCTTGAACCAGCTGTTGGGGGAGCTGGAGACCGTGCAGAAGGAGCTGGCCGCGCTCGGGGATCGCCCGGCGCGCTACTTCGAGCTGCGGGCCCGGCAGGAGCTGCTGCAGTCCTCCTGGTCCCAGGTGGAGCGGGACGGGGTGGCCGCCCGGGCGGCGCTGGATCGCTGGACCCGGCTGTGTGGCGCCCGGGAGGATCTGCTGAGGTTGGCGGAGGTGGAGACGGAGCTCTCCGGGCTGCCGCCGCTGGAGGCCTTCCCGGAGGATGGGCTGGCCCGGCTGGAGGGAAGGCTGGAGGCGGAGCGTCGGGCCCAGCGGGAGCAGGACGCGGCCCAGCTGGAGCTGCACACCGTGGAAGAGGCCCTCTCCCGGCAGGCCCAGGCGCCGCCGCTGGCCGGGCTGCTGGAGGAGGCGCGCGCGGTCCTCGACGGCCATCGGGCGTTGGGCGAGACCGGCCGGCGCGTTCCCGAGGCCCGGCGCGAGGTGGCCGCCGGACTCTCCCGCGCGCAGACCCGCGCCGACTCGCTGGGGCTCTCCGGGGCGCTGGCCCCGGTGGACCTGTCCGCGGCGGCGGCGGCGCGGCTGCTGACAGTGCGCGACGCCCTGGCGGCGGTGGAGCTGCGGGTCTCCGAACGCGCCGCAGTGGCCCGGGAGACCAACGCGGAGTGGGAGCGCAGGAGGGACGAGCAGCTCCGGCAGGAGGAGCAGCTGCGCACCCTGGCCGGACCGGAGGCCGGACCGCTGAGGGCGGCGCAGGCCGCGGTGGTGCAGTGGGCGCCGCTGAGGGCCGAGCTCCGTGGGGTCCAGGACGCGTCGGCCGAGCGCCGGGCGCGGCGGGAGTCGGTGGAGGCGGAGCAGCCCGCGCCGCCCCGCGCGGCGTTTCCGGTCTGGTTGGCGGGGCTGGCCACCGCGGTGCTGGGGCTGGTGCCACTCGCCGCCTTCCTGCTGCTGGGGAAAGCGGCGCTGCCCCATGGCGTCGGGGTCTTCCTGGGGCTGGCGGCGGTGCTGTGGGCGGTCCAGCTGCGAGCGGGCCAGGGACACCGGCAGGATCTGGCAACCTGGCAGCAGCGCTGCGAGCTGCGGCGGCGGGAGCTGGAGCGACTGGACCTGGAGCTGGCGACGCTGGGCTCCCGGGAGGTGACGCTGGCCTCGGCGCTGGAGTCGGTCCTCCGCGAGGGCGGGCTGTGGGCGGAGGCCAGCGCGGTCGAGGTGGCCTCCCGGCTGCAGGCCCTGGCGGACGGGCTGCGTCGGGCGGAGGCGCGGGAGTCGGTGGCGGCCTCGATGGCGTCGGTGGTGGCCCGGGCGGGCGCGGCGCAGCTGGCCCGGAGCGCGGCCGACGAGGCGCTGGCCCAGGCGGAGCGCGAGCGGGGGCTGCTGATCGTCCAGCTGGAGTCCTGGCTGGCGGCGCGCGGCTTCCCCACGGGGATCTCCGCCGACCGCTCGGTGGAGCTGATGCGGGAGGCGGCCTCGCTGCAGGAGACGCTGGCCTCGCTGGCGGCCCAGCGGGAGCAGCTGCAGGCCGAATGGACGCAGTGGGAGGCGGCCGGGGCCCGGGTCCAGGAGTTGGCCTCCCGCGCCCAGCTGCCGTCGAGCTCTCCGGAGGTGGCTGCCCGGGCGCTCCTGGAGGGACTGGACGCCGAGCGGCTCCGCCGCTCCACCTGCGCCCAGCTGGAGGCCCAGCGGGGCGGGCTGCAGCTGAAGTGTCAGCAGCGGGCCCGGGCGCTGGAGGAGGCCCGGGCGGCGGGTGCCTCGCTGTTGTCGGGCGCGGGCGCCGCGGACGAGGAGTCCTTCCGCCGGCTGGCCGAGGCCGCCGGACGCTTCCGGGCTGCCCGGACGGCGCGGGCGAGGCTACGGACCGCGGTGGAGGCCCGGACCGCGCTGAGCCCGGAGACGGCGCTGGAGCAGATCCAGGGCACCGGGGGCTGGGAGCGGGCGCTGGAGGAGCGGGCGCGGGCCCAGGCCGCACAGGAGGCGGCGGAGGCGGGGCGGAAGGCGATCTCCGAGGAGCGGGGCGCGGTGGGCAAGGAGCTGGAGGGCCTGGAGGTGGATGACCAGGCCCGCCGGCTGCGCGCGGACGAGGAGTCACTGCGGCTGCGGATCTCGGCGCTGGCGGATCGCTACGCGGCCGAGCGGGTGGCGCTGGGCCTGGTGGAGACTGCCAAGCGCCGGTACGAGGAGCAGCACCAGCCCCGGCTGCTGCAGCTGGCCTCCCTGGTGTTCTCCACCCTGACCTCCGGGCGCTATGTGCAGGTGCGGGCTCCGGAGTCGGAGCGGGGGCTGGTGGCGATCTCCGCCGAGGGGGTGGAGTGGACCGCGGACCGGCTGTCCCGCGGCACCCGCGAGCAGCTGTATCTGGCCTTCCGGATCGCCGCGGTGGAGGACCTGGGTGAGACCCGGGCCCGGCTGCCGGTGATCGTGGACGATGTGCTGGTGAACTTCGACGCCGGCCGGGCGGCCGCCGCGGCCCAGGCGCTGGAGGAGTTGGCGACCCGGCACCAGGTGCTGACCTTCACCTGCCACCCGCATATGGCGGAGCTGTTCGTGGCCCGGGGTGGGCGGGTGCTGGCACTGCGGGGCTCGGCTCCGGTTCAGCGGGAGTTGATCCGGCTTCCGGCCTAGGCCCGCCTCAGCTGGCCACCGCCAGGCGGCCCTGGGTGGGCTGGTAGGTGGCGACCGGGTCGGACTTTCCCTTCACCGGGACGGTGCTTCCCTGGGACCAGTTGAAGCCTTCTCCGGCCAGCTCCCGGGTCCGGCCGGAGACCAGCAGCGGGGTGTTCTGCTGCTTGGTCAGACCTTCGATCCGGGAGGCCAGGTTCACCGCGTCGCCGATCACCGTGTACTCGCGCCGCTGCTCGCTGCCCACGTCCCCCACCACCGCGCGGCCGGTGTGGATGCCGATCCCGATCTTCAGCTCCCCCTCGCCTCGGGATCTTCGCTTCTCGTTGAGGGTGTCCAGGGCCACCAGCATGTCCAGCCCGCAGCGCACCGCCGCCTCCGGGTGGCCGGGCTGATCCAGCGGGGCGCCGAAGTAGGCCAGCAGCCCGTCGCCGATGAACTTGTCCAGGGTCCCTCCGTGCCGGAACACCACCTCCACCATCGCGGTCAGGTACTCGTTGAGCAGCGCCACCACCGCCGGGCCCTCCAGCCGTTCGGAGAGGGCGGTGAAGTCGCGGATGTCCGCGAACAGGATCGAGACCTCCCGCTGTTCGCCCTCCGCCGAGGTGTGGGTGGCGCCGATCCGCTCCGCCACCTGGGGGGAGAAGTAGCGGCCCAGCCGCGCGCGCACCTGCTGTTCCCGGGCGGCGTCGCGGACCAGGGCCCGGATCCGGCTGATGGTGTAGACGGCGGACCAGGCGCCCACGGTGGTGGCGATCAGGGCCAGCGGGCCCCAGTCTGCGAACGGCATCTGCAGATGCAGGGCCAGGCCGACGATCGCGATCAGCGCGCTGGCCGCGGTCACCGCCACCACCCGCCAGTCCAGCGTGAGCTGCGCCACGAACAGCACCACCAGCAGTCCGGCCAGGGTGGTGATCGCCATCCGGGGCGCCTCTGCCGGCGGACCCTGGTGGATGGCGGTCACCATCCCCAGCATCACCCCGGGGACGTCCACGATCGGGACCATCCAGGCCAGGTGGCAGCGATAGCGGGGGAACCGCAGTCCCACCGCCAACGCCACCAGGGCCAGGCCCAGGATCGGGGCCACGTAGGCGGAGACATCCGGCCAGGAGTCCACGCCGATGCGGGAGAGCACCACCGCGGCGAGCAGCCAGCCCGAATAGGCCACCACCCGCATCACGTTGCCCCATCCGACCATGGTCAGCCGCTCTTTGAGCACCGCCGCCTGGACCGACTCCTCCAGCAGCTGGTTCTCCCGCTCCCCCAACACCCCACACCCCGTTGTGCTCGGCAGCCGCACGGCCATGGCCTTTGCTCCTTCCCGCTGTCACGGACTTCCCCTAGCTTCCTCTAGAGCAGCGCGCGGCCCAAATGCCGCCTCGGGGCCGGGAGAGACAATGCGAGCTTCACGCTGGGTGATGGTGGCGGGGATTGCGGTGCTCTCCGGGTGCGCCCAGGGGATCCGGCTTCCCGAAACCGGGGACTCCGCGGAGTACTTCGTGCTGCGGGTTCCGGGCAGCGCGGCGGAGGCGAAGCTCTCCCTGGAGGGGATCTCCGGCTCGGAGGTGCAGGTGACCCGCTTCGAGGACTCGCTGCGGGGTCGGGCCTACGGGGCGACCGTGGACCTGTACTGGACCGCCGAGGAGGTGAAGGGAACGGTCGGCGGCTCGCCTGTGGACCTCAAGGTGATCCAGGAGGGCAACGTGCTGCGGATCCGCGGGCTGTATGCGGGACGCACCGGGAACTTCTCGATCCAGCCGGGGAAGCTGGAGGGCACCCTGGGCGGGTGCTCGTACGGGATGACCGCGGAGATGGGCGAGGTCTACGTGGGATCGATGACCTGCGGAGGCGTGCCCACCCGGGCCAACCTCCAGCTGCCGCCCACCCTGGCCATGTACTACCCGGCGGAGATCGCCGCGCACCTCGCGGTGTTCCTGGCCCGGTAGTTGGCGCGGCCCACCGCGAAGATGGCTCGCTCGCGGTGTTCCTGGCCCGGTAGCCAACGAGGCTCACCGCGAAGGTCGCTGCTTCGAGGTGTTCCGAGCCCGGTAGCTCAGCCGGTGGTGGCCTCGGTGAATGCGCGGCGCATCACCTCCACGTAACGCATGAAGCGGGGCAGTTGCTCCAGGCCCAGCGCCTGGGGTCCGTCGCACAGCGCCAACTCCGGGCGGGGGTGGAAGTCGATCAGCACCGCCGAGGCCCCGGTGACGATCCCCTGGCCGACGGCGTGGAAGATGTCCGGCAGCCCGTCCGGCGCCAGGTCCATCCGGCCCACGCTGTGCGAGGGATCGATGCACACCGGCAGCCGGGTCAACCGGCGGACCACCGGCACGTGCGCGAAGTCCACCAGGTTGCGGTGCGGTTCGCCCAGGTGGGTCTTCACCCCGCGCAGGCAGAACAGGATCCGGCCGTTGCCCTCGCTGGCGATGTACTCGCAGGCGTTGAGCGACTCCTCCAGGGTGATCCCCATCCCGCGCTTGAACAGCACCGGGAACTGCTGCTGCTGGCCCACCGCCTTGAGCAGTTCGAAGGCCTGGGCGTTTCGGGTGCCGATCTGCAGCATCACCCCGGTGGGCCGGCCGGCCGCCTCCAGCGCGGTGGTGATCTCGTCGATCTGCCGCGCGTCGGTGATCTCCATCGCGATGACCTTGATCCCGTACTTGCCGGCCAGGTCGAACACCCAGGGGAGGCAGGCCTTGCCCATCCCCTGGAAGTCGTAGGGGCTGCTGCGCGGCTTGTAGACCCCCATCCGGGTGGTCTGCAGCTTCTGCTCGCGCAGGGTCTTCATCATCATTTCCACGTGCTCGGGGGTGTCCACCGCGCACAGCCCGGCCATCAGCTGCACCTCGTCGCCGCCGAAACGGACGCCGTTGTATTCGAAGGAGTGGGTCTGGGCATCGCGGTGCCGGCCGATCAGCCGGTACTTGGCGGAGACCCGGCTGACCGCGCGGACCCCGGGCAACACCTCGAAGCCCTCGGTGGGGATGGCCCGGGTCTGGCCGATCAGGTGCACCTCCCGGATGGTGGTGGTGGCGCCGGTGAACTCGTACAGCTTGGACTCCACTCCCGGGTACCGCTCCAGCTGGCGGGTGATCGCGTCGAGGGTGGACTTGGAGGCGTCGGGTTCGAGGGTGATGATCATGGGGCTCTTTGGCGCTGGAGGTTTCGGGAGAAGCGGAGCACGGCCTGGAAGATCTCCTCCACCGCGTCGGGGTCCAGGCCCAGGGCGGTGGCCCGCTCGCGGCGGCCGGCCAGCAGGCGGCTCTCGCGGGCGGGATCGGCCACCCCGAAGCCCTGCTCGGCCTTGGCCTTGGCGGCGCGGCGGGCCAGCTCGGCGCGGCGGGAGAGGAGGGCGAGGATCTCCGCGTCCACCTCGTCGATCAGCTCCCGCGCCTCGCGCAGTTCGGGGGAGTGGGCGCCCAGATCCGGGATCCGCAGCTCGGGTTCGGGGCGGGAGGGTTCGGGGGTGGAGAGCACCCGGTCCGCGGCGGAGAGCGACTGCAACAGCCGGCTCCGCGCGGCGGCGGTGTACGGGTTGCGTCGGTGCAGCGGGCCGAACAGGTGGCCGGCGTCCGCCTGGACCGCCTCGATGCCGCGGGCGATCCCGCGAAACGACGGCGGGGCGTGCGGCGAGTCCATCGGGACGCCGGCGTCCAGCATCCCCTTGGCCAGGAAGAAGGCCATCGCGTGGGTCAGCGCCATCTCCTGGTCGTGCGCGTCCGCGCCCTGCCGCATCGGGGTGCAGCCCAGGGCGGTGAAGAAGTCCTGCACCCGCTCGACCGCGCGGGGGTGGACTGGGGTGGGGCAGACCACCACCCGCAAGGGACGATCGCCGCTGGAGAGCGAGGCGGGTCCGAACAGGGGATGGGTGGCCACCCAGGGGATGGACTGGCCGAAGATCCGCTCCATCGCCGCGGCGGGTTCCACCTTCACGCTGCCCACGTCCAGCACCACCTGGTCCGCCCGGGCGTGCGCGGCGACCGCGGTGAAGGCAGCCTCCATCCGATCCAGCGGGACGGCGATCACGATCAGGGAGGCGCCCGCACACAGCTGCGCCAGATCGTCCGCCCGGAGGGGGTCGGGGGGCGGATGCTGGGGATCAAAGGCCCGGACCGGGATCCCGGCCTCGCCGCAGAGCGCCGCCAACGCGGCTCCAAATCTTCCGTATCCGACCAGCCCGACGGTCTCGTTCGATGGCACGCTGCGTCATTGTGCCACGGGCGCGAGCGGGATGGGCAGGGGGCTCTGTGCTTTCGGCGGGCGGGCAAGAGGATGGCAGCCTGCCGGCGCCGGCCCGTGCTCGACGGCGCGGTGGCTTCCCGGGATCCCCAGCGGCGGGCGCTGGGCCCAGGTGGAACTGCAGGGCGGGGCCGGCCCCACCGAGGCCGCGGCGGAAGTGGTGGAGGTGGACGAGGTCGATCCGAGCTGCCGTGTCCCCGCTGGCCCACCGCGCTCACCCGGCAGTGGGCGGCCAGCGCCGGGAGCTGGTGTTTGCCTGGCGGTGGTCGGCTTCCGCGAGCTGGTGGTGCTCAAGAAGCCCCTCCCGGAGAGCGACGAGGACACCGGAAGACTGGCCGCAAAGAAAGACAGCCGGTGTCTTTCTCAGCGGCCAGTCCTGGGCCTGGTCCGGGCTACCCGCCGGAAAGCCCCCTTCCTGGGGGGCCAAGACAGCTGGAATCCCCAGGCAGTTGGTTCGAGATGACGGGGCACTGCGCTCGAGCTCGAGCTCGCAGGGTGTGAACCGGCCCGAAGCCGAACCCGCAGGGGGGGCGAACCGCTGGAGCGATCCCTGCCAGCCTCTCTCCGCCGGGCTCGTGTCCGGGGCGCTATCCCTGCAGACACCGCCGGATGCGCTCCAGCGCCTCCCTCAACTGCGGGTCCGGGGTGGTGAGGGCGATGCGCAGAAAGCCCTCGCCGGCCTCTCCGAAGGCGGTGCCGGGCATCACCGCCACGTGGGCCTGTTCGACGATCCGGTTGGCCAACTCCAGCGAGGAGGCGCCGGCCCCACGCACGTCCGCGAACAAGTAGAAGGCGCCCTCGGGAAGCGGGCAGCGAACCCCGGGGATCTGCTCCAGCAGGGGGACAGCGATCCGACGGCGGCGGTCCCAGGCGGCGACCATCTCCGCGATCGGGGTCTGGGGGCCGTTGAGCGCCGCCACCGCGCCGCGCTGGGTGAAGCCGGGGACACAGGTGGCGGAGTGCCCGTGGACCTTGGCGATCTGGGACAGCAGCGCTCGGGGTCCGGCCACGTAGCCCAGCCTCCAGCCGGTCATCGCGTAGGCCTTGGAGAACCCGTTGAAGGTCAGGGTCCGTCCGGCCAACTCCGGGAAGGAGGCGGGGCTGTGGTGCGCGCGACCGTCGAACAGGATCTTCTCGTAGATCTCATCGGAGAAGATCAGCAGGTCCCAGGCCACTGCCGCCTCCCGGACCACCTTCCACTCCGCCTCGTCGAACACCCGCCCGGTGGGGTTGTTGGGTGAGTTGACCAGCAGGATCCGGGTCCGGGGGCTGATCGCCGCCGCCAGCCGTTCCGCGGTCAGGCGGAAGCCGTCGTCCGCGGAGAGCCGAACCGGCACCGGGGTCCCTCCGGACAGCTGGACCATCGGAGCAAACGACACCCAGGAGGGCTCCAGGATCAGCACCTCCGTGCCCGGCTCCACCAAAGCCTGCATTGCCTCGAACAGCGCCGCCTTGCCGCCAGCGGTGACCAGCACCTCCCCATCCGGATCGACCTGGACCCCGTTGTCGGAGGCCAGCTTGGCGGCGATCGCCGCGCGCAGCTCGGGCAGCCCGCCGGCGGTGACGTAGTGGGTGTCTCCGGCCTCGATGGCCGCGGTCGCCGCCTGGCGGATGTGCACCGGGGTCGGAAAGTCGGGATCACCGCTGGCCAGATCGATCACCTCCACCCCGGAGCGACGCAGGGCGCGGACCCGCTCGGTGACCGCCAGGGTGGGGGAGGGCTGCAGGGTGCGCACACGGCTGGCGGCGAACTCGAGGAGCGGTCTGGGCGGCACGGCCGGCGAGCCTACTTCCTTCCGCCCGGGCCGGCCTCCATCGCCCGAGCGCTTCGACATCGGCCGCCCGCACCCTGCCCCGCCGAACGCCGGTGCGGAGGCCGATCCTTCCAGACTCCTTCATTGTGATCGCAACGCCCGACCACGTACCGTCGTTGCAACGATGCGGATTGCCTTTCAGGGTGAGCGGGGTGCGTACAGCGAAGCGGCGGTGGTCAGCCTGTACGGCGAGACGGAGTTGCTGCCGTGCCAGCGTTTCGCGCAGGTCTTCGACGCCGTCGCCAACGGCACCGCGGACCGGGGGTTGTTGCCGATCGAGAACTCGCACACCGGCAGCATCTCCGAGAACCGGGATCTACTGCGCAGCCACTCGCTGGTGATGGTGGGCGAGGCCCAGCTGCGGATCCGCCACAACCTGTTGGCGCTCCCCGGGGTCCCGCTGCAGCGGATCCGCCGCGTCTACTCGCACGTCCAGGCGCTGATGCAGTGCGAGGCCTTCCTGCGTCGTCACGGCCTGGAGGCGGTGGCCGAATACGACACCGCCGGGAGCGCCAAGCTGGTCTCGGAGCGCAGGGACCCGGAGTCGGCGGCGATCGCCAGCACCCGCGCGGGCCAGCTCTACGGGCTGGCGATCCTGGAGGAGGGGATCGAGACCACCCCCACCAACCACACCCGCTTTGTGGTGATCGCCCGCGAGCCGGTGCCGCGCTCCGGACCCTCGAAGACCTCCCTGGTGCTGACCCTGCGCAACACCCCCGGCGCCCTGCATGGCGCCCTGGGCGCGCTGGCCTCGCGCGGGATCAACCTCACCCAGCTGGAGAGCCGCCCCAGCCGGGAGGCCCCCTGGGAGTATCTGTTCTTCCTGGACCTGGAGGGCCACCAGGAGGACCCCAACGTCGCCTCCGCGCTGGAGGCGTTGCGGGCGGACAGCCTGAACCTTCGGGTGTTGGGCTCCTATCCCGCTGCCCGGAAGGACTGAGGGCCACCTCACACCCGCAGCTGTCGGGGGACGCCTCCGCTGGGATCGAGGATCACGATCCGACCCCGGTCATCCGCCACCAGCAACAGCCCCTCGGGGGTGGCGCGAATCACCGCCCGGGTCACCCCCTCCAGGATCACCTCGCACCGCACCCGCTGGGAGGCCGGATCGAGCAGCCGCACCCGGGCCAGCTCTCCTTCCGTGCAGAGGGCAACGCAGCCCTTCACGAAGGCCAGGTGCTGAAGGGAGAGGTTCTCGTGACTGGGAGGGAACAGCAGCTGCTCTCCGGGAAACTGGAACACGGCCCCATTGCCAACCTTGAGCACCACGGTGGGCCGGGCCTGGGAGTGCGGGGCGATGAAGGTGATCGCGGTGGTGCCGAGCGGATCGACCGCCATCGGAAAGGCGGAGGGGACCAGCAGCGAACCGGTTCCACCCTCCAGGGCGGGGAGGGCCAGGCTCAGCGGAGCACGGCCCCGGAGCGCGAACCCCTCCAGTTGCAGGGTCCAGACCTCCTGGTTCCCGATGAAGCTGAAGCTTGCCCCAGGCTGTGACATCGCCAGCACCGGGACCGCCTCCGGGATCTGCCACAGGGCGCGCAGCTCCTCCGCCAGCGGATCCACCGCGAAGACCCGCTTGAAGTTCGCCGCGAACCACACGTTCCCATCGTAGGAGTCGGCCCACACCGTCAGCTCGGCGTCGCACCAGTGGCTGGCGGCCCCGGTCAGCAGGTCGATCCGCGAGAGCCGGAACAGCGCGCCCCGCCGCGCCAGCGCGATCGCCCGGGCGCCATTCTGGGCGATCACCAACCGGTCCGCCGGGACGTCGACCTCCCGGACCACCCGACCGTCCGGGGCGAGGAGCCGGACCCCGGCCTCTCCCAGGGCGACGAGCAGCCTTCCGCTGGGCAGCCGACCCACGTCACGGATCGGCATCGATCCCGCCTCGGACGCGGGCACCCGGATCCGTTCCGGGAGGCCTCTCTTCACCCCGCTGTCGGGCCCAGTCCATCGGGGGAGATCGGCCTTCAGCTCTCCGTCCCCCACGTAGCGGGTGATCCGCTCCAGCTCCGCGCGAGGGCCCGGAGTTCCGTAGAGGCCCCCATCGCGCACCAGGGCCCGAAGCGCCGCGCGTCCCAAAGTCCGGGCCATCTCCGGGAAGCCGGGATGGACCTGGGCGCCGGTCGGAACCACCAGCTCGGACGCAAACGCCCACCGCTCGGCCAGTCGGTCCGCGCTGGTGTCGTCAAGCAGCTCCTGGGCGGCCCTGCGGACCTCGGCGAAGGCTTCGGGATCCAGCGACAGCTTCCGCACCAGGGCCCGGGCGCCGGCGGGCCCTCCCAGCAGGATGGTCCGGTCCAGCCAGTTCGCGCACAGCCCGCGGGCCCCCTCCACCTGCCAGAGGACCTCCGCCGCCTGGGCGTAGTTGCCAGCCTCGGCCAGGGCATTGGCCCACAGCAGCCTCAGCTTCGCCGCCTCCTGGGGACGGGACTTCTGGAGTCGGCTCACCGCGTCGGCGTAGGCGTTGTGGAACCTCGCCACCTCCATCGCCCGGGCCGGGTTCCCGGCCACGAACCACTGACGGACCACCAGGCCCGGGCTCAGCGCGCGCGACTCCGCCAGCCTGGCTGCCTCCACCCGCTTCCCGTGCCGCTCCAGGAAGGACACCGCCTCCTCCGAGGCCTGCAGCAGCTCCGCCAGCACGAAGGCGGCTTGCTCCAGCTCGCCCCGGCGCTCCAGACGTTGGACCGCCTGGCGGTAGGTCTGCTGGAGGTGTCCGTACAACGTCGGTCCCAGGTCCAGGCTTCCTCCGGCGCCAAGGGTCCCCGGCGTGATCCGCAGCGTCGCGCGCCGGCCGGGGATGCCCAGCAGGGGGGGGCCACCGGCCTCGTTCCCCCCGCCCAGCGGAATGGCGTGGCGCAGGGCCTCGGTGAGATCCCGCTCCTCGAACAGCTCCAGCACCTTCCCCAGGTAGCGCGCTTGCCGACGCCCCAGCAGCCGGGACACCCCACTGAGCTGGGTCAGCCTCCGGGCCCAGCGCTCCAGCCGCTGCCACCACGCGGGCGACGAGGTCTGCGGACGAGGGCCACCCCGTGTCTGTGCGGACCACCCGCCGAAGATCCAGAGCAGCGCTCTTCCAACCCAGGTCGGCGGACCGGAGCGAGGCGCTCCCGACTGGGGCGCCGTCTTCACCACTGCCGCCAGCCACGCCACCTGCTCCGGGGAGGGGGGAGGGATCCTGGAGCCCAGCGCCTCGCGGGCATCCAGCGGAGGCGACACGGCCAGCACCGGCTCCGCCGGCAGCGGCCCCAGGGAGAAGACCTCCACCGGGGTGACGGAGGAGAGGTCGATGGACAAGGAGGGATCCTCGGCCGCAGTGGAGGCCCACGCCACCACCTCCACCACCCCCGCCCTGGCGAAGAGGATGGCCTCGGGCGCTGGCGCCAGGCGGGACCACTCCGCCTCGGTGAGCGGAACGCCAACCAGCCGTCCGGCCCGGCTGACCAGCGGGGTCCCCCAGGCGGTCCGGCAGTCCATCCGTCGGGAGGGGGTGAGTCGGAGCAGCAGCTCTCCTGTGGGCAGTCGCCTCAGCACGGCGCCCGGCGTCCACAGCGCCAGCACCCGGAGCAGGGCCTCCCGCTCACCGATCAGCGCCGGATCGAAGAGCAGCGCCGAGGCCTCCACATGGCCCCGGTGGGTAAGCCTCTGCACGGTGGCCGAGGGCATCAGCCGGCTCCGCCGGGCAGGAGACGAAACACCTCCGCCTGCTGGGGGATGGAGTGGATCGCGATCTCGCCGCGCGCATTGAGATACGCGACGTTGGCGGCGCCGGTGCTGGCGGTCACCTGGAGCAGCGGACTGGAGGATCGGAGCACCTCGCTGCTGCGGCCCAGCCCGACCAGCGACAGCGTCGTCCGCTCATTCTCCAGCAGCAGCAGCGAACCGTTCACCACCCCCACCACCTCGGCACCCGACGGGGGGACCAGATCGAGGTTGCCGCTGCGGGTGAAGACCTTCCAGCGATCCGCGTGGCAGCGCACCGCCAGCCCACCCACCATCGGGTGGTCCCCCACGCCGAAGAAGGCCTTGAGGTCTCCATCGCCCTGGGGAAGCTCCAGGCCCGGGAGCTGATCCCAGATCCCACTTCGAGCCTCCACCCGGAGGATCCAGCGACCGGGCTGGGCGGCACCGTAGGAATCGGCAATTGCCAGCAGTCCCTCGAGGTAGGTGGTCATCGCGGTGACCGCCCGGGCGATCGGCCGTGCCGCCCCTCCGTCGCTGCGGAGGAACAAGGTGCCGCCCCCATCCAGGAACAACATCGCGGTGGGCGAGTGGGAGGGCTTGAGGAACACCATCGGCGCAGGGGAGGTGGGGGGGACGAAGGGGAGCTCCGTCAGGTCAAATCGGGTCTCGGCCCCGGCCAGGAGTTGATGGCTTCCCCGGAAGAGGAGCTGGTGCGGGGACGGCGGCGCCTGGGCCAGCGCCAGCAGCGACTTGCGGTACGCGCCGACCGCGACCAGCCGTTCCTCCGAGGGAATCGAGAGGCGCCGGGGGTTCCCCGGGTTGTCTCGCGGCGAGTTGGGGACCGGGTACACCGTGGCCTCTCCACCGGCGTGGAGCACGATCAACCGATGCCCCGAGGGGTCGAACCGCAGCTCGGTCGGACGTTGATCGCCCAGCCCCAGTGGCCGCCCAGCGGCCACCTCGAACGGATCCCTCAGCAGCCGCACCGAGGCCGCAGAGGAGGGGAGCGGCAAGCTCACGCTCCGCGGGGCGCGACGCGCGGGGCGCACCCTCACCTCCAGCCGGCGCTCACCCGGCGCCAGCGGATCCTCCACCGTGACCCGGGAAGCAGCCTCCGGTCCTCCCAGCCGGTCGCCGCCCACCAGCCACAGATCGTCTCCCGCGGTCGGAGCTCCCAACACCCCCTGCCAGCGGAGGAAGTGCTGCTGATCCGGGGAACGGGCGGTCCTCGCGGACAACAGCCGCTTGATCGAAACCGCGTCGATCGTGGGCTGCAGCGACGCCTCCTCGTCCTGGAGGATGCCCCAGGCGAACTCCACCTTCGCCTCCGCGGCCCGCCTGGCCAGGACGATCAGCAGCGCCAGGTGGGCAAGTCGCGGGGCCCCCAGCTGAGAGGGTCCGGCATCGAAGAGGGCGACGCTGCGACGGGTGCCGGCCGGGCTGCGGTGGGAGAGGGCGAAGAAGGCATGCTCGCGCATCGCCGCGCGGCGGATGAACTCCTCGGGGGCTTCTTCCGCCAGCAGCCACTCCGAGGTCAGCAGCCGCTCATAGCTTCCCCGGCGGGTGAGGCCGGAGAACCCATCTGGATCCTCCATCCCGTGGCCGTCCCGTGCGCGCAGCGGCCCGATCGCCAGGGACAGTCGCCGGATCACTCCGCCCAGTTCGACCGCCAGCTCCGGGGGGAAGATCGCCAGCTGCTCCGACCAGGGCGCGATCGCGCGGGGGAGGGTGGTCACGGGCCCCCTCCGGCGTCCAGCCAACGTCGCAGCGCCGCCGGATCGAGGGCGCGCGCCTGGGCCAGCGGGAAGACCCTGCCGTCGTGGGGGAGCAGGGCCACCGGAGGGACCAGCCTCAGCCGCTGGAGCAGCGCCCGCTCCACCAGGGCCTCGGGGAGGGAGGGCCTCCAGAGTGTCGACAGGTAGAGCGAGGGCGCTGCGGCGGAGCGTCCCAGATAGGTCAGGCCTTCCACCCAGGGCAGGGCCTCCTGGGGGCCCAGCAGGAGCAGCTCGGTGGCGGTGGCGACGCCGGTCAGCGGCCCCGCGGTCTCCCCCTGCTCCAGCAGCCGCCTGGCCAGGGCGCGTGCGAATTCGCCCGCGGCGTGGACCGCGGTGGGGGGCAGGGGCGGCTCTCGCAGGGCCCACTCCAGCGGCAACGTCGCCAGACTCACGTCGGGCGGACCGTGGAGACGATCTCCTCACGCAGCGTCTTGAGTTCGGCCGGGAGACCCTCGGGCGGAAAGCCGGCGTCCAGCTCGCGCGCCACGCTCTCCAACCGCAGCTTCCAGGCGGACAGGGCCTGGGGATCCTCAGGCCGGGTGGCGAGCACCTGCCTCCCGGCGGTGGCGATCCTGGCGGCGCGGGCGGCGGGTCCCAAGGAGGCCTCCTCGGTGGCGGCCGGAAGCGCCGTGTTCCTCGATTCCGACAACAGCTCGCGCAGCGAGTCCCGGGCGACCGCCTGGGCCTCCGCGGTCGGCACCGCGTACAGCAGCGGCCAGAGATCGGCGCGGGTGGCCACGCTGCGACCGTCCAGCGCGGCGGCCGCGGCGACCAGGCGCTGCACCTTGACCGCGCGACGATCGGTCAGGCGGACCCCGGCATTGCGGAGGGTGCGGATGGCGTGCGCCAGATGGGGCCGGACCGCGGTCAGGTCCGCGGCTTGGGCGGCGCCGGCGATCACATCCAGATGCTCCAGGGAGGCCAGCGGCGGCAGCTCGGAGGAGCCCAGGGCCCAGCCCCCCTCCAAAAGCTCCTCCAGCCGGGGATCGGGGAGCGGCTCGAGGAACGCCCGGACCAGGAAGCGATCCGCGAAGGCGGCCAGCGACTCGTCGTCCGGGATGGCGTTGGAGGCGCCCACGCAGACCCTCAGCGGGACCTTGAGCCGGGTGTGGCCCCGGCGGAACATCCGCTCGTTGAGCAGCCCCAGCAGGGTGTTGAGGATCGCGGTGGAGCCCAGGAACACCTCATCCAGGAACGCCAGCTCCGCCTCGGGCAACATCCCGGCGGTCTCGGTCTCCACCACCCCCTCCCGCAGACGGCGCAGATCCACCGGGCCGAAGATCTCGGAGGGCTCGGTGAAGCGGCCCAGCAGGTACTCGAAGTAGTTGCCCCCCAGGGCGCGGGCCACCCGCCGCACCGCCTCGCTCTTGGCAGTCCCCGGGGGCCCGATCACCAGGAGGTGCTCGCCCGCCGCGGCGGACAGCGCCACCAGTTCCACCAGCGCCTCCCGTTCCACCAGCCCTCGTGAGGCGGAGTTCAAGGCGGTGCGAAGCGTGGCGGCGGAATCGATCAGGCTGGGCATTCGAGCCGCGAAGCCTAGCAGGCGCAGATGCAGGGGTGCGGGCGTCCAGCCAAGCCCCCGTACCCAGCTTGTCGTTCCTTGCGGACCGTCCCTACCTCTTCAGAGGCTTGGGCCGATCGAAAGGAGCGCTCGGGTGAGCGTGGATCTCTGGAGAGACAAAGGGACGCAGCTGGATCGCCAACGCTTCACCTGGAAGGAGCTGACCCCGGCGCCGTACAGCAAGCTGAACGCGGATGCCTTCACCCGGGTGCGGGTGATCTTGATGAACGGGATCGAGGCGGACGCGCTGCGTCTCAAGCACGCGATGGCCAAGGTCCACCGCGACCTGCAGCCGCTGCTGGCGCAGCTTCGTCGGGTGGAGCAGCACCAGCAGACGCTGATCAACTGGCTCCACCCGCCGGATCAGAATCCACTGGAGACCACCCTGGGGTTCGAGCAGGTGGCGATCGAAGTCACCGCCTCGGTGGCGCAGCGCGAGCCGGACCAATATCTGGCCCAGGTGTATCGCTTCGGGCTGCTGGAGGACTTCGATCACCTCTACCGCTTCGGGGCGCTCTACGACCGGATGGAGGGCAAGGACCCCAACACCATCACCCAGTCCTATACGGACATCCTCCCCGGGCGGCCCACCTCGATCGAGCACCGCCACCCCACCGACGATCTCCGGCTGTCCTACGACCGGTTCGCCGCGCACCCGCTGACCAAGCTCCACGCGCTGGCGATCACCGCCGCCGAGTTCCAGACCCACGACTACTACATGACCATCGGCCCGATGTTCTCCGACCCCGGGGCCCGGCAGCTGTACGCGGAGATCGCCTCCATCGAAGAGCAGCACGTCACCCAGTACGAGTCCCTCAGCGACGCCGAGGAGACCTGGCTGGAGAAGTGGGTGCTGCACGAGGCAATGGAGGTGTGGTGCTACCAGGGCTGCGTGGCCTACGAGACCGACCCGCGGATCAAGGCGATCTGGGAGCGGTTCCTGGACTACGAGCTGGGCCAGCTGGCGCTGGCCCGCAAGACGTTCGAGGACGTGGAGAAGCGGGACGTGCAGACCCTCCTCCCCGAGCGGCTGCCGGAGGTGATCGACTACCGCGAGCACCGGGAGTTCGTGCGCGCCACCTTGAACCGCGAGGTGGATCTGCGGGCCCACGGCACCCAGTTCGTGGACAAAGCAGAGCTGCCCGCGTCCAGCCCCACCCATGCCTACCGCGAACACCTGAACTCCGAGGGCTCTCCCTCGGAGACAGTCGCCGCCGGTTGGCGCTGGACGCCAGGGACCGAGCTGACCGCGCTGGGCGCCACGCCCAAGGGCAACGGACAGGTGAAGAAAGGGCTGAAGCAATGAAGAGCACCACGACTCCGGGACTCAATCGCACCGGGCTGGCCGCCTCGCCCCAGGATGCGGGGAAGATGCTGGAGGTCACCGAGCTGACCCGTCCCTCCAGTCCGGGCCTCGCCGAGGACGCGCTGGTCACCCGCCAGCTCTACGCCAAGGAGGCCCCGGCGCCGCACGGGACCATGCCTCCGCCCGCGTCGCTGAAGGAGGCGGCCTCGGTCACCTTCAAGGCCCTGGCCGGCCAGAAGGCCACGGTGCTGATCGACAAGCTGGGGGAACGGCTGGCGTTCGAGCGCGCTGGGACCCGGCTCTACGAGGGCCTGCTGGCGAAGTTCGACGTGTTCGGAACCTGGGACGGAGGGCCGACCCGCGCCCAGCTGGAGCGGATCCACCGCGACGAACATGATCACTTCCTGCTGGTGAAGGGCTTCATCGAGAGGCTGGGCTCGGATCCCACCACGGTCACCCCCTCGGCCAACGTCCACGCGGTGGCGTCGATGGGAATCGTGAAGGTGATCTCCGACCCCCGGATGAACCTCCAGGAGTCGATCGAGGCGATCGCCGTGGCCGAGCTGGCGGACAACGACTGCTGGAGCAACCTGGTCCAGCTGCTGCGTGGCACCGGCCATGAGGAGCTGGCGGACCAGGCGGAGGAGGCGCTGGAGTCCGAGCGGGATCACCTCCGGCTGGTGCGGGACTGGATCGCCGCCGCGCTGGCCAGCACCGGCGCGCTGGGGCCGATGCGTCCGGCGCTCCGACGCACCCTCCGGCAGGGAAAGCGGGCCGGCCCGAACCAGTCGATGCGCAAGCAGCTGCAGGGCGCGAAGGCGAAGGCGAAGGCAAAGGCGGCCAAGCCGACGGGTAAGCAGCTGCAGGCCAAGCAGAAGGGGACCGCCCGCAAGACCGTGATCAGCCGCGCCAAGTCCGCCTCCGCGGGAGGGAAGAAGAAGGTGGCCCGCCGGGCCAGCGCCTCCGCCAAGCAGGTCCGTCGCCGGTAGCATTCGCTCCGCCGTCCGGAAGCGGATCGCCGCCGCGCGTCCTTGGGCGGGGGCGCGGTGACCCTGGTGGACACCGCCGGGCTGCGGGAGGCGGTCGGCGCCGGATCGTCTGGGCGATCGAGAAGGCCGGCGCGAGTTCCCTCTGCCCGGAACGCTAGCGGCCCAGTGCCCGCCACCGGGACATCAGCTCGCCCGGGGTCCCGCCTCTATCCAGCCGGGCCTCCTCCACCTGCATCCCGGGAGAGAGCTGGATCACGAACTGCAAGGTGGGCGCGCCGCCCAGGTGGTAGCGCAGGTCGGCCACCCGCACGGTCGCGCCGCCGTCCGCCCGTCGCTCCCCGGAGATCGCCGGGAAGCGCGCCCAGGCCAACGCCTGGGCCACGGTGGGAACCTCCGCCCACTCCGCGGGCAGCTCGTGGGACCGTCGGACGCGGGCCTGTTCGACCGGCTCCCTTCCCAGCCCCAGCTCTCCCACCGCGAACTGTCCTGGCTCCACCGCCACATAGCGCCAGCGCAGGATCCCCAGCCAGCCGGGGAACACCGCCACCTGCTCCGCGGCCGGGTAGCGGTCCCGCACCCGCTCCAGCAGGATCGCGCGGGTGCCCACCCGGGCCCCCAGATACGCGGTGGCCACCAGCAGCCCGGTGATCAGCGCCGGCCGCCACCAGCGGCGCCGGATCAGCGCCACCACCGCCCCCAGGATCAGCGGCACGCTGAACACCGGATCCACCACCAGCATCCAGTCCCAGGTCACCCGCTGATCCGAGAACGGGAGCAGCAGCCGGGTCCCCCAGCCAGTCCAGGCGTCGGCGGCCAGGTGCGCCACCAGCACCGTGAGCAGGCCAAAGCCGAACAGGGGCAGGGCGCGCACCTCCCGGAACAGGGCCTTGCCCACCGCGGTGGCGATCCCCGCCCACACCGGCGCGAAGATCAGGGCGTGGCTCAGCCCGCGGTGGGCAGAGAGCGCGTGCAGGGCCGGGTTGTCCGCCGGCAGCAGCTGGTCCAGGTCCGGAAGCTCGGCGGCCAGCACGCAGGCCCAGAGGGTGGCCTGTTGGGTCCGGCGGTCCCCCCGGCGCCAGGCGGCGATCGAGGCGCCCAGCAGCCCGTGGGTCAGGTTGTCCATGCGGCGGACTGTGTATCAGGGCCGGCGCGCGTCCAGGTTCAAACGCCAGTAGTCCAGGGTCAGCGGCGGTCGATCTCCCAGCGCGGCCTCCAGGATCGGCGCCAGGAAGGCTGCCCGCTCCGCCTCCCCTGGCAGCGCCGCCAGGTGCAGCCGCAGCACCACCCCGCGCAGGAATGCCTCGTAGGCCTTCTGGTCGGTGAACGGGGTGGGGGCCTCCTCCAGCCAGACCCGGACCCCGGTGAACCCGGCGGCGGACAGCCGGGCCGCGGTGGCCTCCGGGTCCGCGTAGGTCCAGGCCTCGGTCCAGTCCTGGAAGAAGGGCCCAAAGCGCGGGGTCTGCATCAGCGCCGCGGCCCGCTCCCGGACCCGGTGCAGGTTGGCGCCGCCGCCACACTGGGCCACCAGCGCCCCTCCCGGGCGCAGCGCCCGGAACAGCCCGCGGAAGAGCGCGTCGTGATCCGGCACCCAGTGGAAGGTGGCGGTGCTGAAGACCGCGTCCACCGCCGAGTCCAGGCTCAGCGCCGCCAGGTCCGCCTGCTGGAAGCTGACCCGCGGGTGGGCGCCCAGCGATTGCCGCGCCTGGTCCAGCATCCCCTCGCTGCGATCCAGGGCGATCACCCGGCCCGTCGGGAGCCGCGAGAGCAACACCGCGGTCAGCCGCCCCGAGCCGCAGCCGGCGTCCAGCACCGTCTCACCCCCTCGCAGCGACAGCCGTTCCAGGACCTTGAGGCCCCAGGAGAACTGGGGATCGGAGACCTGATGGTAGGCGCGCGCGTCCCAGTCGGTGGGCATGGTGGCGGGGGAGGGTAGCGCGTCAGGCGTCGTACCGGGGGGCGGCCTCCGCTTCGGCGGTGGCGACCGGGAGGGTGAAGTAGAAGGTGCTGCCTTCCCCCGGCTGGCTCTGCACCCAGATCCTCCCGCCCTGCGCCTCCACCAGTCCCTGGGCGATCGCCAGCCCCAGCCCGGTCCCTTGCCGGCGGGTGGCCTCCGGCTGCCAGTAGCGCTCGAAGATGTGCGCGGCATCCTCCGGCAAGATCCCCGGCCCGTCATCCCGGACCGAGAACAGCACCTCCCCGCCAGGGCTGGGCGCGGCCCGCACCCACACCCGGCCGCCGGGCTGGTTGAACTTGATCGCGTTGGTCAACAGGTTGCCCAGCACCTGCAACACCCGGGCGCGGTCGCAGAGGACAAACAGCCCCTCCGGCCAGCGAACCTGGAGGTCCACGGTCTGCTCCTCCGCCAGCGGTCCGAACAGCTCCGCGGCCTCCTCCAGGATCCCGGCCACCGGTTCGGGCGCCACTCCCACCCGGACGTGGCCGGACTCCAGCTTGGCGAAGTCCAGCAGGTCGGAGATCAACCGGTGGGCGCGCTCACTGGCCCGGTTGATCGCCTTCGCCTTGTGCGCCAGGGACTCTCGCACCGCAGGGGGACTGGACAGCTGCGGCAACAGCTTGCGGGCGATCAGTTCGCTGCTGATCCGGATCGCGTTGATCGGGGTCTTGAGGTCGTGGGACACCACCGCCAGGACCTCCTCCCGGGTGCGGACCGCCGCCTGGGCCCGCTGGTAGAGCAGGGCGTTGTCCGCGGCCAGCGCCGCCCGCTCCGCCACCTCCTGGGCGAATGCCAGCTCCTGCTCGGTGTAGTTGCGGTCGGAGGCCACGAAGGTCAGCGACCCCAGGATCAGCCCCCGCGCCCGCAACGGGAGGATCAGATACGAGCGGGCCCCCAGCGCCCTCAAGATCCGCAGGTGCTCGGGGCTGGGGGCCCGCTCCTCCAGCCACCGGGGCGTCAGATCCTTGAGCAGGAGCGGCGCCTGGGTGGCAAGCGCCTCGCCCACCCCCTGGGACATGTTGACCGGAACCGGCGTCAGCGCCAGCAGCCGATCCGCCAGGTGCTGCCGGGCCGGATCGCGGTGGACCACCGCCGCCCGCCGCACCTCGCCTTGCTGCGCCACATCCACCACGCACCAGTCGGCCAGCTCCGGCACCGCCCGGCGGGCGAAGTTCTCGATGGTGACCTGCAGATCCAGCGACTCGGAGAGCAGCCGGCTCAGCTCGGAGAGGAACCGCTGCTGGTCCGCCAGCCGCTCCAGGGCCAGCGTGGTG
Organism: Myxococcaceae bacterium; assembly: GCA_036675345.1. Classification (GTDB taxonomy): domain Bacteria; phylum Myxococcota; class Myxococcia; order Myxococcales; family Myxococcaceae; genus JALYOC01. Next base: position 54,546 of record JAKFFE010000032.1, read on the forward strand.
CGGCGCTGCTCGGCGTCGACGGTGTTCAGCCGGCGGCCCACCTGCAGCACCAGCGCCATCGCCAGGACCATCCCCAGCCCGCCCAGCAGGGACGCGCCCAGCGCCGGGCTGTACAGCCGCAATTGCGCGCCCATCCCCACCCCCAGCGCCAGCACCGGGAACAGGGCCGCCGCCAGCAGCAACCGCCTGGCCATGTAGCCGCCGGCATGCGGGCTGGTCACCACCGCCATCAGTCCGCGCTGGGGCCGGGCACAGAGGATCCCTCCCGCCAGCCCCAGCAGCACCAGCGAGGTATGCAGCGCCAGCCCGCTGTAGGCGATCCGGTGGGGGACGCCGAAGAAGGGCTGGGTGCCCGAGGCGTAGCTGCTCAACGCCACCACCGCGGTCAGGCCCACCGCGATCGCCAGGATCTGGCTGGCCAGGGCGCGCCCGCCGGAGCGATCCAGCCACCGCAGCGCCAAAGACAGCAGCAGCAGGTCCAACGCGGCATTGAAGGAGGGACGGCCCCCGTTCGCCTGGGCCTCGCGGGTCTGGGGCAGCAACACCCCCCCCAGCCCCAGGTCCTGGTTGGCAAGGTACTCGTAGAGGGTGATCGCCCCCAGCAGCCCCAGGGCCAGCGCCAGCCACTGCCCCGCCGCCCGTCGCCGCGCCCCGGGATGGGGCGGCCCCAGCAGCGCCAGCGAAGCCCCCGCCGCCACCAGGGCCACCGCGGTGTTGGGCATCATCGGCAACAGCGAGGGGAACACGGTGATCAGCGGGTCAATCTGGAGGTACCAACCGACCAGCACCAGCAGCCCCACGACGATGGCCAGGGCGCTGGCCCCCAGCGTGAAGCGGTCAAAGGCTGTCCGCCGGGGGGCGGGGGAGGCGGCTGGCATCTTCGGAGGAACAGGTGGTGTTCCCGGGTCCAGATTGCATCCGACCGCGAGTCGCTGGCGTTTCGCGGGCCACCGGTCAGCCCGGCGTCCCCGGTCCGGGGGGAGTGTCCGCGGCCGGGCACCCGGGGGATGTCAGTGTGGGCTGATAGAGGTGCTACCTCAGGAGGGGAGTCCCTTGGTGATGGTCCGGCCCGCACAGAACAACCCACCCGTCGCGCCGCCGCAGCCTGCGGCCGGAGCGGAGGTCCCCAACGGGGTGGCCGCCGCCGCCGACGCGCTGGGGCCGGTGCTGGATCCGGCCGACCTCGATCCTTCGCAGCTGACCCCGATGATGCGGCAGTACCTGGAGGTCAAGACCCAGAACCCGGACGCGATCCTGTTCTTCCGGCTGGGGGACTTCTACGAGATGTTCTTCGAGGACGCGGTCCGGGCCTCGGAGTTGCTGCAGATCACGCTCACCTCCCGCTCCAAGGGCGCGGACCGGGTGCCGATGTGCGGGGTGCCCTACCACTCGGCGCGCCGCTACATCGCCAAGCTGATCGGCTTTGGGCTGAAGGTGGCGATCTGCGATCAGGCGGAGGAGGCCAGCGGGAAGGGGATCGTCCGCCGGGAGGTGACCCGCATCGTCACCCCGGGGATGGTGCTGGACGAAGAGGTGCTGGAGGCCAAGGAGAACAACTTCCTGGCCTCGGTGGCCTTCGGGGACCCGGGAGTGGGAGCGGCGGTGCTGGATGCCTCCACCGGTGAGTTCTCCTGCTTCCAGCGGCCGACCGCGGAGGAGGTGGGCCAGGAGCTCTCCCGGCTGGAGATCCGCGAGCTGCTGCTGCCGGAGGGCGCGGACCCCGGGGCGCTGCAGGCCCTGACCTCCCAGATGGCCAAGGTCCCCCCCACCGCCCGGCTGGAGGGCGCGGCCTTCGAGGCCGGACGGGCCCGCACCTACCTGTTGCGGCACTTCAAGGTCGCCTCGCTGGATGGATTCGGCCTGGCGGACAGCCCGCTGGCCACCGGCGCGGCGGGGGCGGCCTTGCGCTACCTCAAGGAGACCCAGCGCACCGAGGCGGCCCACGTGGACCGGCTGGCGGTCTCCGCCGCCTCGGGGAACCTGGTGCTGGACGAGTCCACCCGGCTCAACCTGGAGGTGCTGCGCACCGTCCGGGACAACTCGCGCAAGGGTTCCTTGCTGGGGGTGCTGGATCGCACCACCACCGGGATGGGCGCCCGCAAGCTGGCCCGCTGGCTGGTGGCGCCCCTGTGCTCGCTGCCGGAGATCACCTCCCGGCAGGACGCGGTGGAGGAGCTGTCCTTAAAGGGCGTGCTGCGCGAGGAGCTGTCCGGGGTGTTGCGAGAAGTCGCGGACCTGGAGCGGCTGTGCGGCCGGTTGTCGCTGGGGGCGGGCAACGCCCGGGATCTGCTGGCGCTGGGGCGGTCGCTTTGCCTGCTGCCCCGGGTCTCGGCGGTGGTGGCCCAGCTGCGCTCCCCGCTGCTTTTGGGGTTGCTGGGGCCGCTGGGCACCCTGGGGGAACTGGCCGCCGAGCTGTCCCTGGCGGTGGCGGAGGAACCGCCGCTGACCCTGCGGGACGGGGGGCTGATCCGGCCCGGCTACCACCCGGAACTGGATGAGCTGGTGCAGCTGTCCACCCACGGCAAGGACTACCTGCTGGCGCTGGAGCTGCGCGAGCGGGAGCGCACCGGGATCTCCAACCTCAAGGTCCGCTACAACAAGGTGTTCGGGTACTACCTGGAGGTGACCCGCTCCCACCTGGGCAGTGTGCCCAAGGACTGGGTCCGCAAGCAGACCACCGTCGGCTCCGAGCGCTACATCACCGACGAGCTGAAGACCTACGAGGAGAAGGTCCTCACCGCGGAGGAGAAGCGCTGCGCCCTGGAGATCCAGCTCTTCGAGGGACTGCGCGCGCAGGTGGTGGCCAACGCCGGGATGATCCGCGCCGCGGCGGAGGCGATTGCCACCCTGGACGCCTGCCTGTCGCTGGGGCGCTGCGCTGCCGAGTACGGCTATGTCCGCCCGGTGGTGGACGACTCTTCGGAGATCGAGATCCAGCACGGCCGCCACCCGGTGGTGGAGCGGATGCTGGACCGCGAGCTGTTCGTCCCCAACGACGTGCGGCTGGATCGACAGGCGGCGCAGATCTTGATCGTCACCGGTCCGAACATGGCCGGGAAGAGCACGGTGATGCGCCAGGTGGCGCTGATCACCCTGATGGCCCAGGCCGGCTCGTTCGTGCCGGCCCGGAGCGCCCGCATCGGCCTGGTGGACCGGATCTTCACCCGGGTGGGGGCCTCGGACAACCTGGCCCGCGGGCAGTCCACCTTCATGGTGGAGATGACCGAGACCGCCAACATCCTCCACCACGCCACCCGCCGCTCGCTGGTGATCCTGGACGAGATCGGGCGTGGCACCTCGACCTTTGATGGGCTGTCCATCGCCTGGGCGGTGGCCGAACACCTCCATGATCGGATCGGCGCCCGCACCCTGTTCGCCACCCACTACCAGGAGCTCACCGACCTGGCCCGGGAGAAGTCCCGGGTGAAGAACTGCTCGATCGCGGTCAAGGAGCTGGAGGGGAGGGTGGTGTTCCTGCGCAAGCTGGTGATGGGCGCCGCCAACCGCTCCTACGGGATCGAGGTGGCCCGGCTGGCCGGTCTGCCCCCGGAGGTGGTGGGGCGGGCGCGGGAGATCCTGGTCAATCTGGAGTCGGGCGAACTGGACGAGGCCGGGCGGCCGCTGCCGGCCCACGGCCGCAACTACCGGATGGCGGATCAGCAGCTGGGGCTGTTCGCCCGGGATCAGCCTCCGCACCCGCCCTCGCCGTCCGACGAGGCCGCCCGGAAATTGAAGGCGGCGCTGGAGGCGGTCACGGTGGACACCACCTCGCCGCTGGAGGCGCTGAACCTGCTGGCCCAGTGGAAGAAGCAGCTGGGGGAGGGGTAAGACTCCCCGGGTGCAGTTCCGGATCCCCCACCCACCGCGGCAGGTCCGCCTGACCCAGATCCCCGGCGCCGTGTCCCGGCTGGCCCGGGTGGCCGGGGTGGGCCTGCTTCTGGTGGGGCTGCTGGCCTCCGCCGGGCGGCTGGCCGCCGACCTCTGGGTGCGCGAACGCCGCTTCCTGTCCCGGGCGGAGGCGGTCCCCGGAGTGGTCTCCCAGCTGCGCTACGCCGCCGCGGAGGGCGAACGGGCCTCGATCGACGTGCTCTACGAACTGGGCGGGGTGCAGCGGACCGGCAGCCGGATCCCGCTCACCGCCGAGGACGCCCGGACGCTGCGCCACGGGATGGAGGTGGGGCTGCTGGTGGACCCCGCGGCCCCGGACCACCCGCGCGAGGCCCGGCTGGCCCGGGAGGAGGGGCGGTCCCTGGACTGGCTTCCCTATGGACTGGGCCTGGGGCTGCTGTTGGCGCTGGCCGCCCTGGGCTGGGAGCTTTGGCGGACCCTGCGCTCGGACCTGGTGCCGCTGCGGCGGGGCCTCTTGGTGTGGCTGACCCCCGACTCGCCGCTGCCCTCCACCCGCCAGGAGATCGTGTTTGGCGGCAGCTACTACCGGGAGGATGTCCGCCACCAGGTCCGGGCGCGGATCCGCCCCGGCCGGGCCCCGGTCCGCAACGGGGAGAAGGTCCTGGCGGCGGTGGTCCCCTCCCAGCCCCGATGGGCGAGGGTGATCGACGAGGACCTGGCCAAGACCCTGGGCTGGTGGGGCTGAGCCTCCTCCCGTTCCCGGGGACCTGGCCAAGACCCTGGGCGAGTGGGGCTGAGCTCCTCCCGTTCCCCGGGACCTGGCCAAGACCCTGGGCGAGTGGGGCTGAGCCTCCTCCCGTTACCCGGGGACCTGGCCAGGACCCTGGAGTGGGGCGGAGTCGGGCTCCCAGCCGTCCGGGAGCTGACGTCCGTCATCCTCCGGTCCGGCGAGCGGGGTCGAAAAATTGCGGGCTGGCACTACGCGTGATCACATCGCTGTAGCTCGCACCTTTCCTTGCCCAGAAGGTTGTTCATGCTCCTGCGCCGCCTGCTTTTGGCCGTGCTGATCCTCGTGCCGTCGGTTGCCCTCTCTGCCCGCCAGGACGCGGCGGAGAAGGCGTACCAGGCGGCCCGGCGCGGCTACTACTCGCTCAAGGACGATGCGGCCCGCCGCAAGATGCGCCACCACTGGCTCAACGCGGTGGGGCGCTTCGAGGAGGTGGCCAAGAGCCACCCCAAGAGCCCCCGGGCGCCGGACGCGCTGTACACCGCCGCGGAGCTGCTCAACGAGCTCTCGCGCATCTCCCGGCTGGATGAGGACCTCAAGCGGGCGATGGATCACTACCGGACCCTGCTGGAGGGGTATCCGACCCACTCGCTGATGGACGACGCGGCGATCGCCCTGGCCCGCATCCACTCCGATCGGATCGGCAACCCGGACGCGGCCCGCCGGGTGCTGGAGCGCGCCGCCACCTACAAGAAGGGGGACCGGGGCTCGGAGATCCTGGCCCTGGCAGCGTCGCTGTCCCCCGACTCGCCGCCGCTGCGCTTTGGGGTGCCCACCCCTTCGCCCAAGGCGGTGGCCAAGGAGACCCGGCCCCAGGTGCGCAAGGAAGAGCGTCCGGTGGTGGCCAGGGTCACCGCCCCCGAGCCGGCCCCCACCGTAACGCTCAAGGCCCCCGAGGCGGTCCCCACCGTGGCGCTCAAGGTCCCCGAGGCGGCCCCCACCGTGGCCCTCAAGGCCCCCGAGGCGTCGCCCGCCCCGATCGCTTTAGCCCCCGACGCTCCCGCCAAGGCGCCGGCGGAGGCCCCGAGCACCGGCCGCGGCGCGGTGGATCGCGAGGCGCTGGCCAAGGCCTTCGAGCGCGCCACCTCCACCCCGGTGGTCCCGGGCGCGGACTCGCAGGAGCCGACCACCCCGCCCGCCGCGCTGGCCACCCTGCGCAGCAGCTCCGGGGATGAGCCGGAGCCGGAGCTGTCCACCGAGGCCCCCCGGGGCGAGGCGCTGGCCGCCCCCACCCGGACCCCGGCGGCCCCCTCCACCGTGCCCGCGCCCCCGCGCGTCACCCCCACCCGCAAGGAGGCGCAGCAGCTGGCCCGCTCGCTTCCGTCCGCCGGGGACCAGGGCGTGACCCTGGCCGAGCAGCTGGGCCTCAAGGTGCGCCGGGTGGTGATCGATCCGGGGCACGGCGGCCACGACTCCGGCGCGCTGGGGAAGAAGAAGCTGATGGAGAAGGACGTGGCCCTGCAGGTCTCCTTGCAGGTGGCGGCCAAGCTGCGGGCGGAGGGGCTGGAGGTGTTGCTGACCCGCGAGGACGATCGCTTCATCCGCCTGGAGGACCGCGCCAAGTTCGCCAACGACGCCCACGGCGACCTCTTCATCTCCATCCACTGCAACTCGGCGGTGAACAAGAAGCTGCGCGGGATCGAGACCTACACCCTGAACACCTCCGCGGACCGGTACTCGATCCGCCTGGCGGCGCGGGAGAACGCCTCCTCCGAGAAGGGGATCTCCGACCTGCAGTTCATCCTCGCGGACCTGGCCACCAAGGCGAACACCGAGGAGTCCTCCCGGCTGGCCACCCAGGTCCAGAAGAGCCTGGTCTCCCACCTCTCCAGCAAGTACCAGGGGGTCAAGGACCTGGGCACCAAGGAGGCGCTGTTCTACGTGCTGCTGGGCGTGCGGATGCCGGCGATCCTGGTGGAGACCTCGTTCATCTCCCACCCGGAGGAGGGCAAGCTGCTGGGCACCGACAAGTACCAGGCGGACCTCTCGCAGGCGATCACCCACGGGGTGCTGGACTTCCTGGAGCACCGCGGCCGGCTGGCGCAGGTCCGTTAGTCACAAACCGCAAGCATCGATCTCCACCCCGGCGTTCAGCCCTGTAACCTTCGAACGCCCATGCACGCCTGGGGACCCCTGAGCCTGATCGCGTTGACCGCCCTGGGCGGGTGCGCCGCGCCTCGCGCCGCCCGCAGCCCCCAGGCGGAGAAGCTGTGCGGGCCGCAGATCCCCGGCGCCCCCGAGCTGCTCCGCCCCGCCTCGCTGGTGCTGCTAGGCGAGATGCACGGCACCAACGAGATCCCCTACGTGGTCGCCGAGCTGGCCTGTGAGGCGGCCACCGCCGGGCAGCGGGTGACGGTGGGGGTGGAGCTGGGGAGGGGCGAGCAGGCGGCGCTGGAGCGGTACCTGGACAGCCCGGGGACCCCGGACGATCAGCGCCGGTTGTTCGCCGGCGCGTTCTGGAACCGGCCCTACCAGGACGGCCGCAGCAGCCAGGCGATGGCGGCGATGCTGGAGCGGCTGCGGCTGCTCAAGAGCGCCGGGCTGGGGATCCGGGTGGTCGCCTACGATGTGCCCGGGCTGGAGGGGAACCTCCACGAGGAGGGGATGGCCCAGAACCTCCTCCAGGATCGCGCCGCCCATCCCCAGGACACCTATCTGGTGCTGACCGGCAACGTGCACGCGCGCACCGTGGCCGGCGTCCCCTGGGATCCGCACTTCGTGCCGATGGGCCTGTTGCTCCAGCAGCGGGAACCGGACCTGCGGGCGGTGGACGCGGAGTACGCGCCCGGACGGGCCTGGACCTGCAAGCTGGCCCAGCCGATCGTATGCGGGGTGGAGGTGATCTCCGCCCCCCGCCGGGGCAAGCTGGCGCAGCTGCCTCCGCCCCGGCCCACCAACCAGCATCTACTGGGGACCCAGCCGGCGCCGGGCGCGGTCTACGACCCCCAGGCCAGCTTCCGCGGCTATCGCCCGTTCGTGAGGCTGTCCGAGCAGCCCTCCCCGGAGGGGTACCACGGGTACTTCTACGTGGGCCCGATCACCCCCTCTCCTCCGGCCACCACCGCCTCCTTCGGGCCGGGCTAGGAGGCCCGCGGGGCCACCGGACTGGCGGCCAGCTCCGGCACCGGGGGGTGGGTCGCCGGCGACTGCTGGGTCCGGGGGGACTCACGCAGCTCGCGGACAATCGACCGGCCAAAGAAGGCGCCCAGGATCAGGCTCAGCACCAGGCCGATTCCGGCGGCCACGCTCATCGCGTTGTTTCCCTGCCGCAGCGAGCTGCCGAAGTGGGCGGTGATCACCGTCCCCGGCAGGGTCCCCAGCAGCACCCCCACCAGCAGATGGCCATAGCGGGCCCCGGCGGCGGCGCCGGCCATGATCGTCACGTCGGTGGGCAGCAGTGGGTTGAGGGTGCACACCGCCGAGACCTGGAAGTCGCGCTTCCTGGCGATGCGGGAGAGGGGGTGGTAGCGCGCCCCCAGCAGCCTCTGCAGCGGACGGGTGCCAAAGCTGCGCGCGCCAAAGAAGAGCAGGGTGGTGGAGAGCGCGCTGCCGATCAGCGCGTAGATGCTGCCCATGGTGGTCCCGAACACCAGCCCGCCCACCGCGCAGAGGATCTGCCCGGGCAGGAACGCCACCGGACGCAGGGCCAGCACCGCCAGGAACACCAGCGGCGCCCAGGCCCCGAACTTCTCGAAGAAGGCGGTCAGCTCCGCGGGCGCAATGTCATCCAGCACCCACCACTTGAGCCCCACCAGCGCGCCCACCACCAACAATCCAGGCAGCGCCACCTGGATGCACAGCCAGACCCGCCTCACCGCTGCCCCCTTCGCCGAGATGGCCATGCCGACAACCTTTGTATCGGCCTGGAATCGGCAACCGCTCGGCGCGGAATCTGCAGGGCAAGCAAGCTGTTGGAGAGGGCATGACGGGTAGCTCGCACATCAACTGGACAGCAAGGCAACGCCGCTCGCCTGCCTGCTGTTCAGCCCCAGCAGGCAAGCCAATGGCGGTGTAGGGGCCTTGCTTGCATCAAGGCGTCGCGGACGCATGTTTGTGCTGAGAGAGCAAGGGGAGCGAGCCAGGGACAGGGCGAGCGCAGAACAGGAGCAGATCATGTCGGACAAGGACAACAAGGGCAGCATGACGGTCGCCGAGGCGGGTCGTAAGGGCGGAGAGACCGTCCGCAACGAGCGCGGCCGCGAGTTCTACGAGACGATTGGCCGCAAGGGCGGCGCCACCGTGAAGGCCGAACGCGGCCGCTCCTTCTATGAGGAGATCGGGCGCAAGGGCGGCGAGACCGTCAAGGCCGAGCGGGGAGCCAAGTTCTACGAGGAAATCGGCAAGAAGGGCGGGGACCGCGTCAAGGCCACCCGTGGGCCGAACTTCTACGAGGAGATCGGGCGCAAGGGCGGGCAGAAGGTCAAGAAGCTGATTGAAGAGGGCAAGCGCGCCGCCCGGATGGCCCTGGAGGCGGAGGCCGCCAAGGCCGCGGAGGCTGCCGGCACCGCCGCTCCCAGCGCTCCTGCCGCCACGCCTCCCACCGACACCAAGGGGCCCCACGAGCCCTAGACTGGGAAGCAAAGGCTTCCGGATGGGCAATCCGGCGGTATAAGCGGCGGGTGCATCTGATTGTCGCCCTGTTGCAGAGAAGCGACCAGCCAGAGCGGGCCCTGGCGCGCTTCCGTGAGTTTGGCCTCCCCGAGCCGCTGCTGGTTCGCGCCCGCAGTGCGGCTGCTGCTCTCTCGGTTGAAGTCCCGGTCTTCGCCGGCCTCAGGGGATTGGCCCTGGGCGCCGACGAGGACCGGATGCTTCTGGTGTGCCTGGCCCAGCTTGCCTCCGAGCAGGATGTGGAGCGGGTGATCACCCGCATCCAGTTGGAGATGGACGCGGACGAGCCTCCGATGGGCACCGTGTTCGCCCTCCCGGTGATCGGCGCACGTCTTCCTTAGATCCGGCCCGTTGCTGCGCTAGAACGCACGCGTGCAGGTGCTGCTGGTCTTCATCGTGGTCTTCGTCCTCTCCGTGCTGGCCTCCAGCCGGTGGCTCCTGCAGTGGGGACGTTTCTTCTTCCTGGCCCAGCTCTCCGCATCCGGGCTGCTGTTCCTGGTCTTCGGCGCCCTGGTCGGTCCGCACGCGCTGGGGCTGCTGGACGTCTCCGCCCTGGACTCCGCCCGCCCGCTGCTCTCCCTGTCCCTGGGGGTGTGCGGGCTGCTGGTGGGGATCAACCTCGAACCGCACATCCTCCGCCGGCTGCCCCTGCGGGCGTTCGTGGCCTCGGCGGTGCAGTCGGGCGCGGCGTTCACCGCGGTCTGCGTGCCGATGGCGATCCTGTTGTGGATCAACACCCCGCTGAGCCCATCCGGGGTGGGGGGCGCGGCGGTGATGCTGGGGGCGGCGGCCTCGGTGTCCTCGGCGCACTTCGCGGTGCTCTGGTACCGCTCGGGGCGGATGGAACACCTCCGCGGGTTGTCGGTGGCGCTGGTGGCGATGCTGGACGACATGTTCGGGCTGGCGGTGCTGGCCCTGGCCCTCCTCTTCGCCTCCGCTACCTCGCCCGCCCTCGGCCTGGGGCTGGTGGCGCTGGCCACCCTGCTGGGGCTGACCTGCGGGGCGCTGATCGCGTACCTGATCCACGGGGTGGAGGACGGCGCGGAGCTGACCGCGATCCTGCTGGGAGGCGCGGCGCTGGTGGCGGGCGCGGCCGCCTTCCTGCGGGTCTCCGGCCTGCTGGCGGGCGTGATGTGCGGCGCCACCCTGGCGCTGGTGGGCGGCACCCAGGCCACCCGGGCCTTCCGGGCGCTGGGGAAGGTGGAGCGGCCCACCTACCTGCTGCTGCTGTTCCTGATCGGCGCCCACCTGGACGCCACCGACTGGAAGGCGTGGGCGGTGCTGCCGGTGTTCGTGGCCCTGCGCTTTCTGGGCAAGGTGGTGGGCGGCCGGATGGCCACCACTGCCGCCAAGGGGGTGCTGCGGTTCCCCCGCGAACTGGGCTACGCGCTGGTGGCGCAAGGCGGCCTGTCGCTGTGCATGGCGATCGAATACCTGCTGCTGGTCCCCCGCGCCGACAGCCAGCTGGTGTTCGGGGTGGTGGTGATCGCCGCGCTGGTCAATGAGGTGCTGGGGGCGCGGACCATCGGGCTGAGCACCGCCCGGCCGACCCGTCCCAGCCCCCGGCCGCTGCCCTCCCGGGAGGCTGCGTGATCCGCGACGCGATCCGGCTGGGCCTGCTGATGGCGCTGCTGCTGGCGATCACCGCCCTGACCGGGATCCGCAGCGGCCTGGGGTCGGGGGTGGTGCTGGCCGGAGGGGCGCTGCTGTTGACCGGGATCTTCGCCGGCAAGGTGGCCGCCCAGACCGGGCTGCCCCGGCTGACCGGCTACCTGCTGATCGGGATCGTGGTCGGCCCGTTCGCGCTGGGGTTCATCCCCAAGGAGGGGGTGGCGGGGCTGGATCTGGTCAAGGGCCTGGCGGTCAGCCTGATCGCGCTCACCGCCGGGACCGAGCTGCGGCTGGGGTTGATCCGCCGGGTGGGCAAGGAGGTGGCCCGGGTCGGCGCGCTGGTCTCGCTGGTGGTGTTCGTGGTGATCATCGTGGCGATGCTGCTGGGCCGGGATCTGCTGCCCTTCATGCGGGAGATGACCTGGCCGCAGGCGGTGGCGGTCAGCGCGCTGCTGGCCTCGGTGGTGGTCTCCTTCTCGCCCACGGTGACCATCGCCATCCTCCAGGAGACCCGGGCCAAGGGGGCGTTCTCCGAGTTCCTGCTGGCGATCGTGATCATCGGCGATCTGTTCGTGATGCTGGTGTTCGCGCTGGCGGCCGGGGTGACCAAGGCGCTGTTCGGCGGCCGGTTCGAGCTGGGCGTGGTGGTGGGGGGGATCGGCTGGGAGATCATCGGCTCGGTGCTGGTGGGGGCGGCGATCGGCTTTGGGGCCTTGCTGTACATGAAGCGGGTGGGGCGGGAGATCCCGCTGTTCCTCTCCGGGCTGTGCTTCGTGATGGCCGAGCTGGGGATCCACCTCCACCTCTCCCCGCTGTTGCTCTCCCTGGCCGCCGGGGCCACCATCGCCAACCTGGACGAGCACATCGCTCAGCGGATCCACCACGCGGCGGAGCAGGCCGGGCTGCCGGTGTTCGCGCTGTTCTTCGCCGCCGCCGGCGCGTCCTTGCACCTGGACGTGCTGCTGGTGGTGGGCCCGGTGGCGGTGGCGCTGGTGCTGCTGCGCGGGATCAGCCTCTATCTGTCCGCCCGGGCCTTTGGTCCCAAGCGGGCGGTGATCCGGGAGAACCTGTGGATGGGCCTGATCTCCCAGGCCGGGGTGACCTTCGGCCTGGCGGCGCTGATCGGCCGCAGCTTTCCCGCCTTCGGGGCGGACATGGAGACGCTGATCATCGCCATGGTCACCCTCCATGAGCTGGTCGGCCCGCTGCTGACCCGTCGCGCCCTGGCCAACGCCGGGGAGATCCGCGAACACGCCCGCTCGGGCGCCCACTAAAAGACCATGAGCATCGCGCCGATCCTGGAAGTGGACATGGAGCACCCCAACCCCCGGCACATCACCCGGGCGGTGCAGGTGCTCAACGACGGGGGGCTGATCGCGTACCCCACCGACACCTATTACGCGGTGGGCTGCAACCTCTTCTCCAAGAAGGCGATCGACCGGCTCTACGAGCTCAAGGGCCGGGACCGGAAGAAGCCGCTGGCGTTCCTGTGCGCGGACCTCTCCGACGTGGCGGAGTACGCGCACGTGAACAACTTCGCCTACCGGATGCTGCGGCAGCTGACCCCCGGCGCGTTCACCTTCGTGATGCGCGCCACCCGCAAGGTCCCGGACATGATGGCCACCAAGCAGCGGGAGGTGGGGATCCGGATCCCGGACGCGGCCTTTGCCCGGGCGATGGCCAAGGAGCTGGGCCACCCGCTGGTGACCGCGTCGGCCAACAACCGGGAGGGGGAACCGCTGATCGACGCCCACGAGATCAAGGAGGAGCTGGGCAACCGGCTGGACCTGATCCTGGACGGGGGGATCATCGCCAACGAGCCCTCCACGGTGGTCTCCCTGCTGGAGGACCACGCGGAGATCCTGAGACAGGGGAAGGGGATCCTGGAGTAGGCGCGGGCCCAGGCTTCGCGGTCTGACGGAGCGCAGCTCACCCGCGCACCGGGACTGGGTGGGGAGGTCCCGGCCGGGCTCCCCCCGTCTTCCGTTACTTGGTGAAGCGCACGCTCTGGCTCCACTGGATCGGAGCCCGGACCGCGCCGGAGACCACCTCACCGTTGAAGGCCAGCGGGACGCTGGAGCCGCCCAGGGCCAGCGCGGCCGAGGCCACCTCCGCCAGCTTCAGGGTCAGCGGCAGGTTGACCGTCCGCTGCTGTCCCGCCTCCAGCATCCCCAGCTCGCCGGTGGCCACGTTGCCGATCTTGCTTCCGGAGAGGGACACCGCCCCGGCCACGTTGCCGATCGGCAGCGCGAAGCTGTTCAGGTTCTTCAAGATTACCGGCAGCTCGATCCGGGCGCTGGTGAAGTCCATCCCGGCGATCTTCGGCGCGCCGATGGAGAACTGCGGCAGCTTGGGCAACTGGAAGGTGTCCTGGTGGGACAGCGAGAGGGCGTCCACCCCCGCCGGGCCCTTGGACCCCAGCGACCCGGTGAAGCCCAGCTTGGCGCGGTCCTTGGAGAGCAGCGCCGGCAGGCTGCTGGCCAGATCCATGAACTTCACCCGGGCCGGGAACACCAGGTCGGTGCGACCGCCGGCGGCGATCTCCGTCCCGTCCTTGGGGCCGCCGGCCACCACGCTCTTGCCCTCCACCTGCAGCGCGTACTTCACCCCCTCCAGCTTGATCGGCAGCGGGTTGGGGTTGTCCACCGCGTACTTCAGCTCCAGGGTGACCCCGTCCAGGCCCAGCTCCGAGAACCCGATCCCGCCAAAGGAGAGGGCAGGGGCCTTGGGCAGCGCCAGGGCCTGGGTCAGCTTCACCGGCACCAGGGCCGCGCCCGAGCCCAGCTGGGTGTCCAGCTCCAAGGGAGAGGTGACCGCGGAGAGCAGGGTGCTGCCCAGCTTGGCGAACTCCAGCACCAGGGGCACCGGCAGCTCGCGGGACTCGCCCGGCTGCAGCCGGCCCAGCTGTCCGCTGGCCACCTGACCCAGGCGGGTTCCGCCCAGCTTCACCGCGCCGTCCAGCGAGCCCAGCCCCAACGGATAGGCGTTGGGGTTCTTCAAGGTGATCGGGACCTCCAACCCGGCGGAGGTGAAGCCCAGCCCGGTCAGCCGGGGCAGCCCCCACGCCACCTCCGGAGCCTGGGCCACCGCCACCTCGCCCTCGTAGTTGAGCGGCAGCTTCACCGGGCCGGTGGCGGTCTGGGCGGTGGCCTGGCCGTACACCTGCACCCGGACCGACTGCTTGCCCTCGGCGGGGGTGAAGGTCAGCTGGACCGGGATCGCCAGTTGGGTCTGGGCCCCCGGCTGCAGGGTCAGCTGGGCGGGAGCGCCGCGGCTGGGCACCGACACCCCGTCCACCTCCACCGCGTGGCGGATGTCGGAGACCTCCATCGCCATCGCGTTGGGGTTCTGCAGCGAGAACCGGACCTCCACCTGGGCGCCGTCCAGGGTGGCCTCGGTGACGGAGGCCCCGGTGGCGGACGCGGTGGGGGGGCCGAAGGAGGAGGCCGAGGTGTTGAGCAGCTCGCGCAACAGCGAGCACCCGGAGAGGAGGGGAAGAACAAGCGCGGCGATCAGCAGTCGGTTCATGGCGTTCCTCGGGCCCAGCTGAAGACGGGGCGGTCGTACCGGCCGGGTGGTCCGGATGCAACCTCGGCCCCGGTCGATCACTTGCACCCAAGGATCGCTCCGGTACCCTGTCTCCCGGTGGAGCCGCTCCTCGATCTGTTCATCTCCTTCTTGCGCGCCGAGCGCGGCAGCTCCGCGCGCACGGTGGACGCCTACGCGGCGGACCTGACCGCGTACTTCGCGGATCTGAAGAAGCAGGGGATCTCCGATCCGGCCGTGGTCCAGGTCGATCAGGTGCTGTTCCATCTGGAGCGGCTGGACGCGCGGGGAATGAGCAAGCGCAGCCAGGCCCGGCACCTGGCGGCGATCCGCCAGTTCCACCGGTTCCTGGTCTCGGAGAAGCTGGCGCCCAAGGATCCCACCGAGGACATCGACACCCCGCGCGGGGCCAAGAAGCTGCCGATCTTCCTCACCCTGGACGAGGTGGAGCAGCTGCTGGCCACCCCCAACGAGAAGACCGCCACCGGCGTCCGGGACCGGGCGATGCTGCAATTGCTCTACGCCACCGGGCTGCGGGTCTCTGAATTGGTGAAGCTGCCGGCCAACGCGATCAACCTCCAGTCCGGCTACCTGATCGCCTTTGGCAAGGGCGCCAAGGAGCGGATGGTGCCGTTCGGACGTCCGGCCCAGGAGAAGGTCCGCGCGTACCTGGCCGGGCCGCGGCTGCAGCTGCTCAAGGGGCGCACCGCCAAGGCGCTGTTCGTCACCCCCCGGGGCTCAGGCTTCACCCGGCAGGGGTTCTGGAAGCTGCTGCGCCGCTACGCCCGCCAGGCGGGGATCCGGGCGCAGATCTCACCCCACAAGCTGCGGCACTCCTTTGCCACCCACCTGCTGGAGCGCGGCGCGGATCTGCGCGCGGTGCAGGCGATGCTGGGCCACGCGGATCTGGCCACCACCCAGATCTACACCCACGTCAACGGGGCGCGGCTGCGCTCGGTCTACGATCAGCACCACCCCCGCAGCGAAGGCAGTCCGGCCGCCGCGCCGCGCCGTCGCTAGGTCCCGGCCCCGCAGAACTGCGGTTCGGTGCGGTGGCGCTGGAGGGTGGACGGGGCGCCGGTGGGGTAGAGCACGCCACAGTCCATCAGCCGCTGCATCGAGCGGCACGCCGCCAGCTCTCCCATCGCCGCGCTGCGCAGCGCGTGCCCCAGGGAGCGCGCCGCCTTGAGCCGGGAATAGAGGTACAGATCATCCGCGGTCAGCTGGGGCGGAGCGGGGCGGGGGAGGGGTTCAAACACCAGCCGCCCCTCCATCCCCAGCAGCCGATCCCGCAGGGCGAAGGTCAGGTGCTCTTCGGCCTCTCGGTACAGATGGTGGGCCTCCGGCACCGGCGCCCGCTCCAGGGCCTGGGCGGAGATCGCGGCGGCGCGCTCGAACTCCTCGGCGTGGAAGGCGTCGCGGGCCAGCGCCACCAGTTGCTCCAATTCCAGCAGTCCGCCAATCGGCGCGCCCTGGGTGACCCGGGGAGAGAGCACCCCGCGGCGGTACATCTGCAGAAGGCGCCGGGAGGTGAACACCGGGCCTTCGCGGGTGGAGGCCAAAAGCTCGCCCAAAGAGGCGCCGCCCTCCGCCAGGGTCATCAGCAGCTCCTCGGCCTCGGTGCCCCACTCCACCGCGCACTCCCGGTAGACCTCGAAGCGGGCGCCATCGTCGGGGAAGATTTCCTGGAAGGCCTTCCACTCCCGCAGCCGGGCCATCGCGTCCCGGTGCAGCGGCCCGGCCTTGAGCTTCAGGCCCACTCCCCGCAGCCCTTCGCTGGGCTGGGGGTTGAAGGAGAGCTCTCCCGACTCCCAGCTGTAACAGTCGAACAGGGCCTCGCGCGCCTTGTGCTCCAGCGCGTCGATCAGCCGGCTGCGATCCACGAACCCGCGCTCCACCAGCAGCTCTCCGTAGGGCTTCTTGGAGGCATGGGCGGCCTCGAAGGTGGAGGCGGCCACCTGGGCCTCGAGGATCTTCAGATCCACCAGCACCTGGGCCAGGTGCTCGGTGGGCTCGTTGCTGGAGGCGAACACCAGGCAGCCGTCCCGGAAGTGGAACTCGCGGTGGAGCGCGCCGCGGTCCAGACAGAGGCTTCCTTCCAGAACGCGGCCTTCCAGCAGCGCGGGCATCAGGAACGAGAGTCGGTGATGCGCCAGGCTGCCGCGGAAAAACTCCATGCACTGCCCTCCAGCGATGCCCCCGGGAGGCAGAAGGTTAGCGAGCAAGCGGAGTAGGTCGCAAGGGCCCGGAATCACTGACGTTTCATTCGCTGGCGGAGGAACTTTCCACCGCGATCCCCGGACCCGGAGTGGACGGGGAGGGGATTTGTCAACCAACCCGCGAGGTTGCCGGAAGGAGCGGAGGTGGGTGGGACCGCGCTATGTTCCCCGGCCACACCATGCGGATTCTGTCTGGCATCCAGTCCTCGGGCCGGCTTCACATCGGCAACTACTTCGGCGCCATCCAGCAGTTCATCGAGCTGCAGCATCAGGCCGAGGCGCTGTACTTCATCGCCAACCTCCACGCGCTGACCACGGTCCGCAATCCGGTGCTGTTCCGGGAGCTGGAGCGGGACGCGGCAGTGGCCTACCTCTCGCTGGGGCTGGATCCGGGGAAGGCGACCCTGTTCCTGCAAAGCGACGTCCCGGAGATCCTCGAGCTGTACTGGATCCTGGGCACGGTGGTCCCGTTCGCGAACCTGGAGCGGGCGCACAGCTACAAGGAGAAGACCGACAAGGGGATCTCCCCGGACTTCGGGCTGTTCGCCTACCCGGTGCTGATGGCCGCGGACATCCTGCTCTACGGGACCGACGTGGTGCCGGTGGGCAAGGACCAGATCCAGCACGTGGAGTTCGCGCGCGACTGGGCCACCAAGTTCAACGTCACCTACGTGCCCGGCTACGACCCCCAGGATCCGGAGGGCAAGGAGGGGCACCCGCCTGGGATCCTGAAGCTGCCCGCGTTCCGGGTGCAGGAGTCCACCGCCAAGGTGCCGGGGGTGGATGGACAGAAGATGTCCAAGAGCTACGGGAACACCATCGATCTCTTCGCGGACGACAAGGAGACCAAGAAGAAGATCATGGGGATCAAGACCGACTCCACCCCGGTGGAGGCGCCCAAGCCGGTGGGAGAGGACGTGCCGCTGCACCAGCTGCTCAAGCTGCTGGCGCCCGCCGAGGAGTTCGCCGCCCTGGATCAGCAGTGGCGGGCGGGCGGGCAGGGGTACGGGGAGTTCAAGAAGAAGCTGCTGGAGTTCTTCCACGCCAAGTTCGATCCGGCCCGGGCCCGGCGGCTGGAGCTGCTCAAGGATCCGGGCGAGGTGGACCGGGTGCTGGCGGACGGGGCCCGCCGCGCCCGGGAGTACGCCGCGCCGATCATCGCCGGGGTCCGCAAGGCGGTCGGCCTCCGGGGGTGAGCTCTGGCCGGGATGTCGCGTTTTGCGCAGCCCGGTCCCGCGAGTCCCCGTCGTTTCAATCACTTGGGCTTGGCACATCCGGTGCTGAGCGCTGCGCCGAAATGGCAACTCTCCAGACCTGTCCCCGCTGTGAAGGCTTCCTTCCCTCCACCGGCGTCTGCCCGAACTGTGGCGCCCGTCCCGCTCGGGCGTTCTCCGGTGTGCTGGCCGTCGCCGGCGCTGCGGTCTCGGCGCTCACCTTGATGGCCTGCTACGGCGCGCCGCCTTGCGACTACGGCGCGGACGGCGGGTCGGATCCCAACTCCTGTTACGACCCCATCGTCGAGGACGCGGGCGTCGATGGCGGCCAGCAGCCGTAGCGGCATCGTGGCGCTGCGTCGCATCGATGTCGGCTCGCAGGACTTCCACCCCGCCTACGTGGTGTGGGAGCTGACCCTGCGCTGCGACCAGCGCTGTACGCACTGTGGATCGCGCGCCGACGTCGAGCGCCCCGACGAGCTGACCACCCGCGAGGCGCTGGAAATCGTCGAGCAGCTGCGCGCGATGGGGACCCGCGAGGTGGTCCTGATCGGCGGTGAGGCGTACCTGCATCCGGGGTTCCTGGAGATCGTCTCGGCGCTGCGGGACGCGGGCATCCGCCCCTCGATGACCACCGGCGGCCGGGGCATCACCCGGAAGCTGGCCTGGAAGATGGGCGAGGCGGGACTGCACTCGGTCTCGGTGAGCATCGACGGCCTCGAGGCCACGCATGACCTGATGCGGGCCACGCCCGGCGGTCATCGCTCGGCGGTCGAGGCCCTGGGGCACCTGCGCGCCGCCGGACTGCGCACCGCCTCCAACCTGAACCTCAACCGGCTGAACCGGGACGACCTCGAGCCGCTGTACGAGCAGCTCAAGGCCCTCGGCGTCCGGGCATGGCAGATCCAGATCACCGCGCCGCTGGGGCGCGCCGCGGATCGACCGGCGATGCTGCTGCAGCCCTTCGACCTGGTGACGCTGGTTCCCAGGGTCGCCGCGCTCAAGCAGCGCGCCTTCGAGGAGGCCCGGATGGTGGTGATGCCGGGGAACAACCTCGGCTATTTCGGACCGGAGGAGGCGCTGTTGCGATCGTTGCCGGACGCCCCCGGAGATCACTGGCGGGGATGTCAGGCGGGTCGGTACGTGATGGGGATCGAGTCCGACGGCGCGGTGAAGGGCTGCCCGTCGCTCCAGACGGCGCACTACGTCGGCGGCAACGCGCGCCAGTCGACCCTGGAGGAGGTCTGGTCTCAATCGCCCCAGCTGGCGTTCACCCGCCAGCGCACCGTGGACGACCTGTGGGGCTTTTGCCGTCAGTGCCCGTTTGCAGAAACCTGCCTCGGCGGATGCACCTTCACCGCCCACGCGGTGCTCGGACGGCCGGGGAACAATCCGTACTGCCACTACCGTGCGAGGACGCTCGCCGCCCGCGGGGTGCGGGAACGACTGGTCCCGATCGCCGCCGCCCCGGGAAAGCCGTTCGACTCAGGGCTGTTCGAACTCCAGCAAGAGCCGATCGATGCGCCCGACCCCTTGCCGGCCTTGCCGCGCCAGCTGGTCCGCCGGACCAACGTCCCGCGCTGACGCCGGCGGCTTCCGGTGGGAGAGGACCTGCCCTTGAGCCGACCCTTGGCAGTAGCCTTCATCCGACCTCCTGCGTCCAGGGTGGGAACCTCTGGCGTCCACCGCTGTCCGAGCGGGGCACCCTGGAGAACCCTTGGATATGCCGCCGACCCTCTCTCGACGTGACCTACTGGCTGCCTCCACTGCACTGGGGTTGTCTGCCTGTGCCGGATGGCCGGGCCGAGGACCGGGCGCCACGACCAGGTCGGTGATCGTGCTGGGGGGCGGTCTGGCCGGCCTCGCCTCGGCGTGGGAGCTGGTGAAGCGCGGCTACGAGGTCCGGGTGCTCGAGGCCAACACCCAGGTGGGCGGCCGGATCCGCACCGTCCGGGCGCCCTTTCCGGAAGGTTTGTACGTGGAGGCCGGGGCCACCCACGTGGTGGGCGATCCCGACCTGCGCTCGCTGCTCTCGGAATTGAAGGTCGAGCTGGCGCGGCCCGCTCGCTCCCGGTGGCCCCAGCGGGTGGGGTTCAAGCGTGGAGTGCGCACCGTGGTCAGCTCCGAGGAGTACCGGGGGGAGGAGGGCCCGCCGCTGAGGGAGGACGAGGCCGCGCTGGAGTTCGGCGAACTGCTGGCGAGGTACTTCGGTTCGGCGCAGGAACATGATCCCCGAACCGCGGACTGGGCCCAGGGCGGGCTGGCCGCGCTGGACCGGATCTCCGCCGAACAGCTCCTGGTCGACCGAGGGGCCTCGGAGGGGTTCCGGCACCTGGCCGAGACGTCGTTTTGTCCCAGCGGAAGCCTGAAGACGATGTCCGGCCTGGGGCTGATCAGGGAGGCGCTCAACTTCCAGCTGGAGATTGGATGGGCGGACACCACCCGGATCGTCGGCGGGGCGGACACCTTCCCCCAGGCCCTGGCGCAGCGACTGGGAGCGCGGGTGCTCCTCGGGGCCCAGGCCCTCCGGGTCGAACAGCGGGAGTCGGAAGTGACGGTGACGTTCAGGCGCCAGGGGGAGACGCAGCAGCTCTCGGCGCGGCAGGTGATCTGCGCGCTGCCGGGAACGGTGGTGGAGGGACTGCAGCTGGCGCCGGCCCTGCCGCCCGACCAACTCCGTGCCTTCTCCGATTTGAACATCGCCTCGGTGACCCACGTGTACGCCGCCACCCGGACCCGGTTCTGGAACGCGCGCGGCGAGAGCGGAAACGCAGAGACCGATCTCCCGATCGGGATGATCCGCGACGAGTCGGCGCTGCAGAAGTCCACCGCCGGGATCCTGGGCGCGCACCCCGATGGGCCCCAAAGCCGGCGGCTGGCCGCACTGCCGGAGGCCGACCGACAGCGCGAGGTGCTGGAGGCGATGGAGCGCGTGCACCCCGGCCTCCGGGAGGAGTTGTTGGCGGTCCACTCGGTCTGCTGGGACACCGACCCGTTGATCCGGGGCGCCTTCACCTGGCCCGGGCTGGAACAGCTGACGAAGCAGGACCCGCTCCTTCGCCAGGCGCACGGCGCGGTGCACTTCGCCGGCGACTACAACTCGCACCGACCCGGGTTCATGCACGGCGCGCTGGCGTCCGCGCGGAGGGCGGTGGCGGAGGTGGTGGCCCGGGAGACCTCGGTGACGGCGGGATAGTCGCCGCCGGTCGAACGTCCAGAAGCTGGGGCCGGAGATCGGGTCTCGCCTGGTCCGCCGACCGTCCCTGGACTACCGCCGCTTCGGGGGCTTCTTTCGCTCCTCCAGAGCGGCGAACAGCTCCACCAGGAAGTCGATGAAGGCCCGCACCTTCGGGATGGCGGCCTTCTGCCGTGCAAACAGGGCCTGGATCACCCTCGGTTCGGGTTCGTGTTCCTCCAACAGCACCACCAGGTTCCCGCGCGCGAGCTCCTCCAGGATGTGGAACTCGAACGTCTGCGCGATGCCGAGCCCGGCGAGCGCGGCGCGGGCCAGCAGATTGCCCGACCCGGCAAAGAACCTGCCGGTGGGCGAGAAGGTGAGCTCCGCGCCGTTCTCCTGAAGACGCCAGGGCAACGGCCCGCTGGTCGCGAGGTAGGAGAGACAGGAATGCTCGCGCAGGTCGGCCAGCGTTTGCGGACGTCCGTGCTGGGAGAGGTAGGCCGGTGAGGCCACCAGCACCGATCGGGCCGGACCCAGCCGCCGGGCGGCAAGCTCCGAGTCGCGCGCGGGCGCCAGCCGGACCACCACATCAATCCCTTCGAACGTGGGGTCGATCAGGGCGTCGCGAACGGTGACGTCGAGCGCCACCTCCGGATACTTCTTCAGGAACTCGGGGATCGCCGGACCGATGATGTAGTCGGCGAGCACGATCGGAAGCTCCACCCGCAGCCTCCCCTGGGGGGTATGCCCGGACCGGGCCACGGAGGCATTGGCGGCCTCCAGCTCCGCCAGGATCCGCGTGCAGCGCTCGAAGTAGTCGGCGCCCTCCGCGGTGAGACTGAGGCTCCGGGACGTCCGGTTGAGCAGGCGCGCTCCCAGCCGTTCCTCCAGCCGGGAGAGGATCCGGCTCACCCCGGAGGGGGTCAGTCGGAGGCGCTGCGCGGCCTTGGTGAAGCTGCCGAACTCCACCGTACGGACGAAGACCTCGATGTCGGCGAATGGGTCCAGGGGGTGGAGTCTCCCGTGCGGATCGAGGGAGCGCAACGCTTCACTGCCGGCTCAGGTCGCGGCGAACGATCAAAGAGCGGAGCCTCCCGCCACGTCGACGGGAGGCCCTCGCAGGTGGGACTACTTCTTCGCAGGAACGGAGGACTTGGCGCTGAAGTCGAGGATGATCGGCAGCTCCAGCGCGCCATACTTCTGCAGGATCGTGCGCTTCACCGCCCCCGGGTCGCCGTTCGAGCTGGCCAGCGCGGCCTCGAAATCCCGGATGTACGCCGCGGTGTCCGAGAGCGCCCGGGTGCCAGCGACGTCCGCGGTCGCCGACCGGTGGCCGGGGATCACGGTGGTGGCGCCGCGCTTCTCCAACTCCTCGGTGTTCTTGATCCACTGCGCACGGCGTCCGGCAGTCAGCCCCACCAGGTACGGGTGGACCTGGGCGTAGGCCGCGTCACCGGCGATCAGGGTACGGGTGGACGGAATCCACACCGCGGTGCCGGCCTCACTCTCGCCGCCGTTGATCGCGATCAGCTCCAGCTGCTCCCCCTCCAGAGTGAGGGAATTGGTGGTCAGGGAGGAGGGGATGATCGGCTTTGCGGTCAGGTTCGCACCGTACATCGGCTTCCACTGAGCCAGACTCTGAGGCGCGTAGGCCTTGAGCTCCTTGAGGACGGCGGGCGTGGCGACGAGCTTCGCCTTCGGGAAGGCGGCGCGGATCACCTCCAGCCCAAAGTAGTGGTCGGGGTGACCATGGGTGACCAGGACCGTGGTCAGCGTCTTTCCGGACTCCAGGACCTTGGCCACCAGCCGGTGGGCGTCGGACAAGGTGAACTGGGCGTCGACCAGGATCGCCTCCTTTTCGCCGGTGATCAGCGTGGAGGTGACCAGGAACCCGCCAGGGCTGGCGGTGAAGACCTCGGTCTTGAGGGGGGCTGCCGAGGCGGCGGTGGCAACGGCAACGAGCAATGCAGGCAGGGCGAATTTCATGGGGTATCTCCGAAAGCGCGCTGAGCAAAAGGGCCAGCGACGTCGCAAAGATGCGCCCCAAGCCCTCACCGATAAACGGGTCCGCGGTCACAGCATCGTTGACGCCCGGTCATCGTCGGAACTTGAGCCCGGGCCAGGATGTTGGGGGCCCTGGTCCATTCCGCGGACCACGCCCACGAACTTCATGGACCCGCCGGATCGCCAGCAGCGTGCCCGCTTGCCAACGCAACCAGTCACGCCTGCAGGCAGATCCCGGAGCATGGGAGGGCAAAACTGGGCCGTTTCAGGGCGACCTTCCCCCTCTGGCCCGACGTCGGATAACAGGCGTTATGTAAACTGAGCGGACCACTCCGTGACCCGCCCTGCCCGCATCGAGCGCCACCCGCGACCAGGGGAATCTCAGTGCAATGCGGGTGTGGGGCGTGCTCCCCGCCGGAGGCCGGAGCCTGCTGTGGTCACGCCGCGCAGCAACAGTTCCAGGCCCACCAGGGTGCCGATGATCGGAACGGTGGCCCACGGGAAGCGCGCGACCACCAGACTGCCTAGGACCAGCGACACCGTTCCCGCTGCCAGGTGCCACCCCCAGCCGGGATAGCGCTCCAGGACCGCGGAGCCGGCTTGAAACAGCCCCCCCACGATGAAGTACCCCGCGACCAGGAAGGTCGTCGCCCCCAGCTCCACTGCCGGCTGGCGAACCAGCAGCAGCCCCATCAGCACGGAGAACGTGCCGCTGAGCACGAAAACCGCCCAGTTGGCCTCTCCGTGCAGGATCACGCCGTGCAGTAGCTCGAGCCCTCCCGCCGCCACGAGGATCACACCCAGCGCCAGCACCGTCATGCCGCCGGACAGAAACGGCGCTGCGAGCGCATAGATGCCGAGCAGGACCAGTCCCGCGCCAATGAGGAACGTCTCCGGGCGCCCACGCTCTCCGAGCGCCCAGAACCGGGCCATCGTCATGCCTCGATCCGCCATCGCGTGCCCTCCTCTCCTCGAATCATGCGGAGGTTGGCCGAATGCGACATTGAACCTGGGCGCGGGGACGGCCGGGCAATCACGCGACCGCTCTCCAATGCGTGAACCGAACTGGGCCAGGGCCCCGCCGCTCGCCCGGTGCGCTACCTTCCAAGGTTCAACAAGAACCCGTCGCCGACGAACGTTTGGGGTTCTTCGGGCTCTGACTGAGCCTGGTGACCATCACCGAAGTCTGCTGCGCCGCTGAACTGTCCGCCGACGATCGCGTTGCCATCGACCACGGCGATGCCAAGGACGCGAATCTGGGTCCTCTCGTTGCAGGAACTGGTGGTGATTGTGTGGGTCCACAGGTGGCGTCCATCAAGCGCGTAGCGCTGGATGTGGCGATCGCACCCGGCGCTCGTCGCGACGATGGCCTCGCCGGTGGGGTCGACAGCGAGCTCTCCGGTCCCCGCGCCTGGTAGCGCACGGGCCCATCGCTCCGCCCCGTTCGCTTCCATGACCAGCAGCGCCGCGCCCGGTCCGATCGTGTCTTTGCCCCACAGCAGACCCTCCTCGAGTTTCAGTGCGACCACGATGGTCCCCTTCGCCGAAGTTCCAATCGCGCTCACCTCGCCGTTCACCTTGTATTCGCGGTGCCAGAGGAGCCCTGCGTCCGGGGTCAGCTTGAACACGACGAACGTCCGGCCGTCGGCGCGACCGAGCTTCAGGCCGGCCAGGGTCGCCGGAGCATGCGTGGTTGCCGCCGCGATCAGGTTTCCGTCGGGGTCTCGCGCAAGGGCGGTGAACCGGACGGACCCGGGCACATGGGTGCTTTCCCGCACTGCCGGGCCGAAGGCGTGGTGGGTCCCATTCGCCTCGAAGACGCCGACCTCGGTCGCTCCGTCATTGTTGTTCTGCTGGACGTAGGCAACCCCACCGCGACCATCGGGCGAGAGGTCGGAGCGGGAGAGCTCACCGTCATAGAATCGCAACCGATGCCACCCTCCTCCGTCGGTCGTGGAGAAGGAGTCGAGTGTCCCGCCACAGCCAGAACAGCTGCCACCGCCGGTTGCGAAGAACCTCGCTCCGTCCGGTGACGAGCCGACCTCGCTGTAGGTGACCTGGCCCTGGGGCGATTCGAACGACCACTCCTGGGTCCCGTCGGCGAGGGAGAACCTCGCGAGGGTGTCGGTACTCTCGCGGCGGCCGGGCTCGGCCAGCCAGCTGTGACCCACCGCGGCGACGACCCCGCCCCGAGCGGTAGCGATGTCCCTGAGGGTGTGGATGTCCTCGCCGGACAGCAGCGTCAGCCACTTCACCCGCTTGCCGGCCGGGGAGGCTTCACAGACGTTCTCACCATTGCAGGACTGACCGTCGCCGCAACTGCCGCAGATCAAGGTCCCGCCGCAGCCATCGGAGAGCTCACCGCAGGTCGCGCCCTCGGCTGCGCAGGTCGTCGGAGCGCAGGTGCCGCCGTCGCCTCCCACGCAAACGTTCTCGGTGCACGTGGTGCCACTGCCGCACGTGCCGCACTCCAGGGTTGCACCGCAGCCGTCCGAGATGACGCCGCAGGTCTTCCCCGCCGCTTCGCACGTGATCGGGATGCAGCCGTCACCGCCTCCACAGACGTTCGCGGTGCCGCCCCCTCCGCAGCTCTCACCTTCGCCGCAGGAACCGCAGCTCAGGACCCCGCCGCACCCATCCGGCATCGTTCCGCAGTCCTTGGCTTCAGCGCCGCAACTGGTGGGGACACAGGGAGGCGGAGGGACCACTGCTTCTGGCTCCGTCGATCCACAAGCCGCGATCCAGACGGCAACCGCCAATCCCCACGCTGCTCGACCCATACCCACCCGCCACCGTTGACCTGCTGTTCAACGGGAAGGTGGCGGCCCTCGTCTGGTGGGACAATGAACCCCTGGACCGGCCACTGTCGTTTCGAGAACCCGGCCCTGCGACCAGCGGGTGCGGTCTGCCGGCGGACACCGGAAGCCATGGAACTCTCGCGCGAATCCAGACGCTCGGAGCGCCAGCCAGGCGAGTTCGACTCGAAAGTCCTTTCCTCGCCACCGACGGGTTGGCGCCCCCGCGCCCGATGCCGTGGAGGACGGAGGGGTTGATCAGAACACCCCACCGTCGGAACGGACCCCCGGCGATGCGGGCGCCGCGGCGAGAGTGTCGTGCTCCGCGAATGGCGCCCCGGCGGTTCCGTCGGGGTTGCGGTTGAGCGAGACCTCCGCAGGGGGAGCGCTGCTCCAGGACATCTCGTCCGCCACCAGGGCCGGGGTGATCTGGAGCTTCACCGTGTCGCCGGCGTCGTCCAGGAAAAGGTTCCCCGCCGCGGCGACGGAGTGTCGCTGACCCTGGGGGATCTCGGCTGCCCCTCCGTAGACGACCAGCGCCCTGCCCGGCTCCAGCCGAACGCCGCAGTCGAACCGATGGACGGTTCCTTCCGAGTCGTCCAGCGTCCACCGGCCGAGATCCACGCGCCTGGGGGCCAGGTTCACCAGCTCGACGAACTCCGCCCCGGGTCCACGGGTAGGCGCCACCATCACCTCATTGATGAGGACCGAAACCGCGTCGGCGCGTGAGTCGATCCGGAGGTAGCCATTGCTGGCGTCCGACAGCGGGACGCCCTCCGCGGAGCTCACCCGGAGCCGTGCGTTCACTGTCGACTGGTTGGGCGCTCGCCAGCACCAGGACCCGGTGCTGGCCGGGACATCCGAGGCGAACCTCGTCCAGGTCAGGCCGTCGTCCAGGGTGTGCTCGAGGTGAACCGTGGACAGCGCGTCGCTGTCCCAGACCACGCGCAGCGTGTCGTGGCCGTCGACCCATTCGCCTCCGTTGGGCGCCAGGAGTCGCAGGCGAGGGGTCAGCCCGGCGGGTGCCGGGGAGTAGTCGGTCAGGGTTGGGTAATGGTCGCTGGTGGTATTGCGGTAGTCCGGAAGGTAGCTCCAGGGGCGCTCCACCCTGCTGCTCCCGAGGCGATAGCGCTCAGCGAGCTCGTTGGTCACCAGGTGGTGATCGATGGTGGAGGAGTAGGCGACGGTGGTGCCCTCGTTTCTGCTGGAGAGCTCGGCCGTGGGGAACGAGTACCGCGCCCCGTCCAGCACCAGCGCAGCGAACGGGCTGGGATACCCCGCGTCGACGATTGACTCGTCCACGTCGTCGTTCCAGTCGCCCACCACGATCACCGACGAGTCGGGGTGGTTGGAGTCGAGGTACGCCTTGAGCGCCTCGGCGGCCGCCTTCCTCCGTTGCCACGACGCCTCCTCCGCGAAGGGATACAGGTGCACGACGATCAGGAGGTAGGTGCTGGTGACGCCCCCGATCTCTGCGGACAGGGTCACCTCCAGTGGAGGCCTCCCGAAGTCCACCTCCCGGAGTACGCGGGCGCTGTGAACGCGGATCTGGGAGGCCCGGTAGAGGACCGCCAGCTTGGCCAGGGGCGGCGTCTGGTCCCAGGCCGAGGCGCCGTCATGGACCAGGTGATCGGTCACCAGCACCCCCGCGTAGCCGGGAAGCTGGACCAGAAGCTGATCGAAGCTCGCGGGATCGACGATCTCCTGCAGTCCCCACACCTGGGCGTCGGCGCGCCGAATCACCTCGGCGGCGTTCTGGATCTGGAGCGCCTCGTTCGCTGGTCCCCGGGTGGGATCACCGAAGAACTCCAGGTTGAACGAGCCGAAGCGGATCAGCGGTCCGGCGTCGACCCCCGCGTCCTCCTGCCCTCCAGCGTCCGGACCGGCATCACTGCCTCCGTCGACCCCTGCATCACCAGTACCGTTGATGCCGGCGTCCGAACCGGCATCGATGCCGTCCGGCCCGGTCGCACAGGCCAGCAACACCGCGGTGAATACTGGCGGCAGCCAAAGACGCATCGGGACACGTTACCACTGCACCTCCGCGACACGCCCGCCTCCCAGATCCCAGCTTCCTTGCGCTGGCCTCGTTGGCCGCCTCCTGCCACTCAAGTTGTGGCTACCCAACATGGGTTTGGAGAGGGGGGTGGCAGGTGGGTGTGCCCGTGTGGATCGTCGGTCGAGGGGCAAAGGGGGCGGATGTTGGAGCGCTGGTGGATGGTGGGCGCCGCATTGATACCGACCTCGGCGAGATCGGCCATTGCAGGGATGGCCGTGGCCGTGACCCTCCTCGCCTGCGGTCCTACTGACCGCGCGCCACCGGTGGAGGGCCCTCCTGCGGCGTGCGTGCCCTCCACCTGCGCGCAGGCGGGTGCGGAGTGCGGCAGCATCGCCGACGGCTGCGGTGGAACCCTTGAATGTGGTGGCTGCTCCGACGGTGGGAACTGCGGCGGGGGCAACACCTCCAACGTCTGTGAGCCGCGCTGCGCGCCGATCACCTGCGAGAGCGCCGGGAAGGATTGTGGCGCCCTACCCGATGGCTGCGGTGGAACTCTGGGGTGCGGCACGTGCGCCAGCGGCGAGACCTGTGGTGGCGGAGGTGAATCCAACGTCTGTGGCAAGGCCGCGTGCGCGCCGACGACTTGCGACGCGGAGCAGAAGAACTGCGGGGTGATCGACGATGGCTGCGGCAATAGCCTGCAGTGCGGCAGCTGTTCGGACGGCGAGATTTGTGGCGGCGGCGGCGAGGACAACGTCTGTGGTTCGGAGGTCCCCGAGGCGGTGGAGTGGAGCCGCGAGTGGGACATCCCGCTTTGGAATATCTCGGCGCGGGAGAATGACGTGGTCGCTCTGATGAGTACGAGCGAGTACCAACCGAGGTTGTTGCAGGTCCTGGGGGACGGCACCGTCGGGTGGACCCGGCCCTTCCTCGACGAGGGCAAGGACACCACTGCGCGCTCTCTCGTGGCCGGTCGCGACAATCACCTGTTCATTAGCGGCACGACCCCGTCGCCCGACCGCATGTCGGGCACCGATTTCGTCCTCGAACTGTCCGCAAATGGTTCTGAGGCCTCTACGGTCGCGCGCCGTGAAGCGGGTTCCTCGATGCGGGTCGAGGCTGCGGGGGGCGATGGTTCCGTGGCGTGGCGCGAGGTGGACGGCTCCCAGGGGGAGGGGGCCCGGATGCAGGTGCGTCGCTCCGACGGGTCTCTGTGGCGGAGCCCGAATCAAGGCGAGTGGATAATCGGGGTGGCCTCGCTGATGGCGAATGGGGGGCTCGCGATGACGGGTCGCCTCTGGGGAGCCGGTACCTTGGATCACCGCGTTCTTGGCGCGGAGGGCGAAGGGACCGTGGTGCTTGCAGTGCTGGAGGATGGCGGCGCGCTCAAATGGCTGCACCTGTTCCCTGACTCGGTGGAGGTGCACGGGCTTGGAACCACCGCGGAGGGAGCCGTGATAGCGGCGGTTTCCTTCTCCGGAACCCTGTCGTGGGGAGATTCGCAGCACTCGGGCGAACGCGGACGGGTGCTGCT
The DNA here is from genome assembly GCA_036675345.1 of Myxococcaceae bacterium. Lineage (GTDB taxonomy): Bacteria > Myxococcota > Myxococcia > Myxococcales > Myxococcaceae > JALYOC01. The sequence goes on from JAKFFE010000032.1 coordinate 83,890, forward strand.
CATCGCGGACGCCGACGGAAGCCCGACCGGGATGGTGAGGTTTCCTGACCAGCCGCGAGACGATTCGTCTCGTCAGTTGTTCCCGTTCTCGCTCGCGGTCGCCGCCGATGGCTCTCTCGCCGTCGCGGTGGGCGAGACATGTTCGGTCGGCATCTGGAGGTGGGATCCAACGCTTCAGTTGCGCTGGAAGCGAGACCTTCAGGTGAGGGACTGCGCGGGCGAAATTGATGCGGAAGTCCAACTGCTACCGAACGAGGAGGTCATCGTCGGCGGCCGGTACTACGGCGCTCTGGAGATCACCGGGACGGCCGTCCTCAGCAAGCGCACCAACTTCGGCGGCTTCCTGATGAATTTCGGGCGGTAGCCCGGGCCCCCCTCCCCCTCTCAGATCGTACTTGCGGACCCGAACCAGCGGCCCACCGCCTCGGTGAGCCCTTCCTGGCTCCCCTCCCCTACCCAGGCGACGTAGCCGTCCGGACGGATCAGGACGGCGGTCGGCGCGGAAACCTCGCCGAACACCGGCAGCAGCCAGGGGCCGCTGAACCGCGCGTCGACGACGCGAACGCGATCTACCCACGCACCGTTGTCCACCCTGCCGGGCTCCCCGAAGTTGAGCAGCACCGGCCGCGCCTCGTGCAGCAGCGTGAAGACGCGCACCGGTCCGCCCTCGGTGATCAGGTCCAGATCCGGCATCCGCCGTCCAAGCTGCGGGTGCCCGGCGCCGAGATCGTAGTGGACGTCGAACCCGGACATCATCGCGGCGAAGCGCTTGCGCGGCTCCTCCATCCGGAGCAGCTCGTCGATCACCTCGCCGAGGGCCTTGATTCGATCATCGACTCGCTGGAGCGCGGTGGCCGCCAGCGTGTTGCGCAGCACCCGGGCGGCGATCGGGTGGCGTTCGGAGTGGTAGGTGTCCAGCAGCCCCGACGGTGAGCTCCCCTTCACCACCTGGGCCAGCTTCCAGCCCAGGTTCACCGCGTCCTGGACTCCGATGTTCAGGCCCTGCCCGCCAATCGGGGGATGGATGTGCGCGGCGTCGCCCGCGAGGAGGATTCGTCCGGAGCGATAGGTCGACGCTTGCCGGGCCACGTCGGTGAACCTGGAGATCGACGTCGGGCTGTGGACGCCGTAGTCGGTGCCGTAGACCTCCTTCATGGCCGCGCTCAGCTCGCCCAGCGTGGGATCGGCGCTGGTCACCAGGCGCTGCTCCGTGACCAGCACGCCGACCCGCCCCTCCTCCCGCTTGCTCAGCGCCCGGATGCCAAGGTGGTCCCGGCGGATGCCCCACTGGGGCGGCTCTTGCGCAAGCTCGACCTCGGCGATCAGCCAGCTCAGCGTTGGGTCCGCACCGGGGAACCCGATCCCGGCAGTCTTGCGGACGATGCTGCGGCCTCCGTCGCAACCAACCAGGTACTGCGCGCGCAGCGCCGCGCCGTCGGACAGCGCGACCACCACCCCGCCGTCGTCCTGCGCGAAGCCCTTCACCTCACGGGCCCGGTAGAACGGCACCTTCAGCTCGGCGACCCAACCCGCCAGGATCCGCTCGATGTGCTTCTGCACCAGCGCCAGCCCGTGCGGGTGCCGCGAGGGGAAGTCGCTGATGTCGAACGAGACCCCGGAAAACCCGGCCACCTGCGCCGGCTGGCCCTCGGCCAAAAGGCGCTCCAGGATCCCCCGCTGATCGAACACCTCCAGGGTGCGTGCGTGCAGCCCCAGCGCCCGGGATCCGATCAGGTCCTGGTTCTCGCGTCGCTCGATGATGGCCACGTCCACCTTCGCCAGCATCAGCTCCGCAGCCAGCATCAGGCCCGTCGGCCCAGCGCCGACGATCACCACCGCGTGCTCGGTCATCATCCTGCTCCCGGTGAACTGACGGCCGTAATGGCCGCGAAAGGTCCCGCCTCTTGCCCCACTCGCCTCGGGGACGGCATCCGCTGTCGGACCGATTTACTCCGGCTGGAAGATCAGGTCTTCTCCGCCGTGTCTGAACCTCTCGGTTGCGTCGCGCCGCGGTTCAAGCCCTCCCCCCTGCGCTCTGCTCCTCGCGGGCCGTCCAGGGGGTATCACCCTTCGTCAATCACGAAGCGTGACAGCCAAACTTCCTAATATTCGAACCGGGACGGTGGGCCTATTCAAGGTCCCTGCCCCTCGAAGACCCGTCCCCCTGATTCGGGCGCGCCGTTGGACAGTGGGCGCGATTTTGAGCGCAGGACCCGAGAAGAGGACACCGTGGCAAAGATCCTGATCGTCGATGACGAGGCACCCCTGCTGAAGCTGTACTCCACCGTTCTCCTCAACGAGGGTCACCAGGTGCTGACCGCCGCGACCGCCCAGCGCGGCTTCGACCTGGCCGTCTCCGATCAGCCGGACCTGGTCCTGCTCGACGTGATGATGCCTGGGGCCGACGGCGTGGAGCTGTTCTCGCGGCTGTCCGAGGACCCCGCCACCCAGGCGATGCGGGTGATCTTCCTCACCTCCCTGGTTCAGGAAGAGGAGGTGGCCAAGGGACGAGGCCGAATTGGTGGACGGGCCTACATCTCCAAGTCCACGCCGCTGCGGAAGTTCGTGACCAGCGTCCATGCGGCGCTTTCCGGCGTGCTGTCCGAAGCCGGGTTGGGCTGACCCCATGATCCGACCAGGCCACGCCCCCCTCCCCTTCCCCGAGCCCGACCGCTCCGCGGACGTCGTCACCGAACGGGGCCAACAGGCCGCGACGCTGACCGCGGATGCACTCCAAAGAGCAATCTTCAACAGCGCCAACTTCTCCAGCATCGCCACCGACGCCAGAGGGGTGATCCAGATCTTCAACGTGGGCGCCGAGCGGATGCTTGGGTACACCGCCGCCGAGGTTGTGAACAAGGTCACCCCGGCGGAGATCTCCGATCCCCAGGAGGTGGTCGCGCGCGCCAAGACCCTGAGCCTGGAGCTGGAGACGCCGATTGCGCCCGGGTTCGAGGCGCTGGTCTTCAAGGCCTCCCGCGGAATCGAAGACATCTACGAGCTGACCTACATCCGCAAGGACGGCAGCCGCTTCCCCGCCGTGGTGTCGGTCACCGCCCTGCGCGACGCCCAGGGGGCGATCATCGGCTACCTGCTGATCGGCACCGACAACACGGCGCGCAAGCAGGTGGAGGCGGAGCAGCAGAAGCTGGACCAGCGCCTGCGCGACCAGCAGTTCTACACCCGCTCGCTGATCGAATCGAACATCGACGCGCTGATCGCCACCGATCTCGCGGGGATCATCACCGACGTGAACAGGCAGATGGAGGAGCTGACCGGCTGCACTCGCGACGAGCTGATTGGTGCGCCCTTCAAGAACCACTTCACCGACCCGGACCGCGCGGAGGCGGGCATCCGGCTGGTCCTGCTCAAGAGCAAGGTCACCAACTACGAGCTCACCGCCCGGTCGCGCGACGGCAGGGAGACGGTGGTCTCCTACAACGCGACCACCTTCCACGATCGTGATCGCAAGCTGCAGGGCGTCTTCGCCGCGGCCCGTGACGTCACCGAGCCCAAGCGCCTGGACCGGGTGCTGCACGAGAAGAACCTGGAGCTGCGGAGCGCGAAGATCATCGCGGAGAAGGCCAACCACTCCAAGTCCGACTTCCTCTCCAGCATGAGCCACGAGCTGCGCTCGCCGCTCAACGCCATCCTTGGGTTCGCGCAGCTGATGGAGTCGGGCTCTCCTCCTCCGGATCCGCAGCAGAAGGAGAGCATTGCCCAGATCCTCCAGGCCGGCTGGCACCTGCTGAAGTTGATCAACGAGATCCTCGATCTGGCGAAGATTGAGTCCGGAAAGCTGTCTCTCTCCCTGGAGTCGGTCTCCTTGTCGGAGGTGTTCTCGGAGTGTCAGGGGATGGTCGAGGGTGCGGCCCAGAAGCGGGGGCTGCAGCTGCGGTTCCCACAGTTCGAAGCCCCCTGCTTCGTCTTCGCTGATCGGACGCGGCTCAAACAGATCCTGCTCAACTTCCTCTCGAATGCAGTGAAGTACAACCGCGAGAACGGGTCGGTCCAGCTGACCCTGGAGCCCAGCGCGACCGCAGCCGGTCGGGTCAGGATCACGGTGCGGGACACCGGCGCCGGGTTGTCCGCGGAGAAGCGCACCCAGCTGTTCCAGCCGTTCAACCGGCTGGGGCAGGAGAGCGGCGATGAGGAGGGCACCGGGATCGGGTTGGTGGTGGCCAAGCAGTTGGTGGAGCTGATGGAGGGAACGATCGGCGTCGAGAGCACCGCGGGCCAGGGGAGCGCCTTCTGGTTCGAGCTGGCCACGGCGGCGGCGCCGCAGTTCGCCGCGGAGGCTGGGGTGGTCGACGCGCCGGCACCGGTTCCCGCAGCCAGCGGGGAGCGCGTTCGCCTCCTCCTCTACGTGGAGGACAACCCGGCCAACCTCAAGCTGGTGGAACAGCTGGTCGCGCGGAGGCCGGAGCTGAAGCTGATCAGCGCCGGGACCGGGACGTTGGGACTGGCGCTGGCGCGGGCCCAGCAGCCGGAGGTCGTCCTGATGGACATCAACCTCCCGGACATCAGCGGCCTGGAGGCGATGACCGAGCTGCGCAAGGACCCTCGGACCGCCCACATTCCGGTGGTCGCGATCAGCGCCAACGCCATGCCCCACGACATCCAGCGGGGCCTGGAGGCCGGGTTCTTCCGGTATCTCACCAAGCCGATCAAGGTCAGCGAGTTCACCGAGACCCTGGATACCGCCCTCGCCTTCGCCGGCCAGGGCCCGGGCCGGCTCCAGTCATGATCACCGTGGGCGACATCCGCCGTGCCCGGGTGCTGATCGTCGACGATCTCCCGGCCAACGTGCTGTTGCTTGAGCGGATGTTGCATGGCGCCGGCTATCAGTGCGTCACCTCCACCAGCGACCCGGAGCAGGTGTGCCGGCTCCACCGCGAGAACCTCTACGACCTGATCCTCCTGGATCTGGAGATGCCCAGGATGGACGGCTTCCAGGTGATGGAGGGCCTCAAGAAGATCGAGAAGGACGGCTATCTCCCGGTGCTGGTGATCACCGCGCAGACCGACCACAAGGTCCGGGCGTTGAAGGCGGGAGCCAAGGACTTCGTCAGCAAGCCGCTCGACGTGGCGGAGGTCCTGACGCGCGTCCACAACATGATCGAAGTGCGCCTCCTCCATACGGAGAGCCGGCGCCTCTACTCCCAGGTGCTGGCGGAGAAGAAGGTGTCCGAACGCCTGCTGCTCAACGTGTTGCCGCATTCGGTGGCTGAGCGGCTCAAGGCGGAGACGGGCACCATCGTGGACAGCTTTGAGGAGGTGACGGTCCTCTTCGCGGACATCGTGGGCTTCACCCAGCTCTCCTCCGGAATGACCCCCGAGCAGCTGGTGGCGATGCTCAACGACGTGTTCACCGTCTTCGACGGCCTCGCCGAGAAGTGGGGCCTGGAGAAGATCAAGACCATTGGCGACGCGTACATGGCGGTGGCAGGGCTTCACGTCCTGGCCGCGGATCATGCGACCCGCGCGGCGAACATGGCCCTGGACATGATCGCCGCGGTGGAGCACTTCGCGTTTCAGATGCGCATTGGTCTTCACAGTGGCGCCGCGGTGGCTGGCGTCATTGGTAAACACAAGTTCATCTACGACCTGTGGGGAGACGCCGTGAACACCGCCAGCCGGATGGAGTCGCACGGCCTGCCGAACACGGTGCACTGCAGCCAGGCCACGCGAGAACACCTGATCCACCCACGGTTCACCCTGGAGTGCCGTGGGCAGATGCAGATCAAGGGCAAGGGCGAGATGACCACCTGGCTGGTCAAGGGGCCGCCGAGGGGAGACCCGGCGAAGGCCAGGTAGCTCCCCTCCCCTCCCGCTAGCGCCGGAGGGCGGCTTGCTGCGATCGTTTCTGTGGTGCCTGCGGTCAGACGCCCCGGCCCCGAATCAAGCGCACCAGCACGAAGATGACGGCGAGGACGATGAGGACGTGGATGAATCCGCCCATCGTGTAGGAGCTGACGAGTCCCAACGCCCAAAGCACGACGAGGATCACGGCGACTGTCCAGAGCATGGTGGCCTTTCAAAGCCGGGTTCGGGAGCCAGAGAGTTGGCCCGTTTTGAACCCGCCGGACTTTCGTCCGCTGTGACCTCTGAATAGGCCGTTCCCCACGGTGCGAATATTAGAAAGAGTGACTGCCAGAACGCGGAAAACACGAGGTGTAAGGCCCAGGGGCCGAACCTCGGAATATCCGAGGGGTCAGAGCGAGACTTCCTCCTGTTCGCCCGGAGGTGGAGCACGTACTCAAGCGGCAGGCCGGAGTTCTTCTCCGGCATCTGGGAGCATCCAATGAGCCTCAACCTCCGACGTGCACTTGTCTTGACCGCGCTGCTTGGCCTCACCGGCGCCTGTGAGCGGCAGACCGCCGCCGAGAAGGTGAAGGTCGTGAAGAACGACGTGGTCCGCGGTGCCACCGAGGGAGTGCACCGGGTCCAGGAGGCGGTCTGCCTGGAGGGGGACCTTGAATGCTTCGCCCAGCGGGCCAAGAACCGGACCAACGAGGCTGCGGCCGCGGTGGCGGACACCGTCTCCGAGGTGAAGGACAAGGTCGACGGTCCCTGATCGCCCCCCTCCCCCCCAGGGAGGGTTCGTCTGAAAGAAAATGCCCCCGGACCCACTGGAGACAATCCGTGGGTCCGGGGGCTTCTTGTTGCGGGTTCGGTTCTTCCGTCTCAGCGCGCCAGCTGCCGGACCTCGTCCAGGGTCCGGCCGATGGCAATGCCCGAGAGCTGGACCGGCGTGCCCAGCTGCAGCAGGTAGGTGCCGTTCACCTCTCCCCGCTTGGCGTCGCTGAGCCCGACCCGATACAGGCCGCGCATCAGGGCATGGTTCGCGTCCGCATTGTTCGAGGTCACGCGCAGCAGCGCGTTGGTCTTCCGGCCTGACGGCTGGTCCGGAAGCTCGTTCGAATCGTCATTCTCGCCCAGTCGGGACCAGGCGGCGCAGGTCTGCCCAATCTCCCTGGGGTTGTTGATGGTGGTGCAGCGCTCCAGCAGGACCGCGGGGTCGAAGAACTCCTTGCCGTCCGCGTTCCCGGTGTAATCGGTCTGCCGGAACATCTGGCCCTCCGCCTGGGGGAGATCCTTGGTGGGGGAGACCACCCGGACTCCCAGCTCCGGGACGCCGCTGGGCAGCCACACGTACACATAATACGTCTTCCGGTTCTGCCGGGTCTCGTCCGGCTGCGTGCCCGGCGCGACGTAACCGTAATAACTGGCGACCTCCTGGTAGGGGGCGGCGGCGTCCGGGGTGGCGCCGAACTGCGCCAGTCGGGCCGCGCATCCGGAGGTCAAAAAGGTCAGGCAGGTCATTGCTACGATACCGAATGATTTCACTGGAACTCCTGGAGGAAAACGTACTTTTTATGGGAAACGCCCCGCTCTTCTCTCTCACAGTCAAGAGAACAAGGCGATGCCGTTCGGCCGATTGCCCTGCCCGGGAGGCCCTCTTCTCTCTGGGGCGGTTGGCGAGTCTGGTTATCAATGTTTCGGCGCGGCGTAGTCCCGGGGGCGACGATTCCCGATCGATGTGTTGACACCGGCGGGTATCTGTCCAAGGAGTGAACAATGAAACTCAAGACGATGTTCAAGGTGTTTTGTCTCGCCGGCTTCGCGGCGCTGATGGCTTCCTGCGGCGGCGAGGAGGGCACCTGCCAGACCAGCGTGGATTGTGCGGTCAACGAGACGTGCGACGTCTCCACCAACCTGTGCGTCGCCAATCAGGCGGAGACGTGCACCCGGCCCGGGACGTGCGGCGGCGGGCAGATCTGCAACGTCTCCACCGGGGAGTGTACGTTCGCGGGGACCTGCAGCGCGACGAACCCCCAGCCGGACGCGTGCGCCTACGGCCAGTTCTGCAGCAGCGCCAACTGCGCGGAGGCGCCGGCCGCCACCGCCGCCTGCACCAACTTCGCCAACGCCGGGCACTCGTTGACCTGGGGCGCGGGGAAGACCGGACCGGTCATCTATTCGATCACCGCGCGGCCGACCGTGACGGACACCGGCTTCTGCGGCACCGGCTCCCCCAACCGCTACCGGCTGGACGTGCTGGCGTACTGGGGCGAAGGCACCTTCCCCGGGTCGGATCGCTCGCTGGAGACGGCACTCCACATCGTTGAGCCGGACGGAACCGAGATTCTCAGCACCAACACCGTCCAGAACGTGACCACCACCAACGCGGGCAAGAACGTCTCCTTCACCGTGAACCTGTGCCGCAGCTCCGGCAGCACCTACTCCGCCGGGCTGCACTTTACGGACGGCAACGAGGTCTGTCTGAGCGTCAACGGGCTGTAGCCCCCACGGTCGGATTCGGCAGGCAGTCCTTCCCGGCCGGGGTGTCGCGCAGCTCGCGGCACCCCGGCCGTCTGCTTCTCTAGGGCTTCCTGGGCGGCGCCGGCGGTGGAGCCAGGGCGGCCAGATCCCTGAGGACCCGGCCGCTGACCTCGTACACCGCGATCCGCAGCGCCTCTCCCAACGCCTCGGGCACCGCGTCCACCTTCCGGCGGTCTCCCGTCAGGACGATCGGCCGTTCGAAGGCCATGGTCTGCTGCAGGAAGACCACCCGATCGTTGTGGAGCGAGAACGCGATCCGCACCAGCGCCACCGGGTTCGGGCCCCGCACCTCCTCGAAGCTGACCAGCTCCACATCCAGCGTCGGCGCGGCGCCGGAGAGGATGCTCATCAGGCCCTCCTCCTCGAAGAGGACCCGGGTCAGCGCGCGGCGGAGGTAGACCTCGGGGCGCTCGGTCCACATCAGGTAGTCGTAGAACCCGACCTCGTAGTCGGACTCCCGGAAGACGATCTTCTCCGCGATGTAGGAGCCGGCGCTGACCCGGCCCAGCCGCAGCTCCACGCCGGATCGCTTGGAGCCGATCTTCGAGGTGGCCAGGGGCAGGTCAGGGCTGAAGTAGCGCGGGTAGCGGACCTCCGCCCGGTCGAAGAAGGCGCAGCCCGAGAGCAGCAGCGCGAGGCACCCGGTACAAATGGTCTTGACGTTCATTGGTCTCCCCTCTTGACCCGGCCCTTGAGCAGGATGTCCGGGTCGCGTTCGATTGAATTGGCCAGGCGCTGGACGGCCTGGGCCGCGCCCTGGAGGTCGCGCATCGTCTCCTCCAGTGCCGGGCCCACATGGTCGGCGTTGTGCGCCGCACTCCCCAGGGAGGCGGCGGCCTTGGAGGCGTTGGTGAGCAGCCCCTGCGGTCCCCCCAGCTGGATCAGGAGGGCGTCCAGTTGGGTGAGGGTGTGCTGCGTCTGGCGGGAAAGTTTGCCGGTCTCCAGCGAGGCCAGGGCCACGGAGCCCTGGTCCAGCAGCTGGTCCAGATGCGCCAGCGTGGCCAGGGTCCGCTCCGGGACCTGCTTTTGTTCGATGTCCCCCAGGATGTCTCCGATGCGGGTGAGCACCACCAGCAGCTGGTTGGCCAGCTCCGGGAACGTCTCCACCGACTTCACCACCGAGTCCTCGACGCTCTTCATCAAGGAGGGGGCGGCGGGGAGGTAGTTCTGGGGAGTCGGGAACGGCAGCTTCGGCGGCGGGTACTCCCTGGCGCTGAAGAAGTCGATCTGGATGAACTTCACCCCAGTGATGCCGGCGGAGGCCAGCTGGACCCTCAGGTCCGGTGGGATCTTCATCCGGGTCGCCAGCCCCATCGACTTCTCCACCGAGAGGCCCAGGGCGTTGAGATCCTCCACCCCCAGCTCGCAGGAGACGGCAACGTGGCGGCCGTCGCTGGCCACGTCGATGGCGGCCACGTTGCCAATGGCCACCCCGCGGAACTTCACCGCCGACCCCACCTCCAGCCCCTGCACCGACTCGTCGAAGTACGACTGGTAGCGGACGGTCTCGCTCTGGAGGCTGCGGGCGCCGAAGAAGAGGATGGTGGCCAGGGCCACGCAGAACCCGGCGATCACGAACAGGCCGAGCTTCCAATGGTTGGTGGGACTGCTCATCGATGCGCTCCAGGGGAAGGCGAAAGGGGGGGCACTCCGGATTGGCCGGGGCGCCGGTTGAAGAAGTCGCTCACCCGCGGGTCCGGGGAGGAGTCGCGCAGCTCGCGCGGATCGCCGCGCGCGATGATGCTCTGGCTCTCCTTGTCCAACATGATGCAGCGGGTGCCGATGCTGGCGATGCTCTGCAGTTCGTGGGAGACGACGACCACCGTCAGGCCCAGCACCTTGTTGAGGCTCAAGATCAGCTGGTCCAGCTCCGCCGAGCTCACCGGATCCAGGCCGGCGGAGGGCTCATCCAGGAAGAGCAGCTCCGGCTCGAGGACCATCGCGCGGGCAATGGCCGCGCGCTTCTTCATCCCGCCGGAGATCTCCGACGGGGTGCGGTCCTCCGCGTCCTGCAGTCCCACCAGGCGCAACTTGGCCCGGACGATGGCCCCGATCGCCTCCGCCGGCAGGTCGGTCCAGGCGGTCAGCGGCAGGGCCAGGTTCTCCCCCACGGTCATCGAACCGAACAGCGCCCCGGACTGGAACATCACGCCGAAGCGTGGACGCCCCACCGCCAGGGCCTCCCCGGTGACTCCGGCGATCTGGATCGACCCCGCCAGCGGTGTCTCCAGCCCGATCAGGTGGCGCAGCAGGGTGGACTTGCCGCAGCCGCTTCCCCCCAGGATGACGAAGATGTCTCCGCGTTCCACCTCGAAGGAGGCCTCCCGCTGCAGGACGCCGCCATCCCAGCCCATGGTGAGGTTGCGGACCTGGATCATCGGCGTCTGGCTCATAGGCCCAGCGCCCAGAAGAGGAAGGTGAAGGTCGCGTCCGCGAGGATCAGGGCGAAGAGGATGGCCACCACCGAGGAGGTGGTGCGCTTGCCCACCCCTTCGGCACCTCCGGTGGTGGCCAGCCCCTGCTGGCAGGCCACCAGGGCGATCACCAGGGCAAAGACGCCGCTCTTGATGACGCCGGAGAAGACGTCCCACATGGTCAGCGCCTTCTGCGTCTGCAGCAGATACGCGGTGATGCTGAGGTCCAGGCTGAGCAGCCCGACGATCAGCCCGCCCAGGATGCCCATCGCATCCCCGATCAGGGTGAGGATCGGCAGCACCAGCACCAGGGCCACGGTGCGCGGGAGGACCAGGTAGCGCAGGGGGCCAAAGCCCATGGTGCGCAGGGCGTCGATCTCCTCCGAGACCTTCATGGAGCCAATCTCCGCGGCGAAGGAGGCCCCGGAGCGGCCGCAGAGGATGATCGCGGTCATCAGTGGCCCCAGCTCCCGGCACACCGATAGCCCCACCAGGTCCGCCACGAAGATGTTGGCCCCCAGCTGCTTGAGCTGCACGGCGCCCTGAAAGGCCATCACCAGGCCAATCAGGAAGTTGATCAGGATCACGATCGGGAGGGCGTTGGCGCCCGCCCGCTCCATGGTCGGAGCCACCTCCGCCCAGTTGGCAGAGCGGGGGTTGCGCAGGACCTGGGAGGCCGCGACCAGCGCGGTGCCCACGAACCCGAACACCTGCTGGACCTCGCCGAAGGCGGCCAGCGTCCCGGCACCCAGGCTGTCCAGCACCCCCCGCGCCCGCCGGACCGGCTGGGGTCCCACGCCCACGTCCCCTCGATAGAGGTGGAGCAGCTCCTGGACCTGCGGGCCAGCTCCCAGGAGCTCCGAGCTGGCCCCCCGCCGGGTGAGGTCGGCGCGGATCTGGACCAGCAAGGCCATCGATCCGCCGTCCACGGCGCTCAGCCCGGACAGCTGGAGGTCCAGGCGGTCCCCTGCCCCCACCGAGCGGGTGTGCACGAGCAGGTCCTTCCACAGCAGGGCAGCCTCGGAGAAGACCAGCTGCCCTTCGAAGCGCAGGGTGACCGCTCCGGTCCCTCCTGCGATGCGGTCCAGCGTGTAGCCGCGCGGAATCATATCCGGCGTCCTTAGGGCCGGTGGGGATGCTTCCACTATGAGGAAATGTCCGCGCAACACATCCGATAAACCGAACGTTGCGGTCCGGGCGCCTCCCGCCTTCTGGCGGGGGCTCGGCAGCAGCGCGGAAGACGGACGGGGGTCCTTGATTGCGGGGCCACCACCGCGAGTTCGAACCCCGGGTCTCGGCTGAGGGCGGCCTGCCCTCCCCTGTCGTCGACGGCCTTTCACCCCTGCGTTTCGACACCTCGGTTTTCACGAAGCGTACGGGCAGTATTTGCTCATATTCGAAGTGTCGGGCGCGACCTATGAGGGTGCTTCACACAGCGAAAAGGATTCCCCGATGACCCCTTCCCTCCCCGCCTCCCTCCGCCTCACCCTCCTGGCCGCCTTGCTGGTCACCGTCGCCTGCGGCCCCGGAAACAATCCTCGCAACCCCTCGGGCCAGGGCCCGGCGGCGGTGGTGATGGGCTCCGGCCCCGACCTGGCGCAGGCAGGATCCTACGTGCTGCTGGCCAAGACCGGGATCAGCAATGTCACCGGCTCGGTGGTCACCGGCGGGCACCTGGGGCTGAGTCCGGCCGCCGCCAGCTTCATCACCGGCTTCTCGCTGATCGCTGACGCCACCAACGTCTATTCGACCTCTTCCTCCGTCGCCTCGCCGGGGAAGGTCTATGCCAGCGACTACGCGACCCCCAGCCCCTCCAACCTCACCCAGGCGGTGCTGGACATGCAGGGCGCCTACACCGACGCGGCCGGCCGCTCGAACCCGGACGAGCTCAACCTCGCTGGAGGCAACCTGGGTGGCCTGACGCTCAGCCCCGGCCTCTACACCTGGGGCACCGGCGTGACCATCCCCACCGACGTGACCTTCGCCGGTGGCGCCAATGACATCTGGATCCTCCAGATCAGCGACGATCTGGACCTGAGCAGCGCCAAGCGCGTCCTGCTCAGCGGCGGCGCCCAGGCGAAGAACATCTACTGGCAGGTCGCCGGCCAGGTGACGCTGCACGCCGACTCGCACTTCGAAGGCGTGATCCTCTCCCAGACCGCGATCACCCTGCAGACCAACGCCTCGCTCCACGGCCGCGCGCTGGCCCAGTCGCTGATCGCCATGGACAACAACGCGATCACCGCGCCGTAGCACCTGCCATCCCCCACTGAAGTTCCATTGCCTCACCTCCTCACGCTCGCCAGGTCGATACCTAGGCCCGTGGGGGGATCAACGCTGAACGGAGTTCCCAGATGCCTAGAAGTTCCTCCCCCCTCCGCAGTGCGGCCCTTGCCGGCGCCCTCGGTCCCTTTGCTGCCGCGGCCCTGCTCACCGGCGCCGCTCCCGCTTTCGCCACAGAGGTCAGCTTCAAGTTCGAGCCCGGCGTCACCCTCCCCCTGACCGCGCCGCAGTCGCAGGTGTACGGCGTCGGTGGTGGCCAGTCGGTGAAGGCGCTCTTCGGAATCACCTCCTTCCTGGACATCGGTCCCACCGCGTCGCTCACCCTGCTGCCGTCCTCCGCGCCGCAGGGCGCCACCGGAGTCGCCTGGGGCCTGGGCGGCGGAATTCGCCTCAAGCGGCCGCATGACGCCACCTCCTTCTACGGGATCTCTCCCTGGATGGACGCGGACGCGCTCTACATCCGCACCGGCGCGCTCAATCGTCCGGGCTTCGATGTGGCCATCGGCGCGTCGATTCCGGTGGGCGAGGCACGGACCTTCTGGGTCGGCCCCTTCGTCCGCTACCTGCACGTGATGCAGCTGGACCGCCCCGGCTACGACAACCGGGACGCGAAGCTGCTCACCATCGGCATCAGCTTCGAGGCTGGCACCGGCGTCAAGCGCGCCGCGAAGCCCGTGGAGGAGGAGGTCCGTACCGTCACCCAGGACGTCTACAGCTGCCCCGATCGCGACGCGGACACCGTCCCGGACAACGTGGATCGTTGCCCCGAGGTGTCAGGGCCGATGGATAACTGGGGTTGCCCCAATTACGAGAAGGTGGTCGTCAAGCGGGACAAGCTGGAGCTGAAGGAGAGGCTCTTCTTCGCCTGGGACGCCGCCACGCTCGAGCCCGAATCCTACCCGGTCCTGGACGAGGTGGTCCAGGCGCTGAAGGACAACAAGAACTTCCGCGTCCAGGTCGAAGGTCACACCGACTCGTCGGGCGGTGACAGCCACAATCAGACCCTCTCCGAGCAGCGCGCGAACGCGGTGCTCAATTATCTGGTCGCCCAGGGCGTGTCCAAGGACCGCCTGGTGTCGAAGGGCTTCAGCTCTTCGGTCCCGACCCAGACGAACACCACCGTCGAAGGCCGTGAGGCCAACCGCCGGGTCGAGTTCGTCGTCTCCTTCATCATCCTTCCCGAGAGTGCGAAATGAGTACCTTCAAAGCTGGCTCGCTGTTGGTGTTGCTGTTGTCCCTCGCCGGTTGCGGAGCGCAGGTCGTGGAGTTCGAGCAGGACGGCGGCACTCCGCTCTCTGACGGTGGGACGCAGATCGCGCCCACCATCACCTCCACCCTGCCGGTGAATGGCGCCACCGCCGTCGCGGTCCGTCCGGCCATCTCGGCGGCGTTCAGCAAGGAGATGGATCCTCAGACCCTGACCACCACCCAGTTCCAGGTCCGGCAAGGTACGATCAACATCGCGGGCACCGTGGCCTACGACGCAGCCACCCGGACTGCGACGTTCACCCCGACCTCCGCGCTGGGGACCAACCTGGTCCACACCGCCACGGTCAACACCGGCGCCAAGGACACCCAGGGCCTCGCCCTGGCGGCGGACGTCACCTGGAGCTTCACCACCGCGGTGAACGCCCTGCCGCCGACGGTGACCTCGACCAATCCCTTGAATCTGGCGACGAACGTCCCGATCAACAAGCGGCCGGCCGCCACCTTCAGCAAGGCGATGGACCCCGCCACCCTGACCTCGCTGAGCTTCATCCTGGAGCGCGGGATCACCCTGATCTCCGGTTCGGTCAGCCTGGACGGAGCCACCAACACCGCGACCTTCAGGCCGGTCGTCCCGCTGGACGTCAACACCACCTACACCGCCACCGTCACCACCGACGCGAAGGACCTGGGCGGCACCCGGCTGACGCAGGACCACAGCTGGGAGTTCACCACCGCCGCCTGCGGTCAGGCTCCGATCGTCCTCGGGTCCGCGGCGAACTTCGCGGTGCTCGCAGGGTCGACGGTGACCAACACCGGCCCGACCTCGGTCACCGGTGACCTGGGCGTCAGCCCGGGCACCCAGGTCACCGGGTTCGGTCCCGGGACGCTGATCGGCGCGGAGCACGCCGGCGACCCCATCGCCGCGCAGGGCATCGCGGACCTCACCACCGCCTTCAACGAGGCGGCAGGCAGGACCCTGTGTGCAGTCACGGTGGCGGGCGACCTCGGTGGCCAGACCCTGGCGCCGGGACTCTACAAGTCGACCTCCTCCCTGGAGATCACCACCGCCGATCTGACGCTGGATGCGCAGGGTGAGCCGGATGCGGTCTTCATCTTCCAGATGGCCTCCACCTTCACCACCACCTCCGGGCGCCAGGTCATCCTCGCCGGCGGTGCGCAGGCCAAGAACATCTTCTGGCAGGTGGGGTCTTCGGCCACGCTCGGATCGACCACCGCCTTCCAGGGCACGATCATGGCGGACCAGTCGGTCACCCTGAACACCGGCGCCACTCTCGGCGGCCGCGCGCTGGCGCGGATCGGCGCGGTGACCATGGACAGCAACACCATCGTCCGCCCTGCCCCGTAGCGATCGTCTCAGACAGTTCAACCCGGCGGCCTCGCAGCGTGACTGCGGGGCCGCCTTTCCGATGCGGTGGTTCTCTTGACCTCCGAGTACACGCTGCACATCCCGGCAAGCATCGAACGTCGGCTGAGTCGTGTGAGCGCTTTGGCACAGGGCGCGATCCGCGCCGCGCTACGCCAGACCGTTCTTGGCGCAACCGGCAGCAAGTTGGGGACCGTGGGTGAACGGCTGTTTCCGCCACTGCGGCTGTACGCGAATGGGTACCGCGTCTTCTACCAGCTGGAGCGTGACACGCACCGGTTGGTGGTCCTCTCGTTTGGCAAGGCTCCCGCCTAGAAAGTACGTCGCTTGTCGCTTGTCGCCTCCGCGTCCCTGACGCGATCACTGCTGGTGATGGCGAAGCTGGTCACCGCTTCGCTGGTCGTGCTGATCCTGTTCCATGCGCGTCCGGTGCTGATGCCGATCGCGTTCGCGGTGGTCCTGGCGTTCATCCTCTCCCCCTCCATGCGGTGGCTGGAGCACCGGATCCGGAAGCTCCCGGCCCTGGCGGTGGTGATGGGGATTGCCGCGGGGACGCTGGGATCGGTCGGCTATGTCTTGACGACGCAGGTCAGCGAGCTCACCACCCAGCTGGGCACCTACACCGAGTCGATGCGGCGCAAGGTGGACGCGATCCAGCCGGGCGAGAGCAGCCCCTTGGCCCAAATGGAGGCGATGATCGCCCGGGTGACCGAGGGCCAGCAGAAGGCGGTCGATCCGCGGAACGTCCCGGTGCACATCGTCGCCCCGGACCTCTCCCCGGCGGCGCTGCTGTGGACGCAGGTGCAGCCGCTGGCCGAGCCGTTGATGACCGTGTTGTTCGTGCTGGTGCTGTGTGTGTTCATCCTCGGCTGGCGGGACGATCTGCGGAACCGGCTGATCAGCCTGGTGGGGACGGGCAACGTCACCTTGACCACGCGCACGCTCGACGAGGGCACGCACCGGATCACCCGCTACCTGCTCGATCAGACCCTGATCAACGCGACCTTCGGCGCCGCGGTCGGGATCGGGCTCTACTTGATCGGGATTCCGTATGCCGCGCTGTGCGGGGTGATTGCCGCGCTGGCGCGCTTCGTCCCCTACCTGGGCGCCATCGCCTCGGTGCTGATGCCGGCCGCCCTGGCGTTCGCGATCTTTCCCGGGTGGGACCGGACGATCCTCGCCGTGGCCCTCTTCGCCGGAATGGACCTGGTCACCGCCTACGCGATCGAACCGCTGCTGATCGGCCGCCGAACCGGCGTCTCGCCGATCGCGCTGCTGATCTCGGTCTTCTTCTGGACCTGGCTGTGGGGACCGTTGGGGCTGATCCTGGCCACGCCGATCACCGTCTCGCTGTGCGTCCTTGGGCGCCACGTCCCCGGGTTGCGCTTCCTGGCGGTGCTGCTGGGTGACGACCAGGTGATCGGCACCGAGATCAGCTTCTACCAGCGGCTGCTGGCCCGGGACGAGGACGCCGCGGGTGGCATCGCGCAGGCCCAGCAGGCGGAGCTGGGCGCCACCGGGGTGATGGACGAGATCATCCTCCCGACCCTGGTGCTTGCGGCGCGCGACCACGGCCGCAAGGCGATCAGCACCGAGGACGAGACGTTCATCGTCACCTGGTCGCGTGACATCTTCGAGCACCTGCTGCGCGGGGTCAGCCGCCCGGGCTCCGCCGCGCCGGTCCGCGCGCTGGGCATCGCCGCGCACCGCACCGAGAGCGAGCTGCTCCTGGAGATGCTGGCGGTGGTGGTCGCGCCGGAGCACGGAAAGCTGGAGGTGCTTCCTCCCACCACCACGCTGGGGGAGGTGATCGCCCGGGTGGAGCAGACGGCGGCGCAGGTGGTGTGCATCGCAGCCCTTCCTCCGGAGGGTGGGCCCTTCGCCAGGCAGCTGTGCCACGGGCTCAAGGCCCGCTTCCCGGAGCTGACGGTGATGGCGTTTCGCCCGAATGAGCCGGGGATCGATCCGACCTTCGCGGAGAAGCGCCTGCGGGAGGCGGGAGCGGACCTGGTGGTGGCGACGCTGGCCTCCGCCAGCGCGCACCTTTCGAGGCTGATGTTGGTCAAGGGCGGAGGCACTCCGGCCCCCGGTGAACCCCTGTCCATTGCCTGAGCGGAACGGGGTCGCCGCGGTCAGCCGATCCCCAACTATTTCGCGTGGGGCGTTACGACCGCACGGCCGGCGATTTTCCCCTCCACCAGCGCCCGATAGGCATCCAGCGCGTCGTCCATCCCGTACGTTTTGATGTGCGGCTTGATCTGCCCTGCCCGAAAGAGGTCCACCACCTCGTGGAGCTCCTCGAGGCTGCCCCAGTAGGTGCTGGTCAGTTCCACCTCATACGGTGCGGTGAAGAACGACCATTCGTACGGCTTGCCCGCAATGCCCACCACGGTGCAGCGTCCGCGCAGAGCCATCGACGACATCGCGGTGTTGATGGTGGGTGTGATGCCGACGAAATCAAAGGCGGCGTCCACGCCCCTGCCGTTTGTGAGCTTCCGGATCTTCTCCACCTGGCCTGCGCCTCCGGGCACGGTGATGGCGCCCAGCTTCTCCGCTTCCGCCATTGCCTCCGGCTTCGTATCGGTGGCGATGATGGTCGCGCCGGAGAGCGCCTTGAGGATCTGCACCGCGATGAGCCCTAGCCCCCCTAGCCCAATCACCAGCGCATGCCGCCCGCCGCCGTCGAGCTTCGGCAGCGCCAGCTTGATCGCGTGATACGGCGTCAGCCCTGCGTCCGACAGCGGCGCGGCGGCCACCGGATCCGCATCGCCCAGCGGCACCAGGTGGCGGGCCGGGACAACCAGGTACTCGGCCATGCCGCCGTCGCGCCCCAGCCCGAACCCCATGTACGGGTTGGTCGCCGCGTTCTCACAGTAGGTGTCCTGCCCGCGGGCACAGGCGCGGCACCGCTGACATCCACGCGGGCCATAGACCAGGAAGGCGTCGCCCTTTTTGAACCCGGTCACGCCGTCGCCCAGCCCCTCGATCCAACCTGAGTTCTCGTGCCCGAGGACGAATGGCGGCTTCTGCGCACCCGGATCCCCCGCGGAGAAGCCGTGGAAGATGGCCACATCGGAGTGACAGGCACCGGCGCCGGCCACCTTCAGCAACACCTCGCCCGGTCCTGGGCTCGGCTTCTCCACCTCTTTGAGTGTGGGGAACGTCTTGAACCTCTCGAAGACGACGGCGCGCATCGGGTAGCTCCTTCTGTCGTCGGCCTTAGACAAAAGGCTGGACACGCGTGATCGCCGCGGCAGGCCGGTCCAAGACTGTCCCTCGGCCGGCATCCGGGGAAGCGTGGGACTCACCCCGGGCCGGGCGGCTCCGAACCCCGCCCCGGATCCTCCACCGCCTGCAGCGGGGCCAGCCGCTGCAGCAGCGGCCCCCCGTGCTTGAGCCGGGCGATCCGCTGCGAGGGATAGATCCCGCGCTGGCCGGTGAACAGGTAGGCCACCACCGAGACCAGCACCACGTGCGGCAGGATCCCGGCGCCCAGCAGCTCCACCGCCATGATCGACAGCGCCAGCGGGGTGTTGGCGGCGGCGGCGAAGGTGGCGGCCATCCCCACCCCGGCGGCCAGATCCAGCGGCAGGTCCAGCAGCCGGCCCAGCGCGTTCCCCAGGGTGGCGCCGATGAAGAACAGCGGCGTCACCTCCCCTCCCAGAAAGCCGGCGCTCAGGGTCACCGCGGTGAAGAGCAGCTTGAGCAGAAACGCGGTGGAGGGCAGCGTGGGATCGGTGAAGGCCCGCAGCAGCGTCGGGATCCCCAGGCCCAGGTAGTCGTCGGTGCCGCTCCCCTTCCAGATCAGCACCAGCACAGCTCCTCCCAGCGCCATCCGCAGGGAGAGGTTGGGGATCCACCGGATCATCCACCGGCGCAGCAGCCCGGTCAGCTCCATGAACAGCACCGCCACCGCCGCCACCGCCAGGGCGAAGACCACCCACTTGATCAGCACCAGCGGGGTCAGCCCCAGCGGGCTCACCTCG
Source organism: Myxococcaceae bacterium (assembly GCA_036675345.1). Classification (GTDB taxonomy): domain Bacteria; phylum Myxococcota; class Myxococcia; order Myxococcales; family Myxococcaceae; genus JALYOC01. The sequence continues at coordinate 103,512 of JAKFFE010000032.1, forward strand.
GGGTACGGGGTGTGGAGGATCCCCAGCCCGCGGGTGACCAGGTCCCCCACCACCGCCGCCACCAGCGCCGGGACCAGCGCCTCGTAGCCCAGCCGGCCCACCACCACCACCTCCAGCCCGAAGACCGCTCCGGCGATCGGGGTCCCGAACACCGATCCGAACCCTCCGGCGATCCCCGCCGCCAAAAGCTCCCGGCGGGTGTCGGGGGAGACGCGGAAGCGGTGCGCGATCCAGTCCGCCAGGCTGGCCCCCATCTGCACCGCGGTCCCCTCCCGGCCGGCGCTCCCGCCGAACAGGTGGGTGAGCACGGTTCCCACCAGCGCCAGCGGCGCCATCCGCAGCGGGAGCTCCGGGCGGTCCTCGTGGACGGTCTCCAGGATCAGGTTGTTGCCGCCCAGCACCCGGACCCCCCAGCTGGACTTCAGCGCTCCGATCGCCAGTCCCGCCACCGGCAGCCAGTAGACGATCCCCGGGTGGGCGCCGCGGTACCCGGTGGCCTCCTCCAGCAGGAACAGGAACAGCGCCGAAGCGCCGCCGCAGACGAGGCCCACCAGGGTCCCCAGCCCCAGCCATTGGGCGAAGGAGCGGGCCCGGTGCTGCACGGTGATCCAGGATGCGGTGCTCACGTCTGCCTCCGAAAGAACTGGGCGGAGGCGACGCGGGGATCCACCGCAAAGACACTGCTCCCACGGCGCGACCGGCCTGCCGTAGGAGTCATTGGCCTACCCGTATCCGGGGGCGGATGAGGGCGGACTCCACCGCCACGAACCACTGCGCCGACCGTAGGGGCCCCAGGCCCGGAGCGTCAACTACGGCGTCTGCCGGGGAAGCAGCACGGTGAACGACGATCCGGAGAGCAGCTCGCTTTGCACCGAGATGCTGCCTCCGGCGGCCTCCAGGATCCCCTGCACGATCCACAGCCCCAGCCCCAGACCGGCGGGGCGGGTGTCCGCTCCGCGTTCGTAGCGCTGGAAGATGCGGGCCTGGTGTTCGGGCGCGATCCCCGGGCCGTAGTCCCTCACCACCAGCTGCGCCGAGTTCCGCTGCCAGGGGAGCACCGAGATCTCCACCGGCGCCCCCGACGCGTACTTCAAGGCGTTGCCCAATAGATTGGTCACCACCTGCTCCATCCGGGTCCGATCCCAGCGTCCGGCCACCGGCGCCGGCGCGTGGACCCGGACCTCACTGCCCACCTTCGCCGCGGGCTCGGCGTAACGCTCGGCCACCTGGTGGGCCACCACCGCCAGATCGATCTCCTCGGTGTGCAACAGCAGCCGACCATCTTGCAGCGAGGTGAGATCCAGCAGGTTGTTGAGCAGGCCGGTCAGGCTCTGGGCCGCCCCATGGAGCAGCTCCAGCTTCCGCTGCAGTACCTCCGTCGGAATCGACCCCTCGGCCTTCATCCGGCGCAGCAGGGTCTGGATCTGCAACTGGATGGTGCTGGCCGGGCTGCGCAGCTCGTGGGAGGCCATCCCCAGGAACTCGTCCCGCTGCCGCAGGGCCTGCTCGCTCTTGCGCTGCGCCTCCACCGCGATCCGCTCCGCGGCCCGGGCCCGCAGCAGCGCGCGCACCGTGGCCACCAGCTCCGCGGGCTCGAACGGCTGGGCCAGGTACCCATCGGCGCCGGAGTCCAACCCCAGCACCTTGGAGGAGACCCCCAGATAGTCCGCCGAGGTCTGGAGGATGGCGATCGACGAGGTGCGCTCATCCCCCTTGAGCATCCGGCACACCGCGTGGCCGTCCAGGTCCGGCAGGTGGACATCCAGCACCACCAGGTCCGGCAGTAGCTGCTGGGCGATGCGCAGGGTGTCTGCCCCGCTCCCCGCCTCCAGCACCCGGAAGCCGGCGCGGGAGAGGGTCATCGAGGCGTAGTACCTGGCGGTCTCGCGTTCATTGACGTTGAGAATCGTGGACTGCTCTGGCGCCATTCTTCACTCGGACGAGAGAGAGATGCGTCGCCCAATGAGCAAGCAGCATGCCGCCAAAACATCCAAGATCTTCCAGGCCTTATGAACAGCAGGCGGGAAACTCGGTAGGAATTACGGGGCGGCGATTCGCCTTCTTTACAGATCAACTGGGCCGCGGAACGCGGGCTAGCGCGCGGCCGGCGGAGGCTCGGCCTCGTACAACTGCGCTGCTTGTTGAGGGTCGTCCTGATCGCTGACCACCCACAGCCGCTCCCCCACCAGCTCCACTCCCTCCAGCTTCACCGGCAGGTCCACCGGATCCACCGAGAAGAGTTCTCCCTCCGCAGAGATCACCCCGATCGCCGAGCCCGCGCAGGGACCATCCAGGTAGGGATCGGGGGTCTGCTCCGCCGCGGCCACGAACAGGATCCGCCCCCGGGCACAGGCCACCCCGTCGGTGAAGCCCAGTGGCACTCCGCCCAGGGACGGCAACGACACCGGCCGGATCCCGGTCACCCGCTGGACGGTCCAGGGTTCGCGCGCGGCCACCGCGGCCTGGACCCCGGCCAGCGACAGCCCCACCAGCGCCCCTTGCGCCCGGGCCTGGTTCCCGCGCTGCAGCAGCACCAGCTCCTCCCCCACCACCACCGCCCCTTCGATGTTCACCGTCCCCAAACTCTCCCGGAGCGAATCGTAGAGGGGCCGCAGATCGATCCGGATCGCCCCGGGCGAGGGCCGCCCCTGGGGACCCAGCAGCAACATCGCCCCCCAACCCCGGCGGGGGTGCGACCCGGAGCCGATGGTCAGCAGGGCCCCATCGGGCGCGCCTTCGAAGGGCGGCAGCCAGGTGAGGGTCTCGAAGTCCGCCTTCACGCTCTTGCGCAGCTCGGGATCCAGCGGCAGCTCACCGGGCAGCAACTGGAGCCAGTGCCCGGGAGCCAGCCCGTCGGGAAAACAGGCCAGGCTCTGCTCGTCGTCCGCCACCACGTACAAGGCGCCGCGGTGGTGGACCAACCCGCTGGCCGCCGCCACGTGGCTGGGGCGCCCCTCCTCCGCCGGGCCCACGGTCTGCAACGTGCGCAGGCGCCAAAGGTCGATCACCATCGGTCCAGCCTAGCGCAGTGCCGAAACGCAAAACCGGAGGACAGGCCGTGGCCCATCCTCCGGTTGGGTTGCGGCGGAAGAGAAGCTACTGCGCCGGCTGGGTCAGCGTGGCCTGCTGCAGCGCCACTTCGGTCTGGGCCAGGATCCGGCCATTCATGCTGGCGCCGGTCTCCAGGGTGACCGCGGTCTTGCACAGCAGGATCCCCTCGAAGTGCGCGCCCGCGCCCAGGGTGGTGCTGCCCGCCACCTGCCAGAAGATGTTCTTGGCCTGGGCCCCGCCGGAGAGGGTGATCGACTTGTTGGCGCTCATGAACAGGTCGCCGGTGGTCTGGAAGATCCACACGTCATTGGCGCCACCGGAGATGGTGACGTTCTCCGGGAGGGTCACGGTGCTGGTCCACTTGTAGAGGCCCGGCTGCAGGGTCAGCCCGCCCAGGTTACCGGTCCCCAGCTCCAGGAAGTCCGGGGTGGGACGGCCGGCGGCGTCGGTGTAGGCGCCCTCCATGTTGCTCACCGCGGTGGTCAGGTTGGACGGGGTGGGCACCGCGTAGTCCGCGGCATACGCCCGGCCGATGATCTGGGGCGAGGTGGCAAAGACGTTGGTGGCATCAGCGACCAGGGAGAAGCCGGTGAGGTAGGTGGCGGCAGCCGGCCCCAGGCCGATGTCGCCGGTCACCGCGGAGGTGGGCACCGAGGAGACGCCCGCCTTGGCCAGGATCGCGTAGTCCCCCGCGGTTCCCAGCAACACCGGCGCCGGACCGCGCGCGGCGGTGGCCCCGGTGGTGAAGTTCCAGCTGAAGGCCTGGGCCAGCGCGTTGCCGTTGAGGTCCTTGACCCCGGTGGTCAGCGCCGCGGTCAGCAGCGCGTTGGTGGCCAGCGCATTGGCCGGGGTAAACGTCGCGGTGGTGCCCGGCCCGTAGACCACGTTGCCGGAGACCGCGGTGGTTCCCTGCTTGACGGTGAAGGTGTTGGAGTTGACGGTCAGCGGGTCCAGCGGCTCGCTGAAGGTGGCGACGATCCGGGAGTTGATGGCCACCTCGGTGCGATCCGCGGCCGGGTTGGTGGCGGTGATCCGGGGAGCGCTGGTGTCAGCCTCGGTGCCGGTGGTGAAGCTCCAGGTGCGGGCGGAGGCCAGCGCCGCACCGGCCGCCGAGCGGGCGGAGGTGGTGATGGTGGCGGTGTAGACGGTGCTGGCCGCCAGGTTGGCGGACGGGGTGAAGGTGGCGCTGGTGGCGTCCGCGCTGGTGGCCACCGCTCCGGCCACCTCGGTGGTCCCCTGCTGGAGGGTGAAGGTGCTGGTGGTCAGCGGGGCCATCGCCATGTCGAAGCTGGCCGAGAGGCGCGCGTTCAGCGGCACGCTGGTCGCGACGTCCACCGGGGACGTCAGGACCAGCGTCGGCGCCGAACCGGGGTCGGTTCCACAGGCCAGCAGGGTCACGGCGGCCAGGAGGACTCCCAGGCCGGTGGTACGCAGAGTGAAGACGGACGGGTGACGTCGAGTGTTGGGGGGGATGCGCATGAATGCTCCGGGGGGGTGTTTCCAGACCTGCGAAGGGTGCGGGTCGGGAGAGGGGAAGGCCGATCCCCTGGCCCAGCGCGAGGTTTCGCGACGAGGCGGGATCGAGAACCAACGTAAGTCGCCGAAGAGCGACGTCAAGCAGCCGGATCAGGTTGGAAACCCCTTGCCGCCCTCTGAAAATCCCAGGGTCCGCATCCGGACGTTGCAACCTCCAATGGGCTATTCCCAGGGGGTAGCCACCCTGCGCGCCCTACGGCCCCCGGGCACCGCTTGCTCGTTTGCTTGTTGCAGAACGTTCTCCTCGTTCCCGGGTGCCTAGGTTCTTCCGGAACCCTTTCACGAGAGGAGGACACGATGGCTGAGGTCATCAAACGTGGGACGAGATCTGCGTCTGAGATCCCCGACGTCCGGGTCCCGAGCCGTTCGTTGCAGGAGGCGCCAGCCGGAGAGCTGCTCTCCGGAATGATGGAGCAGGGCCGAAGGCTGATGCGCGAAGAGGTGCGGCTGGCCAAGGCGGAGCTGCGGCAGGAGGCCCGCGAGGTCGGCCGCGATGCGGCGGCGATTGGCGGCGGCGGGGTGCTGGCCCACATCGGCGCGCTGGTGCTGGCAGGTGCGGTGGTGGCGGTGCTCTCGCTGCTGATGCCGGTGTGGGCCGCGGCGCTGATCACCGCGGTGGCCCTGCTGGGTATCGGCGGGGCAATCGCCCTCTCCGGCTACAAGAAGCTCAAGACAGTCCACGGACCGCGAGAGACCCTCGCCACCCTCAAGGAGGATCAGCAATGGGCGAAACAGACCGCGCACGACGCGAAATTGAAGCTGCGCGCCAGGAACTGACCGGCTACGCGGACGAGCTCTTCCGCCGCGCCTCCCCCCAGCACCTCAAGGACGAGGCCCGGGCCCGGATCCAGGCGAAGTCCTCCCTGGTGCAGGCCCGAATCAAGTCCCAGGCGTTCGCGGTCCGGGATCGGGTGCAGCATGATCGCAACACCCAGCTGACCCTGGGTTCGATCGGCGCGCTGGGGCTGCTGGCGCTGGGTCGCCGGCGGATGAAGGCCCGGTCCGCTCGACGGGAGCTGCGCTCGGAGCAGGAGCTGGCCCGGGTGTCCTCGCTCTACCGCACCGACGCCCGGCGACAGGGTTCGCCGCGGCAGCGCGATCTGCTGGGGCCCCCGCCACCGGTCTATGGACCCGCGGTGACCTCCTATCCGAACCCGGCCGACTACGCCGGCGCCTCGGACTACCCGTCCCGTCCCGCTGAATTCTCCTGGCGTCCGGGCGGGGTGGCCTTCACCTCCCGGCGCACGGACCGGTCCCGCGGGCAGCGGCTGGGACTGGGCACGGTGCTTCTGGGCGGCGCTTCCCTGCTGGGGATGCGGGCGCTCTCCCGTCGTCCGGAGCTCAAGGAGCGGCTGACCCAGGGCGCCCGGGAGCTGTCCTCCACTGCCTCCCAGCGGGTCAAGCAGGTCTCCGCCGACGCCAGCAGCAAGGTGCGCGCGCGGCTGGGACGATCCAATGGACCGCTGGAAGTCCAGCAGCCCCCGATCCTCAGCGGCTAGGGCTCAGTGATAGTGGTTGTGCTCCGGCGACCAGACCTTGCCGGGGCCGCCGGTGGCGGGTGGGGCACTGCCCAACTCTCCTCCGGCGGCGTTGTGCCAGTGCCCATGCTCGGTAGACCACACCCGGCCATCGCCGCCCCCCTCCGGGCCGCGGGTCACCGCCGCATAGAGGGTGATCAGCGCCACCGCGGCCAGGATCACCAGCGCCAGCGCGAAGGTGGCCTTGCTGCGGCGCTCCTGGGGTTCACGGCGACCGTGGCACAGCTTGTACTTCTTGCCGCTCCCACAGGAGCACTTCGAGTTCCGGGCTTTGGCCATGATGGTGGGCACCCATAACGCCGCTGCGGCCGGCGCGCTGGTCCTTGTCAGGGAGTGGGACCCTTCGCCCTGCCCTCGCCTGCCTGGGCGGCGTTGGCGAGGCTCCAGACGTAGAGGGCCACCGGGTCCCGGGTGTACTTGCCCTTGAGCTGCCGGACCGTCTGCGCCCAGCCCTCCTGATCGCCCCGCTGCTTCTGGACCAGGGCCCGGTTCCACAGACACAGCGAGTCCTCCGGCTTGTTGATGTGGTCGTGGGTCCACTCGGAGAGCCCGAACAGCTTGCACGAGGACAGCTCGCGGTCCGCGGTGGCCAGATCGCCCCGGGCGTGCGCCAGCATCCCGCGGCCAAAGGCCAGCCCGGAGCGCACCTCGGGGTGATCTGGCTGCGCTTTGCCCTGCTCCTCCAGCAGGCCCAGCGCCGCCTGCGCCTCCGGGAGCTTCTTGAGCCGCACCAGCGCCAGCAACTGCCGGGTCAGCGCGCGCCGCAGCAGCGAGCCGGAGAGCGCCCCGGGGAGCTGCTTGGAGCCGGCCTGACGGACCGCCGCCTGGGCGTGGAGCAGCGCCTGCTCGGGCTGGCCTGCCTCCAGCAGGATCGCCGAGCGGTGGATCGCCGCGTCCCCCAGGTCGTACAGCCCGGCCGATTTGAGCGAGCGCGCCTCGTTCTCCATCCGCTCCAGCTGCGCCAGCGCCGCCTGGGAGGTGCCGTGCGCCGCCAGCTGCAGCCAGGCGGCCTGGATGTCCACCGCGGCGTGATCGGCGGGGAGGATCCCGCTCTCCCGGGCCTTGGCCAAAGCCTCGGTCGCGCCTGCGTGATCTCCGCGGAAGAAGCGGACCGCCGCCACGCCCTGCCAGGCCACGAAGAAGCGGGGATCGTTGGACAGCGCGCGTTCGAAGGAGGCCTGCGCCCGGTCCAGCTGTCCGGCGGCCAGCGCCACCTCGCCCACCGAGTCGTGCGAGTTGGGCTCGTCGGGCTGTCGATCCGTGCAGCGCTTGAGGGCCAACAGCGCCAGATCGTAGTGCTCGCCCATCGCCTGGGCGTAGCCGAGGTTATTGTAGCCGACGCAGGTGTGGGTCAGGTCAGCCAGCTCCATCGAGCGGCGGTAGGCGGCGATCGCCAGGCTGAAGTTGCGCTCCTCATAGGCCTGCTGACCCAGCTCGAAGGAGGCCCGCCACTCATCGGGCGCCACCTGCAGCAGCTGGCGGACGGTCTTGGCGGCCTGCTGGACGTTGCCGTGCCGGTAGGCCCACAGCAGCTGGATGTAGAGGTGTTCGGCCTCCGGCAGGGTCTCCCCCAGCACGGTGGCCCGGTCCAGCTCCGCCACCCCCTCGCCTCCTGAGCCGTGAAACCCCAGGTAGGCCAGTGCCAGCGGGAAGTCCGGATCCAGCTTCACCGCCCGCCGGAAACCGGCCAGCGCCTCCGACTCGCGGTTGTCCTCCACCAGCTTGCGCGCCTTGAGGAACTCCTCCCGCGCCTCCTCCGAGGGGGTGGTGATGGTGACCACCTTGGGGACCTTGGGCGCTGCCACCTCCGCCTTGGCCGTCGGTGCAGCCTGCACGCCGGCATCCACCCCGCCGATCGCAGCCCGCTGTGGACAGCCCAGCGCCAGCAGCAAGCCGGACAGGCCCAGAAGCTTTCCCCCACCCCGGAAGATGTTCACGGCGGCATTTTACACAACTAGCCGAACTTGGGAGCGTTCTCCCGGAATTAGGGATCCGTTGCCCAGTGGACGGGAGGAACTTCCGAACCTCGACAGTGATCGGGCGGGGGGGATGTGCCCTGCGGGTCAATGCATAGGGTGGCCCGCACATGCGGACCACGCACGCCCCCACCCCCTGGTCTTCTCTCTGCTTGATCTGCTGCGGGCTGTTGCTGGCCGGCTGTCCGGATGGGGCGGAGCGGATGGATCCGCCGGACGGTGGCGGAGTCGACGCCGGCGGACAGGTGCCCGCCGACGCGGGGGGCCAGGAGGTCCCGGATGCCGGGGGCGAGCCGGAGGTGGACGCCGGTGCGCCGGTCTCCGACGCGGGCACTCCCCAGACGCCCGATGCGGGCACTCCGCAGGCTCCCGACGCGGGCGAGCCGCTGCCCACGGACCCGCACCCGATCTCCACCGAGAACGCCAGGCCGGGGAGCCCCGACTGGCGGATCACCCGCCCCTCCTGGCAGCGGGAGATCGAAGGCTATGCGGGGGCCCCCAGCGTGGAGGCGGGTTCGAAGATCGACTTCAAGATCTCGCTCTCCGCCAAAGCCCCCTTCACCTGGCGGGTGTACCGGCTGGGCTACTACGGCGGGGTGGGCGCGCGGGAGGTCCTTCGCGGAGGTCCGCTCAACGGCTATCCCCAGGCCGGGTGTCCGATGCAGCGGGACACCGGGCTGGTGGCCTGCGACTGGATCAAGAACCTGGAGGTCAGCACCGGGACGGACTGGACCCGCGGGGTGTACCTGCTGCGGTTGACCCGGGAGGATGGCCGGCAGGCCTACGTCCCCTTCCTGGTGCTCAACTCCCAGCAGCGCGCGGAGGTCTTGATGTCGGTGCCCACCGGGACCTGGCAGGCCTACAATCGGTGGGGCGGAGAGAGCCTCTACGACGACGCGTCCGGGGTGATGCCGTCCGGACGCGCCTTCCGGGTCTCCTATGACCGGCCCTACCACGACGGGTATGGCGCGGGGCAGTTGCTCAAGTACGACCTGAGCATGATCACCTGGCTGGAGGCGCAGGGGCTGGAGGTGGAGTACGCCACCACCGAGGATCTGGATCGCGCCCCGGCGCGGCTGTCCCGGGTGAAGGCGATCCTCCTCTCCGGACACGACGAGTACGTCACCGGGAGAATCCGCACCGGGCTGGATCAGGCGGTGGCCGGCGGCACCTCCCTGCTCTCCCTGGGGGCCAACCAGCTCTACTGGCAGATCCGCTACTCGGCGGCCCCGGACGGCCGCGAGCGCCGGGTGGTCATCTGCTACAAGGACGACGCGCCGAGGTTGGATCCGGTGGGGCCCACCAGCCCGGAGCTGACGGTGAAGTTCCGCCAGTCGCCGGTGCGCCGCCCGGAGAACGCGCTGCTGGGGTCGATGTTCAATGCCCGCTGGCACCAGTTCGCCTTCCCGCAGCGGGTCACCCACGCCGGCCACTGGGCCTACGCCGGCACCGGGCTGAAGAACGGGGACCTGCTCTGGCAGGTCAACGGCTACGAGGTGGACTCAATTGTCCCCGGCACCGCCCAGCCCGCGGTGGAGATCCTGGCCGAGGCCCCGCTGCTCTCGCTGCAGGAGGCCTTTGGCTACGGGCAGATGGTGATCCACCAGAAGGACAGTGGCGCCTGGATCTTCAACGCCGGGGGCAACGACTTCGTCAACGCGCTCTCCAGCGCGCACATGACCGATCCCCGGGTGGGGCGGATCGTGGCCAACATCCTCTACCGGGGCCTGGGGCGCAGCGTCCCCTCCTCCCTGGTCAGCTTCCCCGCCTCCCCCCGCCCCACTCCGGTCGGCCCCTTCGCTGCCCAGGTCAGCACCCTGGCCGGGATCCCCGGCCAGGCGGGCGCGCTGGATGGCCGCCTGGGGGTGGGCAGGCTGGGCGCGGTGATCGCGGTGGCCCCGCTGCCGGGCGGCGCGATGGCGGCGCTGGACGCGCTCTCCGGGACTGTGTTGCGGGTGGAGGCGGATGGTTCGATCCGCACCCCCAACGGCCCGGCGATGACCGGACCGATGGGGCTGGCCGCGGACGCGGCAGGGAACATCTACGTCAGCGATACCGCGCTCTCCGCGATCCGGGTGCTGCGTCCGGACGGAACCCATGAGGTGCTGGCCGGGCTGCCCGGGGCCGCGGGCGCCACCGATGGCGAGTGCGGCAAGGCGCGCTTCAACACCCCGGCGGGGATGACGGTGGGGCCGGACGGCGCGCTGTACGTGGCGGACATGAACAACGGGGTGATCCGGAAGATCGACCTCGGCTCCCCGAACAAGACGGTGAGCACCGTCCCCTCCCGCTGGATGTACCGCCCCTCCGGGGTGGCGGTGGCCGCGGACGGAACCGTGTACGTGGTGGAGTCCGGCGAGGCCCGGGTGCTGGCGATCCGCGGGCCCACCACCGAGCTTCTGGCGGGCGGCGAGGCGGGCTTCGCCGACGGGACCGGGGAGAGCGCGGCCTTGATGCCGTACCTGGGGATCGCGGTGCTGGGCGATGGCTCGGTGGCGGTCTCCGATCCCGGCAGCTACCGGATCCGCCGCCTGCAGGGCCAGGTGATGACCACCCTCGCCGGCACCGGGAACGGCGGCCACCGCGACGGCACCGGGGACCTGGCCGACTTCGTCCTCCCCGCCGGACTGGCGATCGGCGCCGACGGCCGGCTGCTGGTGGCGGACTCCGGCAACGGGTTGATCCGCGCGATCCTCCCCTGAGCCGGGACTCGGCCGGAGGGTGAATGGCTCCAATGCTGCTCCTGCCTACGCCGGCCCTGGCCAGCGGCTGACTGCGCGCCGGGCCGACCCCGCGGGGAAGGCCGCTGCGGCGCCGGCGGCTGACTGCGCGCCGGGCCGATCCCTCGCCGGAAGAGGCGCTACGGCGCCGGCGGCTGACTGCGCGCCGGACCGGGCGTCGGTGGCTGCGGCGAAGGCGCGGGCTGCTCCACCGCCTCCAGCTTCGGCGCCTGGTTGTTGACCGGCAGGGTCTGCAGCACCGCGGGCAACCCCAGCGGCAGCGCCAGCACCGGGGCGGCGACCGCGGGCTGCTGGGCCACGGTGGAGGGCGGCGCTCCCGGCTCTCCGGCCTCCACCGCCTCCAGGGGGATCTCCTCGATCGGCCCCAGCACCTTGGGGGTATTCATCTCGGTCCCGGCGCGGGCCGCGGCCTCCCGCGCGGCCTGGGCGGCCTCCCGCACCGCGGGGGCGGTCACCTCCGGAGGCACCGCGGAGACCGGCCGGATCGGCGCCACCTCCTGGCGGATCGACTCCGGGAGCGGGCTGCTGGCCGCGGAGGCCACTGTGATCCCCGCGTCCTCCGCCTTGAGCTCGAAATACTTCTGGATCAGGGCCATCGCGGTGGGGGCCGCGTCGGTGCCGCCGCCGCCGCCGTGCTCGTTGAGCACCACCACCACCAGCTCCGGATCCCGGACCGGCGCGAAGCTGGCGAACCAGGCGTGGTGGCGAAGGAAGTAATCCATCTGCGAGGTCTTCAGGCGCACCTGGCCGATCCGCGCCACCTGGGCGGTGCCAGTCTTGCCGGCCACCTGGACATCCTTGAGCCGCAGCCGGTACGCGGTCCCGCCCGGCTCGTTGACCACCGCGGAGAGCGCCTCCACCACCACCCGCCGGTGCTCCTCGGCGATCGCCGCGTTGCGCACCACCTGGGGCTTGAACTCCTGCAGCACGGTGCCGTCGGTCTTCTCGATCCGCTGCACCAGCTGCGGCTGGTAGAGGGTGCCGCCGTTGGCGATCGCCGCGTAGGCCATCGCCAGCTGCAGCGGGGTGACGTTGTCGTCGCCCTGCCCCACCGAGGCGTTGAGCGCCATCCCCTTGGTGTAGCCGCCGGGGGAGACCCGGTCGTGGTACTCGCTGGTGGGCATGATCCCGGGGACCTCGGCCACCACCCCGATCCCGGTGGGCTGCCCCAGTCCCAGGGCCTTGGCCTCGGCGGCGATCGGATCCAGGCCCAGGGTGTCCGCCACCCGGAAGAAGTAGACGTTGCAGGAGTGCTTGAGCGCGTCGCGCACGTCCTGGTGCCCGTGGCCGGCGTCCTTGTGGCAACGCCACACCCGCGAACCCAGCCGGTAGCCGCCGCCGCAGAAGGTCTGGCTGTGGGGGCTGAACTGACCCGAGCGCAGCGCGGCCAGGGCGGTGATCGGCTTGAAGGTCGAACCGGGGCTGTAGTGCTGCGCGGTGGGCCGGAAGATCATCGGCTGCAGCGGATCCTTGGACACCGCCGCCATCTGCGCCGGGGACACCCGCCCGGTGAGCACGTTGGGATCAAAGCCGGGGCGGGAGACCATGGCCCGGATGAACCCGGTGCGGACGTCGATGGCGATCACCGCGCCCGCCACGCCGGGGAACACGCGCTCGGCCTCCGCCTGCAGCCGCATGTCGATGGAGAGGACCAGGTTGTTTCCAGGGGTGGGCGGGATCGCCTGCTCCTGGATCAGATCCGCCAGTCCGGCCACCGTCTCGCCGCGCGCGGTCACCACCTCCTTGCGCAGCCCCTCCTTGCCGCGCAGCTCCGACTCGAAGTACCGCTCCAGGCCGCGCCGCCCGATGTAGTCGCCCAGGTGGTAGGTGGTGCCGGTCTTGGCCAGCCGATCCAGCTCGTCCTGGGTGATCTCGTTCATGTAGCCCAGCAGGTGGGACATCACCGTGCCGGTCCGGTAGTAGCGGTGCGGCACCGGGACCAGATCCACCCCCGGCAGCTGGCGCTTGTTGGCGGAGATGCGGTCCACCTCCTCCCGACCCAGATCCACCTTGATCGGGAACGGCACGAACGGCGCCTTGCGACGCGCCGCGGCCACCTTGGCGGCGATCGTCTCCAGCTCCTCGGTGGGGATGCGGGCCAGCTCCAGTGCCCGGGGGAGGACCTCGGTGGCGCACTTGTCGCAAAAGGCGGGGGTGACGAACAGGTCGAAGGACGGCCGGTTGTCGACCAGGATCTCTCCGCGCGCGTCGCGGATCATCCCCCGGTCGGCGCGCAGCCGGACCTCCTTGATGAAGTTGGCCTCCGACTTGGCGGTGAACTCCGCGTAGCGGGTGATCTGCAGCCGATAGGCCTGGATCACCAACGTGAGCAGGCCGACCATCATCACCGCCCCCAACACCAGGTAGCGGTTTCTCAGATCCCTGCCCGGGCTGTTTTGTCCGAGCGTCACCCGAAGAGCTCCACGACCGCACCCTGCCTTTCCTTGGGCAGAGCTTCAACCAGTGGTCTTTGGGAATATGTCCTAGTGGCGCGTGCCAACGGGCTCCTCCCCCCGGTCGAAGCGCTGGGAGAGCAGCGCCAGCAGCTCCCGGGTGCTCAGCTTGCCTGCCTGGTCCTTCCCCTCCAGCACCCCGGCCACCAGCGCCCGCTTGTGCTCGTGTAAGGACAACATCTGCTCCTCGATCGTTCCCCGGGTCACCAGCCGGTAGACGGTGACCGGCCTTTGCTGGCCGATCCGGTGGGCGCGGTCCGAGGCCTGGTCCTCCACCGCCGGGTTCCACCAGGGGTCGAGGTGGATCACGCTGTTGGCGGCGGTGAGGTTGAGGCCAAAGCCGCCGGCCTTCAGCGAGATCAGGAACAAGGTCGCGTCCCCCTCCTGGAAGGCCCGCACCCGCTCCGCCCGGGCGGCCCGGGGAGTCTGGCCGTCCAGGTACTCGTAGGTGATCCCCTGCGCGTCCAGCACCTCGCGCACCAGGGCCAGGTGGGAGGTGAACTGGCTGAACACCAGCGCCCGGTGCCCCTCCGCCCCCAGCTCCTGCACCAGCTCCAGGAAGCGCTCCAGCTTGGCGGACTGCAGCGGGGAGGCGGGATCGTACAGGCGCGGGTGGGAGGCCAGCAGGCGCAGCCGGGTCAGCGCGGCCAGGACCTCGATCCGCCGCTGCTCTTCTCGCATCTGCGCCTTGGGGGTCTCCAGATCGGACAGCGCCGCCAGCCGGGCGTCCTCGTACAGGGTCCACTCCTCCGGCGAGAGCACCACCGGGACCCGGACCTCGGTCCGCGGCGGCAGCTGGGTCTCCACCTGGGCCTTGGTCCGCCGGAGCATGAACGGCTGCAGCACCCGGGCCAGCGCCGGCGCGGCGGTGGGATCCACCTGCCGCTCGATCGGCGCGGCAAAGCGGGTGCGGAAGGCATCCCAGCTGCCCAGCAGGCCGGGGAACACCACCGCGAACAGGGCCCACAGCTCGCCCAGGTGGTTCTCCAGCGGGGTGCCGGAGAGGGCGAACTTGAAGTCTCCCTGCAGGGCCCGGGCGGCCCGGAAGCGGTGGGTGGCCGCGTTCTTCAGGGTCTGGGCCTCGTCGAAGATCAGGGTGGAGAACCGGACCTTGGCCAGGCGCTCCACGTCCCGGGTGAGCAGCCCATAGCTGAGCACCAGCACGTCCCTGGGCCCCAGCTTCTCCAAAAGGCCGCCGCGGTCGGGTGCGTCCGAGTACAGCTTCAGCCTCAGCGAGGGGGCAAAGCGCTGGGCCTCCTCCATCCAGTTGAAGGCCACCGAGGTCGGGGCCAGCACCAGCGCCGGGCCCAGCCTGGACCGCTCCAGCAGCACCGCCAGCGCCTGGACCGTCTTTCCCAGCCCCATGTCGTCGGCCAGCACCCCGCCCGCGCCCCAGGAGGCCAGCCGGGTCAGCCAGCGGAAGCCTTCGGTCTGGTAGTCCCGCAGCGTGGCCTTCAGCGTCCTGGGGACCCGGGGATCCAGCTCCTTGGCGGCGAAGATCCGCTCCACCAATGACTGCCAGGCGGCGTCCGACTCCACCTGGGCCCCCGCCTCCTCCAGCCCCGCCAGGGCCTCGGCCGCCGAGGGGCCGATCTCCAGCCCGTGCCTGGAGCTGTAGGCGTGGTCCGCCAGCTGCTCCAGGTGCCGGCGCAGGGCGTCTTCGATCTCCAGATAGGTGTGGGCGCCGACCTGGATGAAGCGCTCCTTTCGCCGGGCCGCGTCCAGCAACTGCGCCAGCGCCACCCGTTCGCCCTCCACCGCCAGCCCGCCCAGCACCCCGAACCAGTCGCGCCGCCGCTCCAGGGTCAGCCGCAGCGCGCTGGCACCCCGGGCGGGGACCAGCCTCAGCTCGGTGCCCACCCACTCCACCTCCGGCCTGGGGTCCAGCGCGGAGGCGGCGGAGAGCAGGGCCAGCGGTGCCTGGGCGCTGGAGAACAGCCAGGTGAAGGGCGCGTCCTGGAGTTCGCCGTTCTGCAGCGGAAGCCGGGCCACCAGCGCCTGGGCCAGGGCGTCTTCCCGCTGGAAGTCACGCACCGCGTGGACCGCCTGGGTGCCGCGGCGCACGTGGACATCCCGCGCTCCCTGTCCGGGGAGGAAGGCCGCGCTGTCCGGGAGGGTCCGCAGCCGCAGCTCCAGCTTCACCGCCCCGCCGGGCTGGGCCTCCAGGCGCAACAGCGGCAGGTGCTGGGGGGCCACCGCCTGGCCCATCACCGTGCGCGGCATCGCCACCGGGACCCGGGTGGAGAGCCGGCTCAGGCGTTCCAGCAAGGCGGGGTGGCTCTCGGGGGGGAAGGCATTGTCGTGCCGCTTGAGCACCGAGAGCAGGGCCCGCAGCTCGTTGCCCACCTCCAGCACAGTCAGCCGGCAGGTGCCCTCATCCCACAGGAACTGGGCCTCCTCCGGACCGGCCTTGCGCAGCTTCTCCACCAGCGAAACGGGCATCGCCGCCCCGTCCACCCCGGCGGTGATTGTCACCACCCCGCCCCGCTCCTCGGCCACCAGCCCCACCCGGGCGCGATCGATCAACACCCGCTTCTCCGGCTCGGAGTCCAGCTGCACCCCGGGGTGATCCACCAGCTCCTGCAACAGCGTCCGGGAGGCGGGGCCGTCACCCTCGGCCAACAGCGCCGCCAGCCGTGCGTCGCGGGGGGAGAGCTGGGAGGCGTGCTCGTGCAACAGCTTGCGGCGGGTCAGCCGGGCCCCGGTGCTGCGCTGCCCCTTCTTGTTCCGGCGGTGGGCATAGGCGTTGACCATCACCCCGTAGCCGCCCAGCACGTCCAGCCGCCAGGAGATCTCCACCCCCTCGCCGCCGCCCTCCTCCACCGCCGCCTCCAGCGCCAGCAGGGTCCGCTCCCAGCCCGGGCGCAGCAGCTCCTCCAGCTGCCGGCCCAGCGAGGCGGACCAGGGCTGGCGCAGCCACAGCAGCGTCGAATCGATCGCCGCCAGCACGTGGACGCAGTGGGCGGCGCCGCAGGTGCACTGGGCCTTCACCCCCTCCGGGGCGAAGGTCAGCCGGGTCTCGGGGAGGATGAACCCACTGGGTGAGTGGACCGGCAGCTCGGAGCAGCGGGTCTGCTGGGTGCGGAACCCGGGCAGGTGGGAGTCGAACTGCAGCAGCTCCGAGGCCAGGGCCGCCACCGGGCGCGGGGCCAGGGTGCCGGGGAGCGTGGCCCGCAGCGCCACCAGCAGCCGGTGCACTCCATGGGTGCGGGGGTCGGCCGGCGCCTCCAGCCGCTGGCCCAGGGTCTGACGCGCCTCCTCCGCGTCCACCAGCTCTTGCAGCGCGAACTCCAGCGCCAGCCCCGGCAGCAGCTCCTTGATTTGCGGCGCCGGCTGCGCCTCCTGGAGCCAACGGAAGATTCCCTCCGCGCTCAGCAGTTCCACCAGCCGGCGCCGGGCGATCGCCGGGCGAAGCTGGTGGCCCAGGGCCGGGTCCACCCGGGGGGAGAGCACGCCCAGGCTCAGCCGGCCCAGGTGCTCCATCCCGGACGCGCGCAACGAGGCCTGCAGCTGGGCGTCGGTCTCGAAGGGTGGCCCGGATCCCTTCTCTAGGCGCACGACCGCCCCAGCCCTTCGGCCACGCTGGTGAAGGCATCCGCGGTGCGGAGCTGATCGGCCCCGAAGCGGCGGGCGAACAGCTCACGGACCAGCGGGATCTGGGAGGTGCCGCCGGTGAGGAACACCGCGTCCACCTTCAGCGGCATCCCGGTCTTCTCGAACAGTCCCTGCACGCAGGCGTCCAGCTCGTCGATCAACGGCTGGCAGAAGGCGTCGAACTCGGCCCGGGTGACCTTCTCGTGGATCGAGATCCGCGCCTCCTCGAAGTGGACCGTGGCCTCCTCCTGCTTGGAGAGGGTGACCTTGGCCGCCTCGATGGCCCGGAACAGCTGGTAGCCCAGGTTCTCCATCACCAGGTCGTGGAGCGCGTCGATGGTCTCCGGACGATCCCCGGTCTTCTGCATCAGGGCGATGTGCCCCTGGGTGGAGGACTCGCGGATGAAGGACATCTCGTGCCAGGAGAGCAGCTTGGAGAGGATGTGCCGGGGCACCGGCAGCCGCTGGGTGGAGAAGGGCTGGGTGTAGGTGGTCCCCTCTCCGAAGTAGGGCAACAGCTTGTGCTTCATGATCGCCGCGTCGAAGCGGTCCCCGGCGATCCGCAGCCCGGAGGAGCCGACCACGTCGGTGCGGCGATCGGGGTTGCCACGGCGGGACGGGCCCAGCCGCATCAGGGTGAAGTCGGAGGTGCCGGCGCCGAAGTCCGCCACCAGCACCAGCTCATCGCGGGTCAGCTGCGCCTCGTAGGTCAGCGCCGCGGCGATCGGTTCGATCAGGAAGCGCACCGACTCGAACCCGGCGCTCTGGGCGGCGTTGAGCAGCCGGCGTTCGGCCAGCGCGTCGGCGGTGGGATCGGGGTGGAACACCGCCGGGCGCCCCATCACCACCTCGTCGAAGGTCACTCCCTCCGAGGCCTCCGCCGCCGCCTTGAGCGGGCGCAGGATCAGGTTCACCAGCTCCTCCAGGGTCACCATCCGGTTGCGGATCTGGGTGGCCCGGAAGGAGGTGCTGGGCAGCCAGGACTTCACCGACTGGACGAAGCGCCCGGCGCCGTCGGAGACGTAGTGCTCGATCGCCGGCTCACCCGCGTAATAGGTGGTCTCCTCCTCGGGGAAGAAGAGCACCGAACGGAAGAGCCGGGGGTCCCGGGCGGTGGGAGAGACAGTCAGCAACCGGCCGGAGGGCAGCGCCACCGCGCTGTTGCTGGTTCCAAAGTCGACGCCGCAGCGATTCATGGCGCCGCCTCTATCACCCACCCACCCCGGTCCTGCCTAACGGGATTCCGCGGGAGTGACCGCCGGGGTCACCTGCGCCTTCTCGGCCTGCCGGCGCTCCAGCTCCTTCTCGGCCATCCGGCCCTGCAGGGCCCACCCCACCAGGACCAGCCAGGCAAGCGCGATCAGCACCCACAGTGGGTTCCAGGCCAGCCATCGGTACCTCTCCACGCCCCTCTGGTTCGTCCGGGTGGTCATCGCGCCATTCTCATAATCGGGGTGGGGGTCGGAGACGACCTGATTTGCAGGCCGGATGCCCGCCCGGCGGACGGACGGTCGTCCCGGAGGCGGTCCCGGGGCCTGTGTTACACCCCGGACCTCCTTCGAATGCTGATCCGCTACTCCGACTGGAAGAACCCCACCGACGGGGCCTACGCGTTCCCGCTGCGGGCCCCCTCCCCCCGTCTGCCCCCGGTGGGGGAACGGACCGAGGTCTCGGAGGTGGAGGCGGCGGTGTTCTCCGAGGAGGACGCCGCCCGCTTCGCCCGGCGGATCGACCGCTGGACCGGCCCGGAGGATCAGCTGGCCGGCGAGCAGCCCTACGCCACCGTCCAGCGCTGGTTCGAGGAGCGACCGTGGTCCACCCGCCTGGAGTTGGACTCGGTGGAGGCGGTCCTGCGGGGCACGGTGCTGGTGCTGCGCTCCCCCCAGGGACAGACCGACTTCGTGATGCGGGACCACCACACCCTGGATGCGGTGCTCTATCAGTACGCCGCCACTGGGCAGCTGCCGCGGCGGATGTTCCACGCGGACCGCCACTCCGACTGGTGCGCGGACAGCTTCCTGGAGGCTCGCCGGCCGCCGCAGGCCGCGACCTGGTGGCGGCTGCTGGAGGGGCTGAAGCGGCCGGAGACCGGCGCCCCGGTGATGCGGGAGGCGGACGTGCTGTTCACCACCGCGCTGGCCCCGCGGCGGGACGGGATGGTGGGCCGGGAGATCGGCGCCTCCACCCGGGTGCCCGGCTGCGTGGACTCCACCGCGCTGGGCTGGGAGCAGGTGCTGGACCGCCCGGAGCTGGAGGACACCGACTGGGTGTCGCTGGATCTGGACTACTTCCAGCCGGCGGCGCAGCTGCGGCTGACCGGGGGGCTGATCCGGGACCCGCGCTTTGCCTCCCTGATGGCCCGCGCCGCGGTGCGGCTGTTCGTGCTCTCCCCCCAGTTCGCCCGGGGCGGAGACAAGATCCCTGAGTGGACTCTGCAGGGGACCCGGTCGGCCTCGCTGCGGCTGCTGAACCTGCTGCGCGGGTAACGGAGACAGGAGGAGCGACCCCGCTCGAGGTGGGGCCAGACCCGCCAAGGAGGATTCCGGAGGTCTTGGAAATCACGCGGGGGGTCCCTAGCATCCGCCCCCGTCCTTCCGACCTACCCTCAGCGAGGCGTTCCATGTCCCAGTCTGTCCTCTCCTCCCGATGGGGCCTCTGTCTCGGCGGCCTCCTCGCGCTTTCCGGGTGCAAGAAGGACGAACCGTTGGCGCCCACCCCACCCGCCGCCAACCAGGGCTCCGGCCCGGCGACGGCCACCTCGGGCGGTGAAGGCTTGGCGGGTGGCGAGGGGACCCCTCCCCAGAACTCCGGTCCTCTCGCGCTCGCCTTCCAGAAGGTGGCGCGCCCGTATGGAGACATCCCGATGCTGGGCCTGGACGGGACGCCCAAGCGCCTCTCCGAGGTCGCCACCGCCAAGGTGGTGTTCATGGTGCCCTGGTTCAGCATCCAGGGCTCCCACCACCTGACCTTCGCCGAGCAGGTGAAGGGCCTGCTGGCCGACGTGCCCGAGGCCCAGGTGCTGGTGTTCTCGGCCGACCGGGCGGTGAATCCCGAGGACCGCGAGGTGCTCCAGTCGCTGGTCAAGGAGGCGGGCATCACCGTTCCGGTCTGGACCGACCGGGACCTCAAGCTCCTCGCGATCGTCAATGCCAGCAATCCGGGCGCGCGCCCGGCGGGCAACGCCTTGTGGGTCGCGCCGCTGACCGCCTTCAGCCAGCACCTCGAGCAACTCGAACCCTCGCACTGGGACACCGACGACCTCCCGGCGCTCAAAGAGAAGCTGCAGTCCCAGGTGAAGCGCCTCCTCGCCGAGGCGGCCAAGGCCAGTGCGGCGACGCCCTGAGCGGAGGTGACGCTTCGGCGTCGACGGCGATGCCCTGGCGGTAACGGCAGTCCGATGTCGGAGGCGACGAACACGTTGCCGCGGGAGGGGCGTCCGGTCCGCCAGCCGGCGGTAGCAGCGCTCCGACGCTCAGTGCGCGGTGGCTGCCGGAGCGCCAGCGGCCTTCACGGCAGGCGAAGAGGCCTCCAGTCGGCCCGCGAACCACCAGCCGTCGAAGCCGTCAGGAGGATCCTCGAAGGTGAAGTCCCCCTGTCCCGGGGGCGCTTTGGGCCCGGACCCACTCAGCGGGGACACGCCCGCGGTGACTCCCCCGGACAGCCACGCCGCACCGCCTTCGGAGGCGACGTTCAGATTCCGGAAGGGCACTTTCCCGGCCTCCAGGTGCCACGCCATGGCCTTGGGTAGCTGAAGTCTGCGCGTCGCGTGGATGTTGCCAACCAGGACCACCCCTGGAACGCCGGGACGGTCCTGCTGGGCGGAGCGGATGGCCTCGGCCATCCGTGCATCCCGACTCCGCGCCCCGCCGCTGAAGAAGTCGAGGTCGAAGGCCACCACCTCCAGCCTCAGTCCACGGTTGCGGAGATCACGGACCCCGCGCAGGAGCTCCAGGATGGCCTCGCTGTTCCTCCCGTCCTGGACCTTCCGCTGCCAGGCCTCGGAGGCCAGCAGCTCTCCCTCGGATCCGCCGGCGAGAAAGGCCGCGTAGAGGGGCTGATCCGCGGGCGGCTGCTCCAGCCCGATCCAGGCGCTGCCGTCTCGCCGCGCGGCCTCGCATGCGGTCGCCAGGACGACGGCCGGGGCCTGCCGCGTTCCGTGGATCTCCCCCAGGATCAGCAGCCCCCGATCCAGGGCCTTGGGGCCCAACGCGCCGGAGGGGCAGTCCGGGGTACGGGTGGACCGGGTGCAACCCAGGGTCGCCACCAGCATCCACAGCACTGCGCCGAGTCGAGTCGTCCCCACGCGCGCGCCCTCCCAGCTAGGGCAGCTTGAGGGTGATCTCTTCGCGGGCGGCGAACACCAGCAGGCGATCTCCACCCAGCCGGCGGGCGCGCTCCTGGCAGGTGCGGACCTTCTCCTCCATCTGGGGATCGGTCTGCAGCGGATCGTGGTGGAAGAGGGCCAGCTGCTTGACTCCCGCCTGCAGCGCCAGGTCCACCGCGGTGGTGGCCCGGGCGTGGCCCCAGCCCTTCTTGTGGGCGTAGTCGGCGTCGGTGTACTGGGCGTCGGCGATCAGCAGATCCGCGTCCCGGTAGCGTTCCACGATCTCCGCCGGCAGCTTGCGCAGCCCGTCCTTGCGCTCGCTGGTGACCAACGCGTCCAGCTCGTTGTCGGTGGAGTAGACGATCTTGGCGCCCTCGGTGAGGAAGGTGTAGCCAAAGCTTCCCCCGGGGTGGTGCTGCTTGAAGCGGCGCACCTGGATGTTGCCCACCTCGGTGGCGTCCTTGCGGAAGCTGCCCTGGCGGATGTCCGCCCCCAGGTTCTCGAAGCGCACCGGGAAGTAGCGCGGCTGCATCTGTCCGCTGAGCAGCCCGTGCACCGGCTCTTCGTCCTCCCCGCCGAAGACCAGGATCTTCTTCTTCGGATCGTAGGCCGGGGTGAAGAACGGGAACCCCTGGATGTGGTCCCAGTGGGGGTGGCTGAAGAACATGTACAGCGGCCCGGGGCGGTTCTCGCTGTCCAGCTGCTCTCCCAGCGCCCGCAGCCCGGTGCCGGCATCGCAGATCACCGTGGTGCTGGAGCTGCGGATCTCCACGCAGGAGGTGTTGCCACCGTACCGCTGGGTGCCATGGCCAGGAGTGGGGATGGAACCGCGGGTTCCCCAGAAGGTTACGAGCACGGCCAAGGAGTCACCTTTCGAAGTAGACGAACACCAGGCTGCCCAGCTGCAGGGTGTCACCGTCGCGCAGGACCGCGCGGTGGATCCGGACCCCGTTCAGCAACACCCCGGCCTTGCTGTCCAGGTCCTCGCACACGTACTCGTCCTCACGCGCGCGCAGGATCAGGTGGCGGGGGGAGAGCTCGGTGGCGGCGATCTTCAGCTGGGCCCGGGCACCCCGCCCCAGCACCAGCTCCTCGCCCTCCAACAAGAAGCGCTCATGCGGAGCGCCCTGGATCAATTCCAGGACGTGTCCCGCGCGGCGGCGCCCCAGCGCCTGCGGCGAGTCCGTCAGCCTCCGCTCATTCCTCAAGTGCGCCCCTCCGCGCCCCGGCCGGCCTAGAACCAATGGGTGCAAAAGGAAGCGTAGTCGGTCGTCCGGCGGGGAACCAGAGAGCGGCGTTCGGGGGGAGGAGCCGTGGCCCTGGTTCGACCCCCTCCCGGAGGGCGCTCCCGGTGGGCCTTGCTATTCTGCGACGCGTCTTCGGTTGTCGGTGGCGCCTGCCTAAGCCTTGGAACTTGCTGCCGATTCGGCGTGGCCACTGACAACGGCTGGGTTGTCGCAGAATAGCAGGGGGCGCCGGACCTCCCCTCCCTGGACCGGCCCTTCCATCCCAGCGGGCTGCGAGATCAGCTCGGAGCCTCCCTCCGGGAGGGCCTCTGGTGGCGGCCTCACCGGGGCGCATCGGTCGACTGGACCGACTTTTCGACGAGCGTTGTAACTTCCGGAAGGCTCCGGTCACATGGCTGGGTGCAGGCCGCGCGATCCAGCTGGGCGATGATCCTCTCGGGGCTGTTCGGGGTTGATCCCGAGCGGACCGAGCGCGAGCTGGCCCGCCGTGCCCGGGAGGGGGACGCCTCCGCCTTCCGGGAGATCTTCGATCGCTGTGGTCCGGCGGTCCGGCGCTTCTCGCGCGATCTGCTAAGGGATCCGACCCTGGCGGATGAGGTCACCCAGGAGACCTTCGTCCGCGCCCTGGACCGACTGGGACGGTTGAAGCAGGACGAGCGACTCCTGGCGTGGCTGCTGGGGATCGCCCGGCTGGTCTGCGCCGAGCAGTTCCGCCTTCGCCGCCGCAGCCAGGACCGACACTGCGAAGACTCCGAGGAGGGCGCCAGCGTTCCCGCCAGCTTCACCCCCGAATCGCGGGTGTTGGCGCGAGAGGCGGCCGGGGTGATCCAGGCAGGGATGGACGCGCTGTCGGTGGATCGTCAGACCGCGCTGTTGCTGCGCTTCGATCACGGGCTGGCGTACCAGGAGATCGCCGAGATGATGGGCTGGTCGCTGGCCAAGGCCAAGGTGGAGATCCACCGGGCCCGGGTGCTGCTGCGGGACCGGATGGATCGCTATGAGCAGGGGGAAGCATGATCGCCCCCTGTGAGCTGGACCGGGTGGAGTCGCTGCTCTTCGGGGAGCTTCCGGCAGCGGAGGCGTCCGAGGTCCGCGCCCACCTGGACCACTGCGCCGACTGCGCCCGGGAGTGGCAGTCGCTCCAGCACACCCGCTCGGCGCTCACCGGAGCCCCCCGCCGTCAGCCGGAGCGGATCGGCCACCTCTACCCGGCGATCTCCCGGAAGCTGCAGGCGCGTCGGTCGGTCCGCCGCCAGCTGAGCGGAATGGCCCTGACCTTCGCCAGCCTCTGCGCGGTGGTGCTCCTCTCCCACGGAACGATGGGGACCGCGCGCACGCTGGAGATCTTCAGCGACACCTGTGCCCGCCAGTGCACCGAGCCCGCGATCTGCGAAGTGCCGTCGGAGCAGGATGAGATCGCCGCGCTGGAGCAGCGGTTCGCGGCGTGTCTGATCGCCACCCCGGCGCAGTGAGCGGGCTGTAACCAACTCCAGCGCCGGAACACTCTCCCTTGAAGCCGGCAATCGCGCCGGTGGATCCCTCGACAGATCTCGAAGGCAAGGAGCGCGGCATGCGTTTGTGGACCGGAGTGTGCGTGGTGGCTGGATTGGCCGTGGGCGGTTGTGACGCTCCGCCCCAGGTGATGCTGGAGCGCGCGGCCCTGGCGCAGGTAGCGGCACCAGGAGAAGAGGCGCAGAAGGACTGCGGCTGCGACGGTGAGGCCTGCCCGGAGGCCGCCCAGAACAAGGCCGCGGTCCCCACCGAGCCGGTGATCTACCGCCAGGTGAACGTGGAGGGCGCGCCCACCGCGATGCTCGCCCGTGGAGGACTGCGCGAGGCCGATCCCCGAACCCGGGAGGAGGCCTTGATCACCGTGGCGGTCTTCTCCGACTACCAGTGCCCCTACTGCGCGCGCGCCGACGCCACCCTCCAGGAGGTGGCGGAGGCCTACGGGGATCGGGTGCGGATCGTGATGAAGCAGATGCCACTCCCGATGCACACCCACGCCCGTCAGGCCGCGGTGGCCGCGTTGGCCGCCGGCGATCAGGGCAAGTACTGGGAGATGCACGAGCGGCTCTTCGCCAACCGCCAGGCGCTGGACCCGGTCAGCCTGGAGCGGCACGCACAGGAGCTGGGCCTGGACGTGGCGCGCTTCAAGCAGTCCCTGGCCGACCCGGCCCACCAGGCGCGGATCCAGCAGGATCTGGCGGAGGCCGCGGCGCTGGGGATCCGCGGCACCCCGGCGTTCTTCATCAATGGACGCCAGCTGCTGGGAGCCCGGCCGGCGGCGGCCTTCCAGCAGGCCCTGGAGCAGGAACTGGTCCGCGCTGAGCGGCTGGTGGCCTCCGGGGTGTCGCGCTCGCAGGTCTACGCGCGGCTGATGGAGCAGACGAAGTAGTCCGCCCCGCGAAAAGCATCGGGCCCGCTCCACCCTGGATGGGGTGACGCGGGCCCGCGTGCTGCCGGAAGATTTCCCGGGGAGCGACCTTAGACGAACCACTCCGGGGCCGGGGGCGGCGCGGGAGGCTGGGTCTGGGTCTGGATGTCCTGGGCCAGCGAGTCGACCTCGCCGCGGGAGACCTGGCCGCTCTTGTCCTCGTCCAGCAGGTAGACCGCGATCTTGGCCGCGATGTCCGCCTTGAGGTCCGCCATCGACTGGCCCGCATCCTCCAGCGCCTGCTTCACCGGGGCCTTCACCTCCGCCTGGGTCAGCTTGTCATCGCGCGAGGTGTCCGCCTTGGTGAACCACTCGGAGGCGATCTCCGGGATGCTCTTCCCGTCCTGTCCCTCTCCCAGCTTGGCCACCAGTGCCTTGAGCTGCGCGCCGACCTCGTCGAGGACGATCTTGCCGTTCTTGTCGGTGTCCAGCGCGTCCATGAACGCGTCGGTGGCCTGATCCACCTTGATCCCGCCGAAGATCCCACCGCCCACCTTGGCCTTCTCCACCATCGACTTCACTTCGTCGCGGCTCAAGGCGCCGTCGACGCGGGTGTCGATGCGGGAGAAGATCGAGCCAATCGTGGGTCCGGACATGGGGGGCTGCCTCCGATAATGCGGCGAAAGTGACCAGATTATCGGGAGGGATGTAGGACAGTTGCCTCCAAGGTAGACAGAATCGCCACCTTGGTCCCCTCCCCCAGTCCTTTCGGGCACTTAAGGGAGGCGGGCGCCACCCCCGGAGGGTGACGCCCGCAGTTCCCACCTCGACCGCTAGCCCACGTTCCGGTCGCCCTCGGGCTGCTGCTGCTGCGGAACCGAGATGTGCAGCTGCACCCGGCGGTTGGCCGCGCGGCCCTCCACCGTGGAGTTGTCGGAGATCGGCTTCTCCTCTCCCGCGCCCACGGTGACCAGCTGGTGGTCCTTGACCCCGCGGGCCGCCAGCACCTCCTTCACCGCCACCGCCCGACGACGGGACAGCTCGTCGTTGTAGAGATCGCTGCCGATGCTGTCGGTGTGGCCCTCGATCCGGATCCGGTCCTCCGGGTACTTGGCCAGGATGTCTCCGACCTTGTTGAGTTGGTCCAGCGCCTCGGGGCGCAGCTGCGCCTCATCGAAGTCAAAGAGCACATCGCTCCTCATCTTCACCAGCACCGCGTTCTCCACGCGCTTGGTCTCGGCGACCTTCTCCAGCTCCTGGGCCTGCTTGTCGAGGTAGTTGCCAACGGATCCGCCGGCCACCGCGCCCACCGCGGCGCCCACCACCGCGCCTCGGCCTCCTCCGGCTGCCCCACCCACGCCGGCGCCGATCACCGCGCCCGCCGCCGCCCCCGTGGCGGTCCGGCGACCCGGCGTCGCGCACCCGGCCACCATCGCCAGCACCACGCCGGCCAGTACCACTCGCTTCGTTGCGTTCATTCGAGCCTCCTGTGCCTTTTGATCGAATGTGCATCGTGCGCATTCGATCTCCGGGGAGGCCCGCCCCGCCGACGCCAGGGCGAGCGGACGAGCAGGGGGTAGCTTGCTTTACGCTCCTACGGAGGCGGGTACAGGGCCCGCAGGATCAGATCCGCGCGCGCGCCCCAGGAACCCTCGTTGTGCACCGCGCCGGGTGCCTCCAGGTAGTGCAGGTCCTGCTCCAGCGACCACCCTTCGGCGAGCAGCGCGTCCCGCAGCGCCCGGGCATTGTCCACGTTCGCCTGCGGCGGGTTCCCCTCCTGGGTCCCCATGTCCAACCAGATCCGCAGCGGCAGCTTCGCCTCCAGGGCGCTCACCCGGCCCAGGATCTCCCGGTCCGACCACCAGATGGAGGGCGAGACCACCCCCAACCGCTGGAAGGTCTCCGAGCGGGTCAGTCCCAGGTAGAGCGACACCAGCCCGCCCAGCGACGACCCGCCCACCCCGGTGGAGGCGGCGTCGGTCCGGGTGCGGAAGGCGGCGTCCACCTGCGGCTTGAGCTCGTCGACCAGGAACGACGCGTAGGCCGCGGCCTCGCCCCCGCCGTACTGCGGGTCGGCCACCGGGGTGTAGTCGGCGATCCGGTCGCTGCCCACGTTGTAGACCCCGACCAGGATTACCGGCTCCAGCTGGCCCAGCTGCACCAGGCGCTGCGCCACCTCATCCAGGTGCCACTCTCCGGCAAAGGAGGTGGAGCCATCCATCAGGTTCTGCCCATCGTGCAGGTAGAGCACCGGGTAGCGCAGGGTGTTGCCCTCGTCGTGGTAGCCGGGCGGCAGCCACACGATCACGTCGCGCGTCGCCACGTGGCTGGAGGTCACCCCCCGCAGGTACTCGATGTTTCCGGTGAGCACCTTCGACTTGTCCGAGCTCAGCCACCCACCCACCGCCAGCGACGCCGTCTGCGGCTCGCTTCCCACGGCCAGGGTCCGGTTCGGAGCCTCTTCTCCGGTGGCCAACCGCTCCGAGGTGGACCAACTGCCCCGCGTCAGCGCGTACTCCAGGGTGCTGTTCGCCGGCAGCTGGACCTGGCCTACGAACTTCCCGTCTGCGCGCTTGTACAGCCGCAGCCCCCGGGGGTTCCAGGCGCCCAGCTCCGGCAGGTTGCCGGTCACCCACACCGGGGAGCCGGCCGGGTGGCTGGAGGGCACGGTCACCTCAAAGGTCACCGCCGGACGCGAGGGATCGGCAGGCGTCGCCCAGCGCGCCACCTCGGTCACCACCTCCTGGTACTGCCCCTGGACAATCGGAAGAGAGCGGAGCGGGACCGGCTCCAGGGTGTGGGACAGCTCGGGAAGCTCGCCGTCCTCGCCCCGCAGCGCGAAGTTGAAGGTCAGCACCTGCCCGGGCGGGAGGGGGAAGCTCCCCACGTAGCCAGCGTCGGCGGCGTACTGCAGCGGCAGCCCGTCCGCGAAGGCCGGATGCTCGCCCCGGACCACCACCGTGGCGTCCCGGGGCGTGTCCAGCGGGGCCAGGACGGTGAAGGCCACCTCCTGGGAGGCACAGCCCGCAAGGGCGAGGAGGACGACGGCAAGGGCGTTCGCGCGGTTCGGCATGGCGCGCGCTGTATACCGCCAGGGGGCTAGAAGGCGAACCCCAGCCCGGCCCGGTAGATCAGCCGCAGGTCATAGCGATCGGTGCGGATCTCCCCGTCCCCGGTGGAGAAGGTGTAGTCGCGGAAGTACTCCCCGCCCACCGAGCCGGTCAGCAGCACCAGGTCCCCGATCAGCAGGTTCAAGCCGGCCGAGGCGCCCACCCGGAAGCCGCCGGTCTTGGCCGCGATCCCGGTCCGCGCCGCGTCGAAGTACTCCACCCCCAGGTGCGGTCCGACGAAGAACCAGCGCGGCGCCGGCGCGAACGGATAGAAGCGCAGCCCCAGGTCCAGCCCGGCGCGGATCGGCTGGTTGTCCAGCGGGTTGGCCACCTGCCCGGCCAGGAACCAGCTGGTCGCACCGAAGGCGCGCTCGTACTCCAGCCCGAAGGTCCCCACCTCGCGGGAGATGGGCAGCAGGGTGATCACGTTCTGCGGGTCGGCGGCCTTGGCGGCGCTGCCTCCCAGCGCGGTGACGGCGGCGAGGATAAGGATGAGGCGGTTCATTCGAAGCTCCGAAGTTGCCCGGCCCGGCTGTACGACTGTAGGTCGCCAGTCTGGCACCGAACGCCTTCCCCTGCCTGGGTCCCCACCACGATGAGTCTCCGCCTCGATCAGCTCCGCCTGGAGAACACCTACGCCCACCTCGGCGAGGCCTTCGGCACCCCGGTGCGCCCCACCCCGCTGCCCCAGCCCTACCCGGTGGCCTACAACCCGGACGTGGCCGAGCTGTTGGGGCTGGAAGCCCAGCCCCAGGATTCCGGGTGGGTGGAGCTGGTCTCCGGTCAGGTGCCGCACCCCACCGGTCAACCCTTCGCGATGGTCTACTCCGGGCATCAGTTCGGGGTGTACGTCCCCCGCCTGGGGGATGGGCGGGCGGTGCTGCTGGGCGAGGCCCGCGACGCCTCGGGGAACCTGTGGGATCTGCACCTCAAGGGCGCCGGTCCCACCCCCTACTCCCGCGGAGGGGACGGGCGGGCAGTGCTGCGCTCCAGCATCCGCGAGTACCTGGCCTGCGAGGCGCTGCACGCGCTGGGGATCCCCACCACCCGCGCGCTGTGCCTGGTGGGCAGCGATCTGCCGGTGTACCGGGAGGAGGTGGAGACCGCGGCCAGTCTGGTCCGGGTGGCGTCCACCCACGTGCGCTTCGGCACCTTCGAGTACCTCTCCCACACCCAGCGGCTCCCGGAGCTGGCCCGGCTGGCGGACTACGTGATCCAGCGCTGCCTGCCGCACCTGACCGGGCTGCCGGACGAGGACCGTCACGCCGCGCTGTTCGAGGAGGCGGTGGCGCGCACCGCGGAGCTGATCGCCGGCTGGCAGGCGGTGGGCTTCTGCCACGGGGTGCTGAACACCGACAACCTGTCCATCCTCGGGCAGACCCTGGACTACGGCCCCTATGGGTTCGTGGACGGGTTCACGCCCGGCTTTGTCCCCAACCACTCCGATCACCGCGGCCGGTATGCGTTGGATCAGCAGCCCTCGATCGGACTGTGGAACCTGACCCGGCTGGGCGAGGCGCTGCTGCCGCTGGTCCCCGAACCGCGGCTGATCTCCTTGCTGGAGACCTACGCCCCCCGGGTGGAGGCCGCCTACCTGAAGCGGATGCGCGAGAAGCTGGGACTGATCACCGCGCAGCAGGAGGACTGGAGCCTGGTCCAGGACGGCCTGGGCGTGCTGGCGGAGCAGGAGGCGGACTACTCCCGCTTCTTCCGCGCCCTGGGAGGGCAAGCGCAAGCCGAGGCGCCGCTGCTGGCCGAGCTCTCGGACCCTCAGGCCCTGGGTCCCTGGCTGCAGCGCTACCGGGCGCGACTGGCCCAGGAACCGTTGGCGCCCGTCGAGCGGCAACGGCGGATGGACGCGGTGAATCCACGCTACGTGTTGCGGACCCACCTGGCGGAAGAGGCGATCCGCGCCGCCGCCGATGCCCGTGACTTCACGGTCCTGGCAAGGCTGCACCAGGTCCTGCGCCGCCCCTTCCAGGAGCAGCCCGGAGAGGAGCGCTACGCCGAGGCCCCTCCGGCCTCGGCGCGGCACCTGATGCTCAGCTGCTCCTCGTGAGCCGCTTGTCCCGCCTCAGTAGGAGAACGGGAACCGCACCGGCTGCGGCTGCTGGTGCGGCGCGAACGTCCAGCCGGCGACCGCGCTGCGCACACACTCCCCCAGCGGAGAACCCTGGAGTCCGGCCGAGTCCACCCGCGCGCTCTCCACCGCGCCTCCGGGGGCGATCACCCAGCTGAGGACCAGGATGCGACGCTCCGCGGAGGCCTCGGCGTGCGCGCTCACGCAGTCCGCGACCTGCTTCTTGTGGGTAACCACCACCTCCATCACCTCCGACTGGGAGAGGGTCTGCGGCAGCTGCGCCACCGGAGGCGGAATGAACACCGAAGGTTTGGACTGGCCCTCCGCGTCCTTGGAAGGCGAGGCGCCCGCGACCCCGAACTCACGTTCGAAGGCATCGTCCAGCTCCTGGGGGCTGGGCGGCGGAGTGGTGTCCACCTCGATGGTCGAACCCGCCGCCGCTTCCACCGGCGAGGTCCCCTCCTCCTCACCGAAGCTCATCGTCTGCACCTGCTCCTTGGCGGCCAGCGGCGCCTCCTTCACCGCGCGGGGAACGCGCCGCCGCGGCTCCACCGCGATCGGCGAGGTCTCTCCCACCGAAGGGGACGGCGGTGGCACCGGCAGCGACGGGGTCAGCTGGGCACGTCCCACCAGCTGGGTCCCGCCGACCACCGGGGAGGAACTCCCCAGGCCATTCACCAACGCGAGGGCGGTGCTCTGCGCCCCGAGAGTCGAGACCGGGGTGCTTCCCTCAGCGATCGCAATCCCCGCCAGCGCGGCTCCCGGAGGCACCGCAGTCCCCGTCAGGTTGCTTCCCGGAGGCTGCGAGCCAGCCGTCGCCGGGGCGCTGGACCCCATCACGCCCTGGGCGTTGGCGATGGTGCCCGGGTTGTTTGCCCCTTCCGGTGGCCAGGTGGCCAGCGCGCCGACGGTCAGCCCTCCGGCGACCAGGGCGACCAACGCACCGATCGCCGCGCCGAAGACGAAGGGCCGCTCGCGGGTCTGGGGCACCGCCGGGGGCGTCAGGTACTGACGCAGCTCCCAGGGGAGGTTGGCCAGCGCCTCCTGATCCAGGGACGCAGGTACCACCACGGTGGGCAGGCGCGGAGCCGCGATGGCGAAGCTCCCGCTGGAGTCCTCCTCGCGCCGGTTGCGCTGCAGCTCCTGGAAGTAGGCCTCCTCCGCCAGGGAGCGGATCCGCCCACCAATCACCGAGGCGTGGTGCCGCGCGGGCGGCGCGCCGATCCGGCTCGCCTCACGGCGCTGGGGAGCGCGGCGTCCGCTGGGCTCGGTGTCTCCATCGGACCCGGACTCGTCCTGCTCCTCGGTCCCGGCGTCGGCGGTCAGTCTCCCCAGCGCGGCGTCCAGATCCCGCTCCAGCTCACCGGTGTCCCCCAGCAACACCGCCAGTGGCGTCCTCCCGCTCTCCGTCAACGCTCCCGAGCCATCGCCTCGTCCCACTTGGACCCCCTTGGTCAGCCTTCCCGCCGACGCCCAAGCTGGGAGGCCCCTGACCCGTTCGCCACCCAGACTGCGGTCCATCTGTTGTGCGCAGGGTGTCGGTGCGCAGGCGCGGCCACCTTCTCCCACTGCACCGGGGATCAGCGGACAGGTCGCGGACTACCGCCGGGCGCAGGTCCATGTTGTTCTCCCGGCATGTCGCTCGCGGCGCCGGACACCCGGGAGTTCCTTCGCAACATCCCCATCTTCGGGGGCCTCGAAGATCCCAAGCTGGAGTCGGTGATCGGCCTGCTGGAGGAGAAGGAGTTCGCCGAGGGGAGCGTGGTGGTCGGGCAGGGAGACACCTCCCGCAACATGTACGTGGTCGCCGAGGGGGAGATGGTGATCCGCCGCGCCGGTCCCTCCGGGCACCTGCGCAAGGTGGTGCGCCTGAAGCG
The DNA here is from genome assembly GCA_036675345.1 of Myxococcaceae bacterium. Taxonomy (GTDB): domain Bacteria; phylum Myxococcota; class Myxococcia; order Myxococcales; family Myxococcaceae; genus JALYOC01. The sequence continues at coordinate 135,416 of JAKFFE010000032.1, forward strand.
AGGCGAGTTCTTCGGCGAGACGACCCTGATCGAGATCCATCCCTCGGACGCCTCGATCATCGCCGACCGCCCTGCCCGGCTGTATTCGCTGACCAACCGCGGGCTGTACTCGCTGTACCAGCGCGACCCCAGCGCCTACCTGATCGTGGTGATGAACATCGCCCGCGAGCTCTCCCGCCGGCTGCGCAAGGCGGAGAACCGGATCTGCGAGCTGGCCGAGCAGACCGAAGAGGACGACCGCACCCAGATCGGGCGCTGAGGCCTGCACCGCATCGCGGACTCCCCGGCACCTCGCGGCCGGGGACCCGCAGCCTCTGCGGCTACTCGAGGACGGCGTTGCGGACGGTGTTCATCTCGTCCGCCTCGATCGTGATCTCCTTCACGAACTTCAACTTGCCCGACTTGAGCACCAGCATGTTCGAGCCGGCGGGCAGGGTCAGTGCGCTGCCGAAGGCCACCGGGGTCTTGCGACCGGTGGACTTACCGTTGATGAAGATCTCCGCGCCCATCGGAGAGCTGGTGATCGCCAGCTGGCCGGTCCGCCGCCGTGCGGTGCGGGTCTGACGGATCTCGGCGGCGGGTGCCTCCTGAACGACGGGCTTGGTGGCGCTGGCCACCCGCGTGACCGGAGCGACGGGCTCGGGCTTCGCCTCCACCACCGGCGCCTCGTCCACCGGCTCCTGGACGGGCGCCTTCTCCTCGACCTGCTCCGCGGCCTGTGGGGCCGGCGCCACCTGCGGGGCCTCCGCCACCTGGGGCTGGGGTGCCTCGGGCGCTGCCTCCACCACCGGCGGCGCGGCGGTCTCCGACACCAGCGCCACCTGGGTGATGTTCTGCGAGTCGGTGGTCTTCAGCTTCGCCCGGTGGGTCTTGAACCCGGGGGCAGAGACCACCAGCTCGTGCTCCCCGGCCTCCAGCCCGGTGAGCACCTCCCCACTCTTGAGCTCCCGGCCATCGACCGTGATCCGGGCAGAGGCGGGCTCGGCACGGACCATCAACGCGCCAGCGGGGTCGCCGCCCAGCGACAGCACCAGCCCGACCACCACCAGCACCAGGGCGGTGGCTGCACCCCCCAGGGCGATCAGCTTGGTGCGCTGGGACATCGGCGCGGCAGCCGGTGCCCGCCGGGGTGACCGCTCCGGGCGGGTCTGCTCCTCCCGATCGTCGACTTCCTCGTCCTGCAGCCCGTCGGGGGCCTCGGAGACACCGGTGTCCCCCCGGCCCTCGCCGGGCTCGTCCTCGTCAGCGGAACCCTCCGCGTCGGTCCCCTCTCCCTCCTCCTCGTCCAGCTCAGAGGGGGCGCGGGTGGCCGCGGTCCGATCGTGTCCGGCGTAGCCCTCCTCATCTTCCTCTCGATCCAGTGAGGGAGCGGCGATCGCGGCGGTGCGATCGTCGTTGTCATCCTCCTCCCGATCCAGGGAGGGCGCGGCGATCGCGGCGGTGCGATCGTCGTTGTCGTCCTCCTCCGGATGGGTGGCCAGCAGGTCGGAGGGAGCCGGGGTGGCGGCGGTGCGATCCTGCCCCTGGTAGCCCTGGGGCTCCTCTTCCGGGGCAGCGCTCCACAGCGGGGACTCGATGGCGGCGGTCCGTTCGGCGCTCCCCTCCTCCTCGTCGTCGTCCGAGAGGGCCGGAACTTCGCCGGTGCGCTCCTGGACGGAGCCGCCCAGCAACGAATCATCGGCCTGGAACTCCATCGGCCCGGAGGTCAGGGCCTCCTGGTCGTCTGGCGGCGCCAGCGACTCCGGCGCCTCCAGTCGATCCACCTCGCCGGTCTGCGCGACCGCGTCGTCGCCCAGCGCCGCGCCGCCCATCAAAGCGTCCAGCTCGTCGGCGGTGCTGGAGGGGGCCGGGTTCTCCAGCCGGGTGGCCGCGCCGGTGCTGGGCGGCGCTTCGGTGTCTCCCAGCGCCAGGGACCCTGCCTTCAGAGCCGGATCCAGCGCGTCCAGCTCAGAGGTGGCGGTCGACGCGCGGCCGGCGTCGGCCAGCGAGGGGGCCGCTGCCCGCTCCAGGTCTGCGGCCTGCAAGGGAGAGGTCTGCTCCGGATCGGACAACCCCACGTCCGACGGGGTGGGCGTGGCCTCGTCCGCGTCCTCCAGCCGGGCCGAACCCACGATCACCGAGGGCTGCTGGGCGGCCAGGGCGGCACGACGCCGGTTGGACTCCTCTGCCAGCGAGGAGACCCGCTTCCGCTCCGGGGGCGCGGTGGGGGCCGGACCGATCACGGTCTCGCCCTTGCCCTCCATCGAAGGCCAGGGCGGCGGGGCCTCGTCCTCCTCCTCCTCGGGCGGCTTGGCCACCGGGGTGGTCTCCGGCGGCTCCTCGCCGAAGCTGTAGCTCTCCACCCCCTGGGTGCGGGGCTCGTCGTCGGCGAACTCCGGGGGCTGCGCGAAGGCGCCGGTGTCCTGGGGCAGATCGTGCACCCCGGTGTCAGGCGCGGAGTCATAGGCCTGATCCAGGCCCAGGCCGGCGTCCACCACCACGCTGGGGGGCGCGTCGATCGGTGGCGGGTTGCGGCGGGCCGCGGGCTTGTTGCGGGACTCGGGGGCGGCGCCGATCACGGTGGGGCCGTGGACCGCCTTGTCCCCGATCACCACCTTGCCCTTGGGGGGATGCTGGGTCTTGACGTTGGTGGGCTGCTCCGCCACCGCGCGGGCCTGGGTGTCCCCCCGGGGTTCCGGCTTGTCCCTCAGGTGGGAGGCATCCACGATCTGGGTGCGCTCCGGAGCCGGCGGCGCCTCCAGTTCCTCCGACGCGGCGCTGGGCTTTCTGGCCAGCTCCACGCTGGGAGGACGCGCGCGGGGAACCGCGGGGTCCGACGGCTTGCGGGCCGGAGCTCCCCCGGCGGGGGTTCCCCGGGAGGGGGTCAGCCTGGGAGCAGGCGCGGTGACCACCGGGATCTGCCGCGAGCTGCGCCGCCGCGGGGAGACCGCGACGTTCGAGTCCTCCAGATCATCGGGGCGCTCGACCGAGGCGAAGCGTTCCATCCGCTCCGCCTCCCGCTGCAGGTCGTCGGCGAACGCCTCGTGCATGAAGTGGGAGAGCTGCTTGCCGGAGTAGATGGTCCCTTCGCTGATCAGGAAGCGGTTGAGGTCCTCCTGCAGCTCGCTGCACCACTGGTAGCGATCGTGCTGATCCTTGGCCAGGGCCTTGAGGATCACCTTCTCCAGCGCCTTGGGGATCTCCGGGTTCATCTCCCGCGGGGAGAGGATGTCCGCGGTCCGGACCTTCTCCACCACCGAGAAGTCGGACTCGCCCACGAACAGCCGGTCGCCGGTGAGCAACTCGTAGAGGATCACCCCCACCGCGAACAGGTCGCTGCGCCGATCGATCGGCTTGCCCAGGGCCTGCTCCGGGCTCATGTACCCGAACTTGCCCTTGAGGATCCCGACCTGGGTCTGCTGGGTCCGGTTCGCCGCCTTGGCGATCCCGAAGTCGATGATCTTCACCTCGCCATCGAACGAGACCAGCACGTTCTGGGGAGAGACGTCGCGGTGGACGATGTTCAGGTCCTGGCCGCGCCCGTCCTTGGCCCGGTGGGCGTAGTCCAGCCCCTCGCAGACCCGGGAGATGATGTACGCGGCCATCGGCACCGGCATCGCCTGGCGCTCCCGGCGGTACAGCTCGGCGATCGCGCGCAGGTCCAGGCCCTGCACGTGTTCCATCGCGATGTAGTACGCGTCGTCGTACTTACCGAGTTCGTGGATGTGCACGACGTTGGCGTGGTTCAGCTGGGAGCTGATCCGCGCCTCGTCGATGAACATCGTGATGAACTCAAGGTCCTCCGCCATGCTGGGGAGGATCTTCTTGATGGCGAGCATTCGCTCGAAGCCCTCAACGCCGAAGGCCTTGGCGATGAAAATCTCCGCCATGCCGCCAACGCTGATTCGCTCGAGGAGGAGATACTTCCCGAAGACTTGGGGAGACTTCATCGGAGGCTGGGAGCCTAGTCCAACACGGCGGCCGAGTCTCCCTCCGGCCGCCGTCGAAAACGCATGTCGGTTGCTTGCCTACTTGGCAAGCCCACCCACGACCTGCTTGGCCAGCTGACCGGAGGTGAAGGACCCGCCGGCGTCCAGCCCGTTGATGATCGCCACCTCCTCCACCTTCACCGTGGAGGGGAACTGCTGGTGGAACTCGGCGACTGTCATCGCCCGGGGGACGGTGACGATCTTCACCTTGGCCGGCTGGACGTTCAGCGCCGCCGGATCGGTAAGGGTGGTGAAGCTGCCCAGGGTGTTCTGGAAGGTGCCCGCGTAGGTGCCCAGGTTCCCGGCCTTGGTGTAGGCCAGCAGCTGCATGGTGTTGCCGGCGTGGGTGAAGAAGGTGATCACGCCCTCGATCACCCCCTGCTCCGACTGGGCCTGGAAGGTGGAGGACGCGGCCGGCTGACCGTTCACGGTCGGCGAGCTGGCCTGCCCGGCCTGGACCCCCTTCTGGGCCAGGAACTTGGCCAAGGTGGCCTGGGGGCTCTCCTTGCCGCCGGCGCCGAGGACGATCATCCCGTCCTCGGCGGGGCTGACCGCGGCCACCGCGGCGGCGGTGTTCTGGGTCTTCCACCCGTTGGGGAAGCTCAGCTGGAACTTGAGCCCCGGGTGCAGGAACAGGCTGTCCTTGAAGTAGCCCTGGCGGGGGTCCTCGCCGAACACCATCCCGTCAATCATCTTCAGGTAGCCGTCCCGGTTGAGGTTGGCGTTGACCACGCTGACGTTGGCCTTCTGCATCCGCTGCTGGTTGGCCGCCACCCGGTTCTCCGGGTTGGGGTGGGTGGACAGCCACTCCGGCATCGCGCCCGCCCCCGCCTGGGTGCTGACCCGGTTCAGGGTGGTGAACATCGAGCTGAGCGCGCGCACGTCGTAGTTGTTGGCCACGTTGTACTTGAAGGCCAGCTCGTCCGACTCCCGCTCCGCGTCGCGGCCGTGGCTCATCAACAAAAGCTGCATCCCCGCGCCCGCCGCCTGCCCCAGCGCGCCCTGCAGCGCGGGGACGAACACCGACCCCAGCCCCAGCCCCAGCTGGGCCAGCTGCGCCTGGGACATCTGCGCCACCGAGTGCCGGGCGGTGACGTGGCCGATCTCGTGGCCCACCACGCCCGCCAGCTCCGCCTCCGAGTTCATGTGGGTCATGATCCCGCGGGTGATGAAGATCGGACCGCCGGGCAGCGCGAAGGCGTTGACGGTGGGGTCGTCCACCACGTGGAACTGCCAGGGGACCTCCGGGCGCTCGGAGTCCGCGGCCAGCTTCTTGCCGATCCCCGCCACGTAGTCCTGGATCTTCTGGTCCGGGTAGGGAGCCATCTGCTGGAGGATCTGCTGGGCGTACTCCTTGCCCATCGCCACCTCCTGCTCCTCCGAGATCAGCACGAACTGGTTCCGGCCAGTGACCGGGTTCTTGGCGCACGCCATTGCCAATGTCAGCAACGCGGCGGTCCACAGTGCCTTCTTCATCATCGTTCCTCCTGAGGCGGCCCCTAAGGTCGTCGTCCAGAACGAGGACGGCGACCCCCCGGGCCAGGTTCAAAGCTTCTCGTCGAACGGCTGGCTGCCCCACTCCTAGACGAGCGTCCAGGCGGAGACACGCACTTCCTGGGGGGACTAAAGGCCGGTGGACATCAGGTCAGCGGTCCCCGGCCAGCAGCGCCGCGTCGATCATCAGCTCCACCTTGCCCGCGGGGGAGACCTCGTCCACCACCGCGTGGAAGCGCGTCTTGGCCCGGCCGAACTGATCGGCGGCGGACAAGGCAGCCTGCTGGGAGGTGATCAGTTGCTTGGCCAGGATCTCCGCGTTCTTCGGATCGCCGGGGCCGGTGCTGGAGGGCAGGTAGAACCGCGCGGTGATCGCCTGGTGCCGCAGCAGCGCCTCGGTCGCATCCGGTCCTTGCTGGTAGGTGACTGAGGCCGAATCGGCGACGGCGCGCTCCAGGGGGATCAGCAGCTCGGAGGCGGTCAACGCCAGGGTTCCCCCGTAGATGGTCCGGGCCACCAGCCGGTCCCAGACCTGCTCCAGGAAGCTCAGCTTCCCCTCCGGCTTCTGGCCGGCGATCCGGGCCCGCAGGATCCCGTCCAGGTTGGACCGGGCCAGCAGCCCGGCCGCATCCGGCGTCCGCTTGAGGATCTCGGAGAGCTGCGAGGCGGCGAACCGCACGTCGTCCGAGTAGGCGGGGATCTCGTCCAGGAACAGCTCCTGGTCTCCCAGGCCCGGTCCCTTCAAGTACCCCTGCAGCGGCGCCAGCCAGCCGCTGCGCAGGGTCCCGAAGGTGCGGACATGGACCAGCTCGTGACGGACGGTGGGCTCGTCCGGGTTGAGCTCCAGCAGCGCGGCGTGGGGCAGGAAGAAGTCCCCGCTTCGGGGATCGAAGTGCGCGGGCGCGTCCGGGTCCTTCAGAAAGCGCCCCAGGTCGTAGGTCGCCCTCCCCTTCACCGTGTCCCGGATCTGCAGCGCCAGCCGGTTCAACCCGGTGTCCAGCGAGGGCTCCAGGGTGAGGGTCAGATCCCCCGGCCGTCCGCTGAAGGTGTGGGCCACCGCGTTGGCGCCCAGCATCCGCGAGGCCAGGCGGATCAGCCCGGGCGCATCCGGCGCCCCGCCCGGGCGCTGCTGGATCCGGAACTCCAGAACCGCCTGGTGGAAGCGCACCCGCAGCGCCTCGGCCGAGCTGTCCTCCGGGGCCACCGCCCGGCCGGATCCGGCACAGCCGGCCAGCAGCAGCCCCAGGGCGATCCCCCCCCGCGACAGGCTCATTCCCACTCGATGGTGGCGGGCGGCTTGGACGAGATGTCGTACACCACCCGGTTGATCCCGCGGACCTCGTTGGTGATGCGGGTGGACATCTTCGCCAGCAGCTCGTGCGGCAGCCGGGCCCAATCGGCGGTCATCCCATCCACGCTCTGCACCGCGCGGATCACGCAGGTGGACTCGTAGGTGCGCTCGTCCCCCATCACCCCCACGCTCTGCACCGGCAGCAGGACCGCGAAGGCCTGCCACAGCTCCTGGTAGAGGCCGGCGGCCAGGATCTCCTCCTGGACGATCTTGTCCGCGCCGCGGACCAGCGCCAGCCGCTCCTCGGTCAGCGCGCCCAGCACCCGGATCGCCAGGCCGGGACCGGGGAAGGGCTGGCGGTTCACCATCTCGTCCGGCATCCCCAGCTCACGGCCCAGGGCGCGGACCTCGTCCTTGAACAGCTCGCGCAGCGGCTCCACCAGCTTGAGCTTCATCACCTCCGGCAGCCCGCCGACGTTGTGGTGGCTCTTGATCGTCACCGACGAACCCACCACCGACACCGACTCGATCACGTCCGGGTACAGGGTCCCCTGGGCCAGGAACGCGGCGTCCTCCACATCCTTGGACGCCTCCTCGAACACGGCGATGAACTCCCGGCCGATGATCTTCCGCTTGGTCTCCGGATCGGTCACCCCGGCCAGCTTGTCCAGGAAGCGCTTCTTGGCATCGACGGTGATCATCGGGACGTGGAAGCGGTCCACGAACAGCCGCTCCACCTGCTCCCGCTCGCCGGTGCGCAACACCCCGTTGTCCACGAAGATGCACTGCAGCCGGTCGCCGATCGCCTTGTGGATCAGCAACGCGGTCACCGCGCTGTCCACCCCTCCGGAGAGAGCGCAGATCACCCGGCCATTGCCCACCTTGGCGCGGATCGCGTCCTGGGCCTCCTCGGCGAACCCTCGCATCGACCAGTTTCCGGAGACCTTGCACTCGTCGAACAGGAAGGCCCGCAGCATCTGCTTGCCCAGCGGGGTGTGCACCACCTCCGGGTGGAACTGCACCCCGAAGATCGGCTTGGACTGGTGGGCGGCGGCGGCGAAGGGCGAGTTGCCGGACCGACCGATGGACTCGAACCCGGGGGGCAGCGCGTCCACCCGGTCCCCGTGGCTCATCCAGACCTTGACCTTCTCCCCCACCTGGAAGCCGGCGAACGGGCCCCGGCGGGCGCCCACCTCCACCTCGGCGGGGCCGTACTCGCGGTGCGCGGTGCGGTCCACCTTGCCGCCCAGCATCTTGGCGATCAGCTGCAGCCCGTAGCAGATCGCCAGCACCGGGGCGCCGTGGTCGAACACCAGCGGATCGGGCCGGGGCGAACCCTCCTGCTCCACCGACATCGGCCCGCCGGAGAGGATGATCCCCTGGGGGTTGAACTTGCGGATCTCCTCCGCGGACATGTCCGGACGGTGGATCTCGCAGTACACCTTCAGCTCGCGCACCCGACGGGCGATCAGCTGGGTGTACTGGCTGCCGAAATCAAGGATCAGGATCTTTTCGGCGTGGATGTCCAAGCGGCGTCTCCGGTGGGTGTTCGTTGACGGGCGGCGTGTATCCCTACAAAGTTGGTCCAAGCAACACCGAATCCGTCACCAGGGGTCCTGCCACCGATGCGCTCCACCTGCCGTCTCGTGCTGCTCGCTGTGTTGGCCACCGGAAGCCTCGCCGGGTGCGTGAAGGAAATCAGCTCCGAGGAGCGCCTGGATCGGGAGACCAACAACGTCCCGGTCAAGGAGGCCGCCGGGGCGGCCGAGCTGCGCAAGATCACCTGCGCCGAACCGCCGGAGGAGCTGCTCAAGGCCCGGGACGTGAACCGCAACGAGACCGACCGGGTGATGGGCTACATGGAGGTCTACGAGCAGTACAAGACCCGCACCACCACCTTCCAGGAGGCGATGAACCGCAACCCGGACCTGATGTACCAGGAGGGCAGCGCGGAGTTCGTGGGCGCCCGCGACCTGTGCATCGCCCAGACCGCCGAGCTGCGGTTGGAGTTCGAGGCCTACGTGCGCGACCTGGCGGACATGCCCACCGTGCAGGAGATCAAGGGAGGGAACACGGTCACCGTGGCCCGCCTGGATCTGAACACCCTCAAGCAGGCGATCGAGTCGCTCTCCCCGGACGACAAGGAGATGCTGCTCAACAAGGTCACCAGCGCGGAGAAGCGGCTGGAGAGCGCGGCGGAAAAGCCCAGCCGCAAGCGGTAGGTCGCAGCCGAATGGACGAGATCCTGGAGGCGGCGCCGGTCCCGGAGCCTGTACCCCCCGCGGCCCCGCCGCTGTTGCTGCGGACCCATCAACTGCGCCGGTCCTTCGGCAGCTTCGAGGCGGTGCGGGGCGTCTCCCTGGAGCTGGCCGCCGGGCAGATCTACGGCTTTCTGGGCCGCAACGGCGCCGGCAAGACCACCACCCTGCGGCTGCTGATCGGGGTGCTGCGCCCGGACGCAGGCGAGATCGAGCTGCTGGGCGAGCGCGGCCCCCGGGTCCGCCCGGCGCAGCGCCAGCGGGTTGGCTACCTCTCCCAGGAGCAGGTCTTCTACCCGTGGATGACCGGGGCGCAGCTGGGCCAGTTCATGTCCGGCTTCTACCCCGGCTGGGATCCCGCCGAGTTCGATCGGCTGCTGCGCCTGCTGGACGTCCCCAAGGATCGCAAGGCGCGGTTCCTCTCCGGGGGCACCCGGGCCAAGCTGGGGTTGGCGCTGGCGTTGTCCCACCACCCTTCCCTGCTGATCCTGGACGAGCCCACCGCCGGACTGGATCCGGTGGCCCGCCGCGAGTTCCTGGACATCCTGGCGTCGCAGATCCGCCGCGAGGGTCAGGCGGTGCTGTTCTCCTCCCACCTGGTCTCGGAGGTGGAGCAGGTCTGTGATCGGATCGGGATCCTCCAGGATGGCCAGCTGCGCTTCCAGGGGGCGCTGACCGAGCTGCTGGCCTCCCACCGTCAGGTGCGGGTGACCGCCGAGACCCTCCTTCCGGCGCAGGTGGAGACGATCCGCGCCGAGCCCATCGAGGGCGGCGGCGAGCTCCGGGTGCTGCGGGCCGAACCGGCGGTCTGGGCGCAGGAGGCTCTGGTGGTGCTGGACGCCCGCGCGCTGACCCTGGAGGAGATCTTCCTGGCCTACGCGCGCCGAACCCCCCGGGCATGACCCGGGCCTGGCTGCAGAAGGAGCTGCGGGATCACTGGCTGGCGTTGATCGTCTGGCTGGGGTTCGCCGCGGCGCTCTATGGCCTGCTGCTGTTCGGGCTTGCGGAGGATCAGGCCCGGGGCAGCTGGCTGGAGGCTCCGCGCCGCTTCGCCATCGGCTGGTCCCTGCTGGGCACCACCTACCTGGCCGGACGGCTGATCCGCCGCGAGTACAACAGCCGGACCCAGCTGTTCCTGGAGGCCCTGCCCGTCTCCCGCACCCGGGTGCTGACCACCAAGCTGGTCCTGGGGGCGGCGCTGACCGCCGGGGTGTTCGCGGTGGCGATCGGGATCGCCACCGCGATCGGCGGGGCCACCCAGGCCCATGGCCCCCGGCTGCTGGCCTTCGTCAGCGTGCGGGTGCTCAGCGTGGCCTGGTTCGTGTGGGCGCTGCTGGCGATGGCGGCGCTGCTGGGGCGCTACCGGATCCCGCTGTTGCTGGTGCTGGGCCTGGCGCTGATGGCGCTGGCCCAGTTCACCTCCCTGGAGCTGACCAACCTGGGGCCGGCGCGCCTGCTGGGGGATGAGCTCCCCTACGAAGACGCGGTGCTGCCCTGGGCCGCGCTGGCGCAGACCTGGGCCGGGATCGCCCTGTGCCTGGGGGTGTCCTACGCGCTGGTGCTGGCCAGAGACGGGCTGCTGACCGTGCAGCTCTCCGACCGGATGTCGCACCGGGAGAAGGTCTACGTGACCTGCGTGCTCCTGGCCTTCCTGGTGGGGCTGGGCACCCTGCAGGCCACCCAGAAGCCCGAACCGTTCCGGCTCTCCGACGCGGTGGTGGCGGGGAAGAATGGCGCGCGGGTGGAGGTCTCCGCCGAGCTGGAGCCCGAGCTCGCGCAGGAGCTGGCGGACCGGATGCTGCGGATCCTCGAGTCGGCGCGGGCCGAGGTGGGGCTGGATCGCCTCCCCGGGCTGACGCTGTTGCCCACCCGGGAGCTGGATCCGGATGAGGCGGAGCGGGCGCAGGTGGCCAACGCGTCGGGGGTGGTCCTGCGGGCGGCGCTGGACGACCCCCAGCTGGACTCCTTCCGGCTAACGATGGTGGCGCTGCACGATGTGGTCTCCAAGGCCCACGACGACCGAGCGATGAAGGAGACCAGCCATTGGATGCTGGATGGGTTCGCCCACCTGCAAACCGCCCGGGAGCTACAGGGCGAGGAGGGGGAGAGGCTGCTCTGGCTGCGCGCGGCGCTGATCCCCAGCCAACCGCTGGAGCCCTTCTTGCGGCGGTGGGATCCGGCCCAGGAGGTGCTGGGCACCTGTCTGTCCGGCGCCGCGGCGGCCTCGGTGCTGTTGACGGTGGAGACCCTGGCCGGTCCCCAGGCGCGGCAGAGGCTGGTGCGCCGGGTGCTGGATCGGAACGCCCGGCGCTCCTGGCTGGTGGCGGATCCGACGCTGGAGACCCTGCTGCAGGAGGAGGCCGGGCTGACCGTGGAGGCAGTGGAGCAGGCATGGACCCAGCGGCTGGAGGCGGTCCGCCGCGAGCATTCGACCGTGCTGGACCCGCTGCGCGCGGCCCGGCCGGAGCTGGAGCTGCGTCGGTTGTCCGGCCGCACCTTCGAGCTGCGCCACCGGCTGTCCCTCTCCCCTCCCCCCGAACGGTCCCCGCGCTACTCGATCCGCTTCGGTGAGCTGGGGCCGATGGACGTCCCGGAGGACGAGAACGGGTTCCAGTTGCAGCAGGCGCAGGTGGGCTCCGGGGCGTTCGTCGCCCTGCCCGCCGCGCTGGTGGAGGGATCGCGCTGGATGTGGGTGGTGGATCTCCCCTCCCCGGCGCTGCGGTGCAGTGTGCGGGTGCTGGCCGAGCGGAGGGAGATCCGGTGATCCGCTCGCTGGTGCGCAAGGAGCTGAGGGATCAGCGCCCGTTCCTGATCCTGGGGCTGTTCCTGGAGCTGCTGGACCAGCTGAGTGATCTGGTCACCGGCGCCTTTGCCCAGCAGCCGCTGGGCAACGAGATCGGCGCCGGCTACAGCACCGCGGGGATCCTGTTCCTGATGGTGATCGCCTTTGCCCTGGGCTCCGGCCTTCTGACCCGCGAGCACGAGGAGGGGACGCTGGAGTTCCTGGACAGCCTTCCGATCGGCCGGGGCTGGCTGTTCGGGGTGAAGATCGCCGTCGGCTGGCTGGTGCTGATGGCCGGGATCGTCCTGGAGCTGGTGGCGCTGCTGCTGCGCCACCTGTGGTTCCACACCTCGCTGGATGGCCAGCTGCACCTGGGGCTGCTGATCACCGGCGCCCTGCTCCAGGGGGCGGTGCTCTACGTGGGCCTGGCCCTGGGGGTGGTCCTCTCCTTCGCCGGCCGGCTCTCCTGGATGCTGGCCGGGATGCTGGGGCTGTTCGTGTTCGTGGCGGTCCAGCAGATCCCGGCCGCCTCGATCCTGGATCCCACCTCGATCGCAGTCGCCCGCTTCCAGGGCACCGACTGGCGGATCCCCTGGACCACCCTGGCCCTCCATCTGACCTGGGCCACCCTGGCGCTACTCCTGTCCCTGGCCTTGTTCGCCGGGGTGTGGGACCGGCGGCTGCGCAAGCTGTGGGGGTTCCTCTCCGGACCGGCGGCCACCCCGATCACCGTGGCCACCTCGGTGGTCGGCCTGGTGCTGATCGGGGTGATCTCCACCGAAGTGGCGGGGGACGGGACCACCGCCGTCGACCCCGAGCCCTCCTTCCCCGAGCCGGCGCTGGGCCAGTTCGACTCGCAGCACTACGCCTTTCGCTACCCCGCCCCGCTGAGCCAGCGGGCATCCCCGCTGTTCGAGGAGGGAGACGCGACCTTCCAGCGGGTCAGCGGCTTGCTGGGCGTGGGAGCGCTGCCCACCCCGATCCGGGTGGATCTCACCGGCTCGGCGCAGCACACCGCCGGGCTGGCCTTCTGGAACGCGATCCGGATGGATCTGCTGGCCGCCGAGGACGGGGAGGAGCTGCTGGCGGTGCTGGCCCACGAGACCACCCACGTGCTGGTCGCCCAGACGGTGGGGGCGGAACGGGCGCAGCGGCTGAACCAGCTGCTGGCCTTCAACGAGGGACTCTCCCGCCACGTCCAGCGGATGCTGTTCCCCGACGCGCCGGATCGTGATCAGGGGCGAACCGTGGCCGCGCTGCTGCTGGCCCGACGGCAGATGCGGGTGGAGGACATCTTCAACGTTGGCGCGCTGGCCGCGGATCAGGATCGGGATCTGGTCTATCCGTTCGGGGAGGCGATCGTGCAGCAGCTGGTCCGCCGCCATGGGAAGGACGCGCCCCGCAAGGTGCTGGAGGCCACCGGCCGAAAGGACGCCCCCGAACAGCTGGACCCGCTCTCGGTGTGGCAGGACGCCTTCCAGACCGCCGGCTACGACCTGACCCGGATCCTCTACGACGTGCAGAAGGACCTGGAGCGGGAGCACGCCCGCCACCGCCAACTCCACGACTCACTGCCCCGCCCCAAGCCGTCGGTGGAGGATCCCTCCGCCGCCTTCCTGCGGATCGTCACCCACCTGGACGGCCCCCTGCCCGAGGGCTGGTACGTGGCCTGCCGCTTCCGGGCCGAGGCGGGTTCTCCCCCCACCGACTACGAGGGGCCGATGGAGGCCTACGACGGGGGCTGCTTCCGCGACCGGCGCAACGTGGAGAACAACACCCTGTGGGTCCAGCTGGGGGTGGTCGCGCCCGGCGGGTACCACGTCTACGAGCCGTGGGTGTCGATCCCGCTGGACTGAGGTGGCCCCCGGACCAGCTCCAGTGCCGGCTCCAGCAGCTCCGGGCCTCCGCTCCGGGTGCTGCGTCCCCGCTCGAACAGCACCACCCGCTCGGCGAGGGCGGCGGCCTCCAACGGATCATGGGTGACGAACACCGCCGGGGTCTGGTGCCGGGCCAGGGTGGCGCGCAGCACGCCCCACAGCTCGCGCCGGCCGGCGAGATCGATGGAGTTGAAGGGCTCATCCAGCAACAGCAGCCGCGGCCGCACCGCCAGGGCGCGGGCCAGCGCCACCCGCTGGCGTTCCCCTCCGGAGAGGCGCTCGGGCATCGCGTGGGTCAGATGCTCCAGCCCCAGCTCGTGGAGCAGCCCGGCCACCACCGGATGGTCCGGCCTGCGTTCGCCGCGGGGCAGCCCGAAGGCCACGTTCCTCCACACCGAACAGAACGGGAACAGCGCGTGGTGCTGGGGGACGTAGCCGACCCGGCGGCGGTGGGGCGGGACCTGGAGCTTGGCCTCGCTGTCGGAGAGCGGCTCACCGCCGACCCGGATCCTTCCCGACTGCGGCCGGAGCAGCCCGGCGATCACCTGCAGGGTCAGCGACTTGCCGGACCCCGAGGGCCCGAACACCGCCAGCACCCCGCGGTCCAGGCTCAGCTTCGCGGTCACCTCGAAGGGCGAGCTGCGTGCCCCCACCGAGACCCGGAAGTCTGCCTCCAGCGCAAGCGCCTCGCTCATCGACGCTCCCGGTACCCGGAGAGGACGGAGGCCAGCAGCGCCACCGCCAGCGAGGCCACCGTGAGGGTGACCACGTACAACAGCGCCCGGCCGTCGTCGCCCGCCTGGTAGGCGGAGAAGATCTCCAGCGGCATGGTGTTGGTCCGTCCGGGGATGTTTCCGGCGAACATCAAGGTGGCGCCGAACTCACCCAGGGCCCGGGCAAACGCCAGCACCAGGGCTGCCACCAGTCCCCGCCAGGCGACCGGGAGGGTGACCCGGAAGAACAGCGCCAGCGGGCCCAGCCCCAGGGTCCGGCCGGCGGCCTCCAGCTCGCGCGGGACCTGGGCCAGCGCCGGCTGCAGGGTCTTGACCAGCATCGGCAGCGCCACCACGCAGGAGGCCAGCACCGCGGCGGCCGGGGTGAAGATCAACCTCAGCCCCAGGGTGTCCTCCAGCAGTCGGCCCAGCGCCCCGTTCCGCCCCAGGCCCACCACCAGGAAGTAGCCGATCACCGAGGGCGGCAGCACCATCGGCAGCAGGATCAGCCCCTCCACCAACGACCAGCCCGGGTAGCGCCGCCGCGCCTGAAGCCACGCCAGCGCCACGCCCGGGACCACCACCGCCGCCAGGGCGAGGGTGGCCACCTGGAGGGAGAGGCCAATCGGAAAGAGGACCGGATCGTTCACGGGTGGGAAGGATCGCCAAAGCCGAAGCGACGCCAGGTGGGCCGCGCCTCCGGGGAGGCAAGGAAGAGGAGGAACTTGCGCGCGGCGCCCTCCCCTCCGGGGCCCTGGCCGGTCACCGCCATCACCACCTCCACCCGGGGGGCCCACTCGCCCCTGGCCACGTCCAGCACCACCACGTCCTCCAGACCCCGGACATCGGTCTGGTACACCGCCGCCGCCGCCACCTCTCCCCGCCGGACGTAGGCCAGGGTGGCGGATACATCGCCGCCGAAGATCATCCGCCCCTGGAGCGCCTCCCAGCTGCCCAACCTCTGCAGCACCTGGCGGGCGTAGTGTCCCGCCGGCACCGCGCCCGGATCTCCCACCGCCAGCAGCTCGCCTTCCGGAAGCCGGGTCAGGGTCTGCCAGGTCAACGGGGGCCCTCCCCGGGGCCCGACCAGCACCAGCTGGTTGGTGGCCACCACCGCCCGGCTGTCGGCGCGCGCCAGCCCCCGGCCGATCAGCTGGTCCACCGGAGCGGCATGGGCGAAGAGCACCGCGTCGATCGGCGCGCCGCCCTCCACCTGCTGGCGCAGTCCCCCGGACGGGCCGTAGCTGACGATCACCCGCGGGGCATCCGCCCGGGCCCGGTACTGCTCGACCAGCGCCGGCAGCACCTGGTTCAGGCTGGCGGCGGCAGCCACCATCACCTCTCCCCCTGTCCGGGAGGAGCAGGCGGACAGCGCCACCGCCAGCAGCAGCCCCCCGGCCCGGCTCCAGGAATGATCAAGCAGAGCCATCGCGCCGCGGCCTAGCTCGCCGTGGCCGGGATCGCCGGACGCTCGGTGCGGGGGGAGGCCGGGACCTTCACCCCCTCCAGCACGTAGACCACCACCGGCTCTGCCCTGCCCTTCACCTGGCACTCGCCCATCTGCTGGCCCCGGAAGCGGCCCGCGGTCTGCTCCCAGGTGGCCTGGCTGACCAGGATGTCGGTGTCGTAGTTCTTGGTCAGGCCCTCGATGCGGGCGGTGAGGTTCACCGCGTCGCCGATCACCGTGTACTCCTGCTGCTCGCCGCCCAGCATCCCCGCGGCCACGGTGCCGGTGTGGATCCCGATCCCGATCCGGAACGGCGTCTGGCCGGTCTTGATCCGCACCTGGTTCAGCTCCTCCACCACCCGGCGCATGTCCAGCGCGGCCCGCATCGCCTTCTCCGCGTGCCCCTCCAGCCGCTCCGGGACGCCCCACACCGCCAGCAGGCCGTCGCCCAGGAACTTGTTCACGATCCCTTCGTGGGCCTTTACCAGCGCCGACATGTGGCCGAAGTACTCGTCCAGGAACTGGAGCACCACCGAGGGCGGCATCTGTTCGGACTGGGTGGTGAAGTCGCGGATGTCGGTGAACATCACGGTCACCTCCCGCTGCACCGGCGCCAGCGAGGCCCCGCCCAGGCTCATCACCCGCTCCGCCACCTGCCGGGGCAGAAAGCGGGTCAGCATGTCGCGGCGGCGCAGATCCAGGAACATCTGGCGGACCCGGCCCTGGGTCATCCCCATCAGCACCCCCAGGGTCATCAGGATCGCCATCACGAAGAAGTGCTGCCGGACCCCGTCTGGCCGGTAGGTCATCGACAGGAACATGTACGCGCCACAGGAGAAGAAGGTGGCGATGAACACGTGCAGCCGCGAGAACCGGGTCACCGAGAAGCAGATCAGCAGAGCAAACACCGCCGCCGAGGACTGGGGGGCGTAGTTGCCCAGCTCCCCGTTGCGCCACCCCTGGAAGGTGAAGAACGAGTAGTCCACCACGGTGAGGCCGATCGGCATCCACAGCGCCCGGGTGGGGTTGGGGACCTGGCGTCTGATGATCAGGAAGCAGAAGACCGCGAACACCAGGTACGCCAGCGCCGCCATCCCGCGGGCCGTGTCCCGGGTGCCGGCCGGCATGTCCACCACCCGGGGGGCCAGCACCATGCTGCCCCAGATCAAGCCCACCATCGCCAGGCGGGCGACGGTGACCAGCTTCTCGCCGTGCAGCGAGTTCTCCGCCAGGACCAGGTCTTCGTTGTCCTTGGCGAGGCTGAGGCGGGCGAGCGTCGAGTCGTGGGTTCGTCGTTTGGCCACGGCCCGGCAGGTTACTCGACGCGGTAGTTCGGCGCCTCCTGGGTGATGATCACATCGTGCACGTGGCTCTCCTTGAGCCCGGCGGAGGTGATCTGCACGAAGGACGCGTTGTGCCGCAGCGCCTCGATGTCCTTGCAGCCGGTGTAGCCCATCCCGGAGCGCAGCCCGCCCACCATCTGGAACACGTTCATCGCCAGCGAGCCCTTGTAGGGGACCCGGCCTTCAATCCCCTCCGGCACCAGCTTCATCGCCTCCTCCACGTCCCCCTGGAAGTAGCGATCCTTGGACCCCTTCTGCATCGCCCCCATCGACCCCATCCCCCGGTAGCTCTTGTAGGAGCGGCCCTGGTACAGGATCACCTCTCCGGGGGCCTCCTCGGTGCCGGCGAACAGCGAGCCGATCATCACGGTGGAGGCGCCGGCCGCCAGGGCCTTCACCACGTCTCCGGAGTACTTGATCCCGCCATCGGAGATGATCGGGATCCCGTGCTTGTCCGCCTCCTTGGCGCAGTCGTCCACCGCGGTCAGCTGCGGCACTCCCACTCCGGCCACCACCCGGGTGGTGCAGATCGACCCGGGGCCGATCCCCACCTTCACCGCGTCCACCCCGGCCTTGATCAGCGCCCGGGTGCCCTCGGCGGTGGCCACGTTGCCGGCGATCAACTCGAAGCCGGAGAAGTTCTTCCGGGTGTCCCGCACCGCGTCGATCACGCCCTTGGAGTGGCCGTGGGCGGTGTCCACCACGATCACATCGCAGCCCGCCTTGAGCAGCGCGTCGATCCGCGCCTCGCGATCCCCGGAGACTCCCACCGCCGCCGCGCACAGCAGCCGGCCCTTGCTGTCCTTGGCCGAGTTGGGGTTGGACCGGGTGTTCTCGATGTCCCGGATGGTGATGATCCCCTTGAGGTTGTGCTGGGCGTCCACGATCAGCAGCTTCTCGATCCGGTTCTTGTGCAGCAGCTCCTGGGCCTCGGCGGCGTCCACTCCCTCGCGGGCGGTGACCAGCTCCTTGGTCATCACCTCTTCCACCCGGAGGTTGAGGTTCTTCTCGAAGCGCACGTCCCGGCTGGTGACGATCCCCACCAGCTTGCTGCCCCGGGTGACCGGGATCCCGGAGACCCCGTTGGCCCGCATCAGCTCCACCGCGTGGCGCAGCGGCTGATCCGGCTCCACCGTGTACGGGTCAAGCACGATCCCGCTGGAGTACTTCTTCACCTTCTGGACCTCCCGGGCCTGCTGCTCCACGGTGAGGTTCTTGTGGATCACCCCGATCCCGCCCTCCTGGGCCATGGTGATCGCGGTCCGGGCCTCGGTGACCGTGTCCATCGCCGAGGACATCAGCGGGATCTGCAGCCGGAGGTTCCGGGTCAGCCGGGTGGAGAGGTCCACATCGCGCGGCAGGACCTCGCTCTCCGCCGGCTGGAGGAGAACGTCGTCGAAGGTAAGACCAAGACGGAGGGTTTCGGGGAGCATGGTCGGGCCTGAATAGGTGATCCCGGCCTTTGCGTCGGCCGGAAAGGACGGCAAAATACGTTCACTGCTGTACTCACTCAACTGTGCCTTCGCACAGGGTTTTTTCTTCTAGGACCCACCGGTTTTGGCCGATCCAGCGCAGGCACCCATCGGGCTGAAGGTGAAGCTTCCCTTCCAGTCTCCCGAAGAGTTCATCTCGAAGTACGGCGCCAACCTCACCCGGGGGGGCATCTACCTGCGTTCGCGCACGGTCAAGCCGCCAGGGACCGCGGTCACCCTGGAGCTGCAGCTGCAGGACGGACGGCGGCTGATCTACGCCTCAGCGGTGGTGACCTTCGTCACCGGGCAGAAGGGCACCGGCATCTCCGGGATGGGGCTGCGGTTCTTGACCCTGGACCCGGAGACCAAGCGCTTCCTGGACACGGCCACCGCGACGCTTCCGCACGCCAACACCAGCCAGCCTCCCCTGCCTTCGGGCGCGGGAGAGGCGGACCACGGCACGCCCACCGCCCAGGCGGCCACGCCCACGTCCGCTCCCCCGGTGCCCCAGCTGGGGACCGCGCCCCGGGCGAAGGCTGCGCCCACCCTCAACGCCAACGCCCCGGTGGTGGCGGTGGGCAGCGGCGCCCAGGTGTCCGCGCCCCCGTTCGAGGAGCCGAAGGAGGAGCCCAAGCGCACCGGCCCGATCATCGGCATCGACCTGGGCACCACCAACTCCTGCGCCTCGATGGTGCGCAACAACAAGCCGGCGGTGCTGACCAGCCGCGAGGGCCACAACACCGTCCCTTCGATCATCGCCCTCAACGCGCGGGGGAAGATCGTGATCGGCCATCCGGCCAAGGGGCAGATGCTGACCAACCCGCGGCTGACCGTGTACGGCGCCAAGCGGCTGGTGGGGCGCGCCTACGACTCGCCGATCGTGCAGCAGATCAAGGACCGCTTCGCCTACGAGATCGTGGCCGGTGAGGGCGGCGAGTCGGCGGTGAAGCTGGGCTCCACCGTCTACAGCCTGCAGCAGATCTCGGCCCTGGTGCTGCGCGAGGTCCGGGAGGTGGCGCAGAACCAGCTGGGCCAG
This sequence comes from Myxococcaceae bacterium, assembly GCA_036675345.1. Lineage (GTDB taxonomy): Bacteria > Myxococcota > Myxococcia > Myxococcales > Myxococcaceae > JALYOC01. The sequence goes on from JAKFFE010000032.1 coordinate 155,097, forward strand.
GCGGTGTCCCGGGCGGTGGTCACCGTGCCCGCCTACTACAACGACAACCAGCGCCAGGCAGTCCGGGAGGCCGGGCGGCTGGCGGGGATCCACGTGGAGCGGATCCTCAACGAGCCCACCGCCGCGGCGCTGGCCTACGGCTTCGGGCGGGATCTGAAGCAGCGGGTGCTGGTCTACGACCTGGGCGGCGGGACCTTCGACGCCTCGGTGCTGGAGCTGGCCGGGAACGTCTACGAGGTGATCTCCACCGGCGGCGACACGTTTTTGGGCGGGCTGGACTTCGACAACGCGATCGTCGCCTTCCTGCTGGAGGAGTTCGCCAAGAAGAACGGCAAGCCGTTCCAGTCCGACCGGGTGGCGATGCAGCGGATCACCGACGCCGCCGAACGCGCCAAGTGCGCGCTGTCCGAGCGCGCAGAGGTCCGGGTCCATGTGCCGTTCGTGACGATGATCGACAACCAGCCGCTGGACCTGGATGTCACCCTCAACCGCGAGCAGCTGGTCTCCCTGACCGAGAAGCTGGTGGACCGCACGATCCAGGTCTGTGACGAGGTGCTCAAGGCCAAGGGCCTGGGTCCCCAGGACGTGGACGAGGTGATCCTGGTCGGTGGCCAGAGCCGGTTCCCGCTGGTGCACAAGAAGATCGAGGCCTTCTTCGGCAAGCCGGCCTCCAAGGGCGTCCACCCCGACGAGGCGGTGGCGGTGGGGGCCTCGCTGCTGGCCAACTCCCTGGGGCAGCTGGAGGGGGTGGTGCTGATCGACGTGCTGCCGATGGCGATCGGGATCGGGCTGCCCGGCGGGCGGTTCAAGCCGGTGATGGAGCGCAACTGCGCCCTGCCCTCCACCAAGCGCTACACGATCGGGACCTCGCGAGACGATCAGCCGGAGCTGGACCTGGCGATCTTCCAGGGGGACTCGGAGAAGGCGCAGGAGAACGAATACCTGGGGACGCTGCGGCTGACTGGCCTGCCCCGGGGCGCCCGCGGCTCGGTGAAGATCGAGGTCACCTTCGAGGTGTCCAACGAGGCGCTGCTCAAGGTGAAGGGCCGCGAGCTGTCCACCGGCCGCGAGGTGGAGAGCACCTTCTCCACCCGAGACACCCCGGAGACGGTGAAGGCCCGGCTGACCCAGGATGACGGTTCGTCCGGCAGCCCGGGCGGCCCCGGTGCGCCGGCGGCCTCGGGCCCCAAGCAGAAGATCCCCTCCGGCACCCCCTCTGCGGAGGTCGCCGCGGCGGCCAACTCCGGCGGGTTCCTGGGCTGGGTCAGGCGTCTGTTCGGGAGGTAGCCAGCGACTGCTCCAGGAACGCGGTCAGCCGGACCAGGAACTCCTTCCAGGTATCCCTCCGGCCGATCCCGTGGCCTTCGTTCTCCACCAGCATGTACTCCACCCGGACCCCTCTTCCGGAGAGCGCGGCTACCATCCCGTCCGCCTCACCCCGGGGAACGCGGGGATCATTGGCGCCCTGATAGACGAACAGCGGGGCCACGATCTGGTCCCGGTCCCGCTGCGGGCTCAGTGAATCCAGCAGCGCCCCGTCCACCTCCGGATCTCCGAACTCCTCCACCATGAAGGCGCGCAGCATCCCGGTGGTGCTGCCCAGAAAACGTCGCAGGTCGCTCATCCCGCAGATGTCCACCCCCGCGCGCCACAGCTGCGGCTGTCGGGTCAGCGCCATCAGGGTCATGTAGCCCCCGTAGCTGCCCCCGTAGATCACCAGCCGCTGCGGATCCGCCCACCCCTGCCCTCTTAGCCACTGGTTGACCGCGGCCAGATCCTCCAGCGCGGCGGTGCGCTTCTCCCGGTTGTCCGCCAGCTCGTAGGCCCTTCCGAACCCGGTGGAGCCGCGGATGTTGGGCTCCACCACCGCCATCCCCAGGGAGAGCAGATAGGCGATGGCCGGCTTCCACTGGACCCGGGAACTCCAGGCCGGTCCCCCGTGGACCATCACCACCACCGGCAGTCCGCCCTGGACCCCGGCCGGTCGGTAGACGTTGACCGGGATCGACAGCCCATCGGTGGCGGTCACCTGCTGGATCTCCACCCGCGGGGTCGTCAGCCCCTCCAGTCCTGGACGCACCTCGGCGCGCAAGGGCTGGATCCGTCCCGACGCCAGCGAAACCCAGTAGCTGTCCGAGGGCCGGTCCGCGCCGTCCAGGTCCAGGGTGAAGCCGTCTCCCTCCACGGAGAAGGTCCCCAGCCGCACCGCCCCCACCGGGCGCTCCAGGGTCCTCAGCAGGGTCAGCCGCTCCGGATCCAGCAGCCGCACCTCATCCCGGTTCCCGGCGTCGATCGCCACCACCAGCGGCCCTCCGGTGGGCGAGACCTCCAGATCGGCGATCGCCGCGTGCGGCGCCAGGAGCTCCCGATAGCGCGCCTGTTCCTTCCCGCTCCCGGCATCCAGAGCCAGCAGCACCGAGTGCTCCGACCCCTCGTCGGTCGCCACCAGCACCCGTCGTTCGTCGGCGCTAAAGGCCGCGTCCCGGATCTGGGCCCGGGCTCCCGGGGCCGGGTACAGCCGCTGCGCCTGGCCGGAGTCCAGCTCCACCCGCAGCAGCACCGCCTCCGCGGCGGAGCTCATCCGCAACACCAGCGCCTGCTGCCCATCCTCGCTGACGTCCAGCAGCGAGGCCGGCCCCGGATCGGTGTAGCGCAGCTCCGCCTCGCCCCCCTGGTGGCGCTGAACGTACAGCCGCGCCTCGGACGACTCGAAGGACCGGGCCAGATAGACGAAGCGGTCGCTGGCCTGGCGCGGCAACAACGGACCGTCGTGCTGGAGAGTGGGGTCCGGGGTCAGCAGCCGGCGGTCCTTCCCGTCCAGGCCCACCCGGTAGAGACGGAACAGCTCATCCGCGTCCCGGTCGCTGGAGTAGAGGACCGACCGGCCGTCCTGCGCGAACCCGGCCCACAGCACCCGCTCGTCCAGGGTGCTTAAACGCAAGGGCGGCGCGGAGGGCGCGCCCCGCTCGGCCAGATAGACCTGGGAGCTGCCCTCCCGATCCGAGAGGAACACCAGCCGCTCTCCGCCCGGAGCCAGCATCGCTCCGTCGTTGGAGTAGGCCTCCAGCACCGCGTCGATCAGCGGCCGGGCGGGCGCTGCCGGCGTCACCCGTCCCTGCCCGGTGGCGGCACACCCTCCCAGGCACAGCAGTCCCAGCACCCACGCTCCACGCATTGGCTCACCCCTCCTGGGAGGAGAGTGACCTTGCGGGCGCCGGGGTTACAGGGACGGAGCTACTTCTGCAGCGAAGAGCGGGCCATCATCGACGCGTCCTGGACCGGGGTGTGCGGGGAGGACGCCGACTCGGACAGCTTCTGCTCCTCCGCCAGCTGACGGCGCGCGGCCTTGTTCCGGTTCCAGCGGTACAGCCCGTAGGCGGCGGCGACTGCGACCAGGCTGCCGATCACCACCACCTGGCCGTTCTTGAGCGCCTGGATCAACCGCTCCAGCTCCCCTCCGAAGTAGAAGCCCAGGAACACGAACAGCGGGGCCGAGGCCAGGGCCGCCACCCCATCCCAGAAGATGAAGGTCAGGTACTTCATCTTGGTGGAGCCGGCGGTGAAGTAGGTCACCGCACGTACCCCGGGCATGAAGCGAGCGATCATCACGATCTTCTGCCCGTGCTTGTGGAACAGGTGCTCCACCTTGGCCCGTTTCTCCGGGGTCACCACCCGCGCCAGGAAGCCACCCCGGGAGCTGACGTTGGTGCCCACCCTCCGGCCGGCGGCGAAGATCAGCGAGTCGCCGACCAGGATCCCCAGAAAGCCCACCGTCATCATGATCGGCAGGTTGGCGGCGCCGGTGTGGGCCAGATAGCCGCCGAGGATCAGGGAGATGTCCTCGGGGAGCGGAACGCCCAAACCGCAGACCACCAGGACCCCGAACACGGTCAGGTAGGCGCCGAGGCCAGTGGAGTTCTCGAAAAGGTTTCTGAGGATCTCGTCCAAGCAGTGGGTCTCGTGGAGGCGCTAAAGAGGCGCGGGAGGAACCGCGTCCCAGGGCTGGATATTCGGAACATCTACCACCGAGCGGGCAGGCAGACGGCTGCTCATGCTTGCGCTGGGGGGCATGGGGGCGAACGTAACACCCGCCCTTCCCGTTGCCAGCCGTTCCGAAGGACCGGGAGGCGGCCTAGGCGCGGGGGAGCAGCGCCCTCAGGGCGTCTTTGTTGTCGGTGACCTTCTGCCCGAAGGTGGAGCAGATGCTCATCAGCAGCTTCAGGCAGGCTTGTGGCTTTTGCGCCATCAGCTTCTGGAAGTCGGAATGCCGGAACTCCAGGGCGGTCACCTGGGCGGCGGCGGTGGCGGTGCACATCCGCTGCCCCTGTTGAATCAAGGACAGCTCCCCCAGGTAGTCGCCCGCCACCAGGGTGCCCAGGGAGACCTCCTGCTGATCGAGGTTCTTGGCGGTCACCGCCACCTTGCCCTCCACCAGGATCAGCAATGAGTCGGCGACCATGTTCTCCACGAAGAGCGGGACGCCCTTGGGAAACATGCGCTCGGTCGCGATCCCCGCGAGGATCTGCAGCCCGGTGTCGGTGAAACCCTTGAAGAGCGGGCAGGTCCGCAACCCGTCAACCGTCGACATTGAAAGGTTGCTTAACACGCACCCTGGAGCCGCGCGAGAGACGAACCACCCAGTTCAGCGGGAGGCTTTGTGCTCCTGGGCGTACTGGACGTAGTTCTGCGCGGAGGCCACCAGGTGGGCCCGCTCCTCGGCGGTCAGCGGGCGCTTCACCTTGGCCGGGCTCCCCAGCACCAGCGACCCGGCCGGGATCTGGGTCCCGGGGGTGAGCAGGGCCCCGGCGGCGATGATGCAGTCGTCCCCCACCACCACCCCGTCCATCAAGATCGCCCCCATCCCCACCAGCACCCGGCTCCCCACGGTGCACCCGTGCAGCACCACGTGGTGGCCGACGGTCACGTCCTCGCCGATCGTGGTCCCGAACTTGTGGGACTGGACGTGGATCATGGTCAGGTCCTGGATGTTGGTGCGGGCGCCGATCCGGATCGGGTTCACGTCCCCCCGAACCACGCAGTTGAACCAAACCGAGGCGCCCTCCCCCAGCACCACGTCGCCGATCACCTGGGCGGAGTCCTCCACGAAGCAGGAGGGATGAAGCTGGGGAGCGTGGCCTCGGAAGGAGCGGATCGCCATGAGGCGCGCTCTACCACCTCTGCCGGCCCTACGGCTGCCTGTCCTGCCTGCGGTGGACGGCGCAGAACGTGTCCTTCTTGAGCCGGGGTCGGGGGCAGTCCTGGACCGCTAGACAGTGTTGCCCCACCCGCTCCAGCCGGGCCCGGGCCTGCCGGTCGTGACGGATCCGGTTGCACCACCGGGTGTCCAGGCAGACCAGGATCGTCAGCCCCAGCTCCAGCTCGCTCCCCAGCTGGCCCTTGGGGCGGCGGGTGCCGCAGCGGGCGCAGACGGCCCAGCCCCGCTCGTACTCTTCCAGGGTCACCGGGACTCCGACTGGGAGTGGCGGAAGCGGAACCAGGCAAAGGCGGCCACCGACGCCCCCAGGGCGTCGGCCACCAGATCGGCGGGATCGGTCATCCGCCCGGGGACGAAGGCCTGGTGCCACTCATCGCTGACCCCGTACAAGGTGGCCAGCAGCGCGCCCAGCACCGCCGAGGTCAGCCGCGCCACCCGGTAGCCGAACAGGCCCCGGGCGGTGAACCAGGCCAAGGTGGCGTAGGCCACCGCGTGGGCCACCTTGTCCAGACCGGTCACCGACGGCCCGGGAAGCGAGGACCGGGAGGAGAGCGCGAAGATCAGCGCCGCCACGGCGATCGGCGGAAGGCCGAAGCGAACGAAGCGGCCCATGGCTTACGGGGAGGCGACCACCGGCAGCTCGAAGCGGACCGGCTGGGCCGGACGGGAGGGCGCGGAGATTACCTGAAGCTGCTTGCCGAACAGGGCATTGGGGGAGGCGCGCTCCACCAGCACCTTCACCAGGGCTCCGGTGGGGGCATCCCCGTCGAAGGTCACGGTGCGGTTCTCGGCGGTGCGGCCGAAGCAGCGGTTGGCGTCGCCGCGGGCCGGGCCCTCCACCAGCACCTCCACCTCGGTGCCCACCAGGGGGAGCATGATCCCGCGGGTGATCTCCCGCTGGACCTTCTGCAGCCGCTCCAGCCGGGCGACTTTCACCTCCTGCGGCACCACCCCCCACTCCGGCTCCTTGAGGGCGGCGGTGGTCTTGGGGCGGGGCGAGAACACGAAGGAGAACTGGGCCTCGAACTGGACCTGACGGGTCAGCTCCATCGTCTTCTCGAAGTCCTCGTCGGTCTCTCCCGGGAAGCCGACGATGATGTCGGTGGTGACCGCGATCCCCGGGCGGGCCTCGCGCAGCTTGGCCAGCCGCTCCAGGTACTGGACCACCGTGTAGTCCCGCCGCATCTTCTTGAGGATCTCGTCCGATCCGCTCTGCACCGGCAGGTGGAAGTGGGGGGCGATCTTCGGCTGGATCCGGAAGGCCTCGATCAGCGCGTCGGAGAGATCATGGGGATGGCTGGTGGTGAAGCGCACCCGCTCGATCCCCGGGACCTCCGCCACCCGCAACAGCAGGTCCGCGAACGAGCAACCGCCCAGATAGGAGTTCACGTTCTGGCCGATCAGGGTCACCTCCCGGACCCCCACCGTGGCCAGGTCCGCCACCTCGCCGATCACCTCCGCGTAGGCCCGGCTGACCTCGCGGCCCCGGGTGTGGGGGACCACGCAGAAGGCGCAAACGTTGTCGCAGCCCTTCATCACGGTGACGAACTCGGTCACCTTGCCGGCGGCGGTGGAGGGGTCGGCCCGGGGGAAGACGTACTCCTCCGAGTCCATCCAGGCGGTCTCCACCACCCGGACCCGATCCTGCTCCACCCGCTCCATGATCGCCGGCAGCCGGGAGATGTTGTCCGGGCCGAAGACGAAGTCCACGTAGGGGACCTTCTTGAGCAGCTTGTCCTTCTCCTGCTGGGCCACGCAGCCGCCCACCCCGATCACCGCGCCGCGGGAGACCTTCTGGGTCCGGTAGCGGCCCAGGGCGGAGAGCATCTTGTCCTCCCCCTTCTCTCGAATGGAGCAGGTGTTGAGGATGATCAGGTCGGCGTTCTCCGCGGTGGGAGTGGGCGCGTAGTCCATCCGCGCCAACTGCTCCCCCATCCGCAGGGAATCGTTGACGTTCATCTGACAGCCGAACGTGTGAATGAAGTAGCGCTTCATTGGGAGGTGTCTTTACGTAACCTGCGGTCCTAAAGCCAGTGACCGACGGTTGCCTGGCCGGCTGGCCGGACCAAGATTGCACGGGGACCATGGGAGAGGAGCGGAAGACCGGGCTGCAGGTGGCGACCTTCAACGTCCGCCACAACGCCGATGAGTGGGAGCGCCGGGCGCCGTTGTGCGTGGAGGGGCTGGCCAACCTGGCCCCCCACCTGATCGCGCTGCAGGAGGTCTGGGTCCCGATCCGGCAGGCGCAGTGGCTGTGCGAGAAGCTCAATGACCGGCTGGACCTCGAATCCCCCCAGAAATACGTGGTGGTGGAGCGCCCCAAGTGGGGCTTCGAGCAGTCCAACGAGTCGGTGGCCATCCTCAGCCGGCTGCCGATCCTGGAGAGCCACGGGGTGGATCTCCCCGGCGGCCGGGTGGCGATCTCCACCGTGGTCGACTGGCGGGGAGTCCGGGTGGAGTTCGTCAGCGTCCACCTGCACTTTGGCCCTCCGGACTCCGCGGAGGGTGTGCGCCGCTCGCAGATCCGCGGCTTGGAGGCCTGGCTGGACGCCCGCTACCAGGCGGAGGCCCTGCGCCGCACTCCCCCGCTGGCGGTGATCGCCGGGGACTTCAACGCCGCCCCGGATTCCCCCTCCACCCGGTTGATGCTGGACCGCTATCGCTCCGCCTATCCGGCGGTCCACGGGGTGGAACCGGACTGGACCTACGGCACCCCGCTGGCGGAGCGGAACGATCTGGCCCGGGGAGTGGGCCCGTTCCACACCACCCTGGACTACATCTTCGTGGCCCCCGACCTGCGGGTCCGCAAGGCGTCGGTGTTCTGCCAGGACAGCTCCCCGAATGATCCCGACCTCTACCCTTCCGATCACCTGGGGGTGTTCGCGGAGATCGACGTGCCGGAGGATCAGCCGGAGCCGGTGTAACGACCCGGGCGGGCCCAGGGGGGCGCCCCCGCTGGGGCGCCGGTCAGCCACCCGCAAGGTGGCCTCCCCTGGGCTGACCGTGCCTTCGGAGTAGCCGACCCGGTGATCGACTCCGTCGTGGGTGGAGGCCTCGGCTCACCGCCGCTGCAGCGCGGTCAGCTCCTCGTGCAGGGCCAGCAGCTCGTCGGCCCGCGCCCCCAGCAGCGCCAGCGCCTCGGCCCCGTAGCGGGCCTCCTGCGCGGTCGGGTCCTGCTTGATCGCGATCTCCTGGGGGAGCTTGGCCACCGCCCTCACCTCCTTGGGCGAAGGTGTCTCCCCCCGGGATTGGGCCTGGGCCAGGTGGGCCCGGGCCTCCGACAGCCGCTGCTCCAGCATCCGCACCGTCCACCGGCGGCCGGAGTAGACCCGGACCAGGGCCTCCAGCTCGTTGATGAACCGGACGTTGATCCCGGAGGCCGCCAGCGCCGCCTGATGCGCCTTGGCCGCGGTGGTCTCGTCGTTGGCAGGCAGCGCCCGCAGCTCCACCACCAGCCGCTGCTGGAACAAGATCAGCTGCTCCAACCGCTCGGCGGTCACCACCGGCACCGACAGCCGGAGGGTCCTGGAATCGGCGGACTGCAGATCCACCCGGGGAACGTGCTCCTCGCCCTGCTTCTCGTTGTCGATCATGGTGTTCCTTCTCAGACCGGGATCAGCTGGTCGGCCACCTTGTCCAGGTCGGCCAGCGACTGCACGGTCACCGTCTGGTGGCAGTGCCGGGCGTAGTTGAGCATCTCGCTGTCGCCGAAGCCCCAGCTGCGCTTGTCTTCGGTGCAGATCCACACCAACCGCCGGGCCTTGCGCTTGAGCTCCGCCAGCGCCCAGGCGTGGTTGGCGTTGTAGTTGTTCCGCCCGTCGCCGATCACCAGCACCGTGGTGCGGCGGGTGATGCTCCCCAGCTGATCGCGCGCAAACGTCGCCAGCGCCCGGCCGTAGTTGGAGTTGGAGTAGACCGAGATCGCCTTGCCGGCGGTGGCCAGATCCACCGCCTGGTCCACGTCCTGCTCCTTGAAGTAGCGGGTCACCTCGCCGATGTCGGAGACGAAGACGAAGGAGCGGACCCGGGCGAACAGCGACTGAAAGCTGTAGGTGAACAGCATCATCATCCGCGAGGCGTTGCGGACCGAGTCGGAGACGTCGCAGAGGATCACCACCTCCGGCCGCTCCGGGCGGCGCCGGCGGAAGATCGGCACCATCGGCACTCCGCCCCAGGGCAGGTTCCGGCGCAGGGTCTTGCGGACATTCAGCGCTCCCCGCCGGGTGGACTTCTGACGGCGGATCAGCCGGGTCTTCAGCTTCTCCGCCATCTTCCGGACCGCCTGCTCGGCCTGCTCCACCTCCGCCCGGGAGAGGGTGTGGAAGTTGCGCTCGTTGATCCCGCCCGACGCCTTCCGCAGCCGGGCCCGGGCCTGCCGCGCGATCTCCAGCCGGGCGGCGTCCTCCACCTTCCGCATCGCCTCGGCCACGTGCTTGGAGACGATCTCCAGCCCCTGGGTGGACAGCCCGCGAGCCTTGAGCTCCTGCTCCATCGCCGCCAGATCCCCGCGGGCCTTCTCCCCGCCCGCGCCGGAGAGCAGCCGCCGGGAGAAGAAGCCGGTCTGGACCGCGTTCTCCATCCGGGTGAAGTCCAGCTGCAGGGAGGCGGCCCGGAACAGCTGCGCCAGCCGGCCGCGGTCGCCCAGCAGCGCCGCCTGGGCCAACGGAGACATCCCGTTGAGCAGCTGCCCCAGGGTGGCGACCACGTTCTCCAGCTCCTTGCCTTCCAGCAGCCCCTCTTCGCGCAGCCGGTCCAGCAAGGATTTGTCCAGCGCCTCGAAGGTGCGGGCGGCGCCGGTGAAGAAGAACTCGAAGGCGCGATCGAACGGCTCCACGTCCGCCTCGCGCTTGATCAAGGTGCTGCGCAAGGTGGCCTTGAACAGCTCGCGGTCAATCAGCCCGGTGAGGGTGATCGCCAGGGCCGCGTCGTTCACCTCCGCCGGGCTCAGCCGCACGCCGTTCTGGCGCAGCACCTCGGCGAACTCCACCAGTCGGGCCTCGAGCATCGGGCCTCAGGCGACGCGGTCGAACCGCATCACCGCCTCCACGTGTCGGGTCTGGGGGAACATGTCCACGATCCGCAGGGAGGAGGGCCGAAAGCCCGCCCCGGCCAGGGCCTTGGCGTCACGGGCCAGCGCGCCGGGATCACAGGCCACGTACACCACCCGGCGGACCCCCAGGGCGGTGGCCCAGCCCTCGCACCCCTTGGCCCCGGTCCGAGGGGGATCGAGCAGCAGCGAATCGAACCGCTGCCCCTCGGCGATCAGCCCCTGCACCACCTTCTGGGTGTCGCCGAGGACGAAGCGCACGTTCTCAAGCTTGGCCTCCGCCACCGAACGGCGCGCCAGCTCCACCGCCAGGGACGAGCTCTCCACCCCCAGCACCGACCCCACCCGTTCGGCCAGCGCGAAGCTGAAGTTGCCGTTGCCGGAGTACAGCTCCAGGACCCGGGCGGCCTCCCCGGGAGCCAGCAGCGACAGCGCCGCGTCCACCAGCAGCTCGTTGGCCGGGCCGTTGGCCTGGGCGAACCCATCCGCCCGGTAGAACAGCGGGACCTGGGGCCGCAGCGGCGCCGGCCCGCGCAGCACCGGGTTGCCGGCGATGAACGGGGACCCCTCCAGCGGAACCAGCACCACCCCGCGCGCGTGCCCGGCGCGGATCACCGCCTCGGCGGCCCGGCGGTGGGAGTCCTTCACCGGGGTCTTCAAGGTGGCGGCCAGCGAACCCTTGCCTTCGATCGCCAGCAACTGCACCTCCTCCGCGTCCGCCAGCACCGGCTTGAGCAGCGCGCGCAGGGTGCCGGGCAGCAGCTCCAGCCCGGGGACCAGCGCCGGACAGCGGTCCACCGTCACCCGCTCGTGGCTCTTGTGTTCGAAGAACCCCAGCGCGCCCCGGTGGGGATGGAGCACCGCCCGCCGGCGGTAGCCCATCGACGGGCCGGCGGTCAGCACCGGTGCCACCTCCAGCGAGGACCGGGGAATCCCGCCCAGGTGCTCCAGCGCGGAGAGCACGATCTCCCGCTTCGCCTCCCGCTGCGCGCCCTCCTCCAGCTGCAGCCAGTCACACCCGCCACAGCGGTCGGCGACGACGCAGGAGGGCTGGCGGCGGGAAGGGCTGGGCACCAGCACGGCCTCCAGGCGACCGCGCAGGATCCCATGGTCCTCGGAGACGTTGGCGCGGATCTGCTCGCCGGGCAGGGCGCCACGGACGAAGACCGACCTCCCCTCCAGCGATGCGGTGCCCTCGCCGAGCTGGGAGAGTCGCTCGATCGTGAGCTCGATGGTGCGGCCCATCCGGCGTCTATAAGCGGCTGGCTACTTCTTTGCCGCGGAGCCGTGATCGGCGGAATTCCCGCTCGGCTCCTCGTCGGGCAGCTCCTTGCGGAGCCGGTCCACGAAGCGCTCGATCCGGTCCTTCTTCTCGTCGTCCACGTCCAGGAACTCCACCCCCATCCCGGGGACCTGGTTGGACGGGTTGTCGAACTCGTTCACCCGGGTCACCCGCCCGGTCAGATCGAACGGCAGCGCCTCGTTCGGCAGCGAGATGATCAGCTTGACGGTGGTGCCCACCGGATGCGGATTGCGGGTGTTGATGAACAGCCCGCCCTTGGAGATGTTCACGGCCCAGTCGGTGATGAACCCGGAAACGGTGCGATAGGCGACCAGCACCTCGTGCTGGAGCCGGTCGGCCCGGCGCGGGGGATTCGATTTTTCCGACTTCTCCGGCATACCTGTCTCCGATGCGGTTCGCGGCGTCGACTATAGCACCGACTAGAAGCGCATCTCCTTCAAGTCCTTGGCCAACTTCAGGGTCGGTTCGGTGATCTTCTGGACCTGCTCCGGCGTCACCCCCGGGGCCAGCTCGCGCAGGATCAGCCCCTCGGGGGCCACCTCCAGGAAGGCGTAGTCGGTGACGATGAAGTGGACGCACTTCTTCCCGGTCAGGGGCAGCGCGCACTCCTTGAGGATCTTTGGGGCCCCTTCCTTGTTGGCGTGTTCCATGGCCACGAAGACGCGCTTGGCGCCGATCGCCAGGTCCATCGCCCCGCCCATCCCCTTGACCATCTTCCCGGGGATCATCCAGTTGGCCAGGTCCCCCTTCTCGGAGACCTCCATCGCCCCCAGCACTGCCATGTCCACGTGTCCGCCGCGGATCATCCCGAAGGAGGTGGCGGAGTCGAAGAAGGCTGCGCCGGGAACGGTGGTCACCGTCTCCTTGCCGGCGTTGATCAGGTCCGGGTCCTCCGAGCCCTCCACTGGCCAGGGTCCGATGCCCAGCAGCCCGTTCTCCGACTGGAGCAGGATGTCCATCCCGGGAGGGATGTAGTTGGCCACCAGGGTGGGCACCCCGATGCCGAGGTTCACGTAGTACCCGTCCTTCAGCTCCTGGGCGATCCGCTGCGCGATCTGTTCTCTGGTCAGAGGCATGGTCGTGGTCTTTTCCGGAAGTTGAGGGTCAGGCGCGAGGACGGACGGTGCGCTTCTCGATCCACTTCTCGAGATGCGGGCTCTTGATCACCCGCTGCACGAAGATGCTGGGGACGTGCACCGCGTCTCCATCCAGCTCGCCGACCTCCACCAATTCTTCGCACTCCACGATGGTGGTCTTGGCGGCCATGCACATCAGGGGAGAGAAGTTCCGGGCGGTCTTGCGGAACACCAGGTTTCCCCAGCGGTCCGCCTTCCAGGCGCGGATCAGCGCGAAGTCGGCCTTCAGCGGCAGCTCCAGCACGTACTCCTTGCCGTCGATCACCTTGGTCTCCTTGCCCTCGGCGATCTTCGTGCCCACCCCGGTGGGGGTATAGAAGCCGCCGATCCCGCAGCCGCCGGCGCGGATCCGCTCCGCCAGGGTGCCCTGGGGGTTGAGCTCCACCTCCAGCTCGCCGGAGAGGTACTGACGCTCGAACTCCTTGTTCTCGCCCACGTAGCTGGCGACCATCTTCTTCACCTGCCGGGCCTTGAGCAGGATCCCCAGGCCCAGGTCGGTGGTGCCGCAGTTGTTGGAGATGACCGTCAGGCCCCGGACGCCCTTCCGGTGGAGCGCGGCGATCAGGTTCTCCGGGTTGCCGCACAGGCCAAACCCGCCACTCATGATCACGGCGCCGTCCCCGATGTCCCGGACCGCTTCCTCCGCACTCGCGACGACCTTGTTCATCACCCCTCCTGCTGAGACGCCCACCCATACTTCGGCCGGCGAGCGGGTCAATCCCCTACCGCGCTCCCCGGCCTGATCTTCCGAAAGGCAACCGACATCGGCACCAGTCTGGAGGCCGCGCCGACGACCAGGGACCTCGCCCGGTCGTCAGCGTGGCTCGCCCGCCACTACCTCTCGACCATCAGGGCAATGCCCTCGCCGCCGCCGATGCACAGGGAGGCCACGCCGCGCTTGGCGTTGTGGTCCTTCATGGTGTGCAGCAGGGTCACCAGCACCCGGGTGCCCGAGGCGCCGATCGGGTGGCCCAACACCACCGCACCGCCGCGCACGTTCACCTTGGCCGGGTCCAGCTTGAGCAGGTTGTTGTTGGCGATCGAGACCACCGCGAAGGCCTCGTTGATCTCCCACAGATCGACCTCGGCCGCGGTGTGCTGGGTCTTGGCCAGCACCTTGTTGATGGCGTCGGTGGGGGCGATGGTGAACTCCACCGGCTTGCGGGCGGCGGAGGCGTGACCCACGATCCGGCCCAGGATGGTGCGGCCTTCGGCCTTGGCCCGCTCGGCGGTCATCAGCACCACCGCGGCGGCGCCGTCGTTGATCGAAGACGCGTTGGCGGCGGTGACGGTGCCGTCCTTCTTGAACACCGGCTTGAGGCCCGGGATCTTCTCCGGCTTGGCGTTCTTGGGGCCGTCGTCCTCGGTCACCAGCAGCGCCTCCCCCTTCTTCTGGGGGACGCTGACCGGGACGATCTCCGACTTGAACATCCCCTCCTTGGCCGCGCGGATGGCGCGGTGGGTGGACTCCACCGCGAACTCGTCCTGGGCGGCGCGGGAGATGTTCATCGAGGTGGCGCACTCCTCCGCGCAGGTCCCCATGTGCACGTTGCCGTACGCGTCCCACAGGCCGTCGTGGATCATCGCGTCCTTGAACTCCACGTTCCCCATCCGGGCGCCGCCCCGCATGGAGTGCGAGAGGTAGGGGGCGTTGGACATGCTCTCCATCCCGCCGGCGACCACGATCTCCGCGTCCCCCTGGGCAATCGCCTGGGCGGCCTGGATCACTGCCTGCAGCCCGGAGCCGCAGACCTTGTTCACGGTCACCGCGGGCACCGTCTCCGGCAGCCCCGCGCCCAGGGTGGCCTGCCGCGCCGGGGCCTGGCCCACGCCGGCCTGGAGCACGTTGCCCATGATCACCTCGCTCACGTCCTTGGCGGCCACCCCGGCCCGCTCCAGCGCGGCCTTGATCGCGATCGCGCCCAGCTGCGGGGCCGTCAGGCTGGCAAGGGATCCCTGAAATGCCCCGATCGGGGTGCGGGCTGCGCCGACAATCACCACTTCGCGTGCCATGGGTACGTCCTCCGAAGGTTTGCTGGGACCTATGTGCGAAACCCCCGAGGAGGGTCAAGCCTGCCCCGCTATGGGTTTGCCCAGGGACGCACATATGCGCCACTGGAACCTGGCTCAATGCCCAAGCTCGTCCGGCATTCGACCAAGTTGCCGCGGGTGTTAGGTCGCGCGGTTCGCCCGCCCCCCGGGATTGGTGATCCGTCCGCCAGGGCAGAGACTCCCGGGCAATGAGCTTCGGCCTGTTCTCCACCCTGGTGCTGTCCGCGATCTCCCTGGGCCACCTCTACCTGTACCGCCGACTGTTCCGGGACACCGGATTGCCCCGCTGGGGCCGGTGGGGGGGAGTCGTGCTGCTGGTCCTGCTGGGACCGGGCTTCATCGCCGTCCGCCAATGGGTCACCCTCCCCTTCCCCTGGCGCGGAATCGTCACCGCCGCCCAGTGGCTGTGGATCGTCACCGCCCTCTACCTGATGGGGTTGCTGGTGGCCGCGGACCTGGGCGGGTGGCTCCGGCGCCGCCGGGCAGGGAGGGCGGAGGTCTCGCCCGAGCGACGGCAGTTCCTCTCCCGTGCCACCGCCGGGACCGCCGCGCTGGCAACCGGATCGCTGGTGGGCTTCGGCTATTGGCGGGCCTACGGCGCGGTGCCGGAGGTTCGGGAGGTGGCGATCCGGGTCCCCGGGCTGCCCCCTTCACTCTCCGGCTTCTCGATCCTGCAGCTGACGGACGTGCACGTGGGCAGCATCATCCAGCGCCGCTTCGTGGACGAGGTGGTGGCCCGGACCAACGCGGCCCGCCCCGATCTGGTGGTGGTCACCGGCGATCTGGTGGATGCCTCCCCCTCCCAGATCGGGGAGGCGGTGGGAAGGCTGGCCGGACTGCGCTCGCGCGAGGGGACCTACTTCGTCACCGGCAACCACGAGTACCACTCCGACGAGCAGGTCTGGTGCGCGGCCCTGGAGGGGATGGGCTTGAAGGTCCTGCGCAACCGGTCGGTGACCATCGGCCAGGGGAAGGACTCCTTCGACCTGCTGGGTGTGGACGACTGGGGCGGCCGTCGACGGGGACGTCAAGGCTATGACCTGGACGCAGCGCTGGCCCAGAGCCGGCCGGACGTGGCCCGGGTGCTGCTGGCCCATCAACCGGCGAACTTCGTGGAAGCCGCGGCCAGGGGGATCGGGCTGCAGATCTCCGGGCACACCCACGGCGGCCAGGTGTTCCCGATGACCGAGCTGATCCAACTGCACTGGGAGCACTCCGCCGGGCTCTACTCCCACCACGACGCCCAGCTGTTCGTCAGCCGCGGCACCGGCTTCTGGGGTCCTCCGCTCCGGCTGGGCAGTCCGCCGGAGATCGTGAAGCTGGTGCTGACCGCCTGAGCGTCAACGCTCCGCGCCAATAAAGGGGACAGGCTGCATTCTCGACACAGCGCGTCGATAATGCAGCCTGTCCCCTTTTTCGGTCAGAGGTCGCCCAGCAGCCAGAACATGGCGCGGGCGGAGAGCTCCAGCGGGCCGGGCCACGCGCTCTTTTGCTTCTGGGAACGTTGGAAGTCCTGGAGCAGATCCTGCTCCAGCGCCTTGGCCAGCGCCCGGTCCCCCAGCACCACCAGTTGCCCCTCTTCCAGCTGCCGCAGGGACAGCGGGTCCAGGTTCATCGACCCCACCGAGACCAGGTCCTCGTCCACCAGGAAGGTCTTCGCGTGCATCATCGAGGGTTGGTACTCGTAGATCCGGACCCCGGCCTTGATCAGCCTCCGGTAGCTGACCCGCTGGGCGTCCCGCACCGAACGCCAGTCGTGCACCGGCCCCGGCGCCAGCACCCGCACGTCCACCCCGGCGTGGGCCTTGGCCTCCAGCACCGCCAGGATCCGGTCGGTGGGGACGAAGTAGGAGTTGGCGATCCACAGCCGGCGCTGGGCCGAGGCCACCAGCAGCTCGGCCAGCTCCTCCGCGGAGGTCTTTCCTTGCGGGTCCACGTTGCCCTCCGCTGCGTCGGAGGCCACGAAGGCGGCCTGGGCCCGGCCGGCCGGCGCCAACTTCGGGAAAGCCGACTCCGGCAGCGGGCTTCCCCCGGTCCGGGACCAGGTCTCCCCGAAGGCTCGCTGGAGCTCGGCCACCACCGGCCCCCGGACGCGCACGTTGCTGTCGCGCCATTGCTCCTCGGTCAGTCCTTCCCCCTCCCAGCTCTTCCAGATCCCGAAGCCACCAGTCACCCCCACCTTGCCGTCCACCACCACGATCTTGCGGTGGGTCCGCTCCAGCGCCTCGGCACCTTCCCGGAGGCTCTCCTTCACCGGCTTGTACTCCCGCACCTCACAGCCAGCGGCCTCCAGCTGCGGACGGACCTCCTCGTTGAAGTTCGGGCTGGCGATCGGATCCAGCACCACCCGGCACTCCCTCCCCGGGCGAGAACGGATCGCTTCCACCAGCCGGTCGGAGGGGTCGCTCTTGCGCCAGATGAACACCAGGATGTGGATGCTGTGCTCAGCCTGGCGGATCTCCTCCTCCAGCACGTCGAAGATCCGCCCGTTGTTCACCCACTCCACCGAGGCGTGATCGCGCACCGGAGACTGGAGGGACTGGAGGCCGGCGCGCAGTTGATCCCGGGGGACCTCCACCCGGGGAGGCTGGGAGTCCCCGTCCACCTCCTCGGAGCGGACCAGGCCCATTCCGAACAGGGTCACCGCCACCACACCCACCACCACCGCGGTGCGTTTCATCGGCCAAAGGTGGACCGGGTCCTCCGCCGGGGCAGCCGGAGTGTCCGCTGAAGGAAGGTCGGCCGGGCCTGCCTGCTCGCTCGGCGCCTGCCCCTCCTGTGAGCCGGGCGCCCTGGGCCGACGAGAGGAGGCTGCAACCCCCTGTGGTGGACCCGGCCCGCCCGCAGCGGGCTCCGGGACCGGGCCTGCTACCGGCTCAACTCGGCGGCCAGCCGCTGCAACGCCTGCGGATCCTCGATCGCCGCGGAGTGGGAGAACACCAGCCCCCGGACGTCCTTGCCCTGCAGCCGCTCCGCCAGCTTCACCAACGACCGACGGTTCCGCCGGGTGTCATCGGAGAAGATCCACGGGGCGGGGATCACCTTCCCCTCCTTGGTGCCGGTGGCGCTGTCGCCCAGGTACAGGATCCCATCCACCAGATAGGCCACGCTGCCCTCGGTGTGCCCGGGGAGGTGGAAGACCTCGATCTCCTTGTCCCCGATCCGGATCACCTGTCCATCTTCCACCGGGTGGGTGACCTGGGCGGTGACCTGGGGGCGCGGCATCACCCTGCCCACCGGCGAATCGGCCGACACCTTGCCGCTGATCAGATCCAGCTCCTCCCGGTGGGCGTAGACGTCCGCGTCCGGGAACATCCCCACCCCGCCAATGTGGTCCGGGTGCCCGTGGGTGAGCAGGATCGCCTTCACCGCATCCGGGCCCATGTCGCGACTGACCAGCGCCTGGCGGACCGCGGTGGCCTCCTTGTCCATCCCGGCGTCGATCAGGATCACCGCCCGCCGGCCGACGTTGATCACGAACACCTGGCTGTAGCCATCCAGCACCGCGGTGGAGGAGCCCAGCACCTCCCCCGGTACCGGGGACTTGAGCGGGGCCACCATCCGGTACACGCCCACTCCCGCCAGCGCCACCACCGCCAGCAGCAGCGCCGCGGCTCCCCACAGGACCCGCTTGAGCTTCATCCCTGCTTCCACACCACGCCAATGGTGCCCCGGCCCATCAAGGCGTCACTGCCGATGATCCCCATCATCCCTCCGGCCCGGAACACGATCCCCACCGGCCAATCCACCGGCTGGTATTGCATCTCCAGCTCCGGGCCCAGGGCCAGCTCATAGTTGAGCGAGGAGAACCCGAAGATCATCGCGCTGAGCCGGAACATCACCGCGTCCCCCACCGGGAACAGGGTGTAGCCAAGGCCGGCGCCAAACAGGTTCGGGGACGGGAAGTGCAGATCGATCCCGAACAGCAGGCTCAACCCGCTGGTGTAGCTGCTGAGGAAGGTGGTCCCCGAGCGCAGCGAGAGCCCGTAGATCGGCCGCTGCGCGTCCAGGATCCGCGAGTACCCCACCGTGACGCCGCCGGAGACGTCCAGGAACACCCCGCCCCCTCCCTGCGACTGGGCCTGCGCGCTGGCCGAGGCCAGGGCTCCCCACAGCACCACCCACCGAAGCTGCGCCATACCGACCTCCCGGGGAGACCTTATCCGTATCCGCCCGGTGGCCAAGCCATCGCGACGCGGGGGTGTCCGGAACCGCCCGGGGGCCAGAGACCGTCGGGGAGAGGACGTGACGCCGGGCCCGCAAAGAGAAAGGGCCGGCCCCCAGCAAAGGGAACCGGCCCCGACTCGAAATCTACGCGATGACTACTTCAGCTTGGTCTTCATCACGTCGCCCAGACGGGCCTTGGAACCTTCCGCCTGCTTGCGGAGGTACTCGCGGTAGTCGTCCTCGCCCTCGTGGAGCAGGGCCTTGATGGACAGCGCCACCTTCCGGTCCTGAGTGTTGATGTCGATGATCTTCACCTGGACCTCCTGGCCGTCCTGCACCACGTCGCGGGGGTTCTCCACCCGCTCGTCGCGCAGCTCGGAGACGTGCACCAGACCCTCGATGCCCGGCTCGATCTCCACGAACGCGCCGAAGTCGGTGACCTTGGTGACCTTGCCCTTCACGCGGCTGCCCACCGGGGTGCGCTCGGACAGCGTCTCCCAGGGATCCTGGGCCAGCTGCTTGATGCCGAGGGAGAACCGCTCGTTCTCCACGTCGATGTTGAGCACCATCGCCTCAACCTCGTCGCCCTTCTTGTACAGCTCGCCCGGGTGCTTGATCCGCACGGTCCAGGAGATGTCGGAGACGTGCACCAGACCGTCCACGCCCTCCTCGACGCCGACGAAGATGCCGAAGTCGGTGACGTTCCGGACCTGGCCCTTGATGATCGAGCCGATCGGGTACTTGTCCTCCAGCAGGGTCCAGGGGTTCTGCTCGATCTGCTTCATGCCCAGCGCGATGCGCTTGGCCTTGGGATCGATGTCCAGGACCACGGCCTCCACCTCCCGGCCGACCTCCATCACCTTGGACGGGTGCTTGAGGCGCTTGGTCCAGGACATCTCGGACACGTGCACCAAGCCCTCCAGGCCCGGCTCCAGCTCGATGAACGCGCCGTAGTCGGTGAGGCTGACCACCTTGCCTCGCACGCGGGTGCCGACCGGGTACTTCTCGTCGGCGCGGTGCCACGGATCCTCCTGGATCTGCTTCAGACCCAGGGAGACGCGCTCGGCGGTGGGGTCGAACTTGAGGACCACCACGCGGACCTCGTCGCCCACGTTGAACATCTCCGAGGGGTGACCGATCCGGCCCCAGGACATGTCGGTGATGTGGAGCAGACCGTCGATGCCGCCCAGGTCGATGAACGCGCCGTAGTCGGTGAGGTTCTTGACCACGCCCTTGAGGATCGCGCCCTCGGCCAGGTTCTTGAGGGTCTCCTTCTTCATCTCCTCGCGCTGCTTCTCCAGCAGGACGCGACGAGAAAGCACGATGTTGCCGCGCTTCTTGTTGAACTTGATGACCTTGAACTCGAACTCCTTGGCGATGTACTGGTCGAGGTTCCGCACCGGGCGGATGTCGACCTGGCTGCCAGGGAGGAACGCCTTCACGCCGATGTCGACGGAGAGGCCGCCCTTCACGCGTCCGACGATGGTGCCCTTGACGATTTCGTCGCGCTCGCACGCGGCTGAGATCTCGTCCCAGATGCGCATCTTGTCGGCCTTCTCCTTGGAGAGGACGACCATCCCGGTGTCGTTCTCACGGCTCTCCAGGAGGACTTCAACGGGGTCACCCGCCTTGACCGCGATCTCGCCGCGGGCGCTGGTGAACTCCGAGATGGGGATCTGCCCTTCGGACTTGTAGCCGATGTCGACGACGGCGTAGTCCTTGGTCACCTGGATCACGGTGCCCTTGATGATCTCGCCTTCCTTCAACAGGCCTTCGCCGCCGCCCTGCTTCAGCGAGGCCTCGAACATCGAGGCGAAGTCTTCTTCCGGGTTCTCCATCACGGGGGTGTTCACGGTAGGCTGCATTAGTTGATAGGTCCTTCGATACTGCGACAACAGCCCCGGGGTTGATGGATACACGGGTGCTCCGCGTGGGGCATGACGCGGAGGCCCTACGTTTACCCACAATGGGTCAACGGAAAGCGCGCAACCTAGGCGCGGCCATCACATGCAGTCAAGAGCCTGTGTATCCCTGTAGCAACCGCTGGGAACCGGCGCAGGTTCCGGGCCCTACGGAACGCTCTGGTAGGTGGTGAGCCAGAAGTGGCCCGCCTGGATGGGGGTCAGCCAGTCGTAGCGACCCAGCTCCACCCCCAGGGCGCAGACCCGGATCGGGTGCTTCTGCGCCTGGAGCTTCATCTGGGCCATCACGTCCTCCAGCACCTGGCCGGAGAACGGCAGGTACATGAAGTAGACGGTGCCCTCGGGGAGGCACTCGCGGGCGTCGGCGGAGAGGAAGCGCACGTCGGTGGCGCCCAGGTCGGTCGCCCGGGAGGTGGCGAACTCCGCCAGCGCCGTCTGCAGCTCCACCCCGACCGACTTGGCGCCGGTCAGGAGGTTCGCCAGGAGGGCGACCTTGCCGCACCCCGAGCCGAGGTCCACGAAGGTGTCGGAGGGGCCGACGCTGGCCTGGGCCAAGGCCTCCTGCACCGCGTCCACCCCGCTGGGCACGTAGGGGACCAGCTCCTCGCCCAGCTTCTTCATGGTGACGGTCAGGTAGCGCACGCCCAGCAGGCGCTCGGTGAACTCGTCCCGGTCGGCGGCGGCGGCGATGGCGGCCTTCAGTGCGGGCCCGCGCAACTCACCGCTGCGGATCTTCGCCCGATCGGCGGCGAAACGTTTGTCGTCCCAGCGCGCCAGGGCGCGGCGGATTCCGTTGAGGCGGGCCATGCCCGGGCCGGCATCCGGCTG
Organism: Myxococcaceae bacterium; assembly: GCA_036675345.1. Lineage (GTDB taxonomy): Bacteria > Myxococcota > Myxococcia > Myxococcales > Myxococcaceae > JALYOC01. The sequence goes on from JAKFFE010000032.1 coordinate 176,767, forward strand.
GCGGCTCAGGCCCCGCTCCAGGGCGAACAGCTCCGCCAGGGTCCCGGAGTCCAGCTCGTGCTCCTGGACCTCGGCCTCGATCGCATCCAAGCGGAAGGCGATCGCATCGCCGGTCAGGCCTACTGTGTCTACGTCCGGGCTCAATCCATGCCTCTCACCGGTCAAAGACGCCGCCGGAAAGTCTCGGTATCACCTCCGGCGTCGAAGTCCGAGTTCGGGTTCGGCGCTGACAGGGAAGATCAGCGAGCGCCCGCTGAGCGGCTACCTGGATCGGGGGGCGCAGTCGGGAAGCACACCGAACGGCAGCCCGGACTACGTTCCGGCGGACAGTTGGGTGGGCACCCGAATGGAACTGCGCGACTACAACGGCACCGGACGCTGGGCCCGCGAGGCGGTGGTGGAACGCTACCGGGAGTACTGCCGTGGGCTCCGGGTCCAGCCCCGTGAGCTCCGGCCGCTGGAACACGAAGAAGGTGGCGTGCTGCGCATCTACCCGATCCTGGAGAAGGTGATCGAAGGCGCCGAGCAAGGCGACGTGGGGTGCATCGCGCTGGGGGTGGAGCTCCTGGAGGAGGACCAGCGCCTCCCGTTCGGGAAGCTGCTCAAGTCGAACATGGCCCGGGCGCTGAGACGGGCCGAGCTCGATCCGTACCAGCGCCTCCGCATCCGGATCCGGGTGGTGCAGATGTTGCTCGCCGGCAACGTCCCCCGCGAGTTCAAGCAGTACGCCAAGCTGCTGCGGCGGATCGGCTTTGGCGAGGTGTGGGACGAGATTGAACGCGGGGTTCCGAGAGAAAACCGCTACGCGATGCGCTGGTATCGGTACCTGAGCGAGTGTCGGAAGGCCGCCGGGAAGGAAGCACCTGGGTCATACCCGGGGAAGACGCCACCCGGGTGATGAGCCGGGGCTGCAGCCCGTCCCCGCCCCGAATCTCCCGGGCCGAGAAGCCAGTAGACCGAGAGGCACTGGCCACCGGGCCCGCCCGCTGGGGGTCGTGGGGGGACTTTGTCTTCAAAGACAATCTCCACGGCGATTCGGGCCCGGATCCGGGGGGGAACGCGTCAGGAATGACAAAGTCCCCCCAGGCTCGGAGGTGCGCTTTGGGCGGCCCCGAGCAGACCACCCGCTCAGGCCGAGCGGGCCTGGACTTCCCTCTCCAACGAGAAGATCTGCAGCACCTCGGACTTGCCGCGGACGTTGGTCACCGGCAGTTCGCGGGTGGGCAGCGAGAGCCCCGAGGCCTCCAGGGTCTGGCGGCTGGCGATGATGTCGGTGCCGTGATCCTTGGTCAGTGCCTGGAGCCGGGCCGCCACGTTCACCACATCGCCGATCACTGTGTACTCCAGCCGGGTGGGGCTGCCCACGTTGCCGGCCAGCACGTCCCCGGAGTGGAGCCCGATCCCAATCGCCAGCTCCGGCATCCCGATGGATCGCTGCCGTTCGTTGAACCGGCGCAGCGCCTCGCGGATCCGCAGGGCGGCGCGCAACGCCCGGGCGGGATGATCCGGATACGCCACCGGCGCACCGAACACCGCCAGCAGGCTGTCCCCACCGAACTTGTTGATCCACCCACCCTCAGCCTGCAGCTCCGGCTCCACTGCGGCGAAGTAGCCGTTGAGGAGGGCCACCACCTGGGCCGGCTTCATCTGCTCGGAGAGGGAGGTGAAGCTGCGGATGTCGGCGAAGAGGATGGTGGCATGGGCGGTCTCCCCTCCCAGCGAGGCACCGTTCTTGAGCACCTCCTCGGCGATCGGCCCCACGTACCGGCCAAAGGCCTCTCGCAGCCGCTCGCGCTCCTCCAGCCCCTGGGTCATCTGGTTGAAGCCACCGAACAGCTCGGCGAATTCATCGGTGCTGGTGATGTCCATTCGCATCCCCAGCTCGCCGGTGCCGACCCGGCGCATCGCCTCCGCCAGCTCCTGGGCCGGGGCGCTGACATCCTTGGCCAGCACGTGGGACATCACCAACACCACCGTCCCACTGCCCAGCGCCAGCCAGGCCACCCAGATCCACAGCCGGCTCAGATCGTGGACCGCGTTGCTGCCCATCAGCTCATACAGGTACCCGGCCTTGAACACCGTGGTCCCGCCCAGCACCACCAGCGGGATCACCCCGGCCAGGGTGGAGGAGACGATCAGCTTCTGGCGCATCGACACCCGGGTGGGCACCACCGCGCTCTGGGCGCCCGGCCCCACGTTGCGCCGGATCATCGGGATCACCGGGCGCACCGCGCGGACCACCTGGAAGTACTCGTAGACCGCGTGCAGGCTTCCCAGGAACACAGTAAGCAACAGCAGCGCGCCGTACTGCCAGCCACGGAAGCCGAACTCCAGCCACCGGTTGGCGACCAGGATCCCCACCGTGGAGCCGAAGACGAAGGTGGGAAAGTGGATCAGCAGCACCCGGATGAAGGCCAACAGCGGGAGGTTCAGCGCGTGCATCGTCACCGCTGCCGCGGTGTCCGGAGCCTCGCCTCTGAGGAATCGCCCCAGCGGACGGAAGTGGCGGGCGATCACCACCAGATCCAGGGGAATCATCAGCAGATAGGTGGCGGTGGAGATCCCCAACCCCACCAGCACCTGATGCCGGGTCATCTCCAGGCTGAGGAAGAACAGGCTGGCGCCGCTGATCAGCATCGCCACCGAGATCTCGGTGTAGATGGAGTACAGCTTCCGGGACAGCGCCCGGGCCGCCTCGATGGCCTCCGGGGATCCAGGCGCAGCGGAGGGATGGAGGGAGGGGACCTTCAAGCCGCCCTAGTCTAGCAGCGGTGGGGCCTTCGGTTCGAGGCCGAGGAGAGACCCCGGCCCCGGCCGGAAGGGCACGCGCCGCGAAGGTGTGCGGCGGCGCGCCCTTCCCCGCGGTGGGCGGGCGGTGCTTGGGAGCACCCACCCACCCTGCGGTCCCGCTTCGCGCTAGTGCGCGGTCAGCGCGCGCGCCCGACCGATGCGGTCGTGCAGCTGTCTTTCGGCGCTCTTGAAGGCGTCATAGACAGCGGCACGGGCATCTCGATGGTGCCAGTCGTGCGTACGATCCCGCCCCACGACGATGGAGGCGCCCGGGATGCCCACGTCCACGCGGACCCGGAAGTGACGGCCCTTCCGATGGTGCAGGTGGGGTTGCTCCACGGTGACCCGGCAGCTCGTGATCCGGTCGCAAACCTGCTCGAGCTTTTCGGTCTCCTCCGCGATGAGCGCGCTCAACGCCTCCGACGCGTCCATGTGGCGGTAGCTGATCTTCAGCGGGACTTGCATCGACCCATCTCCCTCTCAGCGCTCCGGACCATCCGGAGCAAGCAAAGGTGGTGCATCCGCTGGGCCAGCGCCTCTCCCTCTGGAGCGGTGGAAGGGGCCGGCAGCTCGTGCGGAAGCGGCGGAAAACGCTGCAGCGTTTGCGCAGGGCACCACCGGACGCGCCCCCTACAGCGATCTCCGAGCCCCCAACTACCCGGTGGTTGCTCAGGAGACCGCTCCCAGGGGTTCTGGGCGAAGGCCCGTGCGCCTGCGTACTTCGGTACGCAAACCCAGGCCCCCCGGCGAAGAGTCGCTGGGGCCCGACGATCTCAGGCTCAACGTTCGCTGACGATTGGGACGGCGCGACCGGAACCCTCGAGGTGTTCTGCCGGCCGGGGTCTTACGCCTGCTCAAACAGCTTGATCGTCTCCCGGGCGATCACGATCCGCTGCACCTCGCTGGTGCCCTCGTAAATCGTCTGCACCCGGGCATCGCGCAGGTACCGCTCCACCGGGAACTCGTCGATGTAGCCGTAGCCCCCGTGGATCTGCACCGCCTTGTCGCAGATCCAGTTGGAGGTCTCGCTGGCGAAGACCTTGGCCATCGAGGCCTCGCGGGAGAACGGCTTGCCGGCCTCCTTCAGCGCGGCGGCGCGCCACACCAGCAATTCCGCGGCGGAGAGCCGGACCTTCATGTCCGCCACGAACCAGCGCAGCGCCTGGAAGTCACCGATCGGCTGACCGAACGCGGTGCGGTCCTTCATGTACCGCAAGGACGCCTCCAGCGCGGCGCGCCCTACCCCGCAGGCCTGGCTGGCGATCCCGATCCGTCCGCCGTCCAGGGCGATCATCGCCAGCTTGAAGCCCTCGCCCTCCTTGGCGAGCAGGTTCTCGGCGGGGATCACGCAGTCCTCGAAGGTCAGCGGCACGGTGGTCGACCCGCGCAGCCCCATCTTGTCCTCGTGGCGTCCCACGGTCAGGCCCGGGGTTCCGCCCTCGACGATGAAGCAGGACAGCCCCTTGTTGCCGGCGCCGCTGGTCCGGGCCCACACCACCATCACCCCCGCGTGGCTGCCGCTGGTGATCCACTGCTTGGCGCCGTTGAGCACCCAGGTGTCGCCCTTGCGGGTAGCGGTGGTCTGGATCGCCCCCGGGTCGGATCCGGCCTGCGGTTCGGAGAGCGCGAACGCGCCGGCAATCGCCTCGCCGGAGGTCAGCCGGGTGACGAACTTCTGCTTCTGGGCGTCGGTGCCGAAGCGGGTGATCAGCTCCGCGCACATGTTGGTGACCGCCATCGCCACCGAGGTGGAGGCGCAGGCCGCGGCCACCTCCATGATCGCCAGCGAATAGGAGATCACCCCCGCCTCGGCGCCGCCCAGCTCGGAGGGGATGTTCACCCCCATCAGGCCCAGCCCGGCCATCTCCTGCAGCAGCGCCTGGGGGAACAGCTCCTCCCGGTCGTGCTGCTTGGCCTTGGGCGCGATCTTCTCCCGGGCGAAGTTCCGGGCGGTGTCGCGGATCAGCCGCTGCGTCTCGTTGAGCTCCAGATCCATGTGGCTACTTGATCGCCTTGAAGTTGAAGGGGAACTCCACCGGGTAGCTCTTGCCGTTGGGGGGCTTGGGGAAGATCAGCCCGTCCAGGACCAGGGCCACGCACTGGTGCAGCTTGGGGTCCTTGAGGGTGGAGCCGCGGCGGTCCACCTTGGCCTTCTTCACCGTGCCCTCGGAGGTGATGGTGAAGGTGGTCAACAGCTTCCCCTCCAGGTTCTTGTCCCGGTCGGAGAGCATCTGCTCGTAGCAGGACTGGATCCGCGGCTGGGCCTCGCCGATCACCATCTTGATCGAGTCCGGGGTGAACGGCAGGCGGGAGACGTCCACCGCCTGGGCCTGCCCGCCCTCCTCTGCCTCCTCCTCCTGGCCGAAGGCCACCGCAGAAAGGGACAGGGACACCAGGACCGCCAGGATCGGGCTTCGCATGATCACTCCTTGAGCAGGCCGGCGGAGATGACGATCCGCTGGATCTCGCTGGTGCCTTCGTAGATCTCGGTGATGCGCGCGTCGCGGACATGCCGCTCCACGTCCATCTCCTTGCTGTAACCCATGCCCCCGTGCACCTGCAGGGCCTTGTTGGTCACCCGCCCGGCCATCTCCGAGGCGTACAGCTTGGCCATCGCGCTCTCCGCCGAGTGCCGCTGGCCGCGGTCCTTCATCAGGGCCGCCCGCAGGATCAGCAGCCGGGCCGCGTCGATCTCGGTGGCCATGTCGGCGATCATGAACTGGATCGCCTGATGGTCGCGGATCGGCTTGCCGAAGGTCTTGCGCTCGCCCGAGTACCGCACCGCCTCCTCGAAGGCCGCCCGGGCAATCCCCAGGGCCTGCGCGGCGATCCCGATCCGGCCGCCGTCCAGGGTGCTCATCGCCACCTTGAACCCGTCCCCCTCCTTGCCCAGCATGTTCTTGGCCGGGACATGCATGTCCTCGAAGAACATCGAGCAGGACCAGGCGCCGGAGATCCCCATCTTCTTGTCCGGGGCAGCGCGGTTGAAGCCGGGGGTGTTGGTGGGGACCAGGAAGGCGGAGATGCCTTTGTTCCCCTTGGCCTTGTCGGTCATCGTGAACAGCACGATCGCGTCCGCCTTGGGGCCGTTGGTGATCCAGTTCTTGGACCCGTTGATGATGTACTCGTCGCCCTTCTTCACCGCGGTGGTCTGCTGGGCGGCGGCGTCCGAGCCCGCCTCCGGCTCGGTCAGCCCGAAGCAGCCCAGCTTCTCCCCGGAGGCGAAGGGGGTGAGGAACTCCTTCTTCTGCTCCTCGTTGCCGAACTTGGAGACCGGGTCGCAGTAGAGCGAGTTGTTCACGCTCATGATCACCCCGGTGGAGGCGCAGCCCCGGCAGATCTCCTCCATGGCGATCGCGTAGCAGACGTTGTCCAGCCCGGCGCCGCCGTACTCCTGGGGCACCGCCACTCCCAGCAAGGAGAGCTCGGCCAGCTTCTTCACCGCCTCTTGCGGCCACTGGTGGTGTTCGTCCCACTTGCGGGCGTTGGGGATCAGCTCCCGGGCCGCGAAGTCGCGGGTCAGCTTCTGGATCTCCTGCTGGATGTCGGTGAGCTCGAAGTTCATGAGGGCGGGCATTCTATTCAGCGAGGGGCAGAGGTACAGCGTTACAGCCCTGCTTCCACGATCTCCCGCTGGCTGATCCCCAGCAGGTACAAGATCGCGTCCAGTCCGCTTCGCGACAGCGAGGTATCCGCCGCTTCCCGCAGCCGGGGCTTGGCGCGGAAGGCGATCCCCAGCCCGGCCGCCTGCAGCATCAGCAGATCGTTGGCCCCATCTCCCACCGCGATCACCTGGTCCAGCAGGATCCCCTCCGAGCGGGCGATGGTCGCCAGCAGCTCCGCCTTGCGCTGGGCATTGACGATCGGCCCCACCACCTTGCCGGTCAGCTTCCCGTCCACCACCTCCAGCTGGTTGGAGTAGGCGTAGTCGATCCCCAGCCGCGCCTGGAGCGCCTCGGCGGCCACCGAGAAGCCGCCGCTGAGCACCGCGGTGCGGTACCCCAGCCGCTTGAGCACCCGGATCAGCGTCTCCGCGCCCTCGGTCAGCGGCAGCGCGGCGGCGATCTTCTCCAGCACCGCCACCTCCAGCCCCCGCAGCAGGGAGAGGCGCTGCTTGAGCGACTCGTCGTAGTCCATCTCCCCCTGCATCGCCCGCTCGGTGATCTTCGACACCTCCTCCACCACCCCATGGGCGCGGGCCAGCTCGTCGATCACCTCGATCCGGATCAGGGTGGAGTCCATGTCCATCACCACCAGCCGCTTGCTGCGGCGGTAGAGCCCCTCCCGCTGCAGGGCCACATCGAAGGTGCTGGCCATGGCCAGCGTCAGCAGCTCCCGCTTGAGCCGCGCCGCGCTCTCGCTGTCGGGCAGGCAAAGGGTGATCTCCAGCGAGGCCAGCGGGCCCTCGGAGAGGCGGGCGATCCGCTCCAGGTTGCCCCCCTGGGCGGCCAGGGCGGTGGTCAGCTGGTGCACCTCGGCGGCGCCCAGGGAGGGACCAATGGCGGTGACCACGTAGCGTTGCCCCCGGACCGCGCCGGGAGCGGTCTCCTCCAGCGGCTCGAAGTCCACCGCCACCCCCAGCTCCTTGGCGGCGAAGAGCAGCGCCTGGAGGACGTGGCGGGATTGGGAGAGCGACACCAGCAGGCCCAGCGTCAGCCGACCTCGCACCACCACCTGCTCGATGTCCAGCAGCTGCCCGCCCTCCTCGGCCACCACCTGGGTCAACCGGGCGGTGATCCCGGGATGGTCGCGGCCGGTGACTGTGATCAGGACGGGGGCATTGGACGCGTGCATGGCCGCCGGCTTCTACACGATGGGGCCACGGATCCCAGCCGAACCCCGGCCCGGCCCCCGGGGATTGAACAGCTCAGCGGGCGTCCACGCGCAGCAGTGAGTCCCAGCCGGAGAGACGGTGTGGGCCGAAGAGGGCACTTTTCAGCTTCCGCAGCACCAGCTCCGGCTCCACCCGCCAGGGGACGCCAGTCCCCGTTTTCAGCGCCGCGTAGGCGTCCAGGAAGGTCCGGCGCGTCGGCGCGTCCACGCTGTTGGCCAGCCGCCAGGTCCAGTCGGCCTCGATCAGCTCCAGGGCGGCCTCCCGCCGGCCGACCCGATCCAGCAGGGAGGCCCGTCGCAGCTCGACCTTCATGCAGAACTCGGCGGAGGCCACCCGGCGCTCGGTGGTCTCCTCCAGGGGATCAAACACCTGGCCCAGCGCGTCCAGCGCCGCCTCCAGCAATCCCTGGCGCTCCCACTCCAGGGCCCGACGGAACCGACGCTCAAAAGTAGGACTCAGGGTCATTCGAGGTGCCTCCAGCAGCTTCATGCCGGGCACAGAGAGCAACTCCGCAGCCAATGGGCTTCCTGAGGAGTTACGGCAGCTTGACCCGTTCGGAAGGTGCGCCGAAATGGGGCAGTGCGCCGGGGTGGGTCAGGTCCCACCGCTCCGGGAGGGTGCGCTCCACAGCCGCCGCACCCCGGCCCCGGTGAGGGCCGCCAGACCGAACTTGGCGAACAGGCCGATCGGCAGACACGCGGTCAGCCCGACCAGGGTGATCGTGCCCAGCCGCGCCGCGGTGGTGCGGAGGGCCACCCGTTGGGCCAGCCGCTCCGTCTGGTTCAGGGCCACCCCGGTGGTGGGCAGCGTCTCCAAGGAGACCTCCCGACGCCAGCGCAGGCGCTGCAGCCACAGGTGCGCCGCGGCCACCAGGGGGACCGAGGCCACCCCGCCCGGGGTGCCTCCCAGCTTCACTGCCAGGCCGGCCGCGGTGGTCAGCACCGCCACAAGGAGGAGCTCCCGCGCGTCCCGCCGTCGGCCCCGGGCCAGCGGCGCGGCGAGGGTCTCCAGCTGATCCGGGGCCAGGGTGCCCAGGTCGGGGACCGCGCACAGATCGCCCCCGCGCAGGTAACCCCGCTCTGCCCACAGGCCCAGGGCGGCAGGTTCCAGGGTGGCAACTTCCAGCTGGGTCGGAGAGTGGCGGCGAAGGACGCGGAGCAAGGGCTGCGGAGGATACCGAAGGGTCCGCCCGCGAACGAAACGCCCGTCCACGCCTGCCTGCCCCCCACCCCTCCCAAAGAATCCGGGAGGGAGCTTGAACCCCGGCCCGGCACCCCGCAGGCTCCCCGGATGCCCTCCACCGCACTGGTCTACAGCTCACACAATCGGAGTCATCGGATTCACCACGATCTGATCGTTCAGCGGGCGCTGTCGGGCCGCGCGAACAAACGGATCTTCCTGCTGCCGATGTCCATGTCCCCCCAGCACGGGGACGAGCTGGCGCTGCAGAAGCAGGAGGTGGACACCTTCGCCTGGTACTTCCGCGGCTTCTCCGAGAAGGGGTTGGAGTTCGTCCCCTTCTACTGGAACAGCGCGCTGCGGCCGCAGGACGTGGAGCTGTTGTTCAAGTATCTGGAGGAGTCGGAGGTGGTCCTGCTGGCGGGTGGATCCAGCATGGTCGGCCTGCAGCGGTACCGGGACCTGGGCGCGCGCTTTGCCAACGACCCGGACAAGTTCCGCAAGATCCTGGAGCAGCGGCAGAAGCAGGGGCTGCTGACCGTGGGCTTCTCCGCCGGCGCGGACCAGTTGATGGAGAAGCTGTTCCGGGTCACCCACCACATCCCGGGCGACAACCGCGCCTTCGGCCTGATCACCGACACCCTGCTCACCCTCCACCACGACCCGTCCCGGGACGCCTCCCTGTTCGACGCGGCCCGCGAGTTCCCCCAGTCCCGGGTGTTCGGCCTCCCCAACGATTCGGCGCTGTCCGTCTCCCGCGGGGTCACCCCCCAGGGCGGGCAGTGGCAGCTGACCGAGTTCGTGATCGACACCAGCTGGGATCGCCCCGCCGACGCCTGGCACGTGCGCACCCGCAGCGGCGCCACCATCCAGCACTTCTACGCGGACGGGCGGCACTGGTCCTTCCAGCAGGGAGACTGGATGCTGAGGGTGAAGTCCGCGGACGGAAAGCAGGACCAAAGCTGGATCGGCTCCGGCGGCCGGGTGATCGCCTACCAGACCCAACAGGCCCAGGAGACGAAGTCCGCCGAGCAGCTGATCGCCGCGAACTAAGGAAAAGGGGACAGGCTACATTTCCCGGTCCCTGGATTGCATCCCCTGCAATCGGGAAGCCCGGAAATGTAGCCTGTCCCCTTTATTGTCTTGGCGCGTTACTTCCCCTGGAACACGGGGGTGCGCTTCTCCAGGAAGGCCTTCATCCCCTCGCGCTGATCCTGGGAACCGAAGAGCATCGAGAAGCCCTGGCGCTCCAGTTCGTTGGCGGCGCGCAGGTCGGAGTCGGCGCCGAACTCGATCACTCGCTTGGCCTGGGCAATGGCCAGCGGCGCCTTCTTCATCATCTTGGCCGCCATCTCCCGGCAGTGGGGCAGCAGCTTCTCGGGCGGGAACACGTCCAGCACCAGGCCGATGTCCTTGGCCTTGGCCGCGTCGATGATCTCCCCGGTGAAGATCAGCTCCTTGGCCCGGACCCGGCCCACCAGGCGGGTCAGCCGCTGGGTGCCGCCAAAGCCGGGGATCACCCCCAGCCCCACCTCGGGCAGACCGAACTTGGCCTTCTCCGAGGCGTAGATCAGGTCACAGCACAGGGCCAGCTCACAGCCGCCGCCCAGCGCAAAGCCGTTCACCGCCGCGATGGTGGGGATGCTCAGCGACTCCATCAACTGGAACACCCGGTGGCCGACCCCGGCGAACTCCCGGGCCTCGTTGGGGGTCAGCTCCGCCATCTCGGTGATGTCCGCGCCGGCCACGAAGGCCTTCTCCCCTGCCCCGGTGACGATCAGCGCCCGCAGCTGGCTGTTGTGGGCCAGAAAGCGCAGCGCCAGCTCGGTCTCCTGCAGCGCCTTGGTGTTGAAGGCGTTGAGGGCCTTGGGCCGATCGATGGTCAGGATCGCCAGCGAGTCTTCGAATTCCAGCCGGATGTTCTCGTAGGCCATGGGCCAGTTCCCCCTCTAGTACTTGTAGAAACCGCGCCCGCTCTTCTTGCCGTACCAGCCGGCGTCCACGTACTGGCGCAACAGCGGGCAGGGACGGTACTTCGGATCGCCCAGGCCCTTGTGCAGGACCTCGGCGATGAACAGCACCGTGTCCAGACCAATGAAGTCCGCCAGGGTCAGCGGGCCCATCGGCTGGTTGGTCCCCAGCTTCATCGCGGTGTCGATGTCCTCCGGCGTCCCCAGCCCCTCCATCAGGGCGTAGCAGGCCTCGTTGATCATCGGGATCAGGATCCGGTTCACGATGAACCCCGGGTAGTCCTTGGAGACCACCGTGGTCTTCCCCATCTTCTCCGCCAGCCCCTTGGTGGCCGCGTAGGTCTCCTCGGAGGTGGCCGCGCCGCGGATCAGCTCCACCAGCGACATCAGCGGCACCGGGTTCATGAAGTGCATCCCGATCACCGCCTCCGGCCGCTTGGTGGCGGTGGCGATGCGGGTGATCGGGATCGAGGAGGTGTTGGTGGCCAGCACCCCGCCGGGGCGCACCACCCCATCCAGCTCGGCGAAGATCTTCCGCTTCAGATCCTCGTTCTCGGTGACCGCCTCGATGGCCACGTCCACGTCCTTGGCCACGGTGGCGGAGGTGACCAGCCGGAGGTTGTCGTTGGCCAGCTTGGCGGTGGCCTCGTCGATCTTCTTCTTCTCCAGCAGCTTGGCGATCCCGCCCCGGATGCGGGTCTCGGCGCGATCCAGCGCCTCCTTCTGCGCGTCCGCCAAAGTGACCTTCAGCCCCGCGGTCAGTCCGACCTGCGCGATCCCCGAGCCCATCTGCCCGGCGCCCACGACCAGAACGTGTTCCATCGCCATGTGCTTGCCACCTCGAAATCAGAGAAGTAGCGGGCTCATATGACGGTCCGGATTCGACCGCCAGCGGTGACTCGGGCGGAGGCGCGCTACCGTCGGCGACGACGCAGCGCGCCCAGCACCACCAGCAGCCCCAGGGCGGCGGGCCAGGCGCCAGGCGCGCTGGTGCAGGCACTGGACAGCACCTGGGCCAGATCGCTCTCCCAGGGCGGGACCTCGTCGCGGCCATCCGGATTCCCGGAGCACACCGCCTCCACCGCCTGGCAGGTGAGGTTGAAGGGCCGGGTCTCCACCGGCGGCTGGGGATCCTTGAGCGCCAGTGACTCCGGCGGTTCGGTGCAGGCGTCCGGAGCCAGCGCGGCCGAGCCCGCCAGCCCGTCGTCCAGCTGCGAGAGCAGCCGGGGCATCACGAAGGCGTTGTCCCAGCCCCGGTCGATTCCATCCCATTCCCGGGGCGAGCGGACGAACGCGCACAGCCCGGAGCGCAGCGGCCACAGCTTCTGGGTCCGGGCGATGGTGTCCCCCTGGTACAGATCGTGGGACGCCACCCCCAGCTCGTCCAGGGTCCGGCGGAAGGCCGCGAACACCTCGGCGGTGGCGTGCTCGGCGCAGTCCACCGCCTCCTCCCGGATGTCCGGGCTGCTGGCGGTGTCCAGGCACATGTCGGAGACCGAGAACCAGGCGTGCTGCGGGTTGGGCATCCCGGAGTGGGCGCAGTTGTCCTGCACGGTGTGCAGGGCCCGCCCCAGCCCGCTGAGCGCGCGCCGGGCGCTGAGGATGATCGCCTCCGGGGTGCGCGACGGATCGGCCTGCTCCGCCAGGTCCAGGCGGGTCCCGGCGCCCAGCTCGCGCAGCCGCAGCGCGGACTGGTTGACGCCCTCGCAGACGGTGGACTCCACCGGCAGCTGGGAGTGCGCGGCCAGGTTCTCCCACTCGTGGGCGTCGGTGTTGTGGTTGGCCACCGCGATCTCCCGACAGCTGGAGACGGGAAAGCCGGCAGCCACGCACGCGTCCAGGGTCAGCTGGTGGTGCCGATCCTGGCTCAGCGCCCAGGCCTGGCCGGCCCACAACGCCAGCCCCAGTCCCCACAGTCGGTGCACGGTCATCGGTCCGTCAGACTACCGCAGGGGGGCTACGGACGCCCCAGGGTGAGGTGGTAGGTCTTCTCTCCGCCCACCTCCAGGGTGCGCTTGCCTGCCTCCTGCTTTCCCCCCACCCGGTCGATCACGTAGCGGGCCTCGTACCGGCCCTCGGAGAGGGACAGCTTCTGCTCCACCCGGGCGGGAGCGCCGTGGGGGAAGCTCTGCACCTCGCGTTTGAGCAGCTGGTTCTCCGGGCTCCACAGCTGCAGCTCCAGCTGGGTGATCGCCTCGCCTCCCGACTCCAGGCGCCAGACCAGCTGGCGGTCCTGGGGGAAGAGGCTGCTCTGGTACAGCCACACCCCCAGCGCCACCAGCGCCAACACCGGCAGGCGACGCAGCAGCGGATGGGACAGCGGTCCCTTCTGGCTTGCCTCGGACAGCGGCTACTCCTTCTTGGGGGAACGGCGCTGACGGCGGGTGCCGACCTCGGAGACCACCAGGGTGGGCTTGGCGGGGTCGCCCTGCTTCTCGGAGGGGATCAGCCGGACCTCGGCCTTGATCTCCACTGTCATCCCGGTGAGCAGCTTGAGGAACTCCTCCCGCAGCTTCTCCGACTGGAGGAATCCGCGGATCTCCTCCGAGACCACCCGGCTGACGTCGGTCTTGGCCTTCTCCGCCTGGCCCAGGATCACCCCCAGCATCTCCTTGGGGACCTTGAGCTGGCCGGCGAGGCTGCGCAGCCCCTCCTCGGTCATGAACAGCGCGCCCAGCCCGGCGACGGCCATCTTCTTCACGAACTCGGAGACGCCCCAGCCCCCACCGGGGTGGACATCGCCTTCATCGAAGTCGTCTGGCTCGTCGTTCGGGTTCATCCAGGCCTCCGCCCGTGACACTAGCCTCAGTGGCTGTGGGGGGCAGCCTGGATCACCGGCAGCCGCACCCGGGAGTTCTCCTGTGAAATGCGGCCGGCCAGGGTCTGGGCGATCTCCATGAACGCCTTGGCCTCCAGGCTGTCCGGGTGGCCCAGCACCACCGGGACCCCGTTGTCGCCGCCCTGGCGGATCCGCAGCTGCAGCGGGATCTCCCCCAGGAAGGTGATGCCCATCAGCTCGCCGGCGCGCTTGCCGCCGCCGTGATCGAAGATCTCGGTGGCCTGGTTGCAGTGCGGGCAGATGAACTGGCTCATGTTCTCGATGATCCCCAGCACCGGGATCGAGACCTTGTCGAACATCTGCTTGGCGCGCACCACGTCCGCCAGCGCCACGTCCTGGGGGGTGGTGACCAGCACCGCGCCGGCCGCGCGCAGCTGCTGGCTGATGGTCAGGGCCACGTCGCCGGTGCCCGGAGGCAGGTCCAGCACCAGGTAGTCCAGCTCGCCCCAGTTCACGTCCCGCAGCAGCTGGGTCAGCGCGCCGTGCAGCATCGGTCCACGCCAGATCAGCGCCTGGTCCGCCTCCACCAGGAAGCCGATCGACATCACCGAGATCCCGTGGGCCTCCAGCACGTCCAGCTTCTTGCCGTCACGGCTGACCGGCTTCTTGGTGATCCCGGTCATCAGCGGGATCGAGGGGCCGTAGAAGTCCGCGTCCAGCAGGCCGACCTTGGCGCCGCAGCGGGCCAGGGCCACCGCCAGGTTCACCGAGACGGTGCTCTTGCCCACCCCGCCCTTGCCGGCGCCCACCAGGATCACGTTCTTCACCCCGGGGAGCATCCCGTCCTTGTTGGCCATCCCCGCCGGGGCCGGGCGCACCCGCGCGCCCCACTCGATGTCGAAGTCGTTGATCCCCGCGCCCTTGAGCGCGGCCTCCGAGTCCGCCTGGATCTTCCCCTTCAGGGGACAGGCCGGGGTGGTGAGCTCGATCTTGAACTTCACCTGGTTGCCGGTGATCCGGATGTCTTTGACCATTCCCAGCTTCACCAGGTCCTGGTGCAGCTCGGGGTCCATCACCTTCGACATCGCGGACAGGACATCACTCTCGTTGAGGCTCATGGGGCGCGCACACTCTCAAGGGGCAGGGCCAGCGTCCAGTCTCGAGGGGCCCCCCGGTATCAGCGGGCGTTGCCTCGGGTATCTGCCTGGCTGGTCACTTGCCTTGGGTTAACCGCGCTCGGTCAGCTGCGCCAGCGCGTTATCCAGGGACTCGATCAGCGGGGCCACCGCGGTGGGATCGATCCGGGTCTCCTTGAGCAGCAGCAGCGCCGCCCGGCAGACCTCCGGGTCCACGTGGATCCCCAGGGTGAGCAGGTAGGGATCGTAGCGGCCGCCCATGGTGCTGCCGCCGGCGTTGAAGGTCCCGGTCATCAGCCCGGTCTTGCGGCTCCACTCCACCGAGATCCGGGAGAAGACCAGCTGGATGTGGTGGGGAGGCTCGCCCTGGTGGGTCCAGACGAAGAGCTCGGTGCCGTTGTCGCCCAGGAACCAGCGGACCTTGCCCTCGTCCGGATCGGACTGGAGGGTGGCAGGATCGATCTCCCGCAGGGTCCCGCCCAGCTTCTGCAGCTGCTCGTCCGACGGTCTCATTCGAGCGCCGCCACCCGGAAGGTCCCGTCTTCACGAACCAGCCGCACCGCCTTGCCCTCGCCGATCGGGAACAGCACCGCGTCCCCCTCGAAGCGGGGAGCAGCGCCCTCCAGTGCGGCGCGGGCGCGCGACAGCCGCTCTTTGGCCAGCGGCTCGGCCCGGAAGTCCTGGGCGAAGGCGGCCGGGGTGTACTGCGCCCGCCAGCCCCCGGAGAGCAGCGCGTAGGCGCCGGCGAAGTCTCCGGCGTCCACCGCGGAGAGGAAGTCGCGCAAGGTCCCCTGCGCCCGCTCACCGCCGCCGTCGATCACCCGCCAGCCCTCACGGTCCACCACGCTCACCGGGGTGCCGGCCAGGCGCAGCTCACCGGTGGAGGCGCGCAGCTGCCGGGCGCGTGCGGCGCGGACGGTGGGGTCGGCATAGCGGGCGCGGAAGGCGGCCTCACTCTCGCCCGCCTGGGGATCAAGCAGCGCGTAGGCGGCGTCCAGCTGTCCCTGCTCCAGAGCGTCGGCGTAGGCCAACGCCGCCGCCGCGGGACCGGAGGGGTGCTGCGCATCCCGACAGTGGGCGTCGGTGGACACGCCGGTCCGACACGCAACGAGCGCCACACACATCCCTGCGACCGCAACGGTTCGGCGACCGGCGCGGAGCTTTGTCAGCGGTGAAGGCAGCGCCCGTGTCCCATCGGTGGAGCGAAAAAACCTGCGTCGAAGCGCGATGTTAGCACTCCGCCTGCCGCTCCCAAGTTTAGAGACGCAGAGTTCCGGGGGCCACCAGGTCCGGGGGAAGCGCGTCTGGGACCCACATCGCCCACACCTGGGCGGAGGTCAGCTCCTGTGCCGCCGAGGCCAGCGCCCCCAGCCCGCTCCTTCCTCCACCGAAGGGCAACAGTTCGTATTCGCTGCGCTTTTCTCCGGCCAGGGCCAGCGCCCGGCGGCAGGCCTCGTCAAAGGAGCCCACCTTGTCCACCAGCCCGGCCTCCAGCGCGGTGGCCGCCGAGTACACCCTGCCCTCTCCCCGCTGATGGACCTGCTCGCGGGTCATCCCCCGCGAACCTCCCACCAGATCCAGGAAGGCCTCGTAGGTCTCCTGCACCTCGGTCTCCAGTGACTGGCGCTCCGGTCCGGTGAAGGGACGGGAGGTGGAGTGCAGCCCGGCGTTCTGGCCAAAGGCGATCACCTCCCTGGACACCCCCAGGCGCGCGAACAGCTCCGAGGTCTCGAACTTGCCCGCGAAGACGCCGATCGAACCGACCAACGACATCGGTCCGCCCCAGATCTCGTCGGCGGCCAGCATCGCCATGTAGCCGCCGCTGGCGGAGATGCGATCGAAGTAGGCGATCACCGGCTTCTTGCGCTGGAGGTTGCGCGCCTCCTCCAGGATCAGCTCGGAGGCGATCGCCGAACCTCCGCCGCTGTTGACGTACAGCACCACCGACTCCACCCGGGGATCGTGCTCCGCGGCGCGCAGCGCCTTGGAGATGGACTTTGCCCCGGCGAACGAGCCGAGGCCGCGCCCGCCCTCGCCGGAGACGATCATCCCCTCCACCTTGACCAGCCCCACCCGGGGCCTGGCGCGGGTAGACATCCACCTGGGCGCCCAGGGCTGCTGCCGGGAGTAGGCGCGGTAGCTGGCCAGCCGGACCCGCTTCGGGTCCTTCTTCTCCTCGGCCAGCTTCTTCTTCTCTGGCGGGGGGCCGACCCGCCGCTCGAAGGGCCGGACCTTCACCGCGCCTCCGGTGAGGTACTCCGGCAGATCCGCCTCGCTGACGATTCCATCGCACAGCCCCTCGGCCTGGGCGCGGTGGGCGCTGTAGGGACCGTGGTCGATCTTCTCCCGGACCTGCTCCGCGGAGAGCTTGCGGGTGCGCGAGATCACCCCCACCAGATGCAGGTACCGCTCCTCCAGCAGGCGGGAGAGCAGCCCCCGGACGTTCTCGGAGATCGCCGGCTCGGTGAACAGCTCCGGAGCGGTCTTGAACGGCCCGCGGCGGACGAAGTGCGCCCCGATCCCGAAGCGCTTGAAGGCCGCGCCGGCCGCGGTGGCCTCGGCGGCAAAGCCGGTGACGTCCAGCCGGCCGGCGGACGGCATCAGGATCTGATCCATCTCGCACAGCAGCGCGTACTCGGACGTGCCGGCGGTCACGGCGAAGCCCACCGCCTTCTTCCCCGCCGCCCGGAAGGTGCGGATCAGCGCGGCGATCGCCTCCCGCTTGGCGGGGGCCACCTCCAGGGTCTCCAGATCGAACATCGCCCCGTGCACCGAGGGATCGCGCGCCACCTGCTCCAGCTGTTGCTGCAGCTGCGCCACCGAGGTGACCGTGGCCGGCTCGGGCTTCTTGCGGAACAGCGAGAGGCCCCCTCGCTTGCCGGGGCGGTACGGCGGGTCGCCCTCCAGCCGGAAGTGCAGGTAGGACACCCGGCGGCGCCTGCGCAGCAGCCGCAAGGGGACGGCGAGGACGGCGAACAACAGCCGGAACAGATTGACGATCAGCGCGATCACGGGCCGCATGGCCGCCCACTCTGCCAGTCCCCCACCCGGGGCGCTGCTGCGCAATTGCCTCGTGGTAGGCTCTTCGACATGCGCCTGACCCGCATCGTCTCCTTGGCTCTCGTCAGCCTCTCGCTGTTCTCCGCCGCCGCCTACGCGCAGAGCCGCCGCCCGCATGAATTCCAGGCGCCGCGAGAGATGAGCGAGGCGGAGATCGCCGCCGCCAAGGAGCGCAGCCGCGCGGGATCGGACATCAACCGCTGGGGCAAGGACACCACCGGCGAGGTCGGCGGCCCGCCCTGGATGGCGATCGGGCTGATGGTCCTGGTGTTCGCCGTCGCCGCGCCATTCGCGCTGCGCGCCTACCAGAACACCGCCAGCGAGATCCGGGAGCGCAGCGGCGCACCCGCCCCCAGCGCCCCGGCCCGCAGCCCCCCTCCTGCCCGCCGGACGCCGCCCCGTCCGCCGGAAGCCTGAAGCCCGTTTCTCGCGGAGCCCGCTCAGGACGCCGCGGGAGGGTCCTGATCGGCCGCCACCGGGGCCACTGTCACCCGGACCTCTCCTTCCGGGCCGACCTCGATCTTCACCGGCAGGAACCGCTCCAGGATCCGGGCGTTGGTGGTCAGATGGGAGGTCACCTCCGAAGGGGTGAACCGGGAGGAGACCGGACGCTGACCTGGGATCACGCCCGCGGCCAGCAGCGCGGCAGGCACCAGCAGCTGATCTCCCAGGTGTTCGTCCACCGCGCCGCCGGTGGCCATGAAGGCGGTGGCCTGCTCCGCCGCCTCCCGGCCCACCTGTTCGGCCGGCTTGCCCCGATCTCCCAGCGCGGTGAACCCGGCGACCGAATGTTCGAAGTGGGCCTTGATGAACACCGCGGTGCCCTTCGAATGCCGCGCCGCCAGGGGGAGATTCTCGGTGGTGGCGTAGATCCCCTTCTCCCGCAGCACCGCCAGCGCGGCCGCGCCCTGGCGTTCGGCGATCCCCAGGCCCAGCCCGGCGATGAAGGAGCCCACGTCCATGTCGTGCAGCGTCCCGCGCGAGGGGAGGTTCACTCCCCGCTCCACCGGGGAGGGTTTAGCGATCACCGCCCGGATCTCCCCACCGCCCTGCGGATAGAAGCCGGCCTCCTTGAGGTGCAGCTCCATCGTCAGCCCCAGGCGGGCCAGCATCGGCGCCCACACCGCGGCCAGGTACGGATAGCTGGGGCTGTGCGGCTGGTGGGTCCCGCCGCGCAGGGTCAACTGTCCCCCTCCGGCCAGGGCCAGCGGGTAGTAGAGGCACTGCAAGAGCAGGGCGGTGCTGCCGGCGGTCCCGATCTCCAGCAGGTACTCGCCCGGACGGACCGGCCCGGGGGTGAAGCTCAGCTCGGAGGCGCCGACCTCCGCGCCCTGACTGGAGGAGCTGCTGATCGCCTCCGCGCCGCGCACGCAGGCCAGGTGCTGGGGGCGCAGCCCCGGCGGCTTGCGGTTGGCGCGGATGTTCCGCAGGGTGAACGGGGTCTGGGTGATCAACGAGAGGGAAAGCGCACTGCGGAGGATCTGTCCGCCCCCCTCCCCTTCGCTCCCATCGAGCACCACCTGCTTCGGCACGTCCCAAGCTCCCGGAAAAGGTCGCGAAGAGTAATCAGCAATCCGGCCCCAGACCAGCGGCGATGGACGGCAAGGGTTGGCTGGGGCACCTTCCCGCCCCTCCATGGCCTTCGCGATCTTCGCCCTCACCTACCTGTTCATCGCCGGCGTCCGTGTCCCCTGGGTGAAGCTGGATCGCACCGGAGGCGCGCTGCTGGGGGCGGTGCTGATGGTGGTCACCGGCGCGGTGCGGCCGGAGCAGGTGATGGAGGCCATCGACGGGGGGACGATCGTCCTCTTGCTGGGGATGATGATGCTGGCCTCCTATCTCTCCGAGGCCGCCTTCTTCCGCTCCGCCGCCTACCACGCGGTGCGGGTGGCCAGGACCCCGCGCACCCTGCTGGTGGCGGTGGCCTCGGTCAGCGCGGTGATGTCCGCCTTCCTGGTCAACGACACCGTGTGTCTGATGCTGACCCCGCTGGTGCTGGCGGTGGTGGTGGAGTCCAGGCTGCCACCGCTGCCGTATCTGTTGGCGCTGTGCATGAGCTCCAACGCCGGCAGCGCGGCCACCTTCACCGGCAACCCGCAGAACATGTTGATCCAGGGGGCCTCGGGGATCCCCTACGCCACCTTCCTGGCCCAGATGGCGCTGCCGGCCGCGCTGTCCACCGGGGTGGTGATCGCGGTGCTGCTGTTCGCCTTCCGCAAGCAGCTCCCCCGCGAGCCGATCCAGCCCCACCCCGCCCCACCGCCGGTGGATCGCCCGCTGCTGTTGCTCAGCTCGCTGGCGCTGCTGGGGGTGGTGGTGGCCTTCTTCCTGGAGGCGCCGATGGGCTGGGCGGCGCTGGCCGGGGCGGCGTTCGTGATGACAGTCTCCCGCCGCGAACCGCGCAAGGCCCTGGAGCGGGTGGACTACCAGCTGCTGCTGTTCTTCTCGGCGCTGTTCATCGTGGTCTACGGAGTGAACCAGGAGGGCTGGGCGGAGCGGATCCGTCAGGCGTTCGCGCCGCTGCTGGCCGGCGGGCCGGTCCAGGAGGCCTGGGGCTTTGCCGGCCTCAGCCTGGTGGCCTCCAACCTCTTCTCCAACGTCCCCTTCGTGATGCTGGCCCGCACCTGGGTGCCGGCGCTGCAGGCCCCGGGGCTGGGGTGGGAGGTGCTGGCGCTCTCCTCCACCCTGGCCGGCAACCTCACCCTGGTGGGCAGCGTGGCCAACCTGATCGTGTTCGAGCTGGCCCGGGAGAAGTACCGGGTCGGCTTCTGGGAGTACGCCAAGCTGGGGATCCCGGTCACCCTGATCAGCCTGGTGCTGGGGATGGCGGCCCTGCTGGCGCAGCACGCCCTGCTGGGCACGCTGCGCTAGCGAACCTCCTCAGGGAGTCTGCAGATCCGAGGGCAGCCGCGGCGAGGAGAGCAGCTGGGTGAACACCTTCCAGCGCTCCTCCACCGAGTCCCCGCCCCTGGCCTCCACGTACTGGCGGACCAGGTCCTTGCCCAGGTTGTAGTTGATCACGTAGCTGCGGTAGTGGTCGATGAACTTGATCCGCTGCGCCGCCCGCTCCGGGCTCATCAGCGCGTAACGGACCAGCAGCCGGATCGACTCCGCGTCGTCCAGCCCCTGATCCAGCCGGCGGCGGGCCACCTCGTTGGCCGCGTAGCCCACCTTCTCCGCCAGCTCCTGGATCCGGTAGTAGTTGGCGGCCCCGGCGGGATCCAACCCGGCCAGGGGGAACAGGGTCTGCTGCTCGAACTGCACCCGCTCCGCCTCCGGGAAGGACAGGTCCACCCCGTAGTTGGCGCTCCCCTCGGCGATCAACGACTGGGGGCTGTAGAGCGGGTAGACGGTGAACTCCACCCAGCCCCGGCCCTGGACCAGGGTCTGCTCCAGCAGCGCGTTGTAGACGTGGTGGCCGGGGTAGCCCTCGTGGCAGGCCAGATCCAGGGCGCGGTCGATGTAGATCGGCAGCTCGGTGTTCACCTGGATCAGGCTGTGGAAGTTGCCCTGGTACCAGTTGTAGCCGCTCCACGGCTTGTCCTTCACGTACTCGAGGACGAAGGTCTCCTTCTCGGGGAGCGGGATCCGCTCGGCGGTCTTCTTCCGGCAGGCGGCGATCGCGGCCTGGAACACCCCGTCCAGCCGCTCGGTGGGGATCACGAAGCGGTTGCGGAAGGCGTGGTAGCGCTCGTGCAGCGGGCCGGTCCCGGGCAGCGCCTGGTCCAGCGCGTCCAGCGCCGGCTGGAAGCTCTCCAGCGGATGGGTGGGGGCCACCGCGTCGTACATCGCGCGGGACTCCTGATCGAACGGCAGCCGCTTCCCCTCCAGGTGCTCCACCCAGGAGGTCAGCGCCTGCAGCTGGCGGGTCAGGTAGGTGCGCCGCAGCTGCTCCGCCGTGCCGTCCTCGTACTGGGGGGTGCGCTCCACCTCGGCGATCAGGGTCACCGCCTCGCTGTGGATCGCCGGCAGGGACTTCTTCTGCGCCTTGACCGTCTCCCTCCACTCGGCGGGTCCATAGAAGGCGTCCACGTAGCCGTCGTCGTGCTCACCGACGGCCAGCACCAGCTTCACGTACGACTCGGCAAGGGTGTTCATGTCCTGGACCGGGGGCCTGCGGGTTCGGGCGGCGCAGCCCACCGCGATCAGCGAGAGCACCACCGCGGCGAGCAGGGAGGGACGGCGCAAAGAGGAGGTCATCGACATTCCTGGGAGAGAAGAACGGGTTGGATCAGTCCGGATCCGGCAGCTCACCGGGGGGCAGCGCGTCCTCGTCCGGAGGAGGGAGCGGCTGGTTCTCCTTGCCGGTCTTGTTGGTGTCGTCGGGGGGCGCCGAGAGCTCCCGGGACGCGGGCTTCGCCGGCGGCGGGCTGCCGCGACGGTCCTTGGGGCTCAGCTCGGTGATGAACCGCTTGGCCAGCCGATCCACCAGCGCCACCATCCGCGCCCGGTACAGCTCCGGGCTCTTCCCCACCGCGAACGGATCCAGATGCGGGGTGCTCAGCTCCAGCTCGTCCTCGTCGATCGGGTGACGCCAGGCCTCCCCGCCGTCCAGGAAGAACATCCGGGCGTAGCCCTTGAAGTAGGCCCCGGCCCGCCCGTTGCGGCTGCGCATCCCGTAGTCGGAGATCACGAACTCCACCACCGCGTCCACGCCCAGCGGCCGCAGCAGCTCGTAGTCCGGTGGGTTGGCGGGCACCTCCTCCACCAGGAAGCTCTCCAGCACCGTGGCCACGCTGGCCGGATCCAGGGTGTTGGTCCAGGGCGACTCCCCCCGCAGGCCACTGAGGGTGGTGGCGCGGAGCCGGTCGGAGAGCTCGAAGCGGGTCAGGCCCCGCTGCAGCTTCACCGCCAGCCGCCGATCCGCCTCCTTGGCGTCCAGCTTCTTGAGCTTGCCCCCGTAGGCGCCGTCTTCCCGGAACACCCACGCCCTCGGCCCGGCCTCATCTTCGATCCGCGAAATGAAGGCAGGACGCTGGACGCGGTCCAGCTCGCTGCCCGACAATCGCCGGTGTCCGCACGCGAGCGCCAACATCGCGAACCCCACCACCCAGAGCTTCGACATAGGCTGGCCTCATACCAGAGCCTTACGGGTCTGGACCTGTCCTGTGGCATTCAGCTAAAGCCTCTGCACTTTTCCGTCGAGAGAGAACATGGCGATGCGGTCTGCAAGCAATCCGTTCGGCGTGATGATCGCCGCAGTGCTGCTGGGGTGCGCTGCCCCCTCGGCCCAGGCACCCACCCCTCCTCCGCCCACGCAGGCGCCCCCGCCCGCCGCTCCGGTGGCCACCCCGGCGGAGACCGGCGCCGCCGAGGGGGCGTTCTCCGGCTGCGCGGCCAACCTCGACGAGGGCCCCACCCGTGAGCTGACCCTGGCCGGACGCAAGGCCACCCAGACCGGTGCCCGGCTGCGCTTCACCGATCCGGATCCGGACGGGAAGCTGGTGATCGGGGTGCTGGGCCCGATCAACGAGGACTCCGGCCTCAACCTGCTGGCGCTGCGCCGGTACCTGGCCTTCTTCACCGAACATGGGGCGGAGGCGGTGGTGGTGACCGGCGATTCGGGGGAGACCCCCAGCAGCATGGACCGGATGCTCAAGGAGCTCTCCGCCGCCGGGGTGCCGGTGCTGGTGGCCTCCGGAAACCGGGAGTGCAAGGAGGACTTCAACCAGGGGGTGGCGCTGGCCCAGGCCCGCTTCGACGGGATCGTGAACCTCAACGCGATCCGCTCGGTGGAGCTGGCGGGGATGACCTTCGTCTCCCTCCCCGGCTACCACGATCCCAACTACATCACCTGTGAGACCGGCTGCCGCTACGACGCGCGCACCCTGGCCGACGTGGTCACCCTGGCCCAGGAGGCCCGGACCCCGGTGGTGCTGGTGTCCCACGGTCCTCCCAAGGGCACCTCCAGCCAGTCGCTGGACTACGCGACCAGCGCCGGGAACGTGGGCGACCCGCAGGTGAACAAGGTGATCGCCGACGGGAAGATCGCCTTTGGGTTGTTCTCCAACATCAAGGAGGCCGGGGGCCGGGCCACCGCGGCGGATCTGGCCACCCAGATCCCGGAGGGCAAGAGCGTCAAGTCGCTGATGCTCAACCCCGGGGCGGCGGATACCTCTCGCTGGGAGATGAACGGAGGTTGGGCCTCCTTCGGCTCGGCGGCGTTGATCACCTACTCGCAGGGGAAGGCCACCTGGAAGCTGTTCAAGGCGCCCAGGCCGACCGTGGAGGAGAAGCGGGCGGCCAAGGCCCTGGAACCCACCCGCCCCCCGAAGGCGAAGCGCAAGCCGACCTCCCCGTGAACCCCACGCCCAGGGCCCCTGCCGCCGTGCAACCTCCCCACATCCCCCCCGCAGCCAAGAAGCGCCGTCTGGGAGAGATCCTTCTCGACGCGGGGCTGATCACCCAGCTGCAGCTGCACGCCGCGCTCTCCGAACAGAAGAAGTGGGGCGGCAAGCTGGGGCGGGTGCTGGTGGAGATGGGCTTCGTGGACGAGGAGTCGATGGTGCTGGCGCTGTCCCGCCAGCTCTCCTTGCCGCGGGTCAATCTGGAGACCGCCCGCCTGGCGCCGGAGATCGTCCAGCACCTGCGGCTGGACATCGCCGAGCGCTACGGGGTGTTCCCGCTGGCCTTCGATCCCAAGCAGAAGCTGCTGACCCTGGCGACGTCTGATCCCACCAACCAGGAGGCGCAGGGCGAGCTGGCCTTCTACACCGGCTACAAGATCCAGCTGGCGGTCTGTGGGACCACCGCCATCGACAAGGCGATCCGCCGCTACTACTACGGCGAGCAGACCACCGCCTCGGACACCACCACCCCCGAGGCCCTGGGAGTCAACGAGGTGTCGCTGAGCGCCGACGATCTGATCCAGCGCTCCGGGGTCCACTCCCTGCCGCCGTCCTTGGCCACCCCGGTCCCGGCGCCGCTGTCCCCCACCGCCGCGGCGCAAATCGCCCAGCAGGAGCTGGGCCTCCAGGTGAAGGAGCTGACCGACCGGCTGGGCGCGCTGGAGAAGCACGCCGCCAATCAGGTCCGGGCGCTGCGGGGGTTGTTCGAGCTGCTGGTGGAGAAGGGCTTCATCACCCGCGACGAGTACCTCTCCAAGGTCCGCTCGCGGGAGTAAGGCGCGGGGCGCCTCAGACCAGCATCAACCCCTCGTCGCCCTCGACCGCGCCACCGCCCAGCACCGCCTCGGTGGCCCGGCGGCGGTCCTCGCTGAGCTGGGAGATCAAGGCCAGGATCTGGGGGTGGGCCTTGACCACGTTGTCGAAGTCCGGGCGCGGCAGCCGCAGCAGCGAGGTGCGCTTGGTGGCGGAGACGGTGGCGGAGGCAGGCCCCCTCTGCAGCAGGGACATCTCCCCGAACACGTCCCCCTCCTTGAGGCGGGCCAGGACCCGGGCCTCCTTCATCACCTCCACCTCGCCGGAGAGCAGCACGTACAGCCCGTCGGTCTGCCCGCCTTCGCGGATGATGGTGTCGCC
Source organism: Myxococcaceae bacterium (assembly GCA_036675345.1). Classification (GTDB taxonomy): domain Bacteria; phylum Myxococcota; class Myxococcia; order Myxococcales; family Myxococcaceae; genus JALYOC01. Next base: position 201,996 of record JAKFFE010000032.1, read on the forward strand.
CTTCTTCACGTCCCGGGCCCGGAAGCGTTCGATCAGCGTCTTGCGCTCCTTCTTGGCGAACGGCTGGAAGAGCGGCGCGGTGTTCATCACGTTGGACAGCAGCCGCTGACGGCAGAACTTCTTCAGCGCCTGGGCCACCTGGGGATAGCGGTGGGAGAGGTGCGCCAGCACGGTGGCGGAGATCTCCAGCAACTGGGTCTCCTCGTGGTTGCTGTCCACCGAGGCGGTCCGGGCGGCCCCGGAGAGCAGCGCCATCTCGCCGAAGAAGGATCCCTCCGGGAGGGTGGCCAGGTTCCGGGACTGGCCCTGATCCTCGCGGACCACCTGCACGCTGCCGCCGCAGATCACATAGAAGGCGTCGCCCACGCTCCCCTGTTCGATGATCCGCTCGCCCATCCCGAAGCGCTTGAGCGGGCAGCGCTCGAACAGCTCGATGAAGGCGTCGGCGGGGAGATCGGAGAACAGCGGGATCTTGGGCAGCCCGCCCTGCAGCTGGGAGTCGGCGTACTGGCCCTCGTCGGACATCGCCTCCTCCGCCTGCTCCTCGGAGCTGTCCCCACGCTGGGTCTGTCCGGCCAGAGCGGCCATCTCCACCGCGTGCAGCAGGCTGTCCCCTTCCAGCTCCAGCTCGGTGAAGGTGGGGATGCGGGGAGGCGGCGGGGGCGCGGCCGGTGGCGGCGCCGCCACCGCGGGAGGCGTGGCCGGGAGGGGGAAGTCGTAGGTCGGCTCCCCGCCGGCGATCATGTCCAGATCCAGCTCGTCAAAGGCGGAGAAGGCCGCCAGGGTCCGCTCGATCTCGCGCTTGTGGCCGGTCTCCGCGGTGGTGGGGGCGGCGGTGTAGCCGGGCCGGTGCAGCTCGGGACGCGGCGCCGGTGCGGGCGCGGCCTCCGGCGCCCCCGGGAGCCAGATCCGGCTGTGGCGCGCAGTGGGAAAGGCGGAGGGCGGCGGCGCCGGTTCGGCGACCTCGGTGGACAGCTCCAGCTCCAGAGAAGGCTCCGGCTCTGGCGGCGGGGCCTCCACGTGCTTCTTCACCGTCAGCTCGACGACGAACTCGTCCTCGTCCGGGAGGTCGGGCAGCTGCACCACCGGGACCTCGCCCGTCCCCCGGCGCGACTTGAGCCCGGGCGGAGCGGGCTCCGGCGCGCGCACAGGCTCCGCAGCCAGCTGGAGATCCAGCTCCGGGGGAAGCTGAGCGGAGTGATCCGGAAGCGAGGCCTCCATCTCCAGCTCCAGCCCCGGAGCGCCGGGGCTGTCTATCGACAGGTCCATCCCGCCGTCGTCCGCCGGAGTGGAGCCCAGCGCCTGCTCCGCCTCTCGCGCCGCGGCCTCCAGGTCGATCTCCCCGTCCAGTTCCAGGGCGGACGGCCGGGGGACCGGCGGCGCCACCTTGCGCGGCGGTGGGGGCGGCGCCGGACGCGGGGGCTCGGTCGGGGTCGCTGGCGCCAGCTCCACGCCCTCCCCGCTGTCCGGGGGCAGCTCGATCGGCGCGAACTTCCCGCCCGCCGGCTGCTCCACCGGCCGGCGCGGGCCCCGGGCGGGCCCGGTGGTCCGGCTGGCGTACAGCCCGGCCAGCATCTGCTGCACGCCCTTGTGCGCTGGATCCAGCTCCAGGATCAGCTTGGAGGCGGCGATGGCCCGGGGAAGGAAGCCCTCCTTGGCGAAGCCCTCCGCCGCGGACTTGTAGGCCTCGATCGCCTTGTCCCGGGAGGTCCTCCCGCCGGCCTTGGCCCAGGCATCTCCCATCCGCAGGCGCGCCTGGAGATCCTTGGGGTCGGCCGCGCAGTAGGCCTCGTACAGCTCCGCCGCCTTGGCGAACTTGCCCTTCGAGAAAGACTCGGTGGCTTTGTCCTTGAGGCGGCGCAGGTCCATTACTTGTTGGGCTCCGCGACTGCGCTGCCCAGGCGGGAGAGGGCCGCCTCCGCGCTCTCCCGGACCGTGCGGTAGTAGTCGCCTTTGAGTGCGTCCAGCGGTTCGTGGTTCCGGTCGGTAGCCAGCTTGGCCATCGCCTGGGCCGCCGCGGCGCGGACGTCCGGGCTGTCGTGGTACAGGTCCTTGGCCACCACGTCCGCGGCCTTCGCCTCGCCGATCTCCCCCAGCGCCCACAGCACGTCGCGCCGGGCCACCCCGGTGGGATCGTCCAGGTACTTGATCAGGGGCTCCACCGCGGCGCTCGCCTTGAGCGACCCCAGCAGCCGGGCCGCATAGGCGGCGTCCGGGCCCCCTTCCTTCACCACGGCGATCAGGCCATCCGCCGGGGCGGACTCGATCCCCGCCTCCAGCAGCGCGGACATCAGCCGCAGGCCACCGTCGGCCAGCTTGGGCAACAGCTCCAGGATCCGCTGCTGGCCCTTCTGCCCCTGGGCGGCCAGCGCCTCGGCCGCCGCGGACTGGACGTCTCGATCCGGATCCAGCAGCCCCTTGGCCGCCGCATCCAGGCCCGCGTCCCCCTGCGGGGCCAGCGCCGCATGGGCGGCAGCGCGCAGCAGCGGGCTGGAGTCCCGGGTGTGCTGAACGGCCAGCTCCATCACCCCCGGCGCCCGGAGCGCGCCCAGCGCGCGCAACGAGAGAGCCAGCATCCGCAGCTGGTCCCCGGAGGCATCGTCGATCAGCTCCGCCGGGGGAGCGGCGGTCACCCGGACCTTGCCGCTCTCCTCCACCCGGGCCTGGTTGGCGGCCGCTACCCGCTGGAACAGGTCGTCCCGCTTGCCTCCGCCTTCACCCTCCGGTCGTCCGCCCTGGCCTCCGAAGCCGGGCCCGTACTGCTGGCCCAGATCGGCCTTCACCCAGTCCGCGCGCAGCGCCTGGACCGTCTTGAGCTCCTCGTCGAAGATCTTCTGCACCGCGGGGGCCAGGCTGGCGTCCCGCAGCGACAGCGCCGCCCACAGCGCATGGGCGCGGATGGTCGCATCCTGGGAGGCCAAGAGCGGCGCCACCTTGGGGGCCAGCAGCACCGCGGTGGGCCCCAGCCCGCGCAGCGCCACCAGGACTCCGCCCACGTCCCGGTTCTTGGTCAGCCGCTCGGCCAGCGGATCGAGCGAACAGCCTCCCCGGGCCCCCATGGTGCGCGCGGCCAGCAGGGCCTCGCTCTCCCCGCCCCCACCCGCCACCTCACACAGCGCCTCATCCACCTGGGTGGAGCGGGGCAGGCCGATCAGCGCGTTGACCGCGAAGAGGCTGGTGGCGCTCTTCTCCATCGCCACTGCCTTGAGGGTCGGCAGCGCCTGGGGATCCCCCAGGGACATCAGCGCGCCACAGGCCGCCTCCCGGAGCTCGGGGAAGTTCTCGGTCAGCAGCAGGGAGATCGCCTGGCTGGCGCGCTGGTCGCCCGCGTACCCCAGGCCCCGGACCGCGGCGGAGGCGAGGATGATCTGGCTGTCCTTGATCAGGGGAAGCAGCCGGTTGACCGCCTCCGCCCGCCCGCTCTTGCCCAGCTCCTCGGCGGCCGCCACCCGCTCCGGGAGCGACCCGTCCTTGAGCGCGCGCAGGTTGCGATCCCAGATCCCCTGGGCCTCGGAGGCCACCACCTGGGCCATCGCGCCGGGAACGTTGGCCGACTTGAGGGCCTGGACGATCGCGATCCGGGTGGAGCGGCCCCGCCGGGCGTACTGCACGGTGAGGTAGGCCTTGGACTTGTCGTCCTTGATCCGCGCCAGGGCCATCGCCGCCTTGCCCTGGACGTCCTCGTCCGGATCCTCCAGCAGCTCGCCCAGCAGGTCGACCACGCGGGGATCCTGGCTGTTGCCCAACGCCTGGGCCGCCTCGCCCCGGACGATGGAGGCGACATCCTTGGCCGCACGGGTGAACAACACCAGATCCTCGGCGTTGCCCTGCTCCGCCAGCTTCTTCACCGCCAGCGCCCGGTCCTGGGGGCGCGGACTCTGAAGATCAGCCAGCAGCTTGTCCCGGCTGCCACCACAGGCGAGGGCGAGTACCACCCAGGCAAGAACGATCGGTTTGCGCATGGCCCCCGCTAGAAACTTGAACGAGCACGAGGGTTTAATACAGCGCGAAGCCGGGCGGCAACGATCGCCTGAGGCAAACTTCACCCCCGGATCCACGGACCGGGGGGATTTGCAGGGTGCGGCGGTTACTCCTTGCTGCCGCCACCCTCGCCGGAGGGGTTCCAGCGCTTGGTCTTGGCCCCACCCCCGCGCGGCGGCGGACGGCTGCCGCGATCCTCGCCGGGAGCGCGGTGACCCTTGCTGGGGCCCCTGCCCTCACCGGAGCGACGGGGACCGCGATCGGCACCCGCGGCGCCGCGCGCCGGCTGGTAGCCGCCGCCCCGCTTGAAGATTCCACCCCGCCCCGGGCCACCGGCGCGAAGACCCTCCACGCCCTCCGGGGTTCCACGAGGGGCCCGCTCCTCGCGAGGGGCACGCTCTGCCGCAGGCCCACGGGAAGGACGATCCCCGAACCCACCGGCACGCTCCGGACGATCTCCCCGGGGGGGGCGGTCGCCAAAGCCACCGGCGCGCTCCGGGCGGTCGCCCCGAGGAGGACGATCCCCGAACTTGCCGCCGGCCCGCGCGGGACGGTCGCCGAACTTGCCGCCGGCGCCAGCGCGATCCCCGAACTTGCCGCCCGCTCGCGCGGGACGGTCGCCGAACTTGCCACCGGCGCCGGCGCGATCGCCGAACTTGCCGCCCGCTCGCGCGGGACGGTCGCCAAAGCCGCCACGAGCAGGACGCTCGGCGCGATCACCGAAGCCACCGGCGCGGGCGGGACGCTCGGCGCGGTCGCCGAACTTGCCACCGGCGCGAGCAGGACGCTCGGGACGGTCGCCGAACTTGCCACCGGCGCGAGCAGGACGCTCGGCGCGATCACCGAACTTGCCACCGGCGCGAGCAGGACGCTCGGCGCGGTCGCCGAAGCCACCGGCACGGGCAGGACGCTCGGCGCGATCGCCGAACTTCCCACCGGCGCGGGCAGGACGCTCGGGACGATCTCCGAAGCCACCGGCACGGGCAGGACGCTCGGGACGGGCAGGACGCTCCTCGTAGCCGCCCCCTTCGTTGTTGTCCGGCCGACCGGGGCCCTTGGTCTCCGAACGCGGCTTGCGGATGAATCCACCCGCCTCGTCCGCATCCGCCGCGCCCTCATCGGGACGGTTGGCGGCGCCGCGGAAGGTGCCGGTGCCGGCGCTGGTCTTGGCGCGGGGCTTCTTGGGGGCCGCCTTCTTCGGGGCCACCTCCTCCTCGTCGAAGGACACGCCCTCCTGCTCACCCGCGCGGCCGTGACGGCGCGGCGGCAGCTTGAGCGACTTGGCCCGCTCTGGCGGGGTGTCCTGACCGCCTCCGGAGTTGCGCAGCTTCTCGATCTCCGCCTGGCTCAGCGGGCGCTTGTCGCCCGGGCGCAGCCCCTCCACCGAGACCCCGGCGTAGTTGGGGCGGTACAGCCGGACCACCGGGTGACCGATCGCCGCGCACAGGCGCTTGATCAGGTGCGGGCGGCCTTCGGCGACCACGATCATCAGCCAGGTGTTCTTCTCGGCCCGCTCGTAGACCTCCACCTGCTTGGGCTGGGCGACGCCGTCCTCCAACCGGACGCCGGCGCGCAGCTTCTCCAAGGTGCCCTCGGTGGGCACGCCCTTGACCTTCACCAGGTAGGTGCGGGGCACCTGGAACTTGGGGTGCATCAACTGGTGGGCCAGCTCGCCGTCGTCGGTGAGCAGCAGCGCCCCCTCGGCGTCGTAATCCAACCGGCCGATCGGGAACAGCCGACGGCCAGGCTCGATCGCCAGCGGGGCCACGGTGGGACGGCCCTGGGGATCCTCCAGGGTGGTGACCACCCCCACCGGCTTGTAGAGGATGAAGTAGGCGTTGGTGTCGGGGGGCGAGACCAGCCGGCCCTCCACGGTGACCAGATCCTGGCCGGGCTCCACCTTGGTGCCCAGCTCGGTCACGGTCCTGTTGTTCACCTGGATCTTGCCGGCGGTGATCAGCTCCTCGGCGTGACGACGGGAGGCGACACCTGCACGGGCCAGGTACTTCTGAAGACGTTCTGCCATGTGATTTTTACGGACCCTTCGACTGCTCTTCTGTGCCGCCCTCGGTAGGAGGCGACTTGGGGTTCAGGATGGAGGCGGCGGTCTTGCTGCGCTCATCCGCGGTATCGATGGCGCGCTCCAGTTCTTCCAGCGCGGCCTCCGAGTCCTTCGACTGCTGCTCGAGCCGCTTCTCGAACTCTGGATCCGCCAGCGTGGCCACCGTGCCTTCGGCGGTCGGCTTCTCTACACGCTCGACGATCTCCTGGTGCTCCTGGGTCAGCTCGTGGAACTCGCGCAGCGTGGGCAGCGCGGAGAGGTCCTTGAGCGCGAAGAACTCCAGGAACTCGCGGGTGGTCCCGTACAGGATGGGCCGGCCCACTTCGTCCTTCTTCCCCATGATCTTGATCAGCTTGCGGTCCAGCAGCGCCTTGAGCACCGCGCCGGAGTCCACCCCGCGGATGTCCTCGATCTCCGGACGGGTCACCGGCTGGCGGTAGGCGATGATCGCCAGCGACTCCACCGCGGCCCGGGTCAGCCGCTGCGGTTTGACCCGCAGGAAGCGGCGCACGTACTCGGCGCTGCCGGGATCGGTCCGGAACTGCCAGCCGGAGGCGACCTCGTGGAGCACGATCCCGCTGATCCCCTCCCGCAGCTGCCCGCCGGTCTTCTCCAGTGCGACCTGGATCAGCGGCCGGTCGATCCCGGTGGCCTCGAACAGCTGGTCCAGGGTCAGCGGCTTGTCGGAGAGGAAGAGCAGGCTCTGGATCACCGTCTGGATCCGCTCCGGGGAGAGCTTCTTGCTCTTCTGGACCAGCTTCTCGAACGGGGTCTCGAGGTCCGGCTCCCGCTCGTCGATGTCCGCGGCGTCCACGTCGTCCAGCTCCGCGTCTGCGGGCTGCTCGGTGGCGCGCGCCACCTCCTCCTCGGTGAACGGGGACGGGCCGCCGCTGCCGGGGCCAAGGTCCTCGCCCTCGGGCGGGTCCGACGGGTCATGCGGGCTACCGGTACTCACTCTCGTCGACCTCCACTGCCGCAAACTGGGAGAGCGCGTCTCCCTTGGGCGAAAGCATGATCTCCCCCGACTCCCGATCCTGGAAGATCCGGATCAGCTTCATCTTCGCCATCTCCAGCATCGCCAGGAACGTGATCACCACCTGCTGACGCGTGCGCGCACCTTCGAACATGGAGAAGAACGAAACCTGGGGCTGAACCTGGAGCCGGGCCGCGAGCTGCTGCATGGCCTCGGTGAGACTGACCTGCTCGCGGGTGACCTCGTGTTGAAGCTTGGGGACGAGCCGTTCCAGCACCCGATCCAAGGCTTCGATCAGCTTGTACACGGAGATCTCCACCAGGCCCACCTCCTCCTCGGGGATTTCGATCTCCTCCAGCGGGACGTTCCGCGCGAACACGTCGCGGTCCAGGATGTCCTGGCGGGCAAGCGTCTCGGCCGCTTCCTTGTACTTCTGGTAGTCGAGCAGGCGGCGGACCAGCTCGGCGCGGGGGTCGTTCTGCTCCTCCTGCTCGGCGGTGACCTGCTGGTCGGAGATCACCTCCTGGCGGGGCAACAGCAGCCGGCTCTTGATGTGGGCCAGGGTGGCGGCCATCACCAGGAACTCACCGGCGATGTCCAGGTTGACCTCCTTCATCCGGGAGAGCTGATCCAGGTACTTCTCGGTGATCAGCGCGATCGGGATGTCGAAGATGTCGACCTTGTGTTCGCGGATCAGGTGCAGGAGCAGATCGAGCGGCCCCTCGAAGTTGGGCAGCGCGATCCGGAACGCGTCCTGAGGGTTCTTGGGCCCGTCGGACTCGATCATGGCCTCCTCGGGCCCAGCGGTCCGCCCCTCATTCAAACCCTGTGCTCCTCCGTCCACCCGACGATCGCTGCAGGGCCGATTTGCGGGCCTGGGCGCGAATTGTAAGCCGCGGTACGTACCAGCGTGCGACGTTCCAGACAAGGCGGCGATTGACCTCCAACACCCGCCGGAACCCGAGTATTCGCGGAAGGTTACGGTGCAACAGGCCTGCAGCAGCTCACCGGCCTTGTTGGAGGCGCAAGTACCCCGTAGCTTTGCACCCGATGCGGCGTGTGGCTCTGGGGCTGTGGGTTCTCTCGTTCTTCGTTCTGGGGTGTCCCGACCGGCAGGAGGCCCTCGGCACCGCGGACGGGGGCGCCGAGGCACCGGCCGTGGTTGCTGGCCCGGACGCCTCGATGGGGCCGCTGAAGGTCAGCGCCCGCTACGAGCAGGCGGACGGGGGCTGGGTGGAGATTCCCCTGGCCACCGGCGAGCGCCCGCTGATCGAGCCCACCCAGCGGCTGGAACTGGCCACCAACCTCTCCTTGAACAACTACCGGGTCCGGCTGTTCGACGAGGTGGACCGGGCAATGGAGTCCGACGACGAGGCGGAGGACGGCGCCGGTTCGTTGACCTACCGGATCCTGCTGGGCGCGCCGCTGAAGACCGGCCACCGGTACACCCTGTCCCTGGACGCGCAGACCGGGTCGGCGATCACCGACATCGGCGGGAGGATCCACCCCGACCAGCGGTTCGAGTTCCAGGTGGCCGGGGAGAAGGAGAAGCCGGCGCCCCCGCCGAAGAAGCCAGCCCGGAAGAAGCGACGGTAGCCCGCTACCCCGCCAGCTTCCGCATCATCGCTACCACCCGCTTGATCCGCTCTCCGGAGTACGGGGGATGGAGCAGCTTCACGAAGTTGGCCTTCCCCTGATGGACCACCGCGCGCTCGTGGGAGAAGGCCTTGAAGCCGAACTCACCGTGGTAGCTGCCGTGGCCGGAGTGTCCGACGCCACCGAACGGGAGGTTGGGGTTCCCCAGGTGGATGAGGACGTTGTTCACCACGCTGCCTCCGGCGGTGGTGTTCTTCAGCATCCGCTCCACCGCCTTGCCGTCCTTGGCGAAGATGTAGAGGGCCAGCGGCTTGTCCTTGGCGTCGATCCGGCGGAACACTTCTTCCTCCGTCTCGTAGGTCAGCACCGGGAGCACCGGCCCGAAGATCTCCTCCTGCATCACCTTGGCGTCCTCCGGGACTGAGGCCAGCACGGTGGGCGAGATGTACCGTTCCTGGGCGTTGGACTCTCCGCCCACCACCACCCTGGCGCCCCGGTTCCGGGCATCTTCGATCAAGCCCGACAGCCGCCGGAACGCCGCCTCGTCCACCACCCGGCACAGGTCCGGTGAGCTGGCCCGGGCGGCCTCCGTCTCGCCGTAGCTGACCGCCACCCGCTGGCGCAGCGCCTCCAGCAGCGCCGCCTCCTGCGACTTGTGGACCAGCACGTAGTCCGGGGCCACGCAGGTCTGCCCGCCGTTGACGAACTTTCCCCAGATCAGCTGCTCGGCCGCGTCCTTCACGTCCGCGCTGGGGTGGACGATCGCCGGCGACTTGCCGCCCAGCTCCAGGGTCACCGTGGCCAGGTGCTTGGCCGCGGCGGCCATCACCAGCTTCCCGATCTGGGTGCTGCCGGTGAAGAAGATGTGATCGAACGGCAGGTCCAACAGCGCCTGGGCCACCTCCGGGCCGCCCTCGAACAGGGTCACCTCCTCGGGGGGGAAGACCTTCTCGATGATCCCGCGCAGCACCTGGGAGGTGTGGGGAGTCTTCTCCGACGGTTTGAGGATCACGCAGTTGCCCGCGGCCACCGCCGCCAGCAACGGGGCCATCAGCAGCTGAAAGGGGTAGTTCCAGGGCGAGAGGATCAGGGTGTTGCCCTTGGGCTCGTAGCGGATCTCCCCGCTGGTCCCGAACAGGGTCATCGGGGTGGAGACCTTGCGGACCTTCATCCACCGCGGCAGGTGGGAGATCGCGTCCTTGATCTCCGAGAGGGTGACCAGGATCTCGGTGATCTCGGTCTCCGCCGGGGGCTTCTTGAAGTCGGCGTACAGCGCGTCACAGATCGCCTGTCGCTGGCCGTCGATCGCGTCCCGGAGCCGGCGCAGCTTCTCCGCCCGCTGCCTGGCCGTGGTGTGGGCGACCTTCCAACGGTTCGCCTTCTGGGCTTCGAAGGCGGCCTGGATCTCGCGGGTTCCGGTGGTCTGGATGCGCATGGAGCCAACTATGCGCGTTTCATCCGCCGGGTGCAGCGGAACAAGCCCTGCTCAGCCGTCGAGCTGACGATCCTGGGGTGCCAGCCGCTGCAGCAGCACCCGGTCCCGTTCAGTGTGCCCCAGCGCCAGCAGAAGCTTGGTGAGGTCGTAGAGCACTTCCCCGCGCTCGAACACCGGCATCGAGTCGTCGAAGGCCAGCTGGTCCGCCAGCCGGTTGAAGCCAATCTCCGCCACCGAGCGCAGGTTGATGGCGTCGTAGGCGTTGTACTCCACCAGCAGGCGCAGCGCGGCCAGGTCGGCGGTGTCCTCGTAGACGCGCCACAACTCCACCGCCTGCAGGCCCCCTACCCCGCGCAGGTGCGGCGGCCGGCCGATCCCGATCGCGTCCTCCACCGGCTTGAGCCCGCCACCCAGCCGCAGCTTGCGGACCAGCACCTTGAGGTCCAGGTGGAGGACCGGTTCGGGCAGCTCGCCGAAGTAGGCCTTCAGCACCGGGATGTCGAAGCTGCCGCCGTTGAAGGTCACCCACAGCTCGGATTCGCCCAGGGCGGTGGGCAGCTCCTCCAGGTTGCGACCCCGGATGAACGTCCGGATCCCCCGGGCATCGAACAGGGTCACCACGGTCGGCACCCGGTCCCCGTCGGCCTCGATGTCGAAGTACACCGCCCGATCAGCGAAATGCGGAAACAGCCGCCAGTGCTCGCGGCCGGGCAGCAGCGAGACCAGGGTCCGCAGATCGCCGCCGGCCAGCGCGGCCCGGGCGTCGGCGATGGTGGCCCGCAGCTCCGCGTCCAGCTCCTCCGACACCACCGGATCCGCGCCCTCCCGAGGGAGGTCGTCCCAGGTCATCACCCCCCGCGCCCACAGGTCCTTCTCCCGCCAGGGGCCCACGCCGGGGATGAGCTGAAAGGTCCGCAGGAGCATCGCCCGCCCATGGTGCCAGAGGATGCTCTGGACTGCACACAAGTTCAGCCTGGCTGCCCGCTCCCAGGGACCAGGTGGGTCTTCGTTTGAAACCAAACCCCCAGGTGGTCAACGCCCGCCCGAGATCGCCCGCAGCTCCCCCTGCGCCCGACTCAGCCGGCTCTTGGCCTCGTTGAAACGCTCGATCGGCGAGCGACACATCTCGTGCGCCGTGGAGCCCAGGTTCTTGGCGCGGTCCGCACACGCCTCGAGGATCCGGCCGGCATCCGCCACCTCAGCATCGAAGCGGGCGACCTCGCTCTGCTTGGCCGCCTCCTGCGGAGAGGAGGGCGGCTTGGCGGAGGCAGTCTCCACCACCAGCAGGTCCGCGGTCGCGGCCCGGACCACCGCCTTCTCCAGCGCCTCATGCCCCGCCAACAGCCGCAGCACGCTGTGGGAGGGGACCGCGTTGCGGCCGCAGCCCAGGGTCGCCTCCTGCACCCCCACCCAGAGGTTGTTGTTCAGCGCGTGCTTCTTGAGCCACTCCCCCAGCCGCTTGTCCGGCAGCCGGTGATCGGTGGCCCCCTTGAGCGGGCTCCACTTCACCGGGAAGCCCGCGCCCTCGCACTTGCCGGCCTCGCCGTTGTCCAGCTCCAGCTGCACCGGGGCGGGACTGGGCGGCTGGGAGGAGCGCACCATCAGCACCGCCACCAGCCCTCCGTTGGGCTTGAGCAGCGCGCCCACCAGCCCGGTCTTGCCCAGCGTCTCCCCGGCGGCGGCGGCGTCCTCGAGATCGCTCTCCTTCAGCTTGGCCACCACCGCCTGCCACCGGGTGAGGTCCAGTCCCTCCGGCGGGGGAAGCATCGCGGTGGGGCCGTCGAAGGCGTAGTTGATCGGCAGCGCCAGGCCCAGCCCGTTGGAGTCCTTCATCATCATCGACAGCACGCCCACCACCCGTCCGTGGCCGTCCACCACCGGCCCACCGCTGTTGCCGGGGTTCACGTTGATGTCGATCTGCAAAAAGCCCACCCCGACGATGTTCCGCCCCACGTAGCTGACCGTGCCGCGAGAGACGGTGAACTCCAGCCCCTTGGGGCTGCCGATCGCCGCCACCGGATCTCCGGCCTGCAGCACCGAGGCGTCGGCCACCCGCAGCGGGACGCCCTCCCCTCCGGACACCTCCACCAGGGCCAGATCCAGCCGCTCGTCGCGCTGCCGGGTCCTCCCCAGCAGCTTGCGGCCGTCGTGGAGCACGACCTGCATCATCTCCGACTCCGGGCACACCGCGTGGGCGTTGGTCAGCACCTGGGTCTCGCTGATGAAGAAGCCCGCCGCGCGGGACTCCTTGCACCGCACCGCCACGGTGGAGCGGATGGCCCGCTGCACGGTCTCGGTGCTGGGCCCGGAGGTGGGCCGTTCCTCCGGCGCGAGGTCCACACCGCGTCCGGGAAGCAGCCCCTTGCTGGCCGCGTACCCGGCGCCCGCCACCAGCAGCACCAGGCCCACCCCCAGGGCGCGCTTCCCCCACCCTGGGCGTGGCCCCTCCGCGGCGGAGAAGGACACGGCGGCCACCAGGTCCACCCGCTCGCCGTGGGCCACCACTCCCACCGCGGCCGCCTCGTCGATGAACCGCTGGGCCAACACCCAGGTGACCTCCCGGGCCAGCACCGGACGCGGCGCGCCCAGGGACCGCTGCACCTCGGCGAAGTCCCGTCCGGCGGGGGGGAGGCCCAGCAGCACCTTGGCCAACTGGAACCGCGCCTTGGCGTCGCGAACCGGCCCTTCCAGCACCACGTTCACCCGCAGGCTGGCGCCGCAGTTCCCGCAGGCCGGCTGGCCAACGGGGGAGGACTGGTTGCACTCCGGACAGGGGATCTCTTGGCTGGCCACCGGGAGACCATAGCGGGCAAACGGATTTTTCTCCGCATCCGGCTTTTCACCGGAAAGGGACCTCCCCGCCTCTCCCCGAACGCAAGGAGCTCGGCCCTCGCCTACCGGGTCCGCAGCTCCCCGCTGGCCATCGCCTCCAGCAGGGGGAGGTCCGCCTCGCAGAAGGGCAGCTGCCGCATCTGTTCCGGGGTCAAGAAGCGCAGCTGGGCGGCGCCCAGCGGCTGGGGGGTCCCCCGCTCGATCCGCGCCGCGAACAGCACCAGCTCCACCACCAGATCCGGGTACTCATGCACGGTGGACCACAGCTGGCGTCCGACCTCGAGCTGGACCTCCAGCTCCTCCTGGCACTCGCGCACCAGGGCGGCGGAGTCGGTCTCACCCTGCTCCACCTTGCCGCCCGGAAACTCCCACAGCAACGCGCGGCTCCCGCCCGGAAGCCGCTGCTGCACCAGGAACCGCTCCGGATCGGTGGGGTCTGAAATCAGCGCCGCCACCACCCGCACGCGGCGCTGCGAGCTCATCCCCGACCCTGAGGCTGCAGGTACATCGAGTACAGGAACCCCAGGTTGGAGAGCACGTAGAGGTGCGAACCGAACACCAGCGGCGCGGCGCTCACCCCGTCTCCCGGATCCCAGCTGACCTGCTCGACGCCGGAGCGGGGATTGAGGAACAGCAGCAGGTTGTCCTGGGGCACCACCAGCATTCCCCGGGCCAGCACCGGCCGGCGACCGGCGCGGTTCTTCAGCGCCTTGGACCACTGGCGCAGTCCGGTCTCGGTGTTGAAGGCGGCCACCTGGGCATCACCGGTGGCGTAGACCGTGCCCGCGTCCACCACCAGGTGGTTGATCCCGTTGGCGCTGGTGGTCCACTGCACCTCGCCACTCTGGGCCTCCAGGGCGAACAGCCCGTCCTGGTAGGAGGCCACGTAGACCCGGCCGGCGGACTCGTCCAGCACCGCGGTGCTGTCCACGTCGTTGAACTCCTTGCCGGTGCCCAGCTTCCGCTCCCACTCCAGGGTCCCGTCCTTCAGGTCCAGGGCCACGAAGAAGCCGTCGCTGAAGCCGACGTACGCCCTTCCCCCGCCCACCACCGGGGTGGAGGCCCCGCGAATGGTGAAGCCGGTGGGGGGCTCCCGGCGGTACTGCCACACCCACTCCCCGGTGCTGCGGTTCACCGCGAACAGGGTGTCGGTCATCGAGGCCACCAGCACCAGCTCCCCGTCGATCACCGGGGTGGTGGCCAGCTCCTCCTTGGCGTCGTACTTCCACAGCAGCTCCCCGGTGCGGGCCTTGAGCGCATAGAGGAAGCCATCCGCGCCGGGCACGTACAGCGTCCCTTCGTGGACCGCGGCCCCGGCGTTGAACGGGCCCCGGGTCTCGAACTCCCACTCCTGCTTCCCGTCCGGGCTGATCGCCCGCACCACCCGGTCCCGGGTCAGCGCGTACACCCGCCGGGTGTCGGGATCGATGGCCGGGGTGGCCAGCTCCCGCGGCGCGTACTCCAGCAGCCCGGGGGAGACCAGCTGCACCCGCCAGTCGATGTCCCACAGGTCGGCCTGCGCCCGGGGGCCGGAGGCCAGGGCGCTGTCGCCCAGGGACACGGTCCGGCACCCGGCCAGCAGGGCCAACCCGCACAGCAGACTCAAGGCGGTGCGCAGCTTCAAGGTCCTACCCTCCCGCATCGACGCCCGCGGCGGGCGAGGCGGTGGGGATGGCCACGCCCTCGGCGGCCAGCAGGGTCAGCCGCTCGCGGGACATCCGGGAGGCGGCGCTGTCCGGGTGATCGCGCTCGATCTCGGTCAGCAGCTTGGCGGCCTCGTCCTTCTTGCCCTGGGAGATCAGGATCCGCGCCCGGTGGAAGCTGCCCATCCCGGCCAGGAACTCGGAGCTGTTCTCCTTGGCCAGCTGGTCGTAGACGCCCAGCGCGCCCTCCAGGTCTCCCTTGGCCTCCAGCGCGTAGCCCTTGCCCTCCAGGGCCTGGCTGCGGGTGGCCAGCTTGGCGGGAGCCTTCTTGAGGAACTCGTCGAAGGAGGCCAGGGCCGCGTCCGACTGTCCCAGCCGCAGCTGCGCCTGCCCCAGCGGGAGCGCGGCGGTGGCGGCGGCGTCGGTTCCGGAGTGGGCGGTGCGGAAGTCGCTCAGCGACTTGATCACCGCCTCGTCCTTGGCCTGCTGGGAGGCGAACGGGGCCTCGGGGGTCTCCAGGGCGTTGGCCGGGGCCGGGCCCTCGCGGACCGGACGCTCCAGCGGGGCCAGGGCCCCGCCCAGCTGGCGGGAGGCCTTCTCCTCGCCGCGCTGCGAGAAGTAGCTGGCCAGTGCCGCGGCCAACCCCACCAGCAGGACGACGATCACCGCGATCCCCACCGCCCGCTCGCGCTCCTTGAGCCAATCGCGGGCGTCGGTGCCAGCGCGCTGCAGCGCATCCGGCTGACGAAGTTCTTTCTTTGCGGTCATCTTCTGGGCCACGAACTTCTCCTCAAAAAAGGCGGCGGAATCTACTGGCGGCAGCGGGCTGGCACAACGCCCGACTCACTCCCGCTTCTGGGTCTTGCCACGGTTCTTCTTCAACCGGGTGTTCTTCAGACGGGTGTTCTTGGGCGGAGGCGGCCGGGTGGCGCGCTTGCCGGGCCGTTCGCGGAAGAAGATCCGGATCGGCACCCGCAGATCGAAGGTCTTGCGGATCTGGTTGATCAGGTAGCGCCGGTAGGCGTCGGGGACGTCGTTGGGCTTGTTGCAGGTGACCGCGAACGCCGGCGGACTCACCCCCACCTGGGCCATGTAATACAGCCGCAGCTGCTTGCCGCCGATCACCGGCGTGGGGTGGTTCTCCTTCACGTACTCCAGCAGCTTGTTCAGCTGCGGGGTGGGCGCCCGGTAGTGCAGCTGGTCCGCCACCGTGGCCGCCAGCTCCAGCACCTTGGTGACCTTGGAGCCGGTCAAGGCGGAGGTGAAGATCACCGGCGCGTAGGCGATGAAC
Organism: Myxococcaceae bacterium; assembly: GCA_036675345.1. Classification (GTDB taxonomy): domain Bacteria; phylum Myxococcota; class Myxococcia; order Myxococcales; family Myxococcaceae; genus JALYOC01. The sequence continues at coordinate 217,809 of JAKFFE010000032.1, forward strand.
TTGAAGGCCAGCTTCAGCTCATCCCGCATCGCCCGCTGCTTGTCCCCGCCCAGCTTCTCCAGCTTGTCCCACTTGTTGACCACCACCAGCAGGGCGCGGCCCTTGTCCTCGGCGATCCCCGCCAGCCGCGCGTCCTGATCCACCGCCGGCTCGGTGGCGTCCACCAGCAGCACCGCCACGTCGCTGTTGTCCACGGTGCGCAAGGAGGCCACCACCGCGAAGGACTCCACCCGGGCGGCGATGGACCGCTTGCGGCGGATGCCGGCGGTGTCGGTGAGGATGTACTTGCGCTTGTTGAACTCCAGGGCGGAGTCGATCGGATCCCGGGTGGTGCCCGGAATCTCCGAGGCCACCAGGCGGTCCTTGCCCAGCAGGGCGTTGATCAAGGTGCTCTTGCCCACGTTGGGCCGGCCCACGATCGCCACCCGGACCGGCGCCTCCTTGGCGCGCTGGATCTTCTCCTCCCGGGTGGGGGTGGCGTGCTTCTCCTCCACCTCCTCCTCGTCGAAGGGGAACTCCTCCTCCTCCACCTCCGGCTTGGGCTCCTCCGGAGGCAGGGCGGCCAGCATCGCGTCGTCCAGCTCGTCGATCCCCGACCCGTGCTCGGCGGACAGCCCGATCGGATCCGGGAAGCCCAGGGTGTGGAACTCGGCCAGGGCCACCTCGCGCTTGCGGGCGTCGTCCAGCTTGTTCACCACCACGATGATCGGCTTGCCGCTCCGGCGGAGGATCTTGGCGATCTCGTGGTCGGCGGTGATCAGCCCGTGCTTGCCGTCCACCACGAACAGGATCACCTCGCACTCGTCCACCGCCAGTTGCGCCTGCTCGCGCACCGACTTGAGCAACGGATCGTTCTCGTTGGGAACGAAGCCGCCGGTGTCGATGATGGTCAGCTCGCGGTTGTTCCGCTCGATGTCCTTGTAGTGGCGGTCCCGGGTCACCCCGGGGAGATCCTCCACGATCGCCAGCTTCTTCCCGGCCAGACGATTGAACAGGGTGGACTTGCCCACGTTGGGGCGTCCGACAATTGCAACCAGCGGTCTCATTCGTAGCCCAGCTTCTTGAGGCCCTCGGGACGGTCGCTCCAGCGGTCTTCGACCTTCACCTGGAGCGACAGGTAGACGTGTGTGCCCAACAGCCGCTCGATGCTCTTGCGCGAGTCGCTGCCCAACTGTTTCAACATCTCGCCGCGCTTGCCGATCACGATCGCCTTCTGGCTGTCGCGCTCGACATAGATGGAGGCGAAGATCCGGATCAGCCCCCCCAGCCCGCCACCGGCCGCGCTGCGCTTGGCCTTGCGGCCACGGGGCTCGCGCTCACTCTCGTCGAAGTCGTCGATCACCACCGCGGTGGAGTACGGGACCTCCTGCCGGCAGTGACGGATCACCTGCTCGCGGATCAGCTCCGCCACGATCGCCCGCTCCTGCTGGTCGGTGAGCATGTCCGCGTCGAACAGCGGCGGCCCCTCCGGCAGATGGGAGACCACCAACTTGAACAGCTGGTCGATCCCGTCCCCCTCCCGCGCGGAGATGGGGACGATCTCCAGGAAGGGGAACTCCTGGCGGTACAGCTCGATCACCGGGAGGATCAGGTTCTTCTCCACCGCGTCGATCTTGTTGATCACCAACAGGACCGGCTTTTTGGACCGGCCCAGCCGCTCGAGGATGAACCGGTTCCCCGGCCCGATCACCGGGGTCTCGGTGTCCGCCAGCTCGATCAGGAACACGACGAGATCCACCTCGTCGATCGCTCCCAGGGCCGCGTCCACCATGTAGCGGTTCAGCTCCCCCTTCGCCTCGTGGACCCCGGGGGTGTCCATGAACGCCACCTGCCCCTCCGGCCGCGTCACCACCCCAAGGATCCGGCCCCGGGTGGTGTGCGGCTTGGGAGAGACAATGGCGATCTTCTCGCCCAGCAGTCGGTTGAGCAGGGTGCTCTTCCCGACGTTGGGGCGGCCGATCAGCGCGGCGAAGCCGCTGCGATGGGGAATCTCGGTCAAACGTCCTGCTCTCTTACGCCGAAGGCGAAATGGTCAGCTTGTTGATCTTCACCGGGGTCTTGGGGCGGTCGCGCGAGTCCTTGGGGAGCTCGTTGGCGACCTTCTGCACCACCTCGTAACCCTGCACCACCTCACCGAAGATGGTGTGCTTGTTGTTCAGCCAGCCGGTGGGGATCACGGTGATGAAGAACTGCGATCCATTGGTGCCCGGGCCGGCGTTGGCCATGGCCAGGATCCCCGGCTTGTCGAACTTGCGGCCGCTGCCGAACTCGTCCTCGAATTTGAAGCCCGGCCCGCCCACGCCCTGGCCCAGCGGATCCCCGCCCTGGACCATGAAGTCCTTGATGCAGCGGTGGAAGATGGTCCCGTCGTAGAGGGGCACCCCGACCTTCTTCTGCTGGTCGTTGGGGTCGGTCCACTCCTTCTCTCCGGTGGCCAGGCCCACGAAGTTCTCCACCGTCTTGGGCGCGTCCTTGGAGAACAGCTTCACCACGATCTTGCCCTCCGTGGTGTCGAAGTGCGCGTACAGCTCGGTCCCCGCCCGGACTTCGTCGATCATTCCCATGTGCTTTTCTCGCTCCTGCTGAAGGTGATCACTGTCGCTTCACTTCTGGCCGAAGGCCCTTCGGCATCCGGTCCCGCACCTCGACCGCGGTGAGCAGGACCTCTTCCTGGCTGGGACGACCGTGGTCGTCCGCAGGAACCTTGGAGATGGCAACCGCCACCTCGTACCCCTTCACCACCTCGCCGAAGATCGTGTGCTTGCCGTCCAGGTGGACAGGCAGCGCCTCAGGCGGTGTGACTGTGAGGAAGAACTGTGAACCATTGGTGTCCGGACCCCGGTTGGCCATCGCCAGCAGGCCCGGCCGATCGAAGGTCCTCCCGGAGGAAAGCTCGTCGGCCACCCGGTAGCCCGGACCGCCGCGCCCGGTGGCGGAGGGGTCTCCCCCCTGGATCATGAACCCGGGGCTCACCCGGTGGAACAGCGACCCGTCGTACAGCCGCCGCCGCGAGGAGGCCTGGGTGAAGGGATGGGTCCACTGCCGCTCGCCGGAGGCCAGGGCCACGAAGTTGGCCACCGTCCGGGGCGCGTCCTCGGAGAACAGCCGGACCACCAGGTCGCCCTTGCTGGTCTTGAGGATCGCCCACAAGGGCTTCCGGGCCAGCGCCAGGCGGGTCCACTTGCCCTGCAGGTCGGCGGGGGCCTCTTCGAACAGGGGCAGCTGCGGCGCCACGGACTGCCCACCGTCTGCCGGGCGCAGGGCCCCAGCGTCGGTCTGGGCAAACGCGCAGAGCGGTACGGCGACAGCAGCGATCAAAAGGGCCTTCATCCTAGGAGCTTCCAGCGCAGGCCTTTAGCCGCAGCGCCCTGTAACTCCAAGTGGATTCCCGCTCGCCCGTTCAGCTCAGCGCGTCCAGCATCTGCAGGGTCTTCTGGGCGGCCGCCTGCTCGGCCTCCTTCTTGGAACGCCCGGAGGCCCGTCCGTAGCAGACCTCGCCGATGGTGACCTCCACCTCGAAGATCTTGGCGTGATCCGGCCCGGCCTCGGCGATCACCCGGTAGCGGGGAGAGAGCTTGAGCCGCTCCTGGGCCTCCTCCTGGAGCCGGGTCTTGTAGTCCAGCCCGCTGCGGCCCTCGGCCACCCCGGCCAGCGCCTCGCCGAAGCGGGTGTCCACCAGCCCCATCACCGAATCCAGCCCCCGGGCCAGGTAGATGGCGCCAATCACCGCCTCCAGGGCGTCGGCCAGCACGCTGCTCTTCTCCCGGCCGCCGGTCAGCTCCTCCCCGCGGCCCAGCAGCAGCAACTCCCCCACCCCCATCTGACGGGAGACCCGGGCCAGCCCCTCCTCGTTGACGATCAACGCCCGCAGCCGGGAGAGCTCGCCCTCGGTGGCCAGCGGGAACTGCTCCATCAGCCGGTGACTGATGGCCAGGTCCACCACCGCGTCCCCCAGGAACTCCAGCCGCTCGTTGTGGGTCTGGGAGAGCTCCTTGTGCTCGTTGACGTAGCTTTTGTGGGTCAGCGCCGCCAGCGGGAGCGCCGGGCTCCCAAAGGAGAACCCCAGCATCACCTCCAGGGCCGCGATCCGCTCTTCGGGGGAAAGTTTCGCCACGGTGTCCTCTCCCCTACTCCGCCAGCTGGCCGGCCAGCTCTTCGGCCAGCGCGTAGGGGTCGGCCTGACGCAGCGCGATCCGGGTGGCGACCTCGTCCAGCCGGCCCTTCTCCCGCTCCAGCCGTCCCAGGGCGCCGCGCAGCAGCCGCTCGCGCAGCAGGGCCACGAACTGCATTGCCGCCCGGGACTTCTCCCGCTCCAGCCGCTGGCCGCTCTGGTCCAGGAACGCCAGGTGCTGGGCCAGCCCCTCCACCAGTTCAGTGATTCCCTGGTCCTTGGCGGCCACCGTCTTGAGGATCAGCGGCTCCCACTCGGTGGGCGGCGCCGGCTCGGCGGACTTCCTGGGCGGCAGCCCGGTCATCATCCGGTGGGTCTCGTCATGGTCCATCGGCGGGGCATTGACGATGTGCCGCAGCTCCAGCATCTGGCGCAGCTCGCGGACGGTGCGGTCGGACCCTTCCAGGTCGGCCTTGTTGACCGCGAACAGGTCCGCCACCTCCAGGATCCCGGCCTTGATCGCCTGGATGTCGTCGCCCATCCCCGGGACCAGCACCACCACCACCGAGTGGGCCATCTGGGCGATGTCGATCTCGTCCTGCCCCACCCCCACCGTCTCCACGATGATCACGTCCCGGCCCATCGCATCCATCACCCGGATGCAGTCCCCGGTGGCCCGGGAGAGTCCGCCCAGGTTGCCCCGGGTGGCCAGCGAGCGGATGAACACCCCCGGATCGGTGGCGTGATCCTGCATCCGGATCCGGTCCCCCAGGATCGCCCCGCCGGTGAAGGGACTGGTGGGATCCACCGCGATCACCCCCACCGTCTTTCCCTGCTTGCGGAACTTGGCGATCACCCGGTCGGTGAGGGTGGACTTGCCCGCCCCCGGGGACCCGGTGATCCCGATCACGTAGGCCTTGCCGGTGTGGGGGAACAGGGCCTGGAGGGTCGCGGTGGCGGAGGGGAGCCCATCGTCGATGTCCCTCATCAGACGCGAGGCTGCCCGAATGTCCCCCTGCACCACCCGCTCAGCGATCGACGGCACGATGTTCAGTCTCCTTGCTGCTGCGGCTGCGCATCGCCCAGGACCCGCACGTCACCCTGGGTCACCCCCAGCAGATCCGCCACCAGGGGAATCACCCCCGGGAACTCGTCCAGCTCGAAGCGTTCCGCCCAGATCTTCCCGGTGGCTCCGGCCAGCAGGCCCCGGAAGGTGCGCCCCGCCACCCGGGCCGCGGCGAACCGGTACACCGCGCCGTTCACCGACAGCTCCACCAGCAGCTCCAGCGAGCTGCGCGGCGGGACCAGGGCGGAGGCAGAGAAGCGGGCCATCACCTCCCCGTAGGTAATCCGCGGCGGGGCCGGCGGCGACTTGTCCCGTCGCTGGTAGCTGGGCTGGGTGGGCGCGTCCGGAGGCGGCTCCTCGTGGAACAGCGCGGTCAGGTACCCCACCAGCGCATCCCGCTCCCGGAACTCGGAGAGCTCGAAGGTGTGGCCCCCGGACACGTCCAGCGGGACCTCGCCCTTGTGGGCCTGGGTGACCCGGAAATTGCCGCGCTTGTCGGACCCGATCACGAACCGGAACCCGTCCGGGGTCTGGACCTCGGCGGAGAGCGCCAGCTGCTGCGGATCCACCCGGGGGTCCAGCCCCAGGGCCTGCAGCTCCGAGCTGCGGCGCTGCACGTGGAGGATGTGCTCGTTGAAGGCCGCGTTGATCTGGTCCTCCAGCGTGGACAGCTTCTCGATCCCCACCAGGGACAGCGGCGCGCTGCCCACCAGCTCCGGGGGATCGATCGCCACCAGCCGGTCGCCCAGCACGGTGAAGGTGACCTTGTGGATGAAGTTCCGGGTGAGCGGGTTCACCAGCGGGACGGTCTGCAGGTCCAGGTCGACCTCCAGGCCCAGATCGGACTCGCGGACGGTGAGCCCCAGCTCGCTGAGACGTTGGGGATCCATCAAGCCTTGAAGGTCTCGCGGGAGATGATCGCGCGCTGGATCTCGCTGGTCCCTTCGCCGATCTCGCAGAGCTTGGCGTCGCGCAGGTAGCGTTCCACCGGGAACTCCCGGGTGTACCCGTAGCCGCCGTGGATCTGCACCGCCTTGTTGCAGGCCCGCATCGCCGCCTCGGAGGCGAACAGCTTGGCCATCGACGCCTCCTGGGTGTACGGCTTGCCCGCGTCCGCCAGCGCTGCCGCCCGCCACACCAGCAGCCGGGAGGCGTCCATCTCGGTCTTCATGTCCGCCAGCATCCAGCGGATGGCCTGGAACTCGCCAATCGCCTGGCCAAAGGCGGTGCGGTCCTTGGCGTAGCGCTGGGACTCCTCCAGCGCGCCGCGGCCCAGGCCCACCGCCAGGGCCCCGATGGTGATCCGGCCCCGGTCCAGGATCTTCAGGGTGTCGATGAACCCGCGCCCCACCTCGCCCAGCCGCTGCGAGTCGGGAAGCTCCACGTTCTCCAAGACCAGCTCCGCGGTGTCCGAGGAGCGCATCCCCAGCTTTCCGTGGATGGCGCGGGAGGAGAACCCCTTCTGCCCCTTGTCCACGATGAAGGCGGTGATCCCCTTCTGGCGCTTGGAGGCGTCGGTGACCGCCAGGATCACGAACACGTCTCCCACCGTGCCCTGGGTGATGAACATCTTGCTGCCGTTGAGCACCCAGGTGTCGCCGTGGCGGACCGCGGTGGTCTTCATCCCCGCCGCGTCGCTGCCGCTTCCCGGCTCGGTCAGGCCCCAGGCGCCCAGGAACTCTCCGGTGGCCAGCTTGGGGAGGTACTGCTGCCTCTGGGCCTCGTTGCCGAACACCCGGATGTGGCTGGTGCCCAGCCCGTTGTGGGAGGCCACCGTCAGCGCCAGGGAACCGTCGTAGCGGGCCACCTCCTCCACCGCCACCGCCACCGCCAGGGCGTCCATCGCCGCGCCGCCGTACTCCTCGCCGACCAGGATCCCCATCACCCCCAAAGCGCCCAGCTCCTTGACCACCTCCATCGGGAACTTCTCGTGGTGATCCCAGTCGCGGGCGCGGGGCTTGACCTTCTCTTCACAGAAGGAACGCAGGGACTGCTGCAGGATGCGGTGGCTCTCGGGAAGCTCGAAGTCCATTTTCGCCTTCCGGCTTACCGCAGACTCCGCTGGAGGCAAAGCCGTTCGGTGCCCCGGCGGGGGGGCCGGGTCCGCTGGGGTACAGCGGCCAGGCCCGGTGGGTCGGACCCCGCCCTACCTGGCCTCGCTCCGCAGGGAGATCACCGCCTCCGACACCTCGGCGCTCAGGCGCGCGAACAGCTCCGGGGCCTCCTGGAGCTGACCCTGGCGGGCCAGCCGCTCCATCCGCTCGGCGGTCCCCGAGGCCGGCCCGCAGGCCACGGTGAGCAGGGCCCCCTTGAGCTGGTGGGTGCTATGGACCAGGGCCTCGGCATCCGCCAGGGAGGCCTGCACCCCCTCCAGCATCTGGGGCAGGTCCTCCAGGAAGATCCCCACCACCTCCCGGAGCAGCTCGGGGTTGTGGGCGGTCAGGGTCTTGAGGCGCAGCCCATCCACCGGGACCACCGGCTTGTCCTTCATCACCTGGGCCACCGCCTCCAACAGCGCGTGGGGGTCGATCGGCTTGGAGAGGTGACCATCCATCCCGGCATCCAGGCACTTCTGGTCGTCGCCCTTCAGCGCCTGGGCGGTCAGGGCCACGATGGTGGTCCGCTTGCCGGTCCCCTCCTCCAGGGCCCGGATCTCGCGGGTGGCCCCCAGGCCGTCCAGCACCGGCATCTGGACGTCCATCAGCACCAGGTCGAAGCGGCCGTTCTGGACCGCGTCCACCGCCAGCCGACCGTCGGCCACGGTGGTCACCTGGTGGCCGGCCTGCTGAAGCAGCCCCGCCGCCACCTTGCGGTTGACCGCGTTGTCATCCACCACCAACACCGAGCAGCACGCGCGTCCGGCCGGCGACTCGTGCCGGACCGGGGCCTGCACCGCGGTGGGGTTCATCAGCTGCTGCACCGCCTCCAGCACCGGAGAGGGGATCACCGGCTTGCCCACCCGCCGGCAGCGGTCTCCCAGCGCCAGGGTCACGCTGGAGGAGACGGCGTTGGCCAGCCACACCACCTTGAGCGAGGCCAGCACCGGGTCGGTGGCCAGGGCCCGGGCCAGCAGCTCCGAGCCGCCCTCGGGCAGATCCCCGTCGGCAATCAGCATCCGGTAGGGCGCGCCCGACCCCTCCGCCTGCCGCAGCACCCGCAGCGCGGTCTCCGGATCCGGCACTTGCCGGGGCTCCATCCGCCACCCTCCCACCATCTCCTGGAGGATCAGCCGCTGCTTGGCGTTGTCCTCCACGATCAGCACCGGCAGTCCCAACAGGGGAAGCGGCATCGGCCCGGTGGACTCGCTGCGCTCCGCCCGCTTGAACCGGGCGGTGAACTGGAAGCGGCTGCCGTGGCCTGGCTCGCTTTCCACCCAGATCTGGCCGCCCATCAGCGCCACCAGCTCCGCGGCAATGGTCAGCCCCAGTCCGGTGCCGCCATACTGGGCGCTGGTGGAGTCGTCCGCCTGTGAGAAGGCGCCGAAGATCTGCCGGATCTTCTCCTGGGGGATCCCGATCCCGCTGTCTGCCACGCAGAAGCGCAGGGTGACCTCCTCCCCCTCTTCCACCTCTTGCTGGCGGGTGATCCAGACCACGATCTCCCCCCGCTCGGTGAAGCGCAGCGCATTGCCCACCAGGTTGAGCACGATCTGGCGCAGCCGCCCCAGATCTCCCAGCAGGTGATCGGGGACCGCGCTGTCCACCGAGAACATCAGCTCCAGCCCCTGCTCCTGGGCCTGCTGGGCCAGGGTCTTGAGGATCTCCCCCATCCCGTCCCGCAGCCGGAACGGCTCGGTCGCCAACTGCAGCTTGCCGGCCTCGATCTTGGAGTAGTCCAACACCCCGTTGATCAGCCGCAGCAGCGAGGTGGCCGACCCGCGGGCGTCCTGCAGGTACTCCTGCTGCTCGGGGGTCAGGGGCGTGCGCAGGGCCAGCTCCAGCATCCCCAACACCCCGTTCATCGGGGTCCGGATCTCGTGACTCATCCGGGCCAGGAACTGGCTCTTGGCCAGGGTGGCCTGCTCGGCCTCCGCCTTCGCGACCTGCAGGGCGTCCAGGGCGCGGGTCCGCTCGTCCAGGATCGTCTCCTGGAGGACCATCGCCCGCTTCAGAGCCCGGGCCCGGTTGCGGCCCAGCAAGCCCAGGAAGGTGGCGATCGAAATCCAGAGGGTGATCAGCCCTCCAGCCCACTGCACCAGGATCGGGAGCCGGCTGACGGCCTCGTCCGCCTTCTCCACGGTGGGGGTGGCCCGCAGGGTCCACTCCAGCCCCTGGAAGTTCAGCGGCGCCTCCTGTGCCAGATGCGAGGCCAGCGCGCCGGGCAGACGCCGGTGGTGCAGTGACCGCCCACCCTCCAGGATCTCCAACTCCAGGGACGCATCGAAGTGCTGCAGCGCTCGCTCCACCGTCCTTGTGGCGTCGAAAGACGCGACCACATAGCCGTCCAGAACTCCGGCGCGGTCGAAAAGGGGAACCACTCCCAGCACTCCCCGGGTTCCGTCTACCAGGGCCTGTTCCCGGGTGAGCACCGGGGCGCGCTGCTCCGCCGCCTGGCGCATCATCGCTGCCCGCCCGGGGACCGAACCGTAGTCCATCCCAACCACATCCCGGCTGGGTGTGGGGAGAACCCAGCGCACCCGCTGCTGGGCATCCACCCAGGCCACCGACGCGAGGGAGGTGAAGTGCTCGCGTTGCAGCCGCGCGTCGTTGCGCCATTCCTCCTCAGTAGGGCGCCGGACCTCCCAGCGACGGGCGATCCGCTCCAGGGTCCGCAGCGATTCCTGCCACTGGGAGAACAGCGCTCCCTTCCGGGCCGTCAGGCCGCTGCGGATCGCCGAACTCAGCTCCCGCTGCTCGTGCTCCGAGATGGCCCTCTGCAGTGCATAGGTGGCGGCCCCCCCCACCGCCGCCACCAGCACCATCCCCAGGAAGGGCAGCGCCGCCCGCCGAAACTCCCGTCCGCCGCTGGATGTCATGGGTTCAGGCGGCCAGGGCGCGGGTGACCCGGGCCAGCAGATCGGCGGGGACCACCGGCTTGCGCAGCACCTCCACCACCTTCAGTTCCTGCTGGAGCAGCTTGAAGGTCGCGAAGTCCTTGAAGAAGGAGGAGAGGAAGATCACCGGGGTGGTGCTGCCGCGGGCGCGCAGTTCCTTGATCAGATCCACGCCCAGCCCATCGGGGAGCAACCCGTCCACCACCACCAGATCCACCTTGCCCTCCGCCAGCAACCGCCGGGCGTCGGACAGCCGGGGGGCCTCCAGGATGTCGAAGCCCTGGTTGCTCATCGCAAAGCGCATCGCCGCCCGGGAGGCGCGGTCGTCCTCCACCAGCAGGACCCGGGCGCGGGTCGAGGGGGAGGCGGAAGCAGGAGGAGGAGGAACAAGGGCGGTCGCCTGGGCCATGCCCCGGGTACAGCAAGCGGTGGGCCAGCCCCTTCCGCGAGGGGATTCGGGCGATCGGGTGGGTGTCCCCAGGGGGTCAGCCGGTGCTGGCGGGTGTCCGAAGACCCACCCGATGAGCGCCTGCTCCCCCGCTCTCTGCCCATCACCGGACTGTCGACGAGCGGCGGCATCGACCTGGGAGAAACGACGTGGGCTAACGGGTTGTACATCGCAGGGGGACCACCGTGAGAGAACCGAGCTCCGCGCAGCTGGAGCTGGCCAGGCGCTTGCTGGCGCATGAGAACGCCGCGGGCGACGGGTCCGCCGCGATTGCGGCCGGACGGGTCCTGGACAAGCTTCACGCCGAGCTCGATGCACTGCTGGGCGCCGCCGGCGTGCAGACCCTGCTGGTCCGCAGCGCCCAGTTGACCCAGGCGCGTTTCCCGTTCCTGGACGCCTCCTCGGTCGAAGATTCCAACAGTCTGCGGGAGTGTCTGCTGGCCCAGGGACCGACCGGGAACGCCGAGGCGGGGGCTGCCCTGTTCGGAACCTTCTTCCGGTTGATCACCACCTTCATTGGCGAGCGGCTGACGACCCAGTCGCTGCGCAACGCCTGGCCAACGATCGAAACGATGGGTTCGAAGGAGAAGGACGAATGAGCGACCACGTTCCGATTCGAAGACTGCCCACCGGGGTGCCGGGGCTGGACGAGGTGCTGGGGGGTGGGCTCCCCGAGTTCTCCCTCAACCTGATCGCCGGCGGCCCGGGCAGCGGGAAGACCACCCTGGCGCACCAGATCATGTTCGCCAACGCCACCCCCGAGCGGCGGGCGGTGTACTTCAACGTCATCGGCGAGCCCCCGATCAAGATGCTCCGGTATCAGCAGCAATACGGGTTCTTCGACGCCGCCAAGGTGGGCGATGGCTCGGTCCGCTTCATCCACCTCGGTCAGTTGGCAATGGAGGAAGGCGGGATCCAGAAGGTGCTCGAGGCGATCGTCGCCGAGGTGGAGCGCTCGGCGCCGGGGATCGTGGTGGTGGACTCCTTCCGGCCCCTGGTGAAGGGAGCGCTGGTCTCCTCGCCGGATGGGGAACACCAGGTGACCCACTTCATGCAGCGGCTGGCGCTGGCGTTGACCAGCTGCGAGGCCACCACCTTCCTGGTGGGGGAGTATGGGGAGGGCGAGCACGACAGCGCGGTCTTCACGGTGGCCGACGGGCTGCTCTGGCTCTATCAAGCCGTGGATCGCAACTCGATCGTCCGCAAGCTTCAGGTGGTGAAGATGCGCGGCCAGGGGCAGATCCCCGGGCTGCACACCACCCGCATCTCGGACGGCGGCTACCAGGTCTTCCCTCGCCTGCTCAAGCCGGCGGAGCTGATCGCGGATCATCCCCTCCAGCGTCGCCTCTCCACCGGAGTGCCGGGCCTGGACCAGATGATGGGGGGAGGGATCCCCTCCGGCTATTCGGTGCTGCTGGCCGGCCCCTCCGGATCCGGAAAGACCGTGCTCTCCAACCAGTTCATCATCGAGGGAGCGGAGCGTGGGGAGAATGGGGTGGTGGCCATCTTCGAAAAGCGGCCCAGCGACTACCTGCAGACCACCCCGCGCGGTGAGGCGTTCGCCAAGCTGGTCAAGGAGAAGAAGCTGGAGGTCGTCTACCTCCGTCCGCTGGACCTGTCGCTGGATGAGACCTTGTTGGAGCTTCAGCAGGCGGTGAAGCGCGTGGGGGCCACCCGGGCGGTGATCGACTCGCTGTCCGGACTGGAGCTGGCCCTGGCGCCCACCTTCCGGGAGGACTTCCGCGAATCGCTGTACCGGATGATGGGCGCGCTGACCGGGCTGGGGGTGACCCTGATGGCGACGGTGGAGTTGGAGGACAACTACACCAACCTCCGCTTCAGCCCCCAGGGAGTGGCGTTCCTGACCGACGCGATCGTCATCCAGCGCTACGTGGAGGTGAACGGCCGGTTCAAGCGCGCCCTGGCGGTGGTCAAGGTGCGCTCCAGCCAGCACAGCAAGGAGCTGTGTGAGTACGAGATCTCCGAGCACGGAGGGATCGCGATTGGCGGGGTGCTCAGCGGGTATGAGGGCCTCCTCTCCGGAACGCCGCGGAACGGTCCCTGGCCCAAGAAGGGCGAATAATGGCCAAGCAGATCATCACCCTGGAGTTGGAGGAAGGGACGGTCCGGGGGCTGGCCCTGCTGGGTCCGCCGGTGGAGGTGCTGGAGCAGTTGGCCACTGCCGCCGCCGAGGGGCGCCGGCGCCCTGCCCACCCGAGGCGGGACCAGACCGACCAGAGCATCAAGGCGGAGCGGAAGTCCTCGGACGATACGGAAACCGGGCTGCACACCGTCGCGGAGGAGATCGCCGACGAGGTGGTGCGAAGCTCCCGCGCGCGGGCCGACCAGATCTTGAAGACCGCCCGGGACAACGTCGACCACCAGCGCAGCCTGGGCGAGTCAGCCGGCATCGGGGCCACCGATCGCCGCGCCCGGGAGGACACCCGACTGGAGGGCGAACGGTTCAACGCGGATGCCGCGTTGGAAGGAGAGCGCCAGCAGCGGAGGGCCCTTCGGGCCGGGGTGCTGGGCGTGGAGCGCAGTGCCGCCGACAAGGTCCTGACCGGGGAGCGGAGCGAGGCGGACTCGATCCTGGTCGACCTGCGGGAGGCGAACGAGCAGATGGTCGGCGCCACCCTCCGGGCGCACGATCTGACCGAGGAGGCGCAGCTGGCCCGGAGCCACGCGGAGCAGAGCGAGCGGGAGCTGCGCAAGGTCGCGGAGTTCCGGGAGCTGTTCATTGGCATCCTGGGTCACGATCTGCGCAACCCGGTCTCGGCGATCAGCATGGCCGCCGGCCTGTTGTTGCGGCGAGGCCACCTGGGAGCCCAGGACGCGGAGACTGCAGCGCGGATCATCCGCAGCAGTCAACGGATGAGCCGGATGATCACCCAGCTGCTGGATCTCACCCGCGCGCGCCTGGGCGGAGGCATGCCGATCGCGCCCAAGCCGACCGACCTGCGCGATGTCTGTCGCAATGTGGTCGAAGAGTTCGAGGCCGCCATCGAGCTGACGGTGGAGGGCGAGGTGGCCGGCAGTTGGGACCAGGACCGGCTGGAGGAGGTGCTCTCCAACCTGGTGGGGAACGCCATCGAGCACGCCGAGCCGGATTCGGTGGTCCGCGTCCACGCAGCGGAGGAGCAAGAGGAGGTGGTGGTCCGGGTCAGCAACCAGGGAGACACCATTCCTCCGGAGCTGCTCCCCTTCATCTTCGAGCCCTTCCGGGGGGCGAAGAAGAAGCAGCCCTCCCAGACCGAGAACCTGGGACTGGGTCTCTACATCGCCCAGCAGATCGTTCGCGCCCATGGCGGGAAGTTGGAGGCCAGCTCCGCGGACGGACGGACGGAGTTCGTGATCCGCCTCCCCCGCGCCTCGGTGCCCGCCTAGCCTCCTACAGCCAGGACTCCGTCCGTGGCCCCAGCACCCGTTCGGCGGCGGCCACCCCCTGGTGGTTGGCGTCCTCGAAGATCGCCACCCCGGAGAGATCGCTGTGGGCCAGCTGCAGCCGCGGATGGGGGGATGGCGCGCGCCGCTCCGGTCCCCAGATGAAACCGGGGGTGGGCCGGATCATCGCGTGGCCCCAGCGCCAGATCTCCAGCCGGGTGGCGGCCAGCTCCGGGTGGCCCCGGCGCAGGTCGGACATCACCAGTTGCTCCCACTCCGGATAGCCCAGGGAGAGGGCGCGGCTTCGCTCCGCCCCCACCTCCCCGCCGGCCATCGGGTAGTACCAGGTGAGGACCGTAGGCCCGCTGTCGTCGGCGCGGGTCGCCTGGTGGGTGGCCACCACGTAGCCCAGGCTGTCGCTCTCGTAGAAGACGTTGTCCCAGGCCAGCGGGAACCCCCGGGAGCGCGGCGGCCGGGAGAGGTGGAGGTTGGCCACCACCCACGGGGAGTAGGTGAAGGCGGTGGACGCCGGCAGCCCCGGCACCAGCCGGGAGGCCACGAAGCGCGGCACGGCCAGGATCACCTGACGGGCGCGGAAGCCCACCGGAGCGCCTCCTTGCCAGGCGTGGACGGTGACCGAGTCCGGCCCCGGTTCGATTGCATGGACCAGCACCGAGGGGGAGAGGCGGCCGCGTCCCACCGCCTGGGCCAGGTGGCGCACCAGCCGGCCATTTCCCTCCGGCCAGGAGAGGAACCCTTCGCTGCGCCTCCCCTTCCCGTCCTGACGGGAGGCGAAGTACCAGATCCCCGCCCAGGCGGAGACGTGGGCCGCGCGGGCGCCAAAGTCGTCGCGGCACGCGTAGTCCACCAGCCAGCGCAGCCGCTCGCTGTGCAGCTGCTCCTGCTCCAGCCACTGGGCCATCGACAGCCGATCCAGCGCGGTCCACTCCGCGTCGTCGCTGGAGGTGGCGGCGGGGACGGCGAAGGCCCGACGGCCCTGGGAATCACGGGCGGCGGCGAACCCGGCCATCCGCTCCTCGAACCGGGACAGCTGGGCCAGATCCTCGGCGCTGGCGCCGGCGTGCAGGTACAGCCCCTCGTACCAGCGGCCCCGGTAGAAGAGCCGCTCCTCGGGGGTGCGGATCAGCGCCTCCTCCGCGATCACCGGGGCGCCGTGTTCGTCTGGCTGGGACCACAGGCCCATCTCCCCCAGCAACCGCGGCACCGGGCCCCGGGTGGTCAGCGGCGCGGGGAGGTAGTGGGCCCCCCAGGGATAGGCGGTCACCTCCGAGGCGCCGGCGCGGGAGGTCCCCCCCTCCGCCTGATCCAGCTCCAGGATCTGGAAGTCGTTCACCCCCGCCGCGGCCAGCCGCCAGCCGGCAGAGAGTCCGGACACCCCCGCCCCCACGATCAGCACCTCCAGCTCCCGGAAGGTGGAGGCGCGGGGGAGCGGCGGCCCCCGCAGCCGGTGGCCCAGCTCCAGGGCGCGATCAACGATCTCTCCGGGGACCGGCCCCGCGCGGGGCGTGCGCCGGCAGGCGGAGGCGGCCACCGTGGCGCCCAGAAAGGCGGTGAGCAGCTCGCGGCGGTTCATCCGACGCTCAGTTCCACCGGGCCCACTCGTGCTCGTAGTAGCCGACCAGCACCTGGTTGTTGAGCCGGTTCACCTCGGCGGGCAGCGGGCCCATGTCCGGGGGAAAGACGCTCATCCCGGCCAAGGTGGCGTGGTCCAGGAAGCGCAGCCCCTCGGGGAGCGGGCGCCGGGCTTGCAGCGGCGCGGGCGAGGCCAGCACGAAGCCCCACTCCCCGAAGCTGGGGACCAGCGCGTGGTACGGCTGGGTCTGGAACCCGGAGGCCCGCAGGGTGCCGTCGATGCACCAGAAGGACTGGCGGGCGAACAGCGGGGAGGTGCTCTGGATCGAGGCCACCGCGTCGGGCGCCAGTCCCTGCTTGAGCAGCGCGTAGAAGCGGGTGGTGTACAGCTTGCCCAAGGAGAAGTTGTTGGGGTCCGGGAAGTCCACGATCGCCACGTCGAAGCGGCGCTGGGTCTCCTCCGCCAGGAACCTCATCGCGTCGTCGTTGATCACCCGCACCCGGGGATCGTCCAGCGCGTGCCCGTTGAGGTCGGCCAGCTCCCGGTAGTCGGCGGCCAGGTCGGTGATCGCCGGATCCAGATCCACCAGGGTCACCGACTTCACCTCCGGGTAGCGCAACACCTCGCGGACCGCCAGCCCATCTCCCCCGCCCAGGATCAGCACGTGTTCGATCCGGGGGGCGGAGGTCATCGCCGGGTGCACCAGCGCCTCGTGGTAGCGGTACTCGTCCAGGCTGTTGAACTGCAGGTTGGCGTTGAGGAACAGCGAGAAGCCCCGCTTGCCCCGGGTGACTACCACCCGCTGGTAGGGCGAGGAGCGGGCGTGGACCACCTCCTCCGGGTAGATCTGCTGTTCGTACAGCTGGGTGAAGCGGTCTCCGTAGAGGAAGGCGGCGATCAACAGGCCGCACACCGCCACCGCCCGGATCCGCAGGCCGCGAACGTTGCCCAGCACCGGCGCCAGCAGCCAGGTGCTCCACAGCCCCACCGCCGCGTTGAGCAGGCCGAACAGCAGCGAGGTCCGCACCAGCCCCAGCCGGGGCACCAGGATGATCGGGAACAGCAGCGAGGCGGCCAGCGCGCCGATGTAATCGAAGGTCAGGACCTGGGAGACCAGATCCTTGAACCGCAGCTGGTCCTGGAGGATCCGCAGCAGCAGCGGGATCTCCAGCCCCACCAGGGTCCCGGCGGCCACAACCAGGGTGTAGAGGGCGATCCGGAACAGGTCGGTGGCGCCGAAGCACAGGAACAGCGCCGGGGCGGACAGCCCTCCCACCAGCGCCACCGCCAGCTCGATCTGCACGAAGCGCTGGGCCACCCCCCGCTCGATGAACCGGGAGAGGTAGGAGCCGATCCCCATCGAGAACAGGTAGACCCCGATCACGGTGGAGAACTGGGTGACCGAGTCCCCCAGCAGGTAGCTGGCCAGGGTGCCGGCCACCAGCTCGTAGACCAGCCCGCAGGTGGCGATCACCAGCACGGTGACGAACAGCAACGACTTGTTGAGCGGGGAGGACTCCCCCTCCCCGGTGGCGGCGACGGGCTGGCTCACGACCTCAACCGTGGATCGCCGCGGCGACGATCAACGCCAGCCCCAGGATGAAGGAGCCGATCACGATCGCCAACGCGGTGTTCTGGTCGTGCTCGATCTCCTTGTGAACGTCGAAGGGGAAGATCTTCCGGATCACGTAGAAGCCGGCCACGAACACCGCCAGCCCAATGCCGGAGTACAGCACCGATCCCACCACGCCCTTGATCAGCTGTTCGGTCATCACTTCCCTCCCTGATAGCCCGAGTGCCACAGCAGCAGGGATCCCGGACGCGACCGATACTCCTCCGGAACCCTGCCCCGCGCCTCGCTGCTGAATGGTTCGTAGCCGGTCAGTGCCTGGGCCAGATAGGCCAGCACGATCAGCGCCCCTGCGTACTTCATGGATCACTCCCGCTCACGAAGCTGCTTTGCGACCACCGCGCCGTCTCGAACACCGAGGAGCGCATCCCCACGAAGATCGGCCACAGGAACATCGCCCCCAGCGCCAGCCCGAACCACAGCAGCCGGGGCGAATCGCTGACCAGGGTCAGCGACCAGCTCCGGGCCCGCGAGTTCTGGAACACCGGCTGGGTGCGCAGCACGTACCGTCCGGGGGGAATCACCGCCAGGTACTCCACGTCCCGGGTATTGCCTTCGGTCCAGTAGCCTTCGGAGGAGGTCCCGGACCAGTACTCGGTCTCCAGGTAGAACGACACCACCTCCCCGGTCTCCTCGTTGACCAGGTCTCCCTCCAACCCCAGCCAATCGTTGGTCAGCCCCTGGGCGGCGAAGTCCACCTTCACGTTCCCCCGCTGCTTGATCTCGAAGGGCTCCGAGAACCGCAGCAGCGCCGGGCTGTTGGCGGGCAGCGTGGGATCCACGGTGGCGGTGTCGGTGAACACCACCTCCTCCGCCGCCAGCAGCTTCAGCCCCAGGAAGGCCAGGATCAGGAGCCCCGCGTAGATCACCGCCCAGTTGATCGCCGGGCCCACCTGATGGGGGTTGGGCTGGGCGGGGCCCACGTTGCTCTGCGCGGGGACGTGGATCCCGAAGGCGGCCTTCACCTCCTCCCGGGTCAGATAGGTGCCCTGGCTGTAGGAGAGCTCCTGGGCGGTGCGCTCCTCGCTGATCAGCCGCGGCGGGGCGATGTACTCCACCCCGTAGGCGGCATCCCCCTCGTTGATCTCCCAGTAGAACTCCCCCACCACGTACTCGGTGATCGCGGTGGCGGCGCCGAAGCGCTTGTAGGTCTCCTTCTCGAACTCGATCGCCCCCGAGGGCAGCGGGGTGAGATCCCCGGCGGCCACGCCCTGCAGGAAGGTCCAGTGGCCGGAGGACTCCACCAGCCAGGCGAACCCGGCCTCGCGCTGGAAGAGCAGGTACTCGTGCCACGGGTAGCGGATCCCCTCCTCCACCGAGTAGCGCCGCAGAAAGCCGATCGCGGTCCACTCCACCCCCTGCAGCTTCCCCCTGGTGCCCAGCGGGACGTCCGGCTCGAAGGGCGGCTTCTGCAAGACCTGGAGGAAGGAGAGCTTTCCGGAGGAGACGTCCAGCAGCGCGCCGCAGTAGGGGCAGGCCACCCGGCGGGTGCGATCCGGCGCCCGCAGCTCCAGCGGTCCGTTGCACTCGGTGCAGCGCGCGTCCAGCAGCTCCGCCCGCTTCACCCGCGGACGCAACGCGCCGGGGTCGATGCTCAGCGCCGCCAGCGCCACCCGGGTGCCCAGGAACACCTCCGGGCCCGAGTCGTGGGTGCCGAAGTCCAGGGTGGCGAACAGCCCCTTGGCCCCGGTGAGGTCCGCGTAGGACAGCTGGCCCTGGGGATCCACGTCCGAGGGCAGCTGCCCCGCCGCGCCCACGGTGCGCGCGTGCGCCAGCTCCTCGATCACGAAGCGGCGATCGTGGATCGGGTACTCCTGGCCCACCGAGAGCTGATCCAGCCGGGTCTCGGGGTGCTGATCGACGTAGTGGGAGAGGTGCAGCGCCCCCTCCGACTCGGAGAGCCAGGCCACCTTGCCGGAGTCGAACTCCAGCGCCCACTCGTCCCAGGGGGCGCCGCCGCGATCCTTCTGCAGATGGCCGACGATCCGGAACCCGTCCCCGCGATAGGCGCCCTGCACCCCCAGCTGGAAGGGGGTGTCGGTGTCCACGATCGCTCCCACCTTGCCGTGGTTCTCCAGCGCCCTCCCGCGGCGGGCCACCACCGTCTGGCAGTGCGCGCAGACCACCACCAGGGCAGTCCCGGCGGTAAAGGCGATCGGCGCGCCACAGGAGGGACAGGCTCCTTCGGTCACCGCGCGCTCCCCCGGGGCAGCTCACGCACCGTGCAGGAGCTGGCGCCCAGCTGCCGGGTCAGCACCGCGCCAAAGTCCGCCGGGGTGCGCGGGCGGCAACAGTAGACGTTGAGCGCGGCGAACCCATGCTCGGGGAAGGTGTGGATCGTCAGGTGGGACTCGGAGAGCAGGGCCAGCCCGGTCACCCCTCCGGGCGCGGGGAAGCGGTGCCACTGGGGGGTCCCCAGGACCTGGAGCCCCATCGTCACCACCAGCTCCTCGAACACCGCGGCCAGCGCCCCCGGATCGCGCAGGAGATCCGGATCACAGCCTTCAGCGTCGATCACCCACTCCTGCCCGGTCGTCAGCGCGCGTTCCTCCCCACCGCTCCAAGGACCCACATCATACGGATCAAGCGGGCGGGTGCGATCTGCAATGCGGGCCGCGGGTCGGCGCTGACCGCGGCGGTGGGTTGACCGGCGCGATGCCTGGCCAAGGGGCTGATCTTGCTTGCGGCTGGGGTGGGCACAACCGGTGCACAGGGCCGCCCCGGTCCCGCCGGTCGTGGAAATCGTGAACATGCCCTCCGTCCCGCTTCGCCTCCCGTCCTTGCTGAGCACCCTGCTTCCCCTGGTGCTGGTGGCCTGCACCCAGCCTTCGGCTCCCCAGCCGGGGAGGGCGCGGTCCGCGGTCAGCGCCTCCGGGATGGTGCTCCACAGCCAGTCCTTCGAGCAGGGCCTGGAGGGGTGGACGGCGCAGACCCTCTCCGGGAACGGGTCCTGGCAGGTGCTGACGCATCCGGAAACCCTTTCCATCAGCGAGGCGCTCAATCCGTTTGCGGTGACCCTGGCGGACGATGGGCGGCACCTGCCCGCCCCAGATGGGGTGAGCGTGGCCAGGTTCGGGGACGCCACCGGGACGTACATCGGCAGCGACTACGGCCCCCAGGAGCCGAAGGGTGGTGGCTCGTCCACCACTCGCCAGGCGGGCACCCTGACCTCGCCGTCGATCTCACTGACCGAGATCAGCTTCGCCCAGCTGGAGTTCGCCAGCTGGTGGGAGATCGAGGGCAGCGCCGGCGCCGACTACGACCTGATGACGGTGCTGCTGTCGGTCAACGGCGGACCGTTCCAGTTCCTGGGCAACCTGAACCCCGGGTTCGTGGTCCAGCAGCCGGGAGAGGCCGCCTACAGCTCGGGCGGGCCGGGGGCGCCGCCGGCACTTCGCCACTACCTCTTCGATCTCTCGCCCTACGTGGGCTCAGAGATCCGGGTGCAGTTCCAGTTCGACTCCGTGGACCAGAGCTACAACGCCTTCCGCGGGCTCACCGTGGACAACGTGCGGATCACCGGCAGCTATGACGTCTCCGGGCCGGTGCTGTTCGCGGTCCAGCCGTCGGTGGCGATCGGCGGGGACTCGATCGCGCTTGGCGGCGCGAACCTCCACCAGGGCGCGACCTTCTACGTGGGCGCCCAGCAGATCTTCCCCTTCCAGCTGACCCAATTCGGCGCGGAGCACGTGGTCTTCTCGCTCCCCACCCTGACCCCGGGCCTGTACGACGTCCGGGTGATCAACCCGGACGGGCGGGAGTTCACCCTCCCCGTCTCACTGGAGTACGCCGGCGCCGCCTCTCCCACCGTCACCAGCATCAGCCCCGACTCGGCCTCGGCGGGCAGCGCCCAGGCAGTCTCGATCAGCGGAACCCACTTCCAGCCCGGCGCCGTGGTCCTGGTCGGTTCGGTGCCGGCCGGGTCGGCCGTGGTCCACAGCGCGGAGTTGATCACCGTCACCCTGCCCGGCCTGGAGGCCGGAACGCACAACGTCACCGTCCGCAACGAGAACGGACAGAGCGGGACCCTCTACGCCGCGTACACGGTGACCGCCCAGAGCGCCCAGTCCACCGTCACCACCCTGCTGTCCAGCGCCAACCCTTCGGTGGAGAACGGCCCGGTTGTCTTCACCGCCGTGCTCACCCCCGCCATCTCCGAGGGGACCGTCCAGTTCCTGGTAGCGGGCACTCCGTTTGGCGCACCGGTCGCGGTCTCCGAGGGGATGGCGGTCAGCCTTCCCTATCCCTTCTCCGGCGGGGGCTACGCGATCACCGCCCAGTACTCGGGCACCCCGGGCTTCACCGCCTCCTTCGGAGCGGTGTTCCAGGAAGTCGACTTCATCCCGGTGGCAAACGACCTGCTCCTGACCACCGGGGAGGACCAGTCGCTGCAGTTCCAGCTGGAGGGGACCGATGGGGACGAAGACCTGCTGACCTACCGGGTGCTCACCCAGCCCGAAGCGGGCCTCCTGATCGGGGAGCCGCCGTCCATGACCTATCTCCCGGCGCCGGACTTCTTCGGCCAGGTCAGCTTCACCTACCAGGTCAACGATGGGCGGTCCGACTCCCGGGTGGCCACGGTCACGCTCGTGGTGGAGGAGAGCAATGATCCCCCGGTGGCGGACTCCCAGTCGGTGAGCACCGCGGAGGACACCGCCCGGACGATCGTGGTCACCGCCTCGGACGTGGAAGAGAACCCGCTGAACTGGACCCTGGTCACCCCGCCGATGTTCGGCACCCTCTCTGGCGAGCTGCCGGAGGTGACCTACACCCCGTCGGCGAACTTCAACGGTCAGGACAGCTTCCAGGTGCAGGCCAATGAGAAGTACGCCTCGTCCAACCTGGCCACGGTGTCGATCACCGTCACCCCGGTCAACGACGCGCCGGTGGCCCACGCCCAGTCCCGGACTACCGAGGAGGACACCGGGCAGGACCTGATCCTCACCGGGGAGGATCTGGACTCCCTGCCTGTGGTGCTGGACCTGTTCCGTGCCGGGCCGTCCCTGGCGCTGGGGATGGCCGCCTCACCGCTGAGTTTCACCGTGATCACCCTGCCCTCCCACGGCACCCTCACCGGGGTGGCCCCGCAGCTGCGCTACCAGCCGGACCCCCACTTCCACGGCGAGGACAGCTTCACCTTCCGGGTAAGCGACGGCGAGCTGGACTCCCCGGCGGTCACGGTCGACCTCAGCGTGACGCCGATCAACGACGCCCCGGTGGTGGACTCCCAGGCGGTGAGCACCGAAGAGGACACCGCCCGGACGATCGGCCTCACCGCCACGGACATCGAAGGGAGCCCGTTGACCTGGGTGGTGGTCACCCCGCCGATGTTCGGTACCCTCTCCGGCGAGCTGCCGGAGGTGACCTACACCCCGAACGCGCACTTCAACGGCCAGGACAGCTTCCAGGTGCAGGCCAACGAGACCGACGCCCCGTCCAACGTGGCCACGGTGTCGATCACCGTCACCCCGGTCAACGACGCGCCTGTGGCCCACGCTCAGTCCCAGACCACCGATGAGGACACCGGGCTGGATCTGCTCCTCACCGGCGAGGATCTGGATGCACCGCCTCCCACGCTGATCCCGGACCTCACCGGCAAGTCGGCTGGCACCGCCCTTCGGTTCGTCGGCGCTTCGCTGACCTTCACCGTGATCACCCCGCCCACCCACGGCTCCCTCACCGGCGAGCCCCCGCAGTTGAGGTATCAGCCGGACGCCGACTTCCATGGCGAGGACAGCTTCACCTTCCGGGTGAACGACGGCGCCCTGGACTCCCCCGAGGCCACCGTCACCCTCAACGTCTCCCCGATCAACGACGCCCCGCTGGCCAGCGCGTTGTCCCTCTCCCTGGATGAGGACGTCGCCACCGCGGTGACCCTGGGCGGCAGCGACGTGGACCAGGATCCGCTGGAGTGGTCGGTGCTCACCCAGCCCGAGCACGGCACCCTCACCGGCACCGCGCCGGAGCTGACCTACACCCCGCATCCCGACTTCCACGGCGAGGACAGCTTCACCTACGCCACCGGCGACGGCGCCCTGGAGTCCGAGGTGGCCACCGTCTCGCTGCTGGTCCAGAGCGTCAACGATGCTCCCCGCGCGCCGAAGCAGGAGGTGCCCACCGAGGAGGACCTGGCGGTGGCGATCACCCTCCGTGGCTCCGACACCGAGGAGGATGCCCTCACTTTCCAGGTGGTGGACGGGCCCTCGCACGGCACCCTCTCGGGCGAGGCCCCGGAGCTGACCTACACCCCGGCCGCCGACTTCCACGGCGAGGACCGCTTCACCTACAAGTCCCACGACGGACAGGTGGACTCGGCGCCGGGAGCCATCCTGATCAGCGTGTCGCCGATCAACGATGCCCCGGTGGCCACCGCCCGCTCGGCCAGCACCGAAGAGGACGGCCAGGTGGACGTCACCCTCTCCGGCACCGACGTGGATGGGGACCCGCTGACCTACAGCGTGTTCGCCGCCCCCGCGCACGGCACCCTCAGCGGGACGCCTCCCGAGCTGATCTACACCCCGTACCCGGACTTCACCGGCGCGGACAGCTTCACCTTCCAGGCCCACGACGGTGAGGCGGACTCGGCCCCGGCCACCGTCGCCCTCACCGTGGGTCCGATCAACGACGCCCCGGTGGCCGAGGCCAGCGCGGTGATCACCAACGAGGACACCGCGGCGGAGTTCACCCTGCAAGCGCAGGACATCGACGGGGACGCGCTGACGTGGACGGTGCTTACCGCCCCCCAGCACGGCACCCTCTCCGGCACCGCTCCCCATCTCACCTTCCAGCCCACGGACGACTTCCACGGCGAGGACAGCTTCACCTTCCAGGTGAACGACGGCCTGGCGGACTCGAATGTGGTGACGGTGTCGGTGGGCATCTCCAGCATCGATGACGCTCCGGTGGCCAATGCCCAGGCCATCACCCTCACCGAGGACATGGCCACCACCCTGACCCTGCAGGGGTCGGACACCGAGGGCGCGGTGCTCAGCTACACCGTGATCACGGGCCCGGCCCACGGCACCCTCTCCGGGGAGGCACCGCACCTCACCTACCGGCCGGTCTCCGACTATCAGGGCGAGGACAGCTTCACCTTCCGGGTGACCGCGGAGGGGATGGACTCCCAGCCGGCCACGGTGGGGATCACCGTCGGCGCCAGCGAGGATCTGCTGGGCGGCGGTGGACTGGGCTGTTCGTCCACCCCGGGTGGGTTCGGGGCCTGGATGCTGCTGGCCCTGGGCGGGCTGCTGTTCCGCCGCGGCCGCGCGATTCCCCGGTCGGTGGGGGCGCTGGGAGCAGTGGCCCTGCTGCTGACCGTCCCGGTGGCGCGCGCGCAGACCGCCTTGCCCTCACTGGAGGTGGAGGCGCTGCGGCTCAACGCCGGCGCCGCCGACGGCCTGGTGAGCGGCTCCGGACTGCTGCTGGAGCAGGGGGCCTTGCGCCTCTCGCTCACCGGTCACCACGAGCGGGATCCGCTGGTGTATTTCCGCAACGGCCAACGGGTGGGCGCGATCGTCGCCAACCGGGCCTCGGCGCACCTGGCGGTGGCCTGGGCGCCGTTGCAATGGCTGGAGGTGGGAGCGCAGTTGCCGGTGGTGCTGATGCAGACCGGCGACGATCTCTCCCAGCACGGGCTGGGGAGCCCGGACCCGACCACCGTGGGGACCTCGCTGCTGCAGGCGCGCGCCGCGCTCTGGCAACAGAACCGCGGAGGCCTGTTCGACCTGGCCCTGGGTCTGGGCGTGCAGTTCCCGTTGGGCGGGCTGGGCGCGGTGGCCAGCGAGCCGGGGCTGTTGGGCCAGGTGGAGGCCGGTTACGCGCCGACCTCGTGGTTGCGGATGGGCGGACAGCTGGGCCTGTCCCTGCGCCCCTCCAGCACCTTCGACGGTCAGTCGCTGCGTCGCAGCGCCGTGGAGGGCGCCCTGTTGGTGCACACCGTCGGCCAGGGGCTGCGGGGTGAGCTGTCCTGGCACACCGCCCTGCCCACCGAGGGCGGGCCACTGCGCAACGAGGTGTTTGCCGGCGCGCGCCTCCCCCTGGGCAAGTGGGTGGAGATCTACGGGCTGGGAGGGATCGGACTGGGCTCCGCGCCCGGCACGCCGGCCTACCGGATCCTGGCCGGAGCGGCGTTCCGGATCGGACCCAAGCCCACCGCCCAGGTGATCGCCCCGGCGCCCGCACCGGACTGCGCCGCCCAGCCGCAGGCCTGCCCGCTGGCAGATCTGGATGGCGACGGGGTGTCCAACGCCGTCGACCAGTGCCCCTCGCTGAGCGGGTTGGCCACCCACCAGGGTTGCGCCGCCCCGGAGGCGCCGGCGGTGGTGGCCGCTCCCGTCTGTTCGACTACCCCGGGCTCCGCGCCCACCGATCACTGCCCGGCGGTGCCGCTGGATGACGCGGCGCTGGCCGCGATCCACGCGAAGCTGACCGAGGAGCTCAAGGTGGGGCAGTTGTTCCAGGTGTCCAGCGCCCGGCTGACCCCGGAGTTCCTGTCGTCGCTGGAGCGTCTGGCGGCGCTGATCAATGCGCACCCGGAGATCCAGCAACTGCGGATCGAGGGACACACCGACGCCAGCGGCCAGGCCGCGAGGAACCTGGCGTTGTCCCAGGCCCGGGCCCAGGCGGTCCGCGACCAGCTGATCTCCCTGGGGCTGGACCCGTCCCGGCTGGAGGCGGTGGGCTTCGGCGCCCAGCGTCCGGTGGCCTCCAACGCCACCGCCGAGGGCCGGGAGGCCAACCGCCGGGTGGAGGTCATCCTCCAGTTGGCGAAGGAGCCGGCGCCGGCCTCGTAGGCTGCTCGGTCACCGACTCCACTGCCCCGCCGCTGAACGCTCCTCCCGAGCGGCTGGCGGCGGGTCGACTGTTTCCAAAACCTCGGCGCATCGCCGAGGCACCGAATCGGATGGCTACACCGGGTAGACGCAGTGCTTCTTGCGGCGCTCCGGCTCGAAGTTCCCGCTGTAGGTCTCGAACCGGCGGACCAGCTGGCCGCGCAGCTCATCGCTGGGGACGATCTCGTCGATGATCAGCTCGGAGGCCAGCTTGTAGATGTCCACGTCCGCCCGGTACTCGTCTCGCAGGGTCTGGACGTAGGCGGCACGCTCTGCCTCCGGCTTCTCCTGGATCTTGTTGAAGTACACAGCGTTCACCGCCGCCTCCGGACCCATCACCGCGATCATCGCCTGGGGCAGGGCCAGGGTGCAGTTGGGGGCAAAGCCCGGCCCACTCATCGCGTACAGCCCGGCCCCATAGGCCTTGCGCACCACCACCGAGATCTTGGGGACGGTGGCCTCGGAGACCGCGCTGATCATCTTGGCCCCGGCGCGGATGATCCCCGCCCGCTCCACCTTGGTGCCGATCATGAACCCGGGCACGTCCGCCAGGTACAAGAGCGGGATGTTGAAGGCGTCGCACAGCCAGATGAACCGCGCCGCCTTGTCCGCGGAGTCCACGAACAGCACCCCGCCCTTGTACTTGGGCTGGTTGGCGATGATCCCCACCGGGCGGCCGTCGATCCGGGCCAGGCCGGTCACCAGCTCCTGGGCGAACAGCTTCTTCACCTCACACCAGCTGCCCTCGTCGATCAGTTCGTAGATCAGCTCGTGGATGTTGAAGGGCTTGTTCTGGTCCGCGGGGATGATCTCCTCGATCTTCTTCCCCGAGGCCTTGGGGGCCTTGGCCTCCGCCCGCGGCGGCTGCTGGCGGAAGTTCGGCGGGAAGAAGCCGATGTAGCGGCGGGCGAACTCGATCGCCTCCTGCTCGGTCTTCACCAGCACGTCTCCACAGCCGGAGACGGTGCAGTGCATCCGCGCCCCGCCCATCTCCTCCAGGGTGACCTTCTCGCCGATCACCATCTCCGCCATCCGCGGGCTGCCCAGGTACATCGAGGCGTTGCCCTCCACCATCACCACCACGTCGCAGAAGGCGGGGATGTACGCGCCCCCGGCGGCCGAGGGTCCGAACAGCAGGCAGATCTGGGGGATCTCCCCGGACATCGCCACCTCGTTGTGGAAGATCTTCCCCGCCCCGCGGCGGCCGGGGAACATGTCCACCTGATCGGTGATCCGCGCCCCGGCCGAGTCCACCAGGTAGAACAGCGGGCACTGCAGCTTGCGGGCGGTCTCCTGGATCCGGAGGATCTTCTCCACGGTGCGGGCGCCCCAGCTGCCGGCCTTCACCGTCGAGTCGTTGGCCATCACGCACATCGCGCGGCCGTCGATCTTGCCGAAGCCGATGATCACCCCGTCCGAGGGCAGCTCCGAGTCCAGGTTGTTGGCCAGCTTGGCGTCCTCGACGAAGGTCCCCTCATCCACCAGCAGGCGGATGCGTTCGCGGGCAAACAGCTTCCCCGCCTCCTGGTTCTTCGCGTGGTACTTCGCGGCGCCGCCGCGCTCCACTTCCGAGATCTTCTGGTGCAGTCGCTGGTCGAAGGACATGGCCGCGGGGTCTACCAGAAACGTGTCTGACCGGAAGCACTCAGCGCGCGGCTTTGCCGGTGGGGGACTTCCGTTCAGCCCCTGGCGACCTACCTTCCTCTCTGACGACCGGGTGGGCGTCCTGGGGACTTGAGAGGGAGCAGACACACATGATGGACAAGCTGATGAAGGCCTACGTGGTGAAGGAAGTGATGCAGAAGGTGACCAAGGACGCCTCGAAGATCATGCGCAAGCAGCTGAAGAACTTCGACACCGACAAGGCGCTGCACCGGATCGGGCTGTCTACCTACCGGCCCGGACGCGCCTCGGCGGGCAGCGCCTCCCTGTTCCTGATCGGCGCCGCGGTGGGCGGACTGGCCGCGCTGATCCTGGCGCCCAAGGCGGGCTCGGAGCTGCGCGCCGACCTCAAGAACCGCTTCGCTCCGCAGGAAGACGCGTACAACAGCACCCCGGCGGTGCGGCTGGAGACCAACCCCTCCGCCCGGGTCTAGGGCGTCGCCCAGCCCAGATAGGTGCGCACCCAGATCGGGCGCACCTCGCTGGGGGGCCCGGAGGTAGAGGCGCCCACGTAGCGGCCATCTCCCAGGGAGATCCCCACGTGGCCGCCCTTTCCGAAGCTGAAGAAGGTCAGGGTCCCGCGAGGGGCGCTGGCCCCGGCGCGGATCCGCTTGTGCTTGTCGAAGAAGCGGAACGCGTCCTGGGGCCGATCCTCGGACAGCGGGCCCTTGATCCGCATCGAGCTGCGGTAGGCCTCGCGCACCAGCGCCATCGCGCAGCCGTGCCAGGAGCCCTGCGCCGGGCCCTCATTGGGCGGTGGGTTCATCGCAAAGGCGATCGCCCGCTCGGCGCCCAGGATGGGAGGGGCCTCCGCCAGCCCAGGCAGTCCCTGGCCCAGCGCCTTCTCCAGCAGTTCGTGGGTGCGGGGGCCGAAGATCCCGGTGGGGTTGGCGGCGTACCGCAGCTGCAGGGTGCGGATCGCCGCCTCGGTGCGCGGGCCGTACACCCCCGGGGAGGTGACAAACCCATCCCAGTCCAGCAGCGCGACCCGGAGCAGCGCGTTCTGCAGTGACCACACCTCCCGACCGCAGCTGCCTCGTTCCAACACCACGCCCGGGGTTCGCGCCGCGGGCTCGGAGGCCCGCCGCAGCCAGACGTTCATCGCGCTCCGGGTCAGCGGGCCCACGCCCCCGGTGGTGGGGACGCCCGCCTTCTGCTGGAAGGCCTTGAGCGCCAGCTCGGTGCGGGGGCCAAAGGCGCCCGGGCCGGTGGACATCTCGGTGCGGGACAGATCGCCCAGCGCCACCAGGGTCTCCTGGGCCCAGAGCACGTCCTGGCCGCTGTCTCCCCGCCGCAGCTCGCGGACGCGGACCGGCTCGGGGTGGCTGGGGGCCTGCACCGGCGGCAGCCCGCCTTGATTGGCCCAGAACTCGGCGGCCTGTCCCATCGCTTCGGTGGCCAGCACCCGGGCCTGGGGCCTGCTCCCCGCCAGCGCCACCCAGGGTCCCAGCGGATTCGCGGGGCCCGGACGCACCATCCCCAGCCGGGTGGCGTTGGTGACCGGCGCGCAGGCGATCACCGGATGCCCGGCGGAGGCCAGCGTCTGGGCCTCCTCGGCGGACACCGATCGCCAGCCGCGACGGGCCCCGTGCGCCTCCAGCCAGAGGGGAACATCCGCCGGCAGCAGCTCCCGGCCAATCCCGGCAGAGGTGGGCTCCCCGGACGCATCCACCCAGTGGGGGATCTCCACCCCCATCGCGCAGGTCACGTCCCAGACGAAGATGTGCCCGTAGGTGTTGCTGGTCCTCGGCGCGTAGCGGGGGTTGGTCTCCACCGCGAACTGGTCCAGCACCGCCTGGTAGCGTTCGGCGGTCCGGGAAGAGACCGGACTTCGGGTGGGCGCGGCGGCGGCGATCCAGTGACGGACATCCGCGGTGCCCGGCGCCGCCCGCCT
Organism: Myxococcaceae bacterium; assembly: GCA_036675345.1. Lineage (GTDB taxonomy): Bacteria > Myxococcota > Myxococcia > Myxococcales > Myxococcaceae > JALYOC01. Next base: position 247,422 of record JAKFFE010000032.1, read on the forward strand.
GCCGCTCCAGCCGCCGGGAGGTGCCATCCCGCCCAGCGCCTGGCGCAGCCCGGCCAGGGTCTGGGAGCAGAGGATCCCGGAGGCCGGGGTCTGCCACTCCTCCTGCAGCGTCTTGAGCGCCTGGGTGGTCTTGGGGCCAAAGCGCCCCGGCCCGGTCTGGACCTGCTCTTCGGTCAGGTAGCCCAGGGCGATCAGCGCCCGCTGCAGCGCGGCCACCGCCTCGCCCTCGTCACCCGGCTTGAGTTCCACTTCCTGGAGCCCGGCGGCAAGCTCCGCCGGTGAGGGTGCGATGTGGGGATCCTGGAAGAGGCGCATCCGGTTCCCATCCTACCTGGCTGGTTGGAAAATCCGACCTTGCCGGATCGGAACTACACCCTCCTACCGCCCCTGGAAGCGGGGGGCGCGCTTCTCGGCGAAGGCCCGCAGGCCCTCCAGCCGATCCTCGGTCTTGAGGACCAGCTCGTACTTGGTCAGCTCCAACCGCAGGGCGTCCTCCATGCCCAGGGACAACCCCTCATCGACCGCGTGCTTGGCTGCTCCCAGCGCGAGCGGCGCGTTCTGGACGATGGACTGGGCCAGGTCCACCGCAGCGGCCAGCAGCTGCCCCTCGGGGGCTACGCGGTTGATCAGGCCCAGGGTCAGCGCCTCGGCGGCGGGGACACGGCGGCCGGTGAGGATCAGCTCCTTGGCCCTGCCGGGGCCGATCAGGCGCGGCAACCGCTGGGTCCCCCCTCCGCCGGGGATGATCCCCAGCTTCACCTCGGTCAGTCCCAGCTCGGCGTGGGAGGCGGCGACCCGGAGATCACAGGCCAGCGCCAGCTCGGTCCCTCCGCCCAGGGCCACCCCGTTGATGGCGGCGATGAAGATGCAGTCGGAGGTCTCCAGGGCGCGCAGGGTGCGGCGCAGTCCGTCCAGGAAGGCGCGGACCTCCTCCTCCTTCATGGTGGCGCGCTCCTTGAGATCCGCGCCGGCGCAGAACGCCTTCTCCCCAGCCCCGGTGATCACCACCGCCCGCACCGAGCGGTCGGCGGAGACCCTGGCGACCATCGACTCGAACTCGGCCAGCATCGCCCGGCGGATCGCGTTGCGGCGGTCCTCCCCGTCGATCGTCCAGACCTCCAGCCCTTCCTTCGCCTCGATGCGGAACTCGGCCATGCGTCCTCCCAAACGTGGGCCGCCTTCTTAGCCGCAAAGGCGTTACATTTCCGGCTCATGCAGACGCAGCGAGGATGGCGATACGCGCTTGGGTTCGGCGCGCTGGGGTTGGCGACGCAGGCGCTGGCGCGCGTGGGCGGCGGCGAGAGCTATGACAGCGGCGGTGGCCGCGACGGCGGCGGCGGGGACGGCGGCGGCGACCTCGGCTGGCTGATCTACCTGGTGGTCCGGCTGACCCTCCAGTACCCGCATGTGATGTTCCCGCTGCTGGCGGTGGCGGGGATCGGCTGGTACCTCCACCAGAAGAAGAACGGCCCCACCCCCCGCACCCAGCGGGCCTTCCAGGAGCGGGAGGCGCAAGCACGCACCGCCGTCTCCTCCCGGGAGGTGGAGTCCTGGATCTCCGCGCTGAAGGTGAAGGATCCCGGCTTCGAGCTGATCCCGCTGCTGGACAAGTCCAAGCAGCTGTTCCTGGACCTGCAGTCCGCCTGGTTCCGCCGGGACCTGACCCGGGTCCGCCCCTTCCTCTCCGACGCCACCTACCAGCGGCTGAATGTGCAACTGCGGCTGCTGGACGCCCAGCAAATCCGCGACGCGATCGCCGAGGTCCAGGTGCTGGATCTGCAACTGGTGGGGCTGGACCAGAACCCGTTCTACGACACCGTCCACGTGCGGATCCGCGCCTCGATGCGGGACACCGACGTGCCCTCCACCTTCTCCGATGACGACGCCGAGGCCGCCGCCCGCCGCTCGATGGTGGAGGCCTTCACCGAGGTGTGGTCCTTCGTCCGCAAGCCAGGGGCGGTTACCAAGCTGGGCGAAGACGCCTACCAGGGCAAGTGCCCCAACTGCGGGGGGCCGTTCAACGGCGGGGCGGCCAACTCCTGTGAGTTCTGCGGAGCAGTGGTCAACAGCGGCAACTACGACTGGACCCTGGCGGAGATCACCCAGGGGGTGGAGTTCCAGCGGCAGCCCGCGCAGCTCCCGTCCCTGGAGGAGGCGCAGCGCACCGACCCTGCCTTGAACCTCAACGTGCTGGAGGATCGCGCCTCGTTGATCTTCTGGCGCTGGATTGACGCCCAGAGCCGCGGCGACGTCAGCCGGCTGGCCAAGGTCGCCGCTCCCGAGGCCAGCGAGACTCTGGGCGCCGAGCTGCGCGCGCTGCAGGAGGCCGGCCGGCGCAAGGTGTTCCTGGAGTGCGCGGTGGGCGGGGTGAACACCAAGGCCTTCAACGTGGATCCTGCGGGCGACGACCGGGCGCACGTGGAGTTCCGCTGGAGCTCCCGGATGGGGGTGGTGTCCGGCGCCTCCAAGCCGGAGCTTCCCACCCTGCCCCAGCGCTGGGTGTTCACCCTGCGGCGCAAACACGGGGCGCAGACCCCGGCGGACAACGGGATGGCCACCTTCCGGTGCCCCAACTGCAACGCGGCCCTCAGCGACTCGGCCTCCGCGGCGTGCGAGTTCTGCGGCACCCTGCTCTCCGACGGTCAGCGGGACTGGGTGCTGGAAAGCGCCGCCCCCTTCGAGAGCTGGCAGACCGGCAACCTCCAGCGCGCCTCCGCCCAGGGGCTGCCGCCTCCTCCCAGGGACACGGTGGTGGATCGCGAGGAGCGCGAGCGGCTGCTGTACATGATGGCCGCGCTGGCCGCGGCCGACGGCACGGTGGACGAGAAGGAGCGTCGGCTGCTCAAGAACTGCGCCGAGCGCTGGTCGGTCCCCTGGAACAACGTGGAGCTGGCGCTGAAGGCCGGGCCGGCGCTGTTCGAGCGGCTGGTGCCCAAGGGCAGCCCGGAGGCGGAGACCTTCCTCCAGCACATCGTGGACATGGCCCTGGTGGACGGAAAGGTGGACCGCAAGGAACGCCAGATGCTGGTGGCCGCCGCCCTCCACTTGGGGATGAGCGAGCGGCTCAAGGGGATGCTGCGCAGCTAGCGGTTCAGGTCTGGGCGCGCCGGGCGGCCAGCTTCTCGCGCTCGCCCAGCGCCGCCTGCAGGTATTTGCCGGCCAGCTTGCGGCCGATCAGCTCCTGGGCCACTTCCCCGGCGCCCACCAGCTTGTCCAGATCGATCCCGGTCTCCACGCCCATCCCGTGGAGCATGAACACCAGATCCTCGGTGGCCAGGTTCCCTGCCGCGCCCGGCGCGTAGGGACAGCCGCCCAACCCCCCGATGGAGGCGTCGTAGGTGGTGATCCCCATCTGCAGCCCGATCAGCGCGTTGGCCAGCGCCGTGCCCCGGGTGTCGTGCAGGTGCAGCGCCAGCTTCTCGGGGGGGATGAACTCCAGCAGGGCAGAGAGGATCTCCTCGGTCTGCCCCGGGGTCCCCACCCCGATCGTGTCTCCCAGCGACAGCTGGTAGATGCCCAGGTCCACCAGCTGGCGGCACAGGGCCACCACCTTCTTCACCTCGGTCTTGCCCTCGTAGGGGCAGCCCCACACGGTGGAGAGGTAGCAGCGGACCCGCATCCCGTCGCGCAGGGCCTGTTCGGTCACCTCGCGGGAGGTGGCCACCGCCTCGGCGATCGACTTGTTGATGTTCTTCCTGGAGTGGGACTCGGTGGCGGAGAGGAACACCGCCGCCTCCTCCAGCCCGGCGGCCTTGGCGCGTTCCAGTCCCTTGAGGTTGGGGACCAGCGCGGAGAACGTCACTCCCGGACGCTTGCCCACCAGCCGCAGCAGCTCCTCCGCGTCCGCCAGCTGGGGGATCCACCGCGGAGAGACGAAGGAGGAGATCTCGATCCGGCGCAGGCCCGAGGCGATCAGCGCCTCTACCAGCCTCGCCTTGTCGCGGGTGGAGAGGGTCCGCAGCTCGTTCTGGAGGCCATCCCGGGGGCCGACCTCGTAGACGTCGACCCGGGCTGGGAGCTTCCCGAGCACGCTCATGCCGAGGCTTGAGGTCCGATGTTCTGACGAATCCACTTCACGATGTCCTGGGTGGAGGCGCCGGGGGTGAAGATCGACGCCACCCCCAGGGCCAGCAGCTTGGGGATGTCGCCGTCGGGGATGATCCCCCCGCCGAAGACCTTGATGTCCCCCGCCTTCTGACCCTTGAGCAGGTCGATCACCGCCGGGAACAGGTGCATGTGCGCGCCCGACATGATCGACATCCCGATCGCGTCCACATCCTCCTGTACCGCCGCGCTCACGATCATCTCCGGGGTCTGATGCAACCCCGTGTAGATAACCTCCATCCCGGCGTCGCGCAGGGCACGGGCGATGATCTTCGCCCCGCGGTCGTGACCATCCAGACCAGGCTTGGCGACCAGGATTCTCAGCTTCCTCTCAGACACCATGGGTTTTCTCGGCTCCGACGATCAAGTCCGTGGATTTCGCGGATGGGGGAGCGCCCGTCAGGTCGCCGTGGGCCCACCGCAAGGTGAAGCCCGCCCCCCATAACAGGGTGAGTAACTCGGGAAGAGGATAGTAGCGGATGGTGTAGGAGCCCGAAAGCTCGCGTCCGTCGGGAAGCGTGAGCTGTCGTTCACCCTGATCCAAGCCGGTCTTGGCGTCGAACCGGCTCTTCTCCCTCACCTTCGAGCCATCCGGGAGCTCGCCGTCGAACTGGGCGTTGGGCTGCTCGGCGAGCCGTTCGAAGGGGACCGACTGCAGCACCACCCGCCCTCCGGGGCGCAGGCTTCGACCCAGCGCGTTGAGGACCGCCTGGTTGGTCCGGTCATCGTGGACGAACAGGGTCGAATACCAGGCATAGGCGCCGCCCAGGCCGCCGGCCCGGAAAGGCAGGGTCAGAAAGTCCCCCCGGATGACGGGAAACGCTCCCTGCCGCTGGCGCAGCGACTGGGGGTCCTTCTCCAGCCCCACCACCCTCCCCTTGAGGACGCCTGCCTCCAGGGCCGAGACGTGCCGGCCGTGCCCACAGCCGATGTCGGCGATCACCCCGGAGACCGGCGCGAAGGAGGAGGCCAGATACGCCACCTCGCGCGCGGTCACCTCCGGCGAGAGGAGCGGCATGGTGCTGCGCAGGTACAGTTCACCCCAGTAGCTCACCCGGTCCTCCCTTCCGGGCTTCCCTCTACCGGAGCGGCCGGCGGTCCTGAAACGCTAAATGGAGCATGGGGGGAAGAGGGTCCGTCCTCCAGGATTCGGGTCCGGCGCCGGGGATGGAGCGGGGGCGCGGGCTGACTGCGACGAGTGCTGGCCTGCAAGCTGCAGCCGGCGCGGCCCATGCGAACCCTCCTGCTCACGCTCCTGTTGCTCTCCCTCCCTGCCGTCTCCGCCCCCCCGAAGAAGGGACCCGTGGAGCCTCGCCTCGCCCAGTGCCCCGGTTCAGTCGCGAAGGGGTGCGCCGACCTCGCCGAACAGCATCTGCTGGGAAAGACGGTCCCCCGGGACCTCTCCCGGGCGGCGCACCTCCTCTCGGTCGCCTGCGTGGAGAAGCACGAGGACAGCTGCTTGCGACTTCGGAACCTGCTCGGCGAGGGAGACTTCCAACTCCGGGAGGCCGAGGAGGTGCTGGTCCGAAGCAGGTTGGCCTGTCGCGGTCGGTCCGCCCACGCCTGTGAGGCCGCCGCTCTGCTCAGGGGCCAGTCGAGGTGGGGGATCTATGATCTGCGGGAGGCGTTCATCCTCTCCACGGTCGCTTGCCACCTGAAGCAGCCCGGGTCCTGTCTCAACGCGGCGCGCGCCCTCGAGAGCGGAAAGGTCGAGGTGGACGACCCGTTGGGCGCGGAGACCTACTACCGCAAGGCCTGCCTGTTGGAGGATGGGGAAGGCTGCGCCAAGGCGGCCCGGGCGGCCCACCAGCGGGGCGACACGGCGGCCCTCAGCGATTTCGCTACCCGCGGCTGCGCGCTGGGAAGCCAGGACGCCTGCCTGATGACGAAGTTCGGCTCCGCCCAGAGCGCCTACGAGAAGAAGCTGGAAGAGCTGGAGCGGCAGGAGCGGGAGAGCCAGGCCGCGGGGCGCGCCCGCTAGACTGAAGCCCGCAAATGAATCGGCCCTCGCCAGAGCTGGGCGAGGGCCGGATTGCGCTCGGGACCCGCGTCTACTCGATGGTGTTGACCAGCCCCATCAGCCGATTGTGGTCGGTGGCGCTGCGGGTGACGCTCTGGATGCTCTCCGCCGAGATGTCCGCCGGCTTGAGACCCAGCTTGTCGCCCAGGGCCTTGAGGATCTCCTCCCCCGACTTGCCCTGGAGGTTCCCCAAATCCAGGTTGAGGATGTTCGCCAGTCGGGTGGCCCCGGCCAGCAGCCCGGCGGTGTCTCCCGTCCGCTGGGCCTTGCGCAGGTCGTTGACCGCGTGCGCGATCTCCGAGCGGGTCTGACCGTAGTTCTGCTTGGCTTCCTGGACGCGAGCGCTGCCGACATCTCCAACGGGACGGGCCATGGGGATTCTCCGGGGTGCGACGGGAACGGGTGGGACGATGGATGAGGTGTGGTCGAAACGTCCAGACCACCCCCCTCGGTCGATCGGCCGACGTCCCTATCCGTACACTCCGTCCTAGAAGATCCCGCCTTCGCGGTACTGGCCCCAGACCTTGCGGAACACATCCGAGATCTCGCCCAGGGTGGCGTAGGCCTTCACCGCCTCCAGCACCGGAGGCATCAGGTTGTCGGTGCCGCGGCAGGCGGCCTCCACCTTGGCCAGGGCGGTGTCCACCGCCGCCTGGCTGCGCTGGGCCTTCACCTCGCGGATCCGCTGGACCTGATCCTCGGCCACCTTCTCGTCGATCTGCAGGATCTCGATCGGCACGGTCTTGTCCGACTTGAAGCCGTTGACCCCGACGATGATCCGGTCGCCCTGCTCCACCTCGCGCTGGAAGCGGTAGGCGCTCTCCCCGATCTCCTTCTGGGGGAAGCCCTCCTCCACCGAGCGGATGATCCCGCCCATCTCGTCGATGCGGCGGATGTAGTCCATCCCCCGCGCCTCCATCTCGTCGGTGAGGTACTCGACGTAGTAGCTGCCGCCCAGCGGGTCCACCACCCGGTCCACGCCGGACTCGAAGGCCAGCAGTTGCTGGGTGCGCAGGGCGATGGTCACCGACTCCTCGGTGGGCAAGGCGTAGGTCTCATCCAGCGAGTTGGTGTGCAGCGACTGGGTCCCACCCAGCACCGCCGCCAGCGCCTGGATCGCGGTGCGGACCACGTTGTTGTAGGGCTGCTGCGCGGTGAGGGACACGCCCGCGGTCTGCGCGTGGGTGCGCAGCTGCATCGAGCGGGGATCCTTGGCGCCGAAGCGCTCCTTCATCACCTTGGCCCAGATCCGGCGCGCGGCGCGGAACTTGGCGATCTCCTCGAAGAAGTCGTTGTGCACGTCCCAGAAGAAGGAGAGCCGCGGCGCGAAGTCGTCCACGTTCATCCCCCGCTTGACGCACTCCTCCACGTAGCCGATGCCGTCGGCGAGGGTGAAGGCCATCTCCTGGACCGCGGTCGCCCCGGCCTCGCGGATGTGGTAGCCGCTGATCGACACCGCGTGCCAGCGGGGCATGAACTTGCTGCAGTACTCGATCATGTCCACCACGATGCGCACCGCCGGGCGTGGACCGACGATCCACTCCTTCTGGGCGATGAACTCCTTGAGCATGTCGTTCTGGATCGTCCCGCCCAGCTTGGCCATCGGGATGCCCTGCTTCTCACCCACCGCGATGTACATGCACAACGCCACGATCGCGGAGGCGTTGATGGTCATCGAGGTGGTGACCTTGTCCAACGGGATCCCGTCGAACAGGATCTCGAAGTCGCGCAGGGTGGAGACGGCCACGCCCTCCTTGCCCACCTCCCCGCGGCTCATCGGATGGTCCGCGTCGTAGCCCATCAGCGCGGGCATATCGAAGGCGGTGGAGAGCCCGGTCATCCCGTGGGCGATCAGGTACTTGAACCGCTTGTTGGTGTCCGCCGGAGAGCCGAAGCCGGCGAACTGGCGCATCGTCCACAGCCGGCCCCGGTACATGGTGGGCTGCACCCCGCGGGTGAACGGGTACTGCCCCGGAAGGCCGATCTCCTCCAGCCGCTCGTCCTTGCGATCCGCGGCGGTCAGCAGGGCCGGGATCGGGACCCCGGAGTCGGTGATCCACTCCGACTTGCGCAGCGGCGACTTGGTCACCACCGGGCCCAGGTCGTTCTTCACCCACCCCTGGACCTCCTTGGACATCCGCTTCACCGCGGCGGCGTCGTAGATCCGGGTCCCCCTGGGGGCCTTCTTGGCCAGCTTGGCCGGAGACTGGCCAGGCGCCTTCCCCTTCACCGGGCGGCTGACGGTCGCGGTCCGGGCAGAGCGGGTGACCTTCTTCTTGGCAGCGGCCAGGGCCTTCTTGGCGGCGCCGGCGGTCCGGGCGGAGAGGCGGGAGAGCGGCTTCTTTGCGGGGCGCTTGGGCATTGTCGCGGGCGGATGTACCACCCGCTTCCCAGGGGCGGCAAGGCGAGGAAGGGAAGGTGTACGATGCGCGCCGGCCGGGGCGGAGGTTGTTCGTGACGCGTGGATGGATGTGGATGGCAGTGGCGCTGGCGGGCCTCTCCGGCTGTGACCTGTTCACCACCCAGGAGCACGTCTGCCGCTTCCGGGGGTGTTCGAAGGAGGAGGCCCGTGATGCCGGCCCCACTCCCGACGCGGGCCTCGATGCCGGGGGGGTGTTCGTGGAACCGGACGCCGGAACCCACCTCAAGGTGGTGAACTGGAACGTGCTCTGGTTCGGCAGCACCAACCCCGAGTTCGGCCTCGCCAATGACGACCTGCAGCAGCAGAACATCCGCACCGTGCTGGGGCGGATCGGCGCCGACATCTACGGGCTGCAGGAGGTGGTGGATCCGGCGCGACTGACCGCCCTGGTGGGACAGCTGCCCGGGTACGCCGGCTTCACCGCCAACGAGGCGGGGGGCGGATACTTCGCGGACGAGGCGAAGCCGGCCTTCGTGTACCGGACCGCCACGGTGGAGGTGCTGGCCCGGTCCACGATCGGCGAGCTGGACAACTACGAGTTTGCGGGGCGGCCTCCGCTCCGGGTGGACCTGCGGATCACCAAGGCCGGCGCGGTCCGCGACCTGACCGTGCTGGTGGTCCACCTCAAGGCCAGCGATGGGGCCGAGAACTGGCAACGACGCGCCAACTCCTCGGTCCAGCTCAAGGCCTGGCTGGACACCCAGCTTCCCTCCCAGGACGTGCTGGTGATCGGTGACTTCAACGACGACCTGGACCAGTCCTACGTGAGCGGGAAGCCCTCTCCGTTCGCGAACTTCGTGGACGATCCGGCCAACTACCGGTTCGCCACCCAGGTCCTCACCGACGAGAACATCCCCACCACCTACTACTCCACGCCGATCGACCATCAGCTGATGTCCAACGAACTGGAGTACCGGCTGCTCCCCGGTTCGGTGCAGGTGATCCGCCCCGATCAGTGGATCGCCAGCTACCGGAACACCACCAGCGATCACTTCCCGGTGGTGGCCCAGTATCTGATGGCCACCGACTCCACCGGCACCATCGCGCTCACCGCGCCCGATGGAGGCGTGTCCTTCTCCGGAGGACAGCCCACCGAGGTCCAGTGGATCGCAACCGGGATGGAGGAGGTGCGGGTGGACTTCAGCCCCGACGGGGGCAGCTGGCGTTCGATCGGCAGCGCCGCCGCTGACGCCGGGACGCTGGAGGTGCTCCTGCCCAACGTGGAGGCCTCCGCCGCCAGGTTCCGCGTCTCCAACGCCCACAACCCGGCGGTGTTCGATCTGGGACCGGCGCCCTTCAGCATCGTGCGCAGCCCGGACACGGTGTTCATGAACGAGATCCGGTACGACGAGCCGGGCAGCGACTACGCCAACGAGTTCGTGGAGCTGGTCAACGGGGGCGAGGTGGCGGTGAACCTGGCCGGGTGGACCCTCCAGGACGAGGAGGCGGCCCGCTACACCTTCCCCCCCGGCACCTCCCTGGCCCCCGGCAAGGCGCTGGTGGTGTTCGGAACCGCTTCGGCGGCCGCTGCCTCCGGTGCCCCCAATGCGATCGGCGGCAGCTCCTTGAACCTCTTCCCCGAGGACTCGGTGATCCTCAAGGACCCGTTCGGGGTGGTGGTGGACTCCTTCAGTTGGACCACCAGTCCCGGCGACGGGGTCTCGGTCAATCGGGCGCCGGATGCCCAGGACGTCGGCGTTTGGGGCTCGCATCTGGACCTGGCTGACGCCTTCAGCTCCCCCGGTCGGCACGCCGATGGGACCGATTTCTAGCGGGCGTGGTCTTCGTCCGTCCGCTGTCCGGGCGGGGGAGCTTTTGGCCCGTGTGCGACAATCGCGGGCAGGCCTCGTCCTGTCCTAGAACCCCCGGCCCCGGACCCATGACCCCACTCCTCCGTCCCCTGCTGCTGGGTCTGCTCCTCTCCGCCTGCGTCGGCCCCGCCCCTGAACTGGCCGATGCCACCCTGTCCCTGGGGAATCTAGGCAGCCCCTACTCGGCGCAGGTGGCGGCCTCCGGTGGGGAGGGGGCCCTGGAATTCGACGTCGCCGGAACGGGCGTGCCACCCGGGCTCACCCTCTCCTCCTCCGGTATGCTCAGCGGCACCCCCACCGCGGCGGGCGCCTTCTCCTTCACCGCGGTGGCCACCGACGCGGCCGACCGGTCCGGCCGGGGAAGGATCACGGTGGAGATCCTGGCCACCGCGCCCCCCCGGATCGTCACCCAGCACGTGCCCAGCGCCGCGGTCGGACGTGTCTACAGCGTGAACCTGTCCGCCGAAGGGGGAACCCAACCCTTCGCGTGGACCGCCACCGGCCTCCCCGCCGGGTTGGCGCTCTCCTCCTCTGGGACGGTGAGCGGAACCGCGGGGGCCGCCGGAACCTCCTCCCTGCAGGTCTCGTTGGTCGACGCGCGCGGCCAGACCGCCCAGGCCACGGTCTCCCTGCAGGTGATTCCGGCCCTGAGCATCACCACCCCGTCCCTGGCGGACGCCTACACCGACACCGCGACCGCGCAGACCCTGGTCGCCTCCGGAGGCACCCTCCCCTACTCCTGGTCGCTGACCGCAGGCTCGGTCCCCCCCGGACTGGCCTTCTCCGCCTCCGGCACTCTCTCCGGGAATGCCTCCTCCCCGGGGAGCAGCGCGTTGACCTTCACTGTCACCGACGCCGACGGAAACTCTGCCTCCAGCACGCTGAGCCTCTCGATCCTGGCTCCGCCCCGGATCGTCACCGCCTCCCTGACGGCCGGCCTGATGGGCGCGGGCTACACCCAGGGCCTGTCGGCGGAAGGGGGGCGCGCTCCGCTGGTGCTGTCGATGAGCGGTGCCCTTCCCCCGGGCCTGACCTGGACCGGGAGCACCCTGACCGGCACCCCCACCGCCGTCGGCAGCTGGTCGCCGACCTTCTCGGTGGAGGATGCCAATGGCCGCACCGGCAGCCAGTCGCTGTCGCTGACTGTCTACGACTCGCTGGCCATCACCACCGCGACGCTGCCCACCGGCTACGCCTCCAGCGCCTACAGCGTCCAGTTGGCCGCCATCGGCGGCGGTGGGCCTTACGTCTACGGCCTGATTGCCGGATCGCTGCCGGCCGGGATCTCGCTCTCCTCCGCTGGGTTGATCAGCGGCACCACCGCCAGCACCGGAGACTTCCCCGTCACCGTCCAGGTGACCGACAGCGCTGGCCAGACCGCCACCCGGAGCCTGGTCTTGCGGCTGGTGGCGCCGGTGCTCATCACCACCGACTCCCTGCCCGACGCCTATCGAGGCTCCGACTATCCCTATTCGCTGTCTGCGAACGGAGGTGAGGGCACCCTTCAGTGGACGCTCACCTCCGGCCACCTTGCCTCCGGCATGCAGTTGTCCTTCTCCGGGGCCCTGAGCGGCACGGTGGACGGCGCCGCTTCCACCAGCAACTTCACCCTCCGGGCCACCGACGCCAATGGCCGCTTCGACGAGCAGGCGCTGACCCTCAATGTCTACGCGCCTCCGGTGATCACCAGCGCCACGCTGGCGAGCGGGACCGCCGGGGTCTCCTACTCCCAGACGGTGGGAGCCTGGGAAGGCAAGGCCCCGTTGAGCTTTTCCCTGGCCGCGGGCGCTCTCCCGGGCGGGCTGACCCTCACCTCCTCCAGCGGCGCCGTCTCCGGGACGCCGAACGCCGCCGGCAGCTTCGGCTTCACCGTCCAGGTGACTGACGCCAACGGCCGCACCGCCGCACAGGCCTTCACCGTGGAGATCGTCGGCGGGACGGGAACCCCGGCGATCTTCAAGGCCGCCAGCTGGAACATCGAGTGGTTTGGGGACTCCTCCAAGACTCCGGAGGACTCAGTTCAGTTGGCGAACGCGACCCGGGTGATCTCCGAGTCCGGCATTGATGCCTGGGGGTTGGTGGAGATGGTGAGCACCACCCAGTTCAACACGCTGTTGGGCGATCTGCCCGGGTACGCAGGGTTCCTCGCCAACCACGCCAGCGTCACCAGCGGCAGCGCCTACTACACAGCCAGCGAGCAGAAGCTGGGGTTCCTCTACGACACCTCCAAGGTCCAGGTGAACGGCGCCTCGCTGATCCTCACCGCCCATGACGGGGACTTCGCGGGTCGCCCCCCGCTGCGGGTGGACACCACCGTCACCGTGGATGGGCACTCGGTGGACATCGTCTTCATCATGGTCCACCTCAAGGCGTTCGCCGACGTCTCCAGCCGCACCAAGCGGGAGATCGCCGCCGGGCATCTGAAGTCCTACCTGGACACCAACCTGGGCACCCGGGAGGTGATCGTGATGGGAGACTGGAACGACGACGTGGACGAGTCGATCGTCTGTGACGGCACTTGCATGGCGACGCCGTTCGCAAACTTCGTCGGCGACGCCACCGACTACCGCTTCCTGACCTCGGTGATCTCCGAGGCGGGCGGGACCTCCACCGTCAGCTACACCGACATGATCGACCACCACCTGGCGACCAACGAACTGGTGGCGCTGCACGTCTCGTCCTCCCAGGTGGTCCGGCCGGATCAGTGGGCCAGCCCGATTGCCGACTACGGCTCCACCACCAGCGACCACTACCCGGTGCTCAGCCGCTTTGACCTCTCCGGATCGGGTGGAGGCGGCGAGGACGCAGACGCCGAGTTGATCCTCAACGAGGTGCTGTTTGACGAACCGGGGACCAGCTACGCGGCCGAGTTCGTGGAGATCCGGAACGTGGGCAGCACCCCCGCGGACCTCACCGGCTGGAGCCTGGCCGACGTCTACGGCACCAACGGGGCCCTCGGCGGCGCCACCCGGCATCTCTTCACCGGGACCCTGGCCCCGGGCGCCACCCTGGTGGTGTACGGCGGCGCGGCCGGGATGTCCGGCGCCCCGTCCAATGCGGTGGCCGCCTCCTCGGGGCAGCTCTCCCTCCACCCCATCGACGAGCTCCGCCTGATCAGCCCCTCGAGCGTGATCGTGGACTCGCTCTCCTTCAGCACCACCTGGGGGGACGGGATCTCGGCCAATCGTTCCACCGACGGGGACGGAGCGTCGGGATGGGTCTCCCACACCAGCCTGGGCGCGCTGCTCTCCTCGCCCGGGACCCGGGTGAACGGCTCGGCCTGGTAGTCACCGGACGGATGATCGTGGTCACCGGGAACGGGCCGGAGAGGCTGCTGTCGCTGCGGCCAGGATTCTGGCTCCCGAGCTTCGGCCGCTGCCCGTGTCCAGCGCCGGCTGCTCGGCCGGTGGCCTGACCGTTCTCTCGTAGAGAGGCCGGCAACGCCGGTTCCGCCCGGTTATCTGACCCCGGCGATGCCCAGAAGACCCTCGGACACGAACCCGGAACCGATTCATCCCTTGCGGGGCGGGGGCACCCTGGCCATCCGCGCCACCACCGAGGTGATCGACCTGGTGGAGCACGTGCATCGCACCATCGCCAGTGGGCCGGCGGTTCTCGGCAGTCCTTTCGAGCGTCTGGCGCGCGCCTGGACCGGGACCACCTATGGGACGATCCGGGGTGTCACCCGCTGGGTCGGGACCGGGCTGGACCTCACCCTGGCGCAGGTGGGGCTGGTGCTGGGCAAGAGCCCTCCCGGTCCCCAGCGCGAGGCCCTGCTCGCCGCGCTCAACGGGGTGGTGGGGGACTACCTGCTCGAGAGCCGCAATCCGCTCGCCCTGGAGATGTCGCTGCGCTCTGGCGGGCGGGCCTTGCGGCTGGAACGGGAGGCCTTGCTGGAACAGTTTCCGGTTCCCGGTCGCAAGCTGCTGGTGCTGGTCCACGGCTCGTCGATGAACGATCTGCAGTGGAACCGGCGCGGCCACGATCACGGAGCCGCGCTGGCACGTGACCTCGGCTACACCCCGCTCTATCTGCGCTACAACAGCGGGCTGCACATCTCGACCAATGGCCGGGCGCTCTCCGAGTTGCTGGAGGCACTGGTCGCGGCCTGGCCCGGTCCTATCGAAGAGCTGAGCATCCTTGGCCACAGCATGGGCGGGCTGGTCGCCCGGAGCGCCTGCCTGGCGGCGGAGGAGCAAGGGCGGCGTTGGCGACCGCAACTCAAGGCGCTGCTGTGCCTGGGCTCACCCCACCACGGCGCACTGCTGGAGCGGGGCGGCAGCTGGGTGGAGTTCCTGCTGGGTGTCAGCCGCTACAGCGCCCCGTTCGTGCGCCTGGGGCAGCTGCGCAGCGCCGGGGTCACCGACCTGCGGTTTGGGAACGTCCAGGACCTGCACTGGGAGAACGTCGCCGACCGCTGGGCGCGGATCGGGGACCCGCGAAAAGCGCTCTCCCTGCCCCAGGGCGTGGACTGCTTCGCGATCGCCGCCACCCGATCTCCGCGACCGGAGAAGAAGCTCTCCGGGGATGGGCTGGTGACCGTGGACAGCGCGCTGGGCCGGCACCCCAAGCCGGAGCTGACGCTGACCTTTCCCGAGGCCAACCAGTGGATCGCCTACGAGGCCGGTCACCTGGAGCTGCTCAGCAGCCCCACCGTGTACGAGACCTTGCGGTCCTGGCTCAGCCGCCCTCGCCCGGCATCTGCAGTCTGATCTGCGCGCCGTCGGGGACGTGGGCCAGCTGCCGGGCGATGTCGGCGCGGAAGCGGGCCTGCTTCTGTGCGGGGACTGCCTTGTAGGAGCGTTCTCCCTCGATCCGGATCACCAGCGGGGGGATCACTGCCACCACCTGTCCCGGCGCCAGCTCCTGACCGGACGCGCGCAGCCCATCCAGCGGCTGGGTCTTGAGGAAGGACTCCGGGGAGGCGCTGGCCTTCTCCAGGAACGCCATCAACTCCAGCGCGGTGGAGCTGATCTTCCCGGTGTCCGCGTCCAGGCGCATCACCACCGCGTCGCGGAGCAGGAACTGGTCGCCGATGCAGTCCTGCCCGAACGGGATGTCGGAGGGGCGCACCGCGGGGAACAGCCGGTGGATCGCCTGCTCTCCGCCCCAGGCGTGCTGCAGCGAGTGCCAGCTCGGAGCCTGACAGGCGCCCCGCACATGCAGCGCGCCTCCAAAGGCGACGAAGCCGTTGAGCTGTCCCAGCACCCAGTGCAGCGTGTCCGTAAGCTGCGCCACCAGGGCCTTGTCCTCCTCCGTCAGAGGCGGTCCCCGGTACGTCACGTCCTCCAGCGCCAACCCTTCATTCGCCATTCCCTGCCCTCAACGCACCGAGTCGATAAAGGGGACAGGCTACATTTTGGACGCGCTGCGTCTCAAATGTAGCCTGTCCCCTTTATTGGCTTATCGCGTCATCGCCCGCTTTCCCAGTCGGACCACTGCCTCCTGGAGGACCGGGTCGGTCTTGCAGAAGGCGAAGCGGGCCAGGCGGTGGCCATGGTGGCGGTGCTCGGCTCCGTAGAAGGCGGACGGGGGGATGGCGGCCACTCCTACCTGGGTGGTGAGGTGGCGGCAGAAGGCGAAGTCGTCCTCGAACCCCTGCCCCTCCAGGTCGGCCAACAGGAAGTAGCTGCCCTCCACCGGGTAGACCGACAGTCCGGCCTGCTTCAGCCCGGCGGCCAGTAGATCCCGCTTGGCCTGGTAGGAACGGGCCAGCTCCTGGAAGTAGGCCTCCGGCAGGGCCAGGCCCAGGGCGATCGCCGACTGCAGCGGGGCGGCGCTGGCGAAGGTGACGTACTGGTGGGTCTGCTGCACCGCCTTGCGCAACCCGGGCGGGGCGATCACCCAGCCGATCTTCCAACCGGTGAGGCTGAAGGTCTTCCCGGCGCTGCTCACGGTGATCGTCCGCTCCGCCAGTCCGTCCACCCCGGCCACCGGGAGGTGGCGGGCGGGCGGAAAGACGATGTGCTCGTAGACCTCGTCGGCCAACACCAGCGCGTCGTGGGCGTGGGCCAGGTCCCGGATCAGCTCCAGCTCCTGCCGGGTGAAGACCTTGCCGGTGGGGTTGTGCGGGGTGTTGACCACGATCATCCGGGTGCGTTCGGAGAACGCCGCGCGCAGCTCCTGGGGGTCGAACCACCACCGCGGGTGATCCGGGTCCGGCGGGCGCAACAGCACGAAGCGGGGAACCCCGCCGGCGATCCGGACGCTGGCCTCGTAGGAGTCGTAGAAGGGTTCGAACAGCACCACCTCGTCGCCCGGGTTCACCGTGCCGACGATGGCGTCGAACAGCCCCTCGGTGGCGCCGCTGGTGACGCTGACCATCGTCTCCGGATCCACCTGCGCTCCGTAGAAGCGCCGGGCGTGGTCGGCGATCGCCTGTCGCAGGGCGGGCGCTCCCGCCCCCACCGCGTACTGGTTGATCCCTCCCTGGATCGCCGCGACCGCGGCCTGCTTGATCTCCTCCGGTCCGTCGAAGTCCGGAAACCCCTGCCCCAGGTTCACTGCCCGGTGCTGCTGGGCCAGGGCGCTGAACTCGGAGAAGACCGTGGTGGGCAGCCCGGCGATCCGGCGTGCAAGTGGCTCCACCGGCGCTATCTCCGGGCCGGGAGCTTCACCGCATCCCCCACCACGATCTGCACATCGTGGAGGCAGGCGCTGTCGGTGGAGGCCACCGGGGTCACCTTGCCGAACCAGGGCAGCTCGCCCAGGTCCTTGGCCGCCTGTTCGGCGCTCTCCTTGGCGCGCTTGGGCTCACGGTTGCACCAGGTGATGCTGGACTGGGCCGCGGCGGCCGGCTGCTTCTTGCCCCACCACACCACGGTCACGTCCCGGGTCCGGTTCTGGTCCACCAGGAAGTCCACCAGGTACTTCATCACGCTGGCCTTGGCCCCATGGGTGACCACCTCCACCCCGGTGCGCTTCTCGCATCCCTGGAAGCGGCAGTAGTAGGAGCCGCTGCTCAGCGGCCCGCTCTGCAACGAGGAGGCGATGGTCATCGCCCGCTCGGCCACGATCTGCAGCTGCGCGCTGTAGCTCTTGCCCAGCTCCGCGCACCTGGGGCCCTTGCAGGAGGCGATCTTCACCTCCAGCTTGTCGCCGACGATCTCCCACTTCCCCTTGGCGCTGGTCTTGCCTCCCTTGCCGCCGTCGTCGCGCTCGGCCAGGTACACCCCGCCGCTGTTGAAGGCGATGTACTGCTTCTCATCTCCGATCTCGGTGCCGTCGAGTTGATCGTGGACTGAGATTCCGGAGAGGACCAGGGCCAGGGCAAGCGGGAGCATGGGGGTCACGATACACAGGGACGCTTGCCCCAAGACAGCATTCACGCGCCGTGGCGCAGCGCGTGAGGCCAACGGGCCCCGGGCCCGCTAAGGTCCGCCCATGCGCCTTGCCCTGCTCTGCCTTTGCCTCTCCCTGCCCGCCCTGGCCGCGGATCCGGTGCCCGCCAAGCCGGCAGGCGCCAAGCCCGCCCCGGCCAAGAAGAAGCCGGCCAAGCCAATGTTCGAGATGCCCAGCCTGGGAGAGGTCCCCAAGGCGGACGGCGCCACCCGCGCCCGCAGCGCCTCCGACGGCCTGGGCAGCGGGACCCGCACCGCCGCCAGCGACGCCACCTACCAGGTGGTCCGGGTGGTCCACGCCAAGGCGTTCGTGGGGGCCTCCACCGGCAACTCTCCGGTGGGAGGGGTGCTGGAGACGGTGAAGCTCAAGGGGACCCCGCCGCAGACCGAGAAGTTCTCTTCGGTGGTCCGGGTGAAGTCCGCGCAGCGGATCGGCGCGCCGATCGACGTGGTGCTGCTGGACCCCAGCGGCAACACCGCCCTGTCCGCCAGCGGGGAGCTGACCTACCGCGGCGCCAAGAGCGACGAGGCGGAGTGGGTGGTGGACTGGGATCCGTCTCCGGTGCGCGGCCCGGGCCAATACCAGGTGCTGATCCGGATCGCCGGCCACCCGATGGGGACCTGGCCGCTGAACGTGGTGGTCTCCGACGCCCGCTAGACGAACAGTTCACTCCCGCCCTTGAGCCCGGATTGTCGTCGCCGGGACCGCGGGCGCGGGGTATACCCGGGCCGGTTTTTCGCCCCCCTTTCTATCGAGGACTCGATGGCCTTCACCGAACGCGTTCGCCAGATCCTGTCGTGGTACCCGTCGGACAACCCCGGGACCCTGACCAACCTCGCCCGGCTGCTGAACCACGGCACCCTCGCCGGCACCGGCAAGCTGGTCATCCTCCCGGTGGACCAGGGCTTCGAGCACGGCCCCGCCCGCTCCTTCGCCCAGAACGCCGAGGGCTACGACCCCGAGTACCACTTCAACCTGGCGATCGAGTCCGGCTGCAACGCCTACGCGGCGCCGCTGGGCTTCCTGGAGGCCTGCGCTGGCAAGTACGCGGGCGAGATCCCGCTGATCCTCAAGCTGAACAACTCCGACTCGCTGGCCAAGATCGATCAGCCGATCTCCGCGGTCACTGCCAGCGTGAAGGACGCGGTCCGGCTGGGCTGCACCGCGGTGGGCTACACCATCTATCCGGGCTCGGCGGCGCGGAACGAGATGTACCAGGACCTGCGCGGGATCATCGCCGAGGCCAAGGAGCACGGCCTGCCCACCATCGTCTGGGCCTACGCCCGCGGCAGCATGTCCAAGCAGGGGGAGACCGCGATTGACGTGATCTCCTACTCGGCCCACATCGCCGCCGAGCTGGGCGCGCACGTGATCAAGGTCAAGCCGCCCACCGAGCACCTGGAGCAGGCGGAGGCCAAGAAGGTCTACGAGAAGTTCAACATCCCGGTGAAGACCCTCTCCGACCGGATCAAGGACGTGGTCCGCAGCTGCTTCAACGGGCGCCGGATCGTGATCTTCTCCGGTGGCGAGGCCAAGGGCACCCCGGAGCTGCTGGAGGAGATCCGCCAGATCCACCAGGGCGGCGGCTTCGGATCGATCATGGGCCGCAACGCCTTCCAGCGCCCCAAGGCGGAGTCGGTCAAGCTGCTCAAGGACGTGATGGCGATCTACCAGGGCAAGTAGCCTCCCTGGTGTTTCGCGACCCAGGCCCGTTGCTCTCCTGGTGAGGGCAGCGGGCCTTGTCTTTGGGGCCCAGGCGCTACACTCGGAGCCGATGCGAGCCCTCCTGCTGGCGATGAGCGGTGTCCGGGTGCACGACGCCGGGCTGCGGGCGCTGGGGCTCACCCTCCCCGGGTTCGTGGAGCGGGGGAAGGTGATCGCCTCCTTGCCCAGCCTGGGGCTACTGACCCTGGCCGCGCACACCCCGCCGCACTGGGAGCTGGCCTACCGGGAGGTGGATGCGCTGGACGAGGCGGCCTGGGCGGAGCTGGATTCAGGCGGCTTCGACCTGGTGGCCATCTCCAGCCTCACCGCCCGCATCGAGGACGCCTATCGGATCGCCGACCGGCTCCGCGCCCGTGGGACCCGGGTGGTGATCGGCGGACTGCACGCCACCGCCCTGCCCCAGGAGGCCCTCTCCCACGCCGACGCGGTGGTCCAGGGCGAGGGCGAGCGTGCCTGGCCGCGGCTGCTGGCGGACCTGGAGGCGAACCGGCTGCAGCCGCTCTACTCCTCCCCCTCGGACCGGACGCTGGTGCATCACTTCGAGGAGGCCAGGGTCCCCCGCTACGACCTGCTCGATCCCTCCCGCTACAACCGCCTGACGCTGCAGACCACCCGCGGCTGTCCGTTGGACTGCGAGTTCTGCGGCGCCTCCCGCACGTTCAGCAGCTACAAGCAAAAGCCGCTGCCCCAGGTCCGCCGCGAGCTGGAGGCGATCCGCGCGGTGTGGCCCCGGCCCTTCGTGGAGCTGGCGGACGACAACACCTTCGCCGCCAAGGGCTGGGGACGTCGGTTGGCCGAGCTGCTGGGAGAGTTCGACCTGCGCTGGTTCACCGAGACCGATCTCTCGGTGGCCGACGACGAGGCGCTGTTGCAGGCCCTGTCCCGCTCGGGCTGCGCCCAGCTGCTCATCGGCCTGGAGGCGGTGACGCCGGCCGCGCTGGAGGGCGTGGACAGCCGGCGGTTCAAGGCGGACCGCGCCGCGGGAGCGCTGGAGCGGGTGCAGCGGATCCAGTCCCACGGCATCGCGGTCAACGGCTGCTTCGTGCTCGGTCTGGACGGCGACGACGAGCGCGCCTTCGAGCGGATCCTGGACTTCGTGGATCGCAGCGGGCTGTGCGACGTGCAGATCACGCTGCTCACCCCGTTCCCGGGCACCCCGCTCTACCGGAAACTGACCGAGGAGGGCCGGCTGCCCCAGCGACGTTTCTGGGACCGGTGCACCCTCTTCGATCTGACCTACCAGCCTCGCTCCATGTCCGCCGACGCGCTGCTCACCGGCTTCCGGGAGCTGATGCGCGCCCTCTACAGTCCAGAGGCGACCGGGAGGAGACGCACCCGGTGGCGGCAGATGACCCGGCAGCGGCTGCGAGGTCAGGCCGCGGAAGGCTGACGGAGCGGAGGCAGCAAGTGGGCGGTTGGCCCCTCGGGACCCGGCAGCGGCTGCGAAGCCGGGCGAGCGCTGACCGCGCCCGCGGAGGGGACCTTGCGGGTCCGCCCCCTGCTATTCTGCGACCCGCCGGGACTTGTCGGTGGCGAGCGACGCTCTGGGAGGCGTCGCCTGATCCCGAACCGACAACTCCGGCGCGTCGCAGAATACGAAGGGGCGCCCTGTGACCCGCCCCCCTCTCGCCAGGAATGAAGGAGTGCCCTTGCTGAACTCTCGTCTGCCGTTGTTCGGAACCGCCCTGCGCGTCCTCACCTTCCGCGCCACCCGTGAGGAGCTGCTGGCGCTGGATCGCCGGCACCTGACGCTGGGGCTGGTCAGCACCTGGTTGGTGGGAATGGGGCGCTACTGGGACTCCCCCCGCGCGGAGCTGCTGCAGAAGCTGGGCGTGGGCTCGGTGCTGTACGTCTTCGCGCTGGCGATCTTCCTGTGGCTGATTCTCTGGCCGCTTCGTCCGCAGGCGTGGTCGTTCTTCCGGTTGCTGACCTTCATCACCCTGGTCTCGCCGCCGGCCGCGCTGTACGCGATCCCGGTCGAGCAGTTCCTGTCCCTGCCCGTTTCACAGTCGATCAACGCCTGGTTCCTGGCCCTGGTCGCCGTCTGGCGGGTGGCGCTGCTGTTCTTCTTCCTGATGCGGGTCTGTCAGCTGCGCTGGTTCGAGGTGGTGGTCGCCAGCCTGATGCCGCTGGCGATGATCGTCTGCGGGCTGTGGGCGCTGAACCTCGAGCACGTGGTGTTCGAGCTGATGTCCGGGATCCGGCCCGAGCAGCAGTCGGCCAACGACGGTGCCTACATGGTGCTGTTCGTGCTGACCATGGCCTCGCTGACTGCCTTTCCGGTGCTGCTGATCGGCTACTTGGGAATGGTGGTCTTCCGGGCCACGCGGCGCCGGCGCGCCCAGCGGGTGGCGGCGACCCGGGCGACCGAGCCGGCTTTGCCGCTGGAGGCCGCCGGGCCCCACCCTGCGTCACTGGCGAAGGATCCGTCCGAGGTCAGCGCCGCCAACGCCGGGAGGCATCCGTAGCGTCAGGGCACCCAGCGGCTGGATCCGACCACCGGTTCGGACGCTCTCCTCGGGGGTACAGACAACGCCCTCGGGGCGCTCGCTCACTCCGGCGGGAATCGGAGACTGTACCGAGGCTCCGGAGCTCGGGGCCTTGGAGACTCAACCGAGGCCCCGGAGCACAGTGCGGCGGACACTGACCCGCGGCTCACCCGTGCGCGCTCACTGCCGGCTCATTGGGACTGCGCGGAGCCTCGGGCTTGGGCGGGTTCCTCCCTGGAATCTCCCGCTCGTCTTCGGGTGGCATCCCCGCGTCGCGTCCCGGGCGCCCCCGACGGGTGGGCATCTCCGGCTCTGGACGCGGCAGCTCCGGGATCTCCGGAGCGTTCTTCCCTGGCTGCTTGGGCATCTGTCCCCTCTCCAGGGACAAGGCTAAGCATCCACCCGCCGGCAAGGCAGGGGGCTACTCCCCGCGGAGCTTGAAGGCGTCGGCGAAGGTGCGGATCCGCTCGAGGTGCTTGGTGGCGATCAGGTTGATCACAGTCACCCGACGCTCGGCATAGGCGGTGGCCAGTCCGGACACTGCCTGATCCAGCTCCGGGGTCCGGGGCGCATACCGGTAGTGGCTGTTGCCCACGTCCACCTCCAGCAGCCCCCGCGAGGAGAGGTTCTCCAGTCTTCCCCGGGTGGAGTCAGGCTGGATTCTCAGCTCCGCCGCCACCTGGGGGGCGCTCGCAGCCTTCCCGAGGCGACGCAACAGCAGCAACACCTCCAGCTGCTCGAGTGAGTCGATGTGCTGGAGCAGGAACGCGTACACGTTCGAAGGAAGGCCGCTGGCATGCACGATTCGGCTGTCGTCGCACAAAGATGTTTTGTGCGCAAACAATTCACCCTCGCCGACCTCCTGCCCGCCCGCCCCTGGAGCGTCAGCGGGGGAGCCAGACCCGCAAAACAAAAAACCCCGCCGGAGCGGGGTCTTTCGTTTCTTGTGGAGCTAAGCGGGATCGAACCGCTGACCTCCTGAATGCCATTCAGGCGCTCTCCCAGCTGAGCTATAGCCCCGTCTACTTCTTTGTCGCTTTCAAACGCGGTTGGGGCCGCGCTTTGTTCCGAAAGCGGCGCCCTTCTACCGCTTCTTCTTGGCGAGCGCTACTGCCTTTTTTGGTGCCGCCGGTCGCTTTTTCGATCTTCTTGTTACCGGCCCTTGGGACCCGGGCCTTTTTTTTTTGCCGCCAGCCGGTCGGCGGCCTCGGAACCCTCGGCCAGCAGGTCTGAGATCTCGGCGGCCTGCTTGTCCAGCTTGCGGTCAATCTCCTGCATCGTCCGCTGCGCGGGGGCCAGGGCGGCGGGCAGCTTGAGGGTGCCGCGCTGAACCTCGCGCCAGACGGCCTCTCCGAAGTTGCGCAGCGCCTTGTCCCGTTCGCGGTCCAGCGCGTCCTTGCGGGACTTCACGGTGGCCAGCTCGGCGGTCTTCTCCACCTGCTCGCGCAGCTGCTGAAGCTGCGCCTTGGCCAGATCCCACGCCTGGGAGATCTGCTTGGCCATCTCGGTCTGCTTGGGGTCCGGCGGAGTAGCCAGGGAGTCCTCCAGTGGAAAAGGGCTGGTTTACGAGGTACCGCTCGCCCCCTGAGCTGTCAACCTCGCGGGGTCTTGCGAAGCCGGGCCCCGAAGAAGCCGCCGCCAGGCAGCCGGTGGGGGAAGGCGCGCAGATAGCCCTCCCGACAGGCCTCGGCGGGGAGCACGGTGGCCGCGTCCTCCAACTGGAAGTCCGGGTGCCGCTGCAAGAACGCCTGGACCTGGTCCTCGTTCTCCTCCCGCAGCAGCGAGCAGGTGGCATAGACGATCAACGCCCCCGCCCGGACCGTTCCCGCCACCTGGTCCAGAAGCTCCCGCTGGATGACGGCCAGCTCGGTCACCTTCTTGGCGCTCAGCTTCCACTTCTGATCCGGCTCCCGGTGCAGCGAACCGGTGCCGCTACAGGGTGCGTCCACCAGCACCACCTCTTCGTCCTTGGGCTGGGCCGGGACCGAGAAGCGGATGTTGGTCAGCTTGAAGTCCTTGGCCCGGTCCTTGGCGTCCCCCAGGCGGCGCCAGGAGTTGTCTCCCGCCAGCACCCTGCCGGTCGGCCCCACTGCATCCGCCAGCGCCAGGGTCTTGCCGCCCGCCCCCGCGCAGACGTCGGCGACCTTCAGCCCCGTCCAGGCCCCGTCCGAGGGCCGGCACAGCTCCACGATCAGCTGGCTGCCCAGGTCCTGGACCTGCAGCCGGTGGCCCTTCATGGCCCGGGTCTCGAACACCCTCCCCCCGGGGTCCAGCACCCGCAACGCGTGGGGGGCCCAGGGCAGCGGCTCGGCGCGCACGCCCTCCGCCGCCAGCGACTCCAGCACCGACTCCCGCGAGCCACCCCGCGCGCGCAGGATCAAGGAAGGCTCGCGATCGATCGCCGCGAACAGCGGCTCCCACTCCGCCTCCGGGACCTCGGCGGAGAGGCGCTCGGAGAGCCAGCGCGGGAAGGAGTAGACCGTGGCCCACCGCTCCAGCGGGGTCGGGGGCTCGTCCTGATCCGGGATCGGTGAGGTGGCCAGCCGCTCCAGCACATCGTCCTTGATCGACCGGGGACGCAGCGGCCCGGGCAGCTTCACCTCGTTGGAGAGCCGGGGCCACTCCACCCCGGTCACCAGCCGCCGCCAGAGCAGATAGCGCACCAGCGCCTGGTCCTCCTTGAGCACCGAGTCGGAGGGAGCCTGCCCCAGCGCCTTGGCGGCGAAGTCCAGCAGACGCTGGTGGCGCGACAGCTCACGGCAGGCCAGGGCGGCGAAGCGGCGCTCCTGTCCACCCAGCCCCTTCTGCTTGGCCAGGGCCTGGGACAAGGAGAGCCGCAGCGGCTCGCCCTTCAGGACCCCCAGGTGGGCCTCCATCGCCGCGGTGGCGGCCTTCCGGGAGGCGCGGCCCAGCTCTTCGGGATCGGGGCGGTGCAGCGGCAGCGGGTTCAGCATCTCCCCGGATCTTTCAAGGACAGAAGCGGTCAACCAGCGCCAGGGCTGCGTCCACCGAGAAGGGTTTGGCCAACAGCGCATCGGGGATGAAGTCCCCCAGGGTCTGGCGCACGTCGCGCTCGCTCAACCCGGTCATCACCACCACGTTGGAGCCCCGCGCCCTCGCCCGCTCCAGGATCGTCCGCCCGCCCGAGTGCTCGCCACCCAGGCGCATGTCGCTGAGCACCAGATCGAAGGTTCCCGCGCCCAGCTCGGAGAGGGCCTCCTGGACGGAGGCGACGGCCACCACCGAAGCCCGCTCGCCGAGCAGATCGGCCAGGCCCTCGCGGATTCCTTCGTCGTCTTCGGCGACCAGCACT
Organism: Myxococcaceae bacterium; assembly: GCA_036675345.1. GTDB lineage: Bacteria > Myxococcota > Myxococcia > Myxococcales > Myxococcaceae > JALYOC01. The sequence goes on from JAKFFE010000032.1 coordinate 272,647, forward strand.
CTCATGCGGAGATAGACCCGGTGGGGAGGGCAGACACTAGTCCGAGCCCACGGGACGGAGAAGCTGAGGTGTTGGAAAGTGGCCCTCCCCGGACTCGAACCGGGACGCGGGGTCAGCCGCAGCGGATTTTGAGTCCGCCTCGTCTACCAATTTCGACAGAGGGCCAAACAGCGGCGGCGGGCTTATACCCGTTTGTGAAGCCGTCTGCATCAGCAATTGCCCACACCGGGCTGCCTGCCGTAAAGGACCGCGCGATATGTACAACCTTCTGTGGTCGATCCTGGTGGGAGCCGTCGTCACGGTCCTCATCCGCACCTTTGGTTTCTCCATCTGGGCCGGGCTGATCCCCGGCCTGCTGGCCTTCATCGGCGCCTACTTCGTCCTGGCGCGCCGGACCGCCACCAAGGTGCAGGCCATCGTCGGGGAGGCCCAGAAGGAGCTGTCGATCCAGCCCTCCAACGCCAAGGAGCAGAAGCTCCGGATCGACAAGGCGATCAAGATCCTGGAATCGGCGCTGGTCTACGACAAGCAGCAGTTCATGATCGGGCCGGAGATCCACGCGCAGATCGGGATGATCCGCTACATGGTCAAGGACCTGGACGGGGCCCTGGTCCACTTCGCCAAGGCCAACTCGCGCAACTGGCTGCCCAAGGCGCTGGAGGGCGCGCTGTGGTTCCAGCGCAAGGACCCGGCAAAGATGGAGGCGGCCTTCGAATCGGCGGTGAAGGTCGGCAAGAAGGAAGGCCTGGCCTGGGCCGCGTACGCCTGGTGCCTGCAGTCCAACAAGCAGAGCGACAGGGCGTTGAAGGTGATGGCCCGCGCGGTGGAGGCGAACCCCACCGACGAGAAGCTGAAGAACGGCCTCACCGCGCTGCAGAACGACAAGAAGCTGAAGATGAAGGCCTTCGAGCCGATGTGGTGGCAGTTCGGGCTGGAGCAGCCCCCGATGGCGATGACCGGTGGCCGTCGCGTCCAGTTCGAGCGGCGCTAGCCGACCAGGCTGCAAAGTTGACCGGATCACCGCGCAGGGCCCGAGACCGGCCCGCGCGGAGACCTCCCCGTCCCGCCGCGCGTTGAGCTCCCGACGTTTCCCTCCCCGGGATCGTTGGACGATGAACCCGCATGGTTGGGTCCAGGGACCAGCGGCGCGAAAGCCCGGCCCTGGGTGGGGAAATTTCTTCCGCCCCCACTCGCCCGTTTCGGCCCTCTCCGCCGGGCGGCGACCACCGTCTTCCTCGCGCCTCCCCTCGGAGATCGTCGATTTCGCCAGCGGCTGAAGCCGGTTGGCGGGGTGGGCACGCGCCTTGCTCAAGGGGTCTGCCGCGGGGAGGCAGCACGCCTCCTCGCGCTGGGTAGCCGGGAGTCCCGGACGTTCTGGAGGTGGGGGGGAGCGGGACTTCCCAGGGGGCGATGGGCGGGGGGCGCGTGGGGACGCGCAGGGCGATGGGAAGTCCCGGTTGAAGACGTTCGGGGCTCCCGGCTTACCCAGGCGGGACGTAGGGAGTGGACGGGGCTGGGCAGTACGGGCGGCTCGGGGTCGGGCAGTACGGGCGGGTCG
>JAKFFE010000006.1:0-21123 GCA_036675345.1 Myxococcaceae bacterium
GCCGAGGTCCTGGTCGGAGCAGCAGACGGGGCCGAGGTTGCGGTCGGAGCAGCAGACGGGGCCGCGGTTGAGGTCGGAGCAGCAGTCGGAGCCGCGGTTGAGGTCGGAGCAGCAGTCGGAGCCGAGGTCCTGGTCGGAGCAGCAGACGGGGCCGAGGTTGCGGTCGGAGCAGCAGACGGAGACGTGGTCGTGGTCGGAGCAGCGGCCGGAGCAGCAGTCGGAGCCGAGGTCGCGGTCGGAACTGCGGTCAGGTCCGAAGTTGCGGTCGGAGCCGAGGGCCAACCGGCCTTTTGCTGCGCCTTCACTCCACCCACGGAGATCAGGGAGAGCGCGACGAGGCAGCCGCGAAGAGAGGGGACCAGGGGGCTTACTCGAGCAAGAGGCGGAAGGAACATCGGCTCCGACTATTGTTGGCCCCCGGAGTCGAGTCCAGGGTCAGGTTCGCCTGCTACGGCGCCGGACGCATCAAGCCGGGCAGGCTGAGCGCGCCCCGAGAGACCCACGGATTATTATTATAATAATAATCTCGGAGGGGCCTCTGCCCAGGCGGGGATGCGTACCTCACCCCGGACTCGGTCTCGCCCTGGTTGTGAGCCCAATATGAGGGGGCCGGACTCGAGCGCGGTGATCATCCTCCGCGCCGCCTGCTTGGGAGCGCCGGTGACCGACCCGCCCGGATGCAGGGCCTCCCGCCCGCTCGCCTTCCGGCTGGTCGTCCCAGTCGAGGCGGAAGCTCCGGTAGCTCGGGTGGAACCGGATGGTCCCGCCTGCTTGTCGCGGTCGATGACGAGAGGCTCCGCGTTGTCGCCGAGCACCTCGAGCGGGACGCTAGCTCGCCGTCGGGTTGTAGGGGCGTCCTCACACGCCAGTCGTCGCCCCACCGGCTCCCCTCGAGCGGGACGCTAACTCGCCGCCGGGTTGCAGGGGCGCCCACCGGCTCCCCGCGAGCGGCCGCTCTGGCCTGCACCACGGCTGGACGAATCGATGACCTGGCGGCTGCGTTCCGGGGCCGGTGCGAGGAGGCCAGCGGGGCCCCTCCTCGCTACACTCCGCCGCCATGTCGGACGAGTTGGAAGATCCCTTTGGCGAGCCGGTGGAGATCCCGATCGACGGCATCCTGGATCTGCATCTCTTCTCGCCCAAGGAGGTGAAGCCGCTGCTGGAGGAGTACCTGGCCGCGTGCCGGGAGAAGGGGATCCTCGAGGTGCGGATCGTCCACGGCAAGGGCACCGGATCGTTGCGGCGGAGCGTGGAGTCGATCCTCTCCCGGATCCCCTTCGTGGTCCGCAGCTGGACCGCCTCCGAGCGCGATGGGGGCTGGGGCGCCACCTGGGTGGCGCTGCAGCCGCCCTGAGCTCAGGGTTGGACACTCCACTGAGGCGTGGGTGCGTAGGCGGTCCACTCCGGCCGCCCCTCCACCGCCAGTGAGGACGCGGTCGCGTTCAGCCGACCGCCCAGGGTGGGGAACACCCGCAACGAGGTGACGAACGGCTGGCCCGGGCCTCGGGCGGGGATCTGGAGCGTCACCGCGCCATCCTCCACCGTGTAGTCCAGCAGCTCTCCGGAGGCCTTCGCCGCGTCCAGCGCCGGGCGGTCCACCTGCACCCCGGCGGGGAGCGCGGTCTTCAGCGACCAGGGAACCCCGGCCGGGCCGGCGGCGGACAGCTGCACCGTGGCCGCCTCCCCGACCTTGAACTTCGCCGGAGCCACCACTGCCAGCTCCAGTCCGTTGGCCGTCTCCTGCTTCCAGGGCAGCCAGGTGGTCAGCTCCAGTCGGTAGCCCAGCCCGGGCACCGCCGGCTCGGCGCGGACGGTCCACTGGCCCGCCTCCGCCAGCGACGCGGGGGCCAGTGCCTCCATCGAGACCACGTCCCGGGTGTTGGCGGCCGCGAAGGTGCCCTCGGTCACCACCCGACCGTTGTGCTCCAGCACCACCCGGACCTGCGAGGGCAGCGGCTGGCGGAACACCTGCAGCACCGCCTGCAGCGCCACCAGGTTGGTGCGTCCATCTCCCCAGCCGAAGTGGGGCGAGTAGTTCCCCAACAGGTACGCGCCCAGATCCGCCACTGGCGCTTGCGGGTCCTGGGCCAGGGCCAGGATCGCCAGCGCGGTGGCCTCCGGCTGTGAGGGCCGCTGTCCGTCACCGCGGCTGACGCCTGCCTCCACCGGGAGCGAGCGCGAGCCGTCGGAGTGGCTGACCAGCGCGGCGATCACCTTCTCCTTCAGCTGTCGGGACACCTCTCCGGAGGCCGCGCCGCTGGCGAGGATCGCCGCGGCGGTGTAGCCGTCCTGGACCTGGGAGAGGTAGCGCTCGAACGCGCCGGCGCTGCGGACCGAGACCGCCACCCCGCGCTGATCCTTGCCCGCCGCCACCGCGCGGGTCCCCTCCGCGGTGGCCACCAGCAGCCGCTGCAGCGGCCAGCCGTCTCCCCCGTGGAAGGTTCCATCCGGACGCTGGGTGGCGGCCACCGTCTGGGACAACCGCTGCCCCAGCCGCGCCAGCACCGCGTTCTGCGGGTGGGCCAGCGCCGCCTCGGCGAACAGGGCCGCCAGCGGACCGTCGGCGGTGCGGGTGTGTCGCAGCGCGCGCTGCTGCAGCACCACGGTGGCCCGGCGCAGCACCTCCGGATCCGCCTGCTCTCCCAGGTTCTCCAACAGGCCCTGGGCGCGCCCTGCCAGCAGCAGCCCATAGGCGTCGTCGGCGGGACCGCCGCGCAGGGCCGCTGCGCCCAGCTCGTTGCGCAGCACCGCCAGCGCCCCGGGGAACACGGTCAGCCGCACCCGGGTGTTCTCCGCGGTGGCCTGGGCGGGGAGGGCCAGCGGCACTTGTCGGGGAGCGGCCAGGGTTCCGCCGGCGCCCACCGACCACGGACGTCCGGCGGGGGCCACCGGGAGCTCCTTGACCAGCGCGTCGTCCTCCCCAAAGCGCGCCCGGATCGTCGCCTGGCCCGCGCTCCCCGCGCGCAGGATCGCGTAGCGCAGCAGGGTGCCCCCGGCCGGCACCTGCACCCGACCGGAGGGATTCTCCACCAGCGAGGCGCCCTCCACGGTCAGGGTCAGCGCGCCGCTCACCTCCCGCTCGGTGGTGTTCACCACCTGGATCGGCAGGCGGACCTCGTCGCCCGCCACCAGGAACCCGGGCAGCACCGGCTCCACGTAGACCGGCAGCGTCCCCTGGAAGGAGGCCACCGCGCCGGACTGCTCCCCGGTCCGCGAGTGCGCCAGCGCCAGCACCCGCCAGCGGGTCAGCCGGTCCGGGATCTTCACCGGGACGGTGGCCTCGCCCGCCTCGTTGGTCACCACCAGGGGCTCGAACAGGAAGGTCTCCGGGAACCAGGAGCGGGTGGCCGTCACCTCTCCGCCCTCCGAAGGCTCGTCCGCCTCCCGCTCCTCCGCCGGCGCTCCCTTGGGCGCGGCCGGGACGGCCCTCGGCTGATCCCGTCGGGTGGACTTCTGGGCCTCCTCCAGGCCTCCCAGCGCGGCACCGTAGCCGCCTCCTCCCTCTCCCACCCCGCGCATCCCCAGCCCGTCCTCGGCCATCGAAGCCTCCGCCTCGGGCGCCGCCTGGGTCATCGGGTAGGCCTGCCCGGACAGCGCCTCCGCGGACCGTGAGCCGCTGATCAGCACCAGCAGCACCGCCACCGTGCACACCACCCCCACCACGAACCCCAGCAACGCGCGCTTCATGGCTGCTCCTCCGCCACCCACTGGTTCCAGTTCTCCACGTCCTCCGGCAGCCGCGTCCCCTCCACGATCACCGCACGCGGATCGGTCAGCGCCAGCAGATCCTCAGGCAGGAACGAGAGGCGCAGCGGTCGTCCGAAGGCATCGTGGATCCTCTGCCCGCGGGACTCGCAGGCCACCAGCGACGCCTTCCACAGCCCAGCCACCGTGGCCGGCGAGGCCAGCTGATCCTTGGCCGCGGAGGCCTCCCAGCGGCGGGCCTGGGCGTGCAGCTCGGAGAGCACGGTATAGAAGACGTCCGTCAATTCCCCGTTGGCGTCCAGCACGCTGGCGTGGCGCACCCCCACCGGCCGGTCTGCCTGCTCTCGCGGAGGCGGGCTGGTCACCCGCAGCACGGTGGCGGCGGCGGCATGGAAGCCGCGGATCCTCCCCAGCATCAGTGCCTGCGCGTCCAGGGTACCGAACGCCGGAGCGCTCATCGCCACCTGCGGCCGCACCCGGGCCAGGCTCTGCGCGCCCTCCAGCGGCGCCAGCTGCCCCAGGGTCTCGTCCACCCCGAACAGTCCCACCGCGGCGGCGGCGGGCTTTCCTCCCACCCGGGTCTCCAGCTTCAGGTGGGCCAGGGCGCCGGGCCGATAGGCCGGCTGATCTGGTGCGATCGCCACGCTCAGGTCGCTGCCGCTGCGCACGTAGACCAGCGCCTGCGCACCCTGGATCTCGAACCGCAGCCAGCCGGTGGCGTCGGGCGGTACCTGGAAGACGACCTGCTTGTCCTCCACCTCCAGCCACCGGGTGGCGGCTCCCACCAGCACGTTCACCTGCTTGGGCAGGGAGGCCGAATAGCCCGGCCCGCGCAGCAACTGCACCTCCACCTTGTCGCCGGGGCTGACCACCACCGCGCTGGGCCGCAGCCGCAGCGGGGGCACCGTCCCCGGCCGCATCCTCAGCCGGGTGGTCCCCACCTCGCGGCCCTCCAGGGTCGCGGAGACCAGGAAGTCGTAGCCCAGGAAGGTGGTGGCCTGGGGGCGATCCTCGGCGTCCATCCCGTCTGCGGCGTGGAGGCTGAGCGCGGCGATGCCCATCGCGTCGCTGGAGGGCTTCCGCCCCAGCCCCAGCCGGGTGGGCAGCCGCGAGCGCAGACACTCCGCCGCGCCCGCCAAGGTGGTCTCGGCGTTGGGGTCGCCGACCCAGGAGAGCTCCAGCTGATCCGAGCCGGCCCGGGTCCGCCACTCCAGTGCCCGAGGCAGCCGGCCTTCCGCCGCGCCTGCGGGCAGACAGGCCCGGGTCCCCATCAGCGCGTCGGCCAGCGGGCCCGGCACCTCGGAGGGAACCTCCGGCGAGCCTTGCAGCTCCGCCCCCACCCAAGGAGCGTTGGCCGGGGCGATCCCCAGGTTTGCCACCAGCAGTCGGTCCCGTCCGGCGGGGAAGCGGCGGCCCTGCGCCACCTCGCGCAGACACCGCTCCATTCGGGAGGCGCCGCTGCCCACCGCGCTCACCGCGCCGGAGGGGGTAATCCGGATCGCCAGCTGTGGGCTCTGCTCCTCCAGGGTGAACAGGGCGCAGGGCTCGAAGGCGGACAGCGCCTTCTCCATCGCCACCTGATCACCCAGGGAGACCTCGCCGCCGATCAGCTCCTCCAGTCCCTCCAGCGACACCGACGGTTGGGGCGGGGGAGGGCGGTAGGGCATCGGGGGGACCACCACGTTCACCGGCACCCCCGGATCGAGCTGCAGGCTGGCCACCCCGTCCTCGTCGGCCACGCCGCTCACCCCCGGGTCCTTGGCATCCCACGCCCGTCGCACCCGCAAGGTGGCGCCGGCCAACGGGAGCCCGTCCGGGGTGGTGGCGCGCAGGTAGAGGCGGTTGTTGAGTCCCTCCACCAGGCCGTCGCCCAGCTCGGTGACCGTGTCCACCGCCAGCGCGTCGCCGGAGAGCAGGATCGACACCGCGCCGCCGACCCGATCTCCGGCGGAGTCGATCGCGGTGAGGGTCGCGGAGAGGGTGTTGCGGCCGCTCAGGTCCTCGGGGATCGGCGGCAGCTCCAGGGTGAAGCGTCCGTCGCGGCCCGCGGTGGCCACCGTCGGCAGCGCGCCCCCGGCTGCTCCCTCATGGCTCCAGGCGCTGGGCGGAGGCCAGTCGCCCTGGGCGGTCCAGCTCAACTGGAGGGTGGCGTTGGCCACCGGTGCGCCGGAGGCGTAGCGGACCGCGCCCTGGACCGACGGCCGCTCGCCGCCGCGGTAGAACGGCCGGGCCGGAGCCGCCTCCACCCGGAAGCGGGGAACGGTGAACGGCTCCACCTGGACGCTGGCCTCGTCGGTGGCGTCGCCCGAGGACCAGCGGATCCCCCACCGTCCGGTGGGCGCCCCGCGATCGAGGGGAAAGGATCCGGAGGACACTCCCCACGGTCCGGCGGGGACCTTCTCCTCCAGCACCACCTGACCGGAGGGATCGGTCACCGTCCACACCCCCGGCCGACCATCGAGTGGAGTCAGGTCCTGGGCCCGGAGCACCACCGAGCGGAACTGGATCTGCTGTCCCGGCTCGTAGAGCGGGCGGTCGGTGAGCACGTGGACCCGGGCCGGCGCATAGAAGGCCACTGGGGTGTCCAGCTGCTCGGTGCCCAGGGCGGAGGTGAGGGTGGCGCGCAGCAGGTACTCGCCGTCGGGCACCACCGGGATCTGGATCCGCGCCGAGCGGAGCCCCTGGCGGGCCTCCCAGCCAGTGTCCTTCACCCGCTCCAGCGGCTGCGATTTTCCGGCGCCGTCCACCAGCGCCAGCGAGGCCTGGAAATCCTCGAACGGCGCCTGGTGGACCTGCTCCAGTCCGTCGGTGGTGTAGTGGGCGGTGCCCTGGAGGGAGATCGACCCTTCGCCGCCCCGCTGCAGCCCGCGAGCGGTCAGCTCATAGGTGGGCCGCACCTTCCCGTCCGGGCACTGGTCCACCGAGATCCCGTACCGCCACCAGGCGGTCACGCACAGCGAGCTGCTCAGCGCCACCAGCCCCAGCAGCAGGACGACGGCCGCGGACAGCACCCCCAGGGTGCGCCGATCGACGGATAGGCTCATGTGCAGGATCTCCGGGGCGCATCATGGCAGCGCGCATCGGACATCGGGATACGTCTTTCGGTTCCGCGGTACGGCGGCGCCTCAGGGACCGCAGCTGCGATCCGCCCGGCACACCCCGGCGCGGTTGTTGGGGCCCTGGCGGTAGAAGCACGCCACCCCGGCCGGACAGTCGATCACGTCCTGGCAGTTGCGAAGCCCGTCGCCGTCATTGTCCACCCAGTTGGACTCGCGGGCGTCGCTGACGAAGTCGTCACAGGTGGTCTCGTGCTTCTGCCCGTTGCACATCACGCAACCCGCCGCTGCCGGACTGCAGGTCCCGGTGTGGCAGTCGGTGTCCCGGCAGTCGCCGAACCCGTCACCGTCGTTGTCCAGCCCGTCGGAGCACGCCAGCTCCACCTTCACCGTGGCCCGGCACTCGCAGCCGGTGCCGCAGCTTTGCAGGTCACAGTCCGGATCGGCGCAGTCCGCGCCCTCCAGCCCGTCGTTGTTCAGCCCGTCGCCGCAGGCCAGCTCCACCTTCACCGTGGCGCGGCACTCGCAGCCGGTGCCGCAGCTTTGCAGCTCGCAGTCCGGATCGAGGCAGTCCGCGCCCTCCAGTCCGTCGTTGTCCAGCCCATCACCGCAGACCAGCTCCGCCTTCACCGCCGAGCGGCACGCGCAGCCGGTGCCACAGCTTCGGGTGTCGCAGTCCGCCGACTCCGCGCAGTCGATCAGCAGATCCCCGTCGTTGTCCTCGCCATCCGAGCAGAGGCTCTCGGTCCTCGCCCCCAGCTGGCAGGTGCAGCCTTGGCCACAGGCCGCGGCGTCGCAGTCGGCGTCCAGACAGTCCGCGCGGGTGTCGCCGTCGTTGTCAGTGGTGTCCCCGCAGCTAAGCTCCCGGCGAGCCCCGGCACTGCACACGCAGCCCTGTCCGCAGGAGACATCCAGGCAGTCCGGATCGGCGCAGTCCACCAGCAGATCACCGTCGTCATCGGCGCCGTTGACGCAGCTGAGCTCCAGCCGCTCCACGCAGGTGGAGTCCTGGCACAGCTCGTTGGCCGCGCAGGGGGAATCGCAGGTCCCGCAGTGCAGCAGCGAGGAGGAAAGATCGAAGCCCTCGTCCACCGCGCCGTCGCAGTTGTCGTCCAGCCCGTTGCAGCTCTCCGCCTGGGGGACCACCTCGCCCACGCAGCTCTCCCCGGTGCCCTGGCAGGCCATCGCCCCCTGGGCGCAGCGGCCCACCCCCTGGGTCCCGGCGGGGCCGGAGTAGCAGCTGGCCTGGAGGTCATCGCTCTGGCCATTGCAGTCGTTGTCCTCGCCGTCACACACCTCCGCGGAGGGACGGCAGCAGACCCGCCCCAGCGCGCCGACGTCCAGACACTGGAAGCCCTCGCCGCCGCAGTCCGCCTCGGTGTCGCAGCGGAAGATCGCCTCATCGCCGGGACTGAACTGGCAGCCGGCCAGCAACACCCCCAGCGAGGCGCCCATCACCCTCAGCGTCCACCGTGCACGGTTCAACGACATGCGCTGCTCCTAGAAGCTTCCCGAGAGGACCAACCAGGTGCCGCCGCCCACCGCGGCCAGTCCGCCGGCCATGAACAGCACATTGGCGGCAGAGGCGTTGTTCCGGGCGCTCACCATCTGGGCGCGGGTCAGATCGATCACCCCGTTGCCATCCGCGTCCACCGCCCCGGCCTGGGCGGCGGCCACCGAGGCCCCCAGCCCCGAGGCGATCCCCAACGCCACCACCCCGATCGCCGCCACATACAGCCCCGGACGGGTGAGGATCGCCGGAGGCGGGGGCGCGCGGGTGGGGGAGGCCGCGACCACTGTCCGCGTGGGCACCGGCTGCAAGGTGACCTCCACCGTCTGTTGCCCGCCCGCGGCCAGGGTCAGCTCCTGCCGGTGCGGCAGGTAGCCTGCGGCGGTGACCTCCAGGGCGTGGACCCCGTCTGGCACCAGGTCCTTTCGCGGGCCTGGGCCCAGCAGGCGACGGCCCAGCCGCGACTCGGCCTGGTCCACGCTGGGCTGCAGGGTCAGCTCCACCAGCTTCACCGACAGCCCCTCCACCACCCGGTAGGCGGGCCGCAGTGCGGTCCAGGCGCTGGCCAGCCCTTCGCCGGTCAGCGGGATCTCCTGCTCGGCGGTGTCCTGCGCCTCGCGCCGGTGGCCCCACACCACCAGCCTGGGGCCGTCCGCGTCGCGCCGGATCCGGCCGATCACCAGCCGCTCCACCTCCAGGGTGTCCGCGGCCTCGCCCAGACAGTCCGCCTGGGTGCACACCGCCAGCGCCTCGGCGGAGGTGCCCAAGGTCTGGGTAACCTCCTGGGGGCCGATCACCCGCGCAAAGGCGCCGGAGCGGGTGGCGCCATCCACCAGCTTCGTCTCCAGCCAGGTGGCCAGCTCCGCGTCGGAGTCCAGCGCCCCCTCCTCCAGCTCGAACGGGGCGATGGCCAGCGTCGGGCGCAGGTCCAGCGAAGGCGCGGTCAGATCCAGCCCCAGGGAGGCGGGCGCCGGTTCGGCGACGGGAGTCTCCTCGGCGGTCAGATCCAGCCCCAACCCACCCTCCTGGGCCCAGGCCCGGGGCGAGGCGAGGAGGGTGATCACCGCCAGCGGGAACCAACGGTGCGCGCGCATCTGGCTACTCTCCGTTCCAGTCGGAGGCCGGCAGGATCTTGTACCCGGTGTCCACCTGGTCGGTCTTCAGCCGCACCACCCGCAGCGGCCACACCCGCGGTTGCTGGCGCGGCCCCTCCCGGGTCTCCACCTGGAACAGGTGCAGCTCCAGCACGTAGTGGCCGGCGTTGCCGGCGCGCTCCAGCACCGGGCGGAGCGGGTTCTGGGGGTGCCAGTAGACCTCCTTGCCCACCCGGGCCACGTAGGACATCACCGGGTGCGCCTGGGACAGCTTGCGGGCCCGCTCCCGGGTGGGGGCCATCAGCTTGGCCGCGTCGTCCTGGGTCAGCTCGGTCATTCCCAGCCCATCGGGGTCGTTCGAGGAGGAGAGCACCCGGGTCAGCGCCTCTCGCCCGGCCTTGTCCAGATCGGCCATCAGCTTGCGCGCGGTGGCCAGGTCCGCCTGCTCTTTGCGGACCTTCTCCCGGGAGACGATCTTCCAGTTCTCCAGCAGGAACAGCTGGGCGTTCATGGTCGCCCCGCCCAGCAGCAGCTCCCGGCCGGCGTCGTCTCCGTTGCCGCTGATCGCCTGGAGGTAGGCCTCGGCCACCTTCTGGACTGGATCCTTGGGATCGGCCGCGAAGGCGGTCGCCGAAGCCGTCAACACCACCAGCCCTGCCCACTTCATCGGTCGCATGGACTCCCCCTGGAGGGCGCAGCTTACAACGGAGGAATGGGCGCGGTGTCCATCTGCGGTACAGGCCAAACGTTGGGGCAAAGAACTGGGGACCCGGATGCGGGGCACGCTAAAGTCGAACGGTATGCGCCCATTCCGGTTGGCCCTTGTCCTGCTCGCGCTGACCCTGTTGGGGGGCTGCCACCGCGTGGCCTACCAGTCGAGGCTCCCCCGCGGCGGCGAGGTGAAGGAGCAGCAGCTCAATTACTGGTTCTGGGGAATCGGCGGGAAGCACGAGGTGGATCTGGACGCGCTGTGCCCGACGGGGGTGGCCAGCTACCGCAGCGAGGCCACCGCGTTCGGGCTGTGGAACTTCTTCACCCTGGGGATCTTCACCCCGCGCACCCTGTACGTGGAGTGCACCGGGGCGGGGGTGCGTCCATGAGGCGCGGCCTGCCGTTGCTGGCGGCGCTGCTGCTGCTGCCCGCCTGTTATTCGCTGACCCTGCGCCACGGGAAGCGGATGCCGGAGGCGGGGACCCCGCGCGAGCAGTGGGCGCACACCTTCTTCGGAGGGCTGTGGCAGCCCAGCGGGCCGATCCGGGTGGATGACCTGTGCCCGATGGGGATCGCCTCGGTGGAGCAGGAGATCTCGTTCCCCAACTGGGCGGTGACCCAGCTCAGCTCGGTGCCGCTGTCCACCACCGGCCTGGCGGTCCATCCCGCGGCGGTGGCAGTCGCGTACGCGGGGGTGACCCGGCACCTGGAGGTCTGGACTCCCTGGACCCTGAGGGTGGTCTGCGCCCGCGGAGCGCTCAAGACGCTGAGCATCGCGGTGGTGCGGCTGACTCCCCGGGGAGGGATCTCCGAGGAGATGGCCTCCTTGCTCACCGAGGCGCTGGTCGCCGAGCTCCGCCGCCAGCCCGGCACCACGGTGATGAGCGATTCGGACATGGCCGCCGCCCTGGGGCTGGAGCGGCAAAAGCAGCTGCTGGGCTGTACCGACGATAGCTCCTGCCTGACCGAGATCGGCGGCGCCCTGGGCGTGGACCGGCTGGTTCACGGAAGCATCGGCCGGGTCGGAGAGAGCCTGGTGGTCAACTTGACCAGCATCGACCCGGCCAGATCCCGAGCGATGGCCAGCGTCAGCGAACGTCTCAAGGGCGCCAGCGATGAGATCTTCCTCGATGCGCTGCCGGGGATCGCCCACCAGTTGATCGTGGAGGCGCTGGTGCCCCAGGAGGCTCCGAAGGTGGAGCCAGCTCCGGAGCCGAAACCGCCGTCGGACGGTGGGGTTCCGGTTCCGGCCCAGGGGCCGCCTGCGCCCTAGGTTCCCCCCTCGACCGCGCCGCTGAGGGTCGTCGGTCTGAGAAGCCACCGCGACCTGGACTGGCCGCTGAGAAAGACACAGGTGTCTTTCTTGGCGGCCAGTCCGCAGCCCGCCCCACCGCAGTCACCGCCGTGCGCCGATCCCTGCGCCGTCGTCGCAACCCGGCGGTGGATCCGAGCACCGAGGGGGTGATGGACGTGACCACGCCGCCCGCCGTGATGGTGCAATCGGGGTCAACGTCGCGGGCCCGGAACCATCCGGTGAGTTCCACGCTCGCAGAAGAAGCCAGTGCGTGCGGAACAGCCTTACGGAGCGGATCTCCGGGTGCCGAATGACCGGCCGGACGCCCACATCAACTGCCGGGGTACCCTTCTAGAAAACCTCAGAGAAGCCAGGAAGTTGACCCAGATTGCTCAGGAGAATTTTAGGCAGCCTTCGTGGCTTGACCATCTAGAGATGGCCCCTTTTGATGGTCATTGCCAGCCGTGCTTGGGGCATGGCGGCCCCCTGGAAAGGGAGGAGAACGCGTGAAGATTCCCCTGCAGATCACGTATCGCGGTCTGTCGTCTTCGGATGCGCTGTCGCACGTCATTCGCGAGGAGGCGGACAAGCTCGAGGAGTTCTACGACAAGATCACCAGCTGCCGCGTCGTCGTTGATCAGCCCCACAAGCATCACCGCAAGGGAAAGCACTTCCTGGTCCGGGTGGACCTCACCGTCCCCGGAAATGAGCTGGTCGCCGGCAAGGAGGAGAACGACGACGACTCGCACGAGGATCCGTTCGTGGCGGTCGCCGAGTCGTTCCGGGCCGTGCGTCGGATGCTCCAGGAGCACGTGCAGAAGCGGCGCGGAGACGTGAAGCGCCACGGCAGCCCGATCCTGGGCACCGGCGAGGGAAGTGACGAGGGCGAAGGGGAAGCGGTCGCCTAGTCTTCTGAAGTGTCTTGCTGCCGCGGCAGAGTCGATGCCGCGGCAGTGTTGAGGCCGCTGGCGTCCGTCCGCTGCTGCAGGGTTGAGGCCGGCCCGATGCAGCAGGAGGGACCGACCGGAACGAGCCTGTTACTTCCGGCCCGCTTCCTCGCGCAGGCGCAGCGTGACCGCCTCGGCCCATTCAGGGCGCAGCTCCAGGCAGGCCACCTTGCGTTCCAGGCGCAGGGCCGCGACCGGGATCGATCCGCTGCCGGCGAACGGGTCCAGGATCAGGTCCCCGGGCTGCGAGTAGCAGCGGACCAGGGACTCCAGCGCATTGAACGGCTTGTGGTGGGGATGATCGCCCCAGCGGGAGCCCTCGCCCTCGTCGTCGTAGCCGGTGACCACCGACCACGGCCGGGGCGGATCCGCGGGTGCCTGCGCCGGAAGCGGTTCTTTGCCGATGATCAGCGCCACCTCGTAGACCCTCAGCAGCACCTCGCCGCCGCCGCCGCGTTCGGTGGTCTTCTTCCCCCACACGAACTCGCCCCACAGGTGCCGGTAGCCGCAGCTGGCGGCAACCGCCAGGATCGGGTCCTTGCCCAGGAAGTTGGTCCAGATCACCAACGGCCGATTTCCCTCCAGCCGCTCGCTGGCCAGTGGCAGCCAGCGCTCGGTGAAGGCCCGGTAATCGCGCACCGACTCGAAGCGCACCGCCGGCTCGCGTTCAATCTTCCGGTCCTTCTTGTCCCGCAGGTCCCCGCCCTTGCGGCGGCGGGTGAGCAGGCAATAGGGCGGATCGGAGAGCAGCAGCGCCGCCCTGGCCGGACCCAGCGCCCGGTCGTAGCTGGACCGGACTCCGGCATCACCGGCCACGCACTCCCCCAGCAGCCCCTCCGCCATCGCAGCTACCTCCGCTGCTGAGCCAGGGACTGGTGCTTGACCAGGAACTCCTCGAAGTTCCCGTTGAAGTCCACGATCCCCTCTCCGCGGCGCATCGCCCAGATCCGGGAGGCGCACTCCGAGATCAGATCCTGGTCGTGGGTGACACAGATCACCGTGCCCTCGAAGCGCTTGATCCCCTCGGCCAGCGAGCCGATCGACTCCAGGTCCAGGTGGTTGGTGGGCTCGTCCAGGATCAGGACGTTGTCCTTGACCATCATCAGCTTGGAGAGCAGCAGCCGGACACGCTCGCCTCCGGAGAGGGTGTCGGTGGGCTTCATCCGCTCCTCGCCGGAGAAGAGCATCCGTCCCAGCAGGCCGGAGATCTCCTCGTTGGAGAGCTTGTGGTCCAGCTCGCGCAGCCAGCCAAAGGCGGTGGTGCCGTCGGGGATCACCCCGTGGTGATCCTGGGGGAGGTAGCCGACGTTGGCCTGGTAGCCCCACTCCACCTTCCCGGAGGAGGGCTCCATCGCCCCGGCCAGGATCTTCATCAGGGTGGACTTGCCGGCGCCGGCCTTGCCGATCACGCAGATCTTCTCGCCCTTCTGCACCAGCCCGGAGAAGTTGGGGAAGATCTGGTCCCCGTCATAGCTCTTGGAGAGGTCGGAGAAGGTCAGGGTCTGCTTCCCCGAGGGCACCTTCTGCTCGAACTTGATGAACGGCCGGGCGATGTTGGACCGCTTCAGATCGTCGGTCTTCAGCTTGTCGATCTGCTTGGCGCGGCTCTGCACCTGGGAGGCGCGGGTCCCGGCGTGGAACCGGGCGATGAAGTCCTGCAGCTGCAGGATCTTCTTCTGCTTCTCCGAGTTCTCCGACTCGATCCGCGACCGCACCTGGGCCTTTTGCCGGACCATGTCGTCGTAGGCGCCCGGGTAGGTGATGATCGTCTCGTAGTCGATGTCCGCGATGTGGGTGCAGATCTCGTTCAGGAAGTGCCGGTCGTGGGAGATGGTGATCAGCACCCCCTCGTACTCGTGGAGGAAGGTCTCCAGCCAGCGGATCGAGTCCAGGTCCAGGTTGTTGGTGGGCTCGTCCAGAAGCAGCCCCTGGGGCTTGCCGAACAGGGCCTGGGCCAGCAACACCCGCAGCTTGAGGCCGCCGGGCAGGGACCGCATCTGCTGCTCGTGGAAGGAGGTCTCGATCCCCAGGCCCTCCAGCAGGGCGGCGGCGTCGGACTCGGCCACGTAGCCGTCCTCCTCGGCGATCACCCCCTCCAGGTCGCCCAGGCGGTTGCCGTCCTCCTCGGTGATGTCGCTCTTGGCCAGCAGCGCATCCTTCTCCTTGAGCGCCGCCCACAGGGGGGCGTTACCCATCAGCACCGCATCCAGGACCCGGAAGTCGTCGTATCCGAAGTGATCCTGGCGCAGCATCCCGTACTTCTTGGGGCGGGAGATGGTGCCCGAGTCCGGCTGTTCATCGCCGGCCATGATCTTCATGAAGGTGGACTTGCCGGCGCCGTTGGGGCCGGTGAGGCCGTAGCGTTTGCCGGGAGAGAACGTGACGTTGACGTCCTCGAAGAGCTTCTTGGGCCCGAAGGCCTTGCTGACATTGGTGACGGTAAACATGCGAGGCGGGGGTACATACCCGAACAGAAGGGACGATGCATGGCCACGTTCACCCCCAGCCAACCGTTCAAGCCAGCGCCCGGACTGACCCACCCGCACGCCCAGACGATCCTGGCCACCGTGCTGCGCCCCCTGGGCACCCCCCAGGTCCGCCGCGAGCGCTGGGAGACCCCGGATGGGGACTTCCTGGACGTGGACCTGCTGGACGCCCCGGCGGACCGGCCGCACGTGCTGGCGCTCCATGGGCTGGAGGGCTCCTCGAAGTCCGGCTACGTCCGGGCCATCCTCCGCCACGCCGCCGAGCAGGGCTGGGGGGCCCTGGCCATGAACTTCCGCTCCTGCAGCGGCGAGCCCAACCGGATCGCCCGCTCCTACTCGTCCGGTGAGACCGACGACCCCCGGTTCGCGCTGGGGAAGTGGCGGGAGCGCGGCGTGAAGGGCCCGCTGTTCGGGGTGGGCTTCTCCCTGGGGGCGAACGTCCTGCTGAAGATGCTGGCCGAGGACGGGGAGACCAGCCCGCTGACCGCCGCGGTGGCGATCAGCCCGCCCTTCAGCCTGGCTGTCTGCGCCCAGAAGCTGGACGGCGCCACCGGGCTGGGGCGGCTGTACCGCGAGGTGTTCCTCAAGGCCTTGAAGGTCAAGGCGCTGCAGAAGGCCAGGGCCCACCCGGGCGCGATCGATCCCGACCGGGTCCGGGCGGCGCGGCTGCTCTCGCAGTTCGACGACGCGGTGACCGCGCCGCTGTATGGGTTCAAGGACTCCGCCGAGTACTACCAGCGCTGTTCTTCGGGGCCGATGTTGGATCGCATCCGCCGGCCGACCCTGCTGATCACCTCGGAGGATGATCCGATCACCCCGCTCAACGGCGAGCACCGCCTGCAGCCGGCCAACCCGGCGCTCGAGTGGTTGGTCACCCCCACCGGTGGGCACGTGGGCTTCATCGCCGGAGGTGTGGGCAACCCGCACTTCTGGGCGGAGGCGACTGCCGCGGAATTTCTGCTGGCGCGAACTGTCTCCTAGACCAACGCGCACACCCGTTCAGTGAAACCGCTGCACAGGGAAGCTGGGCCCGTTACACGTGCGCGTTCAAATCTTTCTGGGGTGGGGGCGAGGAGTTCCGAAGTGCAGCATCCGAAGAAGCCGAACCCGACCGAGCTGTTTGCGCACATGCGCTTTCCCAGCTCGGTGGAGAAGCAGCGAAACCTGTATTGCCCCTTGTACGACCAGTGTCTGAGCGTCGCAGTCCGTGAGGGCTGGGAGGGCTGGACCTGCATGAACTGCCCCCTGTTCAACGTCCAGGGGCAGTCCCCCAAGGCCGAAGACTTCGCCAGCGCCGGCCGCCGCGAGTAGACCGGGTGCGTCAGCTCAGGGTGACCACGCCTCGGCGGACCAGGTCCCGGATGGTGTCTTCCACCTCCAGCGGGGAGGCCTCGGTCTGGGCGATCACCTCCCCGGGGGTGAGCCGGGCCTCGCAGATCGCCCGGGCGGTCTCCATCCACTGCTTGGGTCCCACCTGGGTGTAGAGCGCGTAGAGGTCGGGGTTCACCTCCACCTGGCGTGCCTGGACCAGCAGGGTCTCCTTGGCTCGGCGCTCGTTCTCGTTGAGGGTGTAGGTGGCGTCCGAAAGCAGCTCGTCGAGGCCGACCTGCAGGCTGCTGGCCGCGGTGGTCTCCCCGGGGGAGAGCTGGGCGGACGGTGAGCGCGAGGCGATCAGGGCGTTGAAGGCCCGCTCCCCCTCCGCCTTGTGGGCTCCGGTCTGGGCGGTGGCGTGGACCGCGACCCCTTCCTGCCAGAACAGCTCGTAGCTGGCCCAGCCGTCGCCGGCGTCCATCAGCCCGGTGAAGCGGGTGCGCTCCAGCTCGCGCAGGAACCACTGCACCCCCACCGGATCCAGCTCGAAGGGGCCCGGGTGACCCTGGGCCAGCGCCGCCTGGCACCGGGCCCGGGGCGCCAGCAGGGCACGGATCTGGGTGGCCAGCGCGTCGTGCTTCACCGACTTGGAGAGGTAGGCCTGGGCGCCGGCGTCCAGCGCCTTGAGCGACTCGCGGTAGTCCTCGTGGCAGGAGAGGAACGCCACCGGGATCTCCTTGGTCTGGAAGTCCTCGCGCAACGCGCGCAGCAGTCCCCACCCGTCCAACCGGGGCATGGAGAGGTCGGCCACGATCACCTGGAACTGGGGGGCGGCCTTGGCGGTCTCGTAGCCCTCCAGCCCGTCCGCGGCGGTGGTGACCTGGAAGCCGCGACGGCTGAGGATCAGGGAGAACATCCGGCACAGCTCCGGATCGTCGTCCACCAGCAGCAGCGAGACCGGACCGGGGAGGGCGGGCTCGGCCAGTGGTTCGTCCGCCGGGGTCTCCAGGTCCAGGGTGTCGAGCTCCTCCTCCCCGATCTCGATCTCCGCCTCCAGGCCGGGGTCGTCCAGCGCCACCACCACCCCGCGGCCCTGGCCGGCGGCCCCCTCCAGCTCGGAGAAGGACCAGGAGGCGGCGCTGGCCAGCATCGAGACCAGCGCCTTGTCCGCGGTGGAGTCGAAGTACTGGGCGCTCTGCATCGCCCCGCGCAGGAAGGAGGCCTTGCCCTCCTTCTGGGTCCCGGGGTTCACCTTCAGCTCGCCCGAGCGCATCGTCCGGCGCAGGTGGGACATCAGGCCGTGCAGCTCGCGGCGATCCCCGCGGCCGTGGATCACCCCCGGGCGCAGCGGCAGCTCGGTCCACAGGGTGTGCAGCGCCACTGGATCGGCGGAGGCGGTGAGCACCTCCACGATCCCGTTGCGGAAGAAGCGGGCGAACCGTGCCTCGGCGCCGTCCTTGGCCACCAGCACCACCCGCGCCGGGGCCAGCGTGGGCGAGCTGGCCAGCGCCTTGAGCGCGGCGTCGGTATCCGCGGCCCCCAATTCGCCGTGCAGCAGCACCAGGTCCGGAGGGCGGGAGGCGGTGGCGGGAACCGCCGCCGCGGTGGACACCGTCCAGCCGGCGGCCTCGAAGGATGCGGTGGTCTGGGCGCGCGTCTGGTCGTCGCGCGCGAGGATGAGAACCGACGTGCCTGCCATCAGAGAGGAACCCCCGGGGTGGCAATATACCCACCGGGGCCCGGCTTCACCTTTTCCTGGCCAGTCGCAGCGCCCGGTAGAAGCGCACTTCCGGAAAGGAAGGGATCCGGTAGGGGCGCCGATCCCACCAGTTGACGATCAGGGCCAGCCGCAGCGCTCCGGACCGTGCCCGGTGCGCATCGGGGAGGGCGTTGTCCCGGTCCAGCACCCCATGGGTGAGATCTCCGCGAAACCAGACGAAGCGGTTGGGGACCGGGGAGACCAGATCGAAGTCGAAGCGATCCGGCGCTCGGGAGGGGTTGTCGTCGTTGGCCGGCTGGTCGGTCACCGCCAGGGCGCCGCCCTTCACCCGGTTGAGGAAGAACACCGAGGAGAGGACCGGGTGCACGGTCTGGCCCCGTTCCAGCGCCAGCCGCTCGTCGCGATCCTGGTGGAAGTCCACCTGGACGTGGTCGGTGCGCATCCGGGACAGCCACCACTCGGCGCCGATCACCGTCCGGCGCCGGGGTAGGTGCCGGCGCAGCTCCAGCACCGCCTGCTCGGGGACGCAGGAGGGCGGGGTCCCATCCAGCGGGAACCAGAAGGTGGTCTGGTAGGTGGACCGCATCCGCTCGCCCCCCAGCGCCTTCACCGAGGCGCGCAGGGAGCGGAACAGCGGATCGGGGAGGGCGGTCTCGGTGACCTTCACCAGGGAGCGGGGCGGCACCGGGTGCTTATAGATCGGGCTGTGGGCAGGAAAGCGTCTCCTCCAGCGCGGGGCAGCGGCTTCCGGCCAGCGTTCCTTCGATCGCCACGCCGTCCACGACCACCTGGTACCGGCCCTGGCCGTGCGCGGTGGACAACTGGAGCTCCTGCAAGGTGCCCTCGTCGGCGGTGAGGATCGGATCGGCGCGGTCGGCTGTCAGGCCGTGACTGAACCTCCAGCTGAAGCCATCGTGATGGGACAGCCGGGTCCGATGCGCCTCCAGGAGCGGGAGGGTGTCCGGGAGCTCAGCCACCACCTGCAGCACCGGGGTCTGGATGGCCCGGGACGTGCCGGTGGAGTTGGTGCAACCGAAGGCGCAGGGGTCAATCGCCTGGATCTCGGCGCAGACGTCCTCCACCGCGCCGATCAAGAACACCGCCCGGGTGTACTCCTCGCTGCCGATGTAGAGCGCGCGCTCCCCCCGGCAGGAGCCATACGCGACCGAGCGGGGTTCCAGGGTCGTCCCGTCCACCGTGATCGGGGTGGTCACCGCGGGCCCACAGGCCACCAACAGCAGCAACAGGCTCTGGCTCTTCATCTCTGGCCTCCCAGCCCTGAAACGCTGGACGCGATCCACGCGCCCGAGAGTTCTGCCAGGTGCCCCCGGGAGGAGGGTACCACTCCCGGGATGTCTCAAGACCTTCCGAGCGGGTTTATCGGAGCCGGTGGAGCCTTGCCGCGGCGCTTCCTGCTCGCCGCCACAGTCCAGGCACTTCCGCGCAGCCGTCAGCGCGCTGACGAAACGACCCGTCCCTGACCCTCGCCTCGCGGTCCGGAAGCTGTGTGTGAAGAAGGGTTGAGACTCCCCGGCGCGGGTGGCGCCTCCTCTCCGCGGTCGTTAACCCTGCGGAAGGGAAGGCGAGCGTGGAGACCCCGATTCGAGTCCTGCTGGTGGCGGAGGACCCCCTGGTTCGAGGGGGTCTTCACGCGCTGGCCGCATCGCAGCCGACCCTGGACGTGGTCGCCCAGGTCTCGCCCGAGGAGAGTCCGCTGGCGATCGCAGCCCGGGATCCGGAAGTCATCGTCTGGGAGAGCGGCCCGGACCCGCGCGCCACCCTTGCCCGTTTGCCTCCGAGGGACTCGGAGGCGCCGCCGTCCATCCTCCTGCTCCCCGATGGTCGTTTCGCTCAGGAGGCGATCGCCGCTGGCGCTCGAGGGCTGCTGGCTCGTGAGGTGTCGGCTTCCGCGCTGGCCACCGCCATCGGGGCGGTCGCGAAGGGCCTGTTCGTGACGGATGCGGTCTGGGAGCCGGGGTCCTCCAGCCTCGGAAACCGGCCGCGAGGGGGCCAGGCGGAGGAGCTCACCGCGCGAGAACTGGAGGTACTGCAGTTGCTGGCCGAGGGGCTCTCCAACAAGCTGATCGCCCACCGGTTGGGGATCTCGGACCACACCGCCAAGTTCCACGTCAACGCGATCCTGGCGAAGTTCGGGGCCCAGACCCGGACCGATGCAGTGGTCCGGGCCGCCCGGGCCGGGCTCCTGATTCTCTGATTGTCCCGAGGCCGGAGGCCATTGCTTCGACCCGCCAGAGGCCCGCCCGAACTTCGGGCCCCAGGCGGTGGCCAGCCCCCGTTTTTCGCCCGGATCGTCTTGAGTGGACCGACCCTCAGGATTGATCACATCGACCAGCCGCGACCCAGCCGGTGTACTGGTCGAGGAAGCGGTCGAAGCCTCTTCCGAGAGTTTGCCATCCGGGTGGACCGTTGCGTTTGAGGTGGCCGCCGAGTCCGGCGATAGCGCGCAGGACTTCGTCGACGGTCGGCTTCTCTTGAAGACGGACGCGCTTCGATACGACCCTCAGGAGCCGAAGTTCGTCCTCTGCGAAGAGTGACGACGCGGGTTCTTCAGGGGTCCGATGGGCCAGCGAGCGCAGCGCGAGCATCCTCCATGCGACCGGCACTGCCACCACGAGGCCATTGAGGAGTGCGCGGAGGCTCATCAGTTGGCGGTCCTCGTAGGCGCACCCGGTCTTGAGGGCCTTGAAGAACTCCTCGATGACCCAGCGCTTCCGGTAGAGGTCGACGACCCTCGCGACTTCCTCGGGTGTAGTGACCGCTTCTGACGTCAGCAACGTCCACTCGACCGGCGTCTCGTCCGGTGCGGCACCTACTTCGACGACGTGGACGACGTTCAGGGTGCAGGCGTGCTGGGGAGCCTGACTCAATGGAGGACGCGAAATGGTCATCGTCGTCGCGCGGACTTCGAGGGTTGCCATCCGTCCAGTACGAGGCGCCCGGTTCTTCTTCGTAACGTCGCTCTTCCGGTTCGAGCCCTTCCGAGAGGAGAGCGCGACCTCACGCTCCAATCGTACCGGCGCGACTGCGATCACCTCGCTCATGCGAGCGTGCTCAAGATGCCGATCTGCCTTGGCGCGCACGACGAAGCGTATGTTGTCTTCGCGCCAGGCAGCCCAGTGCACAAAAGCGTCGCCCTCTCGGTCCGCGACATGGATGGCGTTGCCACCGAAGGCTGCATCGACCTCTCGCACGAGTGCGTCCCAGCGCGCCGTCCTCTTCTCGGCTTGCGGCGTCATCGTTAAACGCCTGGAAGCAGCCGGCGCGGAGA
>JAKFFE010000016.1:0-77448 GCA_036675345.1 Myxococcaceae bacterium
CGAGCCGTTCGAGCCGTTCGAGCCGTTCGAGCCGTTCGAGCCGTTCGAGCCGTTCGAGCCGTTCGAGCCGTTCGAGCCGTTCGAGCCGTTCGAGCCGTTCGAGCCGTTCGAGCCGTTCGAGCCCTTCGAGCCGTTCGAGCCGTTCGAGCCGTTCGAGCCGTTCGAGCCGTCCGAGCCGTCCGAGCCGTTCGAGCCGCTCGAGCCGTTCGAGCCGTTCGAGCCGTTCGAGCCGTTCGAGCCGTTCGAGCCGCCCACCGCCAGCGCGGTGAGCGTGGCGGTGACCAGCACCACCCCCACCGCCCGGATCACCGGAAGCAGACGCCGGTGGACACCTGCGGACCCGGAAGCACCGGCGCCCCGCTGCAGTCGATCACCGAGGCCGGGGTGGCCGACTGACCGTTGTCCTTCAGGTACTCGTTGGCCGCGTCGGTTCCGTCCACGTACAGCATCCCGCGGGTGCCGGGGACCATGATGTAGGACTGGGGCGGCGCGGTGCAGGTCCAGGGGGTGGGTTCGGAAGACGAGGTGAACACCCCGCAGGTGAGCATCACGTTGGAGAAGCCGGTCTGGGTGCAGACCTGCCACTCGCCGCTGCAGCTGTTGAGCAGCACATCCCCGCCCACCACTCCGCCGTCCGCCAGCATGGTGGGAGGCAGTGCGGCCAGCACCCGCGGCTGACCGGAGTTGGGGACCGCGATCATCCCGCGCTGGTCGGGGATCGGGATCACCACCGTGCCCGAGCTCCCCACGTCATCGCAGTTCCAGCCCGGCAGCCGTCCGGCGCAGGTGGCGCCACAGCACAGCACCACCGACATGCTGGAGCCGGAGCCGCCCAGCGCGTCCACGTAGCCCTTGGTGGCCACATCTCCCGCGGCCACCGGGGTGGCCACGTTCGCGATCCGCCGCAGCTGGGCGTCATTGCCCTGGCCCAGCACCTGCGAGAGCGGCGGCACCACCGGCACCTGGATCTGGTCCGCGCACGCCACCTGCCCGCTGGCGCAGGCAACCTGGAAGTTCACCGCCAACTGCACGCTGCCCCCGTCGGTCTGCGCGGTCAGCCCACTGCCACCGGCCACCGAGGTGATCCCCTGCTGGTCGGCCGGAAAGGAAGAACAGCTCCACCCCTGCAGCGCAGCGGACCAGGCCAGCGTCTGCCCATCCGGGCAGCTGAGGCTGGCCAGGCTGTCGCGATCCGGCAGGGTGGTGCAGCCCCAGCCCACCGAGGTCCGCATCGCCACCTGGCCCTCGCTGCAGAACAAGGTGGCCTTGCCCAGCGAGTTTACCGAAGGGTCCAGCTCCACGAAGGTCTGCGGTGCCGGCAGCACCGCGCAACTCCAGGCGGCGCGGCTGGCGTCCCACCGGGGGTACTCGCCCTGGGCGCAGCTCAAGGCGCCCAGCGCGTCGTTGTCCATCCGGTCCAAAAAGCCGCCCGGCACGTCCAGCAGATCGAAGAACCCGTGTCGGTGATCGCTGCGGGCCACGGTGGCCGCGCTGCCCGAACCCTCGAAGGCCACCGCCAGCGACAGGCTGCCCTGGTCCGCACCGCCGGTCAGCCCGGAGCCGGTCCCGGTGGCCACCCCGGTGATGTCCCCGCCGCTCTGGGCGGTGACCGTGCTGCAGCGCCACTGGCCATCCACGAAGGCCGCCACCTGGCCCTCCACGCAGGCCAGCTCCGCTTGGGCCAGGTCGTTCACGTCCGAGCTGGGCAGCGGAGCGCAGGACCACGCCCCCTCCACCCGCAGCGGGACCTCTCCGTCCGCGCAGTCCGGAGCCAGCCCCTCATTGGTGCAGCCGAGTGCCCCACAGAGCACCCCGATCATCAGGTAGCGATTCATCGAAGGGCTCATTTCAGTAGCAGTACTGGGTGGCGGTGGTCTTGTCCTGGGGACACGGGGCCCAGTCACCGCAGCCGTCCGTGTACCAGGTGTGGGTCTGCCCACAGGCGGGCACCGAGTCTGCCCAGCCGACCGAGGCCCCGCCGCAGCTGAAGGCCCGGTAGCCGCAGCCGGCGGAGACGCTGGTGTTGGAGGTCTTGGTCTCGGTGCCGTCGCAGTTGTAGTCGTAGCTGCCGCAGGCGTTGGCGGAAGAGCGCCAGGTGGTGGCGCCGGGGTGGGCGTTGCCGTCGGTGTCACAGCAGTCGGTGCGGTTGGTCACCTTGTAGGTGGTGTCCGCCGCGCAGCGGCACTGGCCCAGGTTGGTGCTCTCCCCGTACCCGTCGCTGTCCCCGTCCACGTAGTAGGTGGTCCAGGGCGAGGGGCAGGTGCCGTCTTCCGGCGCCTCGTCCCGCTTGCCGTCGCAGTCGTCGTCGACGTTGTTGCAACCGATCTCGGTGATCGGCTGCACCGTCTGCACGCACTGGCTCAGTGAGCCGTTCTGGCAGCTGAGCTTGCCGTTGGCGCAGGCTCCCACCACACCGGACACGGTGCAGTTCTGGACCCCGCCGCCGGGGTTGTTCTCGTCCACCGGACCGTCGCAGTCGTCGTCCTGGCCGTTGCAGGTCTCGGTGCGCGACCCGGGGGTGATGGTGGGATCACACACCACCCGCCGCAGGCCGGAGTCGCAGCGGCTGGTGCCCGGCTGGCAGACCCCCATCACCTTGCAGCGGCCGGTGGGCTCGTCGCAGTACACGCCGCTGGAGGGAGCGCAGTCGCTGTCCTGGGCGCAGGTGACCGGGTACCCGTCCGGGTACTCCACCCCGTCATTGGAGCAGGCCACCCCACCACCCGGATTGCCCTCGTCGATGTTGCCGTCCCCGGTGTTGTCCAGCCCGTCGCAGACCTCGTCCGCGGTGCAGGTGATGAACTTGCCGAAGTTGTCCGCCTCGTACTGGCAGTCGATCGCCACCGGGTTGATGTCCCAGCCCGGGCAGGTCGGCAGCCGCTCGGCGCACTCGTTGACGCAGGAGCGGACGTACTGCCGGTCCGGCACTCCGGCCCACTTGCCGTAGGGGTCGTAGTCCAGGAACGGGATCGCCGCCCACAGCACGTCACCCGGCTGGGCGCTGGCGGGATCCACCGCGCTGCAGTCGGCGATGGTCTCCGCCGGGTTGCCGGATGCCACCACCGGGCTGCCGGTGGCGCGACAGGCGTTGAGCCGCAGCTGCTGGGCGGTGGCCTGGGCGGCGGTGATCTGCGAGGGGAGGGCGGGGTCGGGCTGATTCTCGATCACCACGCACTTGAACTGGCTGTGGTGGTTCATCCCCTTCCAGCTGTTGGGGGTGATCGCCGGCTGCAGCTTGGCGAAGTCCATCCCGATCGGCGGGGTGAGGGTGTTCCACTCCGGATCCCGGCGCACGGTGCAGCTGTTCCAGTGGTCCTCGTCCCCCACCAGGTATTCGATCGGCACCCGCTGCTGCGCGGGGACCGCCGCGTCCGCGCCGCGCTGCTTCTCGCGGATCACGTACACCCCCCGGGCAGGATCGTTGACCGAGGCCTGGAAGGCGCCGCGATCCAGCTCGGCGAAGTAGCTGAACTGGTTGAACGGGGCCTGGTCCGGACGGAAGGACGGGGCCAGCGCGCGGTCCGCCCACTCCTCGGTGTCCGCCACCCCGTTGTCGTTGTAGTCGGCGGTGGGGCTGAAGCAGAGCTTGGTCAGCCGGTTCAGCTCGGCGGCGGTAATGTCCCGGGCCGCGCCGTACTGGGGGATGCCGCGCTGGCGGAGCATGCTCTGCAGGATCTGATCGTCGTCGTTGCGGTCCGACTCGTACATCGCCAGCGGGACCGCCAGCGGGAAGTCCTTGGCCTGGCCGCCCTCGTTGATCAGGGAGAAGCCGGTGATGGTCCGCAGCGCGCAGCGGGCGTTGGCGGCGATCGCCGGATCGCT
Organism: Myxococcaceae bacterium; assembly: GCA_036675345.1. GTDB lineage: Bacteria > Myxococcota > Myxococcia > Myxococcales > Myxococcaceae > JALYOC01. Next base: position 3,823 of record JAKFFE010000016.1, read on the forward strand.
GGAGAGGACCGAGGACCGGGCGCTCTCGCGGATCCAGCCGTCGTTGTCCCCGTCGCAGCGGAAGGTGCCCACGTCGCCGCCCACCGAGTAGTAGTGGCCCGGCTGGGTCTTGCAGATGCAGTACCCGCCCGCGGTGGGGGTGGACCACACCCCGTCCTCCCCGCTCTCGTTGCAGGACGGGCACACCTGGCAACGGGACCCGTTCCAGATCGACCCGGCCGCGCAATCGGTCTGACAGACCGCGTCGGTGGTGGCGGTGCCCTCCACGCACTGCGATCCCTGGCCGCAGGTCAGGTCCGCACAGGTCCTGGCCGGACGACAGTCACCGGTCTGCGAGTCCTCCACGTAGCCATCCACGCAGCTGGTGCAGTGCCCGTAGGGGGTATCCGAACAGTTGCGATTCTCCGCGGCGCAGCTCAGCTGCGCGCAGCCCTGCTGGGGCACGCAGGCCAGGGACGAGGCGTCCTCCACGAACCCGGTGGCGCAGGGTCCGCACTGGGCGGGGGTGCCGGCCACGCAGGCGCGGTGCTCGGCGGCGCAACCGTCGGCGATGCTCCCGGTGGCCGGGCTGGGATCGCAGGTAGCGTTGCCCTGCACCACGCAGGTCCCGTTCTGCTCCACATACCCGGCGGCGCACTGGCCACAGGCCGCGTCGCTGTTGGTCCCGGCCGGAGCGCAGAGGCGGTGGGCGGTGCCGCAGCCCAGGCTCTGGCAGGTCTTGACCGGACGGCAGGCGCCCAGGTCGTCGGTGAAGCCGGACCAGCACTGGCCGCACTCCGGGCCCTCGGCCCCGGCCACGCAGGCGCGCTTCTCGGTCTGACAGGTCTGGGCCACCGAGCCTGCCACCTGGGCGTCACAGCCGGGCGCCACGCAGGCCCCGTTGATCACCTCGGTGCCGGGCAGACAGCTGCCGCACACCGCGTCGGAGTGGACGCCGGCCTCGGCGCAGCTGCGCTGGTTGCCCGCGCAATCCAGCTCGGCGCAGGTCTTCACCGCCACGCAGGCGGTGTCCTCGGCGCGGTAGCCGTCCAGACACACCCCGCACAGCGCGCCCAGCGCGTCCTGGAAGCAGGACTTGTGGGCCTGGGCGCAGGCATTGCGGATGCTGCCCGGCTGGTCCGCTTCGCAGTTGGCGTCCGCGATGATGCAGCCGGCCTCGGTGCGGATCTCGTCCGTGCCGCAGGGAACGAGAGGCGTTTCACAGGCGGAGAACGCTCCCAGCAGCGAGAGCACCGCGCACACCCGAATGGTCAGTGAGGTCTTCATGGGGATCTCGAGGACGCTCACAGCGCGGTGAAGTCCGTGTAGTAGAGGTACAGCTTGATGTCGTCGAGGCCGGTGATCTGGATGTCCCGGTTCACCGCCTCATCCTTGCGGTTCAGCACCAGCTCCCAGCCGGTGTTGATGAACGGCCGGTCCCGCAGCCGCTCGCTGCCGTAGATCGAGGCGTCCAGATCCTTGGTGCCGTTGAAGAACGGGTTCATCACCGCGGTGCGGGTGGGGAAGGCGTAGTAGCCGGTCTCCCCGTCCACCCCACGGACCGCGCCGGTGCCGCGCTGGCGGACGTAGATCCGGCCCAGGGTGTCGCCCACGTCCCGGCCCACGATCTCCGCCTCCATGAAGCGGATCTTGTGGTTGAGGGTCAGCGGGGAGAGCCCGTCGATGGTGGTGGAGAAGGGCATGTTCACGTAGCCTTGGCCATCCAGCAGGGTGACCTCCCCCAGCCGCTCGCGGAACATCGCGGTGCGCTTCTTCTCCGACAGTGCCACTCCCCGCGCGTCCAGCCGGGGGATGGCCAGCACGTCGTCCTTCACCGAGAGGATCGCCACCCGGGTGTCCGGGTTGCCGAACTGCTCCTGGAACTCCTCGAAGGCCTGCTCCAGGTTGGTGAGGTACGACTCCAGGGTGAAGTCGCCGTGGGCCACCATCCGCACCAGCACCAGGTTGCCCAGGGGCGCGTAGCTCTGGCTGGTGTAGTACTCGAACACCTTGGTGGCCTTGTAGGCCTCCTGCAGCGCGCGGAAGAAGGTCTGGTCCGCGGCCACGATGGCGTCGTTGCGGTAGATGCGGACGTTGGGATCGTTCCGCGCCGCCTCGATGTTCACCATGTTCGCCTGGTCCTCCTCCAGCGAGGACATCAGCGACAGCGACTCATGCCGCAGCTTCTGGATCCGGGAGACGGCGAGGGTGATGTCGTCCTCCACCTTCAGCGCCTCCAGCTGGGTCTCCAGCATCTGGCGGTAGAGGGTCTTGATCTCGTACTTGGAGTCGATCTGCGCCGCGGTGCACTCCTGCAGCATGTCGTTGACCACGATCGACTTCTCCAGCGAGGCGATCTCGTGCTGGAGCACGGTGGTGGTGATCCCCGCGCCCACCGCCAGCGGGAAGTCGATCAGGAAGGCGGTGGTGTAGAGGGTGGCGCCGGCGGCGGCCATCGGACAGGAGACCGCCACGCCCACGTCGCAGTTGAGGAAGCCGGTGACGTTGGCCACGTACTCGGTGAGGCGATCCGCGGTGTCCACCACCAGGTTCAGTGAGTTGATCGCGTCGTTCATCGCGATCACCTTGTCCTGGGTCTGGATGTAGAAGTCCTTGGCGGTGGTGATCCGCGCGCACTGCTCGGAGGTCCGCGCCGCCACGTCCGCGATCTCCGCGATCAGGTTGCGCCGGCTCAGCTTCACCTTGTCCAGCTCCAGCCCGGCCTGCTCCAGGCCGATCGCCGCGTCATAGAGGGCGCCGTTGCCCATCCGGCCGCAGGGGTCGCCCAAGGCCGCGGCCCGGGGATCCAGCTGCGCGTAGCGGGGGATGGCCGGGTACACCTGGGGTTCGCCGCGCTCGGTGACCAGGAAGGTCCCGCAGATCTCCGCCAGGGCGGACTCGTTCTGGTCCCGCAGCCCGGCCAGCGCGCTCTGGAAGGAGGCGGCGTCGGTGTCGAAGGACCGGTTGTCGGCCAGGGCGGTGGTCTCCTTCTTCTCCGCCACCTCCAGCGCGTCCTGGGCCCGGGCCAGCGCCTTGTCGAAGGCGTTTGTGTCGCCGGGGTCCAGCGCCGGGAAGGGGATGTAGTCCGGCTGGAAGCCGAAGTAGGTCACCGTGTCCCGGATGTCCCGGTACACCGTGCTCATCTCCATCATCGCCGCCCGGTAGGTCTGCTGGGCCAGCTCCAGCTGCTTGACGATCTGCGCCTTGTCGTCCGGATTGGAGACGTAGATGATCTTCAGCATCATCCGGCTGAGGATCACCGACTCTAGATAAGCCGAGGTGTAGGCGCGGGAGACCACCAGCCGGGCCAGCTCCGGCCGGTTGAAGGACTGGTACTTCTTGGCCACCTGGCTCCAGGAGCGCGCCTTCTGGGAAGAGGCGCGGATCAGCTTGTCGAAGTACGAGCTGGCGGTCTGGGGAGTGATGAACCCCTGGCCCGCGGGCAGCTCGCCGATCGAGGTCCAGATCACCGGGCTGAGCCGATAGAAGCGCTCCAGCGTCATCTGGTAGTACTGGGCCGCCTGATACAGGCTGCGCATCTCGAAGCCCGCGCCGCCGGAGAGGTTGATCCCGTTGGGCTCGAAGGCCGACCCCTCGAAGTCCGCCAGCTTCTGGCCGGCAAGATCGAAGCGGGAGGCGAACGAGCTGGTGTACGACTCGTCCCCCAGCATGATCAGCAGCTCCGCGTAGAGCCGCTCGAACCCGTCGTGGATGATCGGGTTGGCCACTCCGGGGACGAACTGCTCCAGGTACGAGTAGTCGCGCACCAGGAAGCTCTTGAGCCGGGAGCGGACCTCCTGCCCGGACGCGGTCTGCCCCAACGCCGAGTAGTACTGGGTGTAGACGTGGGTGGCGCAGTCCACCCGGTCGCGGATCTCCTCGATCTCGCGCGGGTCGTAGCAGTAGGGGACCTCGTCCGACCCGGGGGTGCAGGTCTGGGGAACAAAGCCGATCCCGGTCCCGGTCCGGTTGCGGAACTGGGTCTTGTAGCGGAAGGCCTGGTGGATCTGCGCCTCCAGGGGCTGGAACACCACCTGGGCCGAACCCTCGGCGTAGAAGCGCTTCTCCGCGCGGAGGTCGTGGCGGTTGGTGTTGCACAGCACTTCGTTGGGATCGTCGCAGCGGAACACCGGGTCCAGCCGCAGCGAGTGGGGCCGGGACGGATCCGCCGCCCACAGCGCCAGCTGCTCGCCACAGGTGCCCTTGGAGGGGCAGGCGCTGCCCACCGCGCACACCTCCGCGCAGGGCTCACCGGCGCGGCAGATCCCATTGCCCTGCTGGCAGGACAGGGTGGCCACCGCGGCCTGGGCGGCGGTGGGGCCCTGGAGGGTGAAGTAGCGGACCTGGCTGCCGGCCGGGCACTCCACCCGGGTGCCGTTGGAGGTCCCGTCGTCGCGCGGACCGCCGTCGAAGTAGCCGGTGGCCGAGCACAGGTAGTGGACCTTCTCCCCGGTGGAGGCGAGGGGATCGATCACCGGCGGCGGGGAGGCGGACGGCACCACCCCCTCCAGCACCGCGCCACCCACCCGGGCCGCGGTGGAGGCGTCCAGCTGGGCGGTGTTGGTCTTGGCCAACAGGGTGTCGGTGCAGCCCACGTTGAGCAGCCGCGAGGAGGGGACCCGGTAGTCCACCGGCGGGGAGCCCTTGAAGTCGGACTCCTTCAGATCCGCGGGGCGGCGGCGCAGCAGCATGTAGCCGTAGGCGGAGAATCCCTCGGTGTCCGCGGGATCGAGGAAGGAGGGGAAGTGCTCCTTGAAGATCACGAACAGGGTGTCCTGATCGATCAGCGCCCCGTCCACCAGCTCCAGGGTGCGGTGGCGGGTGGAGCCGTCCGGCACCGGGTTGGAGGCCGCCAGGCTGAGGTTGGTGGAGGCCAGGTCCGGGCTGTTGAAGGGCAGCAGCTTGTCCCGGCACTCGAAGCGCGCCTTGGGGCCCTCGCCCAGGGCGCGGTTGGAGGCGGCGTCGAAATTGGGACCGAAGCTGGGGACCAGCCACGGGGTGCGGGTCATCCCGAAGGTGCCGGGGGCCACCTGGGAGCAGGCGGTGTCCGTCTCCTGGGTCAGGTACCGGCCGCCGATCAGGATCTTCGAATAGAAGGACTCCAGACCGATGATGCAGCTGTTGGCGCCGGCCGCGCCGCAGTCGTTGGGGTCGGAGGCGAACTTCAAGGACACCGCCGGGGAGCCCGCGTACTGCAGCGCGGTCTCGGAGACGATCCGTCCCGACCAGTCGCCCACCGAGCCCAGCGGGGTGCGGCGGATGTCCATCGCGAACGGGAACTCGGTGGTCCCGGTGGGGATGGGGTTGTCGGGCAGGTAGTCGGAGTAGATCCCCACCCCGCCGGCGCCCCCGGTGTACAGGTAGCAGCCCACGTTGGGGTTGGGGTTGGCCTCGTCCGGGCAGCGCTTCTGCACCGACGGCCACTTCCAGGATTCGGTGTGGGTGGCGGTGAGGACCGCCTTGAACTCGTCCAGGCTGATCCGGTTCCCGCGCAGCGCGCCCCAGCGGCGGATGAAGGCGTTGCCCACCGCGCGCAGCTTCACCGCGTTGCCGCGATCCGCGCGCCAGTCCTCCAGGCCCAGGTCACCGAAGTTGGCCAGGAAGAACATCTGCCCGGACCATCTCCCCTCCAGGCTGCTGGAGTAGCCCAGCCGCACCGTCTGGGTGCCCATGTGGAGGTTCTGCACCTCCAGCTCGCCGGACCAGCGGGAGAGGCTGTCGTTGTTGGTGGCGGTGATCCAGATCTCCTTCTGGCCGTTGCCATCCACCCCGATGGTCAGCTCCTGGACCTGGGTGGCCGCCGCCTCCGACTCGCCCAGCTTCACCCAGGCCAGCGGGGTCTCGGTGATCACCTTCGGGCCGCGATCCGAGAACTCGGTGTGGCTGGCCTTGCGGAGGGTGAACTCCTGGAAGCTGCCGCTGCGGTTGACCAGGGTGAAGGAGCCGCTGATCTGCTGGGAGCCGAAGGAGAGCGAGTTGGTGCTCAGCTCGAAGCTGCCGCTGGGGGCGCTGGGCACCAGCGCGTCCGCCGCCGCCACCTCCGCGCAGTAACCGGTCTGACCGTCCACGGTGGCGCAGGTCAGCCCGGAGGGACAGGCGGCGCCGGTGGCGGAGCAGGGGATCCGGCACACCTTGCGGTAGCAGCTGCGACCCTCGCGGCAGTCCGAATCGCCCTGACAGTCCGAGTAGCAGCGGTTCTGGATGCAGGTCTGGAAGTCGGGGCACTGGGTGTCGCTGGTGCAGGCGCCCTCCGCCTCGCCACCGTCGGTGTCCGGGGCCAGCTTGCCGCTGCTGCCCACCGGGAGCACGCAGCTGCCCGCGCGGCACAGGGCGCCGTCGATGCAGCCCTCCATCAGCCCGTCCACCGAGCAGGCCCCGGAGCCGGCGCCGCCACCCTCCACGCCACCGCGGCAGGGGGTGTAGCAGCGGGCGTCAGAAGGCGCGGTGAGGGTCTGGCCGGTGTCGTTCTCACAGCGGCCATTGGCGCAGACCAGGCCCTGGGCGCAGTTGCCGGCGGTGCCGCACACGCAGCCCGGCTGCGGGCCTTCGGCGGCGGCGCAGTTGGGCAGCTGGCAGGTGCCCGCCGCGCCGCAGGAGAGCCGGGTGCCGTCGGCCAGGGTTCCGCAGGCGCCAGTTGCGTCGCAGGCGCAGCCCACCGCGGAGGCGGTGGCGCACTCGCTGGGGGGCAGCTCGTCAATCGAGCCGCAGCCCACCCCTCCCAGGGAGAGACAGGCCAGGGTGATCCGGATCAGGTTCTTCATGGCTGTTTCCTAGAGGTCCCGACGGAGCACGAGGCCCACGTCGAAGCGCAGCGAAAAGTCGTTGGTGACGGGGATCCGGTAGACCTGCCCGGCGATCTCCTCGCCCTGGCGGACGCGCACTCCCAACGGGAGCACCGCCTCACGGGCGCACAGCTGGTAGCCGGAGAAGTTCCACAGACAGTGGGTGCCCTCCACCCCCAGGGCCCAGGTCTGCTCCAGCCAGGGGGTGAGCAGCCCGTGGGTGCTGACGCGGGCAGAGGCGGTCAGCCCCAACTGCAGCCAGGGGGCGTGGATGTAGCCGGCCCCCAGCGCCACTTCCCCGCCGATCCGCTGCGGCGCGCTGCTGCCCACCGAGAAGCCGAGGTTGGCGCGGGCGTAGGCCCAGCGGTGCCGCCAGCCGGCGCCGGCACGGAGCACCGGGCCGATCGAAGTCGAAGGGGAGAAGCCCACCAGCGCCGCATCCAGACCGGCCTCGGCCCAGAACAGATGGGGGGCGGGCGGAACGGGCGCCGGCTTCTGCTCGTCCAGCACTTCCTTCACCGAGGACTTCACCATCTGCTGCAGCAGCGCCGGATCCACCGGCTTGCCCGGCGCGTCGGAGGTCGGCCCGGCGATGCAGCCGGGATGGGCGGTGATCTCCACCCCGCGGAACTCGGCGCCTCCGGAGGGAGGCAGCTGGCGGAGACGATCGCCGGGGACGCCCAGCTCATAGAGGGAGGCGGTGACGCGAAGCGAACGGCCATTGGCCCGGGACAGCTGCGCCGCCTCGGGACTGCCGAACGCGGAGGCGGTGGCCGAATCGAACTTCACCTCGTCCGAGTGCCCTCGGATGGTGAGGCACACCGTCTGCCAGGTGGGGCTCTTGATGCACGCAGCCAGCGCCTGCAGGGTGGGGGTCCACTCCGGGTTGAAGCTGGCGTCGGCGTCCACCCGGGCCGGAGCACCGGCCAGTCGCCAGGTCCCGGCACTGCAGTCGAAGGGGGCGGTCGGCGCTGCAGGCGCCTGCTCGGCTGCCTGGGAGACGAGCGGGCTCAGCAGCAGGCACCCCAGCAGCAGGCTGCGGCCCGTCCAGAACAAGACACTCACGCGACCACCGTTTCAAAAAATGTCAGCGACAGCGCACGGGCATCCCACGTGACCTGACATGGGTCAAGCGCTCGGCCGGTAACATTTTCTCGGTTTCGGTTGGGGCGGGGGCGGCAACCGCGCCGGGGCGCAGTGCGTCAAGAATGTAGCCTGTCCCCTTTTGTGACTCGTTGCATCGACGCCTACGGGGCGGCGGTCCGCTGGGCGGTGGTCTTGGGCCCCGGTCCGGCCTGGGCGGTGCGCCACAGGTTCAGCCCATGGCCACGCTGGTAGCGCTTGAGGGTGACCGGCAGCCTGCCCGGGGTTCCCCTCAGTCCCAGCAGCACCTCCGCGGCGGCGACCGCGGACACGTCCTGGTACGAGTACAACGCCAGCACCGCCTTGGCCTCCGGCACGTGCTCGATCAGATAGGGCAGGCCCATGGAGACCACGATCACCGGCCGGTTGGTGGCGGCGGCCATGGTCACCAGGTCCAGCTGCCGGGAGTTGATCACCCCCATCACCACCACGTCCACCGACAGCGCCAGGGCCCGGGCCTTCTCCCGCAGCGCGGGGCGGATGCGGGCCGAGGGATAGGCGGGGACCACCAGGGTCTGCACCCCGGGGAGCTTGGCGGACAGCGCCTGGGCCAGCGAGGCCTCGGCGGTGATCACCCCCACCCGCATCCCCTCCCGGAGGGGGAAGTACTTCTCGTCGGCCCGGATCAGGGTCACCGAACCCTGGGCGATCCGCTCCGCCACCTCGGTGTTCAGCCCCCGGTAGGCCTCCAGCCGCTGGGCCAGCGGCGGCAGGGCGTCGAACATCCCCCGGCGCAGCTTCACCCGCAGGATCCGGCGCACCGCTCCGTCCAGTCGATCGGAGGAGATCTCCTTGGCGCGCACCGCCGCCAGCAGCGAGTAGTAGACCTCGGTCTTCTTCTCCACCCGCCAGGGGATCAGCACCATGTCCGCCCCGGCCTGCACCGACATCACCGCGGCCCGGCCCACCCCGTACTCCTTGGCGATGGCCTCCATCTCCAGCTCGTCGGTCAACACCAGCCCATCGAAGCCCAGCCGGCGGCGCAGCAGCCCCATCAGGATCGACTCGGAGAGGGTGGCCGGGACCCGGTTGCCGGTCACCTTGGGGATGGCCACGTGGGCGGTCATCAGCCCGTCCAGCCCCTCTTCGATCGCGGCGGTGAAGGGCACCAGCTGCTCCATCAGCTGGGCGGAGGTCTCGGTCATCACCGGCAGGTGGGTGTGGCTGTCGGCGTCGGTGTTGCCATGGCCGGGGAAGTGCTTGGCCACCGTGGCCAGGTTGGCCTGCTGCTGCCCGCGCACGAAGGCCCGCCCGAAGGCGGCGACCTTGACCGCGTCGTCCCCGAAGGAGCGGATTCCGATCACCGGGTTCTTGGGGTTGAGGTTCACGTCCAGCACCGGGGCCAGGTTCATGTTGAACCCCAGCAGCTTCAGCGCCTCCGCCTGGGCCAGCCCCGCCTCGTAGGCCAGGGACTCGGATCCGGTGGCCCCCAGCGCCATGTTCCCGGGAAGCACCGCCACCCCGTCCTGCACCCGGACCACGTTGCCGCCCTCCTGGTCCACGGCGATGAACGGCGGCAGGCTCCCCTCCATCAACCGCCGCACCCCGTCGTTGAGCCGGGCGATCTGTTCGGCGTCGCGGATGTTGCGCTTGAACATGCACACCCCGCCCACCTGCCGGCCGGCCACCAGGGCGCGGATGTCCTCGTCCACCTCGGTGCCGGAGAAGCCGACCATCATCAACTGGCCGACCTTCTGCTCCAGGTTCATCTTCGCCAGCAGCGCGTCCGCCTCCAGGTGCCGCTCGGCCTCGGCGCGCCCTCGGGCCTCCTGGGCCACCGCCAGCGGGTCCGGCGGGGGAGGCAGCTCCAGCACCGGCTGGACCCGGGGGACCGGCGCGACCGGAACCGGGGTGACCGCCACCTCCACCGGAGCGGAGATTGGGTCCGCGGGGACGGAGGTCGGGTGCGCGCAGGAGAGCGCCAGCAGCAGCAGCAGGGATGGGAAGGGAAGGGACTTCACGGATCAGACCGGAGCGAATCGTAGACGACCCGCCCCCGCGCGGAAACAAACAGCCAGGCGACCGAGCGCAGAAACCCCGTGCGCCGCCCAACGGACAAGTTGATCGCTCTCCAGGGGAAGCTTGCAGGACCGGACGGACTCCCATTACATGCGCAAGTGGCCATGAAGATCGCCGAGTTCCTCAGCCCGGATGCGGTCATCCCTGACCTTCGGTCGACTTCGAAGGCGGAGGTGCTCAAGGAATTGAGCGGGACGCTTGCGCGTACCCAGCCCACCCTCAAGCCGGACCGACTGGTGGAGGTGTTCAAGGATCGCGAGAAGCTGGGCTCCACCGGGATCGGTGAGGGCGTGGCCATCCCGCACGGGAAGGTCAACGGGCTCTCCCAGCTGTGCGCTACCTTTGGAGTCTCCCGCGGGGGGGTGGACTTCGAGGCCATCGACGGCAAGCCCACCCACCTGTTCTTCGCCCTGGTGGCGCCGGAGAACTCCGCCGGAGTGCACCTCAAGGCGCTGGCGCGGATCAGCCGGCTCTTCAAGAACCAGCACTTCCGGCTGGCGATCCTGGAGGCCCGGACCTCGGAGGAGATCTACAAGCTGATCGCCGAGGAAGACGCCAAGGCCTGACGGTCGCCCCGCGATGGACATCGTCATCCGGCCGGTGAGCAGTCAGTTCCTGGAGACCCTCCTGTTCCCGGTCTTCGAGATGGGGATGATCAACGCCAAGGTGGCCCTGGAGCGGCTGCGGGCGATGCTGGGGGATGACCGCACCCAGCTGCTGCTGGAGGTGATCCTGGAGCGGGGCGAGGACGCGGCGCTGTTCCCGCTGCAGACCGACAAGTGGCTGGAGGCCTGCTACCGGCTGCTGTTCTCCGAGTGGCAGCAGACCGCCCAGGGCTACGACCTCACCAATGAGTATCTGGGCTACGCGGCCAGCTGGGACGAGACCCTGCACCTGGCGCTGATGCTGGAGCATCCCCGCTATCCGTACTGGGACGAGGAGCAGGCCCGGATGGTGCGGGAGGCGGCGATCGCCGCGCCGGAGCCCGAGCTGGGGCTGGCCTCGCTGGTGTGCGGCCTGTGGGATCCCTGCCCCCGCTTCGCTCCGGACCAGGTGTTGGCCACCACCGGGCGGGGCAGCTACAAGCCGTCCGAGGACCTGGCCTTCGCCGACTGGTCCTACCGTCCGGCCAGCACGGTCAGCTATTGGGCCAGCCAGCTGCCCACCAAGCTGGGGCGGCTGATCAAGCGGGAGGAGACCCGGCTCAAGCCGCTGGAGATGCCGGAGTCGAAGGAGATCCTCGACTACTGGATGGGCAAGCAGGACGAGCCGCCGCTGCTGACGGTGGCCTTCTCCGGCCTGGGGCAGAACGCCGCCAACTGGGTCCGGGAGCTGGGCGCGATCACCCGCCAGATCCGCGCCGCCGCCTCCCTGGAGCAGGGGCTGACCTCGATCGTCACCGCCCCCAGCAACCAGACCGAGCGCTACGAGTACTGACGCCCCGCTCCAATAAAGGGGACAGCTTTTTCGGGCCGGTGGATTGCTTGCCCGGCCGCCGATCCGAAAAATGGCCTCCGCGGCGTTCCTGGCTACCCTTGGCGCCATGGACAAGTCGTTTCTTGCCGAGCAGCTGGGCGCGCGTCTGCGGGAGGCGGTGCAGACCGTCCACAAGGCGCAGAAGGAGTCGGCGATCGACGCGCGCAGCGGCGCGGACCGGGCGCTGAACATCGCCAAGGGTCAGGCGCTGCGCTCGGAGCGGGCGCGGCTGGAGCTGGACGCGCTGGACAACTTCGCCCCCGCCCCGCTGGGGAAGAACGCCCGGGTCACCCTGGGCGCGCTGGTGGAGGTAGAGGGCGAGGACTCCGGGCGGACCGTGTTCCTGGCGCCCGCCGGGGCCGGGATCGAGCTCACCGGCCCGGACGGGGACGGCTTCTTCTCGGTGGTCACCCCCGCCTCGCCGATGGGCAAGGCGTTGATGGGCAAGAAGGTCGGGGACAGCTTCGACCTCACCGTGGCCGGCGACTGTCAGGCGTACACAGTCACCTGGATCGGCTGATTCTCTAGGGCAGGGTGATCTTGTCCGCGTGGGCGCGGATATAGGTCAGCAGCGAGGCGCCCACCGGCTCCGGACCGGCGTAGTAGTCCTGGTCGCAGGCATCCAGCTCCTTGTCCCGGCGCGGGCTCTGCTCCTGCATCACCGACTCCACCTCTTCCGGAGTGAAGGGGGTGCGCAGCCCCAGCGCGGTCACCGCCCGCTGGGCGATGGCGGCGGTCTGGGGGCAGCCGATGGACTTGAGGCTGTCCACCAGCAGGGGGGCGAACTCGACCGAGCTGTTGATGAAGAAGGTGTCGAAGCCGCCATGGTTCACCTCGCGTTCCATGGCCTCCACCGTGAGGACGACTTTCTCCTCGTCGGTGAGCTCGGACTTGTCCTTGGTCTCCAGCGCCTGCTGGAAGGCAGCCACGATGGACTCCTCACTGTGGGTCGCCGCCAGCTTGAGCAGCTCCTCGGTGCTCTGTCCGTCGTAGTCCAGCCACTGCGTGTCAGTCATTCCCCTGCCTTTATCCGGTCTCTGTGAGCGGGCCCGGCGCCGGCGACTGGATGTCGCCTGGCATGCGGGCCACCTGACTATACCCATGTGGGCGGCGAGGCACAGCGCCAGACGTTCAGGCCGCTGGCTTGCGGGGGCTCTCCAGCAGCAGGGTCACCGGGCCGTCGTTGATCAGCCCCACCTTCATGTCCGCCCGGAACACCCCGGTCCCCACCGTCAGCCCCTGCTCCCGCAGCCGGGTGCAGCACAGCTCGTACAGCCGGTTGGCCTCCACCGGCTCCAAAGCGTCGATGAAGCTGGGCCGGCGGCCCTTCTGGGCGTCCCCGTAGAGGGTGAACTGGCTGACCACGATCACCTGCTTGCTGCCCTCCAGCAGCGAGCGGTTCATCTTCCCCGCCTCGTCCTCGAAGATCCGCAGATTCGCCACCTTCTCCGCCATCCAGGCCGCGTCGGCCTCCCCGTCCCCCTTGCCCACCCCCAGCAACACCAGCAGCCCGGGGCCGATCTGGCTGACCCGCTGGCCCTCCACGGTCACGCTGGCCTCCAGCACCCTCTGCACCACGGCTTTCATCGCTGCCCTGCTCCTTTGGGGTCCAGCGCGTCCCGCAGCGCGTCGCCCAGGAAGTTGAAACCCAGCACGGTGACCGCGATCGCGATCCCCGGGAAGATTGCCACGTGCGGCGCCACCAGCAGGTACTGCGTCCCCTGGTCGATCAGCGCGCCCCAGGAAGGCGTCCCCGGCGGCACCCCCAGCCCCAGGAAGCTCAAGGAGGCCTCGGCGAGGATCGTCCCCGGGACGGCGAAGGTGGCCTGCACCAGCAGCGGCCCGGCGGCGTTGGGGAGGATGTGCCGCAGCAGGATCCGCGCGTGCCCGGCGCCCATCGCCCGGGCGGCCAGCACGTACTCCCGCTCCCGCAAGCTCAACACCTGGGCGCGGGCCAGCCGCGCGTAGCCGGTCCAGCCGGTCACGCACAGCGCCAGCACCACGTTGAACACCGAGGGCCCCAGCACCGCGGTGATGAAGATCGCCAGCAGGATCCCGGGGAAGGCCAGCACCACGTCCACCAGACGCATCAGGACCTCGTCCCACAGCCCGCCCAGATACCCGGCCACCCCGCCCACCAGCGCGCCCACTGCCAGGGAGATCGTCACCGCGGACACCGCCACCCCCAGGGACAGCCGGGCGCCGAGCAGGATGTGGCTCCACAGGTCGACCCCGTTCTCCCCCGCGCCCAGCAGGTGGGAGGGGGAGGGCGCGGAGAGCTCCGCCGCCAGGTCCAGGGCGTCCCGCCCGTAGGGGGCCACCCAAGGCCCGAACAGCGCCGCCAGCACGAAGGCAGAGGTCAGCCCGGCGCCCAGAAAGAGGGTGGCCCGGTTGGGACGCAGCGGGGCGGGGAGGGGGAGCGGCTTCACCGGCGCCTCACCCGCGGATCCGCCCAGGCGTACACCCCGTCGGTGAGCAGGTTCACCCCCACGTAGCAGAGGGTGAACACCAGCACCGTGGCCCGCACCATGTTGTAGTCCCGCTTCTCGATCGCCCCCAACAGCAGCGTCCCCATCCCCGGCCAGGCGAACACCTTCTCGGTGACGATCGCCCCCCCCAGCAGGGCGCCGAACTCCAGCCCCACCACGGTGACGATCGGCAGCAGGGCGTTGGGGAACGCGTGCCGCCACACCACCTGCCGTTCGGAGAGCCCCTTGGCCCGGGCCACCAGCACGTACTCCTCGCCCAGTGCGTCCAGCATCGAGGCCCGGGTCAGCCGGGAGAGGAACGCCGCCAGCGCGGTGCCCAGGGTGATCGCCGGAAGCACCAGGTGGCGCGCGCTCCCGGTCCCGGAGACCGGCAGCAGATCCAGCTTGATCGCGAAGAGGATGATCAGCACCGGCCCCAGCCAGAAGCGGGGGACCGCCGCTCCGCCCACTGCCAGCCCCATCGCCAGCCGATCCCAGAGCGAACCCCGCCGGGTCGCCGCCAGCACCCCCGCCGGCAGGGCGATCGCCAGCGCGATCAGCAGCGAGCTGATCGTCAGCAGCAGGGTGTTGGGCAACGCGGAGAGGATCTCCGGCAGCACCCGCCGCTGGAAGGGAGGGATGGAGGTCCGCAGCTCCCCGGTCGCGAACCCCTGCGCGAACAGCCACAGCTGCCCGTACCAGGGACGGTCCAGGCCGATCGCCCGGCGCATCGCCTCCCGGTCCACGGAGGTCGACTCCTCGCCCAGCAGGATCTCCACCGGGTCCCCCGGCACCAGGGAGAGGAACAGCGAGACCAGCACCAGCGCCCCCAGCGCGGCCAGCGGCGCGCCCCACAGCCGCCTCATCGGTCCACCTGTCGGGCCTGGGCCAGGGGGGTGAGGAAGCCGTGGGTGGAGCAGCGGTAGTCCGCCAGCCGCCGGGAGACCACGCACACCGACTGCTCGTGCCACAGCGGCAGGTAGGGCAGCTCGCGATCCAGAATCCGCTGGGCCTCCGCATACAGCACCCGTCGCCGGGGACGGTCCACCCGGGAGGCCTCCTCCAGGATTCCGTCCAGGGACGGGTTCCGGTAGCCGCCCCGGTTCCAGCCGCCCCAGTGGTTCTCCTCGGTGGGGACCTGGCTGCTGTGGAACACCCCCCGCAGCAGATCCGGCTCCATCACCGTCACCCACTTCAGCGACATCACCTCGAAGTTCCCGTGGCGGACGTCATTGAAGAAGGTCCCGAACTCCAGAGCCCGGATCTCCAGCGCGATCCCCGCCTCCGCCGCCTGCTTCTGCAGCACCACCGCCATGCTCCGCCGCACCCGGTCGGTGGAGGTCTTGTAGGAGAGGGTCAGCCGCGGCCGCCCGCCCGGACCATCCGGATCCGGAAAGCCCGCCTCGTCCAGCAGCCGCCCCGCCAGCGCCAGATCTCGCCGGCAGCCGGGAGTCTCCGCGTAGGCCCAGGTCCCCCGGGGCAGCATCCCGGTGGCCGGCTGGGCCAGCTCGCGGAACTTGAAGCGGGCCAGCTGGGGGACATCCAGCGCGGCGCACAACGCCCGGCGCACCCGCACGTCCGCGGTGGGACCGGCGCGGAGGTTGAAGCCCAGATAGGAGAAACCGGTCCCCGGCACCCGCTGCAGCGACAGCCCGGGCGCGTCCTCCACCACCTTCACGTTGGCCGGCGCCAGCGCGTTGACCACCAGATCCGCCCGGCCCTTGAGCAGCTCCAGCAGCCGGGTGGTCTCATCGCGAACGGTGCGGATCACCACCCGGGAGATGCGGGGAGCCCCCCGGTGGTAGCCGGGGTGCGGCTCCAGGACCACGCTCTCCGGCGCCTCCCGCCGGACGAAGCGGAACGGTCCGGCGCCCTGCGGGTGAAGCTCCTGCTCCCGGGCAGCAGGCAGGTGAGCAAGCCTTGCGGGCACGATGCCAATGGAAAGGTCCGCCAGTGCCGGTGAGAAAGGACGTTTGAGGGTGATCTGGACCGTCTTTGGGTCCAAAGCCCGGACCGAAAGGACGGCTTCCAGCTTGGCCCCTCGGGGAGAGCCCAGCCGAGGGTCAAGCAGGCCCGAATAAGTTTCTTCAACATCGCGCGAGGTGAGGGAAGATCCGTCGTGGAATCGCAGGTTCTCGCGCAGCTTGAAAGTCACCGTCCGCTCATCGACCCATTGGAACGACTCGGCCAGGTCCGGGATCGGCTCGGCTGTGGCGTCAAAGGTGATCAGCCCGGGGGTGATCAGCTGGGAGACCCGCTGGCCCGCGGCGCTCAAGGCGAAGCGCGAATCCAGGCTGTCGATCGGCGATTCGATCAGAACGGTGATTCCGCGGTCAGGTGAAGGCGCGCGCACCTCCGCGCTGCACCCCAGCGTCAAGGCCACTGCCGCGGACACCCAGGCACGCACCCCAGGGTGTCTACCATGTTGCCCAGTGGCCGCCCCGGCCGCGCGCACTGCAAACTTCCTGATCGTTCGTCTCCCCCGGTCCACGGTGGGGCGCTTCCTACATTGCGGCCCGATCCGCCGGTCCCAATAATGTCCCTGCCCCCGTCTCCGAGGTTGAACCGCCAGATGATCCGCTCGCACACCCCCTGGATCGCGGCCCTGTTGATGATGGGCGCCACCCTCCCCGCGCAGGCCGCCGATCGCGCGGTGGATCGCGCCGCGGTGAAGGCCGCGGTGGACGCGGTGCTCAAGCAGTCGCCGCTGCACTCCGGCCGGGTCACCCTGGAGGTGCGCAGCCTGGACGACGGGTCGGTGGTCTACGCCCACAACCCGGACGATCTGCTCAACCCCGCGTCCAACGTGAAGCTGGTCACCTCCGCCTCGGCGCTGGTGCTGCTGGGCTCCGACTACCGCTTCGAGACCGAGCTGCTCACCTCCCCGGAGGCCACCCCGGAGAAGGCCCGGGTGCTGTACGTGCGCGGCAAGGGCGACCCCACGGTCACCACCGAGAAGCTGTACGGGATGGTGTCGGAGCTGCTGCACACCGGGCTGCGCGAGGTGGGGGACATCGTGGTGGACGACTCCTGGTTCGACTCCGAGCGCGAGGCGCCGGGCTACGACCAGGAGACCTCCGACCGCGCGTACATGTCTCCCACCGGCGCGGTCTCCCTCAACTGGAACACGGTCGGGATCTACGTCCGCCCGGGCGCCAAGGCGGGGGACAAGGCGGTGGTGGAGATGGAGCCGATGAGCGACTTCTTCCTCGTCGACAACACCCTCAGCACCGGTGCCAAGAAGTACCGCCGGTTCTCGGTCAGCTCGGAGGCGGCGGGGGACAAGCAGAAGATCATCCTCCGCGGGGTGCTGCCCCCGGATCCGCACGGCTTCGCGGTGTGGAAGAAGATCGACAGCCCGCCGATGTATTTCGGCCAGACCCTCAAGTCGATGCTGGCCTTGCGGGGCGTGAAGGTCCGCGGCCGGGTGAAGCTGGGTTCCACCGCGCCCGACGCCCGGATCCTCCACGTGGCCCAGTCCGAGACGCTGGACATGGTCCTCAAGCGGCTGAACAAGAACTCCTCCAACTTCATCGCCGAGCAGCTGATCAAGACCCTGGGCGCCGAGCTCAAGGCCCGCCCCGGCACCCACGCCTCCGGCCTGGAGGTGGTGGAGGAGTTCCTGGAGCGGCAGGTGGGGATCGCCCGCGGCACCTACGTGATGAAGAACGGGTCGGGGCTCAACGACACCAACCGGTTCTCGGCGGCGCAGCTGAACAAGCTGCTGGTCTACATGTGGCGGCGCTTCCCGCTGGCTCCGGAGTACCTCTCCTCGCTGGGGATCGCCGGCAAGGACGGCACCCTGCGCTACCGCTTCGAAGGTTCGGACGCGGTGGGGAGGCTGCGGGCCAAGACCGGCACCCTGGACATGGGCAAGGTCTCCGCGCTCTCCGGCTACGTGCAGGCGGTGGGCGGCGAGCGCTTCGTGTTCGCGGTGATGGTCAACGACTACTCCGGCCGCTCCGGCCCGGTGGTGCAGGGGATCGACGCGGTGGGCGCGGCGGTGGCGGCGGTGGGTTCCGCCTCCGGACCGGACCGCGCGGTGCTGGCGGTGATGAAGCAGGAGACCCAGGTCTCCCCGATGGCCGAGGCCCTGACCCGGGTGAAGACCTACCTGGCCCTGGGCAAGCAGGCCGATCAGCGGAACATCTCGTTCTTGCGGACCGCCTGGCGCACCGAGCGCGATCCGGCGGTGAGGGCGGTGGTGGCGGAGTCCATCTACCGCTCCAATCCCCAGGACTACCTGGGGGTGCGCACCCTGCTGGACAGCGTCTCCGGCGCGCCGGACGTCTATGGCCGGCTGCGAGAGGTGGCCAAGGCCTTGAGCATCGAGGTGCCGGGGGTGACCGCGGTGATCGAGGTGGCCGCCGAGGGCAACGTGGAGGCGCTGGCCAAGGTGGTGGAGTTCGCCAAGGCCTCCTCCTCGGATGCGGAGGCGCAGCGGGAGGTAGCCGCCGCGCTGGCCGAGGTGGCCCGCACCGCGCCGGAGGAGCTGCTGCTGGCGCTGAAGACCGCGGCTCCGCAGGAGCGGGCCTCGGCGACCAACCTGCTGGCCCGGGGGCTGGTGATGGCCGCCGACCCGAACCACGCCTTCTGGCCGGCGCTGCGGCGCGGGATGGGGGCGCCGGACCCGGCTGCCGCCGCCTTCGCCAAGAACATGGATGGGACCCTCTCCACCCTGATCGCCCAGGCCAAGGCGCCCCAGGCGCTGCCGGATCTCACCACCACCTTGCTGGCCACCCCTCCCTCCGAACCGCCCGCCACCGCGGAGAGCCGCCCGGGCGGGTGAGCCGGATCAGGGCCCGTCGACCTGGACCGTGGCCGGTGCTGCCTGCAGTGGCTGCACCACCAGGGTCACGTGCTCGGCGGGATCGCTGACGTCGGAGGGGCCGGTCAGGTAGATCTCCCGCACCGCCTCCGACCGCGACTGACCGTTGTCCTTCAGCCAGCGTTCGAGGGTGGCGTAGGTCTCTCCCAGCTGGTCGTAGGCGCCCCGGTGGCGGATCTGCACCGCGGGCCCGCCGTCCAGCTCGACGGCGTAGACGCGACCGCGCAGCTCCACCGGTCCCCGCACCGGCATCGCCGCCTCTACGTCCACCCCCGTGCTGTCTGCCCGGTGGTAGCGGGCAAAGGGCGGTCCGGCCAGGCGTCCCTGAGCGCAGGCGGCCAGCTCTCCGAAGGCCCTGCCGAAGAACGCGGGCAGCTCGGAGAACGGGAGCTGCGCCCGGATGGCGATCGCCGGTCCTCCCTGCAGGTGGGTGGTTTCGGGTGCTGAGTCCATGGCCTCTCCTCGTGCCCACAATCTAGGGACCACGACGCACCCTGGGCACAGCATGGAGGAAGGCAAGGACACCCCTGCCAGACCCCTGCGCATCCCCCCTCGCGCCCCCACCTTCCGGGAGGAGGCGAACCATGACCCAGCGGACTGCAGGTCACCTGATGACGCGGGCCGGACCCCGCTTCCGGATTGAGGAGACGGTCGCCGTCCAGGACCTGCGCCGCGCCCTGGCGCGCACCCGGTACCTGCCGGTGGTGGACGGCCAACGGAAGTTTCGGGGCTTCGTCACCCGGACGGACATCCTGGCGCTCTCCGGGAAGCCCGCCGACGAGCGGGTCGCGATCCAGGGACTGCTGTGGACCTCACCCCAGGTTCGAGAGGACGAACCGCTGGAGTCGGCCGCCCGGGTGCTGCTCAAGGCGCGCGCGCACGTGGTCCCGGTGGTGGACCGGGAGGGGCGCCTGCTGGGCCTGCTGACCGATCACAAGCTGCTGCGGTCGCTGCTGCCACGGCGGCGCCCCGCGCCCCCGGAGGCCACCCCGGTGGAGGTGGACACGGTGATGACCCGCAATCCGATCTTCGCCGGGCCGGAGTCCACCGTGGAGCAGGCGGCGTCCGCCCTGCTGGAGGCGAACATCCGGCACCTGCCGGTGGTGGACACCGACCGACGGGTGATCGGGATCCTCTCCGAGCGCGACCTGCGGGAGCGGATCGGCGGGGACATGAGGGAGTGGTTCCACGCCGCGGGTGAGGTGCTGCAGGACGAGGTGGGGAGGCTGATGACGCCGGACCCGGTGACTGTTCGCGAAGGTTCCTCGCTGACCGAGGCGCTGGAGACCCTGGAGAACGAACGGGTGGGTGCGCTGCCGGTGGTGGACGAGGACGATCGGCTGGTGGGGATCCTCTCCTACGTCGACGCCCTGGCCTGGATGCGGGACGTGCTCTCGGAACGGCGGAGCGGCGGGGCCGAGCCGTCGCTGTCCAGCCATTGAGGGCCGTGAAGTAGCCTCCGGAAGATGTCGGCCGCGCCGCTCCTCAGCGTCTACTGCGACGGGTCCGCCCATGGGCGCGCGGGGCTCCCCGGTGGTTGGGCGTTTGCGGTGGTGCGCTCCCAGCAGCTGCTGGTGGAGGGCAGCGGCGGCGAGCGGATCACCACCAGCAACGCGATGGAGCTGCAGGCTGTTCTCCGGGGGCTGGAGGCGGTCCGGGTCGGGGGCTGGCACCGGGAGCATCCGGTGGAGCTGGTGAGCGACTCCCGGGTGGCGCTGGAGGTCGCGTCCGGTCTCCACATCCCGGTCCATCTGGAGGCGCTGGTGCGCTCGGTGCGGGAGGTGTTCCTGGAGGTGGGGGCCCGCACCCGGTGGATCCGCGGGCATTCGGGCGATGCCTGGAACGACCGGGTGGACGCGCTGGCCCACGAGGCCAAGCAGGCGCTGGTGCCGATGCGGGTGAGAAGGAAGCAGCTGAGGCGGGGGTAGGGCTCAGGACCCGATCAGCTTGGCCTCGAGGGTGATCTCCACTCCCGACAGGGCCTGCGAGACCGGGCAGCCCTTCTTGGCGGCCTCGGCGGTCTTCTGGAAGGTGGCCGCGTCCGCCCCCGGCACCGAGGCCTCACAGACCAGGTGGCTCTTGGTGATCTTGAAGCCTCCCTGGTGCGGAACGACGCTGACGTGGGCGGTGGTGTCCACGTACTGGGGCTTGAGCCCGGCCTGAACCAGCGCCAGGGTGAAGGCCATCGAGAAGCAGCCGGCGTGGGCCGCGCCCAGCAGCTCTTCCGGATTGGTGCCCGGGCCCTCGTCCTCGAAGCGGGAAGCGGCGGAGTAGGTGCCCTGGAAGGTCCCAAACTCCATCTTCCCCTTCCCCTGCTTGAAATCACCCTCCCAGCGGGCGTGGGCCTTGCGAGTCGGCATGATCAGCTCCTTGGCGAGTCGTTCCCGAACACGCTTCGGCTCAGGCCGGACTCCGTCATCGTCCCCCGGTAGCAGTGTTCGTCCTTTTCAACGTCGGCGCTCGAAGGGAGAGTCGGCGGCATGGCGGCGCGGCTGAGCGAGCGGTTCCTGGACCGGGTGTTCCTGGCCCTGTTGTGCGCGGCGCTGCTGGCGCCGCTGGCGGTGACCGAGTACGGGGCGCCGCCGCTGCACCTGGGGCTGCCCACGATCTTCGGCTCCTCGGTGGATGAGGAGGGCTACCTGGTCCTGATCAACAGCCTGGTCCGGGACCACGACTTCGACCTCAAGAACAACCATGCGCGGGTGGCCGCGGGGATCCCGGAGGCAGGACGCAAGGCCGCGGGCCGGATCGTGGATCACCACTCCACCTACTGGATCGACGGGAAGCGGTACGTCTGGCGGGACCTGGTGGACCGCGACACCCGGAAGTGGACGGTGGGGGAGGAGGGGCTGCGCTACCCGGTGTTCCGCGCCGGAGTGGATCCCCAGGTGGCCGCCGGGCCGGAGCGGCCGGCCCACCCGGTGGGGAGCGCGCTGTTGCTCTATCCGCTGCTGGTTCCGTTTCGGGGCAGCCCGGCGTGGATCGAACACGCATCGCTGTTCGGGGCCGGGCTGGCCACGGTGCTGGCGGTGTTCCTGCTCCGGGCGCTGCTGTTCAGGTTCTCCGACTCGAGCTGGACCCGGAACCTGGTGTTGCTGGCGGCGTTCCTGGGGACGCCGATCTGGTTCTACGCGCGGACCCTGTACACCGAACCCTTCCTGGTCCCGCTGATCCTGGGCGCGGTGCTGCTGGCGCTGCGGACCTCCCCGGCCGCCCTGCTGGGCGCGGGGGCCTGCGTGGGAGCGGCGGTGCTGATGAAGCCCAACGCGCTCTTCCTGTTGCCGGTGCTGTGGGCGCCGGCGCTGCTCTCGCGCGAACCCCGGCGGATCCTGCGCGACGGGCTGTTGCTGGGCGCCTTGCCGTTCCTGGCCGGGGTGCTGTCGCTGTGGATGAACGCCCGGTTCTACGGCTCGCCACTGCAGTGGCCCCAGCCCTATGCGTGGGGCAATCCGCTGGTGGCCCTCAAGGCCTACCTGTTCGCGCGCGACCGCGGCCTGCTGTGGTTCTGCCCTCCGTTGCTGCTGGCCCCGTTCGGCTTTCGCGCCCTCTGGCGCAGGGATCGGACCGCGACGCTGGTGGTGGTGGGCGCCTTCGCGTTGCTCTTCGGGCAGATGCTCACCTGGGCGGACTACAACGGCGGTTGGTGCTTCGGGCCGAGGCTGATCGTCCCCACCCTGCCGCTGCTGGTGGTGGGGCTGGCGGGGATCCTGGACGCTCCCGCGTTCCAGTCGCGCTTCCTCTCCCGCTGGTTGTTCGCCAATGCCCTGGTCTACGCGGTGGCCATGAACGCAATGGCGGTGTTCCGTTACTGGATCACGATGACCTGGACCGAGGCCTGGAAGATCTTCCTGGACCTGCTGGCGGTGGTGCGGATGTAGAGCGCGTCCACCGCATCGTCCGCGGGTCGCAGGGGAGCCACCTCCCGAACGGGCGAACCGGACCGTCGCCCTCCCGCTTGCCGTCAGGCCGGGGACCCACAACCAAGTTCTGGCCATGACGCTGCGGGGGGTTCGAGGCAGCGGTGGGGGAGTCCCATGGTTCGACGCCTGTCGCTGGTCCTGGCCGGAGCCCTGCTGGCCACCGGATGTGGCTCCGGCCTGAGGGTCCAGGCGATCAAGCCTGCCCGGGTCAACCTGGGCGCGGCCAACCAGCTGGTGGTGGTGCAGATGGAGGGGCGGCGCAGCGCCCAGGAGGAGGTCCTGCAGAAGCTGCAGGAGCAGGCGCGCGAGGACGGCTACTTCACCACCACCGACCGCACCGACAGCGGGATCATGATCAAGGCCGCCGGACGCCAGGTGAGGGTCAGCGGGGAGGAGAGGCCCACCACCCCGGAGGAGATCTGGCTCCGGGTGGATGTGATCGACTGGGACGTCGATGGCTACACCCGGCTGGAGCCGATCAAGGACAAGGACGGAAACAAGACCGGCGAACGCGAGGTCCCCTCCTACAAGGGTCAGGTGCTGCTGGCGGTGACCGCCGCCAACGCGTCCGGGAAGGCGCTGCTGGCGGAGACCGAGTTCGAGGCCACCTGGGAGGCGGACAACGAGGAGGAGGCACTGAGTGAGGCGGCGGACCTGGCGGTGGCGCGGCTGCTGGACGAGGTCACCCCCACCTGGGAGTCGAAGGCGGTGACCCTGGACGAGGACGATCCGGCCCAGCTGCCGATCCTGGAGCTGGCCAAGGACGGCAACCTGGGGGCCGCCGTCTCTCAGATGCGCCAATACCTGGAGCAGCGTCCCCGCAACCCGGCGGCCCAGTACAACCTGGCGGTGCTGCTGGACGCGCAGGGAGAGTACGAGGCGGCGATGGAGCTCTACGGCCAGGCGATCAAGAACGGGTCGAAGGCGTTCTACGCAGAGTCCCGCGCGGAGTGCGCCCGGCGACTGGCGAACCAGAACGCGATGCTGCAGTAGCTGCGGCGTCGAATCCGCGAGCCCGAGCCCGAGCCCGAGCCCGAGCCCGAGCCCGAGCCCGAGCCCGAGCCCGAGCCCGAGCCCGAGCCCGAGCCCCTGCCAGGCCACCGGGCGCCTTCGTGCTGTTCCCTTTTGCGATCCGCCCGGCTCTCAGCGATCACTGACCTGGAGGAGCGTGGATGCGCGAGACGTGGCGGAAGTGGAAGGAGCTCAAGCAGCGACGGCGCTGGGTGGGCTGGGTGCAGGAGGGAGTCCTGGCGCTGCTGCTGCTGGGGCTGGTCTTCGCCTGGCAGACCCGGAACCTGGTCTCCTCGGGAGAGCTGGCCCCGGCCTTCGAGCTGCGCGACCTGCAGGGCAAGGTCTGGCGCTCCGAGGACCTGCGCGGCAAGCCCACGGTGCTGCACTTCTGGGCGCCGTGGTGCGGGGTGTGCGCCCAGGATGCCGGCACCTTCTCCTCGCTGGCCCGCAGCCAGGGGGACCAGGTGAACGTGATCTCGGTCGCGCTGGCCTTCGAGCAGCGGGAAGAGGTGGAACGCTTCGTTCGCGAGAATGGAGTCGACTACCCGGTGTTGCTGGGCAACGACGCGCTGATGCGGGCCTTCCGGGTCGACAGCTTCCCCACCACCTACTTCCTCTCCGGGGAGGGGAGGATCCGCCGCGCGGCGGTGGGCTACACCACCGGGCTGGGATTGCGGGTGCGGCTGCTGCTCTAGCCTTGGGCCTCAGGGCTCGGGGGCGTGCTCCTCCTCGCCCGGGCCACTGCGGACCACCTCCACCGAACAACGCGCGTGGGCGGTCACATACTGGGCCACGCTGCCCATCAGCACCCGCCGCAGCCCGGTCCTTCCGTGGGAGCCGATCAGGATCAGATCCGCGCCCCACTCGGCCGCCTCTTCCACGATCGTCCGGCCCGGTGCCCCCTGCCGGACCACCGTCTCCACGATCAGCCCCTGCGGCGCCAGCATCCGGGCCACGCTGGCCACCATTCCCAGCGCCTCATCCTGCTGGACCTGGAGTTCCAGCGGCGAGGTCAGCGGCACCATCGGGGCCTCCGGGATGTACGCGGCCGACGAGATGGGCTCGAGCACGGTCATCACCCGGACCACCGTCCCCTCGGGCCAGGAGCGCGTCGCCGCCTCCCGGATCGGCGCCGCGGCGCTGTGTGAATCGTCGATCGCCAAGAGGATCTTCATCGGGCACCCACCTTCCTTTCGACAAGGTAGGCGCGCGCCTCCAGGTGCAACCGGACCCCTCGGGAGGTCGATCGCCGGGCAGGCAGGGAGGGCCGCCCGGGGCCGATCTACCGCCTCCCCAGAAGATCCCGGGGGTTAGGACCGCTGCTTTCTGCGTGTCAGGGGGGGCTGCTATACGGACAGTCGCTCGCCCACACAGGGCAAGCACAACCTCTCCGTGGTGGAGGGGTTCTCGAACGGAACTTCACCGGAACGGTGAGGTCCTCGCAAAGGGGCAGTCATGGCTGGTGGCGTGAACAAGGTGATCCTGATCGGCAACCTCGGCGCAGATCCCGAGGTGCGCTTCACTCCGGGCGGGCAGGCGGTGGCGAACTTCCGCATCGCGACCAGCGAGTCCTGGACCGACAAGGGTGGGCAGAAGCAGGAACGCACCGAATGGCACCGCATCGTCGTCTGGGGAAAGCTGGCGGAGCTCTGCGGCGAGTACCTGGCGAAGGGGCGGCAGTGCTACGTCGAGGGTCGGCTCCAGACCCGCGAGTGGAACGACAAGGAAGGGAAGAAGAACTACACCACCGAGGTGGTGGCCAATCAGGTCACCTTCCTGGGCGGGCGTGATGGCGCGGGCGCCGGAGCAGCACGCAGCAACGGCGCGGCGCGCAGCGGCGGAGGGGCGAGGGACGAGTTTGGTCCGCCGCCCCCCGGAATGGATGACTCGATGGGTCCTGGCCCCAGCATGGGTGGCGGCAGCCAGGGCAGCGACGACGACATCCCGTTCTAGACGGTCAGACCGCTTCGGACCGCGGGCACGTCTCGGGCGCTTCTTCGCGCTCCGGGAGGTGCCCGCTTCTTTTTGCGGGGTGACCCCGGGTGGACCGGGGCGCGGTTTCCGGAAGTGTCACCCCGCGCCTGGGTCTTCGCCCGGGCCTGCCAGCCCCCGGGCGGGGCGCGCGCTCAGTCGCGGGTGGCTGCCGGCTCCGGAGTCCTGGGCAGCAGCTGCTGGAGCAGCAGCCCGAACACCACCACCCCCGCGGCGCCGATCACGTTGAACCACAGAAAGCCGATGTCCGAGAGCAGGAAGGCGCCGACCACCAGCGCCTCCGCCAACAGCGCGGCGATGAACACCGCGGTCCCCTTCACCCGCTTCACGTAGAAGGCGACCACGAAGATCCCCAGCACCGTCCCGTAGAACAGCGACCCGAGCAGGTTCACCGCCTGGATCAGGTTGTCGATCAGCGAGGCGAAGGCGGCAAACGCCATCGCCAGCAGGCCGAACACGATGGTGAAGATCTTGGACATCCGCAGGAAGTGGGCGTCGGTGGCGTCCGGCTTGATCACCCGCTTGTAGAAGTCCACGGTGACCGTGGAGCCCAGCGCGGTCAGCTCCCCGGAGACCGAGGACATCGCCGCGCAGAAGATCACCGCCAGCAGCAGGCCGATCAGCCCGGTGGGCAGATAGCGCATCACGAAGGAGATGAAGATGTAGTCCGCGTCCTTGGTCTCCGCGTCCGGGTGGGCGGCCTTGATCACCCCCTTGGCGTCGGCCCGAGCGGCCTGCATCCGCTGATCGGCGGACACCAGCTTCACCCGGGCCGTCTCCAGGGCGGTCTCGTCGGTGGCATCCCGCGCGGACACGTAGGCCTGGGCGGCGGTGCGCTTCTCCTCGAAGGCCCGGGCGTGCTCCGCCTCCGCCGCTGCCAGCGCCGGGGCCTGGGTGGTCTGCCGGACCCGCTTCAGCTCCGACTCGTTGAAGAAGATCGGCGGCTGCACATAGATGTGGAACACCAGCACCATCACCCCGGTGAGCAGGATGAAGAACTGCATCGGGACCTTGAACAGGCCGTTGAACAGCATCCCCATCCGGCTCTCGGCGATCGACCGGCTGGTGATGTAGCGCTGCACCTGGGACTGGTCGGTGCCGAAGTAGGCCATCGCCAGGAAGAAGCCGCCGGTAAGGCCGGACCACAGGGTGTAGCGGCTGGTGGGATCGAAGGAGAGGTCGATGGCGTTCATCTTCCCCAGCGCGCCGGCCACCGAGACCGCGTCTCCGAAGGAGACCTCCGGAGGGAGCGCGAACACCACGTACACCAGGGCCACCGCCATCCCGCCCATCATCACCATCATCTGCAGCTTCTGGGTCTGGGCGACCGCGGTGCTTCCGCCGACCACGGTGTAGACGATCACCACCAGCCCGATCCCGATGTTGGTCAGGTCCAGCGGCCAGCCCAGCACCCGGGAGAGGATGATCGCCGGGGCGTAGATGGTGATCCCCGCGGACAGCCCGCGCTGGATCAGGAACAGCAGCGCCGCCAGCAGCCGGGTCTTGAGATCGAAGCGGCCCTCCAGGATTTCGTAGGCGGTGAAGACCTTGGCCCGGAAGAAGCGGGGCACGAACGTGGAGGACAGCACCACCATCGCGATCGGCAGCCCGAAGTAGAACTGCACGAAGCGCAGCCCGTCCTCGTAGGCCTGACCGGGAGTGGAGAGGAAGGTGATCGCCGAGGCCTGGGTGGCCATCACCGCCAGCCCGATGGTGGGCCAGCGCACCGTGGAGTCGCCCTTGAGGTGACCTTCGGCGCTGACCCCGCGGGTCTTCCACACCCCGTAGGCGGCGATCCCCAGCAGGGTGCCGAGGAGGACGAACCAGTCCAGGGCGCTCAAGAGAAGGCCCTCGTGAGCAGGAACAAGAGGACGATGGTCACGCCCAGCGCGCCGAGCACGAACGCGTAGACGTTCCGCCAGCTGCCACCCACCGGGGGCGGCTCATCCACTTCTGGCTTCTGCGGAGAGGGGGACATGTTCAGCGCACCTTTCCGTGGGCCAACAGATTCGCCAGCAGCCGGTAGGCGCCCGGCACTCCCGCGGGCAGCTGCCGGAAGAAGGCCAGCCCGGTGTAGATAAACGCCCCCTTGCCGTGGCGGGCGATGATCAACGCGCCCTGGCTGGCCGGCTCGCCCGCATCCTGGGTGGAGAGCACCGCCTGGTAGCGGGGATCCCACTCTCCGGCGAAGTACAGCCCTCGCTCCTGGACCCAGCCTTCGAAGTCCTGATCGGAGATCGCGTTCGGCTTGCGCCACACCAGGTGCTTGGGATCCACCCGGGTCATCGGGGCGGTCTCGTCGGTCACCCGGGCGCGGGAGATCACGAACGGGAAGGGCCCCATCGGGGACTTCACCGAGCTGAGCCGGTTCTGGGTGCTGTACTGGGCCACCAGGGTGCCGCCGCGGGAGACGTACTCCATCAACCGCGGATGGAGCTGGAGCAGCCGCTCGTGGGTGTTGTAGGCGCGCACCCCGATCAGGATCGCGTCGAAGCGGTCCAGGGAGGTGGTGGCCAGTGCGTGTTCGCTCAGCTCGGTCACCTCGTAGCCCACCTGACGGAGGCTGTCGGCGACCAGGTCCCCGGCGCCGGGGATGTAGCCCAGGCGGGTGCCTCCCCGGGCCAGCTGCACCGGGACCAGCTTCACCTCCGCCCGGGGCTGCCACACCTGGATCGGGATGTGCCGGTGGTGGATCCGGATCCGGTGACGCGCCGGGGTGCCGTCCTCCAGCGCGATCTCCAAGGTGGCCGCGGGGGCGTTGGAGGAGGGCGGGGTGATGGTCACCCGCACCTCCTGTTCCTGGCCCTTCTGGGTCAGCCGGTAGGGGAGGGAGGCGGGCTCGGCGCGCCAGCCGGCAGGCAGCTTGAAGCGCAGGGTGCCCTGGGTGTTGGCGGCGCCGGCGATCAGCCGCAGCTCCACCGCGCGCGGCTTGCCGCCGGGCAGCATCAGCACCGGGCGATCCGGGCTGACCACCACCGGGAGGGTCACCTCGACCGTGCGGCGCAGCTCGCCCTCCACCGGGTCGGTCCACACGTACTCCAGCGGGCGGGTCACGCTCAGCGGGGCGCCCGCGATCTGGAGGTCGAACTGCACCGGCAGCTGGGGTGGGTTCTCTGGTCGGCCGATCAGCCGCGCATCCACCACCCGGTACAGGCCGCCGGTCCCCGCCTCCTCCAGCCAGTAGGGATTGGTAACCGGGGTGTCCTGCGGGATGGCCAGCGCCTTCTCCAGCAGGAACGGCTTGCCGGTGGCCAGCGCCGCCTCCGGGGTGGCGGTCTCGGCGCCCGGCCAGCGGATCGCCCGGACCTTTACCTCCAGCGGGGAGCGGTTCACCGCCATCGCGGTCACCTTCACCGAGTCACCCGCCGCCACCGAGTACTCCTCGGCGCGGGCGTCCAGCGCCAGCCCCAGCGCGGCGGCGATCACCCCTTCGGTCTCCGCCACCTTGAAGCTCCTCCAGGGCGACTCCGGCAGGGCCTGCAGCGCGGTGCGGGCCTGGAGCAGCGAGGGGACCGAGGCGTGCGGCGCCTCCAGCGAGTAGCTCTTGCGGGCCTGTTCGAACGCGACCTGGACCTTCTCCGAGCCAGGGACCCGCGACCAGCGGGTGTCCACGCCGTCGAAGAGCGATTTTTCGAACTTCTCCCCCTTCACCAGGATGAACTGCTCCAGCAACGGGCCCAGCTGGCGGGGTGCACCGAAGCCCTGGCTCTTGTGGTTGCTGCGGCTCTCCGCGGCCAGCTCTCCGTAGGAGCGGCCCAGCACCGGGTTGTAGGCGCCCACATCCAGGGTGAAGGCTTGGGGCAGCAGCTGGTCCGCGCCCGGCGCGAAGCGGGCCACGTTGTAGACCAGCCGCTTCGGCTTCCACGGCTGGACGTGTTGCAGCTGCTCGGGGAAGGCGGTGGGATCTCCCGCCAGCTCGAAGGCCTCCTCGGCCAGCAACGCGGAGGCGGTGTGGTGTCCGTGGCCCCCGCCCCCGTCGGTGGGGAAGCGGGTGATGATCACATCCGGGCGGAAGGTGCGGATCGCCCACACCACGTCTCCCAGCACCTCCTGCTTGCCCCAGATCCGGAAGGTCTCCTCCGGGTTCTTGGAGTAGCCGAAGTCCCGGGCGCGGGTGAACAGCTGCTCGGCCGCGTCCACCCCCCGGGCCGCCAACAGCTCCTGGGTCCGGATCAGCCCCAGCTGCTCGGACTGTTCGGTGCCGATCAGGTTCTGCCCGCCGTCGCCGCGGGTGACCGAGAGGTAGGCGGTGCGCAGCAGCAGCTCGTTGGCGAAGTAGGAGAGCAGCCGGGTGTTCTCGTCGTCCGGGTGGGCGGCCACGTACAGCACGCTGCCCACCACGTTGAGGCGGCGCACCGCCAGCGAGAGCTGCGCGGCGTCCGGCTGGGCGGCGGCGGCGCCCAGGGCCAGGGTCGAGCCGGCGATGAACGGGAAGGTGAGCGGAAAGGCGAGTCGGTTCATGGGCTGAAATTTTCTGGGGGGTCCCCGGTTTCAGGGGCGCCAAACGCGGCAACGTATTATCCCGAGCCCTCTTCAAATCCACCTTCGATGTCCCGCTCGATTTACACCGCCTGGCTTGAGAGAGACCCGGCCGCACTGCAGTTGATCGGCGCCGACGCGCGCGATCCGGCGATCCGCAAGATCGCGGTGGAGCGGGCCGCGGGCAATGTGGTCGCCCCGGCGTTGCTGGAGGAGCTGCGGCGTCAGCAGGCGGAGCTTCCGGCGGATGCCTCCCGCAGCCGCAGCCTGGAACGGCTGGCCCAGCCGGGCACGGTGGCGGTGATCACCGGCCAGCAGGTGGGCCTGTTCCTGGGCCCGCTGTACACCTTCTACAAGGCGGCCACCGCGATCAAGGCCGCCCAGGCGCTGGAGGAGGAGACCGGGGTCCCCTGCGTCCCGGTGTTCTGGCTGCAGACCGAGGACCACGACTTCGCGGAGATTGATCACTGCGAGTTTCCGGCCAGCGAGCGGCCAGGTTCCGAACAGGCAGCTTCGGATTCCGCCGCGTCGTCCCAGGGCGCAGAGGGCGTCGCCGCGAGGGACTCGGCAGCGTCCCAGGAGTCTGAAGGCGTCGCCGCGAGCGATTCTACGTCCCCGGTGCCTGCAGTCGGCTTCCGCGCGTCGGCCTCCACGGAGCCAGAGTTCTCTGGCGTCCGCCGGCTCGCCCTCTGCGATCCGCCCACCGCGCACGGAGAACGCGTTCCGGTCGGTCACCGGACCCTGGGACCCTCGGTCTCCGCCTGCGTCGATCAGCTGGCCCAGCTCCTGGACGGGCGTCCGGACGCGGCGGAGGTGCTGGCCATCATCCGCCGGCACTACCAGCCGGGCCAGCGAGTGGCCTCCGCCTTCGCCGGGATGCTGGCGGAGCTGTTCGCAGGCGACGGGCTGATCCTGTTCGATCCCCGGCAGCCGGCGGTCTCCCGCCTGTGGGCGCCGATGCTGGAGCACGCGCTGCGCGACGAGCAGCGGATCACCTTCGTGCTGGAGGAGCGCTGCGCGGTGATCCGCGCCGCCGGCTTCGAACCCCAGGTGCACGTGCGCCACGGCTCGCCGCTGGTTTTCGTC
Source organism: Myxococcaceae bacterium (assembly GCA_036675345.1). GTDB lineage: Bacteria > Myxococcota > Myxococcia > Myxococcales > Myxococcaceae > JALYOC01. The sequence continues at coordinate 35,006 of JAKFFE010000016.1, forward strand.
CATCCCGACGGCGCCGAGGGCCCCCGCTACCGGGTGGACCGCCAGGAGGACGACCAGTACCTGCTGGTGGGGACCGACCGGCGTCTGACCCGGGATGAGCTCTTCACCCTGGCCCGCCGGGATCCGTTCAGCCTCAGCTCCTCGGCGCTGCTGCGGCCGATTCTCCAGGACGCGCTGTTCCCCACCGCGGCCTATGTGGGCGGACCGGGAGAGCTGGGCTACGCCGCGCAGCTGGGGCCGCTGTATCGCCACTTCGGGATGGCCCCCACACTGTTCCTTCCCCGCGCGGGCTTCCGGCTGATCGACGTGAAGACCCGCCGCGCGCTGGAGGGACTGGGTCTGACCGCCGCCGAGGCCGGGCAGCCCGCCGAGGTGTTGCTGGAGCGGCACCAGTTGGGAGGCGCCTCGTCCCACCCCACCGCCGAGGCCCTGGAAGCCGCTCTCCTGGAGGCCACCCGGGGAGCGATGGAGCAGGCGGCCGCCAACGCCCTGGCCCTGGACCCGGAGCTGGAGCGAGCGGTCCGCCGCACCCGGGAGACGCTCCAGCGCGCCATCGGGAGGTTTGCTGGCCGTTACCGGAAGGCGCGGTTACAGCGCAGCAGCGTGATCCTGTCCCGACTCCAGCGTGTGCAGACCTCGCTCTTCCCCGGGGGCGCGCCCCAGGAGCGCCGGTTCGGCTGGCCGACCTTTGGCGCCGCCTTCGGGGTGCGCGCGCTGCACGATCAGGTGCTGGCCGCGATCCAGCCCTTCCAGCCAGGGACCCGCGACCTCCTCCCATGAGCGTGCCGCTGCGGATCGGAATCACCTGCCATCACACCCTGGGCGGCAGCGGGATCGTGGCCGCGGAGATCGGCCTGGGGCTGGCCCGGCTGGGGCACCAGATCCACTTCATCGGCGCGGCGCCGCCGGCGCGGCTGGCGGGGAACGAGCCCAACGTCCACTTCCACGAGGTGGGCCACATCAACTACCCGCTGTTCGATCACAGCCCCTACACCCTGACCCTGGCCTCCAAGATGGTGGAGGTGAGCACCCGCGAGCGGCTGGACATCCTGCACGTCCACTACGCGGTGCCGCATGCGATCAGCGCCTATCTGGCGCGTCAGTCGCTGGGGAAGGCGGCGCCCAAAGTGGTGACCACCGTGCACGGGACCGACGTGACCGTGGTGGGGGGCTCGCCGGAGCTGCGGCCGATCGTGGCCCTGGCCCTGGCCGAGAGCGACCATCTCACCGGACCCTCCCACTTCCTGGAGGAGGCAGCGGTGGCCCTGGGACTTCCGCTGGAACGCGGCTTCGAGGTGATCCCCAACTTCGTGGACACCGAGCGGTTCACCCCCGGCCCGGTGGATCGCGCCGAGGTGCTGCGCCGCTGCGGTCTGGACCCGGCGCGGATCCCGGGAGCCCGGGTGCTGGTGCACGTCTCCAACTTCCGGCCGATCAAGCGGATCACGGATGTGATCGAGATCTTCGATCGCGTCCACCGTCGAACCCCGACGGTGCTGGTGATGGTGGGAGACGGCCCGGAGCGCACCGCGGCCGAGTGGCGGGTGCGGGACCGGGGACTGACCGGCCAGGTGGCCTTTACCGGCGCCCAGCGCAGCTTCGTGGACGTGCTGCGGGCCAGCGACGTGTTCCTGCTGCCTTCGGAGAGCGAGAGCTTCGGCCTGGCCGCCCTGGAGGCGATGAGCTGCGGGGTCCCGGTGGTGGGCTCCGCCACCGGCGGGGTGGCGGAGGTGGTGCTGCACGGGAAGACCGGCTTTCTGGCCCCGGTGGGCGACGTGGAGAGGATGGCCGAACACGTGGTCCAGCTGCTGGGGGACCCGGCGATCCACACCCGCCTCTCCCGGGGTTCCCGGGACCGCGCCTGCTCCGAGTTTCCGCGCCAGCGCGCGGTGGAGCGGTATCAGGCGGCGTACCTGCGCCTGCTGGCGCGGTAGTCAGCAGCCCGCAGTAGGCCAGCCTCGCGGTCGATCGCCCTGCGTTTGCGTATTTGATTACTCAGACTCGCGGCGGCGACGGCAGGGGCTTCGGCGTTGGTTGCGCCAGAGTTCCCGTAGCGGTCGTGCAGTCCACGGCGCTGCCGGAAAAGCAAACGGCGGTGGCGGCACCAGGCCCCCACCGCCGCGAATGCTGCCTCTACCGAAGGCCTACTTCTTCCAGCTGACCAGCGCCTTCTCCACGTCGGCGGCGAAGAAGAACCCCTGCGGATTCTTGGAGCCCAGCTCCTTGGCCTTCTGGGCCTGGGCCAGCGCCTCGTCCTTCTTGCCCAGGGCGTTGAGGATCTCCGCCTTGGTCCAGACGTTGAACCAGTTCTCCTGCAGGGAGATCGACTGGTCCGCCCAGGTCAGCGCCTGGTTCAGGTCACCCTTGCTGCCCAGGTTGTAGCGGGCGGCGTTGGCGAACGGGCGCCAGGCCTGGCCCAGGCTCTGCTCCACGTTCTGCTTCACCTGCGCGGCGGTGGCCACCTCGATCGGCAGCGAGACCCGGACCTTCTCCCACTCCAGGACCAGGTTGCCGCGGTCGTCGCCAAAGTCAGAGAACAGGAAGGTCAGCCGCTCCCGGTGGGGGATCCGCTCCGGCTTGGCCTGGACCCGGACCACGTCCTCCGCCTCCTGGTAGGCGCCGGGGGAGGTGACCGAGGTGCTCTTGCTGATGATCAGGGTCCAGTTGCTGGCCCCGGGGATGGAGAGCAGCCCGTAGGTGCCGGCGGGGACGTCCTTGCCACCGATCTTCACCGGCTGGCTGAAGGTCACGGTGGTGGCGCCGTTGGCGCCGGTCCGCCACAGCTGGTTCAGCGGGACCACGGTGCCGAAGATCTTGCGGCCCTTCACGCCCGGGCTGCTGTACTCCACCGTCACGTCGGTGAGGCCGATCCGCTGGGTGACCTTGGCGGCCGGGCTGGCGGCGGGAAGCTCCAGCCCCTGGGCGAAGGCGGCGGAGGCCGCCAGGAAGGCAACTGCGGTCAGGATACGGGTCATGTGTTGGAATCCCCTTTGGGTTCGAGACGCGCTTCTAGGGCGCGACGCGCGCGGAGAGAACCCCGGGGTCCCGGTCAGGTCAACCTCAACCTGCGCTGGGCAGGCAGGCGGCCAACGTTGGAAATGGCTGCCCTTCCTCGCCCCAGCACGTAGAAGAAAGCCATGAGTGACCAGCTCGTCAGTGGCCTGTTGAAGAAGTCCAACCTCCGGGTGCTGTGCGTCTCCGCGGCCGAGTCCGCGCGGAAGGCCCGGGATCTGGCCAAGCTCTTCCCCACCTCGGCGGCGATGCTGGCCCAGGGGCTGGCGGCGGGGGCGATCCTGGGCGCGCTGCAGAAGGACGGCACCCGACTCAACTTCCAGGTGGAGTGCGAGGGCCCGCTGCATGGGCTGTTCGTGGACGCCGACGGCCAGGGCCAGGTCCGGGGCTACGTGAAGAACCGGAACCTGGCCTTCGTGGGGGATCCGGCGGCCCACTCCCGGGCGGTGTTCGGCGGCAAGGGTTTCATCTCCGTGCTCCGCGACGTGGGCAACGGCGAGACCTACCGGTCCTCGGTGGCGCTGCAGCACTTCGAGCTGGGACCGGACCTGGAGGAGTACCTCCACTCCTCGGATCAGGTGGACAGCCGGTTCGTGATGGGAGTGTTCGGAGAGAAGGGGGAGGAGCTGGGCGGGGTGTGGGCGCTGTTGCTGCAGGCGCTGCCGGATGGAGACCGTCCGCGGCTGGCCCAGCTGGGGACCGCGCTGCGCGAGCAGGGAGGCTTCCAGCAGGCGGTGGCCGCGCACGGCGCCCAGGGTCCGCTGGCGGTGCTCAAGGCGCTGTTCCCGGACGAGGACCTGGAGGTGATGTCCCGCTTCCCGGTGGCCTTCTCCTGCAGCTGCTCCCGCGAGCGGGTGCTCAACGCCCTGCGCACCCTGGGCGTCACCGAGCTGGAGGACCTGCTGGCCAAGGAGGGCAAGGCCTCGGTGACCTGCGAGTTCTGCTCAACGCAGTACGTCATCGGCGGGGACGACATCCGCGAGCTGATCGCGCAGGCCGGTCGTTGACCCCTCCCGGGTCCACAGGTATCTCGGCCGGCATGGAATACTTCCCGAGGCTGCTTGAGGGCGGCTACGAAGGGCTCCACTTCTTCTCCGACGCCGCCACCGGGCTCCGGGCGCTGGTGGCGCTGCACTCCACCAAGCTGGGTCCCGGCCTGGGCGGCACCCGCGCCTTGACCACCTACGCTGGCGAGAGCGAGGCGGTGCTGGACGTGATCCGGCTGGCGCGCGGGATGACCTACAAGGCCGCGCTGGCCGGACTGCCGCACGGCGGAGGCAAGGCGGTGATCATGCTGCCCTCCGGCCCCTTCGATCGCGCCCGGCTGTTCCAGGCCTTCGGCCGCGCGGTGGAGACCCTGGGGGGGCGGTACATCACCACCGAGGACTCGGGCACCAGCCCGGACGACATGCTGGAGGCCCGCAAGCACACCCGGCACGCGGTGGGGCTGGAGGGCGCCTCGGGAGATCCCTCTCCGGTGACCGCGTTCGGGGTGGCCCGGGGCATCGAGGCGGTGGCCAAGCAGGTCTGGGGCCGCGGAGACTGCAAGGGCCTGAAGGTCAGCGTGATGGGCGTGGGGCACGTGGGCCTGGCGCTGTGCGAGGAGCTGCATCGCCGCGGGGCCAAGCTGTTCGTGGCCGACGTGCAGCCCCAGCGGGTGGAGCAGGCGGTCCGGCAGTTCGGCGCCACCGCGCTGAGTGAGCAGGAGCTGCTGCGGGCGGACGCCGACATCTATGCCCCCTGCGCGCTGGGCGGGGCGATCAACGACCAGACCCTGCCCCTGCTCCGGGTCAAGGCGGTGGCCGGCGCGGCCAACAACCAGCTGCAGGAGCCCCGGCACGGCGAGGAGCTGGCCCGGCGCGGGATCGTCTACGCCCCCGACTACGCGATCAACTCCGGGGGCCTGATCAACGTGGCCCAGGAGGTGGTGGGTTATGATCGGGACAAGGCCTACTCCCGGGCCGCCGCGGTCTACGACACCATCGACCAGATCCTGACCCGCGCCCAGCAGTCCGGACAGCGACCCGAGCAGGTGGCGGACCGGATCGTGGAAGAGAGGTTGGCCTCGTGACGCGCAAGCTGCTCAAGCGAAGGGTCTCCCGGCGGACCAAGGACGAGGTCCAGACCCTGGTCTCCATCCCCGCGGACGTGGTGATCGCCCCTCAGGCGGAGGCCCCGCGGCACTCCGGCGGCGCGGATCGCTCCCGCTCCCGCTCCGGGGTCAAGGAGCTGACCTGGCCCCGCTTCGACACCCTGGTGCAGGAGATGGCGCGCCAGGTGAAGAAGACCTACCCGGTGGAGATCGTGGTCGGAGTGGCCCACGGCGGGGTGTTCGTGGGCGGGGCGCTGGCCAGCGCGCTGCGCGCCGAGTTCTTCCCGGTGCGGATCAGCCGCCGCAGCCGCGACCAGGGCAAGCGCCGGAACCCGAAGATGAACGGCGAGATGCCCGCGGAGCTGCGCGGCCGTCGGGTTTTGATCGTGGACGACGTGGCCGCCTCCGGAGACACCCTGGAGCTGGCCCGGGCCCTGGCGGAGAAGCTGCGCCCCAAGGAGATCCGCACCGCCGCGCTGGTGCAGCGGCTAGACGGCTTTGAACCCGACTGGTCGGCGGTGATCACCGACGAGCTGATCGTCTTCCCCTGGGACTATGAGGAGGTGGCGGCGGACGGCCGCTTCGACGTGGATCCGGACAAGGCGGGCGCCTAAGCGCCTCCCGGGCGGTCTCCCATGATCATCGGAACCGCCGGACACATCGACCACGGGAAGACCTCCCTGGTGAAGGCCCTGACCGGGATCGACACCGACCGGCTCAAGGAGGAGAAGTCCCGGGGGATCACCATCGAGCTGGGCTTTGCCCACCTCACCCTCCCCGACGGCACCGTGGCCGGGGTGGTGGACGTCCCCGGCCATGAACGCTTCGTCAAGGCGATGGCCGCCGGGGCGGGCGGGGTGGACGTGGCGATCCTGGTGGTGGCCGCCGACGAGGGGGTGATGCCCCAGACCCGCGAGCACCTGGACATCTGCCGCCTGCTGGGAGTGCGCGCGGGGGTGATCGCGGTCACCAAGTCGGATCTGCTGGCCGAGCTGGGCGCGGAGTGGCTGGAGCTGCTGACCGCGGATCTGAGGGCCCTGGGCCTGGGCACCTTCCTGCAGGACGCGCCGATCGTCCCCTGCTCGGCCAGGAGCGGGGAGGGACTGGAGGCGCTGAAGGCCGCGGTGGCCGAGGCCGGCAAGGCGCTGCCGGCGCGCCCCGCGGAGGGGCCGGCGTTCCTCCCGGTGGACCGGACCTTCACCATCAAGGGGTTCGGGACGGTGGTCACCGGCTCGCTGCTCTCTGGTCATCTGGACGTGGAGGAGTCCGCCTCGCTGCTGCCGGGGCTGGAGGGACCGCTGCGGATCCGCGGGATCCAGGTCCACGGCCAGGCGGTGACCCGGGTGACCGCCGGTCAGCGCGCGGCGATCAACCTGGTGGGGGTGGAGCCGGACGCCATCTCCCGCGGGATGGTGCTCTGCCGCGCCGGTGAGCTGCCCACCGGGCGGATGCTGGATGTGGAGCTGACCCTGCTGCCCGCGGTGGAGGACGCGCTGGCCAGACGCAGCAAGCTGCTGTTGCACCTGGGGACGATGCAGGTGGAGGCCACGGTGGCCCTGGTGGATCTGGATCAGCTGCGCCCGGGAGAGACCGGCCTGGCCCAGCTGCGGCTGCAGACTCCGGTGGCGGTGCTTCCGGATCAGCGCTTCATCCTGCGCGGCAGCCAGGTGATCCCCGGGCGCGGGACCACCGTGGCCGGCGGTCGGGTGCTGGCGCTGTCCGGAGCCAAGCGCCGTCGCGGCGCGGCCGTCCTGCTGCGCCCGCTGGTGGAGGGAGACCCGCCGGCCCGCCTGCAGTGGCTGCTGCGACAGGCGGGCTACGCGGGCATGACCCAGGAGGCGCTGTTCGCCCAGGCGGGGATGGCGCCCAAGGCGCTGAGCCGGACCCTGGAGCTGGCCAGCGCACGGGGCGAGGTCCTGCTGGTGGACAAGGAGCGCCGCGCCTTCCTCTCCGGGGAGGTGTTCCGCGCCCTCTGCGCCCGCGCCGTGGCCAGCATCCAGGCCTTCCATGACCGGGAGCCGACCAAGGACCTGCTGCCCAAGGAGGAGCTGCGGCAGCGGCTGGCTACCGGGCTGGAGCCGCGGCTCTTCCACCGGGTGCTGACCGCCCTGGCAGAGGGGGGCACGGTGGAGACGGCCGGGGAGGGCGTCCGGATCAAGGGCCGCGGCCGGACGGTGACCCACAGCGACGCGCAGACCCGGATCCAGGTGGTGGCCGCCCTGGAGGCCGCGGGGTTGGCTCCCCCCCGTCCGGACGAGCTGGCGACCCAGCTCAAGGTCCCCGTGCAACGGATCAGCGAGGTGCTGCGCCATGCCGCGGCGGACGGGCTTGTGTTGAAGGTGTCCGAGGACATGTACTTCGCTCCCGGTGCAGTGGAATCCCTGCGGGTGAAGCTGGTTCAGCACCTCAAGGCGCACCAGGAGATCACCACCCAGGGCTTCAAGGACCTGGTGGGGCAGAGCAGGAAGTTCGTCATTCCCCTCTCGGAGTATTTCGATCGGGAGAAGGTCACCCTGCGGGTGGGGGAGAAGAGGGTGCTGCGCAAGGGATGAAGACGTCAGGGTTCACCGAGGCGGAGGTCCGCCGGTTCGCGCAGAGCCTTCGCCACCCGGTGTGGGTGATCCGCGGGGATCTGTACCTGGCGGTCAACGACGCGATGGTGGCGCTGCTCGGCTACCCCCGGGAGGCGGTGGAGGGCCGCCCCTTCCGCGACGATGTCCCCACCGAGGAACGCTCCCGCCTCTTCGCCCACCACGAGCGCTTCAAGGAGGAGGGCACCCCCACCCGGGAGCGGTTCCCGATGCTGGTCCGCCACGCGGATGGGCACATGCTGCCGATCCACGTGGAGGTCTCGGCCCTGGAGGCGGTGGAGGGGATCCCCTTCCTGCTGGTCAGCTGCCTGGCCCTGCCCGAAGAGCGGGAGAGCTTCGCCATCGGTGAGGCGTTGGTGCGGGTCTCCAGCAGCTTCGTGGGGGAGATCACCGAACAGCGGATCCGCCGGGCGGTGGTCTCCGCCCTGGAACGCGACCAGTTCCAGGCGATGTTCTACCGGGCCGAGCTGGGAGAGCTGCGATTGCTGGAGGGAGAGGCCGAGACCCCCGAGCCGCTGCGCACGGTCAATGCCTACGACGCCCTCTACGAGGGGCGCCCGGTGTTCGGCGGGGTGGGGAAGGACATCTCCCATGCCTTCATCCCGGTCGGCTCCGAGGAGCGGGGGGAGGTGCTGGTGGTGTTCGGCCCCTTCAAGCCGCAGCACGCCAGCCTGCTGGTGCTCCTGGCCAAGCAGATCGCCGGGGCCTACGACAACGCGCGGCTGATCGCCCACCTGGAGCAGCGCAACCACCAGACCCAGCTGTTGCTGGAGGTGGCCCGCACCCTGGGCGGGACCCTGGAGCTGACCGAGATCCTCAACTTCGCCTCCGACTACCTGGTGCGGCTGGTGGACGCCTCCAACTGCTTCGTCATGATGTACGACGAGCGTCGGCAGCTGCTGGTGGGCGCGGCCTCCTCCCGGTCGGTGCGGCACGACTTCAACCACCGGGAGATCCCGCTGGACTCTCCGACCTCGCTGGCCGCCCTGGCCGCCCGGGAGCGGCGGATCCTGGCGGTGGAGGACGTGAACCACACCGACCTGCCGGTGCACCCGGAGCTGGTGGCGCGCTACGGGGAGAAGGCGATCCTGGCCCTGCCGTTGCTGTTGCGGGACCAGCTGATGGGGGTGGCGATCCTGGACGACACCCGTCGGCCCCGCCGGTTCACCGAGAGCGAGCTGGAGCTGGCCAACGCCACCCTGGGGCAGATCGCCCTCTCCATCTCCAACGCCCGCCTCTACACCTCGCTCAAGGAGAGCTACGAGGTGCTGGCCGAGGCCCGGGCGGAGATGGTCAAGCAGGAGCGGCTGGCCGCCCTGGGCGAGCTGTCGGCGATCGTGGCCCACGAGGTGCGCAACCCGCTGGGGGTGATCTACAACGCGGTCAGCACCCTCCGCCGGCTGATCCACGGGGAGCCGGACGCGCAGCTGCTGGTGGAGATCCTGGCCGAGGAGAGCGACCGGTTGAACCGGCTGGTGGGCGAGCTGCTGGACTTTGCCCGCCCCCGCGAGCTGTTGATGCAGCCGGAGGACGTGGCGCGGATCATCCAGGACAGCATCGAGGCCGCGGCCAGTGATCCCCAGCGCAACGCGCTGCCGGTGGTGTTCGAGGCCCAGGTGGAGAAGGACCTGCCTCCGGTGCCGATGGACCGGCGGCTGATCCGCCAGGCGCTGGTGAACGTGGCGGTCAACGGCAGCCAGGCCATGTCCCGCGGCGGCAAGGTGCGGGTCCAGGCCGCCCGCGAGGCCCATGAGGGACGCAACGTGCTGCGGATCGACGTGCAGGACGAGGGACCGGGAATGCCGCCGGAGGTGATGGAGCGGATCTTCGAACCGTTCTTCACCACCAAGGCCAAGGGCACCGGACTGGGATTGGCGGTGGTGAAGCGCATCCTGGAAGATCATCATGGAGAGGTGGAGGTGAGCTCGGCGCCCGGAGCGGGCACCCGGTTCACCTTCCGGATCCCGTTGGGGGATGGGGAGAGGAGCCGGTGACGGTGGAGGCTTTGGAGAGACGAGAGGGTTCGCCGGCGGTGCGGGGGCGGGTGCTGGTGGTGGACGATCAGCGCAACATGCGCGCCACCACCGCGATGCTGCTGCGCGCCGAGGGCTATTCGGTGCTGGAGGCGGGCGACGGGGACGAGGCGCTGGCGGTGGTGGCGCGCGAACCCCTGGATCTGCTGCTCACCGATTTGAAGATGGCGCCGATGGACGGGCTGACCCTGCTCAAGAAGGCGCTGGAGGTCTCGCCCCAGCTGCAGGTGATCGTGATGACCGCCTACGGCTCGATCGAGAGCGCGGTGGAGGCGATGCGGCTGGGCGCCTACGACTACGTGACCAAGCCCTTCAAGGAGGGCGAGCTGGTCCACCGGGTCAGCCGGGCCCTGGAGCGGGCCAAGCTGCTGTTGACAGTCAACATGTTCGCCGGCGAGTTCCACTCCCGGCACGGCCTCTCGGCGCTGATCGGCCGCAGCTCGGCGATGCGCGAGCTGACCAGCCGGATCGTCCGGGTGGCGCCGTCCGACGCCACGGTGCTGGTGCAGGGGGAGAGCGGCACCGGCAAGGAGCTGGTGGCCCGCGCGATCCACGCCCACAGCCGTCGGGGCAAGCTGCCCTTCGTCCCGGTGAACTGCGCGGCCATCTCCGAGGGCCTGCTGGAGAGCGAGCTGTTCGGCCATGCCAAGGGCGCGTTCACCGGCGCGGTGCGGGCCCGTCGGGGGCTGTTCGAGGAGGCGGACGGGGGGACGTTGTTCATCGACGAGGTGACCGAGACCAGCCCCGCCTTCCAGTCCAAGCTGCTGCGGGTGCTCCAGGACGGCGAGGTCCGCCGGGTGGGCGAGAGCGCGGCGATGAAGGTGGACGTGCGGACGGTGGCCGCCACCAACCGGGACATCGAGCTGGAGGTGGTGGAGAAGCGCTTCCGCCAGGACCTGTTCTACCGGCTCAACGTGGTCACCCTGCGGGTGCCGCCGCTGCGGGAGCGGACCGACGATGTCCCCCTGCTGGCCGAACACTTCCTGGAGCGGGCCAACGCCCGCTCTCCCCGCCCCAAGCGTCTCTCCACCGCCGCGGTGGAGGTGCTGATGGGCTACGACTTCCCCGGCAACGTCCGGGAGCTGGAGAACCTGGTGGAGCAGGCCGCCGCCCTGGCGGAGAGCGACGAGCTGCTCCCGGAGGACTTTCCGCTCCGCCGCTCCCGGCGGACCGCCACCCTGCGCAGCGAACCCAATCCTCCCACCCCTCCGGAAGGGGTGGCGGTGGCCAGCGCCGCTCCCGACCTCTCCGGGATCGGCCTCACCGGGACCCTGGCGGACGCGGTCCTGGACGCCGAGCGCCGCGCCATTGTGTCCGCCCTGGAGCGGCACCCGCGCGATCTGGGCACGGTGGCGGATGAGCTGGCGGTCTCTCCCACCACCCTGTGGCGGAAGATGAAGCGGCTGGGCCTGAAGGTCTCCGGTCCGGGGCCGGTGTAGGCGGACTGTACCGGGAGCCATGTTCACTGCCTGGCCGTCGGACAAAGACCCGGAGTGCGGTCCTGCCCCCTCGGGCGGGAGGGACCGTCCGGGAGTCAACTCGCCAATCCTGAACCGGGATCAACCGTTCCGCTTTCAGAAGGGAAATGCACCTTTCACTTCTGAAATGCTCCGCTGCACGATCCGCCGCCCCCGCCGGGGAAATCTTTGGATCCACTACACTTTTCCGGCCCGCTGCGATGGCACGGCAACTGCTTAAGGATATCCCCGAGGCATCGCGAGTCCGTTGAAGGTGGTTCCCCCCCACCCCCTTCAGCAACCTGCGGTACTTCGGATGAAGACCCGCGGCCCGGTACCCGAAAGGGTATCGGGCTGCTTCATTTTCAGCTGCTGGGTTCCTCAACCGGGAACTCGCGCTCAGATTCCCCTCGCATACGCTCCGCAGCGCCAGCCCAGGGAGGCGGCGCGCCCGCGTGAACTGGATCTTCTCGTTTCTGATCGTGGCCTCGGTGCTGGTGGCGGCCTTCACCGGGAACATGGGGGCGGTCACCGCGGCGGCCATCGCCTCGGCCCGGAGCGCGGTCGATCTGGTGATTGGCCTGGTGGGCCAGATGGCGCTGTGGCTGGGGCTGCTGGGCATCCTCCAGGCCTCGGGGGTGTTGCGGACCCTGGCCCTGGCGCTGGCGCCGCTGCTGGGCCGACTGTTCCCCGGTGTTCCCAAGGACCACCCGGCGATGGGGGCGATGGTAATGAACCTCACCGCCAACCTGCTGGGGCTGGGGAACGCCGCCACCCCGTTTGGGCTCAAGGCGATGCGCGAGCTGAACAAGCTCAACGCGCTGCCCGGGGTGGCCACCAACGCGATGGCCCTGTTCCTGGCCCTGAACACCGCCGGGCTGCAGCTGCTGCCGGTGACCGCGATCGCGGTGCGCAGCTCCGCCGGATCGCGCGACCCGGCGGGGATCATCGCCCCCACCCTGCTGGCCAGCCTGGCCGGGACGGTGGTGGCGGTGCTGGTGGCCAAGCTGCTGGAGCGCCGGACGTTCTTCGCGGCGGTGCCGCTGGCGGAGGGGGCCCCGGGTGTCGGAGAGGGGGCGGACTCCGTCCCGGAGGCGGCGAGAACGGAATCCGCGGGGCAGGGCTCCACCCGGTCGGAGGACTCGGGGCAGGGCTCCAGCCGGTCGGAAGCCGCGGGGCAGGGCTCTACCCGGTCGGCTCTCGGGCCGTCAGGAGCCGCGGACCGGGAGGAGGTTCTTCCGGAGAACGCAGTGGCCCCGGCGCGCGGGCTGCGGTTGTGGCTGGGGGTGGGAGTGGCCCTGACGGTGGTGTTCGCGCTGGTCCGCCACCTGGTGCTGCTGCCGTCGCCCGCCTCGGGCTTCGAGCGGACCCAGCAGGTGCTCTCCGACTGGCTGGTGCCGCTGGTGATGCTGGGGATCGTCCTGCTGGCGCTGGGTCGCCGGGTGAAGGTCTACGAGGTGGCGGTGGCCGGGGCCCGGGAGGCCCTGCAGGTGGCGGTGATGATCGTCCCCTTCCTGGTGCTGCTGCTGGTGGCGATCGGCATCTTCCGGGCCTCCGGCGCGCTGGAGGTGATCGTCACCCTGCTGGCCCCGGTGACCGGCCCGGTCGGCCTGCCCGCCGAGGCGGTCCCGATGGCGCTGATGCGCTCCTTCTCCGGCAGCGGCTCGCTGGCGGTGATGACCGAGACGATGCAGACCCACGGCGCCGACTCGTTCCTCGGCTATCTGGTGTCCACCATCTACGGCAGCTCGGAGACGACCTTCTACGTGCTGGCGGTCTACTTCGGCAGCGTCCAGGTCCGCGCCACCCGCCACACCCTTCCGGCCTGCCTGGCCGCCGACGCCGCCGGGGTGGCCGCCGCGGTGGGGGTGTGCCGGCTGTTCTTCACCTGAGCCGCGCTCGGCACCTGCAACCGCCGCGGGACGGGGCGGACCGGATCCGATAAGGGCGTCCCATGCGCAGACTCGTGCTTGCGGTGATGCTGTGGATCGGTGCCTGCACCACCCTCCCCCAGCCCCCGGTGGCCGCCGCGCCGCCGCCGTCTCCCCGGCCGATCCGGCTCACCCTGGTGGGAACCAACGATCTCCACGGTTGGGCCCAGCCGCACACCGCCCGGCGGGCCGATGGCCGCCGGGTGGAGGAGGGCGGGCTGGCGGCCTTTTCCGGCTACCTGGCGATCCTGCGGGCCGACAACCCGGGGGGAGTGCTGCTGCTGGACGGAGGGGATCTGTTCCAGGGGACCCTGGCCTCCAACCTGACCGAGGGATCGGTGGTGGTCGAGGCCTACAACCACCTCGGCTACACCGCGGTGGCGGTGGGGAACCACGAGTTCGACTACGGCCCGGTGGGCCCGCAGCCGATCCCGCTCGACCCCTCGCAGGACCCCTTCGGTGCGCTCAAGGCCCGCATCCGCCAGGCCCGCTTTCCGTTCCTGGCCTCCAACCTCTCGCTGGCCAGCGGCGGCGGGCGCCCGGCCTGGCTGGGGGATCAGGAGACGGTGCTGGTGGAGGTCCAGGGGATCAAGGTCGGGATCCTGGGGTTGATCACCCCCCACACCCGCGCCACCACCAACCCAGTGAACGTGGCCACCCTGGAGTTCGGGGCGCTAGCGGAGTCGGCCACCGCCGCGGCGGCCCGGCTGCGCGCGGCGGGGGCGGAGGTGGTGGTGGCGGTGATGCACGCCGGCGGCAAGTGCAAGTCGCTGGCGGATCCCCGGGACGTGAGCAGCTGCGATCCCAACGACGGCGAGCTGTTCGGGATGATGCGCCAGCTGGCCCCCGGCACCCTGGACGCGGTGGTGGCGGGCCACACCCACCAGCCGCTGGGCCACTTCGTGGAGGGGGTGCCGGTGATCGAGAGCGCGGGCCTGGGCCGTTCCTTCGGGGTGATCGAGCTGCGGATCGATCCGCTCACCCGCCGTCCGCTTCCCGAGGCCACCACCATCCAGGCGGCGATCCCGATCTGTCTGGAGGTGGATCCCAACCAGTCGTGCAGCCTGCGCGCACTGCAGGAGGCGAAGACCCTGCAGCTGGTCCCCGCCACCTTCCTGGGCCAGCCGGTGGTGAAAGACGCGGTCCTGGAGGCGGCCCTGGCCCCGGCGCTGGCCCGGGTGGAGGTCGAGCAGCAGCGCCCTCTGGGGGTGGTGGCGGCGCAGCGCCTGGGCCGCAACTACGAGGCGGAGAGCGTGCTGGGCAGCCTGCTGGCGGATTCGCTTCGGGAGATGGAGGGGGCGCAGGTGGTGCTGCTCAACCCCGGCGGGCTGCGGGCGGACTTGAAGGAAGGGCCGCTGACCTTCGGGGACGTCTACGAGCTGCTCCCCTTCGACAACACCGTGGCCACCGCCACTGTCACCGGTGCGGAGCTGGAGGCGCTGCTCCAGGCGGCCTACTCCGGGCGCAAGGGGCTGTTCCAGGTCTCCGGGCTGGAGGTGACCCTGCGCCAGTGCGGAGGCCGGGCCCGGCTGCAGGGTTTCCGGCTGGCCAACGGGCGCCCGGTGGACCCGGCGGCCAGCTACCGTCTGGTGGTGCCGGACTACCTGGCCCGGGGAACGGAAGGGGTGGGCGCGGTGCTCTCCCGGCTACCCGAGGGACATCTGGACCTGGGCGAGGCCCGACCCCAGAACCTGCGCGAGGCGCTGATCAGCCACTGGCAGAAGCGGCGCCCGGTGCTCTCGGCGCCCCCCCTGGGCCGGATCCGGTTGGTCCCCGGCGGCGCCCAGTGTCCCGGCTCCTCCTCCGGGCCGGCGACCGGGAGGGACTAGGGAAGCGCGCCGGCCAGGATCCACGACCGCAGCCGGGTCAGCTCTCCTGGCTGGCGATCGAAGTAGGTCGGGTCATTGGGCGGCATCCGATCCCCGCAGCTGGTGCCCTCCAGCTTCTGCACCAGTGACGAGAGGGCGGGGTCGAAGGGTTCTACCCGGTCGTTGGCCCCGCACACCGAGAGCACGTCCACCAGCTGGGCGTAGGAGGCGGCGGCGGTCAGGTCCAGCGTTCCGTCCGGGGTGGCCCCCCCGTGGCAGCCGGTGCAGACGGCATTGAAGACGGGTTGGATGTGGGCCACGTAGGTGGGCACCTCCAGCTGCACGGTCGCGGTGCGCAGGATCGCCGGGTTCTCTCCGTCGCTGATCGAGACCTGAAACAAGAAGGCAGTGGCGCTGGCCAGGTCCGCTGAGCGCCAGGTGGCGGCCAGGGTCCCCGCCCCGGTGAACACCCCCGCGGTGGCCGGCGAGAGCTGGGTCCAGCTGACGGTGAGCGGATCTCCATCCGGATCGCTGGCGGAGATCGAGAGCGGGATCACCTCCCCGGCGATCGCCGAGGCCGGCGCGCTGAGGTTCTCCGCCACCACCGGGGGACGGTTCACCGTGGGGACATCCACCACCGCCACCCGCACCTCGGCCTCCACCGGGCGCGCCTCGCCGTCGGTGATCGTCACCCGCAGGCTGAAGGTGGTGGTCTGCTCCACCACCGGCGCCACCCACAGGGTGGTCCGCTCCTCCGGGGAGGAGAAGGTTCCGACCGGCGCGTCGGGCGACAGCTGCACCCACTGGTAGCGGGGGCTGCGCTCCTCGTCGGAGGCGGCCTCCACCGAGAGCTCGGAGACGCCCCGCTCGTCGATCACCTGGGGCGCGGCGGTGGGCGCGGCGATGATCACCGTGGGCGCGGGCTTGCCGCAGCCGACCAGGACCAGGACCGACGCCACCAGCAACGGCGCACGCAGAGCGGAGGGCGTGGGGTACATTCCGCGCATGTTCGCACGGAGCAGCCGTCCAGTGTCTTTCCCGGTGTGGTGGGCCCTGGCGCTGTCGCTGGTCGCCCCCCCCGCCCTGGGCTTCGAGCGGCTGGGGGTGGCGCTGGATGCCCTGGCGGAGAACGGTCAGCTCAGCGGCGAGCAGTGGATCGACTCTTCGCGGATCGACGAGTCCTTCGAGTACACCGGCGCGGCGCTGTCCGGGTCCGCCTGGCTGCTGTTCAAGTCCGGGGAGCGGCTGCGCTGGGGACCGGGGGTGCGGATCCACGGCCGCTACGCCTACCAGAACGAGTTCGACTTCGGCTTCCTCTCCGACGCCTTCCTGCTCGCCGACTATTCGTTGCCGATCTTCGCCCAGTGGTTCCTCACCCTCGGAGGCCGGGCCGGGATGCAGGTGCTGGTCCCCGGCGGCGATCTGGGGCGGGAGATCTCCCGACTCCAGACCGAAGGAGCAGGGGTGTGGAGCGTGCCCCGTGTGGGGTGGTTGGCGGGGGTGTCGGTCGGCGTCCGACGTCAGCTCATCGGGCGGTTGCACCTGAAGTTCGACTTTACCGGGCAGGTTGGGCAACTCTTCCTCTTCGCCACCGATGAGCGGGTGGAGGAGCTGCGCTTCCGCAAGTACTGGAACACCTGGAGCCAGCGCCTGTCGGCCACGCTGGGATTGGAGCTGACCCTGTGAAGCGTCTCGCGCGCTGCTCGCTGCTGGCGTTGACCGCGCTGCTGGCGGGCGCCTGCCGGGACCGCCCGGTGTTCGATCCCCAGTCCCCGGCTCAGGGCCCGGGGGCGCTGGTGGGCAACGGCCGGCCGGTCACCTCCGGGCAGTTCGCCGGCGGAGACGATGTCCTCCCCGCTCCCCGGGCGGTGACCCCGCCCGATGGCACCCGCCCCCCGGACTGTGACGCCGCCTGCGTCGCCTACTGTGAGGGCGCGGGGCTGGAGAACCCGGTCAACCGCGGCCTGTGCAAGGGGCTGTGGGGGGTGGGGCTGGCGCCGGCGCGGATCGACTTCGAGGAGTCCTGCCGCCGGATGGTGATCGATCTCACCGGGGCCATTCCCTCCGCCGCCGAGACCCGGTTGCTGTGCGCCGGCTCCTGGGGAGAGACCGCCCGCCGGCTGATGGAGCGCGAGGACTTCATCGAGGTCAACCAGCGCCGCGCCGCCGACCGCTACCTGTACAGCACCCTGGTGGTGAACGTGCAGAGCATCTACGACCTGGATGCGCTGGTGGGGAAGCTGTACCGCGGCCTGGTCCCCTACGACCTGTTCGCCGCGGTGCTCAGCGCCCACCCGGTGATCGTCCGCCGGCAGGCCGATCCCCGGGACACCGCGGAGGCGGTGTTCGTGCTGCTGATGGGCCGGCCGCCCTTCGACGACGAACGCGCCGACCTGGGCCGCCTCTACGCCACCTGGCAGCGCGGCTACTACGATCACCCCGCGCTGAACATGCGGGTGCCGGACTCCTTCGTGCGCTTCCCCTGCCTGGATGAGGAGGGGGAGGTGGATCCGCTGCGCCGGGGCCAGTGCACCAGCGTGCTGTGGGGGTTCAACGAGATCATCCTCCAACCAGACCTGCGCGCCACCCGGGACCGCGAGTCGGGTGAGCTGGTCACCTGGAACGGGGTGCTGGAAGGCGAGGAGTGGGCCACCCTCCAGCTTCCCGGCAGGGCGCTGGCCAAGGAGCGGGCGTTCTGGGAGCACGCGGTGGACCAGGTCCTCCTGCAGTACCTCGGCTACGACCTGGGCACCGACGTCCCCGCGGTCCGCGAGGAGCTGGTGAACTGGCTGGTGACGCACGAGGGGGACATCCGCTCCGTCCACTACGCGGTGCTGACCTCGGCGGCGTATCTGCAGTCGGCCCGGGTGAGCACGCCCGCGCCCTACCGCTGGGTGCAGGGCCCGCTCAAGCAGGTGGAGGCGGAGACCTGGATCCAGTCGGTGGCCCGGCTGTCCGGCAAGAAGTTGGAGGGTGGCTGTGACTACCGGATCTCCCATCCGGAGGAGTTCCTGCAGTCCGGAAGCCTGTCCTCCTACCGGCTGCTCAAGAACTCCGACTGGTCGTTCAACGAGGACGGAGAGCTGGAGCTTGGCTACGCGGACCTGGCGCGCGACCTGGGCGGCTGTCAGCAGAACGTGGCCTCCGGGCGCTTCAAGGTGATCAGCATCCTCACCACCGCCCGACAGCTGAGCTTCGTGGACGAGGTGTGCAATCCCCGCGGGGATGCGCCCGGCGGCGGGGTGGCCGTCCAGCGGTTGTTGCCCGGCGACCTGGCTCCCAGCCTGGCGATGACCGACGCGCTGGGGGAGGAGGTGGCCCGCCACCAGTACCGCACCTTCCTGGGCCGCTCGCCCAGCTCGGAGGAGACCGCCGAGGCGCGCGCCGCCGCCGCCCAGTGCGCCCTGGGGCTGTGCACCGCGGAGAACTTCGCCCGGCCGCTCTGCTTTGCGCTGCTGTCCAGCGCGGAGGTCCTCTTCTACTGATGGCTCCTTCAAACAAGACGGACCTGGGCCGGAGACTGCTGCTCAAGGCGCTGGGCGCGGGCGCCACCGCGCTGGCCGCGCCGATGCTGTGGATCCCGCGACCGGCGCTGGCCCAGACCTCCGGGCGCGGCGCGGTCAAGCACCTGATCTACATCCGGCTCTCCGGCGGCTTCCGCTTCACCACCGCCTTCAACGCCGGGGTGGCCGACGAGTTCAATCCGTTCGGCCGCTCCGGCGCCGCGGCCGCCGGCACCGAGTGGGGGGTCAGCTCGCTGCTGGATCGGGCCACCTGGTTGGACGGGGATCAAGGCCAGCTGCGCCGGGACCAGGGGATGCGTCCGCTCTCCGCGCTCTCCAACGAGATCGCCGTCCTCCCTTGCGTGGACCACGAACCGTACGCGGCCCGCGCGGACGGAAACCACGGCACCGGACTGGAGCGCTTCCTCACCGGCTTCGTGGGCGGCGGCACCAGCGTGCTCACCTACGTGAACTACGGACTGCGCACCCAGGTGGACACCGCCGCCGCCGAAGGGGTGACCCTGTTGCCGGCCTTCTCCCTGGGCGAGTCCGGGATGAGCGCCGGGGCCGGCGCCTACGCCGGGTACCGGGCGCCGGTGCTGGAGGGCGAGGGGCTGGGCGGCTTCGTCTCCGCCGGGCAGACCGGGCTCCCCAGCTGGGCCAGCGGGATCGCCACCGCGGTGGACGCGCGGATGGCCGCGGCGCTGACCTCCCGGCACCGTCCGCAGGTGGAGAGCTACCAGCGGGCGCGGGAGGCCACCCGGGCCTACGGGCGGATCTTCCAGGATCCGATCCTCACCTCCCCCAGCACCTCCGCCACCCTGGTGGATGGGATCAGCAACGCGGATCTGGACCTGCTGCTGGGGACCGACCGCACCGCCCGCCGGTTGGCGCTGGCGCTGCGGCTGTTCCACTTCGGGTGCCCGGCGGTGTTCCTCAACCAGGGAGGGTACGATCTCCACTCCGGCGAGAACGGGGAGTTGCCCGGTCAGATGGACTCCCTCAACCGGTTGATCAGCGGCTTGAACGTCGCGCTCAAGCGGATGGTCCACCCCTCGGGCGGGACCTACTGGGATCACACCCTGGTGGTGCTGGGCAGCGAGTTCGGGCGCACCGCCTCCGGCTCCCGCTTCAACTCCGCCGGCGGCAGCGACCACAGCAGCGACCGGGCCACCCGCTGGATGTCGATGCCGATGATGGGCGGGGTGATCTCCACCGCCGGCAAGGGCGGGCGCTCGCTGGGTTCCACCCGGGCCAACGATCTGGAGGCCACCGGCAAGGTGTACAGCTACCGCGCGGTGATGAAGACCCTCCTGGATCTGCTGGGGGCGGACCACCAGGGCGTCTTTCCGGCCGACGCGCCGATCGAGGATCTCTTCCTGTGAGCCGGCTCCGCCTCCTGGCCCTGTGTGGCGCGGCGCTGGTCGCCGGATGCAACCTGGCGGATCCGCCCCGACCGCGTCCGGACATCCCCTTCACCCCCGACCGCCCGCAGCTCCCCAGTGGTGGCTTGGTGCCGGTGTACACCGGCAGCGACCCGTTCGTGCAGGAGGCCCAGACGCGCTTCCTCACCGGGTTGGATCTGCACCAGAAGGTGGTGGTGCGCTCCTGCGGCGGCACCAACGGGGTGTGCCACAACGCCAAGGAGTACCCGGACCTGCACACCGCGGCGAACTTCACCCGGATCATCGACGCCCCCTGCAACGTCCAGGCGGGCTCCTGGGAAGGGATCTTCGACCGCTGTGAGCGGGTGGGGGATCGCTTCACCCTGGACGCCAGCGGCTTCACCGAGTCGGAGATCGCCTGGCTGCAGCTGATCCCCGGTCCTCCGCCCACCGGGACCAGCGCGGCGATCAGCGAGACCACCCCCGGCCTGCACGTGTACCTGCAGGAGCCTCTGCCGACCCAGGTGGAGGTGGGCCGGCAGCGGGCCTCGTTCCTCCGCTCCTTCCTGGAGCCGGACGGGACGGTCCGGGCCTTCGCCTACGGCAACTACAGCTCGGACTGGTGGGTGCTGCCGGATCGCCGCCACCTGGTGGCGCGGGTGGACAGCGATCAGCTGGAGCGGGTCCAGGCGCTGCTCACCGCCGGGGTGGTGGAGGGTGATCCCAACCGCAACGGCGTCTTCGGCGCGCGGACCGGGCGGGCGGTCTCGCTGATCACCCCCGGCTGGCCCGAGCAGAGCTACCTGGTGGCCCGGCTGCGAGGACAGATGGAGGGGGACCCGGTCCCCGGGACGCGGATGCCGCTGGCCAACCAGCCGCCGTCGATCATCGAGATGCTGGCCCTGATGTGCTTCATCGAGGGCCTGGACCCGGCGGCGGACAGCTGGAACCTGGGCGCGGGCATCGACTACGTGAACTGCTCCTACAGCGCGGATCCCGCCGCCCTGAACCTGGTGGGCACCGGCGCCACCTGGAGCGGGAGGATCCGGCCGCTGCTGGAGGCCAGCTGTGGCGGCTGCCACGGTGGGGCCACCCCCTCCGGCGGCTTCGACGTGCTGGCGGACGGGCTCTACGCGCGGCTGTTCCAGCCCTCCTCCCAGCAGCCGGCCCGGAACCTGATCGTCGCCGGTCAGCCGGAGCAGAGCTACCTGTGGCTCAAGCTGGTAGGCGACGGCAGCATCACCGGGGACCGGATGCCGGTGGACCCGGTCACCGGCAACGGTGAGCTGCCGGCCGCGGACCTGGAGGCGATCCAGACCTGGATCACCGCCGGGGCGCTGGACGACGCGTAGCGGTCAGGCGATCTGGACGGTGACCCCGTCCGCGTCGTGGGTGGCGGTGAAGCGGCGCAGCGGCAGGGTGGCGGGGGGCCGGGTGGCCTCGCCGGTGAGGTTGAAGGTGCTGCCGTGGCAGGGGCAGCGCAGCTGGGTGGCGGCGGGATCGAAGGCCACCGTGCAGGCCAGGTGGCTGCAGGTGGCGTCCAGCGCCGCATACCCGCCGTCGTCCGTGGCCACCACCACCAGCGGGCGGCCCAGCCCCTCCGGGGTCCCGGCCACCGAGTTGCCGGCGGTGCGCAGCTCCGGGAACTGGGAGAAGGCGAAGAAGATCCGGCCCTCGTTCACCGCCGGGAAGCCCTCGCTGCCCGCCCAGAGATCGATCACCAACCGGTCCAGTTCGACGGTGACCGGGTACTTGCGCAGCCCCTGCACCGCGGGCGGACGCAGCACCTCGCCCTCGGCGCCAAAGCGGGCGCCGTGGCAGGGGCATTCGATGGCGTTCTCGAAGAAGCCCAGCGGGCAGCCGGCGTGGGTGCAGACGCTGTCCACCGCCACGTACTGGCCATCGCTCCAGTGGGCCAGCAGCACCGGTTCGATTCCCGGGGCGCGGACGGTGATCGCGCTGCCCAGCGGCGCCAGCTCCGGCCAGCGGGACAGCTCCACCGTCAGCTTCCCGTTCACCGGCGGGTCCACGTCGGCCACCGGGGCGGGGTCGATGAACCGGATGCAGCCGGTGGAGGGGAGGGTGGTGGCGGCCACCGCCGCCGCGCTGCCCTGCAGCGTCCGCTTCAAGAACTGACGTCGGCTGCTCATGGCCTCTTCTCGAAGTGGAGGTCGGCGACCACAGTCATCGGATCGTTGATCTGGATGAACATCAGGGACGGCCGCTCCACCTTGTAGGCCTCGAGGCTGACGGTGAAGGTGGCGTTCACCACCACCCGCTTCGCGTCCTGGAAGGTGATGTCCAGCGCCACCGTCTCCTCCCGCTCCACCCCGTGGAAGCGGATCTGGGCCGGGACCTTCATCCGGGCCTTGGCCGGGAACTTCGGCGGCAACCGGAAGTTGGGGAGGCGGGCGCGCAGCTCCACCGTCTTGAACCGCGCCGCCTCCACCGCCTCCAGCATGTGCGCGTCTCGGTTGGCGTTCCCGGAGTCGAAGGTGGCCACCGGCACCGAGGCCCGGACCTCCAGGGTCTTGTCCTTCAACAGTTTCGCGGTCCCCTTGGCGGCCTGGGAGGTCCCGGTGACCTCATGCAGCTTGTGGATGATCTTGTAGGAGACGGTGCCGCGCTTGAGGGTGAAGGTCGGCTGCGGCGCCGCCTGGACCACCAGGGCGCTGCACAACGAGAGAAGAGCCAGCGAGGTCATCAGCGAGGAGGGCCCGGTCAGAAGACGAGGACGGCCGCGGCGACCGTCAGCGCCCCCAGCGTACCGTACCCGATGATTTGGTGCGCCTGCGCCACCACCCGCTGGTCGAGCGCACCTTCCAGCCGATGGGCATACAGGCCCAGTCCCACCTGGGCCAGCATCCCGGCGGTGGCGATCCCCACCAGGATCCGGTGCAGGGTGCTGGTGCTGAACCCGGACCGCAGCTCATAGGGGCGGGGAGCCAGCAGGGCGAACAGCCCGGTGGCCGCGAACAGCCCGGTGCTCCCCATCGCCAGGCCGAAGTGCAGCAACTCGAAGCGATCCGGGTTGGCCGAACCCAGCCGGTACTTGTCGTTGAGCTCCAGCTGGCCGATCACCGTGGTGCCGGCCAGCGCCGCCCAGGTGGCGATCCCCAGCGCCTGATGGGCGGTGAGCAGGGTGCGCCGCAGCTTTACCTGCTCGTCCAGCCGGACCTGATCCAGCGCCTCCTGTTGCTGCTTCTGCTTCTTTTTCTCCGGCACCAGCGAGGGGGCCACCACCTTCGCCGGGGGCGCCTCGGGCGGCTCCTCCTCCACCGTCTCCCACTGGGGACCCTGGTCGTCGACCGGAGCGTCGGAGGGCGTGGCGGCGGGCTCTTCCACCGGAGCGGGCGGCGGCTTCGGCTTGGCCTTGGCTGCCCGCTTCTTCTTGGTCGTCTTCTTCTTCGGCCGGGTCACCGACGGCCGGGAGGAGTCGGTCTGCGCGAGCGCGGTGGAGAGGGGCAGCCACGCCAGCAGCAGCGCGCACAACCAGGACAGCCTCCTCACCGCGCCTCCCTTTGATCGTCCGATGTCCACGCCGGGTCTCGACCGGGGAGACTGGCATGGGGGCGCGGCGGCGTCACCCGTTCCATCGCCCCCACTCGGGAGTAGAAGGTAGGAATGAAGATCCTTGTCACCGGGGGTACCGGTCTCATCGGCAACGACCTCGTCCGGACCCTGGTCCAGCGTGGGCATGAAGTCCGGGCCCTGGTCCGGTCTCCCGAACGCGCTCGCCGGCTGCTCCCCGGTGAGGTGACCCTGGTCGAAGGCGACGTCACCGTGCCCCAGAGCCTGGAGCCGGCCTGCCAGGGGGTGGAGCGGGTGTTCCACGCCGCGGGGATCCCCGAGCAGTGGCAGGCCGACGACTCGATCTTCGATCGGGTGAACCGGGGCGGGACGGTCAACGTCCTCACCGCCGCGCTGCGCGCCGGGGTGAAGCGGGTGATCTACACCTCGACCATGGACGTGTTCGCGGCGCCGCCGGGCGGAACCCTGGTGGAGTCCAACCTCGATCCCCACCCCAAGCACACCGCCTACGAACGTTCGAAGCAGGCCGCCGAACAGGAGGCGGAGCGGATCCGCCAGCAGGGACTGGACGTGGTCTACGTGAACCCCGGCGCGGTGTACGGCCCTGGCCCGGTGCACGAAGGTACCAACTCCTTCTTCATCAAGCTGATGAACCGCGACGCCCCGCTGCTCCCTCCCGGGGGAATGGCGCTGGCCTTCGTCCGGGGAGTGACCGCGGTCCACCTGGCCGCCGCCGACCGGGGCCAGAGCGGTGATCGCTTCCTGGTCGCCGACACCCACGCCACCAATCGGGAGTTGGCGCAGGCCATTGCCGCCCAGGTCCCGGGGTTGAAGGTTCCCCCGGTCGGTCCGGCCTGGGCCCTGCGCGCCCTGGCCACGGTCAGCGCTCCGCTGGCGCGGACCTTCGGGTTCCGTCCGCTGATCGCCTTGGGGCAGCTGCAGTTCCTGCTCTGGAACGTGCGGGTGGACGCCTCCAAGGCGATCCGGGAGCTGGACTTCGTGCCCACCTCGCTGGAGGAGGGAGTGCGGGAGACCATCGCCGCCCTGCGGGAGCAGGGGCTGGTACCGCGGGCCTGAAGCGGGACGCTTCGCCGGGGCGGATGCCGAGCCGGTCGCTGGAGATCGGTCCCCCTCCGGTGGGGTTAGACTCCCGGGGATGGGAATCCTTCGGAAGTTGTTCGGGCCCAGCCAGGACGAGGTCTGGACCCAGCTGGCAGACGAGCTGCGCGGCAGGTTCGTGGACGGGGGGCTGTGGAAGGGCGACCGGGTGGTGGCCCACGCGGGAGGGTGGGCGGTCACCCTGGACACCTTCACCGTGTCCACCGGCAAATCCAGCACCACCTACACCCGGCTGGTGGCGCCCTTCGAGAATCCGGACGACTTCCACTTCTCGGTGGGCCGCGCGCATCTGTTCAGTCCGCTGGCCCGCTGGCTGGGATTCCAGGACGTGACCATCGGCGATCCGGAGTTCGACGCCGCCTTCGTGATCAAGACCAACCAGGTGGAGAAGGTCCGGGCCTTCCTGGGCCACCCCCGGCTTCGGTTGCTGCTGATGCGTCAGCCGCACGTGGCCTTTGAGGTCCAGCGCGGGGACCCGGCCCTCTTCGGCCAGGGGCTTCCCGAGGGGCTGGACCATCTGAGCTTCGTCAGCCCGGGGGTGCTCAAGGACCTGGACCAGCTCAAGAGCCTGTTCCTGATGTTCTCGGTGGCGCTGCGGCAGCTGGATCGGATCGACTTCCCCGAAGCGGAACCAGTGGAGGCGCAGGACGGGCTGAGCTCGCCGGCCCCGGTCCGGGGTTCGTCCGGTTCATACTGAGTCCAAGCGCTCGGCGCGCCGCCCCAGCTAGGCGAATGCCTTCTCCGGCGCGGCCACTTCCCGCCCCACCTTCGGCCACAGCCAGGCCAGCACCACCAGGGTGGGGACCACCGAGACGGTGCTGAAGATGAAGAACCCGGTGTAGCCCCAGGCCTCGACCATGAAGCCGGAGAGCCCGCCGATCAGCCGGCCGGGAAGGTTGGCCAGCGAGCTGAGCAGCGCGTACTGGGTCGCGGTGTAGTGCTTGTTGGCCAGCCCGGACATGAAGGCCACCAGGGTGGTGCCGGCGAAGCCCTGGGCCAGGTTGTCCCCGGAGATGGTGACCATGAACGCCCAGCGCTCGCCGGGGAACACCGACATCACGATGAACAGGAGATTCGACAGCGAGACCGCCACCGCGGCGATCACCAGCGGGATCCGGATCCCCCAACCAGCGATGGCCACTCCGCCCAGGAACGCCCCGGCGATGCCGATCCACACCCCGTACAGCTTGGAGACGGTGGCGATCTCCGCCTTGTTGAAGCCGCTGTCCAGGTAGAAGGGCCCGGCGATCACCCCCAGCATCTGGTCCGGCAGCTTGTACAGGCCCACGAAGGCCAGCAGCGCCAGCGCCAGCACCCAGCCGTTGCGCCGGAAGAACTCCACGAAGGGGCCGGTGAAGGTCGCGGTCAGGCGGGTGGTGCGGTCCACCTCCACCTGCGGCTCCTTGGCCAGCAGGGTGGCGGCGATCGGCGCCAGCATCAGCGCCGCCATCGTCAGGTACGCCACCCGCCAGCCGGAGAACTCCGCCAGGTACAGCACCCCCGCGCCGCTGGCCAGCAGCGCCATCCGATAGCCCAGGGTGTAGGTGGCGGCCAGCGCCCCCTGCAGCTCCACCGGGGCGATCTCGATCCGGTAGGCGTCCACCACCGTGTCCTGGGTGGCGCCGGCCAGGGCGGCCAGGCCGATCAGGCACACGAACAGCGACAGCCCGGCCTGCGGTCCGGTCAGCGCCATCGCCGCCACCGCGCCCGCCACCAACAGCTGCGAGAGCAGCAACCAGCCGCGCCGCCGTCCCAGCCGGCCCACCAGCGGCGCCGGGAGGCGATCCAGCAGCGGAGCCCACAGGAACTTGAGGGTGTAGAAGAGGGCCGCGTAGCTGATCAGCCCGATGTAGCGAAGCTCGGTGCCCTCGTCGCGCAGCCAGGTGGAGACCGAGTAACCCACCAGCAGGAAGGGCAGCCCGGAGCCGAACCCCAGGAAGAACAGGGTCGCGGCGGCGGGCTTCCCGAAGGCGGCCACCGCCGCGCGCCACCGCGGCGCGCGCTGCTTCACCCCTCCGCCGTCGGCCGGTTCTCCCATCGCGGAAGCGACTCTAGGGCCTCCCTGCCGGGGCTACTGCCCGAACAGCGAGCCACCCATCGCCAGCCAGCCGGTGACCGGCCCGGGGAGGACTCCCAGGATCACCACCGCCGCGGTGGAGAGCACCAGGGCGGTCTCGGTGGACCAGTGGGTGTTGTGGGTCACCGCTCCGTCCGCCGCGGGGCGCATGTACATGTACACCACCACCCGCAGGTAGAAGTAGACGCTGGCCGCGGAGGTGAGCACGCCCACCACCACCAGCCCGGTCATCCCGGCGTCGATCGCGGCGCGGAAGATGTACAGCTTGCCGATGAAGCCGATGGTGGGGGGAATCCCGCCCAGCGACAGCATGAACACCGCCATCGCCAGCGCCCAGCCCGGCTTGCGCTGGGCCAGCCCGGCAAAGCGCTCCAGGTCCCAGGCGGTGCCCCGGTCCTCGTCCTCGCGGCGTTCCAGGGCGGAGATCAGCCCGAACGCGCCCACCCCGGTCACGGTGTAGGCCAGCAGGTAGAACAGGATCCCCTTCAGCGCGTCGCTGCGAACCGCCGCGTTCGCCGCGTTGTGCATCTCCATGCTGCCGATCACCCGGAACCCGGCCTCGCCGGCCCCGGTGGCGAACAGTGCTGCCACGCCCGCCAGCACGTACCCGGCGTGGGCGATGGAGGAGTAGGCCAGCATCCGCTTCACGTTCCGCTGCGGGATGGCCAGCAGGTTGCCGACGATCATCGTCAGCAAGGAGAGGGTGGCGAACAGCTCCAGCAGCGGCGCGTCCGGCATCCCGGGGGAGAAGGAGAGGAACACCCGCACCAGGGCGGCGAAGGCCGCGGCCTTCACTCCGGCGCTCATGAAGGCGGTCACCGGGGTGGGGGCGCCCTCGTACACGTCCGGGGTCCACATGTGGAAGGGGACCGCGGCCACCTTGAAGGCCAGCCCGGTGCCCACCAGGAACACCCCGGCGTAGACCAGCGCGCGCGAGCTCTGGAAGGCCTCCGCCAGCGGGCCGGCCATCTCCGAGAGGTGGGTGGTGCCGGTGGCGCCGTAGAGCAGGGCGGCGCCGTAGAGCAGGATCGCCGAGGAGAAGGCGCCGAGGATGAAGTACTTGAACCCGGCCTCGGTGGACCGGGCGCCCCGCCGCAGATACGCGGTCAACGCGTAGGTGGCGATGCTCAGCACCTCCAGGTTGATGAACAGGGTGATCAGCTCGTTGGAGACCGAGAGCAGGCTCATCCCCGCCGCCCCGAACATCATCAGCGCGTAGAACTCACCGCGTTCGGAGTGCCGGTCGTGGAGGTAGCCGCGGGCCACCAGCGCCGCCAGCACCAGCCCCACGCAGATCACCGCGGTGATCAGGCTGGAGAAGGAGTCGCTGACCGCGAAGCCCAGGAACACCTTGCGGGGGGCCTCGCCCACCGCGCCCACCGCGATCACCGCGGCGGCCGTCCCGAACAGGGCGGTGATCACCGACTGGTAGGAGCGGGAGGCGGTGGAGAGGAACACTTCCGACAGCAGCACGATGATCGCGCCCACCAGCAACAGGATGGCGGGGATCAACGGTCCGAAGTCTGCAGCCGTGATGACGGGAATGGTGAACATGGTTGGCGTCAGCTCGAAAAAGAACGGCTCAGTGGTTGTGGCCGGCGTGGGGATCCGCCACCGGGGCCGCGGGGGCAGGCGCGGCCGGACGCAGCGGCGCGGAGAGGGGGACCGGCTGGACGTTGCCCAGCCCCAGCGGGCGCGGGGCCCCGGGGAGGGGCTGCGCGGCGCGGGGAGGCAGCTGCGCCACCACCATCCGCACCTCGGCGTCGGTGATCCGGCTGTCCCGGGCGCCGACGTTGAAGCGGTCCACGAAGCGGTCCGCGGCGGGGTTGAGGCGATCCAGGAACGGCTGGGGCATCAGCCCCATCACCAGCACCAACACCAGGAAGGGGGCCACGGTGGCCATCTCCCGCCAGTTCATGTCGGTGAGGTGCGCGTTCTCCCGGTGGGTGAGCTGACCGAAGAACACCCGCTGCACCATCCACAGCATGTAGGCCGCGCCCAGGATCACCCCGGTGGTGGCCAGCACCCCGAACCCCGTCCACAGCGAGCTCTTGAAGGTGCCCAGCAGCACCAGGAACTCACCGATGAACCCGTTGGTTCCGGGGACGGCGATCGAGGAGAAGGTGATCACCACGAAGGCCACCGCGAACACCGGCATCACCGAGGCGATCCCGCCGTAGTCGGACATCAACCGGGTGTGGCGGCGCTCGTAGAGCATGCCGAACAGGAGGAAGAGGGCGCCGGTGGACACCCCGTGGTTCAGCATCTGGTAGGCGGAGCCGGACGCGCCCTCCAGGGTCATGGCCATGATCCCCAGCATGCAGTAGCCGAGGTGGGAGACCGAGGAGTAGGCGATCAGCTTCTTGATGTCCCGCTGGGCCAGACACATCAGGGCCCCGTAGACGATCCCGATCACCGACAGCGCGGCCAGCAGCGGCCGGGCCTCGCGGGCCACCGAGGGGAAGAGGGGGATGGCGAAGCGCCAGAAGCCGAAGGTGCCCATCTTCAGCATCACCCCGGCCAGGATGATCGATCCGGCCACCGGGGCCTGGACGTGGGCGTCCGGCAACCAGGTGTGCACCGGGAACATCGGGACCTTGATCGCGAACGCCAGCGCGAAGGCGGCGAACATCCACGGTCCCCAGCTCTTGAGGGTCAGCGCCATCGGCGAGAGGTTGGTGCACAGCGGCGAGCTGGCGCCCGCGGCCATGCAGGCGGACAGCTCGCGGTTGGCGCCCACCAGCGCGTTGTAGATGGTGGCGTAATCGAAGGAGCGGGAACCCGAGGGCTGGGCGATCAGGTACAGGGCGATGATCGCCACCAGCATCAGCAGCGAACCGGCCAGGGTGTAGAGGAAGAACTTCATCGCGGCCATCTGCCGCTCCTCCGAACCCCAGACGCCGATCAGCAGGTACATCGGGATCAGCATCGCCTCCCAGAAGACGTAGAACAGCACCACGTCCAGCGAGGACAGCGCGCCCAGCATCGCCACCTGCAGCACCAGCAGGGCGATGTGGAACTCCTTGGTGCGCTCCTGCACGAAGCTCCAGGAGGCCATCACCACCAGCGGCCCCAGCACCGCGGTGAGCAGGATCAGGCTGACCGCCAGCCCGTCCACGCCCACGTGGTAGCTGATCCCGAAGTCGTCCAGCCAGCGCACCCGGTACTCGTGCTGGAACTCGGCGCCCGCCGGCTCGAACTTCAAGTACATCCAGGCGGCCAGGACCAGGTCCAGCAACATCCCGATCAGGGTCACCGTGCGCAGCTGCCCGCGCTCGGCGTTGGGGAGGAAGGCCAGCAGCGCCGCGAACAACAGCGGCAGGAAGATGACCAGCGAGGTCAGGTGGGAATCGAAGAAGCTCATCGGCCGAGGCCCCACACGGCGTAGGCGACACCGGCCAGGAGCGCCACCACCATCACCGCGGCGTAGCCCTGCGCGTCACCTGTCTGGAAGTAACGGAGCGCCGCGCCGGTCTGGTAGGTCACCCAGGCCACGCCGCGCACCACAAGCGTGTCGATCAACAAGGAATCGACCACGCGGTAGAGGAGCTTGGCGCTCCACTTGATTGGATTGATGATCACCAGCTCGTAGAGCTCGTCCACCTTGAACTTGGCCACCGCGAACCCCCGGGCCATCGAGGCGAACGCCGGTGCCGGCTTGCCCGCCGCGCGCCAGGCGGGGAAGAACCTGAAGTACAGCACCGCCGCCAGGGCCGCGCCGGCCCAGGCGATCAGGATCGCCACCACGTAGGCGGTCATCAGCGGGCTGTCGTGCCGGACCAGGTTGCCGGTGCCCTGGATGATCCGGTCGGTGTTGGCGAAGATCGGCGCCAGGAAGTTCTCGAAGATCGCCTGGGACTTCCCGGTGGAGGGGGAGGTCATCAGGTGCAGACCCCAGATCAGGGCGAACACCGAGAGGGTGGCCAGCACCACCAGCGGGACCACCATCGCCGCGCTGCTCTCGTGGGCGTGGGGGATCTTCGCCTCCGCCGAGCGCTTGCCCTCAAACGTCAGGATGTACAGCCGCCACATGTAGAAGGCGGTGCAGAACGCGGTCACCAGGCCGATGATCCACACGAAGTTGGTGACCCACTCCAGCCCGTGCAGGTGGGTGCCGTGG
Organism: Myxococcaceae bacterium; assembly: GCA_036675345.1. Lineage (GTDB taxonomy): Bacteria > Myxococcota > Myxococcia > Myxococcales > Myxococcaceae > JALYOC01. The sequence continues at coordinate 65,665 of JAKFFE010000016.1, forward strand.
ACGCCGTGGAGGATGGCGTCCTTGGAGAAGAAGCCGGACAGCGGCAGCACGCCGGTGATCGCCACCGTGGCGATGGCGAAGGTCAGCCAGGTCCAGGGCATCTCCTTGCGGACCCCGCCCAGCTTCTTGATGTCCGTCTCCTCGGCGTTGCCGTGCATCACCGAACCGGCGCCCAGGAACAGGCAGGCCTTGAAGAAGGCGTGGGTGACCAGGTGGAACATCGCCGCCCAGAACACGCCCATCCCCACTCCCATGAACATGAAGCCCAGCTGGGAGACGGTGGAGTAGGCCAGCACCTTCTTGATGTCGTCCTGCGCAAAGGCGATCAGCGCGGCGATCAGCGCGGTCAGCGCGCCGATGATCGCCACCGTGGCCATCGCAGGAGGCGAGAGCACCAGCAGGGAGGCCATCCGGCAGAACAGGTACACCCCGGCGGTGACCATGGTGGCGGCGTGGATCAGCGCCGAGACCGGGGTGGGGCCGGCCATCGCGTCCGGCAGCCAGACGTACAGCGGCAGCTGCGCGCTCTTGCCCGCCGCGCCCAGCAGGAACAAGAGCAGGATCGCGGTCACCACCCCCTGCACCGCGCGGCCCTTGAGCGGGCCCTCCTGGATCACCGTGTCCAGGGACATCTTCGGACCGTTGCCCTGGGTGGTGCCCAGGCCCCGGGCCATGCTGTCGATGGCCTTGAAGTTCAGCGGCCCGGTGGTGACCACCACCCCCAGCCGGTGACGATCAATCCGCCCCCCGGGCGCGTTGGCCTCGGTGGCCTGACGGGAGTAGGCGTCGGAGAGCAGCACCAGCAGGAAGGCGGCGATCAGGAAGGCGAAGTCGCCGATCCGGTTGGTGATGAACGCCTTGCGCCCCGCCCAGGCCTTGGCCGGATCGGTGTACCAGAAGCCGATCAGCAGGTAGCTGCAGAAGCCCACGCCCTCCCAGCCCACGAACAGCAGGACCAGGTTGTCCGCCAGCACCAGCACCAGCATCATCGCCACGAACAGGTTCAGGTAGGCGAAGTAGCGCCAGTACCCGGCGTCGTGGCTCATGTAGCTGGTGGAGTAGATGTGGATCAGCAGCCCCACCCCGGTGATCACCAGCAGCATCGGGCCGTTGAGGTGGTCCACCCACAGGCCGAAGCGGACCTGGAAGCTGCCCACCTGGAACCAGGTGCCGTAGTCGTGGCCAAACGCGTAGCGGAAGTTCTCGAACGCGTGCTGGGAACCGGTCACCGTGGTGGGGTCATTGACCGCCCAGTAGGCGAGGATGCTCAGCAGCAGCGAGGCGCCCACCGCGCAGCAGGCGATCAGGCCGGTGTTGGCGCGGCCCAGCCACTTGCCGAACACGCCGCAGATCAGCGCGCCCAGCAGGGGGAAGCCGATGATCAACCACAGCGACGGCGCCAGGCTCTGCAGCGGCGCCGGCGAGGTCATCAGGAACTGGCGAAAGGAGTCCATGGGGGGCCTAGTGCTTCAGGGTCCGGATTTCTTCGATGTTGAGGGTGCCGCGGTTGCGGAAGACGGCAATCACGATGGCCAGACCAATCGCCGCCTCGGCCGCCGCCACGGCGATGACGAAGAACGCCGAGACATGGCCGATGTCGCTGGCCCGCTGCCGGGCGTAGGCCAGGAAGGTCAGGTTGGCGGCGTTGAGCATCAACTCGATGCTCATGAACACCACCAGGGCGTTGCGGCGCACCAGCACGCCGAACATCCCCATCGAGAACAGGACCGCGGCCAGGTACAGGTAGTAGTTGATCGGAACGCCGTTCATGGTCTCGCTCCTAGATCCTGGACTTCGCGACGACCACCGCGCCCACGATGGCCACCAGCAGCAGCAGGGACACCGCCTCGAAGGGCAGCAGCCACTGCGTGTAGACCACCTTGCCCACGTGGGCCAGGGTGCCGAAGGTGGACTGGCGGAGAATGTCGAAGGGGGCCGCGGGGAGGCTGGACTGCGCCACCGCGTACACCAGCACCAGCATGATCCCCACCGCCGCCACCCCGCCCACGATCTTCCCCAGGGTGATCCGCCCCCCGCCCAGCCCCACGTCGTGGAGGTTGAGGAGCATGATCACGAACAGGAACAGCACCATGATCGCGCCGGCGTACACCAGCACCTGCAGCACCGCGATGGTGTGGGCCCACAGCAGCACGTAGATGCCGGCCAGGAAGAAGAAGGTGGCCACCAGGGACATCGCCGAGTTGATCGGGCTGCGCGAGCCCAGCACCAGCCCGGCGGAGATCACCGTACACACCGCGAACACGAAGAACAGCACCAGCTCTACGTTCACGACCGACCCCCGCCGAAGTGACCCCAGGGATGGTCGCCGTAGGGACAGCGCTTCTGATCGATGTGGGCGTCGAACTCGGCCCGGAACTTGGTGACGAAGGAGTGCACCGGCAGCGCCGCCGCGTCTCCCAGGGCGCAGATGGTGTTCCCGAGGCCGATTGGCGGGTAGGGGGCGATGGAGGAGGCCACCTTCAGCAGCAGCTCCACGTCGCCCTTCACGCCCCGGCCCTCTTCAATCTTGCGCAGGATGCGGGTCTGCCAGGGGGTTCCTTCCCGGCAGGGGGTGCACTGGCCGCAGGACTCCTCGGCGTAGAAGCGCGCCACCCGCCACAGCGACCGCACCAGGCAGGTCTGATCGTCCATCACGATCACCCCACCCGAGCCCGCCATGTTCTGCTTGGCCTTGAGGGCCTCGAACTCCATCGCGGTGTCCAGCTCGTCGGCGGTCATCACCGGCGCCGACGATCCGCCCGGGATCACCGCCTTCGGCTTGCGACCCGCCGGCATCCCCTGCCCCAGGGTCTCGTCGTAGATCAGCTGGTTGAAGGTGCAGTGCATCGGCACCTCGTACACCCCGGGGCGGTTCACCGTGCCGGAGAGACAGATCAGGCGGGTGCCGCCCGACTTGTCGGTGCCCATCTTGGAGAACCACTCCGCCCCGTTGGCGATGATCGCCGGGACGTTGGCCAGGGTCTCCACGTTGTTCACCACCGTGGGGGCGCCGAACAGGCCCACCACCGCCGGAAATGGAGGCTTGAGGCGGGGCCAGCCCTTCTTCCCCTCCAGGGACTCGATCAGCGCGGTCTCTTCACCGCAGATGTAGGCCCCGGCGCCGCGGACCAGGTACACGTCCAACTGGAAGTCGGTGCCCAGGACCTTCTTGCCGAAGATCCCCGCCCGGTAGGCCTCCTGGATGGCGGCCTCGGTGACCTCCGCCTGCTTCTTGAACTCGCCCCGCAGGTACACGTAGCACTGGTGGGCATCCAGCGCGTAACAGGCGATGGCGATCCCCTCCAGCATCATGTGGGGATCGTTCTCCAGGATGTAGCGATCCTTGAAGGTGCCCGGCTCGGACTCGTCGCCGTTGACCGCCAGGTACTTGGGCTTGGGGTTGTCCTTGGGGACAAAGCTCCACTTGAGCCCGGTGGGGAAGCCGGCGCCGCCGCGGCCGCGCAGGTTGCTGCGCTTGACCTCGTCGGTCACCTGGGCAGGCGTCATCTTCAACGCCTTCTCCAGGGCCCCGTAGCCCCCGCCCCGCTTGTACTCGGCGAGGGTGTGGGAGTTGGGCTTGCCCCAGTTCTTGGTGATGACCTTCTCGACCTGGATCATGGGCGGGGTGTCTCTCAGCTCAGCCGGGAGAAGATCTCGTCGACCTTCGCGAGGCTGAGGTTCTCGTGGTGCTCCTCATTGACCTGCAGGCACGGGGCGGTGCCGCAGGAGGCGAGACACTCGGTCTCACGGAGGAGGAACTTCTCGTTTCGCTCGCCTGCCTTCAGGCCCAGCTTCTTCTCCAGATGGGAGAGGACCTTCTCCGCTCCCCAGAGTGAGCAGGAGAGGTTGGTGCACACGTCCACCGTGTACCTCCCCGGCTTCTCGGTGTGGAACATCACGTAGAAGGTCGCAACCTCGTACGCGCGTTCCTTGGTCACTTCCAGCTTCGAAGCCACCGACTCCATGCCTTCCGGCGGGAGCCATCCCTTGATCGACTGGAGGAGACGCAATGCCGGCAACATGGCGGCGCTCTTCCGATCGGCAGGGTAGTGGGTGAGGATCTCGGCGATCCCCGCGTCGAAGCGCTTCTGCTCTTCGGGGGTGAACAGCGCCATGGCGGGCGCGGTTCGTAGGTGCTACCCGGTTCGTTGTCAATGAAAACCCTCGAAGCTATCCTCGCGAGGGAGCTAAGGTTTTTTGGAGGGAGGACCCCACGGACGAGCGTCGGCAGTACCCGCGGGTGAAGTTGATCCTCCGGGTGGACTATGGGGATGGGGTGCGGGGAGGGGATGCCACCGAGAACCTCTGCGCCACCGGATTGTTCGTGCAGACGGACCGGGCTTTCGAGCCCGGATCCCAGGTAGCGTTGCGGCTTTCTTTTCCCGGGCTTCTGGATCCGCTAGAAATCGTCGGGCGCGTCACGTGGTTGCGAAGCCAAAGGGGCGATGATCGTGGCGGGATTGGGTTTCGTGTCGAGCGTGACGCGGACAAGCAGAAGCTGGATCGGATCTTGAATTCAGGAACAGAGAGCCGGACGGTGGACCTCGCGGCGTTGCCGCCAGAGGGTTTCCGCGTCCTGATCGTGGAGGACAACCCCCACATCATCGAGATGTACAGCTACGTGCTCAAGAAGCTGGCCACCGGAACCCTGGGCGGGAAGGTGCCCCTGGAGGTCCACTTCGCGCCGGACGGGCACAACGCGCTCAAGCAGCTGCTGGAGAAGCGCTTCAACCTGGTGATGACCGACCTGTACATGCCGGTGATGGACGGGTTCGCGCTGGTGGAGAAGATCCGCCAGGAGGAGTCGCTGAAGGCGATCCCGGTGATCGCCATCTCCGCCGGCGGCAAGGAGGCGCAGGAGCGCGCCCTGGAGCTGGGGGTGGACATCTACCTGCGCAAGCCGGTCCGCTTCGTGGAAGTGCTGGAGACGGTCAAGCAGCTGCTGCGGATCAAGTAGGAGGCGAAGGGCCCCGGGACCAAGGGGGCATCGACCTGGGGGGGCACTCCCGCCTATAACCGCGCACTGAAAATGCCCCCGGCCATCAAACGAGACACCGTCAGCGGCGAGGCGCTGTTCATCCTCAAGAACCTCCGCGAGAACATCAAGAACGGACGCTCCAACAAGCTTGCCGAAGTGAAGGCAGCCCTGGAGCCGTCGGTCTCGCTGGAGTTCGACCGCTACTTCTTCTTCCTCCGCAAGTTCCACTACATCGCCATGGATCGGGAAGCGCAGCTGAAGCTGACCGACAACGGCGAGCGGGTGGTGGAGGGAGACTTCACCGACAAGTTCGACAGCGAGGTGGGGGAGTTCTTCCAGGAGCAGCTGATGTCGATGGAGAACACCGACAGCACCTCCCTGGCCCGGATGGGCTTCGCGGACGAGGAGCCCCTGGCGCCGCCGCCTCCCCCGGAGGACGAGGGAGAGGAGCGCACCCCGCCTCCGGAGGAGGGGCTGCACACCGACCACGAGCTCTCCCCGCCCCGCCCGCCTGAGAGTGACGAGCCGATCGACTCCGGCTTCCCGCTCAGCCCCGCCGTCACTCCCTCCAACACCTCGCAGTTCGGACAGCCCATGCCTCCCTCCCCCCGCTCCAACTCCTCCGCTGCTCCCGCAGTCTCGCCGGTCGGTTCGGGCAGCAACGTCACCGCCGACGACGGCCGCTACGTGCGCTTCGACGCGGTGGGGTCGGGCCCGCTGGGCACCGCCTTCAAGGGCCGGCAGAACGCGCTGGGCCTGGAGGTGTGCCTCAAGGAGCTCAAGGACATCTTCGGGTACTTCTCCTTCCTGCAGAAGGCGGAGGTGCTCAAGCGGCTGAAGAAGGAGCTGTGCGCGCAGGCCGCGGTCCGTCACCCGGGCGTGGTCTCGGTGCTGGACCAGAGCCTGGACGGCACCCGCCCCTACTTCGTGATGGAGCTGTGCAAGGGATCCTTGCGGGAACGGCTGGACCAGGCGGACGGCAAGGGGCTGGCGGTGCCCCAGACCCTGCGCTGGTTCCTGCAGGTGGCCTACGGGCTGCGCGCCGCCCACCAGCAGGGGCTGGTGCACCAGAACCTCAAGCCGGAGAACGTGCTCTTCGACGCGTTCGGGAACGCCAAGGTGGCCGACTTCGGGCTGGCCCGGGTGATCGAGGTGGACCAGACCAAGGGGATGCCCCAGGTGTTCGTGGGCACCGGCGGGATGGCCTACGCGGCGCCGGAGGTGATGAACCGCACCAAGGTCCCCGGTCCCTCCGCGGACGTGTACGCGCTGGGAATCCTCCTCTACGAGATGCTCACCGGGCAGCTCCCCGGGCGGCGCTCGCCGATGCCCTCGGAGGTGAACCACGACATCCCCTCCAAGCTGGATCCGATCTTCGACAAGATGACCCAGGATCGCGCCGAGCTGCGCTACCAGGACTTCGACGCGGTGCTCACCGACTTCTACGGCGCCTTCTCCGACGGGGAGTACCTGCACCGCGGAGATCTGGTGCTGTGGTCGGAAGCCCCCAAGGTCTAGCGGTCAGGGAGTCAGCGGTTCGCCGGGCTCCGGCGCCGGGGCGCGGATGAACCCGGGGCGGCGCCGGGCGATCAGGTCCGCGCGCAGTGAGTTGGCGGTCTGGAGGTCGGCTGCCCGGTGGCGCAGCCGCTCCAGGGCGAACACCACCTCCTGCAGGGTGGTGAGGCCCGGCTGATCGGGGTCCACCACCAGCTGCAGCAGTCGGTACTCCTGCTCCTCGATCTCTTCGCACAACGACCTGGGCAGGCTGGGCATCGCGCCTTCCTTTGTGCCGGCTGCGGCTACACCGCCCCGTCGCAGGGCATCTCTCAATCTGCTCATGTGCGGCGGGAGGGACGATTGCCCTGGAGTCGGCGGCGGGTGCCCGCGGCGCCTCGGCTTGTCGGCGCCCGGTCGAACCCGAGTTCGAGCCCCCGGGTCGGGTGGAGGCGGACGATCGCCAGACCGCAGGCCTGGCCCAGGAGTGCATCAGCCCCGGGACGTAGACCGATGCAAACCGCCCCAGCGCCGGGGCCTTTCGCTACTGGGCCTTGCGCTCGAAGTACTGCAGGTCAACAAAGATGGCGGCCGCGACGATCAGGGTCCGTTCCTGGTGGGTGAGCCTGCCCTGGAAGCGGACGCGGAAGTTGTCCTTGTCGGTGAACAGCTCGCCCAGGCCTCCGCCCCACTTCTTCTCGATCACCGCCCGCTGCTCCTCCCCCCGGAAGAAGGGGAAGGTCCAGAGCTTGAACAGTCCGGAGCGCATCTGCAGCAACACCTCTCCCTCCGGCCCCAGCACATCGAAGCGCTTGGTGAGCCAGGCGAAGCGCTGCTGGATCGCCCCCAGGGCGCGGCCTCCGGCGTCGAACACCTCCAGCCGCTGGAAGAGGAACCGGAAGGGGTGCACCGCCCGGAACAGCGGCCGGCGGTCGGGGCCCATGAAGTGGATCTCGAACGGACGCCAGTGGCCCAGGAACTGCCGCAACAGGAAGCCCAGGATCCCCTTTTGCTGTTCGGCGGCGAAGGCCACCTGGGTCCGATCCGGGGTGGTGATCGCGTACTTGTTCCGGGTCTCGAAGCCGAACAGCTCGGCCAGCTCGTGGCTCTGGCGGACGTAGAGTTCGGAGGCGACTTCGAGGGCGGAGGGGAGCGGGTTCATCCCCCCAGGCTATCGCTAGAGCTTGAGGCGCGTCGCCACATCCTTGGCGGTGGCGTAGCCCTTCTCCACCAGCAGGGCGGCCAGGGCGCGGACGATCACCGCGCTCTTCTCCTGGTTGACCCGCAGCGACTCCAGCCGCGCCCGCTCTTCGGCGGTGAGCGCGGCGGAGGCGGCGGGGGCCATCATCTCGTCCAGCAACTCCGAGGTGCGGGAGGAGGGGACCGGCGGCCCGGGGCGGGGGGGCAGGGCAGGCATCCCCGCCGGATCGGTGGGGCCACCCTCCAGATCCGCCAGGTGCTTGATCATCGTCTTGCCGCTCATGTCGACGATCTTGAACTCCTCCCCGTCGTCGCCGACCTGCTCCACCTCCTGGGTGGCGCGGCGGATCGCCTGGCGGGCCCGGGGCGCGGCGCCGGCCGCGGGATCCTGGTTGCGGTAGTAGCGGAGGATGGCGTGTTCGATCTCCGTCTCTCCCGCCACCACCGGGGAGATCCGGGTCCGGGCCCGGGAGGCGGCGGCGTCCATCAGCTCCAGGTCGGTGGGATCGGCCATCGCCAGCACCAGCGTCTTGCCGTTGTCCTTGAGCGCCATCGGAAACACCGCGTGCTCTTCGGCGAAGCGCACCTCGAGGCGGGAGAGGGCGGTGGGGTCCTTGGGAAGGTGCCCCAGCTGGACCTGCTGCAGGCCCATCGCCTTGGCGATGGTGGCGGTGATGGTGTCCTCATCCGCCAGGCCCATGTCGGTGATCACCTTGCCGATCCGCCCGCCCCACTGATCCAGCTGGGCGCGCGCCGACCGCAGCTGCAGCTCGTCAATCACCCTGGCCTTGAGCAGCAGCTCTCCGACTCGCGACTTGGACGCCATGGGCCCGGAGTGTAGCAGCCTCCCGGCGGGGACCGGCGATCGCGAACCCCAGCCCGGCCAGCAGGATGGCCGCCCCCCCGGCCACCGCCAGCCACAGGGAGAGACGCATCCAGCCCTCGGGCGGAAGCAGCCCCATCGCCACCAGGCTGGTCAGCCCCAGCCCCAGGACCATCACCGCCAGCCCCAGGTGGTGGCCCCAGTGCAGGGCCAGGCTCCCCCGGCCCCGCGCGGAGGTCACCAGCAGCAGGCCCCCGGTGACGAAGCCCACCAGCTCCACGTGCAGATAGAGGATCGCCGGGTGGCGCGCGGACGCCGCCAGGCTGGCCAGGCCCAGCACCCCCGCCACGTCCAGCACCGCCTTGGTGGCGGCCCAGCCGGAGAGCCAGCGCAGGGGCCAGTCACCGTCCGCGGCCCGCCACAGCGCCACCGCCAGCACCGCCCCGGAGGCGGCCACCGGCACCAGCGCCAGTCGAGCCAGGACCCCCAGCACCCCCTCGGTGGCGCCGGCCACCCCGAGGGGAAAGGTCAGCCAGGCGGCGGGGGCGGCCAGCCGCAGGGTCCAGCGCAGCAGCCGTTCGTCCACCGCGGTCCCCCGTGAGACCAGGTGGCGGACCAACAGGCCGGTGACCGCGAAGAGGAAGAACCAGGCGAAGTTGTGGAGGAAGGCGAACACCGCCAGGCGGCCGTAGACCGGATCGGAGACCTGGACCGCCAGCAGGACCACCCGGGCCACCGCCCCCAGCATCGCCAGTCCCCCGTAGACGAAGCCGACCTGCAGGAAGGTGGTGCCCAGCTCGCGGTGCCCTCGCGCCGCCCGGAACCAGGCCACCCCGGCGCACAGCCAGACCGGCAGGGACAGCGCCGAGACTGCGATCCCCAGCGGGGAGTAGCCGCTGTGCAGGAACACCCCGAAGGTGGCCGCCGCCAGCAGCGTCAGCGAGGTGAGCACCCAGCGGGGGAACCTCCCGCTAGCGCCGACGCTGCGCAGGGCCAGCGCCACCACGGTCAGCCCGGCCCAGCCGAAGTAGAGGGTGTGGGAGTGCGCGTGCACCGCGAAGGTGAACTGCAGGCCGGGCAGCGGATGGACAAAGGAGATCCGCAGCAGCACGCCCAGCGACAGCGCCAGGACGTAGAAGCCCAGGGCGATCCGGACGAAGGGGGCGTGCAGTCGGGTGGACATGGTTCAGCGGGCCTCACCGGTGCGGGGCGGACCCAGGCCGATGGCGATCAGCCACAGCCACGCGGCGGAGGCGCCCAGGAACGCCAGCGAGGCGAGGCCCGCCCACAGCCGCAGGTGGGAGGGGTCGGTGCTCATCAATCCCCGGGCGATCAGCGCCACCGCCAGCAGGGGCAGGCCCAGGCGCAGCTGGAGTGGACGGCCCCGGACCAGGGTGGCGTGGCCGCCGTGGGAGAGCACCAGGTGGGAGGACACCCCCACCAGCATCAGGGTGAAGCCGCCGATGAACAGGACGTGCAGGCCGGCCAGCCGGTGGGCAGGGAAGAGGGCCAAGGTGGCGTAGCCCAGCGGGATGCCCCAGGCCCCCAGCCACATCGCCCGTCGGTGGAGCCCCGGCTGCGAGGGCGGGTCCAGGGCCTGCAGCCCCAGGACCACCACCAGCCCGGTGAGGATCGCCCGAAGCGACCAGGCGGCGCGGGCGGAGCCCCACGCCTCCAGGAAGAAGGAGAGGAACAGCAAGAGCGCCGCCAGCGCGTTGGTGTAGAGCGGCGCGCGGCCGGTCTCGGCGGGGTGCCGGCGGCCGTGCACCATCACCGGGAACAGCAGCCGCCCCAGGCCCAGGCACAACCCGGTGAACATCCCCTGGGTGAGCAGCGCCTGGCCGGTGGAGTGAAGCCAGAACCCGCCGGAGATCCTCGGGCCGATGCTGACCAGCAGCGCGCCGCAGACGCCCATCGCCAGGGAGAGCGGCACCCAGACCAGCCCGCCGTCCAGCGCGGGGAGGGTCACCCGGAGGAGCACGAACCGCGCGAGCACCCCCAGCAGCAGCAACCACAGCAGCTGGGTCAGCAGCCAGGCACCCCCCCAGGCGGCGATCACCAGCAGCAACGGGAGGACGGCGCCCAGCGCCAGCTCCACCACCGAGGGAGGCGGCTTGCCGGTGCGGCGGGGAATGAAGGTGAACAGGAAGCCGGCCGCAAAGGCGCTGAGGAAGCCCTGGATCTGCACCACCGAATGGAAGGTGGACAGATACCCGCCCACCCCCAGGGAGAAGGTCAGCCAGGGGAGGACGCCGGCCAGGAGGGTCAGTCCGCCCACCGGGAAGAGCAGGCGGAAGGGGCTCTTCTGCAGGGACGCGATGAGGGGGCGCATGACGGAGGGCACCGTTCATCGTCCGTGCCAGGTGCTTGTCGCGGGACGGCGCGGGGTCAGGTCCGCAAGGAAGGCGCGGCGGAGAGCCAGGTCGCAGGTTTTGCGCATCTGGCTCAGCGCGGGTCCACCTCCCGGGGGACCCGCAGGCCGGCGGCGAACACGCCCACCCAGGCCGCCAGGAAGGCCACCGCCACCGCCGGGGTCCAGTCCTGGAGCGGGAGGTCGCCGCTCACGACCAGGGCCAGCCCCAGCCAGGGGAGGATGCCCGCCAGCAGCACCGCCCCTCCCATCGGAAAGAGGAGGCGGAGCAGCCGCTCCTGCCTCGAGGGAGCCAGCGAACGCGACGCGGGGGCGAGGTTTTCTGGGACCATGCGGTCCAGCAATTCATCCGCCGTGCCACGGAGCCCGGAGTGCCGGGGATGCGTCGGCTCAGGCCGAGAGCTGGCGGTAGTTGCGTCCGCCGTTGTTCAGCCAGATCGAGTGGCCCGCCAGCTCCAGCCGGAGCGCGAACTCCACCGGGGTCCCGGGGGGCACGCCGTCCAGCAACACCTGACTCTCGGAGAAGGCCTGCGGAGCCTCCGAGGAGCGGAGCACCTGCAGTGACTTCCAGCCATCGAGCGTGAACACCAGCTCCCGGGAGCGGATGGTCGCCGCGTCGCTGGAGGGCAGGACGGGAAAGAGGATCGCGCTGTGCACCGCGGTGGCCAGGGCGGGGGTCGTCGAGGAGGCGTCGGTCTTGATCGAGTCGGTCTTGATCGCTCCGGTCTTGATCGCGCCGGTCTTGATCGCGTCGGTCTTGATCGCGTCGGTCTTGATCGCGTCGGTCTTGATCGCGTCGGTCTTGATCGAGTCGGTCTTGATCGAGTCGGTCTTGATCGAGTCGGTCTTGATCGAGTCGGTCTTGATCGAGTCGGTCTTGATCGAGTCGGTCTTGATCGAGTCGGTCTTGATCGAGTC
>JAKFFE010000044.1:0-77203 GCA_036675345.1 Myxococcaceae bacterium
GCATCCCCAAGAGACGCGCAGCCAACTTCGGAGGTCACATCTACGGCCTGGCGACTCTTCGGCATCAGCCGCTTAGATCACAACCCGAAGATGTGTGGGATCCTGAGAGCCTGTCCCCTTTATCGACCAGGTGCGTCAGGTCCCCTGGGCGGCGCGGATCGCCGGTTCCTTCTTGCCACCGTGACAGGTCCAGCAGGAGAGCTCGCCCTCGCCCTTGAAGAACTTGGCGTCCAGCTCCTGGGTCATCTTGGACATGCCGCGGGCGATCTTCTTGTGCTTGTTGGAGTCGTCCGCCCAGTCGCCGTTCTCGGCGTGGCAGAACTCGCAGGAGACGCCGAGGGCGATGGTGAAGTTGTCCATCACCCCCAGCACGTGCCGGGCCTCCATCCCCTTCATCATCTCGATGTTCTTGTAGACCTTCTCCGCCGGCTGGCTGGCCTGGGCCGCGGTCAGCTGGCGCACCCGGCTCTTGGGCTTGGCCGCCACCGCGTCCTTGGGCAGCTCGTTCTCCGGGTGGTCCTTGCCCTTGTGGCAGGTGAAGCAGGAGACCTGGGTCTTCCCCTCGAAGTAGTGGCTGTTGATCGCCGCCGCCATCTCGATCATCGCCCGCGCGGCCAGCTTGTCCTCCTTCTCATCGGAGGCGTAGTCGTCCTTCACGTGGCAGGCCTTGCAGCCCATCCCCACCGACGGCTTCATCGACTGCATCGCCGCCACCACGGTGTCCGCGCGGTCCTCCCCCAGCAGCTCGAGGTTCTTGAACACCTGGGACCCGGGCGCCAACCGCTTGGCGTTGTCCCAGTCCTCCAGGTGCTCCGGTTCGGTGATTCCACCGCCGGCCATGATCGGCCGGACGTTCAAGGACCACTTCTCCGGGTCCTGCGGAGGAGCGGGTTCAGTGGACGGCGCGGGCGCGGCCGGCGCAGTGGAGGTGGTCGCGGGCTGCTCGGCGGCGCGCTGCGCGCAGGCGACGCTCAGCGCACAGCCAAGGATCAGGAGTCCAAGTCGCATGGGTGCGGTCTCTGTACTTGAGGGCAAGATCAGACGCCCGGGCTGGGGACGACGGAGGACGGAGCGGGAGGCGGGGCCGCATTCTCGGTCGCCCCGTGCATCCAGCGGTAGAGCAGCCCGTTGACCACCAGCAGCACCGCGCCCACCATGGCGGTGCCCACCGCGATCCACCCGAACACGGTGACCGCGCCCAGGTTCTGGCTCATCCCGCCAATCACTCCCGCCATCTTGTTCCCCAAGAAGTTGGAGAGGAACCAGGCGCCCATCGCGAAGCCCACCAGCTTGACCGGGGCCAGCTTGGTGACCATCGAGAGGCCCACCGGTGAGATGCACAGCTCACCGACTGTGTGCAGGAAGTAGGTGGCGATGATGAAGAACTGCGCCGTCTTCGCCGGGCCCTCCGCCTGCTTGGCGGCAAACCACAGCACCACGAAGCCCAGCGAGGTGAAGAGGATCCCCAACGCCATCTTCAGCGCCGGGTTGGGGTCCTTCCCCTTGTCGCCCAGCCGCTCCCACAGCACCGAGAACACGGGCGCCAACAGGACGATGAACAGCGAGTTGAGGGTCTGGAACCAGGTGGTGGGGACCTCCCACCCGAAGAGGGTCCGGTCCACGTCCTGAGCGGTGAAGATGTTCATCAGCCCGCCGGCCTGCTCGAAGGCGGTCCAGAAGGCGACCACGAACACCAGCAGCACGCCGATCACCACCAGCCGGTGGTAGTCGATGGTGGTCAGCGGTCGCTCCCTCTCTGCCTTCTCCACTGCGGAGAGCCGCTTGCGCTCCTTGGGGGCGAGGCCGACGTGGCCCAGCAGCTTCTTGTTCAGGGCCAGGAAGGAGATCAGCCCCAGGCCCATCCCCACCCCGGCGGCGCCGAAGCCCAGGTGCCAGTTGACCACCTCGCCCAGGTAGCCGCAGATCAGCGAGCCGAAGAACGCGCCCACGTTGATCCCCATGTAGAAGATGGTGAAGGCGCCATCCCGACGGGCATCCCCCTGGGGATACAGCTCGCCGACCATGGTGGAGATGTTGGGCTTGAACATCCCGTTGCCGGCGATCAGGAACGCCAGGCCGGCGTAGAAGGCCGCCATCCCCGGCAGGGCCAGGGAGAAGTGGCCGATCATCATCAGCACTCCGCCGATGACGAGGGTCTTTCGCTGACCCAGATAGCGGTCGGCGATCATCCCGCCGATCAACGGGGTCAGGTAGACGAGGCCGGTGTACCAGCCGTACAGCCCCAGGGCGCGCTCGGTGGTCCAGCCCAGGCCGCCGCTGGTCTGGTTGACCAGGTACAGCACCAACAGGGCGCGCATGCCGTAGTAGCTGAAGCGCTCCCACATCTCGGTGGCGAAGAGCAGGTACAGGCCCTTCGGGTGGCGACCGATCAAGCCGGCGCCAACAATGTCGGTTGCTGGGTGTGCAGTGGCAGGGGTGCTCATGCGACCTCGGTAAAAAGAAGGCGGCCTTCTACCAGATTGAAGCGGCGACGGGAAAACCGTTGCGGTTCCCAACTGTTCCGGAGGTTCTTTCGCTGGCGTTCTGAGTTGTGGCACCGGTGGCAACCAGGCGCTACATACCCCTGACTCCCACCATGACCCCTGCCACCGCCCAGCAAATCCGCCACCTTCCGACGAACCTCGAAGAGGCGATCCAGGGGCTGAAGAAGCAGCTGAACGCGGTGATCCTGGCGCACTACTACCAGGAGGGCGAAGTCCAGGACGTGGCGGACTTCGTGGGGGACAGCCTGGCCCTGGCGCAGGAGGCGGCGCGCACCCAGGCGGACGTGATCGTCTTCTGCGGCGTCCACTTCATGGCGGAGACGGCCAAGATCCTGAACCCCGGCAAGCTGGTGCTGCTGCCGGATCTCAACGCCGGCTGCTCGCTGGCGGATCGCTGTCCCCCGGCGCAGTTCAAGGCCTTCAAGGACAAGCACCCGGGCGCGTTCGTAGTCACCTACGTGAACAGCTCCGCCGCGGTGAAGGCGATGAGCGACGTGATCGTCACCTCCACCAATGCGGTGAAGATCGTCAACCAGATCCCCAGGGACCGGGAGATCATCTTCGCACCCGACCAGCACCTGGGGCGGCACGTGGCCAAGCAGACCGGGCGGGAGATGATCCTCTGGCCGGGCAGCTGCATCGTCCACGAGATCTTCAGCGAGAAGAAGCTGGTGCAGCTCAAGACGGTGCACCCGGACGCGGTGGTGGTGGCCCACCCGGAGTGCGAGCAGAGCGTGCTCGATCACGCCGACTACATCGGGTCCACCAAGGGGATCCTGGAGCACGTGATCTCCAGCCCCAGTCAGAAGTTCATCGTCGCCACCGAGGCGGGGATCATCCACCAGATGGAGAAGCGGGCGCCGGGCAAGACGTTCATTCCCGCGCCCCCGGACAACGGCTGCGCCTGCAACGACTGTCCGCACATGAAGCTGAACACGATGGAGAAGCTGTACCTCTGCATGGCGGACAAGCGACCTCAGCTGTGGCTGCCTCCCGAGTTGCAGAGGGCCGCACTGAAGCCGTTGCAGCAGATGTTGGATTGGTCCTAGCGCCCAGGGCTTTGGCGCGGCGCGTCGGGGAACATCCGACGGTCTGCCCGGTATTTTACGAAAGACACCATGGACAAAGTTGAAACCGAAATCATTGATGGCGTGGAGTCCTTGCAGCTTCGCACCCTGCAGGTCTTGGATCCCTCCGTGGCATTCCGCTTCTTCGCCGTCCCGACGCATCACCTGACGCCCGACTCGCGCCCGATCGCCTCCGACGAGCTGCTGGAGCCCGAGCTCCCGTATGTGCACGAGGCCATCGAGAAGGCGCTGACCGGCGCCGAGTACCGGGACATGCGCGCCCGGGACCGGATGCTCTCGGTGCTGGGTCCGGATCAGTCGGATCGGCACGGCGCCCCCGGCGAGGGCTACAGCGCGTCTGCCGTCTTCGCCCACCCGCCCCAGGATCTCCCCGCGCTGCTCCGTCTGGCCGACCAGCTGGACATGCTGGCCGAGCAGGAGACCGGCGAGCGGGCACTGGTGTGGAAGTGCTCGGACTGTTCCACCCGCTATGCGGTGCCGGTGGCCCTGGTGCGCCGGGTGGCGATCCGCTGCGAGCGCTGCGGTCACGCGGTGGAGCTGCACTCGGAGAGCAGCATCGGCGAGGAGTCGCTGCTGGATCCGACCCGGATCTCGGTGAACAAGGTCCGCCGCGAGCTGGCCAGCTTCTTCCGCGATGCGATGGCCCGCGGCTGGCCGGTGATGGTCGCCGCCACCGAACGCTCGTAGTCGCTCCAACGACCCGGCCCGCCCCTCGCCTCGCGGCGAGGTCGGGCCGGCGCCGACGGTACCCCGCTCAGCCCGCCGGCTTCTGGGCCTTCACCAGGATGAACGGGGGCAGCACCATCCGCTCGAAGCCCACCAGACCCGCGGCGGCCGAAGCGCTGCGCAGGTCATCCTCGCTGCGCGGGTGCAGCCCGGCCCGACGGTGGAGCAGCTGCCCCAGAGATCCGGGGGGCAGATAGGTGCTGGCCACGAATCGGCCGCCCGGACGCAGCACCCGCCCCACCTCCAGGAACAGCCGGGACAGATCCCCGATCAGGTGCAGGGATCCGGTCTGCAGCACCGCGCCCAGGGAGTGATCCTGGAAGGGCAGATAGGGGGCCTCGGCGCGGACGAAGTCCACCATCACGTTCGCCTCCCGGGCCTGGGCCACCGCCTCCTCCAGCATCGCCCGGGACACATCCAGGCCGATCACCGGCGGCATCCCCGGCTCGCGGGCCAGCCGGCGGGAGAAGAGGCCGGTGCCGCAGCCCAGGTCCAGCACCGGGCCCTCCGGGATCCCCACCACCGACCGGTAGAGCAGGTATTCGCTGTCCCGATCGAAGCGGCGCCGGGCGATCGCCATCTGGATCGCCGGACGGACGTAGCGTTCGTAGGCGCGGGCCACCGCCGGGCGCTCCAGGTTCTTCTGGAAGGCGCCTGGCTGCTCCCGCTCTCCCACCAGATCGGCCACCCCCTCCCCCACCGGATAGGTGGCGTCACAGCTGGGGCAGCGCACCGGTCCAAACACCAGCTCCGCGGTGTCCGCCTCCGGGATCAAGGGTCCACGGCGGCACTTGGGACAACGCAGGATGTTCAGGGCGGCGCGGCGCATGGTGTGCCCCGACGCTACCCGCATGGCGCGGCGCGGCAAAACCGTTTCGACGGCTGGGAAGTCGCCTGGCCGACCCCCAGGTCAGCTCAGATGAACACGCCGGAGGTCGCCTCCCAGCGCGCCTCCGTGGGCAGCTTCAGCGCGTCGAGGGTGCCCTTCACCGGCTCGACCATCCGCTTGTGCTTGCACGCCTTGCACTTGCACTGGCCCTTCTTGCAGGTGCAATCGGCGGCGCTCTGGCAGCTGCACTTGTCGGCGACCAGCACGTCGATCTCGCCCAGCAGCGCCCCCTGGACGTCCTTGGCGGGGTCGGAGGCGGTGGCCGGGGCCGGCTTCTCCACCGGCTTGGCCGCGTGCTCGCAGGCCTGCGCGGAGGAGGGAGCGGCGAACAGGACCAGCCCGAACAGCATCCCCGAGGCGACCAGATTGCGAGCCATCACATCCTCCTCGGAGCGCCAATGCCCCTTCCAAGCCCGGCCCCCATAGCCGAACTGGGGGTGGCCTGGCAAATGGCACATGCTACCTTTCGCCACCTCCCGTGGAACTCCGGCTCGCTCGCTCCTGGTACCTCCTCGCGTTGTTCGCCGGCGCGCTGCCGCTGTGGATCGCCGGCCGGCTGCCGATGGTGGACCTTCCCCAGCACCTGCACCTGATCTCGGTGCTGCACCGGCTGGACGATCCCACCACCCTCTACCCCGCCGAGTTCGCGCTCCGCGGACAGCTGACCCCGTACCTCGGCTACTACCACGCGGTCAGCCTGCTCCACTGGCTGCTGCCGCTGCCGCTGGCCAACAAGGCGTTCCTCACCGCGTATGTGATCGGCCTGCCGCTGTCGCTGGCGGCGCTGCTGCGGGCGCTGCGCCGCCCCACCTGGCCCTCGCTGCTGGCGCTGCCGTTCGCCTACGGGGACAGCTTCGCCTGGGGCTTTGTGAACTTCTGCAGCGCGCTGCCGCTGACCCTGGTCAGCTGCGCCTGGTTCGTGCGCGCCCTGGTGGACCCGGCCCACCGCCGTCGCTGGGGGCTGCTGGTGGCCCTGGGCACCACCGCCTCTCTGCTGTTCCACGTGCAGGCCTTCGCCTTCCTGGCGGTGGCGTTGCCGTTCCTGCTGCTGACCACCCGGGCCCCGGATCCGACCGCGGGGGGCGGACTGCCAGGCTGGCTGCGCCCGCGCGCCGCGGCGCTGCTGGGGGTGATCCCGGGGGTGGTGCTGTTCCTGCTCTGGGTGGGGCTGCGGCTGGGCGAGCCCACCGAGGTGGAGCAGGGAGCACCCTGGAAGGCCTGGGGCCCGATGCTCAGCTCCCAGAACCTGGCCTTCAAGCCCTTCTCCCAGAACCTGGCCGAGCTGTTCTCGGTGCTGGCCAACCAGTTCCAGGATGGGTCGGATCGCTGGCCGTTGTACGCGGTGGCCGCGGTGGGCGCGGTGGCGCTGTTGCTGGGGGTGAGCCAGTGGCGCCTTCCCTCCGGAGGCTGGGGGTGGGTGGAGGCGTGCCGGATGCCCGGGCTGGCCCTGCTGGCGCTGGTCCTGTTCTTCACCCTGCCCTTCGACATCCGGGGCTTCAGCTACTACCTCAACACCCGCTACGCCCACCTGGCGGCCCCGTTGCTGCTGGCCTCGCTGCCCCCGCTGGGGTCGCTGCTCCACCGGCGGTGGCTGCTGTACGCGGCGGTGGCCTGCGCCGGGCTGCTGGCGCTGATCCACGGCCGGGGCTACGCGCGCTTCAACGAGGAGTCCTCGACGCTGGACCAGGTGATCGCCCACACCGCGCCGCGCCCGAGGGTGATGGGGCTGATCTTCGATTCGCGCTCCAGCGTGGTGCGCCACCCGGTGTACCTGCATTCGGCGGCGGAGCTGGCCCGGGCGCGTGGCGGGTTGACCAACTTCAGCTTCGCCCTCACCCCCCACTCCCCGCTCCGGTACCGCCACACCCCGCCGCCCACCTTCAGCTCCGAATGGCGGCCGGACACCTTCCGTTACGAGACCATGGGCCCGGCCTACGATCACTTCCTGGTCAGGGGGGTGGATCCGCAGCGGATCTTCGGGCCGCGGTTGCAGTCGGAGCTTGCAGTCGCCACCTCCGCCGGGGGCTTCTCGCTGGTGCGCCGCCGGTCCGCCGCTCCGCCCCGGTAGGAAGACTCAGGGGGCCGCCGGCCCCACCCACACCCCGAAGAGGCACTCCTCCAGTCCGGCCAGGTGCAGCGGCGAGCGGGGACCGGGGGGGCGCACCACCTCGCCGCCGGCGGTGAACTGCCGGTTGGCGGTCACGTCCACGATCAACCCCTGCAGCACCAGCAGTCGCTCCAGGTCCTGGCTGGGTCGGGGAGGGATCGCGGTGCCCGGCGGCCCCCGGGCCAGCAGACCGCGGGCGCGCCGGTCGGCCAGCGGGATCCGGACCACGCTGATTCCGTCCACCCGGCTGCGGATCCAACAGGACGGATCACCCACCAGCGCCAGCAAGCCGTCGGCCACGTCGGGTCCGATCCCGAAGAACACAGCCAACTGGTCTCGCCACACCGCCGGTCCTCTCTGCACGAACCCCCCGCGCCCCTGTTGCGCCCCAGGGCACCAAGCATGTGACGACTCCGTGCTTTTTCCAACCGTGTCTCGCGCTTGCCCGCCCGCCGGTGAGCGAGCCCTCTGTTACAAACGTGGGGCGATGAAGAGCCTGGATCCGAAGAAGCTGCTGCAGGCGCTGCAGTCCGGTGCCCCCGTTCCCTTCCCTGACGCGGAGGCGGGGCTGGCCACCCGCCTGCTGACCCAGCCCCACCCGGACCTGACCGAGGTCGAGTCCCTGCCGGCGGTCCTGGCCGAGGCGCTGCTGGAGGCGGCCGTGGCCCGCGGGGACGCGGCCCTGGTGGAGCGGCTGTCGGTCTCCACCCACAAGGTGCTGGCCAAGGCAGCCAAGAAGGCGGCCTATCGGCTGCGCTCCGCCGGACTGGAGGTGCAGTCCCCGGCGACCTCCTCCGCCGCGCCCGCCCCGCCCGCGGCCACCGACGAGCTCCCCGCGCTCCTCTCCGGGGTCACCGGCAGTGGAGAACGGGCGCTGGTGGTGGTCCGCCCCCTGCGCGCCGGCGGGCTGGACATGTTCCAGCTGGTGATCTCCGACGAGCTGGGGGTGTTGCACCTGCGGCGCCAGTCCACCTCCCGCAGCGCGTATCGCGCGCAGGTCAAGGAGCTGCGGCGGGGCCAGGTCCCCACCTTGGAGGTGGACACCGCGCGGGCACGGGAGGAGCTGTCGGTGGCCCTGGGCGCCAACCTGGCCTCCCGCACTCCGCTGCCGCCCCACACCGACGAGCTGGCCCGCGCGCTGGGCGCCCGCCCGGTGGAGACCGAGCCCGACCTCCCGCTCCCGGAGGAGGGGGACGCGACCCTGGCCACCGAGGCCCACACCCTCCACAACGAACCGGAGATCCGCGGCTGGCTGCCTCCGGAGGAGGACCTGCGCGCGGTCTCGGAGAAGCTGGAGGCGATGGCCCAAAGCCCGCTGGCGCTGACCGAGGCCCAGCGCGGACAGCAGATGTTCGAGCTGTTCCGCCACAGCGCCCAGGCGTTCTTCACCCCCGCGCGCAGCCGCCTCTACGCGCGCCGGCTGTGGCGGATGGCGGAGCTGTTCGAGCGCACCGGCCGCGAGCGCCAGGCCCGGCTGGCCCGCGCCGAGGCCCGCCGGTTGTTCCACCAGGCCCCCGGCTACTTCACCCGCTTCGGGGAGTTCATCTTCGAGAAGGTGGTGCACCTGAGCCGGATCCTGCCCCACCAGGGTCCGGCCCCGGTTACCCCGGAGCCGGAGCCGGAGCCGGCGCCGACCGGCCAGCTGATCATCCCCTGACCGGCTAGACGCTGCGCCGGAGCAGGAACTCCAGATTGGCGTCCTCCCACCGCTGGGCGCGCTGGATGTCGTGGAAGCGGCGCTCGGCCTCCAGGAACTCCGGGGTGTGGACGCAGCGGCGGCCGCTCTCCCCCCGGCGGGCGCGGTGGACGTGGTGGAGCATCTCGTGGAACACGATCCACTCCACGAAGAAGCGCGGCACCCGCTCATGGTCCAGCACCGGGTGGATCCGGATCACCCGCGAGTCGGAGGAGTAGGAGCCCATCTTGATGCTCTTGCGCGGCCGGGTGATGCGGGGCGCGGGGCCGTAGGTGATGGTCAGCTTGATCCGGCTGCGGAAGTAGCGCCGGTTGAGGGCCTCGTAGATGTGCGCCAGATCGTGGTGGCGGCCCACCGGATCGATCCGCAGCCGCTTGCGCATCTCGCTGGCCGGCAGCTTGCGGATCAACGCCTTGTTCTTCTCGATGTAGCGGTCCAGCACCGCCGAGGCCTCGGAGTCCGACCCGCGGACATAGCGGGTCAGCGCGTCCAGCACGTCCTCCGGAGCGGCCAGGAACATGTGGTGCAACCGCAGCCACCAGGCCCCGCCCTGCTTGAGGAAGGTGACCATGGTGTGGGTGTTGTCGTGGACCTCGATCGCCACCCGCGCCCGCAACCGGGTGCGCATCCGCCGCTCCAGCACCCGGCGCCAGACGCGGATCAACCGATCCGGTTCGGCCAACGAGCGGGGCGCCGCGCGCGCGATGCGCGGGGCGGGGTAAGTCCGCTTCCTGCCTAGCTTTTTTCTGTTCTTCGGAGACTTTTCCCGCGGAGCCATGACGCCAGAGAGCTTACGGGAATGGATTTCAACGGAGCAAAGGGTGCCTTGCCCGACATGGCTCCAGCAATTTCAAGGTCTTACACTCACGGAGTGGGCAACCAGGCAGGTTTTTTTGGGGTCTTGACCGCCCCGGGATTGTCGCGGGGGAGGGATCAGCGACGGCAGTGGGTCAGCGGAATGTGGACCGGGGTCCCGATCGCGGAGGCGTCCAGCTGGATCGCGCCCTGGCGGGTGGCCTGGGTCCCCGGGCACCGGTACTCGTACTCCACCAGCCCCGGCTCGGCCTCCACCGCCACCCCCAGCTCGACGCTCTCCCCGTTGCGGCTCACGGTGGCGCCGCGCGGACCGTCGAACACCAGGGTCAGCCGCTGGGTGGAGAGCACCCGCCGAGGCCGCGCCGGGGGGGCGGTCTCGGGAGGCGCATCCAGCAACACCGTCTCCATCGACTCCGGAGGCTCGCCCCCGGTTTGGGCCTGCGCCGGCGGCGGCGAGGCGGGGGGCCCGGCCCAGGCCAACCAGGCGACGGCGCCGGCGGCCACCAGCAGCAGCCCCAGCACCGCGGCCACCACCAGCCGTCCGGGGCCCACCGCGCCATCCCGGACCGCGGCCGGCGGCGGTCCGGAGCCCAGCCGTCTCGGACCGGAGCGGGGAGCGTCGAACAAGGTGGCGTGCTCCGGCTCGTCCTCCTCGAAGTGGGGGGCGTTGGTCATCGGCGTCAGCGAAGGCTCGCTGGGCACCGGAGGACCGGCCAGCTCCTGGACCGGCCCGGCGAGGTCGAACAGGGGCGGGTCGATCCCCAGCCGCCGCGCCGGCGGGGGCGGAAGGCTGCCCTGGCGGGGCCGGGAGGCGGCCGCCTGCAGCGGCACGGTGGACTCGTCCTCGTCTCCGTCCTCCACCGGAGCGTAGCGGGGCAGCTCCGCGATCTGACGCAGGTTGGGCGGGAGGGTCAGCTCCGGGTCGTCGTCCTCCATCGGAGGGGGCGAGGGGTGGAGACTGCCCGGGCGGGTCTCGTGGGTGACGCTGGGTTCCGGACCGGAGGAGCCGGCGCTCTGGTAGCGGGCGCCGGAGGGCTTGCGCATCGGCGGGGCGGCGGGCGCCATCGCCCGGCCCACCTCTCCCGGCGAGGCCAGCTTGGTGGCGGCCCCGGTCCCCGGATCCACCATCTGCTTGCCGCCGGTGATCGTCGGCTTGCGGCTCAGCGCCGGGGCCGGCCGAACCGGATCGCCGGGGGAGGACTTGGGACCGGAGGGAGGCTTGGAGATCGCCGCCAGCGAGCTCTTCCGGGCCGGCGGGGTGGGCGGCTTGTGGGTCTCCACCGCCATCCGGGTGGCGTCCTCCTCCGAGCCGAACAGCCGCTCCACGTACTCGCGCAGCTCCTCCTCGCCGGTGGGCAAGGTCGTCGCCAGGAACACCTCCAGATCGTGGGCGATCTCGTCGGCCTGCTGGTAGCGACGGGTGCGATCCTTGGCCAGGCACTTCATGACGATCCGCGACAGCTCGGGCGGATAGTCGGAGCGGAGCACGGCGGGAGGCTGCGGGTCCTCGGAGCGGATCGCGTAGATCACCGCCTCGGTGGACGGCTTGTAGAACGGGCTCTTGCCGCAGGTCAGCTCGTAGAGCATCGACCCCAGGGCGAACAGATCCGCGCGGTGATCGATCCGCTCCTGGGTCAGCTGTTCGGGGGAGAGGTAGAGGAACTTGCCCTTGATCACCCCCGGCTTGCTGCGCTCCATCACCGCGGTGGCCTTGGAGATGCCGAAGTCCACCAGCTTCACCCGGCCATCGAAGCCCACCATCACGTTCTGGGGGCTGATGTCCCGGTGGATCACCCCCAGCTTGCGGCCGTCCACCCCGGTGGCGTTGTGCGCGTAGTACAGCCCGCCGCACACCCGGGCGGTGACCAGCGCCGCCACCCCGTAGGGGACGGTGAAGCCCAGCTTGGCCTCCTCCTGGAAGATCTTGCGCAGGTCGATCCCGTCCACGAACTCCATGGCGATGAACATCGAGTCCTGCAGCTTCCCCAGCTCGTGGACCTGGATGATGTTCTGGTGGTGCAGCTGCGCGGCGATCCGCGCCTCATCCAGGAACATCTGCACGAACTCCGGCTCGTGCGAGAGGTAGGGGAGGATCCGCTTGATCACCACCTGCGCGCCGGTGGTCTCATCCCGGGCCAGGAACAGCTCCGCCATCCCGCCCACGGCAAGCCGCTTGAGCAGCATGTACTTGCCGAACGGGGCGGCGATCTGGGCAGGGGCGTCGATGGTCGTGGGCCTAGTAGCGGTAGAAGCCTTCGCCGGCTTTGCGTCCCAGCTTACCCGCTCTCACCATCTTCTTGAGAAGCTGGGGGGGACGGAAGGCGGGGCTGCCGAGCTCGGCGTACAGATATTCGGCGATCGCCAGGCGCACATCCAGCCCCACCAGGTCGGTCAGCTTCAGCGGGCCCATCGGGTGGCCGTAGCCCAGCTCCATCGCCCGATCGATGTCCGCGGCGCTGCCCACCCCCTCCTCCACCATCCGGATCGCCTCCATCCCCAGCAGGATCCCCAGGCGGGAGGAGGCGAAGCCGGGGTGATCGTTGACCTCCACCAACTGCTTGCCCAGCCGGGTCCCCAGCTCGCGGGCCCGGGCCAGGGTCTGGTCGGAGGCCTGCAGCGGCCGGACCAGCTCCAGCAGCTTCATCAGATGGACCGGGTTGAAGAAGTGCATCCCCACCACGCGGGAGGGATCGGTGGCAGCGGCGGCGATCTCGGTCACCGACAGCGAGCTGGTGTTGGTGGCCAAAAGCGCGTCCGGCCGGCACAGCGCGGAGAGCTTCGCGAACAGCTCCAGCTTCAGCTCCAGCCGCTCGGGGACGGCCTCGATGATCAGATCGCAGTCCGCCAGATCCACCAGATGGACGGTGGTGCTCAGCAGGCCCAGGGTGGCGGCCTTCTGCTCCGCGGTCACCTTCCCCCGGGCGATCCCCTGGTCCAGGTTGTCGGTGAGCTGGGCCAGCCCTTGCTCCACCTTGTCGTGGGAGAGGTCGAACAGCCGGGTGCGGACCCCGGCCTGGGCCAGCACCTGGGCGATCCCATGGCCCATGGTGCCGGCGCCCACCACTCCCGCGGACTCGATTCGTGCCATCGCCTGGGTGCTTAGCATCACCGCTTGCGACCGCGCTTCTCCAGGAAGGCGGTCATGCGGGTCTGCTTCTCCGGAGAGTCGAACAGCAGCCCCTGCCCCAGCTTCTCGATCGGTCCCGGATCCCCGGTGCGGGCCATGGCGTTGAGGGCCAGCTTGGCCACCTGCACCGCCAGCGGCGCGTTGGCGGCGATCTGCCTGGCCAGCGCGGTGGCCACCTCCATCGCCTGCCCGGGATCGGTCAGCCGCTCGAAGAGCCCCAACCCGTAGGCCTCCTCCGCCTCGAGGATCCGCCCGGTGAACACCAGCTCCTTGGCCCGGCCCAGGCCGATCAGCCGGGGCAGCCGCCAGGTCCCGCCCGCCGCCGGGAAGATCCCCAGGGTGGTCTCCGGCAGCCCCACCCGGGCGGTGCGACTGGCCACCCGCAGATCGCAGCACAGCGCCAGCTCCAGCCCGCCCCCCAGCGCGTAGCCTTCGATGGCGGCGATCACCGGACGGGGAAAGTCCTCCAGCTTCTGGAACAGGCTGGCGTTGAGGGCGAAGAACGCCTCCCGGTGGGTGCGGTCCTTGAGCTCGGAGATGTCCGCCCCGCTGGCGAAGGCCTGGTCCCCCGAACCGGAGAGCACCACCGCCCGGACCTGATCGTCCGCGGCCAGCGCGTCCAGCTGCACCCCCAGCTCGCGGATCAGCTCCAGGTTGATCGCGTTGCGCGCCTGCGGACGGTGGAGCTCCAGGAACGCGACCGCGTCCTCGGTGCGGACGTTGAGTGTGGCCATGACGCCAGACTCTAGACGTGGCAGTTGGCCCACCGAATTTTCGTGCAGTTGGCAACCTGCGAGAGCGTGTGCAGTTTTGTGATTGCCACTTCCAAGGAGGATGAATGGCCGCGAAAAAGAAAACGAGCAGTCGGAGCAGCGCCACCAAGAAGAAGACCCCCGCGGGCCGCAGCAAGACCGCGAAGAGCCCGCGTCAGTACAAGGCTGTGCGCGCCAAGGCGGCACCCAAGGCGAAGGCCAAGGCGCCGGCGAAGAAGGCCGCCAAGAAGACCAGCCGTTCCCGCAAGAGCAGCTGACGACGCCCTTCAGGGGGTGACGCGCTGCGCAAGCGGTTGAAATTCCGAAGGTAAGCAACTGTAGGCAGGAGCCGGCGATAACTCTCGCGAGGTCTCCCATGCTCCCTGCCACGCGCGTCACCTCCCAGCAGCCCCGCCTCTCCCCGGTCAGCACCGAGCGTGTGGCCGAGGCTCCGCGCCCGCTGCCGGCTCCGGTGGACACCTTCGTGGCGCCGACCGCGCCGCTGGGCACCGAGGCCACCCGGCCGGCGGACGGACTCTTGGCGTATCCGGAGCTCTCCGCGGGCCAGCGCAGCCTGCTGGGCGCGGGAGGGGAGGCGCGGTGGCCGCAGCTGACCACCAAGGAGCGCGGGGTGTTCCTGATGCTCACCGAGCGGCTGGAGGCCAACGGCTTCAACCTCGAGGGGATGTCCCTCCAGGGAGGCGCGGACGGGATCCACGGGACCCAGACCCGCTTCGAGCTGATCTTCGATCTCCCCAGCGCCGCGAAGCTCAAGGCCCAGCTGGACGCCAAGGTCGCCGACGGCAGCTTCTTCTCCGAGACCCCCAAGGCCTACTTCCACAAGGAGTTCGCCCAGAGCGGGGCCCGGGAGAACCGGGAGAAGTACACGATGCAGCTGGGCTTCGGGTCCGGCGGCGCGTTCGTGGACATGGACCGCTACAACCCGCGGACCAGCACCAGCAACTGGGTCAAGCACTGGGGGGAGATCCTCACCCCCGGCAACATGGATCCGGTGAAGGTGGCCAAGGAGATCGGCACCCCGATCTTCAGCCAGCTGTAGCAGGGCCGGCGGCCTCCACCGGCGGACGCCGGGGCAACGAGACCAGGAAGGCCGCGCCCTGCCCCAGCGCGCTCTCCACCCGGATCGTCCCCCCCATCGCCTCTACGATCTGCCGGACGATCCACAGCCCCAACCCGAAGCCGGGCCGGTTGGCGGAGATCTGGGCCCGCTCGAAGCGATCGAAGATGCGGGCGTGGTCGGAAGGATCGATCCCCATCCCCCCGTCAATCACCCTCAGCTCCACCCGCTGGCCATCGGCGGAGGGCTCCAGCTGGACCGAGACCTCGCTGCCCGGCCCGTACTTGAGCGCGTTGGAGATCAGGTTGGTCACCACCTGCTCCACCAGCAGCCGGTCCCACAGCCCGGTCACGTCCCCCTCACACCGCAGGCGCAGCGTGCAGCCCGAGCGCTCCAGGTCGTCCTCCAACTGGGAGACGATCAGGCGGACCACCCGCGCCAGATCCACCTCTTCGCGCTGGAGCTTGAGGGCTCCGCTGTCCAGCCGGGAGAGATCCAGCAGGCTGGTGACCAGTCCGGAGAGACGACGGACGTTGTTCTGGACCTTCTCCAGCTGCTGCAGCAGCTCTCCCCGCTCCACCCCCTCCGGGCGGTGGGCGCGGCGCAGCAGCCGCTCCAGCAACAGATGGACCGCCATCACCGGGGTGCGCAGCTCGTGGGAGGCGGTGCCCAGGAAGTCGTCGCGGCTGCGCAGCGCCGCGTAGGCCAGCCTCTCGGCGCTTTTGACCCGCATCAGCGCTCGCACGGTGGCGATCAGCTCCGCCGCCTCGAAGGGCTGGACCAGATAGCCGTCGGCGCCGCTGTCCAGCCCCTCGGTCTTGCTCTGGGAGGAGACGAAGGCGGCGGAGGTCATCAGCACCGGCACATGCGCGGTCGGCTCCGAGGCCTTGAGCCGGCGGCAGACCTCGAAGCCGTCCATCCCCGGGAGGTGGACATCCAGCAGGAACATGTCCGGGACCCGATCCCCCAGCGCCAGGACCTCCTCTCCGGTGCCCAGCGAGAGCACCTCGAAGCCGGCGCGGCGCAGCAGCTGTTCGGTGACGTAGCGCGGGATCTCCCGGTCGTTGACGTTCACCACCCACGGCCGCAGGCGGACCTGGGGATCGGTGGACGGCTCGGGCTTTTCGGAGGCAGAGGTGCGCATTGGTGGTGATCGGACGGACAACCTTCGTTCGGTCAGGATTCCCGGGAAGTCCCCACCCCTGCATTTTGTAGCGCGTCGCGGATCCGGTTGATCGCCAGCTCCCGGGACAGGTGCTGCTTGGAGATGATCGCCTCCGCCTCCTGCAGCAGCCGCTTCTGATCCACCATGTCCAGCACGTGGGAGGTGACCACGATCACCGGGATGGCCCGCGTGCGCGGGTCGGCCTTCAGCTCGTCCAGCACGTCGAAGGCGGTCAGGTCCTTGAGCAGGAAGTCCAACAAGATCACATCCGGGGCCTCGTTCCGGGCCTGGACCACTCCCTGGTGTCCGTCCGCCGCCTCGGAGAGGACGTAAGGGGACCCCTCCAGGTGCTTCTTGATCAGGTAGCGGGCGGTGGCGTCGTCGTCGATCACCAGCACCCGCGGGTTGGCGCTGCGCCCGGTGATCACCCGCAGCCGCTTGAGCAGCCGCTGCTGATCCACCGGCTTGAGCCAGAACTCATCCGCCCCCAGGGCCCGCGCCTTGTGCTCGCGGTTGGTGACGGTGACCACCAGCACCGGGATGTCCTGCGTGTCCGGTGACCGCTTCAGGTCCGCCAGGAACGCCCAGGAGCTCTCCCCCTCCAGGACCACGTCCAGCACGATCGCCGCCGGCCGGTGGTGCTTGAGCACCTCGCGGGCCTCATGCACCGAGCGGGCGGGGAGCACGTGGAAGCCGGCCATCACCAGATACTTCTCGTAGACGAACAGCGTCTTGCGGTCGTCCTCCACCACCAGGATCGAGGAGGGCCCCACCTGCCGCTGGCGGCTGCGCTCCACCAGCGCGTTCATCTCCTTCACCTCCGCGTGCTGCCGCGGGACGGTGAGGGTGAAGGTGGAGCCCTTCCCCGTTTCGCTCTGCACCTCCAGCTTGCCGCCCAGCAGCCGGGCCAGGTTGCGGGACAGGGGCAGCCCCAGGCCGGTGCCCTTCTGGTTCTCCGGAATCGGAGTGGGGACCTGGGCGAACTCCTCGAACACGTGGTCCAGGAATTGGGGAGCGATCCCGATCCCGGTGTCCCGGACGAAGAGGGCGACCTCGGTGTCGGTGGCGTTGGCGCCCACCTGGATCTCGCCCCGCTCGGTGAACTTGATCGCGTTGGAGACCAGGTTGCGCAGGATCTGCGACAGCTTGGCCTTGTCGGTCTCCAGCGAGATTGGGCTGGCGGGAAAGTCGAAGCGCAGCGCCACCTGGGAATCGGCGGGCAGGAGCGGCCGGAGCACGCCCCGCATCGAACCCAGGAAGTCGCCCAGGTCGAAGGTCTCCGCGCGCAAGGTGGCCTTGCCCGCCTCCACCTTGGAGAGATCCAGCAGGTCGTTGACCAGGTGGATCAGCTCCTCCGCCGACTGGCGCACAAAGCCGATCTGCTTGGCCTGCTCGTCGGAGATCGGGCCGTCCCGGGAGTCCAGCAGCAGCTGGGTCAGCCCGAGGATGGAGTTGAGCGGGGTGCGGAACTCGTGGCTGACGTTGGAGACCACCCGGGACTTCACGTCGGCGGCGCGGCGCAGCTCGTCGGCGCGGTCCTCCAGCTCCGCGTGGAGGGTGAGCACCCCGCGGTTGGACTCCCGCAGCTGCTCGCTCAGCTCCACCGCCTCCCGCTTCTGCTTGGCCAGCTGGCGGTTGAGGTCCACCACGTCCGCCATCGCCTCGCTGACCTGGGTCAGCGCCTCGGCGAACTGTTCTGGGATCAGGTGCCCCAGCAGGAACACCGCGCCCTGGTGCGGTTCTCCGGAGAAGGCCACGGTGACCGCCCTGCCCTCCCGGATCAGCGGCATCTCCCAGCCGGCGACCGGCCCCGCCGAGGCGGCCTCCAGCAGGGAGAGCAGCCGTTCGGAGGTGCCCGGGGCGGCCAGCGCGGTCAGGCTGCCTCCGGCCTCCAGCCCCAGCAGGCGGGTGGCGCGCGCGTCGGCCAGCTCCACCTTCCCGTCGCGGGTGCAGACCAGCAGCAGCTCACGGCTGTGCGCTTCGGCGAGTTGGGGCGGCAGGGGAAAACGGGTCACAGGAGAGCCTGGGATCTAATGCCTATGCGCACGATCAAGAAAGGGAACCGGGGCCTGGGGGAGCCCGTTGTGGTCATGGGCTAACAGTTCTGCCCGGAGTGGTTATTGCCCGGGCGTAAGGGCCAGGCGGGCAGGCGGGCGCCAGGCGTGCAGAGAAGAAGAAAGGCCACGCCCCGATGAAGGGACGTGGCCTTGGGACCACCGGGGACCGGCAGCGTGGCTACGGGACCAGCTGACCGCCGTCGACGTCGTTGCAGTCGGTCGGCCAGATCACGTTGATCCGGTCGGAGAGGTAGCCGCCGTCCGCCTCGGGGATGAAGCCCGGCTGCACGCAGGTGTAGAACTGCGCGTTGCCCGGACAGGTGAAGAAGGGAACCATGGTGTAGCTGTCCCAGACGCCGCTGATGCCGTCGGGGAACACCACCTGGTTGGGCTCGCCGCCCGCGTCCACCGCCATCCGGCGGTAGTTGCAGGTGCTGCGGATGAAGGTGTCCGCCAGCACGATCCCGTCGGTGAGGATGTAGCCCTCGTAGTTGTCCCGCCCGTCCTGCAGGAACACCTGCGAACCGACCGGCTGGGTCAGGTCGTGGTTGTAGCGGAGCATGAACGAGGGCGCCTCGTCGGTGATGTACAGCGGGCCGGGGATGTGGACCCGGGCGCCACGCAGCTCGTCGTGGGGAGTCTTCTTGCCGTCATCGGCGGCGAACTCCGCCCGGTTGGTCAGCTCCAGCACGTGCACCGGGACGCCCTCGGCCACGAAGCTCACCTGGAGCTTGCCGCTGCCGCCGTCGGCGTAGAACTGGCCACCGACCTCGTGGCGATAGCCGAAGCGGTGGGTGGTGTGCTGCAACCCCGGACCGTTGGTGACGTAGTTCTCGTAGCGGAACCCCTTGAGGTTCACCCGGTCCCCCACCAGCGGAGAGTAGTCGCGGGGATTGTCGTTGAAGAACTTGTGCACGAAGATCCCGACGCCCGCGTCGTCCGGCGCTCCGACGTAGAACTCGGCCTCCGAGGACCCGTTGCCCCCGTCGGTGATCCGGGTGATGGAGTGGACCACCACGTTGGGCACGGTGACGATCTGCCCGCAGGGCAGCATCTCCCGCAGCTGGTACAGGTTCACGGTGCCGCCGTCGTTGCTGACCCCGGCGCAGGGATTCGGACCGGCATCCTGGCCCCCGTCCGCGGTGCAAACGCCGATGCAGCCACCGTCGGTGCCCGCGTCCTCCGGGTCATCCCGCCCGGGACAGCCGGTGGTGAGCAGGGTCGCGCCCAGCGCGAGGAGGAGGGTTTTGCGAAGGTCCATCGGTGACTCCAATAGGGGAAAATCCGGCCTGGCGAGACGCGGCGGCTTATACAGAGGGCCGCCAGGGGGGGCAAGGGACCGGGGGTCACCGGGCCAGGCGGGGGATGACGTCCATCAAGGATGCTCCCGCCGCCCTCGAGGGGAGAGAGTCGATGAAAGCGGTGGGATTCCGGAAGCATGGAGAGACCGAGGTCCTGGAGTTGATGGACCTCCCGGTGCCGGAGATCGGCGCGCGGGACGTGCTGGTGCGGGTCAAGGCGGTGGCGCTGAACCACCTGGATCTGTTCGTGCGCAAGGGCTGGCCGGGGCTGAAGCTGGCCTTCCCCCATGTGCTGGGCAGCGACATCTCCGGGGTGATCGAGAAGGTGGGCGCGGAGATCACCGACCTGGCGCCGGGCGCGGAGGTGGTGGTCAACCCGGGCCTCTCCTGCGGCCACTGCGAGAGGTGCCTGCTGGGCGAGGACAACCTCTGCCGCAGCTACGCGATCGTGGGGGAGCACCGCGCCGGCGGCTACGCGGAGTTCGTCTCCGTCCCCCGCCAGAACGTGCTCCCCAAGCCCCGCTCGCTTTCCTTCGAGGAGGCGGCCTGCCTGCCGCTGACCTTCCTCACCGCCTGGACGATGCTGGTCCGGCGCGCGCAGCTGCGGCCGGGGGAGACGATCCTGATCCAGGCCGCCGGTTCGGGGGTGGGCAGCGCGGCGGTGCAGATCGCCAAGCTGCTGGGGGCCACGGTGATCGCCACCGCCTCCAGCCAGGCCAAGCTGGACAAGGCCCGGGCCCTGGGCGCGGACCACCTGATCAACTACACGCAGACCGACTTTTTGGCGGAGGTGAAGCGGATCACCCAGCGCAAGCTGGTGGAGGTGGTGTTCGAGCACGTGGGCGGAGACACCTTCGAGAAGAGCGTGGCCTGCCTTCCCTATGGCGGCCGGCTGGTGACCTGCGGGGCCACCACCGGGTCGGAGGTGAAGCTGGATCTCAAGGTCCTGTTCTACAAACGGATCTCACTGCTGGGCTCCACCATGGGCACCAAGGGAGACCTGTTCCGGATCCTGCAGCTGGTGGAGGAGGGCCGGCTGCGGCCGGTGCTGGACCGCACCCTGCCGCTGGAACAGGCCGCCCAGGCACACCAGCTGCTCTCCGACCGGGCCCAGTTCGGCAACGTGGTGCTGGTGCCATGAAGCCCTTCCTCCAGGGACTGCGGCCGGTGCTGCACATCTCCCATCGGGGCGGGGCGGGGCTGGCGCCGGAGAACACCCTCCCCGCCTTTCGCCAGGCGGTGGAGACCTTCCGCACCGACCTGCTGGAGCTGGATGTCCACCTCACCCGGGAGGGCGAGGTGGTGGTGTTCCACGATCCCTCCGTGGAGCGGATCACCGAGGGCCAGGGCGCGATCGGGTCCTTGACCCTGGCCGAGGTGCAGGCGCTGGACGCGGCCTACCGCTTCACCCCCGCCGGAGGAGCCGGCACCCCGCTCCGCGGCCAGGGGATCCGGATCCCCACCTTGCGGGAGGTGTTGCGCGCCTTCCCCTCTGTGCGCCTGAACGTGGAGCTGAAGGATCCGCGCGCTGGCGGCGAGCAGGTGCTGGCCCAGTTGCTGAAGGCGGAGGGCGCGGTGGACCGGGTGTGCATCGGCTCGGAGCAGGACGAGATCGCGGACCGGCTGCACCGGGTGTTGCCCGAGGCCTGCCACTTCTACCCGCGGGAGGCCCTGGCCAACTTCGTGCTCACGGTGAAGAGCGGCGGTCCTCCTCCGGTGGACGACCGCTTCTCGCTGCTGGCGATGCCGGTCTACTTCCAGGGGATGCGACTGATCGACGTGGCCCTGTTGGGCGCGGTCCATCAGGCGGGTAAGTTCCTGGCGGTATGGACGGTGGACGATCCGGAGGAGATGCGCCGGCTGATCCTGGACGGGGTGGGAGGGATCATGACCGACCGTCCGGATCTCCTGCGCGAGGCGATCAACCTCTACAGCCGGCCCCGGTGACCCGCCGATGAGAGCTCCCGCCGAGAAGGTGGTCTTCGATCACACCGTGGAGGGCCTGTTCTTCAAGGCCCTGGGCAACCGGCTCACGCCCCGGATCAAGGAGCGGCTGCGCGAGGTGGGGATCGATCTGGACGCCAAGCGGCTGCAGGCCGCCTACCCGTTCGAGAGCTGGATGGCGGCGCTGAAGATCGCCACCGACGAGGTCTACCCGGGGATGGAGCACGGGGAGGCGATGTTCAAGATCGGCGAGCTGATGATCGCCGGCTACCAGCAGACGGTGATGGGCAAGGCGCTGCTGGGGATGATGCGGGTGCTGGGGCCGAAGCGGATTCTGCAGCGGGCCCAGCAGAGCTTCCGCTCCGCCAACAACTACACCGAGACCCGGCTGACCGAGGTGGACGAGACCACCATGGACGTGTGGGTCAACCACATCGGGACCTACCCCACCTTCACCTCCGGGTTGCTCTACGCCGGGGTGTGCGCGGCGGGCGCCAAGAACGCCGAGGTCCAGGTCCTGGAGTTCGACGGCAGCGAGGGCGCCACCTTCCGGGTCCGCTGGGAGCGGTAGAGAACCGCCCACCCCGGGCGTCGTGGCAGAGGAGTCGAGGGGACGCGAAGGTCCGAAGACCGCGTGACGACTCCAAAGAACTGCCCGCTCACACCAGGGTGGACGGAATCAGGTTCACCGGGTGGGCCACCCCCGCCAGGTCTTGTTGGTGGCGGCCCGGTAGTCGGTGAACAGCGAGCCGATGATCCCGGTCAGCCCGGTGAAGATCTGGGTGGCGGCCGCGGCCGGATCCTTCTTCCAGTACCCCAGCACGAACGGCGCCAGGACCGCGGAGACGCCGTACAGGTAGTCCGCCGCCTCGTGGACCTCGATCGGGATCAGCTTGGCCAAGGAGAGGTCGTAGTCGGTGAGCAGCGAGACCCCGGCCACCGTCCCGGAGAGGGCCAGCCCCACCGCCTTGGCCTCCGGGGTGCTGGCCATGGCCGCCGAGGCAGCGAACGCGCCGGCGGCGCTGTAGTCCAGCATGGAGTGGACCTCCATCGGGATGGTCCGGCGCAGCGGCAGCCCCAGTACCGGGCGGGACATCGGCTCCGACCGGGACCGGCCATGGAGGACGAAGTCCGGCAGAGTGAGCGGGGTTCCTCGCGAGACGTCGACCGTGGCCATGGGGTTTGCTCTCCTGGTGCGGGTGGAAGTTCGACTTTCGAAGAAAGGTGACCACGCCGGCACGCGCTGACGAGGGAGGGGGGCGGCCACCGCCTGGAGACCGTGTTGCCGGGCGTGAATTCGCCGGGGAATAGCGGACTGGGGGTGTCTGCTCGCCTGGTTGACTGAACCCATCCGGCATCAATTGCCTTTGCGGTGGCATAGCCATGACACGGTGTGCGTTTGTTGCTCCTGTGTTCCTCCACGCGCTTGGCCATTTCCATCCAGAGACAGTGATTTCCAACTCGTTCTTCCAGGAGCTGGGTCTGGAGACGAACGAAGACTGGATCCTGGATCGGATCGGCGTGCGCACCCGGCACACCGTCCTGCCGCTGGACTACATCCGTCAGACGAAGAACCGGGACGTGCGCGCGGCGCTGGAGGCGGCGACCTACAGCAACGCCCAGACCGGTCAGAAGGCGGCGGAGCTGGCGTTGAGCCGGGCGGGGCTCAAGCCCTCGGACATCGGGATGGTGATCGCGGGTGGCTGCTCGCCCGACGAGTGCATCCCGGCGGAGGCCTGCCGGATCGCCGAGCGGCTGGGCATCGATGCCCCGGCGATGGATCTCAACGCCGCCTGCTCCAGCTTCGGGGCGCAGCTGCACTGGCTGACCGGGATGCGCCCGGAGCGGCTGCCGGACTTCGTGCTGGTGGTGAACCCGGAGAACTCCACCCGGGTGGTGGACTACAGCGACCGCGCCTCCTGCGTGCTGTGGGGGGACGGCACCTCCGCGGCGATCGTCTCTCCCCGACACCCCGGCCCGTGGCGGATCACCGAGACCGTGCTGGGGGGAGATCCCTCCGGCGCGGACAAGGTCCGGGTCCCTCGCGCCGGGCACTTCACCCAGTCCGGCTCGGCGGTGCAGGCGTTTGCGATCAAGCGCGCCACCGAGGTCAGCATCGAGCTGCAGCGCCGCTACGTGGCCGCCGCCCCCAGCCGCACGCGCGCCGACCTGGCCTTCATCGGGCACCAGGCGAATCTGCGGATGCTGGAGTCGGTGGAGAAGCGCGCCGAGGTGGCCGCCGGCAAACACCTGTACAACGTGGATCGCCGCGGCAACACCGGCGCCGCTGGCGCGCCCAGCGTGATGTCCGAGCTGTGGGGTGACCCCCGCCTGGGCGAGGCGGTGGCGATGGCGGTGGTGGGCTCCGGCCTCACCTGGGCCGGAGCGCTGTTCGAGAAGGTCTAGTCCAGACCTTCGAGGTCGTACCGCAGGTTCACCGGCACTCCGGCGGGCGCGCTCTCTCCATTCGCCAGCTCCAGCTCTCGCGAGGAGATCACCCACATGTCCAGGTCCGGATCCTGATCCGCCTGGCCCACGCACATCGCCACGTAGCCACAGTCCGGGCACTCCCCGTGAACCCCGGGGGTGGCCAGCTCCAGATCCGGGGCGGTGGGCGACTCCTTCTGACCGATCACCCAGCCCTCCGGCTCCGCGGAGAGGAAGTAGCTGTAGCGGTGGGGGGTCTGCGGCGAGAACCCCAGCTCCTGGGGATCCTCGGAGTACCGCTCCTGTTCCGCGTAGAAGGCCTCCTGGGCCGCGTGCAGTGCCTGGAGGTTCGTCTTGCACTCCGCCTGCTTCGCGCGCGCCTGGAACTTGATGAAGTTCGGGATGGCGATCGCGGCGGTGATCCCCGCATTCATCACCGAGAACAAAACCGAGATCACGATCGCGGCGATGGCCAACCCCTGGCCCCCCTGCCCGGTGCCCTTGAGCTTGAACAGGGCGATCACTCCCAGCACCAGCCCGGCGATCGGCCCCAGGCAGGGCACACAGACCCCGACAATGGCGGTGACCAGCGCGGCGATCGCCAGCGGGTGGGTGGGCGGCTTGGCGCCGGGGGAAGCGGGAGACGGCGGAGGGGGCGGCGGCGGAAGGGTGTCCATGGGTGCGGCGGGACCTTAGCGAAGGCGGGCTATCCCGGTTGCACAGATTGAAGGCGCGGGTCAGGGGCCTCGATCTCGGCGCGTGGCCGGGGTACGAATTGCGCGCCCATGCGCCGCGCCCGCCCGACCCCTCCGAACCGCTCCGCCGTGGTCTCCCCCACCCCGCCGGTGGAAGACTTCGTCCCCGCCTCCACCGGGGTCCGCCCCAAGCTGTCGCGGAAGAAGCGCTTCGTGGCCCTGGCCGGGAACATCGGCGCCGGGAAGACCACCGCCGCCAAGATGCTCAGCCAGGCCTTCGGCTTCGAGCTGTTCGACGAGCCGGTGATCGATAACCGCTTCCTCAAGGACTACTACGCGGACATGCGGCGGTGGTCGTTCACCCTGCAGCTGGAGTTCCTGCTCCGCCGGGTGGAACACCACGAGCTGATCGGCACGGTGAAGAAGAGCTGCGTGCAGGACCGGTCGCTGTACGAGGATCCGGAGATCTTCGCCAAGTACCTCCACGGGCTGGGCAACCTCTCCGACCAGGAGCTGGACCTGTACTACGAGTACTTCCAGCGGCTCTCCAAGGGGATCGCCAAGCCGGACAAGGTGATCTGCTTCGATGTGCCCCACGTGGACGTGCTGCTGGAGCGGATCCGCACCCGGGGCCGGGAGGAGGAGAAGGGGATCCAGTCCAGCTTCCTCCGGGGGCTCAACGGCTACTACTCCAGCTTCCCGGACGTGCTGCAGGGCAAGTACGGGATCGAGTGCCTGACCCTGGATGTGACCCGCATCGACATCCGCAGCGGCAAGGGCCGGGAAGAGTTCCTGGATACCGCCACCACCTTCCTGCAGTCGTAGCCGGCCGGGGCGGCTTGGCGCTATGAGCCCAAGGGGTGAACGCCCAGGCCAAGCCGAACCCGCTGCCGCCCAAGTCCGCCTCCGACTCGGAGGTGATCCAGACCCACCTGATCCTCCCTCCGGACGCCAACGCCCTGAACACCGCGTTCGGCGGCAAGGTGATGGAGTGGATCGACATCTGCGCTGGGATCAGCGCCCAGCGTCACTGCCGTCAGGTGGCGGTGACCGCCTCGATGGACGACCTGCACTTCCACGTCCCGATGCGGGTGGGAGACATCGTCATCCTGCGGGCGCGGGTGCTGGCCACCTTCCACACCTCGATGGAGGTGGGGGTGACCGCCACCCGCGAGAACCCGATGACCGGAGAGCGCACCCTGGCCACCTCGGCGCTGCTGACCTTCGTGGCCCTGGATGCGGAGGGGAAGAAGGCGGTGGTGCCGCCGCTGAAGGTGGAGAGCCCGATGGAGCAGGCGGCGATGACCGAGGCCACCCAGCGCCGGCAGTGGCGACTGGAGCGCAAGGGCAGCCACTCCAACTGGCTGCGACTGCTGGACGAATAGGAGGCTACTTCCGCAGCGTCACCGTGTGACCGTCCGCGCCCAGCTCCTGGGTGCTGGACACCACCACCGGGGTGAAACCCTCGGCCTCGATGGTGACCGGCTCCCCGGAGAACGGGGTCCGGGTGCCGAAGAACACGTTGGCCAGCTCGTTGGTCCGCAAGGAGCCGATCACCTCGTCGCCCTGACGGAAGGTGACCTGCACCCCGGAGAGGTAGTTGCCGTCGGGGTCCAGGAACTTGAGCAGAAAGCCGTTGGCCGGGCGCAGCTCCAGCTCCGCCAGCTGGCCGGCCGGGACCGGGGCCGGCTCGCGGTAGGAGACCGAGTAGCCCTCCGCCACCGCGGAGAGCCGAACCGCAGCCGGATCCACCGACACCCTCACCTGCCCCAGCGCGTTGGTGCTCCCGCGGCTGAGCACGATCGGCTCGCAAGTCTGATCCTCCCCGCACCCTTGCGGTTCGCGGGACAGGGTCACCAGCTCGCAGTTGAGCGGCGAGCCGGTCCGGGCGTCGAGCAGCACCAGGTTCCCCTGGGGCTCCCGGGTGCAGGTCGCCCCCGCATCGGGAACCGAGAGATCGCTGCGGGTGGGCTCATCGATCCGCTCATCGCCGGAGCCGAGGCCGTCGCGCTCGGCCTCGTTGCAGGTGGCGCCGGAGAGGAGGACTGCGAACACCGCCGCTGTGACTCGCCCTGCGGACCGCTTCATGGAGGGAACGCTAGCGCAACTTCACCGCGTGCGACCCCAAACGAAGAAGGCCCGCCCCGAAGAGCGAGCCTTCCCTCACTTCCCACCCTGGAACGAACTCAGGTGGAGAAGGAGCTGCCGCAGCCGCAGGTCGACTTGGCCTGGGGGTTCTGGAACCTGAAGCCCTGGCCCTGCAGCCCGGTGACGAAGTCCACCTCGGTGCCGCCCAGGTACTTGGCGCTCATGGCGTCGGTGGCGATCTTGATCCCGTCCTGCTCCCAGATGACGTCTCCGGCCTTGGACTCCTGGACCAGGTTCAGGTCGTAACCAAAGCCGCTGCAGCCGGCGGGGACCACCCGGACGGAGAAGAAGTAGCCCTCGAAGCTCTGGGACTTCATCACCTCGCGGACCTGGAGCACCGCGGCCTCGGTGAGGCGGAGGGGGAGCTCGGTGGGAGCGG
Organism: Myxococcaceae bacterium; assembly: GCA_036675345.1. Taxonomy (GTDB): domain Bacteria; phylum Myxococcota; class Myxococcia; order Myxococcales; family Myxococcaceae; genus JALYOC01. Next base: position 26,900 of record JAKFFE010000044.1, read on the forward strand.
GGGTGGCGTCGAGGGTCGGCTGGGTGCTGGTGGCGGTATCCATCTGGCTGGGAATCTCCTTGGCTAAGCGCGCCCTAACATAACGGGACGGCCGAAGAAATCCATCCGTCCACCCCCGGGGGGCGGCCGGGCGGCCTCAAGCAAGCGAGCGACCGCCGTCCACCGCCAGGATCTGCCCGGTGATGAACCGGGGCCCGGTGAGGAAGTAGTGGACCACCGAGGCCACGTCCTCCGGGCTGCCGAAGCGCTGCTGGGGGATCTTCTGGCGCAGCGACTCCAGCACCTGGGGCCCCAGGTCCTCCGGGGGGAGCACCGTCCCCGGGGCCACCCCGTTGACCCGGATCAACGGCGCCAACTCCAGGGCCAGACAGCGGGTGAGCATCGCCAGCGCCGCCTTGGTCATGCAGTAGGCCGAGTAGTGCTTCCAGGGTTCGAAGCCCCCGCCCAGGTCCACCACGTTGACCACCTCTCCCCCGCCCCGCTTCACCATCCCCCGCGCCACCGCCTGGGTGAGCAGGTAGGGCCCGCGGGTGTTGACCGCCCACTGGCGATCCAGCACCTCCAGCGGGGTCTCCAGGAAGTCCACCCGGTCGAACAGGGCGGCGCTGTTCACCAGGATGTCGATCGGCCCCAGCTTCGCCTCCACCGCCTCCACCAGTGGCTGGCTGGAGTCCGGGGCGCCCAGGTCGGCGCGGAACACCTCCGCCCGCCGGCCCCCCTCGCGGATCGCCCGGGCGGTGTCCTCGGCGCCCTCGGCCGAGGAGTGGAAGTGCACCGCCACGTCCGCGCCCGCCTGCCCCAGCCGCAGGGCGATTGCCTTGCCCACCCGGACCCCGCCCCCGGTCACCAGCACCACCTTCCCTTCCAGCGCTCGATCCATCGGCTCCCCTCCTGCGAACTGACCCCAGCGGGTTATACCGTCCGTCCGATGACCACGTTCCGTCAGCTGCTGGAGAAGGTGAAGGGAGACATCCAGGAGATCTCCATCGACGAGGTCCGCCGGCTGCTGGACGCCCGCGCCCCGGTGAAGCTGATCGACGTGCGCGAGTCCGACGAGTACGCCGCCGGCCGCCTCCCCGGCGCGCTGCACGTCCCCCGCGGCTACCTGGAGCTGCGGGTGGAGGAGCGGGCGCAGCGGGACGAGGAGATCGTCCTCTACTGCGGCGGCGGCACCCGCAGCGCCCTGGCCGCCCGCACCCTGGCCGAGCTGGGCTACACCCAGGTCCGCTCGATGGCCGGTGGCTTCCGCCGCTGGTCGGACGCCGCCTTTCCGGTGGAGAAGCCCAAGGTGCTCTCCGCGGCGCAGAAGGAACGCTACCGCCGTCACCTGACCATCCCGGAGGTGGGCGAGGCGGGGCAGCAGAAGCTGCTGGACGCGAAGGTGCTGTTGCTGGGCGCGGGGGGCCTGGGCTCGCCAGCGGCGCTGTATCTGGCCGCGGCCGGGGTGGGCACCTTGGGGATCGTGGACTCGGACGTGGTGGACCTCTCCAACCTCCAGCGCCAGGTGCTGCACACCCTGCCCCGGGAGGGGATGCCCAAGACCCAGAGCGCCCAGGAGGCGATCGCCGCGCTGAACCCGGACGTGAAGGTGGTCCCCTTCCAGGAGCGGCTGACCTCCCAAAACGTGCTGCGGATCCTGGAGGGCTTCGACCTGGTGCTGGACGGCGGGGACAACTTCCCCACCCGCTACCTGCTCAACGACGCCTGCGTGATGCTGGGCAAGCCCAACATCCACGGGTCGATCTTCCGCTTCGAGGGCCAGGTGACCACCTTCGTCCCCGGCCAGGGGCCCTGCTACCGCTGCCTCTATCCGCACCCTCCGCCCCCGGAGCTGGCGCCGTCCTGCGCCGAGGCCGGGGTGCTGGGGGTGCTGCCGGGGATCATCGGCCTGTTCCAGGCCAACGAGGCTTTGAAGCTGATCCTGGGGATGGGGTCCCCGCTGGTGGGCCGGCTGTTGAACTTCGAGGGCCTGACCACCCGCTTCCAGGAGCTGAAGCTGCGCCGGGATCCGGCTTGTCCGGTGTGCGCCGAGGGAGCGAAGATCCAGTTCATCGACTACGAGCAGTTCTGCTCCACGGCGGGAGCCTAGATGCCAATCCCCGAGATCAGTCCCCAGCAGCTCCACGCCCGGTTGGCCGGCCCCCGGGAACAAGTTCCCATCCTGCTGGACGTGCGCTCTCCGGTGGAGAACGCCCTGGTGGCGCTGCCGGACTCCCTGCTGATCCCCCTGCTGGACCTTCACGAGCACCAGGAGGAGTTGGAGGCGCTGCGGGGCAAGCAGGTGGTGGTGTACTGCCACCACGGAGTGCGCAGCCTCAACGGGGCGCACTATCTGATCTCGCTGGGGATCGACGCCTGCTCGCTGGCGGGAGGGATCGATCTCTACTCGCGGGCGGTGGACCCCTCGCTGCCGCGCTACTGACCAGGACCTGGTCCGTTCGACGCCCCGCGGAAGGGCGTGGAGCTACTTGAGGAAGGCGGGATCCAGGTGGGTGAGGGCCACGTCGGCCTGGGTGGTCTCCCCGCCGCGGATCCGGACCTCCACCGGCTGGGGCTTCTTGAGCGAGTCGCCGCGCAGCTCCAGCTTGTGCGTCCCCTCCACCAGCTCGATCTTGAGGTTGGCCTTGCCCAGCTCCCGACCGGTCTGCGGATTGAAGAGGGCCAGATCGCGGATGTGGGCCGGCTTGAGCTTGATCACCACGTGCCCGGTGCGGAACTCACGCTTCAGCTCCACCACTTCTCCGGGCTGGCCGTACTCCACCTCGTGCTCGAAGTGGATGGCCCGCTCCTCGTTCTCCAGGATGATCGTGTCCCGTAGGTGGACCCCGGGGATGCGGACCTCGCGGACTATCGGCGACTCGCGCAACGCCTCGATCGGCTGGGTGGCGCCCTCGTCCTTGTGGTGCTTGACCAGCACCCGGACCGGGATGTTGCTTTCCACCGAGACGTAGATCCCGGTGCCGGTGGCCTCCACCGCGGTGAGGCTGGCCAGGATCGCGTCGCGGAAGATGAACCCCATCAGCAGCAGCGCCCCGATGGTGCTGACCAGCAACACCGTCTTCAGGCGCTTCCTGGACTTCTCCTGGTACCCCTCGAGGTCCAGGTAGTTGTCCACCTCGTCGGAGGAGACCGGGGCCTGCGCCCGCGGGACCTCCCGGGAGACGGTGCGACGGGGCTTCTCCCCCGAGCTTTGGCGCGGCTTCTCCCCGCTGCGGGCCGGAGCCTGGGCGCGGACCTCGCCGGTCATCCGTTTCTTGCGCGGCGGCTCCTCCTCCAGGGCGCGGGGAGGAGGCACCTCGTCCCGGTCCTCGGTGGGATCCACCACCCGGGCCAGGTTGGAGTTGCTCATCCGCCGGACCTGCGACTTGGAGGCGGTGCGGGGAATAGAGGTGGAAGACGCGCTGCTGCGGCGGACCGGGGCCGGCTCCTCGGGCAGGTCGTCCTCGCGAACGTCGTCCCGGTCGTCCTCGTACTCCTGATCCAGATCCTTGGCCGCGGTCCGGGTCCGGATCACCGCCGACCGGGTCCCGCTGCGAACCATGTCCGGGCGGGACGGGGTGCGGGCGATCGCCGTCCCCTCGGTGCGCTTGGAGACCGGCAGCTCCCCCACCCCGGTGCGGGTGCGGCGCGGGCCGTCCACGCCGGGCGGGGCCTCCCAGCCGGCCACGTCCGCCGGGGGCGGCGGGGCGGGGCGTTCCACCGCCTCGTGGGAGGCAGAGCTCTTGTAGGCGCCCTTGGCCATCCCCCGGGAGGGGCGGTTCTGCTGCCCGCTGGCGGGCGGCGCCTCCCAGGAGGCCAGCGGCGCCGCGTTGCGGGAGGCGGCGGTGCGGGAGAACTCCTCCGGGGGAGGGGGTTCGGCGCGCTTGGACTGCTCCTCCGCGTCCACCTCCTGCTGTCCGGTGGCGGCCTCCTCGGCCAGCCGGTCCGCGAACAGGGTGTGCATCAGCTCGGAGATCTGGACCGAGCTGGCCACCATCCGCTGTCCGACCAGGAACTCCTCCAGCGCCATCTGGAACAGCCGGGCGTCGCGGTACCGGTCGTCGGCGGACTTGGCCAAAGACCGCATCACCACCCCGTCCAGATCGGAGGGGACCTCGGCCACCACCGAGGGCGGTTCGATCGCGCACTCCAGCGCCGCCTGGAGGGTGCCGATCTCGCTGTCCCGCTTGAGCGGGCGCACCCCGGTCAGCAGTTCGTACAGCACCAGGCCGATGGCGAAGATGTCCGAGCGGTGATCCAGCACCTTCCCAGCGGCCTGCTCCGGGGCCATGTAGGCAAACTTGCCCTTGATCGCGCCGGACTTGGTCAAGGACGGCAGGTCGGCCGCCTTGGCGATGCCGAAGTCCACCAGCTTCACCGACCCGTCGAAGCTGATCAGGATGTTCTGGGGCGAGATGTCCCGGTGCACCACCTTCAGCGGCCGGCCCTGCTCGTCGGTCTTGGCGTGGGCGTAGTACAGGCCCTCGCAGCAGGCGGCCACGATCCGGATCGCCAGCGGCTGGGCGATCCACTGACCGGTGCTCCAGGCCTTGCGCATCACCCGGCCCAGGTCCTCGCCGTGGATGAACTCCATGGCGATGTAGTAGGTGCCGCCGGTCTCTCCCAGGTCGTAGATCTGGGCGATGTTCGGGTGGTTGAACTTGGCCGCGATCCGGGCCTCGTTCAGGAACATCTGCACGAACTCCGGGTCCTCGGCCAGGTGCGGGAGGATCCGTTTGAGGACCACCGTCCGGTTGAAGCCTTCGATGCCCGTCTGACGCGCCAGCCAGACCTCGGCCATGCCGCCCGTCGCGAGCTTCTTCAGGAGCTGGTATTTGCCGAAGGACTGCACGGAGAGACGCGGACTTTAACCGGTTCTGGCGCTGGGGGGGAAGTCCTGGGTGGGTCCAGCCGCCACCTCCGGGTGGGAAGGAATTTGCCCACCCTGACTCCCCCTGCATCCCCCCGCCGTCCGCTTCCGGACGCTGATCCGGGGTTCACCTCCCTGTCACCTGATCCACCCGGTGGGCCCGGCGGTTGCACAGGGTCCTGCCTGCTGGGGAGCCGTACGGGGGAAGGGGATGGGGATGGTGCGGGGAGTGTGGGCAGCAGCGGTGATCGCGTGCACGCTGGGGGGCGCTGCACGGGCGGAGGAGAACGCGTCCGAGGCGGTCACGGCTGCTCCCACCCTCCCCTCACCGGCATCTTCCAGCCCGGCGCCGGCGGACCCGCCGAAGGTCGCTCCGGAGGATGAGTTTCCGGGGACCACCCGGTCCGATCGGGGCGAGGCAGAGGCAGCGGTGGCCACCGAGCCGACGGTGCAGCTGTCCGCCCGGGTGCTGGCGCGGGGCACCGCCGACGAGCGCAACGGGTTCGAGCGGGAGCTGGGGATCGCCCAGGCCCGGCTGACCGTGAAGGCCAGCTTCGGGTTCGCCGACGCGGTGATCGAAGGCGACCTGGCCCGGAACAACCCGCTGCGGGATGCCTATCTGCGGTTGCGGGCCACCGAGCACCTGCGCTTCTACGGCGGTCAGTTCAAGGCCCCCTTCATGCAGCGGGTGCTGGAGTCCTCCTGGGATCTGCCCCGCATCGGCCGGGGCCTGGTGGAGGAGTTCGTGGTGGACGACCACCAGCTGGGCGGCCGCCGCCTGGGGGTGATGGCCGAGGGCCGGTTCAAGAAGCTGGCCGGGCTGCGGATCTCCGGGGGGCTGTTCCAGGGCGCCACCGATCTGGAGGGGAACCGCGCCGGGGAGGACGCCTCGGCCCGGGTCTCCTTCCGGCCCTGGAAGCCGCTGACCCTGGCCTCCAGCGCGTACCTGGCGGAGCTGGCCGAAGGGGTCCGGCGCTTCGCCACCGGCGGGGACGCGACCTTGAAGCTGGGCGGGCTGACGGTGACCGCCGAGGCGCTGTTCGGCCGGCTGGCGGTGGGCCGGTTCACCTCCCAGAACGCGCTGGTCACCTACGACGTGCCGGTGGGCGCGCTGTGGGTGTTGCAGCCCACCCTGGGGGTGGAGGGGCTGCAGCTTCGCGGGGAGCAGGCGGGGGTGGCCTGGGGGGGCGTCGCCGGGCTCAACGCGGTGTGGAACGAGCGGGTCCGGGTCCAGCTGCAGGGACAGCGGATGCAGCGGCCGGGGGATCAGGGGCCGGGCAATGACCTGGGCGTCCAGGTCGGGGCGAAGTTCTAGGCGATGGGAGACCCGATCATGACAGTCGCCTATCCGGAGGGTGCGGTCACCCGCGTGCGCCGCGAGTTCAAGCTGGTCCTGGAGGAGAGCGAGGCGGAGGTGGTCTGTCGCCGGCTGCGGTTCGAGCTGGGGACGCCGCCGGCGGAGACGGCGATCACCTCGGTGTACTTCGACCGCCTGGGTTCCCCGCTGGCGCAGCGGGCCCAGTGCACCCCCCAGGACTGCCTCAAGGTCCGCACCAAGGAGTACTTCCCGGATCAGCTGGCCGGCGCCGAGCCGCGGGTGGTGCTGGAGGCCAAGCGGGAGAAGAACGGGCTGACCCGCAAGCGCCGCCGCTGGCTGACCCGGGATCAGCTGCGAGCCGCCTTCACCCGCGGGGAGGGGGGGATGCTTCCCACCCTGGCGGTGACCTACGTGCGGCAGGTCTACCAGCACACCGCCTCCTGGCGGGTCACCGTGGATCGGGACATCCGCTACTACCGCGTCGACCCGGAGTTGGCATTCGGCCTGCAACCGGTGACCGCGCAGGCGCTGGGGTCACCCACCGGCTGCGAGCGGCGGGTGGTGCTGGAGGTGAAGCACTTCGGGCAGGGGCTGCCGGAGTGGCTGGAGATGTTGCAGGAGCGGCGGTCCAGGCGGTTCAGCAAGTTCGCGGAAGGGGTGGCGCAGCTGGCGTCCATCCCCAAGTTCGGCATCCGGGGGGGGTAGGCGAGAGTGTTCATCGACTTCGAAGGCATTGATGGCAGCGGCAAGACCACGCTGTCCAACGCGGTGGCGGCCCGGCTCAAGAAGCTGGGCTATCGGGTGGCGCACGCGCGGGAGAACGGCGCCCTGCAGTCTCCGGCGGCCCGGCGGATCCGCGAGCTGACCCGCGACTCGCAGCTGCTGGAGCTCTCGCCCCGCACCGAGTTCTTCCTCAACGTGGCCCGGGACGCGCAGCAGCTGGCGGAGGTGATCCGCCCGGCGCTGGAGCGCGGGCAGGTGTGCATCTCGGATCGCTACCTCTATTCACAGCTGGCCCTCAGCGGCAGCGGGCGCGGGCTGCCGGTGGAGGAGCTGGAGTCGGCGGTCCAGCTGGCCTCGCAGGGGGTGTGGCCGGATCTGGTGATCCTGGTGGACGTGGATCCGGATCTGGCGCGGCTGCGCAAGCGGCTGGGCAAGGTGGGGCAGCCCAAGGCCAGCGACAGCCGCAAGGGGCTGGTGGGCGCGGGGCTCTCGGTGCGGGTGCGGGAGGCGTTCGTGCGGATGGCGCGCGCGGACCCGGATCGCTGGCTGGTGATCGAGAACAACGAACAGCCGCTGTGGATGCTGGAGCAGCGGATCGTGGAGGCGGTGGTGGCCCGGCTGGAGGGCCGCGAGCCCCAGGCGCAGGCGCTGGCTCCCCGCCGCCGGCCCCAGCCGCCGGTGACCGCGGCCAACCTGGAGGAGTCCTTTGAACGGGCGATGGACGATCTGGAGACCCGCGAGCCGAAGCTGTGCGCGTATCTGCTCTCGGGGATCCCGGGGGCCACTGTCCACCGGCGGCGGCTGGGGCTGATGACCGCCCACCCGGAGATGATCGCCCTGGGCCTGGTCGGGCTGCAGGATGAGGCCTCCTGGGCGCTGCGGGACGCGCTGCTTGGCTTCGCGCCGGCGCAGGTCCTCACCAGCCTGGGCACCGATCCGTCGGCGCGGGCGATGGACCTGCGCTACGCCTTCTTCGGGGCCCATCCGGCCGAGGCGGTCAACGGGCTCAAGCTGCAGGACACCCCCGAGGCCTGGGAGCTGCGGGAGCGCGCCTGGGCACAGGGGGAGCAGGCCGCGGTGCTGGGCGGCCTTTCCGGGGTGGACACCGCGCGGGCCTGGGCGCTGCGCGAGGAGGGCGCCCGCGCCGGGCTGATCCAGCCGGTGCTCAAGAGCCTCCAGGGGATGGCGGGGGCGCCGGCCGAGGCGCTGCGCGAGCGGTTCTTCGAGGAGGACCGGCTGGCGGTGCTGCGCAGCACCACCGGCCTGGACACCCCGCTGGCCCAGCGGCTTCGGGAGTCGCTGGCGGACCGCGCCACCAAGGTGGTGATGCGCAGCCTCACCGGCGTGGACGCCGGCTACGCCTGGGCGCTGCGGGAGCGGGCCGCGCTGCACTCCAAGGAGGCGCTGGACTCGCTGGATGGGATGGACACCGCGCAGGCCTGGGACCTGCGCGAGCGGTTCGCGGATCGCTGGCCCAGCACCGCGCTGTCCTCGCTGCGGCCGCTGCCCTTCACCGAGCGGGCCCGCGCCCTGGTGGAGCGGGTGCTGTCCGAGCGCCCCGGGCGGTTGCCGGTGCTGCGCAATGCCTACGCCGCCTGGGCGGAGGGGACCCGCGCGCCGCAACCGGCTCGCGCCCTGCCCCGGGTGACCGCGGCGTCCGTCCAGCCGCAGGTGCCCTGATGGACTTCTCCACGATCTTGCAGAGCGCGCAGCAGCAGATGGTCTCGCTCCAGCTGGGAGATCTGGTGGTGCGGATGGCGGCGGCGGTGGCGATTGGCGCCGGCCTCTCCGTCCGGCCCTGGCGGCGGCTGATGAAGCGGCCGCTGCCCAACGCGGAGATGATCCAGGCGCAGATCCTGCTCTGCGCGGCGGCGGCGGTGATCACCTGCGTGATCGGCGACAGCCTGGCCAAGGCCTTCGGGCTGGTGGGGCTGGGGGGCTTTGTCCGCTTCCGGTCCGGGCTCAAGGATCCCCGCGACGCGGCGATCCTGTTCCTGGTGATTGGGCTGGGGATGGCCTGCGGACACGGCAGCCTGGGGCTGGCCGGGGTGGGGACGGCGTTCGTGGCCCTGCTGCTGCTGGCCATCGATCTGATCTCCAAGCCCGCCCCGGACGCGCCGGCGCGGGTGAGGCTGTCCGCCACCGCCGACGACCTGTCTTTGGCGGAGCCGGCGCTGCGTCAGGCGCTGGGGGCGCGCAACGTGCTGGTGCGCTCCTGCGCGGTGGACTTCGGCAACAGCCGGATGGAGCTGGATCTGGAAGAACCGGTGCCGGGCAGCATCAGCGCCGCGGTGCGGGACTCGACGGTGGGAACACTCAAGGATCTGCGGTGGGCCACCGTCCCCCCGCAGAAGGGACAGCGGGAGGAGCGGGTATGAAGAGCGGGTGGCTGGTGTTGGGCGCGGCGATGCTGGTGGGGTGTGGGGCCCCGATTCCCCCGGACGATGATGATGGCACCGGCCCGGGGTGCGCCCCCGGGGAGTGCACCCCGCCTCCGGCCACCGAGAGCCTGTGGCCGATGACCGTGGGCAGCAGCTGGACCTACCGGATCACCGATCCGATCCGCGGCACCTCCGAGAAGCGGGTCCGGGTGGAGAAGCGCGGCGCGATTCCGGGCTCGGAGCGGGAGGGCACCTTGTTCATCAGCGAGCAGGACCACCTGATCGAGCACTCCTGGCAGGTGGAGGAGGACGGGCTGGCCAAGCGGGTGCGGGAGGAGGACTTCAACCCCGACGGGACGCCCAAGCGGAGCACCACCTGGTCTCCGCTGACGATCAAGGCGCTGACCCTCCCCCAGACCGCGGGTTGGGAGAACCGGGTCACGGTGGTGGAGACCATCGTGGAGAACGGGATCACCGACGACAAGAACAAGGAGTTCATCTGGCGGGTGGTGGCGGTGGACGTGGAGGTGACCGTGGCCGGGGTGCCGATGAAGGCCATCCAGGTCCTGCGGGACCGGCAGGACAAGGAGGGCAAGGCCCGCACCTACTGGTTCGTTCCCGGGGTGGGCAAGGTGCGCGAGGAGGGCGAACGCACCGAGGAGCTGACCTCCTTCGACGTGAAGCCGTAGTCCCGAAAGCGGACGGGCGCTCCCCTCCCCGCCTGCCCGCCGCTGGGCGGACATAAAAGTCCGCCAGGTGGCGTTTCCCTTCCGAGCCCAGGACTCGTTCCGGGGCCGGGAGGAAGACATGCGCCGAGCGTGGGTGGGGAGGCTGCTGGCTCCAGCAGGGGTGGTGTTGATTCTGGCCGCGGTGCTGTGCGCGGGGAGCGCGGAGGCAGCGGCCTTCACCCGGCGCCCGGCCCTGAACTCGGTGGACCAGGACTCGGCGGTGGTGGTCTTCCGGCTGGATGCCTCCTGCAGCGTGACCGTCCGCTATGGGGCGGGCACGGACCTGGGGCAATCCGCCTCCGGGACCTCCACCGGCACCCGCCACGCGGTGACCCTCTCCGGGTTGACCGCCGGCACCCGCTACAGCTACCAGGTGGAGGCCTGTGGTTCGAAGCTGGGCGACGTGGACACCTTCCGCTCCGCGCCCTCCGCCAGCACGATGCAGGTCCACTTCGCCGCGATGGGGGACATGGGCACCGGCGGGTCGATGCAGACCAGCGTCTCCAACCGGATGCACCAGACCGCGCCGGAGCTGTGGTTGGGGCTGGGGGACCTGGCCTACGCCGACGGGACCGACGCGGAGTTCACCAGCAACTTCTTCAAGCCAATGGGCGAGGCGATGGAGGACATCCCCTTCTTCCCCTCCTCCGGAAACCACGAGTACTACACCGACCAGGCGCAGGCGTACCTGGACGCGTTCGTCCTTCCCACCAACAACCCGGCCAACTCCGAGCGCTACTACTCCTTTGACTGGGGTCCGGTGCACTTCGTCTCCCTGGATGCGGAGTGCGTGGCGGACTACGAGGCCAGCGACTGCGACGATGTGCCGCAGCTGGCCTGGCTGAAGGCGGATCTGGCGGCCACCACCCGGCCCTGGAAGGTGGTGTTCTTCCACCGGCCCTCCTGGTCCAGCGGTGAGCACGGCTCGAACCTCAAGATCCGGGAGAGGCTGGCCCCGATCCTCGAGCAGTACGACGTGGACCTGGCGCTGACCGGTCACGACCACCACTTCGAGCGGACCCAGCCGATGACCGGCGATTCGGTGGACCCCCAGAACGGGATCACCTACCTGGTGGTGGGCGGCGGCGGCGCCAGCCTCCGCCCCTTCGCGGTCTCCAAGCCCGCCTGGACCGCCTACCGCAACAGCACCGACTACGGCTTTCTGGACGTGGTGGTGAACGGCGGGACCCTGACCGGGAAGTTCGTCCGGACCGATGGCCAGGTGCTGGACACCTTCACCCTCTCCAAGCAGGTCACCGTCCCCAAGGAGTTCACCCTCACCGTGGCCGCCGAGCCCGCCTCGGGGACGGTCCCGCTCAAGACCCTGCTCAGCGCGCAGACCAACCTCTCCAACCCCGACTTCCTGTGGACGCTGCCCGACGGCTCCAATGCCAGCGGCGCCCAGGTGCCGTGGGAGACGACCGAGCCGGGCAGCTACGCGGTCAGCGTCACCGCCACCGGCGAGGGGACCTCGATCAGCAAGTCGATCACCGTGGCCGCCAATGCCCCGGACTGCGCGGCCACCAACTCCTGCTTCGTCCCTGACGCCGGCACCGAACCGGTTCCCGATCCCACCCCGGACGCCGGGGGTGGACCGGTGCAGGGCCCCGGCGACGGCTGGACCGGCGGCGAGGCCCAAGAGGGCACCTGCGGCGGCGGCGGAGGGGCGATCCTGTTCCCGTTTGCCCTGGCCGGGCTGGTGATCCGCCGACGGAGGTCCGCTCAGTCGCGGGTGTAGTCCACGCCGCCCGAGGCGCTGTTCTGCAGCGCCTCCAGCACCCGCAGGGTGTCGGGCACCGAGCGGGGCACCCGCTCGTTCTGGTACAGCGCGTACTGCAGCACCCCTTCCGGATCGATGATGAAGGTGGCGCGGATCGCGTGCCCCTTCTCCTCCACCAGGGCGTGGTAGGTCCGGGCGATCTGGTGGGTGGGGTCGGAGAGCAGCGGGAAGGTGAGCTCCCCCAGCGAGGAGGCGATCCAGGCCTTGTGCGAGTGCTTGGAGTCCACCGAGCAGCCCAGCACCGCCGTCTGCAGGCGGCTGAACTCGGGCTCTTTGCGGGAGAACGCGTCCAGCTCGATCGGGCAGACCTGTGTGAAGTCCTGGGGATAGAAGAACAGGACCACCCACTTGCCGAGATGATCGGAGAGCGAGATCCGGGCGAAGTCCCCCTTACCGACCACCGCCTCCGCCGAGAACAGCGGAGCCTTCTGTCCGACCATCAGCATCAAACGCACCGAATCCGATTGGGTTACGAAGCCGCGACTGATTAATGAGGGCCTCTCCCGCCATGTCAACGCCTCCAGGCAAACCTCCGACGTCGTCCAGAAAAACGGGAACGCCCGCTGCCAAGGCGTCGCCCTCCTCCTCCGGCAAGCGGGCCGACACCCGGTCTCCCGCCGAACGCGGGGTGGTGCGTGAGTTCCAGGGCGGGCCGGACAGCCGCGGGGATGACCACCCCAAGCAGGAGGGGGCCAAGCGCAAGGAGGGCTCGTCCCGACCCGCGGATCGTCAGCGGGGTGCGGGTGCGAAGCGGGCCAGCGCGGCGCCGGCCCGGAGCGGCTCGCGTTCGGGAGAGGGGAAGCGCCGGGACACTGCGGGGGCCGCCCGTCCGGACCCGGTGGACCGCCCGGGGCGGGAGGGCGTTCGCGAGCGCTTCTCGCGGCCGGACCGGCCGGCGGGCACCGCCCGGCGAAGCAAGCCCAAGACCAAGGCCGAGGAGCGGGGGCTGCGGCCGATCCGCGAGGACCTGGTGACCCAGGCCTGCCTGGAGGTCTACAGCGCGATCCGCCACGACGGGCGGCTGGCGGACCGGGCGCTGGAGTACGCGCTGCGCAAGAAGAGCAACCTGTACAGCAACGAGCGGCGGGCGGTGGCGGAGCGGATCTACGCGCTGCTCCGTCGGCAGATCACCGTGGATCACCTGCTGGAGACCGCTCGACCCAGCCTGGTGGGGGTGAACACCACCGCCAAGGATCTGCTGCGACTGAGCGCCTCCCGGGTGCTGATGGGCGAGGATCCGGTGGCGGTGGCCCGGTCGCTGCTGATGACCCACGAGGACGCGGCCACCCTCCAGTCCCTGCCGGCGGCGGCGGCGGCGATCGAGGCGCTGCCCCGGGATCAGCGCTTCCCGATCGCCGCCTCCCTTCCTCCGTTCATCGCCGAGAAGTTCCGCGCCGAGTTCGGTGACGACGCCGAGGTGGCGGTGGAGGCGATGAACGAGCGGGCGCCGCTGACCGCGCGGGTGAACACCCTGAAGATCGACCGCGAGGGGCTGATCCAGCGGCTGCGCGACGAGGGGGTGGAGTGCCGCCCCACCCCGCTCTCCCCGCTGGGGGTGCTGATGGAGACCCGGATCAACGCCTTCTCCCTGGAGACCTTCAAGGAGGGATTCTTCGAGCTGCAGGACGAGGGAAGCCAGCTGCTGGGGATGCTGGTGGATCCGATGCCCACCCGGGTGGTGGACGCCTGCGCCGGCGCCGGCGGCAAGACGCTGCAGCTGGCGGCGGAGATGGGCAACCGGGGCGAGCTGTTCGCGCTGGACGTGGCGGAGGGCCGGCTGGAGGACCTGCGCAAGCGGGCCCGCCGGGCCGGGGTGCACAACGTGCGGGTGCGGGCGATCGCCCCCGAGGAGCCCCAGGCGCTGGAGCAGCTGCACGACCTGCTGGAGAAGGCAGACCGGGTAATGGTGGACGCGCCCTGCAGCGGCACCGGCACCTTCCGGCGCAAGCCGGACGCGCGCTACCGGCTCAGCCCCGAAGCGCTGGAGGAGCACATCGCCCGGCAGAAGCGGCTGCTCTCGCAGTTCGCCGCGCTGGTGAAGCCGGGCGGGCGGCTGATCTACGGCACCTGCAGCGTGCTCCGCGCGGAGAACGAAGAGGTGGTGGAGGACTTCCTGGCGCGCCATCCGGACTTCCAGGTCAAGCCGGTGGCCGACGAGCTGGGCCCCGAGCTGGGCGCCCAGGTCAGCCGCGAGGGCTTCCTGCGCCTGTGGCCCCACCTGCACGGCACCGACGGCTTCTTCGGCGCGATCCTGATCCGGACCAAGAAGTAGGGGCCTGACGCAGTCCGCCCATAAAGGGGACAGGCTGCATTTTCGACCCGGCGCGTCGGAGGACGGCGCCTCAGGGCTCGGTCTGCCGGGGCAGGTACATCAAGCACCCGTACTCCAGATCGTGCAGGTACCGGGTGTACACGTCGGCACCCGCCAGCGCCTCTGCCCGGCGGACCTCGGCGCGCGCCGGTTCCCGTTCCTTGTACAGCCCGTAGACGTGGGCGCGGATCAGCGCCTGGTGCGCCTGGGCCGAGCGGGTGATCGCGTCCCGGTCCAGGCTCCAGGGCGGTGAAGGGTGCGAACCGGTGGCCGCAGGGATCGTCCTGCTCGTCTCCTGCTGCCCCGGAGGCGCACCCTCGGTCACCGGGGGCCGCGGCTGGCCCTCGCGCAGAGGCGCCCCCTGCTCCACCGGCACCCGAGCGTTGTCCTCCCCGGAGAGCAGCTGCAGCGGACTCTCCGCCGCGGCCAGCAGGTCTCCGGGCGAGAAGCCCTCCCCCCTCCCGGCGAAGTATTCGATCGCCGGCCGGTCGTCGGTGACCGGGGGGACCCCTTGCGAGTACCGCTGCAGCCCCTGGGTCCCGATCAGGTAGCTGCCCAGCACCTCCTCCACCGAGTCGTAGCCGACCTGGGCCAGGTTCTCCCTCACCGCCGGCTGGGAGAAGCGCCGCAGCAGCGTCTCCGGGTGGAGCGGGATCGGCTGGTCCGAGGCCAGCACCACCGCCTCCAGCTTGCTGGGAATCCACAGCGAGACGTAGGGGAACTCCTCCTGGATGGACTTGATCAGCGCCCGTCCCAGCAGATCCGACTGCTGATCCAGCGGGATCCACTGGGTGAGCATCCCTCCCGGCCTCAGCCTCCGCCGGATGCTCCGGTACAGCTCCTGGGAGTAGAGGTTCACCGCGCCCTGGGCGGTGGGCGGCGGAGGCTCGAAGGAGATCACGTCGTAGCGGGCGTCGGTGGCGGTGACGAAGCGGCGGCCGTCGTCGATCACGATCTTCGCCTTCGGGTGCCGGGCGACGTCCAGGTTGGTGCTGGAGAAGTACGGGGCCAGCGCCACCACGTCCGGGTTGAGATCCACCACCGTCAGCGACTCCAGGCCGGGGTAGCGGGTGAAGCTGGCCGCGGTGCTGCCGGTGCCGAAGCACACCTGGAGCACGTCCCTGGGATCCGGGTGCAGCAGCATCGGCAGGTGCGCCAACAGCCGCATGTAGCGCTGACCGGAGGGGATGGTGCCCGCGTAGGAGATCGACCCGTAGGTCACCTTCCGGAAGGAGAAGTCCGCCGGACACCACTGTGGTTCACAGCGGAAGAAGGGAGAGTCGCAGGTGGACTGCCGGTCGAACTCGAAGATTCCCACCGTCCCGTCCCGGCCCTCGCGCATCTCCAGCAGCCGGCTGCCAGACAGCGAGGAGACGCCGCGCACCAGGTGGTCGGCGGGCATCAGGGCGATCCCGATCAGCACCAGCGCCGCGGTCCCCCACAGGCTCAGCCCCTGGCGGCGGGTCCGCCCTGGCTCCAGTTGGAACACGGTCAGCCCTACCGCCAGGGTCAGCACACAGGCAATCGCGAACGAGCGCTGGGTCCCCACCGCCGGGATCAGCGCCAGGCCCACCACCAGCGAGCCCAGGATCCCTCCCAGGGTGTTCACCGAGTACAGCAGCCCGATCCCCGCGCCGATCCGCTCCAGCCGCTGGGTGGTGATCTCCGCCACCAGGGGAAAGGCCATCCCGATCAGGGTGGTGGGCAGCAGGATCACCAGCGCGATGTGCGCGAAGTTCAGCAGGTGCCCCACCGCTCCGGCCCGGGCCACCAGGTGGCGGATCAGATAGCCCTCGCCCAGCAGCGCCACCGAGAGCAGGGCGGTCAGCGCCACCAGCACCTCGATCGCGGCCAGCCTCCCCAGCGGGTTCGGCTTCCCCGAGAGGCGCAAGGCGAACCACAGTCCCCCCAGCACCAGGCCCAACAGGTACGTCACCAGCAGCAGGGTGAAGACGTAGACGCTGGACTCCATGAAGTGCGAGAGCACCCGGAACCAGAGGACCTCGTAGGCGATGGAGGCGAAGCCGGCGACGAAGAAGGCCCCCAGCAACAGGGGCAGTCCGCGGGTGCGCGGGGACGAAGGCCCGGGGCTGGCGGGCACGGTCACCGCCATCGGCTGCAGCCGGCGGTCCAGCAGGAACGCGGCCACCGCCACCGCCCCGTTCAGCCCGGCGGCCACGAACGCGGTCCGCAGCAGGCCCAGCTGGCCGATCAGGAAGAAGCCGGCCACCCCGCAGCCCACCGCCGCCCCCAGGGTGTTCAGCGAGTACAGCACCGCGAACGAGCGCCCCACCTGCGACCGATCCTGGGCCACCCAGCGACTGAGCACCGGCAGGGTCCCTCCCATCAGGAAGGTGGGCGGGAGGATCAGCAGGAAGGCCAGCGCCGCGCGCACCGGCAGCGGCGCCGGCAGTCCCCCCAGCAGCTCGGGGAGGTGGGAGAGCAAGAGGCTGATCCCCGCGGCGGCCAGGCCGGTGGCCAGCTCCAGCACCGCGTAGACCCGGACCGGCCGGGCCATCCGGTCCGCGCGGGCCCCGAAGAACAGGCTGCCCAGCACCAGGCCCAGCAGAAAGGCGCCCACCACCAGGCTCACCGCGAAGGTGGAGTAGCCGATGGCCAGGGTCAGCTGGCGGACCCAGATGATCTCGAACACCAGCCCACACATCCCGGAGGCCAGGAACAGCGCGGCGACTGCCCGGCGGAGGGAGGGCTTCTGGTCCATGGAGGGAGGGTAGCTGATCTGGTATCCGATCCCTTATGAGCGAAGCGGTCCGTTATCGCGTCTCGATGCCCCGGCCCCACTCCCATCTGTTCGAGGTGGAGGCCCGGTTCCCCGCCGGCGCGGACACCCTGCGCGCGGTGCTCCCGGTGTGGACCCCCGGTAGCTACCTGGTCCGGGAGTACGCCCGTCACCTCCAGGACGTGACCGCGGTGGACGCGGCCGGCAAGCCGGTGCCCTGCGAGCGCACCGACAAGCGGACCTTCGTGATCCAGGCCAACGGTGAGCCGATCACCCTCCGCTATCGCGTCTACGCCAACGAGCTCACCGTCCGCACCAGCCACCTGGACGGGAGCCACGGGTACTTCAATGGGGCCACGGTGTTCCTGTACTCGGAGGAGCTGCGCCACCGGCCGCACCGGGTGCGGGTGGACGCGCCGGAGGGCTGGACGCCGTTCGCGGCGCTGGATCGCGACGGGGAGGACTTCGTTGCCCGCGACTACGACGAGCTGCTGGACACCCCCTTCGAGGTCGGCCCCCACACGCCGCTGAAGTTCATGGCCGCCGGGGTCCCGCACGAGGTGATCATCTGGGGCGACCCCAAGCCCGACGGACAGCGGATCACCGAGGAGCTGCGGAAGATCTGCGAGACCGAGGCCGCGCTCTTCGGCGGGTTGCCGCTCCAGCGCTACCTGTTCCTGGTGTATCTGACCGACAAGGGCCGCGGGGGGCTGGAGCATCTGGCCTCCACCGCCCTGCTCTACCCGCGCTTTGCCCTCAACAACCCCAAGGGCTGGGAGGACTTCCTCACCCTGGCGGCCCACGAGTATTTCCACCTGTGGAACGTGAAGCGGATCAAGCCGCGCGCGCTGGTCCCCTTCGACTACTCGCAGGAGAACTACACCCGCCTGCTGTGGGCGTTCGAGGGCACCACCTCCTATTACGACAACCTGCTGGTGCGTCGCGCCGGGCTGATGTCCGGGGCGCGGTACCTGACCCGGCTGGGCGAGTCGCTGACCGCGCTGCACGGCACCCCGGGGCGCAAGGTCCAGACGCTGGTGGAGGCGTCGTTCGTTTCCTGGATCAAGCACTACCGGCCGGATGAGAACTCGGCCAACAGCGCCATCTCCTACTACCTCAAGGGGGAGCTGGTGGCGGCGCTGCTGGACCTGGAGATCCGCCGGCTGACCTCCGATCGCCAGAGCCTGGACGACGTGATGCGGCTGCTGTGGACCCGCTACGGAGATGGGAGCGGAGTGCCCGAGGAGGGGGTGGAGGCGGCGGCGAAGGAGATCGCCGGGGAGGGGCTGCAGCCCTTCTTCGATCGCGCCCTGCGCTCCACCGAGGAGCTGGACTATTCGCCCCTGGCCCACGTGGGGCTGGAGGCGCGCTTCCGGATCAAGGAGTCGCCGCAGGACAAGGGCGGGGGCCCGGCCCGGAACAAGGACGCCAAGGTGGGCGGGTACCTGGGGATCCTCCCCAAGGGCTCGGCCTCGATTGGCGCGGTGCTGGAGGGTTCGCCGGCGATGGAGGCCGGGCTGTACCCGGACGATGATCTGGTGGCGCTGGATGGGTTCAAGGTGGATGCGAACGCGCTGCTCTCCCGCTGCGAGGACCGCAAGCCGGGGGACACCTGCCAGATCACTGTCTTCCGCCGCGACCGCCTGATGGAGGTGACTGTGCGGCTGGGGCAGAAGCCGGCCGACGCGGTCTACCTGGCCCGGGTGGATCAGCCGACCGCGGCCCAGAAGGCCGCCTACCAGGCGTGGCTGGGCGAGCGCTGGGATGAGCCGGGAGCCATCGCCTAGAGGGGCATCCGCGGCGACCAGGCAGGCTGGCCGCGACGGGCCGAAGACCGTCCTGGCGAGTGGCCGTCGTTGTCGCGGCCGGCGGTCGTCCTGTACCTTCCCTGGCCATGTCCAGCGTCCAGAAGCTGCTGTCCCTGTCGGTCCCGGAGCTGCGGGAGCGCTTCCTGGATTCCCAGCGCGCGGTGCCGACCGGCTTTCTGGACGCGCTGGAGACGGACCAGCGGGCGGGAGCCCGGGACCTCGCCCGGAAGATCCGCGAGAAGCGGCACAAGAACCGGGCGGAAGGTCAGCGACTGAGGAACCTCCTCAAGTTCGAGACCGAGCTGTGGGAGTCCGGGGTGGAGTACATCGCCGGGGTGGACGAGGCCGGGATGGCGCCGCTGGCCGGACCGGTGGTGGCCGCGGCGGTGATCCTCCCCCGCGGCTACAAGCTGCGCGGGCTGGACGACTCCAAGAAGATCCTGGACGAGGCCAAGCGCGAGGAGCTGGCCAAGCACATCAAGGCGGACGCGCTCTGCTGGTCGGTGGGCCGCGCCGAGGTGGAGGAGATCGATCAGCTGAACATCTACCACGCCGGTCTGCTGGCGATGCGGCGGGCGGCGACCTCACTGCCCACCACCCCCGGCTTCGTGCTGGTGGATGCCAGGAAGATCCCGGAGTACGAGATCCCCCAGCGGGGAATCATCCATGGAGATGCCCTGTCGCTCTCCATCGCCGCGGCGTCGATCATCGCCAAGACCACCCGAGACGCCTGGATGGCGCAGATGGACACCCTCTACCCCGGCTACGGCTTCGCCGAGCACAAGGGCTACCCCACTCCCTTCCACTGCCAGGCCCTCAAACGCCTGGGCGCGGTGGTGATCCACCGCCGCAGCTTCAACCGCGTCCGAGAAGTCCTGGGCCTGGACCCGGTCCAGACCGATCTCTTCACCGCACCCGAAGCCGACGGCTAATCCTCGTTGTTGCGGAGGGTGGCCATCACCGAGAGGTCTTCCAGGGTGGTGGTGTCGCCGGTGCTCTGGTTGCCGGCGGCCACGTCGCGGAGCAGGCGGCGCATGATCTTGCCGGAGCGGGTCTTGGGCAGGGCCTCGGCGAAGCGGATCTCGTCCGGCCGGGCGATGGCGCCGATCTCCTTGGTCACGTGCGCGGCCAGCTGCTGCTTGATCTCCCCGGTCACCGGCACCCCCTTCTTGAGGGTCACGAAGGCCACCAGCGCGGTCCCCTTCAGCTCGTCGGGGCGGCCCACCACCGCCGCCTCCGCCACCCGCGGCTCGGCCACCAGGGCGCTCTCCACCTCGGCGGTGCCCAGGCGGTGCCCAGCGATGTTCACCACGTCGTCCACCCGGCCCATCAACCAGAAGTAGCCGTCGGCGTCCTGCCGGGCCCCGTCCCCGGTGAAGTACATCCCCGGCAGCTCGCTGAAGTAGGTGTCCGCGTAGCGCTGGGCGTCCCCCCAGATGCTGCGCAGCATCGAGGGCCAGGGCCGGGTGATGAACAGCTTCCCGCCGGTGCCCTGGGGAACGTCCTGGCCCAGGTTGTCCAGGATCCGGGCGGAGATCCCCGGCAGCGGCAGGGTGGCCGACCCGGGCTTGGTGGGGGTGGCTCCCGGGAAGGGCGCGATCATGATCGCCCCGGTCTCGGTCTGCCACCAGGTGTCCACCACCGGGCAGCGATCCTTGCCCACCACGCTGCGGTACCACATCCAGGCCTCGGGGTTGATCGGCTCCCCCACCGAACCCAGGAGGCGCAGCGAGGAGAGGTTGTGCTTCTCCACGTGCTCGGTGCCCAGGCGCATGAAGGCCCGGATCGCGGTGGGCGCGGTGTAGAGGATGGTGACCTTGTGCCGCTCGATCAGATCCCAGAATCGATCCGGCCCGGGGGTGGTGGGCGCCCCCTCGTAGATCACCGTGGTGGCCCCGTTGAGCAGCGGTCCGTACACCACATAGGAGTGACCGGTCACCCAGCCCACGTCCGCGGTGCACCAGTAGACGTCGTCCTCGCGCAGATCGAAGGTCCAGCGGGTGGTCAAAGACACGTTGAGCGCGTAGCCGGCGGTGGTGTGCAGCACCCCCTTGGGCTTCCCGGTGGAGCCAGAGGTGTAGAGGATGAACAGCGGGTGCTCGCTGTCCACCCACTCCGGCTCGCACTGGGTGCTCTGCTCCAGCACCAGCTCCTCCCAGTGGATCTCCTTGGGCCCGGTGGTCAGCGGAGCCCCGGTGCGGTTGAGGATCACCACCTTTTCCAGGGAGGGGATGTTCTCGATCGCCTCCAACATGTTCTTGCGCAGCGGCACCACCGCGCCCTTGCGGAACCCTCCGTCCGCGGTGAGCAGGACCTTGGCCCCCGCATCGTTCATCCGGTCCCGCAGCGCCTCGGCGGAGAAGCCGCCGAACACCACCGAGTGCACCGCGCCGATCCGCGCGCAGGCCAGCATCGCCACCGCCGCCTCCGGCACCATCGGCAGGTAGATCCCCACCCGATCCCCGGACTTCACCCCCAGGCTGCGCAGCCCGTTGGCCAGCCGGCACACGTCCTCATGCAACTGCCGGTAGGTGATCCGCCGCTGGTCTCCCGGCTCGCCCTCGTAGCGGATGGCGACCTTCTCTCCCCGCCTCTCCAAATGCCGGTCTAGACAGTTGTAGGTCAGGTTCAGCTTGCCGCCCTGGAACCAGCGCGCGTGCGGAGGCTTCCACTCCAGCACCTGGGTGAATGGCTCCTTCCAGTCCAGCTCCTCCCTGGCCCGGGCTCCCCAGTAGCCCTCCGGATCCCGCTCCGCCTCCTCGGCCAGCTTCCGGTACTCCTCCAGGCTGCGCAGGTGGGCCTGGCGGGAGAACTCCTCGGGAGGCGGAAAGGTCCGCGTCTCCGTCATCACCGATTTGATCTCGGACATGTGCGCAGGCTCCCTGGGGCGAGGCTTCTCGCTCGAGGGTACCGATCTAGGTTCATCCCCCCCACCCCACAAGGGCTCCGGGGACGGTGCGTCTGGAACTTACTGACGGTCCGCCCGGTAGGTGACCGACAGTTCGCACTCGCAGGCGTTCTCCGCCCGGGAGTGGGTGCGGACGGTGAGCGCGCCTTCGAACTGGGTGGGGGTGCGGGTGATCGCGGTCAGGTGCACCGCCAGCTGATCCACCTGGCAGCTGCCCCCGGAGGCCAGCGGCACCGCGACCTCCTCCGCGGTCCCGTCCGCGTAGAACTCCTCGGCCGAGTAGCGGTAGTAGCCGATCAGCCCCAGCTCCAGCAGCTGGTACTCGATCCGCACGTAGTCTCCGGAGCGGACCATCACCCCGTCCCACAGGCCGGAGGCGGGCAGCAGCCCGCACGGGTCCTGGAGGATCTCCAGCTCGGTGAAGGCGTAGGGGCCCTCTTCCAGGTCGTGGCCACGGCTGCCGACGCAGGCCAGCGCCGCCGCGGCCAGCACCATGCAAAGGGACTGCGCAACCCGGGTCGAGCGCACGGCGCGATACTAAGGTGGCAGCGCCGCCGGAGCACGAGATACTGACCGCTCCGTGTTCGTGCTCGCCGCATTGGTGTCCCTGGGAGTGGCCCTCTGGGTCCACGAGGCCGGCCACGTGCTGACCGCCCGGCTGGTCGGGCTGCGGGTGCATCGGCTGGTGTTCGGACTGGGGCCCCGGCTGCTGACCCGGTGGCCGGGGGGAATGGAGCTGGTGATCCGGGCCCTGCCGCTGTGGGCGGAGTCGGCGGTGGAGGTGGAGACCCCGGACGCGCCGGGACGGCCGGGTCGCCGGGCGCTGGTGCTGCTGTGCGGTCCGCTGATCAGCCTCGCCTTCGGACTCTCGGTGCTCACCGGGCTGCACCTGGCCGGGACCCACGTGGTGGTGCCGCTGACGGTGGGACAGATCCAGCCGGGGTCGGAGGCGGCGCGCGCCCAGCTGCTGCCGGGCGATCGGGTGGAGCAGGTCAACGGCGCGTCGGTGGCCAACTGGCGGGAGCTGACCGAGCGGATCGAGGAGGGCTCCGGCACTCCGCTGGCGCTGTCGATCCGCCGGGGAGAGAGCCAGCTGGAGGTCAGCCTGGTCCCCCGTCCGGACGCGGAGGGGATGGGACGGATCGGCATCTCCCAGCAGTACGTCTTCCGGCGGCTGCCCCTGGGCGAGGCGGTGGAGTCCGCCGCCCTCCATTCCTGGAGCGTGGTCCGGGACGTGGTGGTGGGCGCGCTGACCCCGCGGCGCTTCTCTCCCCGGGAGCTGAGCACCGGCTGGGGGCTGGATCGCTGGCTGCGCGCCCTGGCCTCGGTCTCGGTGCTGCTGGGCGCGCTGCACCTGGTCCCGCTGCCGCCGCTGGACACCGGAGCGGCGCTGCTGGCCCTGGCGGAGCGACGCCGGAGGGCGCCCTACTCCCCCACCCAGCGTGCGGCGATCCAGCTGGGGGGCTTTCTGCTGCTGGCCGGGCTGGCGGTCGCCGCCGCCCTCTTCCGCGCCGGCCGGCTGTAGCCCTCAGGGTCCGAGGCCGACCCAGACCTCGCCGTCCTCGTACTGCTCCTTCTTCCAGATCGGCGCGTCCTGCTTGAGCCGTTCGATCGCGTGGCGGCAGGCGGCAAACGCCGCGTCCCGGTGCGGGGCGGCGGCGGCGATCACCACCGCCAGCTCGCCGGGCAGCAGCGTCCCCACCCGGTGGACGATCGCCAGCTGGGATCCTGGCCACTGCTGCTGGGCCTCGGCGGCGATCCGCTCGAAGGTCTGCTCGGCCATCGGGGCGTAGGCCTCGTACTCCAGCCGCTCCACCTTGCGGCCCCGGGTCAGGTTGCGGACGCTGCCGGTGAAGGTCACCACCCCGCCCATCCCGTCGGCGGCGACCGCGTCCACCACCTCGGAGAGCTGCAGCGGGCGGTCCACCACCCGGAACAGCCCGCCTCCGCCGCCGGCCACCGGAGGGATCAAGGCCACCTCCGCGCCGTCGGGGATCACGCTGTCCGGGGCCACGAACTCCTGGTTCACCGCCACCCGCAGGTGGGGCAGCAGCGGTCCCAGCGGAGGGTGCCGCTGGGCCAGCTGCGCGGTCAGCGCGCGCACGGTCAGCCCGGAGGCGACCTCCAGCGGCTCCTCCTCCCGCCCGGCCCGCTCGCGCGCGGCGGCGAAGTACAGGACGGTCAGCCGCATGGACCTAGAACTCCAGCGCCAGCCCGAACATCCAGTGCCGGGTGGAGAGGTTCAGCCCGTCCCGCCCGAAGTTGTTCACGTCGGCGTAGGTGAACTCGGCGAACAGGTAGCTGTGGTTCACGCCCAGATCGGAGTCGAAGTCGCGCGCCAGCCGCGGCTCCAGGAAGTCCATCAGGAAGCTGATCCCCAGGGTGCCGGCGTACCCGAACCGGGTGCCGATCGCCTTCTGTTCTCCCACCTGCTCCAGCTCTCCGCCCTTGCTGACCCACCACGGGGTGGCGGCCAGCCCGGCCTTGGCGTAGGGCACGAAGGGGATGTTGAACTTCAGCGCCGCCCAGTCGAACCGGTAGACCGCGTGCAGCCGCAGGGGCAGCACCATCAGTCCGGTGGCCTCGGCCGCGTCGCCGGTGATGTTGCCCGACCCGTCGATCACCTGGGCCCGGCCGTACTTCTCCGCGTAGCCCACCGAGAACCCGACTCCGGCGGTGCCGATGCCCTGGTAGAAGTAGCGTTCCATCTCCAGCTCCAGCAGCAGCATCCCGGAGGAGCCAAAGGCGTCCTCATAGGGATCACCGCTGAGGCCGTCCTCCTCTCCGATCAGCGGCCGGATGCTGCCCAGCTTGATCTCCAGCATCTGGTTCTTGGGGGACTCCATCCGGGTGGTCGCGCCGACCACCGTGGAGCCCTGGGCCAGCACCGGAGTGGAGGTCAGGCCCAGCACCAGCCCGCCCACCACCGCCCAGCCATTGCGCCGCGACTTCTTCACCGCCGCCTCCTGAAGCAAGACGCGCCGAGCACCACCAGCATCAGCGCAGAGATCATCGAACCGCCGCCCACCGCCGAACAGCCACCCTCTTCGGCGCCGCCCAGCCGGCGGTAGTTGCCAAAGAACCCCTCGCTGGCCTGGGGAGTCCCGCTCAGCTCCGCGGAGACCTCGCTGCGGTTGGACACCAGATCCTCAGCGAAGGCCTTCACCGAGTACGAGGTGCCGTTGACCAGCCCCTCGATCCTCCCGCTGCCCGCCTCGGCGGAGAAGGTGGTGGCCTGGGCGTAGGACTCCTCCGGAGCAGAGGTCTCCTTGATGAACAGGAGCACGGTCACCGCGTCGGTCCCGGTGGTCACCCGGGCCTGCAGCGCGCCGTCCAGCGGGACCACCGCGTCCAGCACCGGGGTCGCCGGAGCCTTGGCGTCGTAGATCAGCTTGGGGAGGGAGGAGTTGGCCACCTTGGTGTTGCAGGTGGCGGGGAACCCGCCGTTCACGTCGAAGCGCCCACAACCGATGAAGGTCTGCTGGAAGCCCAGCGCGCCGCAACCGGAGCCGGCGTCCGCGCCTCCGGAGATCCCGGTCAGGTTGGAGAGCGGGAACCTCCTGCTGCCGGAGCCGGAGGAGATCTCGGCAGCGGTGAACCCGTCCAGGATCAGATCGCCGCTCTGGGCTTCGTCTCCGCAGGCAGTCCGGGAGGTGACCCACAGGGAAAGACCGGTGCAGGGGGAGACACCCGCGACGTTGGCGGTCCAGTTCAGGGGGATGGTGGCGTCGCACTGGGTCGGTCCAACCACCAGCTCCGCCTCCTCCTGGAATTCGACCGTCAGGGTTCCGGTCTGCGCGAACGCAGCGGAAGAGATCACCAACAAGAGCAGGGGACCAAGACGCATGGGGCGGGAAGTTAGCAAGCGACGGGCCACGGTCGTGAGGCTGCAACCCCAACAGTTCCAGCGGGTTGCAGACGGGCAACGGGAGCCCCGACCGGTCCGGAGGGGATCCGGTTTGCCAAAGTGTCAGTTCTTCGGGCCGCCATGGTCGTCCTCGTCCGACTCCGGGGCCTCCAGGTCCTCCTCGTCGTCGTCCTCCGCCTCCGGGTCCGCCTCGTCCTCCTCGTCGTCCTCCGACGGGGGGGCGGCCTCCTCGGCCGGGGCGGCGGGCGCCGACTCCTCGCCCTCCGAGGTGTCGTCCAGATCGTCGGTGTCGTCGTCCTCGTCTTCGTCCTGTTCGTCCGGATCGCCCAGCTCGGTGCCCAGCAGCACCTCCGCCGCCTCGAGGGCGTTGAGGGCGGCGCCGCGGCCGGCGTTGTCGATCACCGCGTACATCCGGATCCAGTCCGGGGCCTCGGGGACCGAGCGGATCCGTCCCACGTGCACCGAGTCGTCGGCGGTGACAGTCATCGTCAGCGGGTAGATCTTCTGGGTGGGATCATCCAGCAGCTTCAGTGCCTCCACCCCGCGCAAGGCATCCCGCACCGCCTCGGCGCTGACCGCGCTGCGCAGCCGCACCGCCAACGACAGCGCGTGGCCGTAGAAGATCGGGACCTGGATCGCGGTCAGCGACACCGCCACCCCGCGGCTGCCCTCGCCCCACAGCTGGCGGGTGTCGTCGATTGCCCACAGCTCCTCCTCCGTCCAGCCCTTCTCGGTCATCGTCCCCACCTGGGGGATGAGGTTGAAGCCCACCCGGTAGGGGAAGAAGGAGGGATCCGGATCGCGTCCGGAGAGCAGGGAGGTGGTCTGCTTCTCCAGCTCCCCCACCCCGCGCTCGCCGGAGGCGGAGACGCACATCAGGGCCGTCCCCTCCACCTGGAGGATCCCAAAGCGCTGCCGCAGCGGCTCCAGGGACAGCACCAGCGCGGTGGAAAGCGCGGAGGGGATGCGGACGATCCGCCCTCGCTGGGGGGTGAAGCTCTGGCCCTTGAACAGCGGGAAGGCCAGGGGGACGTCGCGGTTGCCGCGGAAGGCGGAGGAGGCGTCCACCACCCACGCGCCCGCCGCCTGCGCCGCCGGAGCCAGCTTCTCCGAGACCTCCGCCGGGGTGGCGAACAGCGCCACCGAGATCCCCCGGAAGCTCTCCGGGGTGGCCTTCTCGATCTCCAGCGACTCCTCCCCGTACTCCACCTCCGAACCCTCGCTGCGTTCGGAGCCGAGGATCGTCAGCTGGTCGGCGGGGAACCCGCGCTCCAGCAAGGCGGAGAGGATCTCCTTGCCCACCACGCCGCCACCACCCACCACTGCCACCTGGAGCTTGTTGTCCATGGTCAATCCTCCTTGAGCCGCGCGGTCGGGGTTGGCCCCGGGAGCGGCGGAAACTTCGGGTTGCGTTCGGGCTCGGAGGCGCGGACGTACATCGGCTCGAGCGAAAAGAGTGCGGCCAGCTCCTGGGTGGCGGGGAACTGCGCCAGCCGGGCCACGTTCAGCGCCTGCGGCCAGGGCGCGGTGTCCAAGATCCGCTCCGGGGGAACTCCGGCGGCCTCGAAGGCGGCCCGGTACTGGGTCACCGCCGGACCGAGGATCACCGCGCCCTCGGCCAGGGCGCGGGAGGCCAGCTCCGCGGGAGACATCGCGTCCTCCGGGGCCAGCCGCTCCACCGCCAGGCCGGTGCGGCGGAACACTCCCAGGTACAGGTCGTTGGTCCGGGCCACCGCGGTGAGGAACAGCGGCACCCCTTCCGGACCGTCCAGGGCCAGCGCGGCCAGGGAGGGGACTCCCACCAGCTTGATCCCCGCCGCGTAGGCCAGCCCCTTCACCGAGGCCATCCCGATCCGCAGCCCGGTGAACGATCCCGGCCCCAGCCCGAGGGCGATCCCCTCCAGCTGCTCCGGGCGCAGCCGGTGGCGGTCCAGCAGCTCGCCGATCGCCGAGGGCAGCATCTCGGTCTGCTTGGTGGGCGGGCCGACGGTGACTGTCTCCACCGCACGGGCGTCAACGCCATGCCCCTCCACCAGGGCCAGGGAGAGGGTCAGGGTGGAGGTGTCCAAGGAGAGGTACATGGTGCGCCAGACCTCTTAGCGCGCCTTGTCACACCGCCAAAGCCGCGCGCGCACCACCCCTGCATCCACCATCCCCAGCACCCGGGCCGCTCCCAGGGAGAGGTCCAGGATCCGGCCCTTGACGTAGGGGCCCCGATCATTGACCCGAACCTTCACCCGGCGGCCGTTCTCGGTGTTCTCCACCACCAGACAGCTGCCGAACTTGAGGCGGGGGTGGGCGGCGGTCATCGCGTCCGGATTGAACTTCTCCCCGCTGGCGGTCAGCTTTCCGCGGAACCACTCCCCGTAGAAGGAGATCTTCCCCACCGCCAGGGCGCCCCCGGTGGCGCGCTCCTCCTCCCGGGTGTCGGTGGGGGCGCGGACACAGCCCGCCCCCAGGATCAGGGCGGCGGTCAGCAACGCGGGCGCCAGACGGTTCAAGGGCGGGCCTCTAGCGGGTGAGATCGTTCTTGAACACCAGCACCATCAGCAGGATCAACATGCACAGCCCCACCCAGTTGGCGATCTCCCGGGCCTTGACCGGGATCGGGCGGCGGCGGATTCCCTCCCAGATCGCCGCCACCAGGTGGAAGCCGTCCAGCATCGGGATCGGCAGCAGGTTCATCACCCCCAGGTTGATGGAGATGATCGCCATCGACTGCAGGAACATGTCGAAGCCCTGCTCGGCGCTCTTGGAGGCGATCTCGTAGAGCATGATCGGCCCGCCCACGTTCTCGAACGGGATGTGCCCGGTGATCAGCCGCCCCAGCACCAGCACTGTCTTGCGGATGATGTCCGGGACGATCCGCACCGACTCCACCAGCGCGTCCTTGGCGCCCATGTGGAGGGTGACCCGCTCGGCGGAGAAGTCCTCCTCGGTGCCCAGCGGTCGGCCCGCCACCCCCAGCGCCGGGGTGCGGGTCACCTGGCCCAGCTCGTCCTTGTCCTCGATCGGCAGCTGCGCCACCTGGGCGGTGCGCTGCTCCAGGCCCGAGCGCCAGGTCAGCTGGAACGGCTTCTGCTCCAGCGCCTTGAGGGTGTAGCCCAGGGCCAGCATCGAGGGGATGGGCTTGCCGTCGGTCTCCAGCAGCCGGTCCCCGTGCCGGAGTCCGGCCTTCTCCGCCGAGCTGCCCGGGAGCACGTAGTACACGTAGAGGTCATGCCGCTCGGCGCCCAGCGCCGCGTAACCCTCCCCCGGCTGCCGGGGCAGGATCAGCCGCTCCAGTTGGGGCAAGGCGGCCATCGTTCCCGGCAGCTCCACCGGGTCTGCGCGCATCACCTCCACCGTCAGCGGGCCCTCCAGCGGCTGGACGATGGCGTTGAGCGCGCCTTCGTCCTTCACCGGCTGGCCGTTGATGGAGAGGATCCGGTCAAAGGTCCGCAGCCCGGCCGCGTGGGCCGGCGAGTCTTGCGGCACCCCCACCACCGGGGGACGGGCCGCCGGGCTGACCCCGATCGTGCCCCGGGTCAGCGACTCAATGGCGTTGCTCTCCACCGTGGTCACCGGCTGGAGCTGCACGGTGAAGGACTTCCCCTCCCGCTCGATGGTCAGGGTGGTGGCCTGCCCGTAGCGGGACTGGAGCGCGTCCTTGTACTGCTCGAAGGTCTCGGTCTTCTCCCCCTCCACCGCCAGGATCCGGTCTCCGGCCCTCAGGCCGGCCGCCGCCGCCGGCATCCCCGGCTCCACCCCGCCGATCCGGTTGGAGAGCGCCTCGTGGGCGCCAAAGAACACCGCGAAGTACACCAGCACCGGGAACAGCAGGCTGAAGGCCGGACCGGCGGCCACGATCAGCCCGCGCTTCCAGGGGGGCTGGGCCAGAAAGCCGCGGGAGGCCTCCTCCGGAGACAGCTCCTCGTCCGGCATGTCCCCGGCCATCTTCACGTAGCCGCCCAGGGGCAGCACCGCCAGCCGGTACTCGGTCTCACCCCGGGTGAAGCGCAGGAGGGCCGGACCAAAACCGATCGAGAAGCGGAGGACCTTCACCCGGCACGCCTTGGCGACCAGGAAGTGCCCCAGCTCGTGCACAGTCACCAGGACGCCCAGCAGCAGGGCCGTGTACGCCAGATTCTGAAGTGGCATCAGGGGGCAACAGTAACCGCCGCCCCCCGACGCGACAACGCGTGAGCGCTACACGAAGCCGCGAGCGAACTGCAGGTAGACGAAGACCAGGATCGCGTTGAACTGCAGGGCATCAATCCGGTCCAGCACCCCCCCGTGTCCGGGGAGGGTCTTTCCGGAGTCCTTCACCCCGTAGGCGCGCTTGAGCATCGACTCGCACAGGTCGCCCACCGGTCCCAGGATCCCGCTGCCGATGCCCAGGATCAGACAGTCCACCCAGGTCAGCTCGGTGAAGAACCAGTGGCCGATCACGAACAACCCCACCGTGGAGCCCAGCATCCCGCCGAAGAAGCCCTCCCAGGTCTTGTTGGGGCTCACCTCCACGTACAGCTTGTGCCGCCCCAGGGCCCGCCCGGCGAAGTAGGCGCAGGTGTCGTTCATCCAGGTGCAGAACATGGTGATGAAGGTCCACCACCCGGCGCTGGGGCGCATGCTGATGAAGGCCAGGGCCATCATCCCCGAGGTGCCGTACACCATCCCGGTGACGTGGTGGGCGATGCGGGTGGGCGCTTCCTTGCTGGCGTCCTTGATCAGGTGCCAGGCGAAGAAGAAGACGAAGAAGGTGACGATCCACCAGAAGGCCAGATCGCCGGCGTGCTGGGGGATGGACACCGGCAACAGCGGCATCGCCGCGGCGCCGATCACCCCCGCCCACCCGGGGAGGGACAGCTTCCCCATGGTGATGCTGTAGTACTCGTAGGCGGTGGCCCCGGCGGCGAAGGCGAACAGACACGCCACCGGATAGCCGCCCAGGTAGATGAGGTAGAGCAGGACCGGCAGAGCCAGCAGCGCCGTGACGATCCGTAGGACGAGGTTCTTGTTCTTGTCGTTCACGTGGACGCCGGGGGGGCCGGTGGAGACTGCTTGAGCTGCGCGGAGGTGAGGCCGAAGCGGCGCTCACGCTGCTGGTATTCGAAGAGGCAGTCCAGAAACTGGTGCTCCCGGAACTCGGGCCACAGCACTTCAGTGAACGCCAGCTCCGAGTAGGCCGCCTGCCAGAGCAGGAAGTTGGAGATCCGGTGCTCACCGCTGGTGCGGATCACCAGATCCAGCGGGGGCAGGTCGCGGGTCCACAGGTGGCGTTCCAGATCCGCCTCCTTCAGGCCCCCGCGGGGCAGGCCCTCTTGAGCCAACCGTTCGGCCAGCTTCGCCGCCGCCTGGAGGATCTCCTCCCGGCCGCCATAGGAGAGCGCCAAAGACAGCACCATTCCGGTGTTCCGGGACGAGTCCTCCCGCAGCCGCTCCAGTGGATCGCGCACGTAGCGGGGCAGCCGGTCCAGGTCGCCAATCGCGGTCAGGCGGATCTGGTTGTCCAGGATCTCCGCCCGCTCCTTCTCCAGGTAGTCGCGCAGCAGCTCCATCAGGCCGGCCACCTCGTCGGCGGGGCGGGCCCAGTTCTGTGAGGAGAAGGCGTACAGGGTCAACGCCTGGATGCCGACCCGGCGAGCACAGCGGGTGACCTCCCGGACGCTGTTGGACCCTTCGCGGTGACCTTCAATCCGGGCAAGCCCCCGGGACTCCGCCCAGCGGCCGTTGCCGTCCATGATCACGCCGACGTGGCGTGGGAGCGGGCGCTGTCTGACCAGGGTCTCGCGCTCTTGCAGCGACGCGGCAAAATCCATGAGGGCGCGGACCATACATCACGCCATCGTCAGCGGGGGACCGCGTTTTGGCGGGTGGACCCTGACCCCGCGTCTTTCAGATCTGAAAGGTCATCGACCGCCTGAACCGTTGCTTCACCGAGCGATGAGGCAGGGACCCCGCGCTCCGGCGGCGAGGGGTTTGACCGGTTACAAAATCAGTCCCTAGGATTCGCCACCCCCATGCCCCCCAAGTTGATCGGTCCGTACCGGGTTGTAGAGACGCTCGGCAGCGGAGGAGTGGGCACTGTCTTCCGCGCCCTGGACAAGCGGACCAACGAGACGGTGGCCCTCAAGCTGCTTTCCACCGGGCCGGCGCTGGACCCCCGGGCCGCGCGGCGACTGGCGCGGGAGTTCGAGACCCTGGCGGACCTCTCCCATCCGCACGTGGTGAAGGTCTTCGACACCGGCGTCTACCAGGGCTACCCGTACCTGACGATGGAGCTGGTGGAGGGGCTGACCCTGCGCCACTACCTCTCGCTCTCCGCCGACGACGTCAGCTCCAACCGGAGCTTCTCCCACACCTCGTCCGGGGAGGCGCTGCGCCGGGCGCTGCTCGATCCCCCCTCCTCTTCCGACGGCGCCAGCCTGGCGGACGCGCTGGGAGAGGACGGCGCCTTTGGCCTGGCGGACTTCGCCAGCGAACCGCCCAGCGAGGAGGTCAGCGGGTACGGCCAGGGCCCCGGTTCGCTGCTGGGCCTGGCCAAGGCGATGGACGAACCGGACACCGAGGACTCCGACTCGGGTCAGACCCTGCCCTTCGAGCGGGCCACCGACACCGCGGTGGAGTCGCCGCTGGCGCCGATCGCCCGGCCCAACCTGGAGCTGCTCAACCGCGAGGAGCGGGTGGGCCGGATGAAGGACTCGATGCTGCAGCTGTGCGAGGCGCTCTCGTACATCCACGCCCGGGGGCTGATCCACCGGGACCTCAAGCCCTCCAATGTGATGGTGGACGAGGAGCGGATGGTGCGGCTGATGGACTTCGGGCTGGCCAAGTTCCTGGCCGACGACGCCGCGGTCACCGCCGACGGTCGGCTGGTGGGGACCTTCCGCTACATGGCCCCGGAGCAGATCCTGGGCGAACCGCTGGACGCCCGCGCCGACCTCTACAGCCTGGGGGTGATCCTCTACGAGCTGCTGGTGGGGCGGCCTCCGTTTGATGCCCGCACCCCGTATGAGCTGTGGCAGAAGGTGCTGGAGACCGAGGCCCCCTCCATCCTGGCGCTGAACCCGGACGCTGATCTGCAGCTGGTCCGGGTGGCGATCAAGCTGATGCGCAAGGAGCCCTGGGAGCGGTATCAGACCGCCGAAGAGGTCTTCGAGGCACTCAACGAGTGAGCAGCGTGGAGCGGGAGCTGGAGGTGGGGACCGAGGCGGCGGGAAAGCGCCTGGACCTGTTCGTGGGTGAGGCGCTGGGGCTCTCGCGGGCGCGGGTGAAGCGGCTGTTCGAGGAGGGCACCCTGAGGGTGGACGGCCGCTCCGCCAAGAAGGGCCAGGTGGTCACCGCCGGGCAGAAGATCCGCGTCACCGTGGTGGAGGAGGACAAGGCCGCGGTGGCCGATCTGGAGGTGCCGCTGACGGTGCTCCGCGAGGATCCGGCGCTGCTGTTCGTGGACAAGCCGGCCGGCGCCCCCTGCCACCCGCTGCGCCCCTCGGAGACCGGGACGGTGGCCAACGCGCTGATCGCCCGCTACCCGGAGTGCGCCACCGCCAGCGAGGATTCGCGCGAGGGCGGGCTGTGCCACCGGCTGGACGTGGAGACCTCCGGGGTGCTGCTGGCGGCCCGGACCCGAAGCGCCTGGGAGGCGATGCGCCGGGCCTTCACCGAGCAGGCGGTGGACAAGCGCTACCTGGCCCTGGTCAGCGGACCGCTGGGTGACTCGGGCGAGGTGGAGGTGCCGCTGCGTCACCATCCCCGCCACGCGGACCGGGTGGAGCCGGCGCTGGACGGAGAGGGCGGCCGGGACGCGCGATCGGAGTTCACCGTGCTGGCCCGGGCGGGAGACTTCTCGCTGGTGGAGGTCCGGATCCACACCGGGGTGCTGCACCAGGTCCGCGCCCACCTGGCGGCGATTGGCGCGCCGATCGTGGGAGACGGGCTGTACGGCGGCCGGCCGCTGGAGGGGCTGGCGCGGTTCTTCCTCCACGCCCGCAGCCTGGAGGTCCGTCACCCGGAGACCGGGGAGCGGATCCGGGTGGAGAGCCCGCTGCCCCACGAGCTCCAGCAGGCGTTGGCGGCAGTGGGAATTGCGCTGCCCGGGTCGGCCGGCTGACGGGCGCCCACGCAGGGGTTGGGCCGGCGAGGGGTCCCGGGGTAGGAGGAGACCATGTCCGTTGAGATGAACGTGTTCCTCCGCGCCGACCGACTTCCCACCGCCCAGCAGTGGGCGGATGCGATCGTGGCCGCCGGCTTCGATGCCCAGCTGGATCGCAGCGTGCAGCTGACCACCCACACCGGCTATCTGCCCTGCCGCTACGGGGGCAAGGACTCCGGGTTCGAGTACTACCGGGACGACCTGGAGGACGTGGAGCTGGATCCGGAGATCTCGGAGGGAGTCGGCGACCGGGACACGGTGGTCAGCTTCGTCAGCCACGGGGATCTGCGCGAGCTGACCTGCGCGATCATCGCCGCCGCGGTGCTGACCCAGCTGGCGGACGGGATGTACTGGGACACCGAGGGGGACGAGCTGTACCCCGCGGAGGGTGCGGTCCGGCAGGCCCGGGAGGTGGAGCAGGATCTGCTGCGCGAGCTGAAGGCCGCGGTCCTGCGGAACTGAGGCGCGGGTGTCCCGGGGGATCCTCCACATCGACATGGACGCGTTCTACGCGTCGGTCGAGCAGCGCGACGATCCCCGCCTGAGGGGCAAGCCGGTGATCGTGGGCGGGCACCCCACCCGCGGAGTGGTGCTGGCCGCCTCCTACGAGGTCCGACCCTTCGGGGTGAAGAGCGCGATGCCCATGTCCTGGGCGGTGCAGCGGGCCCCTCAGGCGATCGTGGTCCCTCCCCGCCCGCTGGCCTACGCGGAGGCCAGCGAGCAGGTGTTCGAGATCTTCTCCCGCTACACCCCGCTGATCGAACCGCTGTCCCTGGACGAGGCGTTCCTGGACGTCAGCGCCTCGGAGCGGCTGTTCGGGGCCCCCTGGGGGATCGCCACCCGGATCCGCGCGGAGATCGCCCGCGAGGTGGGGCTGCCCGCCTCCGCCGGGATCGCCCCTTCCAAGTTCGTGGCCAAGATCACCTCCGATCATGCCAAGCCCAACGGGCAGAAGGAGATCCGGGAAGAGGAGGTGAAGACCTTCCTGGCGGCGCTGCCGGTGGGCCGCCTGTGGGGAGTGGGCCCCAAGACCGAGGAGACCCTCCATCGGCTGGGGCTGAGGACGATCGGGGACATCGCCGGGCGCGAGGCGCAGTGGCTGGTGCAGAAGCTGGGCGACGGTGGCCGTCACCTGTGGGAGCTGTCCCAGGGGATCGATGAGCGGCCGGTGATCTCCGACGGGGAGGCCAAGAGCATCGGCGCCGAGGACACCTCGGAGGAGGACCTGGAGGGACGGGAGGCGCTGCTCCCCCAGCTGCACGCCCAGGCGCTGCGGGTGGGAAGGCGGCTGCGGCGGGCGGGAGTGAAGACCCGGGTGGTGCAGCTGAAGATCAAGTACGCGGACTTCGAGTCGCTGACCCGGCGCAAGACCCTGGACTCCCCCACCGACGATGGCCAGACCCTGTACCGGGAGGTGAGCGAGCTTTTGGAGCGGGTCTCGCTGACCCGGAAGGTACGGCTGACCGGAGTCAGCGCCCAGGACCTGGGCGGGGAAAGCGAAGCGCCGCAGCTGTCGCTGTTCGACGAGGCCCCGGCGCCGGTGAAGTCGGACAAGCTGAACGCGGCGCTGGACAAGATCGCCGCCAGGTTCGGCAGCCAGGCGATCCGGACCGCGGACCTGGCCCCGGAGGCGGGAGGGGACGAGGAGGACGAGGCCCGCCGATCGATGGGGAGCTCGCGGGTGGATCGCCCCAAGCCGCGGACCTGATCCCCCCGCGACGGGATCCTGCTCTCAGCCGGCGACGTACCCCGCCGCCAGCGGGAGCAGCCGGGCCCGCTCCTGACCGTGCACCCCCAGCTGGGCGGCGGCGGCCTCGGGAGTCATCCCCCCGCGGACCAGCCCGGTGATCGCGGCCAGCCGGAAGGCGCGCGCCGGGTTCAGGGTTCCCCCCGCCTGGACCTTGCCCTCCCACCGGGGCTGGAGATCGCTGGTGTCCATCATCAGCTGGCGGACCTGGGCCGGGCTCAGCGCCGGATCCAGGATCAGCGCCTTGGCGGCGGTCCCGGTGATCTCCGGCGCGGACATCGAGGTGCCGCTGATCACGTCGTAGCGGGCGCCGGGCACGGTGGAGAGCACGTCGCTCCCCCGGGCGGCCAGGTGCGCGCTGGGGCCGTAGTTGCTGAAGCCGGAGGGAGCGCCGTTGGCGTCCGAGGAGGCCACCACCGCCAGGTTCGGGTAGTTCCCGGCGGGCAGGAAGGAGTCGGGCGAATAGCCCTGGAGCGAACGCCCGTCGTTGCCGGCCGCGGCCACGAACAGCACCTGGGGATGCCGGGCCATGGCGGCGCGGAACATCTCCACCCGCTCCGGGGTGTCGATGCCGAAGCTCATGTTCAGCACCCGGGCGCCATTGGCCACCGCATAGTCGATCGCCGCCGCCACCTTCTTCACGTCATAGGGGGACTGCAGCACCCGCAACGGAAGGACGTTCACCTGGTCGGTGCCCCGGGTGGCGATCCCCGCCACGTGGGTGCCGTGCCAGTCCCCGAACGGGTTGCCGACATCGTTGTTCCAGTCCACGAAGTCCCAGCCGTGGCTGTCGTCGGTCTTGCCGTTGTGATCGTCGTCCAGCCCGTTGGCCGGCACCTCGCCCGGGTTGACCGCGCCCTTGGGGCCCAGGCCCGGGTGCCAGAGGTCGAACCCGTTATCCAGCACCGCCACGTTGACCTCGGCGCCCGCCTTCCCCGCCGCCCGGCTCAGCGCGGCGAAGGTCCGGTCCGGTGCGCCGACGTTGCTGGCCTCGATCTCCCGCACCAGGGCCGCGTCGGTGATCCCCGCCGGACGCTCCGCCGGGACCGCGTAGCCGCGCGAGTAGAGATGATCCCGCAGGTGGCGGCGGGCCTCGCTGTCCAGTTCGAAGCTGGAGTTGGCCCAGGTCTCCAGGATCAGGCGGGAGTCGGCGGTGGCCCGCTCCGGCTGCGCCTCCGCCGAGGCCTGGAGCACCGAGTGCCACTCCTGATCGGTGAGCTTCTTGTCCTCGGTGACGATCCGCAGGGCGTCGCGCACGGAAAGGGTGGCCATTTGACCCACATTGTCGCACCGCCCCCTCCAGAAGTTGCTCTGCCCTCCAAGTTCCCAAGCAATTACCGGAGCTTGTTGAGACCGGCGGCCCGGACTGACATGGTCCCCGCCCGATGCTGAAACGCCATCTCGGGGGTCTGCCGTCCATCTATTGGTACGTGTGGGGCGGGACCCTGCTCAACCGGCTGGGGGGCTTCGTGGTCCCCTTCCTGGCGCTGTACCTGACCGATCAGGTGGGGCTGCCGATCAGCACCGCCGGGAAGATCGCCTCGTTGTACGGCCTGGGCTCGTTGATGGCCGGGCTGGTGGGAGGGACGGTCAGTGACCGCTTCGGCCGCAAGCCCACCCTGGTGCTGGGGTTGGGGATCGGCTCGGTGGCGATGCTGGGACTGGGGCTCTCCACCCAGCTGAGCTGGATTGGGCTCTGCACCTTCGGGGTGGGCTTCTTCTCCGACCTCTCCCGGCCGGCGGTGTCGGCGATCATCGCGGATGTGGTGGCGCCGGCGGACCGCACCCGCGCCTACGGGCTGTTGCACTGGGCGGTGAACATCGGCTTCTCGGTGGCGCCGCTGATCGCCGGCTATCTGGCCACCCGGAACTACCTGGCGCTGTTCGTGGCCGACGCGCTGACCACCTTCGCCTACGCGCTGTTCGTGCTGTTCAAGGTCCCGGAGACCCGGCCGGCGGCGCTGCACGTCCGCCCTCCCCTGTTCAAGAACCTGGCCGCACCGCTGGGGGACCGGAACTTCCTGGCCTTCGGGCTGCTGGGCTTCCTGCTGGCGATGGTGTTCTTCCAGTTCGAGGCGGCGCTGCCGATCGACATGCGGACCCATGGGATCCGGCCGGACCAGTACGGGGCGCTGATCGCGATCAACGGGATCCTGATCGCGCTTCTGCAGCCGTTCGTCTCCGGGTGGGCGTCGGGGTTCCGGCGCTCGCGGGTGCTGGCGCTGGCGGCGCTGCTGTTCGGGGTGGGCTTCGGGCTCCCGGCGCTGATGCCCACGGTGACAGTGTTTGCCCTGGGGATCGTGATCTGGACCCTGGGGGAGATCCTCAACTCGCCGATCAGCCAGGCGATCGTGGCGGACCTGGCCCCGGAGCAGAGTCGGGGCAGCTACCAGGGCGCGCTGCAGGTGGTGTGGGGTTCGGCCTTCTTCCTGGCCCCCGCCCTGGGCACCTGGGTGCTGCAGTGGCATGGCGGCCGGACCCTGTGGATCGGCTGTCTGCTGGTGGGGGTGGCGGTGGCCGGGGCCCACCTGGTGATCGCCGGTCCCCGGCGCCGGCGGGTGGCCCAGCTGCGGCGGCTGACCCCGGATCAGGTCAGCTTTGCCGACGACTGAGGATCACCCGCGCGGCAGCTCCACGGTGAACAGCGCCCCCTGGTGGAGCACGCTCTCCACCCGGACGCTGCCGCCCATCGCCTGGACGATCTGCCGGGTGATGTACAGCCCCAGTCCCAGCCCACCGTAGTGTCGGTCGGACACCGCGCGCTGGAACTTCCCGAACAACCGCGGCAGCGCTTCGGGGGCGATCCCGATCCCCTGGTCCCGCACAGTCACCACCGCGCGATCCTGCGCCGTGGTCACCTCCACCCGCACCGGCCGCCCCGCGCCATACTTGATCGCGTTGCCGATCAGGTTCTGGAGGATCTGCTCCAGCCGCCCCTGATCAAAGCGCCCCGGGACGGGCGTGGCCGCGGCCACCTCCAGCAGGCAGCCCGCCCGCTCCGCCTGGGGCCCCAGCCCGGCCACCACCTCCCGGGTGACCGCCGCCAGATCCACTCCCTCCTCTGGATCCAGCGCCAGCCGGCCTTGTCCCAGGCGGGCCACGTCCAGCAGCGAGTCGACCAGGCTGGTCAGCTTCCGCAGCTGGGATTCGGCCAGATCCAGCCCCTTGAACAGCCGGGAGTGCGGCAGCGCCTCGGCCTGCACTGCCTCCGCGTCTCGGCGCAGCGACTGCAGCTTGAGCAGCAGCGGGGTCAGCGGGGTGCGCAGCTCGTGGCTGGCCACCGCCAGGAACTCATCCCTCAGGCCGATCGCCACCTGGGCCTCCCGGTACAGGCGCGCGTTCTCCAGCGGCGCCGCCACCCGGTAGGCCAGCTCCTCGCCCAGCGGAAGCTCGGCGGCGGTGAAGCCCCGCACCGGCTTGCTGGTCGCCAGCGCGATCATCCCCAGGGTCCTTCCGCTGGCGCGGATCGGAACCACCATCAGCGAGGTGGCGCCCAGCAGCGAGAGGAGCTCGGAGCCGTCCTCCACCAGCTTCGGCCCGGCCACCGCCACCTCCCGGGCCAGCGCGGCCAGGTCGGGCAGCGAGGCGCGGATCCGCTGCTCCTCCTCCGGGTCGCGGTGGGCCACCAGCGTCGGGAGCGGGCGGCCACCGTCCTCGGCGATCCGATGGATCAGACAGCAGGTGGCCACCGAGCCCGCCGCCAGCCGGGCTACCTGCTCCAGGGTCTCCTCTCCTGACTCCAGGCTGTTGGCCAACAAGTGGCTGGCCTCGGAGAGAAACCGCAACCGGGCGTCGGCCGCCTTGCGGGCGCTGATGTCCAGCAGGAAGGTGATGTTCAGGTTCTCGGCGGCGACGTGGGTGCTGCCGATCAGCAGTTGGACCCGGGTGCCATCCTTGGCGAAGTACTCCTTCTCGAACGGAGGGACGAAGCCGCGGGTCTTCAGCTCGTTCACGGCCTGGGCGGAGACCTCCCGCCACTGCGGCGGGGTCATCTCCGCCCAGTTGATCCGCCCCGACTCCAGCTCCTGACGGGAGTAGCCGACCATCTTCAAGAAGGCGTCGTTGGCCTCCAGGATCTGCCCCTGGAAGTTGGCGGTCACCAGCCCGATCAGGTCGGATTCGAACAGCCGGCGGAAGCGCGCCTCCCCCAGGAGCACCGCGCTCTGGGCGGCCTTCAGATCGGTGGTGTCGGTGAGGCTTCCCATCAGCCCCAGGAACTCTCCCTGGTCGGAGAGGCGCGGCTGGGCCTGGTCCAGCACGGTCCGGTAGACGCCGTCGTGTCGGCGGAGGCGATACTCCACCCGCACCCCCTGGCGCCGCTGGTGGGCGGCCTCGAAGACTTCCCGGGACCGCTGGGCATCCTCGGGGTGCACCACCGAGAGCCAGCCGTGTCCCAGGGACTCCGACTCGGTCTGCCCGGTCAGGGCGCGCCAGGCCCGGTTCAGGTAGGTGCAGGCCCCATGGGGATCGGTGCACCACAGCACCACCGGGGCCTGCTCGGTCAGGTCCCGGAACTCCGAAGGCTCCGCCTGGGGGAGAGCGAGGCTCTGGCTGGCGGTCTGACTCACGGCGCTGACCGCAGGCGGCAGCAGGACGGAGGGCACATCCCCTTTAGGTACCCGCCTCGGCGGGCCACTCAACTGGAGTTGTTGGAAAGGATCGACCCACCGCTCACCCGCCGACAGTCCTGACGAGCGGTCAGGGCCCCCGGGCTGGACCGGTCGCTGGGGCCGCCTGCCACATTGCCCGTTGCTTGAATCGCCCCCGGCCCCCGATGGCCTGCTTTGATGCAACGTTCCTTCGCTGCTCCCCTCCCCCCTCCCGGAGTACGCTCCGGGGGGTGCTGATCCCGAAGGGGTGGACGTTGCGCTATCCGTTGCTGGTGGCCGTGGCGATGGTCGGATTGAACGCGGCGGGGCAGCAGCCCGAAGGGGACCGGGGCCCCGCCGACGAGGTCGGGCCGCAGGTCGATTCAGAGGGGATCTCGGTCACCGGGCCGCAGGAGGTGGCGGGGACCTTCGGGGACCCACTCCGCACCCTGCTGCTGCTTCCCGGGGTCACCCACCTCGCCTCGGGGGTGGCGCAGCCGGTGATCCGCGGCTTCCAGCCTGCCACCAGCCAGCTGCGGATCGACGGGGTGCGCGTGCCGCTCCGCTTCCATCTGCTGGCCGGCCCCTCCACGGTCAACCCGGACTTCCTGGGCGAGGTGACGCTGCGCTCCGGCGCCACTCCGGTGGCCTATGGCCGCTCGCTGGGCGCGGTGATCGACGCGCGCACCTACGAAGGCCCGGACCAGCTGACGGCGGGGCTGGACCTGCTCAACGTGTCCGCCGCCTGGCAGCAGACCCTGGAGGACACCGGGACCCGGTTCCTGGTCTCCGGGCGGGTGGGCTACTCGGCCCTGGCCGGCGGGGCGATCGCCAGCGCGCTCTCCTCCAGCACCTCCCTCTCCGCGCAGATGTACGACTACCAGGCGAAGGTGTCGCAGAAGATCGCCTCCGGCGAGCTGCGCCTGCTGGCGCTGGGCGCCTCCACCGGCGGTGGAATGGAGGGCGCCAACCGGGGTGACACCATCGCCCCCTACGACGCCTTCCACCGGATCGACCTGCGCTACGCCCAGCCGCTGGCGGGCGGCGAGGTCTCGGTGGCCGGGACCTGGGGCGTGGAGCGGATGGGGATCGACGTGGGCGGCGGCAACGTCTTCGGGCTGGGGCTGAGGGACACCACCTTCGCCGGACGCGCCCACTGGACCGCCGCCGTCCTCCCGGCGCTGGTGCTGGAGGTGGGCGCTGACGTGGAGCGGAGGGATCCGCAGACGGTGCAGCGCAGCCAGATCCTGGCCCCGGAGGTCCCGGGCACCGAGACCCCGGACCCGCTGATCACCACCGTCCGTCAGGCGCTGGGACCGGCGCTGCTGGGCGGCGCCTATCTGCGCGGCGCCTACACCCTGGAGCTGGATGCCTCCCGGCTGGTGATCGAGCCGTCCTTCCGCTTCGACACCTACGCCATCGGCGAGCTGGAGCCGATGCTGACCTACGAGCCGCGGCTGGCGGTGCAGTACCTGAGGGGCGCCAGCACCTTCGGGATCAGCGGCGGGCTGTACCACCAGCTGGGCACCACCCTGGTGGACTTCACCGCGGCCGAGTTCGCCCGCGCCCCGATGGGACTGCAGGAGGTGCTCAAGCTGGACGCCTCGGTCAGCCACACGGTCAGCCCTGCCCTGCGGGGCAGGGTGGCGGTGTTCGTGAATCCGATCCAGCGGGCGATCGAGCTGTCCTTGTTCGATCCGCACTTCCAACAGCAGCTGAGCTGGAGCCCCGAGGTGACCGCCGACCTGCTCTCCGACCGGGTGGAGTCTGGGCTCTCCGCGGGCCTGGAGGCCTTCCTCTACGCCCAGCCGCTCCCGGGGCTCTCCGGGTGGATCTCCTACACCTTCACCCGCAGCCTGAGGAACACCACCTTCCAGCGCCACGACGCGCTGGGGCAGCCCACCGGCGCGCCGGTGACCCAGTTGCTGGCCTCCCCGCTGGAGCGGGAGCACGTGGTGGATGTGGTGGGCCAGTACCAACTGGCGGGCGGCTGGAGCCTGGGCGCGAATGTCCACTTCAACACCGGCTTCCCGGAGGCGGGCAACGTGGCCTCCTTCACCCGCACCGAAGGGACCAACGCCGAAGGCCACCCGGACTGGCTGCCGGTGGATCGCGATCAGGTGGGGCGGATGCCGCTCTACTGGCGGGTGGATGCACGGGTGGCCAAGACCTGGGACATGAAGGATTGGTCGCTGCAGGCCTACCTGGACATCCTGAACCTCTCGGTGAATCAGGAGGTGCTGCGGGTCAACTACAACCGGCAGGAGGATCCGCTGACCGGCGCCATCTCCCTGGAGCGCGGCGCGATGCGCTACCCGGTGATCCTCCCGATGCTGGGCATCCGCGCCAACCTCTGAAGCTCTGTGTCCACCAGCGGTGACCTTGACGCGCTGGGACGAACTCTGCATCATGCCGCCCGTGTCCCGACTCTCCGTCCAGGCCTGTTGTTGTTGTCGCGAGCGCTGTTGCGCCGTGACGGGCCTGAACGTTCGAGCTTCCTGACCCACCCCTCGAACCTGAACGCGCCCGTCTCCTGAAGTCTCCGCAGGAGCCGTTTTCTCGTAGTCGCGCGATCCAGGTTCAATGAAGCAGCCCCACTCCCACTCCCTGCTGACTGCCTCCCGGCGCTGCTGTCGGTGCAAGGTGGCGTGTTGTCCGCGACGCGGGCGACGGCAGACCGGGAGTGCCTGACCTCTTCTTCACCAGGCTCCCCTCTTCCGCCACGGCCCGCCCTCA
The DNA here is from genome assembly GCA_036675345.1 of Myxococcaceae bacterium. Taxonomy (GTDB): domain Bacteria; phylum Myxococcota; class Myxococcia; order Myxococcales; family Myxococcaceae; genus JALYOC01. The sequence goes on from JAKFFE010000044.1 coordinate 69,520, forward strand.
ATCTCGAGGACGGGCCGTTTTCTTTTTCTCGCCATCGCCGTCGTGCCCCCATGAAACCACCCGCCTCTGTTGAAGAACTCCGCGCCGCCGCCGCCCTCCTGGCCGAGGCGCCGGCGCAGACAGTCCTCGAATGGATCGAGGGCCGCTTTGGTGCCGCGGCGGTCCTCTCCTCCAGCTTCGGCCCGGAGGACATGGTGCTGATCCAGCTGGCCTCCCGCCACGCCCCCAGCCTCAAGGTGTTCACCCTGGATACCGGGCGGCTGCCGCCGGAGACCTACGAGCTGATGGAGGCGGCGCGGAACCGCTACGGCCTGCAGATCGAGACCTTCTTCCCGGATCGCCAGCGGGTGGAGCGGCTGGAGTCGGAGCAGGGCTACTTCTCCTTCCGTCAGAGCCTGGAGGCGCGGAAGGAATGCTGCGCGGTGCGGAAGGTGGAGCCGCTGCGGCGGGCCCTGGAGCACCGCGCCGCCTGGGTGACCGGGCTGCGCCGGGAACAATCCACCACCCGCACCGCGGTGGAGGTGCTGGAGGTGGACGCGGAGCGCGGGGGAATCGCCAAGCTCAACCCGCTGGCCGGGTGGACCACCGCCCAGGTGTGGGCGCACCTGCGCGAGCACGCCATCCCCTACAACGCGCTCCACGATCGCGGCTACCCGTCCATCGGCTGTGCGCCCTGCACCCGGCCGGTGAAGCACCACGAGGACGAGCGCTCCGGACGCTGGTGGTGGGAGTCGGCCGAGCAGCGCGAATGCGGGCTGCACCTGCGCGGAGGGGGCCGCTGATGGAAGCCACCACCGTGCTGCTGTTCTTCACCGCCCTGGCCGCCTCCGCGGTCAACGGCGGACTGGGCTTCGGCTTCTCCACCCTCACCGTCCCGGTGGCCCTGGCGGTCACCACCACCCGGGTGCTGAACCCGGCGCTGGTCCTGCTGGAGGTACTGCTCAATGGGCTGTCACTGGTGCTCAACCGCCGGGGGGTGGCCACCACCTGGCGGCGGGTGATTCCGCTGCTGGTGGGGCTGCTGCCGGGGGTGTGGCTGGGGAGCGCGCTGGTGGCCTTGATCGCCGCCACCGCGCTCAAGGCCTCCACCTACGCGGTGCTGCTGCCGCTGGTGCTGCTGCAGTTCACCGGCGCCCGCTGGCGGATCTCCTACCAGACCGCACGGGTGGGGATCCCGGCCGGGGTGGGGATTGGACTGCTGTACTCCACCACCACCATATCCGGACCGCCGCTGGCGATGCTGCTGGGCAGCCAGGAGCTGACGCCGGACGAGTTCCGGGGCGCGCTGGCGGTGGTGCGGCTGGTGGAGTCCACCACCACCTTGATCGCCTACGCCGCCTACGGGCTGATCGCCGCTCCCAGCCTGGAGCTGTTCACCCTGCTGCTGCCGGCGGTGGTGGTGGGAGCGCCGCTGGGGCGCTGGCTGTTGCGAAGGGTGGACCGGGAGCTGTTTCGCCGGATCTGGCTGGCGGTGGACACCGGCTTCATCTGCGCCGGGCTGTCGCTGGTGCTGCACCAGCTGGAGTGGATCAGCGGTGCGGTGGCCGCCGCGGGGGTGACCGCGATCACCGGCTTCGTGGCCGGCAGCGAGTGGCAGCGCAGCCGGTTGGCCCGGACGGAGGCGCGGTCATGAGCCAGCCTCTGGACTACCCGGTCTGCCTGCGGCTGGCGGATCGCCCGGTGGTGCTGATCGGCGGTGGGAAGGTCGGAGCGGGCCGTGCCCAGCAGCTGCTGGAGGTGGGGGCCCGGCTGACTGTGATCTGCCCTGCGCCGACCGAGGAGCTGAAGGGCTGGGCGAAGCAGGGGCGCCTGACCCTGCACCAGCGCGCGTATCAGCCCGGCGATCTGCACGGCGCGCAGCTGGCGTTCTCGGCCACCGATGATCGCAGCGTCAGCCAACGGGTGGCGGTGGAGGCGCGGGCGCGCGGGCTCTGGCTCAACGCTGCGGATGAACCCGACCTCTGTGACTTCACCCTCCCCTCGGTCGGTCGGCAGGGAGCGATCACCGTGGCGGTGAGCACCGACGGCCAGGCCCCGGCGGTGGCGGCCCGGCTCCGGCGACAGCTGATCTCCCAGCTGGGGGTGGCCCCGGTGGTGCGGGTGGGCCTCAGCGGCTGGGTGCGGCGGCTGCTGCCCCGGACCCCGCTGAGAGGGCGGCTGCTGCGCTGGGTGGCAGGGCCCGGGCCGCGCGCGGGAACCGGCGCCGGCGCGGAGCCGAGCCGCCGGCTGCTGCGCTGGGTGGTGGGATTCGGGCCGCGAGCGGGCAGCGGCGCCGACTCGGAGCCGAGCCGCCGGCTGCTGCGCTGGGTGGCAACACCCGGACCGCGAGCGGGAACCAGCGCCGGATCGGATCCGAGCAGCCCGCTGAAGGGTGAGCGCCTGGGGGACCCGTCATGAGTCACCTCGGGAAGGTGTACCTGGTCGGCGCCGGTCCGGGAGACCCGCGGTTGCTCACGCTCCGGGCGGCGCAGCTGCTGGCGGAGGCGGACACGGTGGTCCACGACCGGCTGCTCCATCCGGAGATCCTCAGGCATGCGCGGACCGGGGCCCGGCTGATCTACGCCGGCAAGGAGGGCGGCGGCGCCTCGGTCTCCCAGGAGGAGATCCACCAGCTGCTGATCGAACACGCCCGGCTGGGTCGCACGGTGGTCCGGCTCAAGGGCGGCGACCCGTTCGTGTTCGGCCGGGGTGGAGAGGAGGCGCTGGCCCTGGAGGCGGCGCGGATCGACTACGAGATCGTCCCCGGGGTCAGCAGCGGAGTGGCGGCGCCGGCCGCAGCCGGGATCCCGATCACCCACCGCGGGGTGGCGCGCTCGGTGACCTTCGCCACCGGGCACCTGGCCGATGGGGAGCCGGACTGGGCCCACCTGGCCGGCGCGGAGACCCTGGTGCTGTTCATGGCCGGAGGTCGTCTGCCTGCCACGGTCCAGGCGCTGATCGCCGCCGGTAAGTCCCCCTCCACCCCCAGCGCGGTGATCGAGGCCGGCACCTGGGAACACCAGCGGGTGGTGGAGGCGCCGCTGGCCCTGATCGCCGAGACCACCGCGCAGGCTGGCCTCGGTTCCCCCTCCCTGCTGGTGGTGGGCCCGGTGGTGGCGCTGCGCGCCCAGCTGGCCTCGATCACCGCTCCTGCTCCCGTTCTGCTGACGAAAGGAAGTGCCCGATGACCTCCCCCCCTTCCCACCTCGATCTCCTGGAGGCGGAGAGCATCCACATCCTCCGGGAGACCGTGGCGGAGCTGGCCAACCCGGTGATGCTGTACAGCATCGGCAAGGACTCCCAGGTGCTGCTCCACCTGGCCCGCAAGGCGTTCCATCCCGCCCCGCTCCCCTTCCCGCTGCTGCACGTGGACACCGGCTGGAAGTTCCGGGAGATGTACAGCTTCCGGGATCAGTTCGTGGCCCAGCACCGGCTGCGGTTGCTGATCCACCGCAACGAGGCGGCGCTGGCCAGCGGGATCAACCCGTTCGACCACACCAGCCAGAAGTACACCCACGCGGTGAAGACCCAGCCGCTGCTGGAGGCGCTCAAGCTCCACGGCTTCGACGCGGCCTTCGGCGGAGCGCGGCGGGATGAGGAGAAGTCCCGCGCCAAGGAGCGGGTGTTCTCCTTCCGCGATTCCCAAGGGCAGTGGGATCCGCGGCGGCAGCGGCCGGAGCTGTGGTCGCTGTTCAACGGCCGGGTGGACGCCGGAGAGAGCATGCGGGTGTTCCCGCTCTCCAACTGGACCGAGCTGGACGTGTGGCACTACGTGCTGCGCGAACGCATCCCGGTGGTGCCGCTGTACTTCGCCGCGCCCCGTCCGGTGATCGAACGCAGCGGCACCCTGCTGATGGTGGACGACGAGCGGATGCGACTGCGCCCCGGAGAGCAGCCTTCGCTGCGGCGGGTGCGGTTCCGGACCCTGGGCTGCTACCCGCTCAGCGGGGCGATCGACTCCTCCGCCACCACGGTGGAGGCGGTGATCGCCGAGATGCAGGAGGCCCGCCAATCAGAACGTCAGGGCCGGCTGATCGACCACGACGAAGAAGGTTCCATGGAGCTCAAGAAGCGTGAGGGGTACTTCTAGATGAGTGGCTACGAGAAGGAACTGCTGCGACTGGCGGTGGTGGGCTCGGTGGATGACGGCAAGTCGACCCTGATCGGTCGGCTGCTGTTCGAATGCGGAGGGCTGTTCGAGGACCAGGTGGCCTCGGTGAAGAAGGCCACCGCCAAGCGGGCCGCCGAACACCTGGGCCGTGGGCTGCAGGAGCTGGTGGGCACCGCCGACCCGGAGGCGCTGGACTTCTCCTTGTTCACCGATGGGCTGCGCGCCGAGCGGGAGCAGGGGATCACCATCGACGTGGCCTACCGCTACTTCTCCAGCGGGAAGCGGAAGATCATCGTCGCCGACACCCCCGGGCACCTGCAGTACACCCGCAACATGGCCACCGGCGCCTCCACCGCGGACGCGGCGGTGATCCTGGTGGACGCCCGGCTGGGAGTCCTCCCCCAGACCCGGCGGCACGCGTATCTGTCCGCGCTGCTGGGCATCCCCTACCTGGCGGTGGCGGTGAACAAGATGGATCTGGTCGGCTTCGACCCGGAGGTGTTCGCCCGGATCGGCAGCGAGCTGGGTGACTTCTGCCGCTCGCTGGGCTTCGAGCAGGTGCGGCTGTTCCCGGTCAGCGCCAGCGGCGGAGACAACGTGACCCGGGCCAGCGCCAGGACGCCCTGGCACCAGGACGGAACCCTGCTGGGATGGCTGGAGTCGCTCCCCCACCAGCGGAGACTGGATCAGGCGCCGCTGCGCTTCCCGGTGCAGTACGTGCTGCGTCCCCACCTGGACTACCGGGGGTTCGCCGGCCAGGTGGTCTCCGGAAGGGTCAGCGTCGGCGATGAGCTGCTGGCGCTCCCCTCCGGACGACGGACCCGGGTCACCGCCATCGACACCTTCGAGGGACAGCTGGCCCAGGCCAGCTCTCCCCAGTCGGTGGCGCTGCGGCTGAGCGACGAGATCGATGTCGGCCGCGGGGATCTGCTGGTCCACCCGGACCAGGCGCCGTTGTCCCTGCGCCGGCTGGAGGCGCGCCTGGTCTGGTTCGGGGAACGTCCGCTCAACACCGGGCACCGGTACCTGATCAAGCACAGCACCCAGACCGTCTCCGCCCGCTTCGAACAGGTGCTGGGCAGACTGGAGCTGGAGGATCTCTCCGAGGTGCCGGCCGATTCGCTGGCCCTCAACGACATCGGCCGGGTGCGGCTCTCCACTGCCCGCCCGCTGCTGTGCGACCGCTACCGGGACAACCGCCACACCGGGGCGTTCATCGTGATCGACCCGGCCTCCAACGACACAGTGGCGGCGGGGATGATCCTGGAGGCCGTCCAGGAGGTGGGCGGACAGGAGGGGTCCCTGGTCACCGCAGAGCAGCGGGCGCAGCGCCTGGGGCATCAGGCAGCGGTGGTCCTTCTGCCGACCGGGACCGCACCCTCGGTGGTCCAGAGGCTGGAGCAGGGGCTGATCGAACGCGGACTGCTGGCCGCCATCGCGCGCGATCCGGAGACCGCCTCCGCGCTGGCCGGGGCGGGCCTGATCGCCCTGGTGGCGCCCGGAAGCCCGGCAATGCTGCGCGGGTTCCAGGACGTGCTGAGGGGAAGCGCGTCCTTGGAGCTTCGCCCTCCGAACGATCCGGAGCGATGGGTCGGCGAGCTGAGCGCGGCGCTGGAGCTGCGCTCATGAGCACGCAGACAGCGGAGGCGATGCCGGTCTCGGCGGAGCGACTGGCCCAACTGGACGTACTCACCCAGGGGCTGGACGCGCGAGGGCTGACCTGGCTGAGCGGATATCTGGCGGGGCTGGCCGCGCGGGGAGCGGCTCCGGTCGCCCGGGCGGCGGACGTGCCCCAGGCCACCATCGTCTTTGGAACCCAGACCGGGACCAGCAAGCTGATCGCCGAGCGGCTCCATCGCCAGCTGAGCCTGGCGGGAGTGGCGGCGCGGGTGGTCTCCGCCGGGAAGTATCCGGTCCGGGAGCTGGCCAAGGAGAGCCTGCTGTACGTGGTGATCTCCACCCAGGGAGAGGGAGATCCGCCGGATGAGGCGCGCGGGTTCTACGAGCACCTGTTGAGCAAGCGGGCCCCGAAGCTGTCGGGGCTGCGCTTCTCCGTCCTGGCGCTGGGAGACACCAGCTACGCGAAGTACTGCGAGACCGGGCGCGTGCTGGACCGTCGGTTGGAGGAGCTGGGCGCAACCCGGCTGCTGGACCGGGCGGAGTGCGACGTGGACTTCGAGCCGATCGCCCTGGGGTGGGTGGACGGCGCGTTCCAGCGGGCCAAGGACGCACTGGGCTCGGGGGTGAAGGTGGTCACCCCGCTGCACCCGGTCCAGGCTCCGGTGGCGCGCGCGGAATCGCACCCGGCGGAGATCCTGGTGAACCAGCGGATCACCGGACGGGGAGCGCTCAAGGACGTGCGGCACCTGGAGCTCTCCTTGGAGGGATCTGGCCTCAGCTACCAGCCGGGGGATTCCCTCTCGGTCCGGGCCTTCAATCCTCCGGAGCTGGTGGAGACGGTGCTGAGGACCTTGAAGCTGGACCCGGGACAGACGGTGGAGCGCGAGGGCCGATCGCTGCCGCTGGGCACCTGGTTGAGGGAGGAGCTGGAGCTGACCCGGCTCAGTCGGCCGGTGGTGGCCCGGGCCGCGGAGCTGGGCGGAAAGGAGGAGCTGTCGCGGCTGCTGACTCCGGAGGGGGGCGAGGGCCTGCGGGCGCTGCTGGCCAGCCATCAGGTGGTGGATCTGCTGCAGGCGCATCCACAGGGCTGGACGGCGGAGGACCTGGTGCGGGGACTGCGCCGGCTGACTCGCCGGCAGTACTCGCTGGCCTCCAGTCAAAGGCGGGTGGGAGAGGAGGCCCACCTGACGGTGGCGGTGGTGGAGTACCAGGCCTTTGGCTCGCCCCACTACGGCGCCGCCTCCCGATTCCTGGCCACCCGCGCGGTGGGCGAGAAGGTCACGGTGTCGGTGGACACCAACGAGCGCTTCCGGCTCCCGGAGGATGCATCCCGGGACGTGATCCTGATCGGCCCCGGAACCGGGGTGGCCCCCTTCCGCGGCTTCCTCCAGGAGCGGGCGGAGCTGGGCGCCCAGGGCCGCAGCTGGCTGTTCTTCGGCGAGCAGCACTTCCGCACCCAGTTCCTGTACCAGACCGAGTGGCAGGAGGCGCTGCGGGACCGGTCCCTCTCCCGGCTCTCGCTGGCCTTCTCCCGGGACCAGGAGGCCAAGGTCTACGTGCAGCACCGGCTGCGCGAGGAGGGACGGGACCTCTTCCACTGGCTGGAGGCCGGCGCGCACCTCTACGTATGCGGCGATGCGAAGCGGATGGCGGCGGACGTCCACGCCGCCCTGGTCGATGTGATCTCCATCCACGGCGGCCGCAGCACCGAGGACGCCGAGGCCTACCTCTCCACCCTGCGCGAACAGCAGCGCTACCAGCGGGACATCTACTGATGAAGAGCCCTTCCGAAGTCGAGACCAGCAAGGCCCTGCGGGAACAGCGGCCGCTTTCCGAAGTGGAGACCATCCCGGCCCCGCGCGAACAGCGGCCACTCTCCGAAGTGGAGACCATCAAGGCCCCGCGCGAACAGCGGCCACTCTCCGAAGTGGAGACCATCAAGGCCCCGCGCGAACAGCGGCCACTCTCCGAAGT
>JAKFFE010000033.1:0-271364 GCA_036675345.1 Myxococcaceae bacterium
CAAACGCAACGGTCCCCCTGGATGGCAAACTCTCGGAAGAGGCTTCGACCGCTTCCTCGACCAGTACACCGGGTGGGTCGCGGCTGGTCGATGTGATCAATCCTGAGGGACAGGCTGCATTTCAGCCACGGCGCGTCACTCCCGGCGGTGTCGGCGGGCCGCTACTCCCCCGCGCGCTTGGCCTCCTCCACCGCGTCCTCGATGGCCCGGCCGATCTTCTGCAGCATCTCCTCGCCGGCCTTCCCGGAGGCCTGCAGCTGCCGCTCCAGCTCGCGCCGCCGGGTCTCCAGTCGCTCCACCGTCCGGTCCACCGAACCACCGGCGCGCTGGCCCTGGTCTTCGGCCTGGCCCTTGAGCTTCTCGATCTCCGACTCCAGCCGGCGCAGCTGCTGCTCGGCGTCGCGGCGCAGCGCCTCCACCTCCCGGCCGGTGTCCTCCCCCAGCTGGCCCAGGGCCTTGAAGGGATCGAACGCCGGCTGCAGCCCCACCGGGGGCACGCTCTTGAAGCGGGGCTCGAGGCCGACCTTGTCGCAGCCGGCGGCGGTGAGCAGGAGCAGCGACAACCCAAGCGGTTGGAGTCGGTTCATGGCTGGGGGGTGAGGCCCAGGTTGCGGGCCACGTCCTGGAAGGTGGTCACCGCCGGGGTGGCGGTGCGGGTGCGATCCGGTGAGGTGAAGTCCACGCTGAACAGCCCGAAGCGCGGCTCGAAGCCCTCCGCCCACTCGAAGTTGTCCATCAGCGACCAGTGGAAGTAGCCGCGCACGTCGGCCCCGTCCGCCACCGCGCGCTGCATCGCGTACAGGTGGGCCCGGAGGAACGCCGGGCGGTCCTGCCCGTCGTTGTCCGCCATCCCGTTCTCGGTGATGTAGATCGGCAGCCCGGCGGACTTGAAGCGCATCAGCACCCGGTACAGCCCCTCCGGATACAGGTCCCAGCCCAGGTCGCTCTTGGGACGGTCCGCCGGGGTGTACTGGTGGGACAGCGAGGGATCCCCCAGGTCGGCGCGGATGAAGTCGCGCGAGTAGTAGTTGATCCCCAGGTAGTCGAAGGATCCCTTGAGTCCGGCCACCTCCTCGTCGATGGAGATGGTGCCGGGGATGGAGAGCTGGATCCTCCCGGTGGTGTTCATCCGCACCAGGGCCTCGTTGAAGTAGTCGTCGGTCAGCCCGGAGATGGCGGCGTCCAGCAGCGAGGCGGAGGCCGGCTGGAAGATCCGCACGTGGTGGGCGATCCCGATCCGGGTGGGGTGTCCGTCCCCGTCCGCGTCCACCGTGTCCACCTCCCGCAGCGCCACCGCGGCCCGGGCGTGGGCCCGCATCAGCGCCGCCAGCACCTGGGTGGAGCGCTTCTGGTCCTTCACCCCCGGAGGCCAGATCCCCTTGAGGAAGGACTGGGTGGCCAGCACGTTGGGCTCGTTGATGGTGCACCACAGGTCCACCTGGTCGCCCAGCCGTTCCCCCACCCAGCGCACGAAGCGGATGTACGCGTCCACCGTCTCCGCCCGCTCCCAGCCCTGCGGTTCGCTGCTGGCGGGGTTGGAGATCCACAGCGGGAGGGTGAAGTGGTTGAGGGTCACCATCGGGGTGATCCCGTTGGCGCGCAGGTCCACCAGCCAGGAGTGGTAGCGGGCGATCGCCGCCTCATCGAAGTTGCCCGGGGTGGGCTCCAGCCGGCTCCACTCCACGCTCAGCCGGTAGCCATTGGCGCCCAGCCGGCGCAGCAGCCCCAGGTCCTCGGGGAACTTGTTCCAGGAGTCGGTGGCCAGTCCGGACTGGTCCTGGTTGTGGATGTGGGGAGTGCCGTCGGGGTAGCTCTGGGTCTCCCACACCGACCAGTCGTTGGTGTTGCCGCCCTCCACCTGGTGGGAGGCGGTGGCCGCCCCGAGCAGGAACCCGGCGGGGAGTCCCTCCCCCAGGGTGGCGGCGTCGATCTCCTGCGGGGTGAACTGGGGACGGGGTTCGCAGCGCGCGGTGAGGAAGGCGGAGAGGGCCACCGCCCCCAGTCGGAACAGTTGCTTCATGGGCGTGCTCCTCGATTTCCGGGACGGAAGACCAGGCCGGTGGTCAGCAGGGCCTGCTGGGTGTTGCCGATGGTGCCGGCCAGCGCCTGGAGGGAAAGCGCCATCTGGGGGGTGAGCCAGAAGCGGGCGTGCGCGGTCAGCCCCAGCGGGGCCACGTAGCCGATGCCGTAGTCGCCCAGCTCCACGGTCAGGTGGGCCAGGGCCAGGGCGTGGTGGTCGAACAGCCCCGCGGAGAGTCCCCAGGCGCCGAAGGAGGCCTGGGCGCGCAGCGAGGGCAGGATCTGGAGTGCGGGCACCGCCACCGCGCCGTACTCCACCACCGGGCCGGCGAAGATCGCGAACCGCTCCCCCACGAAGCCGGCACGAACGCTCACCCGTCCCCCGAAGCCGGCCCCCTCTCCGGAGGTGGGCACGGTCAAGAGCACCCCACCGTCCAGGCCCAGCGCGCCCAGCCGCCAGCGGCCCTGCACCGCGGGGGTCACGTACAGGTCGCCCCAACGACCGCCCTCGAAGCCGTAGGCCAGCCCCATCGCACCGACCCTGGCCTCCAGCTCGGTGGAGAGGAGGGGCGCGGGACCGGGGGGCACTTCCACTGCCTGGGCGGGCGAGGAGGCGAGGGCCACCAGGGCCGCCCACCCGAAGAGCGTTCGCATGGCGGCGGACCTTAACCGCAAGGGGAAGGCTTGCCGCCACCGTTTATGGGTAGCAGCCATTAGAGCCTACGTCTTCCGGAGCCAGACCTGAGCCAAAGCGGCCTCCCAGCCAACGTCTACACCTTCCTCCTCGAGCACGTCGACTCGCTGGAGCAGCTGGAGGTGATGCTGTTGCTGCGCAACGAGCGCCGGGATTGGTCCGCGGCGGAGGCGGCGCGGGCGCTGCGGATCCAGCCGGAGTCGGTCCAGAACCGGATGGAGACCCTGTCCCGGGCGGGAGTCCTGGCCGACGAGGGTGGGGGCAGGTACCGCTTTGGGCCGCGCACCCCGGAGCTGGGCCGCGACGTGGACGCGGTGGCCGCCACCTACGCCGAGCGCCGGGTGACGGTGATCAACCTGATCGCCACCAAGCATCTGGAGCGGATCAAGAGCTTTGCCGACGCATTCAAATTCAAGGGGGGTGAGAAGTGATCGCAGCCACGGTGTACGTGCTCTGCGCGATCACCAGCTTCATCTGCACCTGGATGCTGGCGCGCGGGTACCGGCGCACCAAGGTCCGGTTGCTGTGGTGGAGTGCCTGGTGCTTCGCCGGCCTGACGCTGAACAACATCCTGCTGGTGATTGACCGAACCTTCCCCGAACCGGACCTCAGCTCGATCCGCGCCATCCCGGCGCTGATCGGTGCCGGGTTGCTGATCTGGGGCCTGATCCGGGACACCGCATGAACCTCAGCGCGCAAATGATGTTGTTGATCCTGGGCGCGACCGCCGCCGCCAACACCGTGCTGGCCGCGTTCTTCTTCCACTTCTGGAAGAAGACCCACGACCGGTTCTTCGGCCTGTTCGCGGTGGCCTTCACCCTGCTGATGATCAACCGGGTGCTGCTGGGGCTGCTGCCCGGGGACAGCGAACACGTGGACGCGGTGTATGGGATCCGCCTGTTCGCCTTCCTGATGATCCTCTTCGCGATCGTGGACAAGAACCGGAACGGAGGGAAGAAGGAGGCCTGATCAGGCCGTCTCCCCCACCGCTCCGGTCGTGGGCGACTCCACCGGCTCCCGCTGCTCTTCCAGGGGCCGGATGGTCTGGCGGGAGAGGCGGGCAAAGCGCCACAGCACCGCCACCGCCACCACGGTCAGCCCGGCGCTCAGGCCCCACCACAGCCCGGTGACGCCCATCCCCGCCGGCCAGGCCAGCAGCACCGCCAGCGGCGCTCCCACCAGCCAGTGCCCGACCACGTTGGCCCGGAAGGTGAAATGGCTGTCCCCGGCGCCGCGCAGCACCCCCGCCCCCACCCCCTGGATGCCATCGGAGATCTGGAACGCGGCCGCCACCCCCATCAGCCCCACCGCCACCCCGAACACCTCCGGGTCCGAGCTGACCAGCCCCACCACCTGCCCGGGAAACAGCACCAGCACCAGGCCGCACAGGCCCATGAAGGCCGCCCCGGTGCCGATGGCCACGAAGCCCGCCCGCCGTGCCCCGGGGGTGTCCCCCGCGCCCACCGCGTGCCCCACCCGGACCGAGCCCGCGTTGCCGATCCCCACCGCCACGCAGAAGGTGAAGGAGGCCAGCATGATCGCCACCTGGTGGGCGCCGGCGGCGGCCGCGCCCATGGAGGCGGCCAGGATCCCGGCCACCGAGAACACCCCCACCTCCACGAACATGTGCAGCCCCACCGGCAGCCCCACCCGCAGGGCGGTGCGCAGGTCCTGGGGAGAGCCGGCGATCACATCCCGGGGCAGGTTGGCCGGCCGGTGGTGGCGGATGGCCAGGGCCACGATCCCCATCTGCAGCAAGGTGCAGAGCACGGTGGCGATCGCCGCCCCGGAGGCCCCCAGCGCCGGGATCGAGCGCAGCGGCCCGGTCCAGGCCGGCCCCTCGGCGCCGCCGAACACGAACAGCACGTTGAGATAGTAGTTGGCGACGTTGGCCAGCACCGTGGCCACCACCAGCGACCCGGGGCGCTTGAGCCCCTGCAGGTAGGCGCGGCCGATCATGAACCACAGCATCGGGATCACGCTGGGGATCCGCCACCACAGGTAGTTCTGGGCCTCGGACACCAGTTGTTCTTCGACCCCGAAGCGGCCCAGGAAGAAGGGCACCACCAGGATCGGCAGCGAGACCGCCAGACCGATCCACACCGCCAGCCGGTTGCCCAACCAGTACAGCCGGCGCGCCCGGATCGGATCCTGGGCGCCCAGCGCCTGGGAGATCATCGGGTCCACCCCCAGCATCACCCCGATCCCCAGACAGAAGAACCAGAAGAACACCGCCGAGGCCAGGCCCACCGAGGCCAGCGCCACCGCGCCGGCGCGGCCCACCACCAGGGTGTCCACGATGCCCATCATCGCCGCGCCCGCCTGGGCGATGGCGATCGGCGCCGCCAGCTTGACCAGCTCCCGCAGCTCGACCCGGGTGGACTGCGATCTGGAGAGGGTGTGGGGCTTCATGGTGGACGCGGGGGAGGACGGGCCTCCCTCCGCGCACCTGACTAACCTGAAACCCTCCCCATTGCAGTTCCGGGGTCCCTACCTGCGCTCGCCTAATTCAGCGGTGAAGGCCAGCTGTGAAATCCGGGACTGGACCTCCTGCTGGAGCGCGGTCCGCTTGCCTGCCAGGGCGGTGAGCGTCTCTTCGATCTTTTCCAGCCGGTCCTCCTGGGCCCCCAGCTTGGCCACGATCCGCTCGGAGAGGTCCCGCTGGTCGGCGCCCGACTGCAGCGCCCCCAGATTCGCCCGCAGCCGCTCCTGGTCCTTGTGGACCGTGCCCCGCTCCTGGACCAGCCGCTGCTCTTCGGACTGCACCTGGGCCAGCTGCTCCTTGAGCACCAGCACCTGGGCCAGCGCGTCGTGGATCCGCTGGTCGATGAAGCGCGAGCCGAGGAAGAACTGCAGCTGGTCCCGTCCGGTGGAGTCGAGGGAGAAGTGCTGGGTGCCCTCCGAGCGCTCGGAGATCTTCCAGGTGGTCTCCGCGCCCGCCGCCAGCTCCAGCCGGAAGCGCCAGGCATGGTCGGTGGTCTCCGCCGGGGCGGCGGTGTCGAACAGCTCCCAGCCGGAGCGGGGATGCTCCAGGAACAGGGTCTGGGCGCGCTGGCTCTTGTTGCGGATCCGGTAGGAGGTGTGGCGGACGTGGAAGAAGTGGGTGGTGAGCACCCCGCGGACCACCGCCGCCCGGAACACCGCGGACTGCCCCTGCTGATCGTCGCGGGAGATCACCGTGGACAGCTCCACCGCGTAGGGGACGAAGCGCCGGTCGTCCGGCTTGAGGGTGTCCAGCATCGCCTCCCCCACGTAGGTCTCGCCGTCGAAGACGGTGACCGGCCCCCCTTCCAGGGTCAGCCCGGTGGTGTTCTTCAGCTCCAGGCAGGCCATCGGGTTCTGCTCCCGCGCCTCCCGGTTGTAGAGCAGGACCTTCCTGCCCTCGAACGGCCGCTGGAGGATCGGGACCAGGGCGCTTTGGTTGCGGTGCACCGAGACCGGCTTCTCCACCCGGTACTCGAACAGGTCCCCCACCTCCTGGACCGCGGTGCTCACCGGCTGGGAGGACTGGATCAGCTCCCGGCGGCTGGGGGCGCCCCCCACCGCGCCCTCGGCACTGGCGGCCCGCATCGCCTTTTTCGCCCGCTCCATCGGCGCGGGGGCGGCGGCGGCGGGCGCCCCGGCGAAGGCCAGGTCCCGCTCGTAGGCCTCCTCGGGGATGATCGGCGCCGCCCCGGCCTGGGTGCGGACCTGGACCACCGGCCGCTGCTGGTAGCGGGGGCTGTAGAGGTCGTGGACGAAGGACACCGGGAGCCCGGCGATCAGCGCCAGCTCCACCTCCAGCCAGTCCTCGTCCCCGGTGTTGTCCACCACCGCCCAGCCCTGCAGCAGGGGCGGCTGCTGATCCTCGATCAGGATCCGGTAACTGGTCTTCCACACCGGGGCCTCCAGCACGTAGCTGACGAACAGCTCGCGCTGGCCCTCGCCGCTGGTGAGGATCGCCACCCGCTTGGAGTCCTTCTTGTAGGAGGAGAGGACGGTGGCCAGGTAGAACTCCAGGTCCTTGCGGACCGCCTCGTCCAGGAAGGCCAGCTCGCGGATCTCCAGCAGATCGAAGGTCCGCACCCCGCCGGCGGTGAGCAGCGCCAGGAAGGGCCGCTCCAGGGAGGTCTTCTCCACCGCCAGTTGCAGCCGCTCCAGCCCCAGGATCGCCCCCTCCACCGATTCGGTCCCCACCCGCAACCGGACCCGGGCGCCCTTGATCTGCCCCAGCAGCGCGGAGAGGCTGCCCTCCTCCGGCAGCCGGATGGTGGCCTCCTCCAGCAGCTTCTCCAGCGGCTTGGTGGAGTCGTAGCTGACCGAAGAGACCGATCCCCCGTTGAGGTCCAGCACGGTCATCGACTTGAGGACGTCGTTCATGTCCCGGGCGCGGAAGTCCAGGGAGAGGGACTGGTTGCCTTCAATGGTTCCCCGGCGCTCGAAGTAGGCGACCCCGTGCTTGTAGAGGACGACGCGGCGGACCGGCAGCGGGCTGGACATGGATGGGATCTAGACGATCCGGCGGAAAAACGCGGCGCGAGAAGAGGGGTTGGGCCTAAGTTCCCTCTCTGGAGGGACCATGCGCGATTGGATCGTGGGGCTGCTGAAGGCTGCATCCGAGAAGGGGAGCGGCGCTACGCCGGAGGAGTTGGCCCGGGTGGAGGCCGAACTGGAGCTGGCCCTCCCCGAGGAGCTGCGCGAGCTGTACGCCGCTGCCTCCGGCGCGGACCTGGCCGGAGAGGTGTCGCTGCACCCGCTGTTCGCGGACGAGGAGACCACCGGGCTGTTGGAGCAGTCCCGCGAGGATCTCCCCGGGCTGCCCTCGCGGGGGATTCTCCGCTTCGGGATGCGCGGCGGCGCCGAGCACCTGTTCGCGGTACGGCACTCGGAGATCACCCCGCTGCTGGGAGACGTGGGCGGGTGGATCTCCGCCGTCCCCCCGCAGGGGTGGATCTACGGGCTCAAGAACCTGGACACCGCGGGGATCCGCTTCTTCCGCAATCTGGAGGTGATGCTCTCGGAGCTGGTGCCGCCGGCGACCACCGAGGGCTTCGGGGAGAACACCTTCATCCGCGCGTTCAACGCGGTGCAGGACGCGATCCAGACCGCCAGCGGGAAGGGCGAGGATGGCGCCGGGGACGGCACCCCGCCCGCGACCGCCAGGCAGATGGCCGGCAGCAGCAAGGCCGCCGCCCAGGGCTTTGCCCGCGGCAAGGCCCGGGATGCCAAGGACGCTGCCGCCGGGAGCAAGAAGACTGCGGCGGCGATGAAGGTCGCTCCGGGTCCTGCTTCCACGACGGTCGCGACGGCGAAGGTCGCCACGAGCTCCGCTGCACCCAAGGCCGCCGGGAAGATGCCTGCTGCCAAGAAGGCCGTGGCGAAGAGGCCGGCTGCCCGGAAGGCCGCGGCGAAGAAGCCTGCTGCCCGGAAGGCCTCCGCGAAGAAGCCTGCTGCCCGGAAGGCCTCCGCGAAGAGGCCGGCTGCCCGGAAGGCCTCCGCGAAGAAGCCCGCTGCCCGGAAGGCCTCCGCGAAGAAGCCCGCTGCCCGGAAGGCCTCCGCGAAGAAGCCCGCTGCCCGGAAGGCCTCCGCGAAGAAGCCTGCTGCCCGGAAGGCCTCCGCGAAGAAGCCTGCTGCCCGGAAGGCCTCCGCGAAGCGATCGCGGAGGTAGCGCGTCCGGCCCAAAGGGCCTCCACGAAGCGAACGCGGAGGGAGCGCGTCGGCGAGGAGGCTCGCGGGTCAGGGCGTTCCTCGCCCCTTCACGGGGCCGCACCACCCGCCGCCGGCTAACCGCCGATTCCGGAGCTATCGGACCGAGAACTCGTCCGGAAGCGCGTCCGGAAGCGCCGTCTCGAGCGCGTCCGGGTTTTCACTCCCGGAGCAAATCCGGCTTACCCCTCCGGGAGTTCGTCCGGGAGGATGGGACGGATCTGCTTTTGGGCGCGGGCGGTCAACTCCACGTCCTCGTCGCCGAGGGAGCCGGGGGCCTCATCCTGGATCTGGTCGGGCATGATGTCCCGGTTCTCTGGCTCGTCCTCCAGCGGGGGGATCCCGGTCAGGTCCTCACCGTAGGGATCGGCGCGCAGCGCGTCCGAGGAGAGGTTGTAGACGTCACTCTCCGAAGGATCCCGTTCCTTTCGCATCGAGGAGACCTGGTCACGGACCGAACGGGAGAGCATCTCCTCCCCCACGATCCGGCGGGGAAGGATGTCGTCGTCCTCGGCCCTCTGGTCGGCCGCGAAGCGATCGTCAATCCGGCGCGTGGGAGCCTGCGGCTCCTCGTCCCTTCCGGTCCTCGCCTGGCGAGCCATCCCGTTGTCCTGATCCTTGATGTCCATGGAGGTTCCTTCCTTTGGATCAAAGGTTGGGACCAGACAGCAAGGCAGCAACCTCCCGCGCTCAGCCCGGAGGGCGAGGGAGCGAGCAGCACCCCAGGGCGCACCGACCCTCTCCGGCCGACCCGCTACTTCGTCACCGTCACCTCGCCCTGGAACGCCTCGCGGACACTGCCGCCCTCGTCCACCTGGACCACCACCGTGTACGTGCCCGGCGACAGCCCCACCGCGCTGCGGACGGTGGAGGCGCACATGCAGCGGCAGGGAGTCCCGCTCAGCTTCTCGGTGACCACCAGCCTCGTCCCCTCCACCCGGGCGGTGGCCTCCCCCTGCAGACAGCAGGCGTGGGAGAGCTCGTGGGCGATCACGATCCCCTCCCCCATCGGGTTGATCCGCACCTGATCCTGGGTGGGCGCGCGGGTGGGCGGCGGCACCGGGAAGCGCGCTCCGGACTCGGCGGTGGCCTCCGCCAACGACAGACAGCCGGCGAAGTCGGCCACCAGCTCTCCCGGCTGGGCGGGGGGAATCAGCAACCGGGAGGTGAAGTTCGCCTTGGGCGGGCGCAGGGCCGGGCCGGTGCTCAGCGGAGTCCCCGCATCCCCGGTGGCCTCCAGCTCCTCCATCGCCTCCGCCTCCAGGGCGGCCACATCTCCGGTGGGGCAGGTGTCCTTGAGCGGGACCACGCCCGCCGCGGCGGGGGGGGTCTTCGACCCGCAGGTGGTGAAGCCGCACAGCAACACCGCCGCGGCCGCCAGCAGGACGCGCCTCACGGGTTCACCACCTCTCCGGCCACCGCGTCTCCGTAGCCGCCGAAGTCCAGCGCCTCCAGGATGCCGTAGAGGGTGGTCCCGCTGTTCACCGCGAAAGACCCGAACTGCAGCGTGTCCAGTCGCATCGGATCGAAGTACTCGAAGTCCCCCTCGGTCCCGTAGCCCCAATTGAGCCCGGTGGAGTCGAAGACCTGCAGCAGCGGCCACAGCTTGGCGCCGGGCACCGCCACCAGCTCGCCCCACCCGCCCGGGCTCTCCAGGTAATAGGCGTCCTCCACCAGGGTGTTGGCGCTGTCGAAGACCAGCTGGCGGACCGCGTACTGCGTCGGCGCCGAACCGCTCTCCTGGTAGGCGAAGGGCAGGCTGTAGGCGCTCCCTCCGGAGGGGGTCTGCTGGCCGCTGAGGTAGATGTAGCCGAACCTGCAGTCCACCGGAGTGGCCGCGTCGCAGTCGCTGCCCTGCCACACGCCCATGATGTTCCGGTTCCAGTACCCCCAGGCCGCCGGCGAGTTCACCTTCTCGTAGCCGGCGGGCTTGTCCCCCACCAGCAGGTAGGTGTTGGCGGAGGCGGTGGACTTCACCCCATAGGTCAAGGTGGCCATCGCGGTGCCGGGCGCGGAGCCGGCGGTGAGCGGGTTCTCCATGTACAACCACAGCGCCCCGTCCGCCGTCAGCACCTGGGTGGTGAGCGCGCTGGGAACGAACTCCGGGGTGGTCACCGTCCCGTAGGTCCCGGTGGCGGCCTGGAAGTAGGTCCCCAGGAAGCTGCGCCAGGTGCTGGCCGCCGCCACCGAGTCATAGGCGCTCTGGTAGTAGTCCGCCGATGGCGGGAAGTAGATCGACAGCCCGGTGGCGCTGGCCCGCAGCGGACCGGCGCGCTGGTAGACCACCGCCGACCCCAGGGCGGTCTGGACCTGGGTGGCCACCGCGCCGAAGCGGGCGGAGTCCACCCCCGCCAGCCGGGTGACCAGGTCCCCGAAGTCCACGTGGTTCACGCTGCGCGCCGGATCCGGCATGTCCCCGAACTTCACCGCCGCCACCCGCTGCTGGGAGATGGCGGTGGCGGTGGCCTGCTGCCCGGCCTGGATTCCCCCGTTGGCCGCGGTCACGTAGGCGGCCAGCGCGGTGGCCACCGAGTCCAGCGGCGCTCCCAGGTCGGTGAGGCTCAAGGTGGCGTCCTGTCCCTGGTTGATGGCGTTGGAGTGGGCAATGAACCCATCCACCACCTCCTGGCCCAGCTGCGCCGGGGTGACGGTGCCGCCGGCGAGCAGCTTGGCGAAGCTGCGGTAGTCCCAGCCAGTGCCCGGCTCCAGCTCCTCGGAGGCCAGCAGGTACTTCGCGTACGGTTGCATGGTCTTGGCCACCTCGTAGGTGGCCATCAGACAGGCGTCGTAGCCGATGATCTCCAGGCGGGGGCCGCTGCCCAGGCCGGCCTGGAGGCCGCTGTGCAGCTCGGTGAGGGTGAGCAGGTCGTCGGTGGCGGTGGAGCTGTCCCCACCGAACCCCGGCCAGCCGGAGCCGTGGTCCCAGAACACCAGCATGTAGCGATCCGCCGGATAGCTGCTCATCCCCCACTGGAGGAAGTCCGAGAGCACCCCCGGGTCCCCCATGTTCAGCTCCCCCAGCTCGGCGACCGGCTCGAACCCGCCGTTGCGCACCACCAGCCGGCGGGTGGACTCCCAGTTGCCCAGGGACCCCACGCTCTCGGAGCTGTAGCCCGCGGCCCGGTCCGCCTGGACCACGAAGCGCACCTCCGGGCTGCCATTGCCGGCAGCGGCGGTGGCCTGGGCCATCTCGATCAGGTCGCTGACCCCGAACGGCTCGAGGTTGTTGTCCGCCACCATGTACACCAGGATCGTCCAGGACTCGGGGGCACCCCCGCCGCCGCCGTCGGGTCCGCCCGGGTCGGGGTCGCCGCAGCCGGCCAACCCGATCAAGAGTGCGACCGCGCCTGCGACCCTGCGTAGCTGTCCGCTCATCCCTGGAACTCCCCCTGAACGGCGGAGAGCGTAGCCGAGATTTCCCCGCTACTGGATCGGAAGCGGCTCGCCCAGGAACTGCGGTTCCCACCCGGCGTGGACCATCACCCAGGCCACCGGTCGGGAGACCAGCTCCCGCAGGGCATAGCTGGACCCGCCCCGGCGGTCCTCGTCCGCGGCCACTCCCACCGCGTCGATCCCGATCGAGTTGGCGATGTACAGCGCCCGGGTGAGGTGGAAGCGCTGGGTGACCAGGATCGCCTCCCGCACCCCGAAGATCTTCTGGGCCCGCACGCAGGAGTCGTAGGTGGACAGCCCGGCGTGGTCTCCCACCACGTCCTCCTTGGCCACCCCGTGCTCCACCGCGTAGCGGCGCATGGCGCGGGTCTCGTCATGGAACCGGTCCGAGTTGTCCCCGCTGACCAGCAGCTTTTGGACCTTCCCCGCCCGGTAGAGGGCAATCGCCGCGTCCAGCCGCTCGGCCAGCACCGGGCTGGGCTCCTGCCCGGGGGCCAGCCCGGCCCCGAACACCAGGGCCACCTTGCGGGGCGGGGCCTCGGCCAAGGGGACGATCCGGTCCTGGTAGCGGTGTTCCACGAACAAGGAGAGGGCGATCAACGCCGCGGCCAGGGTCATTCCGAAGAACGCCACCCTCGCCAACCACCCTCTTGCGCCGCGTGCCCTGGCCATCCTCGCGGTCCAAACTACCGGCAACCGGTGTCCGGGCGAACTCACATCTGGGGAAAACGGGCGGTGGGTGTCCGACAGGCCGCATCAGCCGGCCTATAAGCAGGTCCCCCCGCCGATGCAGTCCCGGCCGCCGGTGGACGTTGACCCACACCGCTACGGCCGATAGGGTCCGCGCGCTTTTTCAGGAGCCCTCCGCACACATGGCGTCCCTTCGAGACATCCGTAAGCGCATCCGGTCGGTCAAGAACACCCGGCAGATCACCAAGGCGATGAAGATGGTCGCCGCCGCCAAGCTGCGCCGTGCCCAGGAGGCGATCACCGCCGCCCGCCCGTACGCCTCCACCCTGGACGAGATGATCGCCGACCTGGCCCAGCGCGCCGGAGAGGGCGGCCTGGCCCACCCGCTGCTGGCGGCCCGGGAGATCAAGAACGTGGAGGTGGTGGTCCTCACCTCCGACCGCGGTCTGGCCGGTGGCTTCAACTCCAACGTCATCCGCCGCACCAGCCGGTACCTGTACGAGAACGCCGGCAAGCTGAACATCCATGTCAGCACCATCGGCCGCAAGGGCAACGAGTTCTTCCGCCGCCAGCCCCAGGTCAGCCTGCGCAAGGACTACCCGGGGATGTACGCCAAGGTGAACTACCGCGCCGCGGCGGACATCGCCCAGGAGCTGAGCGCGCGCTTCATCGCCGGCGAGGTGGACGCGGTGTACCTCGTGTACAACGAGTTCGTCTCCGCGATCAGCCAGAACGTGACCCTCACCCAGTTGCTCCCGCTGCAGGCGGTGGGGCAGAAGCCGCGCGAGGGCGCCGCGTCGCTGATCGACTTCGAGTACGAGCCCGGCCGTCAGGACGTGCTCAACCAGCTGGTCCCGCAGGCGCTGGCGATCAAGCTGTACCGCGCGCTGCTGGAGTCAGTGGCCTCCGAGCACGGCGCCCGGATGAGCGCGATGGAGAACGCCACCTCCAACGCCACCGACATGATCGGCAAGCTGACCCTGGTCTACAACCGCACCCGTCAGGCGGTGATCACCAAGGAGCTGATGGAGATCGTCTCCGGCGCCGAGGCGCTGAAGTAGGTCTCCAGCCCAGGCTGGATCAGGGCCCGTCCCCGATCCAGCCCTTGCGGCGGAACCAGAACACCAGGGCGATCGGGAAGGCGCCGATCAGCGTCACCATCGCCCAGAAGAACCCCCGGGCGGACAGCAGCTCGAAGTTCTGTCCGAAGAAGCCGGTGATGAACGACAGCGGCAGGAAGATGGTCGAGAAGATCGTCAGCTGCTTGGTGATGTCGTTGGTCCGGTTGGCCACCGACGAGAGGTAGCCCTCGGTGGCCCCGGAGAGCAGGTCCCGCGCCGAGTCGATCTGCTCGTACAGCCGCACCAGGTGGTCGTAGACGTCCCGGAAGTAGAGCGCGGTGCGCTCCTGCACCTGGGGCATCCCCCGCCGGGCGAACAGCGCCACCACGTCCCGCTGCGGGGAGAGCACCCGGCGCACCATCACCAGCGAACGCTTGAGGGCGAAGATCCGCTGCAGCTGGGTGGGACGGGGGGACTCGAACACCCGGTCCTGCAGGTCCTCCACCTCGTCACTGAGCAGATCCAGGATCGGGAAGTTGGAGTCCACCAGCGCGTCCGCCAGCACGTAGAGCGCGAAGTCCACCCCCCGCCCCAGGGTGTGCGCCGGATCGGCGGCGAAGCGGCGGGCGGCGGCGTCCACCGGCGCGCAGGCCTGCTCGTGGACGCTGATCACCCAGTCCGGTCCCAGGAAGGTGTGCAGCTCCACCAGCTCCAGGGAGGTGAGGTCCCCGTTGGCGACCTGGAACCCGTGCAGCACCAGGAACAGGTGCCCGGGGTACTCCTCCAGCTTCGGCCGCTGGTCCAGGTGCAGACAGTCCTCCACCGCCAGCGGGTGCAGCCCGAACTGCGCCGCCACCGGGGCCAGCTCCTCCGCGGTGGGATTGAGGATGTCGATCCACTTGAGACCGGGGGCGCCGAGGAGCTCCGCTCCACCGGTCTGCAGCCCGCCCTCGCCCAGCACACGCACGGTGATCATCTCCGCGGCAACCTAGCGCGAAAGATCGCTCCACCGATCACCGATGCGGGTGGGGAACAGCACCTGCTCCAGGAAGGACCGGGCCCAGGCCGGATCAAAGATCGTGTGGAGCAGCAACAGGCCGCGATCCTCGGTGCGGTGGGCGTCCAGATAGTCCTGCTGCCAGGAGGCGGCGGAGGCCAGGGCGGGCTCCCCCCGGCGCACCGCCTCCCCCAGCAGCGCCACCCGCTCCTCCATCTCCGCCCACGCCGCCGGAAGCTGGGCCCGGGTCACCCGGGCGAACAGCGGGGTGGGAGAGAAGAACCGGCCACACCACTGCGGCAGCGGCCCCGGGGGGGGGAACCGGGAGGGCGCCGCCTGGGCCCCGGCAGCTGTGGGCCAGGAGGCGTCCGCCACCACCACCAGCTCCGGTCTTCCCACGTCCACCACGTCCACCCCCACCAGCGGGGCGCGCAGCCCGGGGTCCGGAACCCAGAGCAGGTTGTGGATCTCCAGCCCCGGCCCCCACAGCCGGGTGGCGCGGGAGAAGCGGATCCCCGGTCCGGCGTGGGCGGTGGCGGTGAGCACCGCCGGCTGCTGCTGCCACTGCCCCTCCGCTCGCCGGAAGGTGGGGGGCAGGGTCAGCGCGGAGAGCCCCAACCGGCCGTTCACCGACGGGTACAGCCGCCCCACCGCCTCCTCCAGGTTCACCTCGCCGCGCTCCAGGTCTCTCCCCCCGCCAGCAGCACCTCCAGGGCGGCGGCCCGGGCGGAGGGGGAGAGCTGACCGGTGGCGGTGCGCAGCACCTCCAGCAGCGCGGCGGTCCGGCCCGGGAGAAGCTCGGTGGAGGCCAGCCACTGGACGTGGGTGGCGAACAACCCCGGCCGCCCCGACGCGATGGCGTCGGCCACGTAGGAGAGCAGGGTCTGGGCCTCCTCCTGGAGCGGCGCGCGGCCCAGCTGCGCGGGCGGCCAGGGGGGCGGGTCGGCCAGCAGCCGGTCCACCGCGGTCTGGGCCAGCTCCTGCGCCCGCAGCTGGATCTCCCGCGCCTCGGGGAGCTGATAGCGCAGCGCCTCCACCGCCGCCTCCAGGTAGGTCAGCGCCTCGGCGGTCTCCGGGAAGCCCTCGCCCACCAGCGCCTCCCCCAGCCGGCGGAGGTTCTCCTGCAGATGCCGGGTGCACATCCCCCGCGAGGTCAGCACCCCCTGCACCCAGCGCGCGTAGGAGACCAGCGGCGCGGCATCCCTGCCCTCCAGCGCCTGCGCCAGGTAGCTGAGGTGGTAGCGGCTGTCCTCCTCGGCGAACCGCCGGCCCCGGTCCCCGAAGCGCGCCATCCAGAACGGGTCCCGGTACATCTGGTCCATCACCGCCACCGCCAGACGCGGCGCGTGCTGCTGCAACAGCGCGGTCAGCGGCCTCATGGCTGCAGCTCCTGGAGCGCGGGGCCCAGCACCCGGGCGATCAGCCCGGTGGCCTCGCGGGCGTCCCGGGCCGACCCCTGGGCGTCCACCTCCCCGGCCAGGCCCGGCATCCAGCCGCAGGCGTGGCCTCCCAGCACCACCGGCAGCAGGGGAAAATCGGTCCGCAGCCGCCGCATCGCCTCCCGCACCGCCTCCAGGTGGAAGTTCATGGTCACCGAGAGGGCCAGCAGATCCGGCGCCTCGGCCCGGACCATCTGCAGCAGCGAGTCGGTGGGGACGCTGGCGCCCAGGAAGCGGACCTCGTAGCCCTCCAGCTCCAGGTGGTCGGCCAGCAGCCGCGCCGGGAAGTCGTGCAGCTCTCCTTCCACGCAGGCCACCAGGACCTTCTTCCCCCGCGGGCCCCGGGCCTGGGCGGCGTGGAACAGCTGCGCCAGCGCCAGCTGGGAGATGGCGGTGGCCAGGTGCTCCTGGGCGATCGAGATCCGGTTCTCCTGCCACAGCCGGCCGATCTCCTGCTGGGCCTCCCCGATCACCTGGAACTGCAGGTCCTCCACCCTCGCCCCCTGCCCCAGCCCCTCCTCCAGCAACAGCCGGATCGCCCCCCGGCGATCCCCCCGCAGCTGGGCCGCCAGATACAGTCCGCGAAGTTCCTCCAGCGTCACCACGGGGTCAGGCCTCCAGCCAGCGCGAGAGCGCTTCGAACGTTCCCACCGCCGCCGCCAGGCACTCCGGCGCCTCCTGGGGGGAGACCTCCTCCCGCAGGGTCTGGCGAAAGGCGTTCCAGCGCGCCCCCACCTGGGGGCCATAGCAATCCAGGTAGCGGGAGGCGTGGGCCGGGGCCCGGTCGCCCAGCCGCGAGAGCACGTGCTTGCCGCCCAGGGTGGCGCCCTCCAGCACATAGGCCGCCCCCAGCGCCTGGGCCCGGGTGGAGACCTGGGGCAGCTGCCGGCACCAGGCCAGGTACTCGGGGTCCACCCCCAGCGCCCACAGGTCCTGGGCCAGCAGCGGGGTCTTGGCCCGCCCCTCCAGCACCGGCAGCCCGGCGCCCTCCAGGGCGTGCTCCAGCGGGGCGTGGAAGCCCAGCAGCTTGGAGAGGTAGTCCACATAGGCGGAGGCGGGCGCCTGCGGATCCAGGATCCGCACCTGCCGCTCCACCTGCTGGTGGATCCCGGCAGTCGCCTCCTTGAGGCGCGCGAGGATGTCGTCACTCATCCTTGGCATTCTCGCTCGCGGGGGCCCCGGGTGGAACTTCGGGGTGGGCGCGGGGCCGGCTGCCGGACAGTCCCCCGGCAGGCAGGCACCCGGGGCTGTCGGTTGCTGCACGGCCTGCCGCCTGGGCTCACACGGTCAGCGCGCTGGGCCCGTCGGGCGAAGGGCGCCTCTCCGCCGGCTTCTCCGGGGCCGCCTCCGGGAAGGAGACGTGGAAGGCGGTGGGATGGCCGGGCACCCCGTCGCTCTCCACCCAGATCCGCCCGCCCATCCGCAGCACCAGCTCCCGGGAGAGGTACAGCCCCAGCCCCAGGCCTCCGCGGCGGTCGGCGTCGTTGCCCACCTGGCTGAAGCGCTCGAAGAGCAGGGTCTGCTTCTCCCGGCTGATCCCCGGCCCGTGGTCGATCACCGAGAACACCACCTCCCGGTCCACTCGCGCGGTGCGCAGCAGGATGTCCCCCTGCTCGCAGAACTTCACCGCGTTGGAGAGCAGGTTGGAAAGCACCTGGTCCAGCCGCACCGGATCCACCGCTACCCAGCCGTGCGGGTCTCCCTCGCGCTTGAAGCAGCGGCGGCTGGTGAGCTGCTCGAAGCGCTCCACCAGCTCGTCGGCCAGCACGCCCCCGTCGGTGCGCTCCGAACGCAGCTCCAGCTTGGAGGCCTCGATGCGGGTGACATCCAGCAGGTCGTTGATCAGCCGGGTCAGCCGTCCGGTCTGCCGCTCAATCGTCTCCAGCCCGCTCTTGATCCGCTCCGGCGGCATCGACTCCAGCCGCCGCAGCATCAGCTGGGCCTGGGCTCGCAGCGCGGTGGTGGGGGTGCGCAGCTCGTGGGCGGCCAGCCCCAGGAAGGTCTCGCGGGCCCGGTACAGCCGGGCATTGTCGATGGCCAGCGACGCCCGCTCCACCACCTGTTCGATCAGCTCCCGGTCCTCCTGGGTGAACGGGCCCTGGGCCTCGGACCGGATCAGCCACACCGCCCCCACCCCTTCGCCGGTGCGGGACTTGATCGGCACCAGCAGCGCGTGGCGCAGCTGGGGGAGGGCGGAGAACACCGCCCGCTCGCGCGCGTCCAGCGCCGAGGTGAATTCCGGGTAGGCACGGGTGCAGCCGGACTCCATCGCCAGCCGCGGGAGGGTGGGCAACAGATAGTGGGGTTCGGACTGCAGCAGCGACTGGACGCCCTCCTTCAGGTTCCGGTGCCGGACCTCGAAGGCCCGCAGCGCCGGCTGGTGCTCCTCCACCAGGTACACCCCCACCACCTCCCCCACCGCGTCACAGGTCCGGGAGGCCAGTGACTTGAGCAGGCTGTCCAGATCCAGGGTCCGCTCGCTGAAGTCCCGGTCGATGGAGGAGAGGACCTGCAGCCGGTCCACCGTCTTCCAGAGCAGGGAGGAGAGCTCGGCGTTCTGGGCGGCCAGGGTTTCCAGCGCCACCCGGGCCGCCTCGTTCTCCTCCTCCTGGGTCGGCAGCCGCCGGGATCGCAGCACCCCGCCCAGGTAGGCCGCGGCCAGCAGGCTGGCGGCGGTGAGCCCCCAGCTCCAGCCGACGCTGCCCTCTGGCCGGTACGCCGCGGCGCAGCCGGCGGTGACACCGACCGCGATCAGGGCCACCAGGGCCAATGGGTTTTGGGGCAGGACCACGAGGCTTCGAAGCTAGGGAGCCCCTCCCCCCCGCGCAGCCGCCCGAAAGGACCACGTTCCGGGCCCAACACCTGCTGTGCCTGGATGCGGACAGTGGACCGACGCGTTTTGCCCCGCTCCTGGCAGGACGACCGTGGGATGCTGGGGGCATGGAACCGGCCACCCCTCCCCAGATCAAGATCGCCCTCGAGCAGCTCCAGACCACCCTCACCGCGGCCGGGTATCCCTCCCTGGATCCGCTCACCGCCTCCTGGGCGGAGCTGGAGCCGGCGATCCACAAGGTGCTGGACGGGACCTTCCAGGCCAGCCACCCCGGACACCGGCTGCTCTCCTTGCGGCTGGGGGCCCTGTTCGGAGAGCGGCTGGCGCGCGCCGGCCGCGGCTTCTGGTTCGTCCAGAGCGAGGCGATGGCGGGGCTGGCGCTGGGCTTTCCGGACGTGGTGTTCACCGTCTCGCCGTTCACCGTGGTCACGATGGCGCTGGTGAAGAACAGCCTGGCGGGGCTGGAGACTGCCGCCGCCAAGATCCTGGAGGATCGCAACGAGGCCAAGGCGCGCGAGGCGTCCCCCAAGGCGCTGACCCCGGCCGACTACCAGCGGACGATGGACCCCTCCTTCATCGAGTTCCTGGCGCTGGATGAGAAGCGGGCTCACGCCGCCTGGGAGCTGAGCCCCCGGCGGTTGATCCAGGAGCTGAAGGACGCGCTGTTCCGCGCCCAGCTCTCCAAGCAGACCGCGGCCTGGCTGGAGACTTCGGTGCTCTCGGAGCTGCGGGAGCTGGATCAGAACCAGCGGCTGATCGATCAGGCGGAGCGGGCCCCACGCGCGATCGAGCGGGTGGGAGAGCTGTTCGCCGGGCGCTACGGCACCGGGCTGACCACCGAGTCCGGCTGGTCCCAGGTGGCGCTGCGGCTGCTCTCGGTGGACGCCACCCAGACCGCCACCATCCGCCCCCAGGCGCTGGCCGCGATCAAGAAGGGCGCCGGTCCGCTGGTGGCCTTCCTGCACGAGATGCCCAAGCTCCCGGACGCGCCCCAGGAGGGGATCCTGGGCCTGTTCCAGCCCGCCCAGCTCTCCGCGCCCCATCCCCAGCTGGCGGGGCTGCAGACGCTGCGGCTGGTCCGGGTCAACCCGCGCCCGCTGCTGCCGCTGTTGCAGAAGTTCCAGGAGAAGGCGCTGCGCGAGGCCCTGGAGGCATTCTTGCCCCGGCTGCAGGAGGCGGTGGGCGCGCCGACGGCGCTGTCCGCCCAGGAGCGGGCGCTGTTCGACGAGGCGCTGGGCTTCTGCAAGCGGCTGCAGGACACCCTGGCGCTGGCGGTGAGCCAGAAGCTGGATCTGTGCGTGCGCCGCGGCACCGAGCAGGAGGGCTACACCGGCGGCAGCAAGGCGGAGCTGCGGGCCGCGGTCCAGGGCTGAGCCCCCACCGGGCGGGGCCGGGGTTCATCCCCGCCCCGTCCCCCCGTCGGGTGCCCGCAAAGCAGAAGCGGGAGCGGTCCATCGGCCTGGCCGACGTCCCACCCCCGCCTCGTGCTGCCTCGACTTGGAGCCCGACTACGCGGCCAGCAGCTCGGTGCTGGAGGGGCTGGTCTCGCGGAACAGCTCCCACTGGGCCTGCATCCGGTCCACCTGGCCGGGGGTGAACTCGTACATCCAGTCGTCGTCCGTGTAGTTCATGTAGTTGTGGACGGGATCGTTGCCCGGCTTGCTGGGCACGGTGTCGGTGGTCTCCGGCGGCTTGCCGTAGTTCACCTCATGCTCCGGGGTGTCGCTGACCGAGTCGTTGTCCGGCAGACCGGGCTGGTTGAAGGTGTGGTGCAGCCCCATCCAGTGACCGACCTCGTGGGTCAGAGTGTCGCCCTCGTTGTAGGGAGCGGAGCTGCCACCGGGCAGCGAGGTGTTGAGGATCACCACCCCGTCATCCTTGGGGAAGTCCTTGTAGTCGCTGGGGAAGGTGGCCCAGCCCAGCAGCCCGCCGGAGGGGCTGGTGGAGTAGATGTTCAGCGCCTCGGAGTCACCCTTGCGCAGGGAGGCCTTCATCTCCGACTCGGCGCTGGTGCCCGGCTGGCCGGTGTACCACTTGGCGTTCTTGGTCCGGTCCACCTCCACCAGGTTGAACTGGAAGCCGGCGTCCTTGTACGCGTCGTTGAGGACCTTGATCTGGGCCTCGATCTGCTCCTGGGGCAGGTCGCCGTTCTTGGGTCCGCCGCCCTTGGTGATCACGTGGAAGTACACGTCGATGACCTTCGGCTCCACCGGGGTCAGGCTGGTGCCGCCGTCCGCCTTGTTGGCCTGGATCTCGGCGACCTTGTCCGCGACCTTGGCCTCCACCTTGGCCAGCTCCTCGCCGGTCACCTTCGGCTTGCCGCAGCCGCAGGAGGCGCCGTGCACGTGGCCGGTCTGGAAGGAGTCCTTGGCCGGGGCGGTGCCCGCGGAGCTGGAGGTCTGCGCCGCCGGGGTGGCGGGAGACTCGACCTTCGGGGCGACAGGCAGGGGGCGCGGGGTGATGAGCTTGGTGTCGATGGTCATTGCGGGCTCCGAAGACTTCCGTGGGCGAAAGTGAGTTGGTGTAGGTATTGTCCGCGGATCGGTTTGCGAGTTTCGAGGGAATAGATTTTCTAATTCCCGCCGGGTCCCCGGAAAGCCGTTCAGCCACTCCACCCCTCAGCAGCGTCAGCGTAATCCGATCCCCCCATGTAGGAGGAAGGGCCTGCGGATAGAGTGTGGAGAAATCCGGTGGCCGGATCCTCCCGGCTGCCGCGTCCTCCCTCCACCAACGTGGTCTCCGAACCCGAAGTCAATGCGGCCTACCGGAAGTACTTCCCCCTGATCCGGGAGAAGTGCCGCCGCATGCTCGGAGATCCAGAGGAGGCCCAGGACGTGGCCCAGGAGACCTTCGTGAAGCTCTGGAAGGCGCAGTTGCAGGATCAGGATCCGCGCCGGGTCACCTCCTGGATCTACAAGGCGGCCACCCGGTTGGCGATTGACCGGATGCGCCGCCGGAAGGCAGCCCCGGCCCCGGTGGCCTCGGGGGAGGACCTGGAGGCCGGGGACGAGGGCGGCTGGGAGGCCCGGACCCACGCCCGCGCGGAGCTGGCCCACTGGGCCTCGCGCCTCCCCGCCGAAGAGCTGGAGGTGGCGATGCTGTCCCGGCTGGACCGGATGACCCACCCGGAGATCGCCGAGGTGGTGGGGGTCTCCGAACGCACCGTCCGCCGGCTGTTGACCCGGCTGGAACAGCGCCTGGCCGATGCCCGCCTGGAGGTGTCCGCGTGAGCCAGCACCCCTCCTTCCTGGAGCTGGACACCCTGGCCGCCTCCGGAGTCCGGGTGGAAGACCACCCGCATCTGGGGACCTGTCCGCAGTGCCAGCAGCACCTGGCCCGGCTGGCCCAGCCGGTGGGGATGCCGGCCTGGGTGGGCGAGCTGCGCGCGTCCCCTCCCCGCGCCTCTGGGTGGAGCGGGTGGGGATTGCGCTCGCTGGTGGCGGTGGGGGCGATGGCGCTGTTGGCGGTGGTGGTGGTTCCCAGGCTGCTTACCCCTGACCCGGGCCCCGCCTTCCAGGTGAAGGGCGGCCCGGTGGTGAAGGTGCACCTCAAGCGCGGGGAGCAGGTCCTGACCTGGGCCGCGGGCGAGTCGCTGCGGTCCGGAGATCTCCTCCGGCTGGAGCTGGCCGCCGCCGGCTTCTCCGACTACGCGGTGCTCACCCGCCAGGGAGAGCGCTGGACGGTGATCTCCCACGGGCGGCTCAACACCCCTTCCCTGCTGCTGCCCGACGCCTGGCGGGTGGATGACTCCGGGGAGGAGGAGTGGTTGCGGGTGGTGTTCAGCACCCGGGCCCTGGACGAGGCGGTGCTGGTGAAGACCGCGCGGGAACAGCTGCGGACGCAAGATCGCCACACCGTCTCCCTGGTCCTCCCCAAGGAGCGGTCGCGATGAGGTGGCTGTGGCTCTGGGCCTGGCTGCTGGCCGGCAGCGCGCTGGCGGCGGAAGGTCAGGGCCCGCGGCGGATGGCGGTGCTGGTGGGCGCCCGCTCCGGCGCGTTGGGCCGCGCCTCCTTGCAGTTCGCCCATCAGGACGCGGAGGCGGTGGCCCGCACCCTGAAGGAGGTGGCCCGCTTCCGGGCGGAGGACATCCAGCTGCTGCTGGAGCCCAGCCCGCGGGAGGTGCTGGCGGCGCTGGACCGCGCCCAGCAGGCCGCGGCGGCGGAGCCCCAGGGGGTGCTGCTGCTGTTCTACTACTCCGGCCACGCCGACGACGCGTCGCTCTATCCCTCCGGACAGCGGCTGCCCTTCACCGAGCTGCGCCAGCGGCTGGACGCGGGGAACGGGGCCCTGGTCCGGATCGGGATCATCGACGCCTGCCGCGGGGGTGGCTGGACCGGCGCCAAGGGGCTGAGCGCGGCCGAGCCGTTCGAGCCCCGGCTGCCGATGAATCTGGAGAGCGAGGGATCGATCCTGCTCGCCTCCAGCTCCGGGCAGGAGAACGCCCACGAGGCGGAGGCGATCGGCGGTTCGATCTTCACCCACCACTTCGTGGCCGGCCTGCGCGGCGCCGCCGACGGGAACGCGGATGGAGAGGTGAGCGTGGCGGAGGTGTTCGCCTATGCCCGGGAGCTGACGGTGCGGGACTCGGCGCTGCTGACCTCCACCCCGCAGCACCCCAGCTACCATTTCAATCTCCGCGGTCGGGAGGACCTCCCGCTCAGCCGGACCGCCGCCAGCCCGGTGACAGTCTCCATCCGGCAGACCCGCGGGCCGCTGGTGATCCTGGATCGCCGCAGCGGCCGCAACGTGGTGGAGCTGCCCGCCGGCCAGCGCCAGGTGCAGGTGGCCCTGGCCCCGGGGCGCTATCTGGCGCTGCGCCGCGCCGACGGGCAGACCCATTCGCTGGAGTTCAAGCTGTCCTCCGCCGAGCGCTTCGCGCTGGAGGAGAGCGCGCTGGTCCACTCGCCGAACCTGGCCAGCGCCACCAAGGGCTTTGGCCCCCGCTCCCGGCACACCCTGACCCTGGAGCCGATCTTCCTGCCCTTCGGGCTGATCCAGCTGGAGTTCGAGCGCGCCTGGACCGACTTCGTCTCCCTCTATGTGGGGTCCGCGGTCTGGCTGCCGGTGACCGGCCCGGGGTGGATCGCCGAGCTGGACCTGGGAGGCCGCTACTACTTCTTCGGGGAGGCCCCGGGGGGGCTGTTCGCCGCCGGCCAGCTGGGAGCGATCAGCCGGATCGACCGGCCCGGTCTCCAAAGCCTGACGGCGACCTTCTCCGTCCAGGCGGGCTTCTCCTGGTTGCTGTGGGACCGGATGGTGCTGTCGCTGGCGGTGGGACCGCAGTACTGGCTGCCGGTGCGGGTCGCGACTCCCCTGGATCCCGCCAAGAGCTCGCCCGAGCCTCCTCCCTTCCCGATCCTCCCCCGGGTCCGGTTCGTGATCGGCGCCGCCTTCTAGAAGGCGAGGTGGCCGGTTCCGCGCGGCGGCAGCGTCCATCAGGGGTTCCCTTTTCCTGGACCCCCTCATGCTCTCCACCCTGCTGGTCTCACTGACGCTGGCCGCTTCGGGCCCGGTGCTCCCCACCCTGGTGGAGGACTCCGCCGCCCGGACCCCCGCCGGGCTGGAACACCAGTCCGCGGAGGTGGAGCTGCTCTTGACCCTCTCCGAGACCGGAGAGGTGACCGAGGTGGTCCCGGTCCCCGCCGCCTCCCCGGTCGATCCCCGCTTCCTCCAGTCCGCGCTGGCGGCCGCCTCCGGGTTGCGCTTCACCCCCGCACAGGTGGACGGGGTCCCGGTCCCCTCCCAGGTCCCCTTCCGCTATCGCTTTGAGGGAGCGGCGCTGCCGGCGGTGCTGCGGGGCCAGGTCCGGGCGCTGGGCTCCAAGGACGGGGTGGAGGGCGCGGCGATCACCGTGGACGGGGTGGTCCTCACCACCGGCCCCGGCGGGGTGTTCGAATTGAAGCTGCCCCCCGGCACCCACCCGGTGACGGTGGCGGCCCAGGCGCACCATCCGGCCTCCTTCACCGAGGAGCTGACCGCGGGAGTGCTGACCGAGGTCCTCTACCGGATAGAGCCGCTGAGCCTTGATCCCTACCAGACGACGGTGCGGGATCGCCCGCGGGTGGAGGTGACCAAGATCTCGCTAACCGCCCAGGAGGTCCGCGAGGTCCCGGGGACGATGGGGGATCCGGCGCGGGTGGTGATGCTGCTGCCCGGGGTGGCGGGGGTGGCCTCCGGGTTGGCCTACCCGGTGGTGCGCGGCACCCAGCCCGCCTCCACCCAGTACTTCGTGGACGGGGTGAAGGTCCCCACCCTCTACCATCTGGTGGTGGGCCCGGCGGTGCTCCACCCCGGCTTCGTGGACGCGGTGGAGTACCAGCCCGGCGTCCCCTCCGCGGCGGTGGGGCGCGGGCTGGGCGGCGTGGTCCACCTGCGCTCCGATCCGCCCGGCACCGAGGGGCTGCACGCGGAGGCCTACGCGGACCTGATCAACCTGGGCGGGCTGGTGCAGACCGCCTTCCCGGCCACCGGCACCAAGCTCAGCCTGGCCGGCCGGTTCAGCTACACCGGGGCGCTGGCGGAGGTGATCGCCCGGGCGGTGCGGAAGAACGCGCCGCTGCAGGTGGACTTCGCCGACATGCAGGTGCGGCTGGACCAGCGGTTGGGCCAAGGACAGCTGCGGCTGCTGTGGCTGGCCAGCCATGACCGGGTGGGGGTGGACCCCAACCCGGACAGCGCCACCTCCACCGGCGGAGGGGTGACCAGCGACTTCCACCGGCTGGATCTGCGGCTGCGCCACCCGCTGGCCGGCGGGGTGCTGGAGCTGGCCGGGA
Source organism: Myxococcaceae bacterium (assembly GCA_036675345.1). Classification (GTDB taxonomy): domain Bacteria; phylum Myxococcota; class Myxococcia; order Myxococcales; family Myxococcaceae; genus JALYOC01. Next base: position 25,585 of record JAKFFE010000033.1, read on the forward strand.
CCTGGGGAGGAGACTGGCTGGAGTTCTACGCGGACCGCGGCCCCAACCGGATCGGCGCCTTGCAGCTGGGGAGCAGCACCCTGGGGGCGCGCGCCGGGTGGTCGCGGGCGTTGACCGAGCAGCTGCGCCTGGAGCTGGGCGCGGAGGTGGAGAACAACCGCGGGGCGGTGAACCTGATCGGCACCGCCCGCCCGCCGGGAGATCCGGGAGACGATCCGGCGGATCCGCTGCGCCGCCCCTCGGCGATCGGCACCACCACCGGTGGCTTCGTCTCCGCCACCTGGAACCCGCTGCCGGCGGTGGAGCTGACCGCCGGCGCGCGCGGCGACGCCTACCACCTGGTCCCGGGCATCACCCACCTCGCCCTCGAACCCCGGCTGGCGGTGCGCTGGCAGCCGCAGCACGGGCTGACCCTCAAGGCCGGCGCCGGACTCTTCCACCAGGCGCCCACGGTGCTGCTGCCGCTGCCGGCGATGGATCTGGGGTCGCTGCAGCTGGGGCTGCAGGAGGGAGCGCAGTTGGTGACCGGGGTGGAGTGGAGCCCGTTCCGCGAGCTGGAGCTGGGCGCGGACGTGTTCTTCAACCCGCTGTTCCGCAGCATCGAGCTGGATCTGGAGGGGCTGCTGGAGAACCGCCGGCGGCGGGGGCTGCCTCCGCTGGATCCCAGCTCGCATGGGCACTCCTACGGCGCGGAGCTGTTCATCCGCAAGCCGCTGGGCGGCCACTGGTTTGGCTGGCTCTCCTACAGCTTCGTGCGCAGCCAGCGCTTCACCGAGTTTGACCGCTACAACGACCAGGACCTGGAGATCTCCCAGGACCGCGCCTACCTGCCCTTCGCCTTCGAGCAGGAGCACGTGCTCAACGGCGCCCTCAGCCTCCAGCTGGGGCACTACACGGTCGGCGCGGTGGTGCACTTCAACACCGGCCGGCCGCTCTCCGGTCAGGTCACCTCCCGCGATCGCCGCCCGGTGACCCTGGAGGACGGGACCGTCCGCTGGGTGCGGCAGGATCTGGATCGCGCCGGCCGGCTGCCGCCGTTCGTCCGGGTGGACCTGCGAGCCTCCCGCCGCTGGGCGATCGGCGACGTCACCCTGGAGGCGTACCTGGACCTGCTCAACGCCTCGCTGCAGCAGGAGACGGTGGCCTTCGAGTTCGGCACCACTGCGGCCCCGGTCCGGATCCCGCTCATCCTCCCCCTCTTCGGCGTCAAGGCGACCTACTGATGAAGACCTTCTGGCTGGTGCTGATTCTCTGTCTGCTCCCTGGCTGTGAGCGGCTGGGCCCCGGGGATGCGATCTATCTGTTCGGCGCGCTCAGCGGACCGGACGGGCAGCCGGCGGCGGGGGTGACCCTGGCGGTGGAGCGCAGCGACTACCGGCTCCCGCCGGAGACGCCCGACTTCCAACCCCTGGCCCAGGTCACCACCGGGGCGGAAGGCCGCTTCCAGCTGGAGCTGGTGGCAGGCGACGTGTGGGGCCCTCCGGACGGGAACGGCCCGGGGAACCGGCTGCGGCTGGTGGCCGGAGAGGGCGAGGCGGGGCTGACTGTCAGCATGGAGCTCACCGGCGACGCCGAGCTGCCCACCCTCCAGCTGGGGGGCCTGCGGACCGGGCTCACCGCCTCCGGAGAGCTGGAGCTCCTGCTCCCGACCGCGCTCCGCCTGCCGGAGACCGCCACCGGCGGCAGCAACGATCCGGCCTGGCCCAATCCGAGCCCGGTGGTCCCGGTGCTCTCGATCCGGGCGCAGGACCAGGATGCGTGGCTCCAGGTGCGGCCTCCCTCGCCGCTGGAGGTGGAGAGCCTGGTGGAGGACTTCGCCGGAGCCGAGGTGGTGGTCCGGGGAGTCGGCGAGGGCGAGTGGACCCACGACCCGCTGCTGGCCAGCCAGCCCTCCTGGGTGCTGGCTCGCTTCGAGTGGCGGTCGGCGCTGGCCCCGCTCCCCACCGCCAGGGTCCCCTCCTCCCGCGGAGCCAGCTGCGCCCAGGCCGACCCCTGCCCGTGGACGGACGGCTCCCTGGAGGCGGTGGAGTTCGCGCCCGACACCCGGGTGCTGCAGCTGGAGCTTCCCCAGCCGGCCTTGGTCTCGCGGCTGGTGGTGCGCGGGCTGCGGCCGGGGGACTTCGGCGCCCACCGCCTGGTGGTGGAAGGCTTCGATGGAGCCAGTTGGCAACACCTGGGAGAAGCGCCGCTGGAGAATCCGGAGGTGGTGGGGCTGATCCGCGCCCTGCAGTGGTCCGCGGACAGCGCCTTCGATCCGGCGCTGAGCTTGTTCGACGGGCGCTACTTCCTGCGCGTGGAGACCCAGACCCCGGTGGAGGTCTTGGCGCTGCGGCTGAGCCTGGTGGACTTCGCAGGCGAACCGATCCCCCTTGGCGCGCTGCAGGAGGTCTCCGCCTTCGACTCCCCTTAAGCGCCTGCACACCGCAACCGGGTGGGGGTGGGTCCGGCCGGGTCCGACCGCGCCGGCCAGGAAGTGGGCCACTCGCAGCCGCTCGTTCACAGCGGGAGGGCCCTCGCCGGAGGAGAGCACGTTCACCCCGCTGATCCCGGAGAGCTGCAGCTGCCCGCTTGCAGCTCAGTGCTTGGCGGGCGCGGCGCCCAGCGCCTGCACCGTGGCGGCCACCAGCTGATCGAAGTACCCCAGATAGCTGGCCCCCACCGGGGTCATCCCCGGCACCCGTACCAGCCGGGCGCCGGAGGTCCGGGCCAGCAACTCGCTGGTGGCGGCCGGGTACCACTCCTCCTGCAGCAGCACCTTGGCTCCGCGGCGGCGGATCACCCCCAGCACGGTGGCCACATGCGCGCTGGAGGGGGGAATCCCCGGTTTCGGCTCCACGAAGGCCACTTCCTCCAGGCCGGCGAACTCGGTGAAGTAGATCCAGCTGCGGTGGTAGGGCACCACCGGGGTGCCCTTGAACGGCGCCAGCGCCTGCTTCCAGCCGGCGATCTTCTGCTGGAGCTGGGTGGCGAAGGCGTCCGCCCGCTGCTGGTAGGCCTGGGCGTGCGGAGGATCCAGCTGGGCCAGCCGCTGGGCGATCCCCCTGGCCAGCGCCACCGCGTTGGCCGGGTCCTTGGTGTAGTGCGGGTTGCCGCCGGGATGGATGTCCCCCATCGCCCGGTCCAGCTTCCCCGGAGGAATCTCCTTGGCGGTGACCAGGGTGGAGCCGTCCAGGTACCCGGGCGCGCCCCGTTGCACCTTCGGGTTGCGCGAGCTGGTGATCAACGTCGGCAGCCAGCCCACCTCCAGCTCCATCCCGTTGAGCAAGAGCAGGTCCGCCCGGGAGAGCAGCAGCACCAGGCTGGGCTTGGCGTCCACGAAGTGCGGATCCTGGGTGGGGGCGGCCAGCAGCTGCACCTCCACCTCCGAGCCGCCCACCTCCCGGGCGATCGCCCCCAGGTCGGAGACGGTGGCCACCACCTTCACCTTGGCGTGAGCGCCGAACGACAGCGCCAGACAGATCCAGAAGCAGAGGGTTCTCATCGGCGGGTGACCTCGGTGTGCAGGGGGAGACCGGCCAGGTTCTCCAGCAGTTCGTCCCGGACGTCGGCGTTGGCTTCAATGTTCAGATCCACCGGGCCGCCGGCCGGCGCCAGGGCGGCGACGTCGATCCCGTCCCACAGCCGCCCGGAGAGCGGGGCGGCGACCGAGAGCTCGGCGTGCAGCGGCTGATCGTTGCTGGCCACCAGGGACAGCTCCCCGGAGCGGAGGACCGGCTCGGTCAGCTCCATCTCCAGCGTCCAGGCGGTCTCGGCGATGCGGGCCGGCACCTCGCCATCGCGGAGCAGCCCGGCCATCCGCACCCGGATCACCGGGGCCAGCACCCGGGTCAGCTCGGTGAAGGGCAGGTCGCAGGAGGGCTGACACTCCAGCGGCCGCACCTCTGAGGAGAGGACCTCCACCGCGCCCACCGGGAGGGAGACCACGGTGCGTGGACCGCCGGCCCCCCCGTTGAGCTCCGCCTGGACCTCCGCGTAGGGCACCAGGGCCCCGTCCTCGCGGTCGCAGTGGCCGTTGTGACAGACGGTGTAGCCCGGCGGCGGGTTGCCGGGGTCGAAGGTGATCGGCCCGGTGGCGCCGCTCTCCTGGAGCTGCAGCGGGGCGAACACCAGCTCCAGGGTGGTGAACTTCACCTGGTAGCTGGTGTCCAGCCGCTGCCAGCCGTCGCCGGCGTCGCGGCCCGCGGGGACCTCCAGCGAGGCGGAGAACGAAGGATGGAGGACGGCGAAGGGCTGACCCGGCCCCAGCGCACAGGCGGTCAGCAACAGCGGCAGCAGCAGGAGGCGTCTCATCGGTGGCGTCCTTCAGAACTTGTGGGCCGCGTGCGCGCCGATGGAGAACTCCATCGCCAGGAACGCCGCGTAGATGGGGGTGGGACGCCAGCGCGGAAAGTCCGCCGAGACCTGCGCCCGCAGCCGGGAGAACTCGGTGGGCCAGAAGGTGAGGTTGGCGCTGACCCGGTGACGGTCCGCGTTCCACTCCGGGTCCAGCGGATCGCGCTCCGCCGCGGCGGTGCCATCCTCCAGCAGCGCCGGGGACCCATACTCGTAGCGCAGCGCGGTGCCCCAGCGCTGCTCGAAGCGCCAGAACAAGGTGGCGTAGCCGCTGAGGTCGGAGAGCAGCTGGTGGGGGATCTGCCGGCGGCGGAGGAACCACTCGGTCTGCAGCGAGACGATGGTGGTCTCCCCGGCGATCAGCGGCCGGTACTTGAGATACAGGTCGGTGCCGTAGACGTCGGTCCGGTTCCCCCTCCCGGTGCTGTTGGGACCGGTGGCGGCGGACAACCCCCAGAGGATGGAGAAGGCCTCCGAGGGTTCGAAGAACTGCTTGATCGCCCCGGTGGACTGGAAGTGCAGAGGAGAGCTGACGCCCAGATCCCGGGGGCCGTAGAAGCTGCGCGCGGTGGCCTCTCCGCCGGCCTCGGTGATCGACCCCGAGACCTCCACGTACCAGGGCAGCGGCGTCAGATAGGAGAGCTCGGTCCCCAGCCCGCGGTTGTTCTCCGCGCCGAAGATCCTCCCCAGCGCGAAGTGCTGATCCACGAAGTCCCAGCTGTGGGGGTGGGTGCCATTCTGCCGCCCGAAGCGGGTCAGGAACTGGCCCACCCTCCCCTGCAGTCCGTACGGCAGCGCCAGGGTGGTGGCGTACACCTCCTCGATCTCCACCCCCTCCTGGCTGAACACCAGGTTGGCGTCGAAGCGGAAGTACGGATCCACCGAGGCCCCCACCGCCAGCTCCAGCTGCTGGAGGTTGAACCCGGTGCGGGTGGGATCATGCCCGCCGGTCTGGAGGTTCTCCTCGGAGAACACCGCCAGCGCCAGGTCGGCAATGAAGGAGAGGTCCGGGTTGAGCGACTGGATCACCCCGGCCAATCCCTGCGCCGGCTGCGGGCCGGGCGGGGGCTCGGAGGCAGCAGCGGCCTGGGCGTCGGCCTGGAGGGCCCGCTGGATCTCCGCGGCCTCCTCGGCGGAGAGCGCGTCCGCCTGGGAACCTCCGTCTGCTTCGGCGTCCGCGGAGGAGACGGAGTCCACCCCGGAGGCGGTTCCTCCGTCTGCTCCGGTCGCCGCGGAGGGGACCGAGTCGTCCCTGGAACCGGCTCCGCCAGCCGCTGCGTTCTTCGCGGCAGGCGCCCCCGCGTCCGGGTTCGCCAGCGCCTGGACGGAGAGCGACCCGATCGCCAGCACCACCCGCCAGCAGAGACGCCGACTCACTCCGTGTGCTCCTCGTGCGCTCCGCCGTGCTCGACCACGAAGGAGAGCAGCGTCTCGGAGGTGGGCCCCAGCTCCAGCCGATAGGTGCCGACCTCCAGATGGAAGATCCACTTCGCACCCACCGCGTCACAGACCTCCGAGCCGGGGATGAGCTCCTCAAGGAGGATCGCATCTCCGGTCAGGGTGCTGACCGTGAAGTCCACCTCCGCCGAGGTGAAGAACAGGAAGTCTCCCGGCTCGTCCGCCGCGAAGCGGATCTGCCCGCCGTTGCCACCGCTGACCGGGACCAGGGTCACGTCGTAGCGGCGGTGGTCGTCGGCGATCAGCGGCCCCTCCCCCCCGGCCACCGCGGTGACCGCGGTACCGGGCCCCTCCGCCAGATGTTCGCAGGCCTCGTCATCGGCGGTGGGGACGGGCTGGCCACAGGCCAGGAGCAAGAAGGAGACGGAAGACAGGGAGGCAATCAGGTGAAGGCGCATGAGAAGGACTCAGCAGGTCGAAGCGGGCGCAATGAAGCGCCTGGAGATTGGAGAGGAGGCATTCGCGCTGGAGGCTCCACGCGCGCCAGAGGCGCCAGGAGGACTCCGCGTCTTGAAAAAGGGGCGAGCCCACGGCCACCCCCCAGTCCGGACCCGGGCTGGGAAAGGAGGCGGGCGCTAGCCCTGGGAGGGGGGACCGCTCTTGGGTGCCAGCCGGTAGAGCCGCTGGCTCTCCGGGCGGACCTGCGTGGCGGTGACCGCGAACCGGGGCTGCGGCGACTGGACGAGGACTGCCTGCTGGACCACCGGAGGCATCAGCCGGGAGCGAAGCTCGGCCAGCACCTCGCAATGGTCGTGAGCGCCCTCGCTGCGACCCTCCCCGTCCAGGACCGGAAGCCCGGAGCCGCGGGGATGGCTGACTGCCGGGTCCCCATCCGGACCGGACTCGATGATCTCCCCGTGCTGGGCACAGACCGCGTGCCGCGCGGTGAGCTCATGGACCAGGGTGGCCGCGTTCGACGCCAACAGCGTCAGGGCGAGCGCGAGGCTCGCCAGACGGTGCGACGGAAGCGGGGACACGAGGTTCAAGGCGGGGACATTGATTCCGGAAGCGGGCCGTCCAGTCAAGTCAAGCTGACCAACGCCGGGGGTCGGCCCTCGATCAGCTGGCGGATGAGGGGCGTTGCCACGGTCCAGGCAGCAGGCCCAACGGGCGTCCGGTCACCTCCCCGGTACAGACACCTCAGTCGTCGTGCTTGCGCGAGCCGCTGCCCTGGCCCTTGTGGCGACAGTGGCTGCCGTCCCACTCCTGGCTCTGCTTGCAGCGGGAGTGGCCGGGCTTGCTGCTGCGACCGTCATGTTTGTCGTGACCGCGCACCGGAAGGATGAAGGCGCAGCCGGAGAGGGAGAAGGCGAGGAGGGAAACGAAGAAGAGACGACCCATGGTGTGCTCCTGGGGAATGTGGCGGTTGAGGGGAGGGAGGACGGAGGACCGCCGCTAGAACGCGTACCCGACGACCAGCCGCGGGGAGAAGTCGAAGAGCACCGAGGAGCTGCCCACTCCGACCACGCCCATGTTCACCCCCAGCGAGAGGATCAGGCTTCGACCGACGATGAAGTTGTAGCCGGCCGCGCCGCCCAGGCTAAAGGCCCAGGTCGCGGACAGGGTGTCCGGGGTGGCGGCGCCGTAGAGGATTCCCAGCTCCGGTCCCGCCCACAGGCCGGAGAGCGCCGGAGCGTTGAAGAAGTAGAACCGGGCGCCCACGCCCAGTCCCAGTCCGACGCTTCCGGACCGGATCGCCAGCCGCGGCGCCGCGAAGATCGTGACCGTCTGGCTGACCGCGCCCTCGAACTCCAGCGGGATCAACACCACGTTGCTGGGCTGGACCAGGCTGTAGACGAAGCGTCCGACGTCCAGGGAAACCATCCGTCCGGGGATCGACTCCTGGGCGTGGGCCGCGGTGGCGAAGCCCGCCAGACACAACGCCAGACCCAGACCGCGGTTCTTCATCAAAGTGCTCTTCAGGGGGTGTTTCATGCACCCACTCATACGGCCGGCCTGGACACTTCGAATATTAGGAAATATGCGTATCACGGTACGCAAAAAGCGAGGTTTGCAATGGAGTGGCTCAACTATCACCACCTGCTCTACTTCTGGGCCGTGGCCCGGTACGGCAGCGTGGTCCGGGCCAGCGCCGAGCTGCGGCTGGCCCAGCCCACCCTCAGCGGGCAGATCCGTCGGCTGGAGCACGTGCTGGGGGTGAAGCTGTTCAACCGGGTGGGGCGGAACCTGGTGCTGACCGACGAGGGGCGGAACGTGTTCCGCTACGCCGACGAGATCTTCTCCATCGGGCAGGACCTGATGGGCTCACTCAAGGGGCGGACCACCACCCGGCCGCTGCGGCTGACGGTGGGGGTGTCGGACGCGGTCCCCAAGGTGCTGGTGCAGAAGCTGCTGGAGCCGGCCTTCCACATCGACAAGCCGGTGCACCTGATCTGCCGCGAGGACCGGGTGGTGGAGGACTTCCTGGGGCAGCTGGCGGGCCAGGAGGTGGATCTGGTGCTGACGGACCGGCCGCTGGGGCCGGGGATCCAGGTCCAGGCCTTCAACCATGAACTGGGCGAGTCCGGCACCACCTTCATGGCCAGCGAGGCACTGGCCAAGACCTGCCGCACCGGGTTTCCGCGGTCGCTCAACGGCGTCCCCTGTCTGCTGCCGGGCGCGCACGCCACCGTCCGGCGCGCGCTGGACCAGTGGTTCGAGGTCAACAACGTCCATCCGGCGGTGGTGGCCGAGTTCGACGACACCGCCTTGATGTACGCGTTCGGAGAAGAGGGAACGGGGATCTTCCCCGCGCCCTCGGTCTTCGAAGACGAGTACCGGCGCCGGTACGGGGTCCAGGTGGTGGGCCGGTTGGAGAACGTCCGGCAGCACTTCTACGCCATCTCGGTGGACCGCCGGATCCAGCATCCGGCGGTGGCGGCGATCGTCAATGCGGCGCGGCAGGAGATCTTCACCAAGAAGAAGCGGGCCAAGCCGCGCGCCCGCAAGAAGGCGTAGAGGACACCACGCAGGGATGAGTCGCGTTCCCGGGACACGCGGCGCGTCACCCCTTCCTCGGCAACTTCCCGGCGCCAGGCGGGGCCGTTCCCGGCGAGGCTCAATGCCTTCGGCCGTGGACGACCGCCCGTCGCCTTCGAACAATGGGGGTTTGTCTTGACTTGCCGCTATCGCTGCTCTTGATTGGCCCCGCGCCCCCTCTGGGCGCACTGGGGGGAAGAGCAATGAGGCGATTCTGTCTGATGGCAGCGGCGGTGCTGACTGCCTGTGGTTCGAGTTCCTTCGAAGAAGACTCCGCGTTGGCGACCGCGACGAGCGCACTCAGCGGCTTCACCTCGCCGACCAAGAGCAGCCATCAGTATCCAAACATGGTCCTGCTGGCGGACGGCCGCGCGCTCGTCGCGGACCAGTCGTCCGAGACGTTCGATCCGGCGACGGGTCTCTGGTCGTTGACGGGCCCGCTCAACGAGCCTCGCTACTTTGCGGCGCTGGTGCGGTTGGATGACGGGCGGGTCCTGGCGTCAGGAGGGATGAACCGCGCCTCGGCCGAGATCTTCGATCCCCAGACCAACGCCTGGACCCCGACCGCGTCGATGACCGTGCCTCGGGACCGGCCGCGCGCGGTGAAGCTCGCCGATGGGCGGGTGCTGATGGTGGGCGGACTGAACGTCTACTCGCCGGCGGAACTGTTCGACCCGGTGACCGGGACCTGGACCCAGACCGCCCAGCCCTCGTACCAACTGGATGGACCCGGCACGCTGCTGCCCGACGGGCGCGCGCTGTTCGTCACCTACTCCAAGCCAGAGCTGTATGACCCCAACACCGGCAGCTTCAGCCAACTGAACGTCACCGACGCTGGCCGCCTGTACCACACCGAAGTGCTGCTGGACTCGGGCAAGGTCCTGCTCGCTGGCGGGACCAATGCCACCAGCCAGCTGTTCGATCCTGCGACGAACACCTTCTCGCTCACCGGGGCGATGACCCATCCAAAGCGGTGGCACGCGGCCTCCGCCAAGCTGTCGGATGGGACCGTGATCGTCGCCGGCGGCTACAACGAGGCCGGGGCCACGCTGGGCTCCATCGAACGGTACGATCCGTCCACTGGGACCTGGAGCGACGCGGGGAACCTCCTCCGCAGCCGCGAATATTCGGTCGCCGCCCAATTGGGCAACGGCGAGGTCCTGGTCGTGGGAGGCGGTTACCGGCAGGACTCCGCGGTGGTGACCATCAACCCCTCTCAGGTCGCGGAGCTTGTTTCCACCGGGTCCTGTGTTCCCCAGACCTGTGGAGGCCTGGGCGCGGCCTGTGGCGCGGTGGCCGATGGTTGCGGAGGCACACTGGAGTGCGGTGGCTGCGCGCCCGGCTCCACCTGCCAACCCAACAACACCTGCCAGGCCGACTGTGTCCCCACGACGTGCGAGTCCCAGGGACGAGGGTGCGGCACGACCAGCGACGGCTGTGGAACCACCCTTCAATGTGGCAGCTGCGCGAGCGGAGAGATCTGCACCGCCGCGGGCGCCTGCGTCCTTTCGCCGGGCATGGCGTCGTACGATTCCACCCACCAGGTCCCCGGATGCATCGGGGAGCAGAACAGCTGCGACTCCGGCGCGCTCCTGACCGGCCGGGCGCAGCTGGGGCCCGAGGCGAATGCGCCCAACACCCTCGACGACAGCTGCGCGGACGGCATCGGCGGCTCGTTCCATGGTGACGAGTCACTCGATCGGCTCAAGGTGAGCTCGGTGAACGGCGGGCCCCTGCGCTCCGGTCAACGGGCGAGGGTGGAGGCCACGGTGTGGGCGTTCTCGGGCTACGGCTCGGACAAGCTCGACCTCTACTCGACGGCTGACCTCGCAAACCGGAACTGGGTGCTGATCGGAACCCTCACCCCGGGCCGCGCTGGCGCCCAGGTCCTATCGGCCGAGTACACGCTGCCCTTCGGTTCCCAGCAGGCCATCCGCGGCGTCTTCCGCTACGGCGGCAGCGCCGGGCCCTGTGTGAGCGGCCCCTTCAACGACCATGACGACCTCTCCTTCAACGTGATCGTGCCGGAGGACACCGCCCCGCCGACGGTCGCCATCACCGCTCCCGCCCCAGCGGTGACAGTGAGTGGAATGGTGACGCTGATGGCCAACGCCTCGGACGACGTGGGCGTGGCCCGCGTTGAGTTCTACATCCGCCCGAACCGCGTGGGTTCCTCTGACTCTCTGATCGGCAGCGACGCCTCGGCTCCCTTCTCGGTGGTCTGGAATACGACCCAGGCTCCTGCCGCGAGTTCCTACGTCCTCACCGCCCGGGCGTTCGACTTCAGCGGGAAGTCTTCCACCAGTGCGCCTCAGGTCCAGGTGGTCGACAACACGCCCCCGGAAGTGAAGATCACCACGCCCACCGATGGTGCCACCGTGTCCGGAATCGTGACCGTCCAGGCCACGGCGTCCGACTACTCAGGGGTCAAGAACGTCCGGTATGCGATCTCCGGGAAGTACCTGGGTGCCCCGACCGCGTCTCCCTACACCGTGAGCTTCGGGACGGAGGGGCTCGCGGCTGGCCCCCACCCGCTCACCGCCACCGCCACCGACTGGAAGGGCAACACCAGGACCGTCTCGATCACCCTCTGGATTGCCACCCCGGGTTCCTCGACCGCCGTCTACAGTTCGAGCTGGGGGGCACCTGCCTGTTCCGCCATCGGCGCAACCTGCGACTCGGGAACGCTCCTCAACGGCCGCGCTCAGCTCGGTCCGGAGGTGAACGCCCCGAACACCCTGTCGGGCAGCAGCTGTATGGATGGGACCAGCGGTGCGTACCACCAGGATGAGTCGATCGACCGGGTGGTGATCCAGTCCATGGACAGTGGACCGCTTCGGGTGGGTGCACAGGCACGGGTCTCGGCGACGGTTTGGGCGTTCAACGGGACGGACGTGCTTGATGTCTACGTCGCCGCCTCGGCGAGCTTCCCCACCTGGACGTGGGTGGGCTCCGTGAATGCCGCCGGCTCCGGCGCCCAGACTCTCTCCGTCACCTACACGCTACCCACCGGCTCGATGCAGGCGGTGCGCACCGTGTTCCGTTACGGCGGATCGCCCTTGCCGTGTCCGACCGGTTCCTTTGACGACAAGGACGATCTGGTGTTCGCGGTGCAGTAGCGCCACCACCGCCTGGGGCCTGGAGGAGATCGGCCGGAGCCCACCGCTCTGGCCATCCCCCAGGCCCGCGGGTCGCTCAGCCCTCGAAAGCGGCGTCGGTCAGCTCCAGCCCGCGGTCGATGATCTCGAAGCCCTCCTTCAGCTGGGCCTCGGTGATGCACAGCGGCGGGTTGCAGGTGAACGACGCCCAGCGGGAGAAGGTGAACAGCCCGTTGTCGCGGAAGAACCCGGCCAGCTTGTTCATCGCCGGGTGGCTGCCGTTGTAGGGGGCCAGCGGCTCGTTCTTGCTGTTCTTGCGCAGGTCCACCATCCCGAACAGCCCGATGCAGCGGCCCTCCGCCACCGAGGGGTGCTTGGCCTTCAGCCGGTCCATCTCGCTGCGCATCACCTTCTCCAGCCGCGCCGCGTTCTCCACCAGCTTCTCGTCGCGCATCACGTGCAGCACCGCCTCCGCGGTGGCCAGCCCGACCGGATGCGAGTTGTAGGTCAGCCCGCCCCAGAACACGTTCTTCTGGAAGTGCTCGTGGATGGCGGCGGTCATCCCCACCGCGCCCAGCGGGAAGTAGCTGGAGGTCAGCCCCTTGGCCAGGGTCACCAGGTCCGGGGTGACGTCGAAGTGCTCGTAGGCCAGCATCTTCCCGGTGCGCCCCATCCCGGCCATCACCTCATCGCAGATCAGCAGGATCCCGTGCTTGTCCAGCAGCTTGCGCAGCCCGGCGAACCAGCCCTTGGGCGGCACCAGCACCCCGTTGGTTCCGGTGACTGTCTCCACGATCATCGCGGCGATGTTGTGGCCGCCCTCGTACTGGATGGTCTCCTCCAGGTAGCGCAGGTTCGCCTCGGTCCGCTCCTCGTCGGTGTCCCCGAACGAGTAGCTGTACGGCTGGGGATCCATCACGTGGATGATCCCCGGCGGGCCCGGCTCGCTGGGCCAGCGGCGCGGATCACCGGTGAGCTGCATGGTGAGGTTGGTGCCCCCGTGGTAGCTGCGGTAACGGGCCAGGATCTTGGAGCGGCCGGTGTAGAGGCGCGCCATCTTGATCGCGTTCTCGTTCGCCTCCGCGCCGCCGAGGGTGAAGAAGAAGGACTGCATCCCCGGCACCAGCTCCGAGAGCAGCTTCCCCAGCCGGGCCCGCACCTGGGTGGCGGTCTGCGGGTAGACGAAGATCAGCTCGTCCAGCTGCCGCTTCATCGCCGCGATCACCTGGGGGTGCGCGTGGCCGATCAGCACGCTCATCAGCTGGCTGTTGAAGTCCAGGATCCGCTTCCCCTCCGGGGTGTACAGGTACACCCCCTCGGCGCGGGCGATCGGCAGCGGGCTGACCGTGTTCCCCGCGGCCCAGGTGTAGAGGGTGTGCTCCTTGCAGTCCCGCACCATCTGCTCGGTGGACATCGGGCTCTGCGCGTAGGGGTGGGGATAGCCGAGGTACTGCGAGGCGCGCTCGTCGTTGGGCATGGTCATCTCTCCTCAGCTCATCCAGCTGGCGTCGGAAGCGGCGGCCCACTTCTCGGTGATCTTCTTCGGCCGGCTCCAGAAGCGGAACCCGTCGTGGCCGGTGAGGTCCCCGTGCCCGAACTTGGAGTTGTTGAAGCCGCCGAAGCTGAAGGGTTCACGCGGGACCGGCACCCCGACGTTGATCCCCACCATCCCCGCCTCCAGGCGGTCCACCGCCAGCCGCGCCACGCTGCCGCGGGTGGTGAAGATGGCCGCGCCGTTGGCGTAGTAGCTCTTGTTCTGCAGCTGCAGCGCCGCCTCCAGGGTGGGCACCCGGACGATGGACAGCACCGGCCCGAAGATCTCCTCGCAGCCGGCCGGCATCTCCGGGGTGACCTGATCAAGGACGGTGGGGCCCAGGAAGTGTCCGCCCTCCCCTCCCGCCGGCTTCCCGCCGCGGCCGTCCACCAGCACCTTGGCGCCCCGCTTCTCGGCGTCGTCGATGTAGCCCCTGATCCGCTCGCGGGAGGCGGCGCTGATGATGCTGCCCATGTCCTCCCCGACGCGGATCTTCCGCACCTGCGCGGCGATGGCGTCGATGATCGGCTGCACCTCTCCCACCGCCACCATCAGCGAGGAGGCCATGCAGCGCTGGCCGGCGCAGCCGTAGGAGGAGGCCACCACGTTGCTGGAGGTCAGCTCCAGGTCCGCGTCCGGCACCACGATCACGTGGTTCTTGGCGCCCCCCAGACACAGCATCCGCTTCCCCAGCGCCGAACCCCGCGCGTAGAGGATCTTCGCCACCTTGGTGGACCCCACGAAGCCCACCGCCTTGATCTCCGGGTGGTCGACGATCGCCTCCACCGCCTCCCGCTGGCCGTTGACCACGTTGAACAGCCCGTCCGGCAGCCCGGCCTGCTGCAGCAGCTGGGCGATCCGCATCGCCCCGTAGGGCACCTGCTCGGAGGGCTTGAGGATGAAGGCGTTGCCGGCCATCAGCGCGTTGGGGACCATCCACAGCGGCACCATCACCGGGAAGTTGAAGGGGACGATCCCCGCCACCACCCCCAGCGGCTCATGGACGGTGCGGCAGTTCACCCCGCGGCTGACGTCCAGCTGCCCGCCGTCGGCCAGCATGTGCAGCGAGGCGGCGTACTCCACGCACTCGATGCCCTTCTCCACGTCGCCCTTGCCCTCGGGGAAGGTCTTGCCGTTCTCGTGGGAGACCAGCCAGGCCAGCTCCTCCAGGTTCTTCTCCAGCAGCACCTTGAACCGGTACAGCACCTGGGCCCGCTCGCGCATCGGGGTGGCGCGCCACGCGGGATACGCCTGCTTGGCGACCTCCACCGCGGTGGCCACGTCGGCGGCGGTGGAGAGGGTCATCTTCCCCATCGCCTTGCCGTGGCGGGGGTTCTCCACCGGCAGCCAGCCGCCGCCGGACCCCTCCCTCCACTGCCCGCCGATCCAGTTGTGGATGGGCGCGTACTCGGTGAACTCATAGCCGCGCGCGGAAAAGCCTGCGGGCTCGATTGGCCTCTGCATGGGGTGCTCCTTGAAGTGAGAAGTCTGGAAAAGAGGAGAAGCGATCAGCTGCGCTTCAGATAGCGACCGGCGCCACGTTCCACCCGCAGGTCGCCGTCGTGCCACTGCACCCGCCCGTTGACGATGGTGGTGGAGACCTTCCCGGTCAGCGGGAAGCCTTCGAAGATGCTCCGGTCCACCCGGTGGTGGTGGGTCTTGGCGGAGATCACCTGGCCGGTGGCCTTCGGATCGTAGAGCACCAGATCCGCGTCCGCCCCGGGTGCGATGGAGCCCTTGCGCGGATAGAGGTTGAAGATCTTCGCCGCCTGGGTGGAGGTGACGTCCACGAACTGCTGGAGGGAGATCCGTCCGGTGGCCACCCCGTAGGTGTACATCAGCGCCATCCGGTTCTCGATCCCCGCCGCGCCGTTGGGGATCTTCCGGAAGTCGCTCTTGCCGGCGATCTTCTGGTCTTCCTGCCGGAACGGGCAGTGGTCGGTGGCCACGGTCTGGATCGCGCCCGAGGCCAGCGCGTTCCACAGGTACTCCTGGTGCCCCTTGGGACGGATCGGCGGGCTCATCACATAGGCCGCGCCCTCGAAGTCCGGCTTCTCGTAGACCGAGTCATCCAGCAATAGGTACTGGGGGCAGGTCTCCACCAGCACCCGCTGGCCCTCCTGCCGCGCCCGGTACACCGCGTCCATCGACTCTTTGGCGGTGAGGTGGACGATGTACACCGGCTGGGCCTCCCGGGCGTCGGCGGTGTGGCCGTTCCGGGCGTCACCGGCGGCGCGGGCCAGCTGGATCACCCGGTTGGTGGCCTCCCCCTCCAGGTAGGAGGGCCGGCTCCGGGCGTGCCACTTCGGCTCGGTGAGGCCGCGCTCCACCAGACGGTTCTGCAGCGCCACCACCGCGTCCCCGTGCTCGCAGTGGGCGGTGACCAGCGCGCCCAGATCGTGCGCGGCGTCCAGCACCCCCACCAGCTCCACGTCGTCCACGCCGATCGCGCCGCGGTACGCCATGAAGATCTTGAAGGACTGGATGCCGTCGTTCTCAAAGACGTGCTTCATCTCCGCGCGGACCTGGTCGTTGAACCAGGTGACCGCCATGTGGAACCCGTAGTCGGCGCAGGCCTTCTGGGCGTTGTTCATCCAGAAGTCCCGGGCCTCCAGCAGGCTCTGGTTCCGGTTGGGGATGATGAAGTCCAGGATGGTGGTGGTGCCGCCCGCCACCCCCGCCGCGGTGCCGGTGAAGAAGTCGTCCGCGCTCACCGTGCCCATGAAGGGCAGCTCCATGTGGGTGTGGGCGTCGATCCCGCCGGGGAACACGTACTGCCCCGACGCATCCACCACCTGGGTGCCGGCGGGGACGTCCAGGCCCTTACCCACCGCCTGGATCACCCCGCCCTCCACCAGCACATCCGCGACGCGCTGGTCCGACGAGGTGACCACTGTGCCGTTACGAACCACGAGAGCCATGCGGTGCAGCCTCCGACGAGAGGGGATTAGAACTTCACCAGGTCCTGGTACGCCTCCGGGCGGCGGTCCCGATAGAACTGCCAGACCTGCCGGACCTCGTCGATCAGCGAGAAGTCCAGGTCCGCCACCACCAGCTCGTCGTTGTCCTCCGAGGCCTCGGCCACGAACTGCCCGCGCGGGTTCACGAAGTAGGAGCTGCCGTAGAACTTGCCGATGTTCCAGGGGGCCTCGGTGCCCACCCGGTTGATCGCGCCCACGAAGTAGCCGTTGGCCACCGCGTGCGCCGGCTGCTCCAGCTTCCACAGGTACTGGGAGAGCCCGGCCACGGTGGCGGAGGGATTGAAGACGATCTCCGCGCCGTTGAGCCCCAGCGCCCGCGCCCCCTCCGGGAAGTGGCGGTCGTAGCAGATGTACACCCCCACCTTGCCGAACTGGGTCTGGAACACCGGGTAGCCGCCGTCGCCCGGCTTGAAGAAGAACTTCTCCCAGAAGCCGGAGGTCTGCGGGATGTGCTGCTTGCGGTACTTGCCCAGGTACTTCCCATCGGCGTCGATCACCGCGGCGGTGTTGTAATAGACCCCGCGCATCGCCTCTTCGTAGAGCGGGACCACGATCGCCATCCCGTGCTTCTTGGCGATCTCCTGCATCAGCCGGGTGGTGGGCCCGTCGGGGATCGGCTCGGCGGCGCCGTACCAGCGCTTGTCCTGGCCGGGGCAGAAGTAGGGGCCGTTGAAGATCTCCTGCAGACAGAGGATCTGCACACCCTTCTTCGCCGCCTGATCGATGAAGCCGAAGTGCTTCTCCAGCATCGCGTTCTGGATCTGCTTCACCGGAAGCGATTCGTCATTGAGCGGGTTGCTGCACTGGATGAGGCCACACTTCACCGTCTGAGCCACGCGCACCGTCCTTGGCGAAAGGCGGCGAGGTTATGAGTGGACGCCGCGCCGGCACAAGACGCCCTGCGTTGTTTTCCGGAGCGTATTGACCGGCGGCACGGTGACAACGGAGCATCACGGTTTCCGCTTTCGAGGAGACCTGATGCACAAGTTCGTGGTCCTGCCGGAGGGACGGCTCGAGCAACGCATCCCCGAGGCCAAGCCGCTCTACACGCAGGGAGAGGCCGAGACCGAGGCCAACCGCTGTCTGTATTGCGTGGACGCCCCCTGCATCAAGGCCTGCCCCACCGGGATCGACATCCCCACCTTCATCCACAAGATCGCCACCGGGAACGTGAAGGGCGCGGCGCGGACCATCCTCAGCGAGAACCTGCTGGGTGACTCCTGCGGCCGGGTCTGCCCGGTGGAGGTGCTGTGCGCCGGGTCCTGCGTCTACAACGCCTGGAACCGGCCGCCGATCCAGATTGGCCGGCTGCAGCGCTACGCCACCGAGACGGCGATGAAGCAGACGCCGCTGGTGCAGCTGGTCACCCCCCTCCGCGCGGCGCCGACCAAGAAGAAGATCGCCCTGGTGGGCGCCGGACCGGCCTCGATCGCCGCCGCCGGCCTGCTGGCGCTGGAGGGTCACCAGGCGGTGATCTTCGAACGCAAGGCGGTGCCGGGCGGGCTGAACACCCTGGGGATCGCGCCCTACAAGATGCAGGGCACCGACGCCTTGAACGAACTGGACGCGGTGCGGACCCTGGGAGACGTGGAGCTGCGCCGCGGGATCGAGGTGGTGGAGGGACAGGCCCAGGGCCACCAGATCTCCGCGGCGACGCTGCTGCGGGACTTCGACGCCATCTTGCTGGGACTGGGGCTGGGCGCGGACACCCGGCTGGGGATCCCCGGCGAGGACGGCCCGGGGGTGCACGGGGCGGTGGAGATGATCGAACGGATCAAGTCCGAGGCCGGCTTCTCCCTGGGCGGGGCCCGCCGGGCCTTGGTGATCGGCGGCGGCAACACCGCCATCGACATCGCCCATGAGCTGCGGCTGCTGGGGATCGACGACGTCTCCCTGGTCTACCGGCGCGGGGAGACGGAGATGTCCGGCTACGTCCACGAGCTGGAGTACGCGCGCAAGCACGGGGTGAAGCTGATCGAACACCGGGTGCTGGCCGCCTACGAACGGGACGTCGGGGGAAAGCTGACCGCGGTGCAACTGCAGCGGGCGCAAGAGGGCCGGGGGATCCCGGGCAGCGAGGAGCGGGTGGCGGTGGACCTGGTGGCGCTGGCGATTGGCCAGAGCCGGGCCACCCAGATCGCCCGCGCCTTTCCAGGAGTGGCGGTGGACGCCAGGGGCCGGGTGACCGTGGATCCCCAGACCTACCGCACCGGCAACCCCAAGGTCTGGAGCGCCGGGGACTGCGTCAACGGCGGCAAGGAAGTGGTGAACGCGGTCCAGGAAGCCAAGCTGGCGGTGCGGGACATGCTGAAAGCGTTGGGGGAGGGGTAAGCCATGGCGGACCTGAGCATCGACTTCTGCGGCATCAAGTGTCTCAACCCCTTCTGGTTGGCGTCGGCCCCGCCGGCCAACACCGGCCAGCAGATCATGCGGGCCTTTGACGCCGGCTGGGGCGGCGCGGTGTGGAAGACCCTGGGGGATCCGATCACCAACGTCAGCTCCCGCTTTGCCAGCGTGGACTACGCGGGCCAGAAGATGATGGGGCTCAACAACATCGAGCTGATCACCGACCGGCCGCTGGAGGTGAACCTCAAGGAGATCGCGGAGGTCAAGCGCCGCTACCCCAAGCACGTGATCATCGCCTCCTTGATGGTGGAGACCCGCGACAACTGGCGGGAGATCGTCAAGAAGGCGGAGGACTCCGGGGCGGACGGGCTGGAGCTGAACTTCGGCTGCCCCCACGGGATGTGCGAGCGGGGGATGGGCAGCGCGGTCGGCCAGGAGCCGCGGGTGCTGGAGGAGATCACCCGCTGGGTGGTGGAGGACGCCAAGACCCCGGTGATCGTCAAGCTGACCCCCAACACCGGAGACATCAATGAACCCGGTGAGGCGGCGGCCCGCGGCGGGGCCCACGCCATCTCCCTGATCAACACCATCAAGTCGCTGATGGGGCTGGACCTGGACCGGATGGTGCCGCTTCCCCGGGTGCAGAACCTCTCCACCAACGGCGGCTACTGCGGTCCGGCGGTGAAGCCGATCGCCCTGTTCATGGTCAGCCAGATCGCCAAGAACGCGATGACCCGCAACCTGCCCATCTCCGGCATCGGCGGGATCGGCAACTGGCGGGACGCGGCGGAGTTCATCGCCCTGGGCGCCACCAGCGTGCAGGTGTGCACCGCGGTGATGCACCACGGCTACCGGATCGTGGAGGACATGATTGAAGGCCTCTCCGACTTCCTGGACTCCAAGGGGATGGCTTCGGTGAACGAGCTGCGGGGCCAGGCCCTGGGCGCCTACGCCGAGTGGGGCGAGCTGGATCTGGACTACTCGATCAAGGCGAAAATCGACCCCGACAAGTGCATCGGCTGCAACCTCTGCTACGTGGCCTGCATGGATGGGGCGCACCAGTGCATCCACATCCCCGGGCGGTCCGCGGAGGAGTCCTACCAGGCCGGCCACTACCACCTGCCCACCCTGCCCATCCCCCAGGTCCCGGTGAAGGCCTCCGGCGGAGTGGGGCGCTTCCTCCCCCACGTGGACCTGGACGAGTGCGTGGGCTGCAACCTCTGCGCGCTGGTCTGCCCGGTGCCGGGCACCATCACCATGGAGCAGGTCCCGGGGCCGATTGGCCGCAAGGAGACCTGGAACGACCGCGTCGCCCAGGGGCGGGATCTGAACCCCGGGGCGATGGAGAGCACGATCCTGGGCCGGAAGAACCGCGTTCCCTAGCCGGCGCTGCTGCGGGCCGGAGACAAAAAAAGGCCCGCCGGGGTGCACTCCGGCGGGCCTTCCTTCAATGGTGTTGCCGGTGCCTAGAAGACGTACCGGGCGCCCACCTGGATCCGCCACCGCGACTGGGTGGGGCTGAGGACCACGGTGCGCACCGCGGACGGCTCGGTGAAGGAGTACACCGGCCGGTTGTTGGCCTGGTCATAGCCCACCGAACGGAGGAACCCGGCCGGGTGGTTCTCGAAGTTGGCCTCCTGCTCGAACTGGCCCCACTCCTTGTTGAGCAGGTTGAGCACGTTGAAGATGTCCGCCTGGACCTCCAGGTGCTGGCCCTTGATCCACTGGGGAGAGTTCCACCCCAGCCGGACGTCGATGAAGTTCTGCCACGGGTTGCGGCACGCGCCACGACGCACCATCCCGCCGCGGGAGTTGCGCAGACACTCCTGGCTCTGGATGAAGTTGTTCAGGCCATCCCACTGGGTGGGGTCCGCCAGGGTGATCTGGCTGGGGTCCGCGGGGATGAAGGCCAGGTCGTTGCCGCCGATCCCGTCGCCGTTCACGTCGGTGCTGACGGTCCAGGTGTACGGCAACCCGGACTGCCCGACGTAGATCAGGCCGGCGGTGAAGCCGAACGGCAGCTTACCGGTGGCGGTGGCGGTGAAGCGGTGGGTGCGGTCGAACGCCGAAGGACGCAGGTTCCGATCCTGGATCGACCCGTCCAGCGGGGCGAACTGGAAGTTGGAGAGCGCCTGCGAGCTGGTGAGGGAGATCAGGTCCCGCGCGCTGGTGAAGGTGTAGGAGACCCGGGCATCGACCACCTGCGCCAGGTTCTTCTGCAGCTGCACGGTGCCGCTGAACACCCGGCCGCCGTTCTTGTTGAACACCTTCACCGCCTGGCGGAGGTTGGTGTTGTCAACCCGCTGGGAGGTGGCGCGACCGTTGGAGGTGGCGAAGGTGCCGTACAGCGCACGGCCCTCACCGCTGTCGTTGTCCTGGCGGACCAGGTTCTCGTCGGTGGTGTACCAGCCGTTCACGTCCTGGGTGTAGAGCAGGTCCAGGGTGGCGATGGTGTCGAACGGCAGCTTGCGATCCGCGCCCAGGGCCACCCGCATGTTCTGCGGATAGCGGGTGTCCGGCGCGAAGTAGTCGATCTCGCCCTGGTTGACGGGGACGGTCGGCGGGTTGGTCCCACCGGCGCAGTCGAACGGCTGCGCGTTGGGGTCGATGTTGAAGGCCGGCACCCCGGAGGAACCGTTGCAGGTCAGCTCCACCTGGGAGAGCCCGTTGATGCTGTAGGCGTTGGCGACCCACACGTACGGCGGGCGACCGGAGAACACGCCCACGCCACCGCGGAGCACGGTCTCGCCGGTGTTGCCGATGTCCCAGTTCACGCCCAGTCGGGGGGACCACAGCGGGTTGCCCGACGGGATCGAAGCGGTGTCGATGGGGAAGGCGGCGTTGTTCGCCAGGAGCGGGTTCCGCACGCCGGCGGAGAGGAACGGGACGTCCACCCGGACTCCCGGGTTGACCATCAGGCCCTCCATGATCTCCCAGTGATCCTGCGCGTAGAAGCCCAGCTGCAGCACGTCAAACGCCGCGGTGCCCGGCTCCTGCAGATCGCTGATCCCGAACCGGCGCTGGTAGGCGCTGGCGGTGCCGGCCTCGAAGTCGTCCAGGCTGTCGAACGCCCACACGCCGGTGGAGGCCTGGAAGAAGGCGTTGCGCAGCTTGAGGTACTCGTTGGTGGTACCGACCGAGAGGGTGTGCGACCCCAGCTTGTAGCTGAGGGTGTCCTGCAGCTGGATCACGTCCTGATCCAGCTCGTTGAGCTGGGAGAAGCGCTCGGCGCCCGCGGCCAGCCAGGAGTCGTTGGTGCCCAGCTGTCCGGCGCGCACCAGGATCAGCGGGAAGTCCTGCCCCGCGTCACGCGCGTCGCGGATGATCGAGAAGCCGGTGAGCAGCTCGTTGGAGAGGCGCCCTCCCAGCCAGCTGGAGGTCAGCTTGGCGCGGGCGGTGTGGCTGGTGGTCTCCTGAGAATAGCCCGCGTTGGACAGCTGGTAGCCATCCCGCAGCCGGCCCGGAACGGAGGGGCCGGTGGGCGAGCGGTTCAGGTTGTCCTGACCGGCGAAGACCAGGTTGTAGGAGAGCTCGAGGTAGCTGTTGGGGACCAGGCTGGTGCTGACCTTGGCGAACAGGTTGCGGTCCGGGTTGGTCAGGTTGGTGGCCAGCGCGGTGCCCGGGTTGGTGATCCCGTAGGTGTTGGTCAGGATCGAGGTGAAGCGATCCGCCTCCACGGTGGTGAAGCCGGCCGCCGCCAGGTCCGCGGTCGGATCCCCGGTCAGCTGGAACCGGTTACCGAACGCGGAGGTGCGCTCCTGCAGGTCGGTGGTGAGGAAGAAGTGGATCTTGTCGTGGAGGATCGGCCCACCCAGGCTGATCCCGTACTGGAGGGTGTTGTAGTCCAGGAAGGTCGGGTCGGACTGGTTGCCGGCCAGCAGCTTGTTCTGCCAGTAGCCCCACAGCGCGCCGCGGAACTCGTTGGTGCCGCTCTTGGTGACCGCGTTCACCATGCCGCCCGCGAAGTTGCCGTAGCGCACGTCGAAGGGAGAGACCTCCACCACGAAGGTGTCGATGGCCTCGATGGAGAGCGCCTTGGCCCCCGCCTGCCCACCCGGGGTGCCGGAGCTGGCCAGACCGAAGAGGTCGTTGTAGGGCGCGCCGTCGATCTGGATGTTGTTGAAGCGGCTGTTCTGGCCGGCCATCGCGTTGCCCGACACCTGGGGGGCGGTGGCGATCAGGTCGGTGAAGTTACGGCCCTGCAGCGGCAGCGAGGTCATCTGGTCGCTGGTGACCGCGGTGGACGGTCCGGTGCGGCTGCTGTCCTCCAGCAGCTGCGCCTCCTGCGCCACCACCACTACCTCCTCGCTGATCTCCTCGTACTTCTTCAGCTCCACGTTGAGGCGCATCCGGCTGCCCAGGCCCAGCTGCATCCCGGTCCGCTTGTTGCCGTAGTACCCCTCGGCGCTGATGGTGACGGTGTACGGACCACCGGGGGGCACGTTCTCGAAGAGGTAGGCGCCCGAGTTGTCGGTGACCGCGGTGAAGTCAGCGCCAGTGGCCTCGTTCCGCAGCTCGACCAGCACGGAGGAAAGCCGGCTGCCGGCCGGGTCGGTGATCACGCCGGTGAGGGCCGCGCCAGTGACGCCCTGTGCCGAGGCGGTCGATGCGAAAGCCAGGGCGGCCACCAGGGCAACCGACCTCAAGCTTGAACGAAAATACGACTTGTCCACAAACACCTCCAAGTGCATGAGTGCGCCCACGTGAGCGGTCCGGCGCCCCCTTAGCCTTGATCCGCGGGCGGTGAGAAGGACCAACTGGGTGACAAATGCATGAACCCCGATCGCTGCTAATCCTGGCCTTCACGCTGCTTTTCGCTTGCGCTGGCCCCGAAGCCTCCCGAAACCGGGAAGTCCCGGCCCCGCCGGCCCCCGCGCCCGCCCCGATCCGGCTGACCCTGGTGGGCACCAACGACATCCACGGCTGGGTGTACCCCAAGGAGTTCCGGCTGGCGGACGGCACCGCCGCCAGCGAGGGCGGGCTGGCCACCTTCTCCGGCTACCTCTCCATCCTCCGCCGACAGCACCCCAACGTCCTGCTCCTGGACGGGGGGGACCTGTTCCAGGGCACCCTCCCCTCCAACCTCAGTGAAGGGGCGGTGGTGATCGACGCCATGAACCACCTGGGCTACGCGGCGGCCGCGCTGGGCAACCACGAGTTTGATTACGGGCCGGTGGGCCCCTCTCCGGTGGCGCTGCGTCCGGATCAGGATTCCTTCGGGGCCCTCAAGGCCCGCATCCAGCAGGCCCGCTTTCCGATCCTGGCGGTCAACGTCCAGGAGGCCGCCTCCGGGGCCCACCCCGGTTGGCTGGGCAATAATGGCACCCGGATGATGGAGGTGGAGGGCCTGAAGATCGGGATCGTCGGCCTGGCCACGCCCCACACCCCGTCGGTGACCAATCCGGTCAACGTGGCCTCGCTGCGGTTCACCCCCCTGGCCGAGGAGGCGATCCGGGCCGCCGCGGCCTTGCGCGCCCGCGGGGCGGTGGTGGTGATCGCGGTGATGCACGCCGGCGGCCGCTGCGCCCGGTGGGACGACCCCCGGGATCTCTCCAGCTGCGATCCGGCCAACGGGGAGATCTTCGGGATGTTCGACCAGCTCCCGGAGGGGACCCTGGACGCGGTGGTGGCCGGGCACACCCACGCGCCAATGGGGCACTTCATCAAGGGCACCCCGGTGGTGGAGACCCCCGGGCTGGGCCGGTCGTTCTCGATGATCGAGCTGTTCGTGGATCCGGTGCGCAAGACGCTGTTGAAGGAGCAGACCCGGATCACCCCGGTGGTGCCGATCTGCGCCACGGTGGACGCGACCCTGGGCACCTGTGACTCCCGGCAGCTGCGTGATCGCCCGGAGGTGAAGCTGGTGCCGGCCACCTTCCTGGGCGAGCCGGTGGTGGTGGACACCGCCCTGGAGACGCTGGTGGCCCCGGCCCAGGCCAACGCCCAGTCGCTGCAGCAGCGGTCGCTGGGAGTGAGCGTCCCCCAGCGGCTGACCCGGAACTACGAGGGGGAGAGCCCGCTGGGGCTGATGCTGGCGGACACCCTGCGGGAGAACGAGAAGGCGGACCTGGCGATCCTCAATCCGGGTGGGCTGCGCGCGGACCTGGCGGCCGGCGAGCTGAAGTACGGAGACGTGTTCGAGGTGCTGCCCTTCGACAACACGGTGGCCACCGTGACCCTCACCGGGACCCAGCTGTCGACCCTGTTCAAGACCGTCTACGGGGCCCGCAAGGGTGTGTTCCAGGTCAGCGGCGCGCGGCTGCGGCTGGCCCGCTGCAAGGGCCCGGACCGACTCCTGGAGTTCGTGCTCGACCCGACCGGAAAGCCTCCCCGCCCCACCCAGACCTACCGGGTGGTGATGCCTGACTTCCTGGCCCGGGGAGGAGACGGGCTGGGGCCGTTCCTGGAGTCGCTGCCGCCGGGCGCGATTGATCTCGGCGAGGCACGCGAGGACAACTTCCGCGACGTGATCGTCAACCGGTTCGTGGCCAGGAAGGCCCCGGTGGTCGCGCCGAAGCCCGGCCGGATCGTGATCGAGAAGGCCGGAGCGGACTGCGGCAACCTCTCCGGCGCCGACGGGGACCACTGAGGTCCCCTCTCCGGGTTACCAGGTCGCGGCCAGTCCCGCCGCCAGGCCGTCCCGGGTGGGCATCACAGTCGGCACCAGCGCCAGCCCTCCGCGGGGGGAGTGCCAGTTGAACCCCACCACCGCGCCCACGGTGGTGAGCACCGCCCCCGCCACCAACCCGCCCACGTAGACCGGCGGGTTGTGCAAGGGCCCCAGCGTGGCCACCAGCACCGTGGGCACCGCGCCTGCCAGCGCCAGGAGCAACGAGAGCCCCGGGTTGCCGTCCACGCCCATCAGCGCCGAGACCCCCCACACCCCCAGGGGCGCGAAGAGGGCCGCCCCCACCACCGCGCCGATCATCGCGCCGGCAAAGACTCCCGCGTAGTCGCTGACGATGAACATCGAGCCCAGCGCTCCGCCCCAGTAGCCGGCGAACCCGAAGGCGCCCGCGGCCAGCAGCGCCCCGGTGAACTGCACCGGGACCTGGAAGGCAGGCGCGGCCGAAGGCGCGGGGACGGTGTTCAGCCCGGCAGCAGGTTCCAGCAGGGACAGCCGGGAGGGAGGCGAAGCGGCCGCGGGGTGGGAGGTAAGCAGCAGCGCGGTGAGGGCCAGTGAGGTGAGCATGGGGGATCCCGGAGCAATGCTTGTGCCGGGGGGATCCTCCCCCGGGGAGCCGGGCGAGGGAAGCCGGGCACCGCGCGCCCCCCCTTCGACCCGCGCTCGCTCCGAGGGAGCGACCTGCCCTCCCAGGTTCCGCCACCCGTGCCGGGCTTCGCTTTGGAACCTGGCGGTGGTCCCGGTTCCCAGGCGAGGCCGCGCCGGCCGACCTTGGGGGAACATTGTCTCGGATGACAAGTTCCACGGTGTTTCTGGGCGAAAACAGGGGGGGAAACTGTCCGGCTGAGCAAGTTCCCCCCACCGCCCCTGGAGTGAACCGTCTGGCACGGGTGTGTGGGGGCGTGCACAGAGTCAGGCACCTCTTCAAAGTGGACCGGCCCGGCACTCAGCGAGATCCCTGGCCCCGGCGGGTCACCCCAGGAAGGGTTCGGGACTGGGCGGCGTCTGCGGGTGGGAGCGGCCTGTCGGGGGACGCCGTCTAGACCTACTTCTGCCCGCGTCCCCCCCTTATGCACGGTGGCCAGGAACGCCTTGCGTTTGCGGGGGGCCATTTGTAGGGTGCGCCGCCTTTTTACCCCCCAGGACAGAGAAGAAGATCGATGAGCGCGACCGTGAGTTCGACTGGGAAGATTACGCAGGTTCTTGGCCCCGTGGTGGACGTCGAGTTTCCGCCCGGAGGTCTGCCCCACGTCTACACCGCCCTGAAGGTGACCAACGCGGCCATCTCCGCCGAGGCTGACAACCTCACCATCGAGGTGGCTCAGCACCTGGGCGAGAACACCTGCCGCTGCATCGCCATGGACTCCACCGACGGTCTGGCCCGTGGCACCCCGGTGCGCAACACCGGCGCGCCGATCCAGGTGCCGGTCGGCAAGGCCACCCTGGGCCGGATCCTCAATGTCACCGGTGACCCGGTGGACGAGAAGGGCCCGGTGAAGGCCACCAAGTACCTGCCCATCCACCGCGCTCCCCCGGAGTTCACCGAGCAGGATGTGCGCGTGCTGGCGTTCGAGACCGGAATCAAGGTCATCGACCTGCTCGCCCCCTACACCCGCGGCGGCAAGATCGGCCTCTTCGGCGGCGCCGGCGTCGGCAAGACCGTGCTCCTCCAGGAGCTGATCCGCAACGTGGCCACCGAGCGTGGCGGCTTCTCGGTGTTCGCCGGCGTCGGCGAGCGCACCCGCGAGGGGAACGACCTTTATCACGAGATGCAGGACTCGAACGTGATCAAGATCGACGACCTGGAGAAGAGCCAGGCGGTGCTGGTGTACGGGCAGATGAACGAGCCGCCCGGCGCCCGTGCCCGCGTCGCCCTCTCCGCGCTGACCATCGCCGAGTACTTCCGCGATGAAGAGGGCCGGGACGTGCTCCTCTTCGTGGACAACATCTTCCGCTTCACCCAGGCCGGTTCGGAAGTGTCCGCACTGCTGGGCCGCATCCCCTCCGCGGTGGGTTACCAGCCGACCCTGGCCACCGAGATGGGCACCCTCCAGGAGCGCATCACCTCCACCTCCAAGGGATCGGTCACCTCGGTGCAGGCGATCTACGT
This sequence comes from Myxococcaceae bacterium, assembly GCA_036675345.1. GTDB lineage: Bacteria > Myxococcota > Myxococcia > Myxococcales > Myxococcaceae > JALYOC01. The sequence goes on from JAKFFE010000033.1 coordinate 53,048, forward strand.
GCCCGCCGACGACCTCACCGACCCGGCCCCGGCCACCACCTTCGCGCACCTGGACGCGACCACCGTGCTCTCCCGCGCCATCTCCGAGCTGGGCATCTACCCGGCCGTGGATCCGCTGGACTCCACCTCGCGCATCCTGGACCCGAACGTGATCGGGCCCGAGCACTACGCGGTGGCCCGCAAGGTCCAGGGCGTGCTGCAGCGCTACAAGGAGCTCCAGGACATCATCGCCATCCTCGGGATGGACGAGCTCTCCGAGGAGGACAAGCAGGCGGTGGCCCGCGCCCGCAAGATCCAGAAGTTCCTCTCCCAGCCCTTCTTCGTGGCCCAGGTCTTCACCGGCAAGGAAGGCCGCTACGTGAAGCTCCAGGACACCATCAAGGGGTTCAAGGAGATCGCCGACGGCAAGCACGACGACATCCCGGAGTCCGCCTTCTACATGGTGGGCACCATCGACGAGGCCCTGGAGAACGCCCGCAAGATGGCGGCGGCCTAAGGCCGAAGTTGTCCCCGGCGGCCGCAATTTGGGAAGTTGGAGGGGTGAGACGCCTCTTCCCCTTGCTGCTGCTGTTGGCCCTCCCTGCCCTGGCTTCCGAGAAGCAGGGCAAGACCCGCTCTTCCACCAACGGGCTGTACGCCATCCGGTTGGTGGAGGAGGCACCTGGCAAGTGCCGGGTGGAGACGCTGAAGGACCAGGCGGTTCACTGGTCCTTGAGCCGGTGTCTGGCCACCCTGGACGACCAGCTTTACGTCTCCAATGGGGGAGACCGGTTCTGGGTGATTCGCACCCTCCCGGAGATCCCCCGGCGCAAGCGGGGCAGCCGCAAGCCTCCCCACCTGGCCGCAGTGGTGGCGACGCTGTATGAGAAGGATGGCCGGGTGATCCGGCAGAAGCGGTTGGGCGACTTCCTCCAGTCGCACCGCCTGGCCCTGGTCCGGAAGCTGGACCGGCACTTCAAGTGGTTGGAGGGCGTGTACGACGTGCCGGGGAAGGGCCCCCGGTTGACGGACCAGGAACTGATCGAGCTGGAGGCGGTGGGTTCCAAGACCGTCCGGCTGGACTTCAAGTAGGAGAGTTGGCCATGGCGCAGCTGAGCGTGGAGATCGTCACCCCGGAGAAGCGGATCCTGTCGGCGAAGGCCGATGAGGTCATTGCCCCGGGCGGCCGTGGGCTCTTCGGCGTCCGGCCGGGCCACAGCCCGTTCCTCTCCCTGATGGAGGCCGGCCCGCTGGAGCTGCGCGAGGGCACCGGCAAGCAGGTGTTCTTCGTGGCCGGCGGGTTCATCGAGGTCACCAACGACAAGGTGCTGGTGCTGGCCGACCACGCCGAGCCGGTGAAGGACATCGACGTGGAGGCCGCCCGCAAGCGCCTGGAGGCGGCCCAGCAGGCGCTCAAGGGGATGAGCCCCGAGGACGTCCGCTTCCAGGTCGAGTCCGCCACCGTCCGCCGCGAGACCGCGCGGATGGGCCTGGCCTCCCGCCGCTAGCTGGAAGTGGAGTTCCAGCTCTTCCACGAGCTGGCCCACGCCCCCAGCGCCAAGGTCCGCCGCTACATCGTGGACCAGGCGCTGGAGGAGCACGTCCAGTTCCGCAACGTCGCCTTCACCGAAGCCCTCGCCGCGCTGCGTGCGCACGGCGGGGAGTCCGTGCCTGCCCTCTGGGACGGCACCCAGCTCTACCAGGGCGCGGAGCTGATCATCGTCCGCCTCTCTCGGCTGGTGGACATCGGCCGCTCGCCCTGAACCTGCGAAAGGGGACCGGCCTGGCCTGTCCCCTTTATCGATCAGGCGGCCAGGATCCGGGTCCCGGTGGCCAGGGCGTGGATCGCCCGGCGCAGCTCGTCGGACTCGTAGGGCTTGGCCAGCCAGGCCTTGCCGGAGTCCAGGAAGGCCTGGGCATCTCGGGTGAAGGCGCCCGCGGTCAGGAACATCACCTTGGGCAGCAGCTGCGGCGAGTGCTTCTCCAGCTGGGAGAAGAACTCCGCCCCGTCCATCTCCGGCATCATCAGGTCGCAGAGGATGGCGTCGAACGGCTGCCCCTCCCTGAGCAGCGCCAGCGCCTCGCCGGCGGTCTGCACGAACACCACCTCGTGCCCCATCAGGGTGCGGCGCACTCCGCGGCCCACCAGGGGTTCGTCGTCCACCACCAGCACCCGCGGCCGGCGCGGTGCTTCCACCGGGTCCACCGGCCGCGAGGACTGGCCGGGGGCCGCGGGCTCCGCCGGAAGCACCACCGTCACCGTCGTCCCCTTCCCCACTTCGCTTTGCATTCGCAGCTCGCCTCCCATCGCCACCACCAGGTTGTGACAGATGAACAGCCCCAGCCCCGCGCCCTCGCCGACCGGCTTGGTGGTGAAGAAGGGGTCGAAGATCCGGCTCAGGTGTTGAGGGGAGATCCCGCACCCGGTGTCGGTGAGGGTGATCACCACCTGCGCCCCCTCCACCCGGGAGGTCACCCGCAGCCGGTGGCGGTCGGCGTCGCCGGCGGTCATCGACTGCACCGCGTTGACCACCAGGTTCAAGATCACCTGCCCCAGCCGGGCCTCGCTGGCCCGGACGAAGGCGTCCGCGGACAGGTCCACCTCCAGCCGGGCCCGGTGGCGGATCTCATTCTCCGCCAACCGCAGGGTGCCCTGGATGACCTTGCCGACCTCGATCGTCTCCACGTTGTCCTCGCTTGCACCGGAGTACGTCTTCAAATCCAGGATGATGCTCTTCATCCGCCGGGCCCCATCCTGCGCCTCGGACAGCGCCGCCAGCCACTCCGGACGGTCCGCCAGTTGGGGAAGATCCGCCAGCCGCTCCAGCTCGCCGCGGACGTAGGCCAGGTTGGCGGACACGAAGGACAGCGGGTTGTTCAGCTCGTGCGCCACCCCGGCCGCCAGGGTTCCCACCGAGGCCATCCGGTCCGCCAGCGCCAGCCGCGCGTTCAGCGCCCGCCGCTCGGTGACGTCCCGGCCAATGGCGATCACCGACTGCTGGCCCTGGTAGGGGGCCAGAAAGGAGTTGAACTCGCTGTACAGCACCGAGCCGTCCGCCCGCAGCATCCGGAACTCCGCCGGCGGATTCTCCAGGCCCTGGCGGTACCGCTCCACCCGCGCCTCGGCCTGGGCCAGCTGGTCGGGGTGCAGCACCGAGGTGAGCAGGATCCCCCTCAGGGTCTCCACGGTGGTGTGCCCCAGGCTCTCCACCATCTTGCTGTTGGCGTAGACGATCCGCCCCTCCCGGTGGACCAGGATCAGCTCCGGCGCCCTCTCGATCAGCTGCTGGAGGCTGGTCTCGCTGACCTCGCGCTCCAGGTCGCTGCGATCCTTCTCCCGCAAGGCGCCCAGCAGCGTCTCCCGGGCCCGCTCCTGTCGGCGCTGGTACATGCCGGTCACCATCACCCCCAGCGGAAGCATGATCGCGCTGGAGAGCACCATTGCCTCCGCGCGGATCGGCACGTCCGGACGGCCCAGCATCCCGTACACCGCCAGCTGCGCGATCCACCCCGCGGCAAACAGCAGCCCGCCCCTCCAGCCCACCAGATAGGTGGCCACCACCGGCAACAGCAGGGCCCAGGGCATGGTGAGGACGTAGACCCCGTTGAGTCGCCAGGCGGCCAGGGACAGCGCTGCCGCGAAGGACAGACACAGCCCCCAGGCGGTGACCCGCAGGTGTCCCCGGCGGAGGGTCCAGGCCAGGAGGGGGAACGGCAGCCCGGCCAGCGCGACCGTGACCAACACCGGTGCCGGGTACCCCAGCGCCGCCTTCACCCCCAGCAGCAGCAGCCAACTGCCGAAGAACACGCTCAGCAGGGAGGCCAGCGCCCGCGGACGGTCCTCGGGGTCCGGCGGCAATCCCTTGGGGAGCAACCGACCGGTCAGGGCTGAGAGCCAGACGGTGAGGGCATTCATCACCGGTCCACCCAATGCAAGCCTTCGGCCCGGTCGCCGCGGTGCGTCTTTGCCAGCGAAGGCCGCCGACCCGGGGGTGGGTCCGCGCGGACCGTGAGGTCCTTTCGGACCGCGCTGGCAATCGGTCCCACCCCCCATAGACTGGGGGCACCGATGCCGGTCCCGCTCACCGTGTTCGCCCGGCCCTTCCTGGTCCACCCGGACCAGCGTGCTGCCTGGACCACACCGGTGCTGGTGTGGGAGGCGGCCGCCCTCCGACCTGGCACCCAACCCCACGCGCTGACCGTGGCCGGCGCGCTGGGTCCACGGCCCACCGCGTCCGATCCCCTGGTCCTCCCGGTGGCCAAGGGGAACGGAAAGCTCAACGCGTTTGCGATGGGGATCACCGTCGGGCGCACCGAGAACAACGACCTGGTGATCGCCGACGAGAACGTCAGCCGCTTCCAGGGCTACTTCCTGCAGGATCCCAAGTCCGGACGCTGGAGCTTCACCGACGCGGAGAGCACCAACGGCAGCTTCGCCGGGCCGCTGAAGCTGACCCCCTCCCGGGCCCATCCGCTGGGCAACCGGGAACACCTCCGCTTCGGCTTCGTGGAGCTGTTGTTCCTGATGCCCCGGGCGCTGTTCGACTACCTGGACCAGCGAATCAGGGAGTGAGGTCCAACCGACAGAACCCTCCCCCGGCTTGAACCCGGTGGAGGGGGCCCGTAGCGTCAGCGGCCGAGCCCTGGCCGATGGCTCCAAGCAGCCTTTCGAGAACGACCCCATGAACCAGCCGTCCTTGCGACTGCGCGCAATCGCTCCTCTCTGCTGGACCACCCTGGCGCTGCTGGCCCTCACCGGCTGTCCCGGCGGACTGGAGGTGACCGGGACCAACCCGGCCGCCAACGCCACCGGGGTCTCCACCACCACCGCGATCAGCGTCAGCTTCTCGGCGCCGCTGGATCAGGGAACGGTGACTCCCGCCCGGTTCGAACTGACCGCCGGATCCAACCAGGTCGCGGGGACGGTGACGGTCAGCGCCGCCACCGCCACCTTCACCCCCGCCGCCTCGCTGGCCGCCAACACCCAGTACCGGATGAGGGTGCTAGAGGGGATCAAGGGCCAGAACGGCGCCCAGCTGGGGTCGGCCCACGAGTGGAGCTTCACCACCGGCGCGGCGATCGGTCCCACCTTCTTCGTCGCCTCCACCAACCCGGCCAACGGCGCCAGCAATGTCAGCCCCGCCGCGGTCACCTTCACCCTCTCCGCCCCGGTGGACCCGGCCACGGTGAACGGCACCACGGTGCTGGCGGACAGCGACGGCACCCCGGTGCCCGGCACCGTCTCCGCCTCCAACGACACCGTGACCTTCACCCCCGACAGCGCGCTGCAGATCCAGCGGATGTACCGGGTGCGGCTGGTCGGCGTGAGGTCGGCGGCCGGCGACACCCTGGCCCCCTACACCTTGACCTTCGCCACCGGCACCGGCGTCGCCACCGGGATCTCCGGCCGGGTCACCTATGACTGGGTGCCGGCCGCCTCCGAGGAGGAGGGCGGGAACCGGCTGGACTACTCGGCGATCCAGGCCCGGCCGGCGCGGCGGATCCGGGTGGAGGCGGTGGTGAACGGGGGCGCGCCGCAGTTCACCACCACCAACGACCACGGCTTCTACTCCTTCCCCGGGATCGCCGCCGGCGCCAGCGTGCAGGTGCGCGCCGCGGCCCGGCTGCAGGCGGTGGGCTACGCCCCCGACGGCCGGGGCCCGGAGGCGTGTGACGGCGCCAACTGGGAGATCGACGTGGTGGACAACACCGCCGGTCAGGCGCTGTGGGTGCTGGCGGACTCCGCGGTCCGCACCGCCCCCTTCTCCGACGCCAACCTCCACGCGGCCACCGCCCACAGCGGCACCACCTACACCGCCCGGGCCGGGGCCCCCTTCGCCATCGCCGACACCTTCGTGGAGTCGCTGGAGAAGATCTGCCAGGGCAACCCGGCCTTCACCATCCCCAAGCTCAACGCCAACTGGAGCCCGGACAACGTGCCCAGCGGGGGAGATCCCGCCAACGGGCTGATCGGGACCTCGCACTACCAGCACCCGGTCTCCGGCGGCCCCAACCTCTACATCCTGGGCGCGGAGAACCAGGACACCGACGAGTACGACGACCACGTGGTGGCGCACGAGTTCGCCCACTTCCTGGAGGACACCCTCTACCGCTCGGACTCGGTGGGCGGCCGTCACCAGTTCGGGGACGTGCTCGATCCCCGGGTGGCCTTCGGGGAAGGCTACGGCAACGCCTTCTCCGGGATCACCTTCCAGGATCCGATCTACGTCGACACCTTCCAGCAGCGGCAGGCCGGGGGCTTCGAGATCCCCGTCTCCCGGGTGCCCGCCGGGAACGACCGCGGGGTGTACAGCGAGTTCTCGGTCCAGCACCTGCTGTGGATGCTGTTCGAGAACCGCGACGCCACCGCCAGCAGCGGCAGCTTCGATCGGATCCACACCGTGCTGCGCGACTTCCAGCGCGGCACTCCGGCGCTGACCACCGCCCAGTCCTTCGCCGCCTACTACAACCAGCAGTACGGGGACGCGGAAGGGCTGCGGGGGCTGTGGGAGACCACCCTGGCCGGAGACTACGACTCGCTGTGCTCCGGTTCCTGCGATGGGGTGGGGGACACCGCCGACCCGTTTGATCTGGATAACGACCTGGGCGTTGTCTACGCGCCCACCCGCACCTATGGCGGCTCCGCGCGGGGGGTGGAGTTCTGGCGGTTGTACAAGACCCTGACCGGGTCCGGCTTCGCCGCGCCGGGAGACGCCCACGACGTGACCGTGGGTGCCACCGTCGAGCACAACCGCTTCGGCGCCCAGCGCTGGTACCGCTACCTGGGCACCGGCGCCGCCCGGAACGCGGCGATCAAGCTTTCGAACCCGGCCAGCTGCTCCACCGATGTGCTGGACGTGGATCTCTACCGGGCCGGGTTCCTCAGCAACAACAACGACACCAGCGGCTGCCCGGTGATCTCCATTCCCGGCGCCAGCGGGGTCACCTACGTGCTGAGCGTGTATGGCTTCCCCGGCGGGCAGGACGTCAACGGCTTCGGTGTTGAACTTCAGTGAGGACCTTGAACATGAAAACCCACCTGTTGTTCGCGCTGACCTCACTGGGCCTCGCCTCTTCCTCCCTGGCCACCGAGCCCGCCGCCAGGCCGCCCAGGGAGGTCCGCAGCCCGGGCAAGCCCCGCGCCGCGGTGACGGTGACCACCGATCTGGCCGGCGCGGTGTCCGGCAACACCTCCCATCTGGTCCGCGTCGCGGCGGCCCCGCTGGGTGATTGCGCGCAGCTTCTGACCACCGTCCACGGCACCGAGGGGGTGGAGGTGCTGGACGGAGAGGCCCGCTCCCACGGGGCAGTGGCCTCCGGGGTCCGGGCCGAGCATCCGGTGCGAGCCCGCGTCCCCCCGGGCGTGGCAGGCCGCCTGGTGGTCAGCACCACCTGTATGTCCGGAGGACAGCGGCTGGCGTCGGTGGAGAGCTTCGTGCTGGCGGCCAAGGGCCCCAGCGGTCAGCTGCCCAAGCCGAAGCGACACACCCTGGGCGAGGTGACCACCGACGGCGAGGGTCGCCGGGTGCGGGTGATGCAGAGCACCCCGCGCGAGTAGCCAGGCGGGTCCACTTCGCCCGCGCCGGTGCGGCGCGAGCAGGTGGCCTCCCGGATCACGCCGCTTGAGGGGTATACGGCCAGTGGGGCAGCTTCCCCTGGCCGGCCTCGGCGGTGAGGTAGTCGGCGGCGATGTTCGCGCTCTCCAGGATGGTGAGCAGCCCGCTGCCGGGGTGGGTCCCTCCGCCCACCCAGTACAGCCCGGAGACCTGCTTGGACTTCACCTGGGGACGCAGCGGACCCAGCTGGGTCCAGTTGTGGCTGAGGTTGAAGACCGCGCCCCGGAACACGTTGAAGTCGTCCCGCCAGGTCTGCGCGGTGAACGCCCGCTGGGCCCGGATGTGCGGCTGGACCCCGTGCAGGCCCACCTTCTCCAGCCACCCGGGGATCTTCGCGGTCAGCGTCTGTTCGGTCTGCTTCCAGTCCACCGCCCGGCCGGTGTTGGGGGTGGGCACCAGCACATAGAGCGAGGAGTGGCCTTCCGGCACTCCGGAGGGATCGGTGGGGGTGGGATTGCAGACGTAGAAGGGCGGATCCTCCAGGTCCACCTGGTGGTCCTCCAGCGCGGCGGCGTCGGTGCGGCGGACGGCCTCGGAGAGGTGGATCAGGTGGTGGGGCAGCTGGTCGTAGCGGGTGTCCAGGCCCAGGTAGAGCATGAAGGTGCTGCAGCTGTACTGGGCCTTCTCCAGCGCCGAATCGGAGAGCCGGGTGCCCTCCCGGACCTGGGGGGCGATCAATCGGGTGGCGGCATAGGGCAGGTCCGCGTTGATCACCACCGCGTCCGCGGTCAGCCGCTCGCCGCTCTCCAGCACCACCCCGGTGGCCCGGCCGTTCTCCACCAGCACCTGGGTCACTGGCGCCTGGTAGCGGAAGGTCGCGCCCAGATCCTGCGCGCAGCGGGCCATCCCCTGGGCCAGCGCCCGGAAGCCGCCCCGCACGTGCCACACCCCGAACTCCACCTCCAGGTAGGGGATGACGCTGAACACGCTGGAGCAGGTGGTGGGGTGCAGCCCCAGGTACTTGGACGGGTAGCTGAAGGCGTAGGTCACCCGGTCGTCGTGGAAGAACGAGTCCAGGTGCTTGTAGAGCGACTGCCAGGGTTTGAAGCGCAGCGTGTCCAGCAGCCGCCACGGCGCGTAGTAGCCCAGCGAGTCGGCGCGGGTGCAGATGAACTTCTCGTAGGCGATCGGGTACTTCGCCTTCGACTCCGCCAGCCAGGCGTCGTAGGCCGCCGGCAGCTTGGGGTCCAGCCGCGCCAGCTCCGCCTTCATCCGGACCGGGTCCGCCGAGGTGTCCAGGTGGGTGCCATCCCAGAAGTGGATCCGGGTGTTCGGCTCCAGGCGCACCAGCGTCGCGTAGTCCTCCAGCCGCTTGCCCGCGCGCTCGAACACGCTCTGCAGGACCTGGGGGAGCTGGAGGATGGTGGGGCCGGTGTCCACCTGGTAGTCGCCCATCGTCAGGCCGCGCATCCGGCCGCCGGGGATCGGCTCCTTCTCCACCACCGTCACCTCGAAGCCCTGGCCGGCGAGGTTGATCGCCGAGGCCAGCCCGCCCGGCCCGGCGCCAATCACCAACACCTTCATGACGACTCCTGGATCCAGGGGATCACGTCTGCGAACTGCTGGAGGACCTGGAAGCCCAGCCGGGTGGCCAGCTCCCGGTGGGGGGTGATCCCCGCGCCGCCCAGCACGGTGCGGGTGCCCCGGGGCAGCGCCGCGCCCAGGGCCTCCAGGAAGGGGCGGACCCGGAGGCTGTTCACCACCGAGATCGCCACCAGGTCCGGCCGGAGGGTCTCCACCACCTGGGCCAGGTGCTCCACCGGGGTGCGCGCGCCCAGGAAGGTCACCCGCCAGCCGGCGTGACGGAAGTGCAGCGCCGCCCCCAGCAGCCCCAGCTCGTGCTCCTCGTCGGGAGGAGAGGCGCAGACCACGTGCCGCTCTCCCCGATGGGGAGCGCTGGCCAGCAGCACGTTCATCCGCTGACGCGCCGCCTGGCTGACCAGGTGCTCCTGGGCCACGGTGAGGGTGCCCGCATGCCAGCGATCGCCGACTTCGCGCAGCAGCGGCGAGAGCAGCGCGTCGAAGAACACCTCCGCCGGAAGCTTCCCGCTGGCCTCCTCCAGCACCGCCTGGATCGCGGGCTGATCCAACCGGGCCGCCGCCTTGAGCACCGCCTGGTGCCAGGCCTCCAGCTCCTCTGGTTCGGGGGCGCGGGGCGGGGTGCGGGCACCGGCGCGGACCTCGCGCTTGATCGACGGCAGTTGCTGCACCGCCTGGGCGATCGCCACCCCCTCTTCGGTGAGCTGCTTGAGGCGCTTGAGCACCTCGATGTCCGCGTCGCTGTAGGTGCGGTAGCCGCCGGGCGTGCGCTTGGGGTTGAGCACCCCGTAGCGGCGCTCCCAGGCGCGAATCAGCGGTTCGCTGACCCCGGAGAGCTGCGACGCCATCTGGATCCGGTACACCGCGTCGCTCACGACAGCCCCCGGACCGCGTCCCAGCGCTGGGCCACCGAGCGCCGTCCCGGCAACAGCGGCACCCGCCCCTGGGGAGAGGAGACCTCCCGCTGCCGGTCCACCAGCGCGTCCAGCCGCCGGGACATCTCCTCCAGCGGCGCGGGCGGGTGCGGCTCGCCCACCCCGATCAACACATCCGGGTACTCGTGTTCGAAGAAGGCCAGCCGGAAGGCCACCGGGACACAGCGCACCCCGGCCAGCCGGGCCAGCACCTCCACCCCCCGCTCCAGCCGCAGCGGCGGCGCGGCGTTGGGTTCGATCTGCCCCTGGGGGAAGACAAACAAGATGGAGCCGGGGCGGCGGAGGACCCGCCGCGCGTGGCGCAGCGACTCCAGGGAGGAGGCGGCCTCGTGGCGCCGGATGGAGAAGGCGCCCAGACGGGCCAGGAAGCGGTAGCGGCTCAAGTTGTGCTCTTCCATCATCGCATACGGGTCGCGGCCCGCCCGGGTGGCCAGCACGTGGGCGATGAACCCATCCCAGAAGCTGGAGTGGTTCGTATACGCCAGCAAACCCTCCTCGCCCCGGGGGAGTTGTCCCTCCAGCCACACCCCGCGGAAGGCCTGGCCCACCTTCCAGTGGACGTAGCGTCCCAGCAGCCAGGTGCGCAGCGGCCGCTTGGCGTCGGGGATCACCGCGCCACCCCCAGCCGTCCCTCGGCGCCCACCACCAGCGGACGCCCGCGCCACACCACCCGCGAGCCCTTCACCAGCGCCCGGGTCCAGCACCACAGCAACAGCGACTCCGCTCCCAGCCAGCCCAGGAACGCGCCCGGGCGCCGCTCCAGCACCGAGGCCAGGGTGCTCCGCAGCACCACCAGCGCCGCGGCCCCCGCGCCCATCGCCGCCGAACCCTCCACCGCGGCCCCCAGCAGCAGCAGCGGGGTGCAGGCGAACAGCAGCGGCACGGTGGGGAAGAGCGACGGACGGTGCGCCTTGAGCACCTGCATCCAGCGGGTGTAGCGCGCCACCGCCGCCGCGCGCTCCGGCATCCTCGCCTCTCCCGCCAGCCGCACCGGGAGCCCGCGCGCGCTCAGCGCCCGCGAGAGCTCCAGGTCCTCGCCCAGACAGTCCGGAAGGGTGGCCAGCACCTCGCAGGCCTGGGGGCCCAGCGCCATCGCCTTGCCGCACAGCGGGGTGCTGCCCAGGCTCATCACCTCCAGCACCTCGAAGCTGTGGACCGACTGCACCAGCAGGCCGCGCTCCACCCCGCCCTGCAGCGGACGGGGGGCCGCCCAGGCCAGCGCGGCCCCGGACTCCAGCGCCGAGAGCAGCGAGTCCACCAGCGCCGCGTCCACCCGGACATCCGCGTCCACCACCAGCACCGGCCGGGTGGGGTCCTCCCGCACCGCCAGCGCGTACTTGAGGTGGCCCAGCTTGCGGTTGAAGCCGGGAGGGTCGGAGGGCAGCCAGCGCACCGCGTCCGGCAGCCGCAGCCGATAGGAGGAGACCACCACCTGCTCCACCCCCGGCACCGACACCGAGAGGTTCTCCAGCTCGGAGGGGGTGGGCGCGTCCACCGGGCGCAGCAACAACGCCCGGCGCACGGCCCCCCGGGGCGCGCTCCGTCTCCGACGCAGCACCCGCCCCAGCGCCACCGCGGTGAACAGAATCGCCGTCAGACACCAGGCCCACCACAGGACGTGGCTCATGCCGCGGCCTCCTTCCGGGTGCGGAAGTGCGCCATCCAGCGGAACCACGGCGAATGGAAGCGACGGAAGTCCGCCACCTCTCCCAGCGCGTGCACCCCACCCTCCTCCGCCTCCAGCCGCGCGTAGAAGGGCGAGGACTCCAGCAACGACGCCTGGGCCTCCAGCCCCAGCCGACGGGGAACCTTGAGCCCCCAGGAGGTGCGGGTGGAGGGAGCGACGGCCAGCGGCTGCAAGGAGACCTGCAGCGATTGGGAGTCCACCTCCACCTGCCAGGAACGGAGCGTCCGCGGATGCCAGGGTCGGTAGGAGATGGTGGTCCGCTCGCCGTCGTGGGTGCGCAGCCACTCCCACCCGCGCAGGTCGCTGCCCAAAGGCACGCTGCCGTGGTTGCCGTCGTGGTACCCGCGGCCCTCGAACACCAGCCCCTCCCGCGGCAGCCACACCCGGGCCCGGGTCCGGGGAGCGTACGGCTGCCACCAGTGCTCCAGCCCCTCCACCAGGCGGATCGGCGCATGGCCCGGCCCCTGGGAGGTCAGCTCCAACCGCAGCTCCAGCGGCTTGCCCCACGGCGCGGTCCGCTCCTGGACCTCCGCGGTCAGCCGGCCATCGGCGGCCACCCGCAGGGTGGAGCGGCCAATCCGCAGACAGCGCCCCTCCTCCTCCAGCAGCGCGTCCGGGTACTCGCTGAGCACCCAGCTTCGCCGCTCGCCGTTGCGGTACACCGCGACGTTGATCGCGGAGTGCGCGCGCGGGTGCCCACCGCGACGGGCGGCGCGCGAGTAGTGGGGCGAGAACAGCGACCCCACCATGAAGATCACCACCACGGTGACCTCCTCGCTGGAGACGTCCAGGTAGTACCAGCGATAGGAGCCGGGCCCCTCCGGCAGCTCGAAGGGGCTCATCGCTGGCCTCCCAGGTGGCGCTGCACCAGGGTGGAGGCGAAGTGACCGGAGAGCATCACCAGCGGCACCCCGCCGCCGGGGTGGGTGCCCCCGCCCGCGTAGAACACCCCCCGGGTGCCGGATTGGATCCGCGGCCGTCGGAAGGCGCCCAGCTTCCCGTGCGGAAGAAAGCCGTAGATCGATCCGCCGGGAGCGCCGCGCGCGCGCAGATCCACCGGGGTGCGCTCCCCCAGGACCTTGATCGACCCTGACTTCAGCTCCGGCGCCACCCGGCGCAGGGTCCGCAGACACAGCGCCTGGAGCGTGGCGGCGTGGCCAGTCCAGGCCTCCGCGTCCTCCTCCCGCTGCAGCGCGGGGGCGTTGACCATCACGAACAGCCCGCTCTTTCCCTCCGGCGCCAGGGTGGGATCGCTGGCCGCGGGATGACAGAAATACACGGTGGGATCGGTGGGCACCTGGCCGGCGAACAGCTGGGCGAACTCGTGGGCATAGGCGCCGCCGAAGGCCACCAGGTGATGCGGCAGCTCCAGCCGGCGATCCACCTCCAGCAACAGCACATACCCGGAGAGCGCCAGCGGGTGCGTCCCCAGCGGATCGCGCGCCAGCGGGTCCTCGTTGACCACCACCGCGTCGAACGCCTGCTCCCCGCCCGCGGGCCCGGCCACCAGCCCGGCGGGGGTGCGGGACCAGGTGGCGCGCGCGCCCAGCACCACCTCCACCCCCAGCCGGTGCAGCGCCATCCCCAGGGCCCTCACCAGCGCGCCCATCCCGCCCTCCACGTGGTGGACCCCAAAGGCCCGCTCCACATGCGGGATCAACGCGAAGGCGGCGCTGGCCTGGTAGGGCGAGGCCCCGGTGTAGGTGGCAAAGCGGCCCACGAACTGCTGCAGCTGCGGGGAGGCCAGGTGCTTGCGGGCCAGTCCGTCCAGCGTGCCCAGCGACATCCCGTCGAACATCGAGCGCAGCCCCCGCCGGGCGGCCCGGCCCAGGAAGTCGGCCACCCCCTCGAAGGCGGCCTCCAGGTAGGGCTCACCGGCGGCGCGGTGGATGGCGGCGGCCTCGGCGTAGAAGGCCCGCAGTCCGCGGTCCTCTCCTTCGCCAAAGGCGCGCGCCGCCTCCGCGGTGCGGTCCAGATCATCCAGACAGTCGAAGGTCCGCCCGTCGGTCCACAGGTAGCGCGCGTGGTGGGGCAGCCGGAGGAAGCGAGGCAGCAGGTCTTCCGCGCCCAGCCGGGCGAAGGTCTCCCGCACCACCGCCGGCATCGTCAGCAGGGTGGGCCCGGTGTCCAGCACCACCCCGTGCTGGGAGAGGACCTGCGCCTTGCCCCCCAGGGTGAGCGACTGCTCGAACAGGGTCACCTGGTGGCCGGCGCGGGCCAGCTCCCCGGCCGCGGTCAGTCCACCAAAGCCACCGCCGACTACCGCCACCCGGCTCATACCGCCTCCGCCGGGCGCGGGTTGGCGGTGGCCAGCACCCGGGCCAGCCGCCACAGCTTGCGGCGGGTGGGGAGGCTGGCCCGCTGGGTGAAGATGTCGAAGTCGCGCTCTTCGATCACCTCCAGGATCCCGCCGTAGATGTCCCCCATCAGCCGCACCACCCGCTGCGAGCCCAGCCCGCTCAGGTAGGGGACTCCCTGCTGGGCGGACGCATACAGCCGCCGGGCGCGCGTCAGCTGGGTGGTCAGCAGGGCCCGCACCCGGTCGTCCACCACCCCGCGCGCCAGCTCGGCCTCGGTCAGCCCCACCGCCGCCAGATCCTCCTGGGGCAGGTACAGCCGGCCCCGGGCCAGGTCCTCCTTCACGTCGCGCACGATGTTGGTCAGCTGCATCGCCCGGCCCAGGTCCGCCGCGTGCCCCAGCGCCACCGGATCGGTGGTCCCCAGCAAGGGCGCCATCATCAGCCCCACCGTGCCCGCCACCCGGTAGCAGTACAGGTCCAGCTCCGCCCAGGTCTGGTAGCGGCTGCGGACCAGGTCCATCTGCATCCCGTCGATCAGCTCCTGGAACGGCTGCTGGCGGATCTTGAAGCGCTGGATGGTGTCCAGGAACGCCAGCTGCTCCTGCTCCGGCCACGGCTCCATCCGGGTGGGGGCGCCCCGGGTGAACAGCACCGCCACCAGCTCCCGCGCCTGGTCCAGCAGCCGGGGCAGGGCCGCGGTGTCCGCCTCCGCCCCGTCCACCAGATCATCCAGCCGCCGGCAGAAGGCGTAGAGGGCGAACGCGCCCCGGCGGCGGGCCCCGAACAGCGCCACCGAGGAGAAGTAGAAGCTCTTGGCGTGGTGCCGGGTCACCGCGCGCGCCGACTGGTAGCCGGCCTGGATCAGCGCGCTCATGAGCGCAGCTCCCCCAGCATCGCGTCCACCGCGAAGCCGGCGCTGAGCATCACCGTGGGGACCCCGGTGCCGGGTTGGACCGAGGCCCCGCACCAGTAGAGCTGGCGGATGTCCGGATCGGAGACCTTGGGCCGAAACGGCCCCAGCTGGAACAGGCTCTGGGAGAGCCCGAAGTTCGATCCCCGGGAGAGGTTGAGGTCCGTCTCCCAGTCGTCGGGGGTGAGGATCCGCTCCGCCTCGATCCACGGGGTCAGGTCTCCGTAGCCCTCCGCCGCCAGCCGGGCCAACACCTGGGCGCGGACCTTGGGTCCCTCCACGCTCCAGTCGTGGGTGCCATCCCGGTGGGGCACCGGCACCAGCACATACAGCGCGTCCTTCCCCGGAGGCGCGAACCCCTGCCCGGTGCGAGAGGGCGCGCTGACGTAGAAGCTGACATCGCTGGGCACCCGTCGCTTCTGGAAGATGTCGGTGAAGCTGCCCTCGAAGTCGTCTCCGAAGAAGACGTTGTGGTGGAGCAGCCCCTCCACCGGGCGGGACAGCCCCAGGTACAGCATCAACCCGGAGGAGGTGAAGCGCTTGCGCTGGATCTGGGCCGAGCGCCGGGCGGCCAGCGGCTGGGGCAACAGGTGCTCCACTCCCCAGGCGTGATCGGCATTGCACAGCACCAGGTCACCGCGGCGCAGCTGACCTCCCTCCAGCTCCAGCCCGGTGGCGGCGCCGTTCTCCACCACCACGCTGCGCACCGGGGTCTGGTAGTGGAACCGCACCCCCTCCTCCCGGCACACCTGCTCCAGGGCCAGGGCCACCGCGTGCAGCCCGCCCTCCGGGAACCAGATCCCGTGCTCGGCCTCGGTGTAGGGCAGCAGGGAGAAGGTGGAGGGCGCGTCCATCGGCGAGAGCCCCAGGTACATGGACTGGAAGCTGAGCGCCTGGAGGATCCGCGGGTCCTTGAAGTAGCGGGAGACGTGCGACCACAGCCGCCGGTGCGCCCCCGCCTGGAACAGGGAGGGCACGTTGCGCGGCGCCAGGAACTGGGCCACCGAATCGAAGTGCCGGGTGACGAAGCTGGCAAAGGCGGTGTCGTGCTGGGTGCGGCCATCGCGCAAGAAGTCGCGGTAGCGGCGAGCGCTGCCCGGCTCCAGCCGCTCCAGCTCGGCGTCCATCCTGGGTGGGTCACTCCAGAGGGTGAACCGGGAGCCGTCGCGGTAGTGGACCAGGTAGTGGGGGTCGCACCGCTGGATCTTCAGGTAGTCCTCCAGCTTGCGCCCCACCGAGGCCCAGACCTCCTGCAGCACGTGCGGCATCAGCAGGATGGTGGGGCCCAGATCGAACCGGAACCCGTCGAACTCCACCCGGCCACAGCGCCCCCCGGGGCCGGGCTGCTTCTCATAGACATCCACCTCCAGCCCGGCGTGGGCCAGCCGCATCGCCGCGGTCAGCCCGCCGATCCCGGCGCCGACGATCAACGCGCGCTTGCCGTTCACGCCGACCTCCGGGCCAGGCCGGCGAGCATCCCGTCCAGCACGCTGACCGCCGGGGACGGCACCAGCCCCTGAAGCACCCGACGGGCGGCGCGGGTCCGGACGTCGATCACCCGCTGCGTGGAGGCCAGCCCGCCCAGGGACCGGACCAGCGTGCGCGCCTGCTCCAGCCTCGTCTCCGCCGGGTCCTCCCACAGCGCCTCCAGCTGCTGGCGGTGGGGCGGATCGGCGCGGGTCCAGGCGGCGATCACCGGGAAGGTGCGCTTGCCCTCCAGATAGTCGGCCCCCCCGGCCTTGCCGGTGACCCGCTCGTCGCCAAACAGGCCCATCAAGTCGTCGCGTAGCTGGTAGGCCAGCCCCGCGTGGCGGCCGGCCCGCTTGAGCTGCTCCAGCAGGGGCGCGGCGGCGCCGCCCATCATCGCCCCGCACACCAGCGGCGCGACGAAGCCGTAGCGGGCGGTCTTCAGGTCCGCCACCTTCAAGGTCCGGAACAGGGTGACCTCGGAGAGGGCGGCACGGGAGAACACCAGATCCAGGTGCTGCCCGGCCGCGGTCTGCCGACAGACCTCCAGCATGTAGCGTCCCGCCGGGGCGCTGCTGGCGAACATCGCCTCCAGCGCGCGGGCATAGAGGTGATCCCCGGCGACGATCGCCAGATCCTCGCCCAGCTTCCCCTCGCCCAATTGCCGGTGGAGCGACGGTCCACCCCGGCGGGTCTCGGCCCGATCCGCCACGTCGTCGTGGATCAGCATGAACGCGTGCAGCAGCTCCAGCCCCACCCCGAACTGCTCCACTTCCTCCGGGACCTCGGCCCAGCGCTGCTCGCCGCGCCCCAGCATCCAGCCCAGCGCCAGCAGCGTCGGACGGACCCGCTTGGCCGGTCGGAGGATGAACTCGCGAACCTGGTGGCGGGCCCCCTTCCACAGCGGGTCCAGTCCCAGGTCATCCCCCGCGTCCAGCCAGGTAGCCAGGCGCTCCTCGAAGGCGAGGCCAGCGGGCAGGTCCAACGAGGCGGGCCGGATCATCGATGCACATCCTGAAGTTCAAACTGCGGTGGCCGATGTTGTTCAAGGTTTGTATAATGTCGAAGAAATGAATGTCAATTTGCTGTGGCCCGGGTTGATCCTGCTGTTGAGCTCCGCCGCCCTCGCTGCGGAGGGGCTGGACGCCCAGGTGATCGCCACCGATGGCAGCCCGGTGCAGCTCTCCAGCCGATGGGGAAAGCCGACGGTGCTCTTCTACGAAGACAAGGACTCGGGGACCCTGAACCAGGGACTCAAGGACGCGCTCTTCAGTCAGGGCACCCGGCAGAACGCGCTGGGCGCGGTGACCGTGATCGCGGTCGCCAATGTGCGGGAATACGACTGGTTCCCCGCCCGGAACTTCGTGGTTTCCGCGGTGAAGGACAGCGAGAAGAAGTTCGGGATCCCGGTGTACCTGGACTGGGAGGGCCGGCTTTCGCGACCACCGTTCCAGCTCCGACCCACCGGCTCCACGGTGCTGATCCTGGACGGGCAGGGGAAGCGGCGCTGGTCCAAGACCGGAGCGCTCACTGCCCAGGAGGTGTCCTTGGTGCTGGCGCTGCTGGGTGAACTGGTGGGCACCCGATGAGCTGGCTGTGGGCGTCACCCGCGCTGTTGGCCCTCCTCTGGTTCTCGCGCGCGGCGCTGGTTCGCCGCGGGGTCCGCTGGCGGCTGGGTCCGTATCGGGTGCGGGTCAACACGGTGGACGCGGCCGCGCCCCGGCAGCTCTCCCGCCCGCGGCGGGTGGCGGTGGTGGGCGGAGGCCTGGCGGGCATCGCCGCCGCCTCCACCCTGGGCGAGCGCGGCTACCAGGTCACCCTCTTCGAGGCCAAGCCGTACCTGGGAGGCAAGCTGGGCTCCTGGCAGGTGGAGCTGTCCCCCGGAGACACCCAGTTCGTCAGCCACGGGTTCCACGCCTTCTTCCGGCACTACTACAACCTCAACCGGTTCCTGACCTCGCTGGGCGCGCGTCAGAAGTTCAAGGGGATCTCCGACTACCGGATCCTGGTCCCCGGGGGCGGGGAGATCTCGTTCGGGGAGCTGGAGACCACCCCGGTGCTCAACCTGCTCAAGCTGGCGGAGCAGGGCGTGTACCGCCTGGGAGAGGTGTTCCGGACCCCGACCCGCGACGCGCTGAGCGTGTTCCTGGCCTACGACCCGGAGCTGACTCCCCAGCAGCTGGACGGGATGTCCTTCGCTGAGTTCGACCGGCGGGCGCAGCTGCCACCGCAGCTGAAGCTGGCCTTCAACACCTTCGCCCGGGCCTTCTTCGCCGATGAGTCGAAGCTGTCGCTGGCGGAGCTGGTGAAGAGCTTCCACTTCTACTTCCTGGGTCACGACGGGGGCCTGGTCTACGACTACCCGGCCAGCGACTACGAGGCCTCGCTGCTGGCGCCGATCCGCGCCCGCTTCCAGCAGCACGGCGTGCAGCTGCGGCTGGGGACCCCGGTCACCGGCTTGGCGCGGACGGAGGCGGGCTTCACGGTCAACGCCGAGCCGTTCGACGCGGTGGTGCTGGCCTCGGACGTGGTGGGCACCCGGAAGGTGCTGGAGGGAGCGGTGGGGCTGGAGGGACTCGATCCCCGACTGCGGGCCCTGCTCCCCGGCCAGCGCTACGCGGTGCTGCGGCTGTGGTTGGACAAGCAGCCGCGGGAGACGCTACCGGTGTTCGTGATCACCGACCGGGTGCAGGTGCTGGACGCGATCGCCTTCTACGATCGCACCGAGACCGAGTCCGCCGCCTGGGTGGAGAGGCACGGAGGCTCGGTGGTGGAGCTGCACTGCTACGCGGTGCCGGACACGTTGACCGAGGCCCGGGTGCGGGAGCTGCTTTTGGAGGAGCTGTGGTCGTTCCTGCCGGAGCTGAAGGACGCCACCCTCCGACACGAGTGGTACGAAGTGCGGCGGGACTTCACCGCCTTCCACGTGGGGATGCATAGCCAGCGGCCCGGCACCGAGAGTGGAGTCCCCGGCCTGTACTGCGCGGGGGACTGGGTGAAGCTCCCCTTCCCGGCGATGCTGATGGAGGCCGCCTTCTCCAGTGGACTGGTGGCCGCCAACCGGATCCTGGCCACCGAGGGTCTGCAGGAGGAGCCGGTGGAGTCGGTGCCGCTGCGCGGCCTGCTGGCCGGCGTCCCCCGTTCACCGGCGCAGAAGCGTCTGCTGGAGGGCTGAATGGAGGAGCTGATCCTGGTCGGAGGCGGACTGGCCAACGGCCTGCTGGCCCATCGGCTGGCGGCGCGGCGACCCCAGCTGCGCTTCCTGCTCCTGGAGGCGGGCCCCACCCTGGGGGGCAACCACACCTGGAGTTTCCACGGCAGCGACGTCACCGACGACCAGCGCCGCTGGCTGCTGCCGTTCTGCGCCGGCAACTGGATCGGCCACGACATCCTCTTCCCCGGAAGCGAGCGGGTGCTGGGCGGCAGCTACCACTCGATCCGCTCCGCGGACTTCCACCGGCTGCTGATGCAGCAACTGGGGGACCGGGTCCGACTCCACACCCCGGTGGCGGAGGTGGCGGCGGACTCGGTGCGGCTGGCCTCTGGAGAGCGGCTGGAGGCCGGGGTGGTGATCGACGGAAGGGGCCGCTTCGAGAGCCCTGGCGCCGGCTACCAGAAGTTCCTCGGCCAGGATCTCTTGCTGGACGCCCCCCACGGGCTGACCCGTCCGGTGTTGATGGACGCCTCGGTGGAGCAGCTGGACGGCTTCCGCTTCGTCTACGCCCTGCCCTGGGACGCGCGCCGGGTGTTGATCGAAGACACCACCTATTCGGACAGCCCGGCGCTGGATCCGGTGGCGCTGCGGGGGCGGATCTCCGACTGGGCGCGAGCGCGTGGCTGGAGCATCGCCGAGGTGGAGCGGGAGGAGATGGCGGCCCTGCCGATCCCGCTGGGAGGTCAGGCGCCGCGACTCACCCTCCCCACCCTGGGCGTCTCCGGCGGGTTCTTCCACGCCACCACCGGGTACTCGCTGCCCTGGGCCGCCGCGCTGGCGGACACCATCGCCGCGTTGCCCACTTTGGAGCCCGCGTCACTCACCGCCCGACTCAACCGGCTGGCCCGGTCGCACTGGCGGGGTCAGGGCTTCTACCGGCTGCTCAACCGGATGTTGTTCGGCGCCCTGCCTCCAGAGGAACGGGTGCGGATCTTCTCCGCCTTCTACGAACATCCCGAGGCGCTGGTCGCCCGCTTCTACGCAGGACGGCTGACCCTCGCCGACAAGCTGGCGGTGATGAGACGAGGCGCCAGAACGGTGCCGACGCTCAACGCCCTGGGCGCGGCGATGGGACGCTGAGCGGTCCCGGCACGTCAGCGGGTGGGCAGCTCGTCCAGCTTGAGCCGGAAGGCAGTGACCTTTCCCACCTGGATCGGCACCGAGAGCACCTTCACCGTGCCATCGGGGCCGATCAGCTCAAGCACATGGGTTCCAACCTCCAGCGGCACCCGGGACAGCGGGGTGGACCCCAGCGACCGGCCCTTGAGCTTCACGGTGGCGGTGGGCGTGGTCAGCAGGGTCAGCGATCCCAGCTTGCGGGCGGGCGACTTCCTGGCGACCGCCGCCTCGGCGATCTCCGGCGGGTTGCGGTCCCCCGCGGTCGCGGCTTCGGCGGTCTGCGACGGGTCGTGGTCGCCAGCGACGGGGGCCGCCCCCCTGGTCATCGGCAGCGCCACCGGCAGCTCCACCATCATCTGCTGCTCGATCGACTCCTCCTCCTGGACCCGCGTCCACCCCCGCGCGACCAGCACCCCGATCAGCGCCATCGCCACCGCCACGAAGCCGACCATCCACGCGCTGCTGCGCCTCTTGCCGATCCGCTGCCCACGCCGCCAGGCGGCCTCGTGGACCGGAAGGGGGCGCCCGGCTCTGGGCAGGGTGGCGAAGGGCGCATGGCGGACCTCGGAGAGCAGCGGTATCACCCGGTCCGAGACCAGCAGCTGCCCCTCCTCGGTGATCCCGGTCAGCGCCGCCAGGTCCGCCAGCGAGCTACCCACCGGGTTGCCGGCGGCGTCCAGCGGCAGGGTCAGATAGTCCACCCCGATCCCCATCGACCCCGCCGGATCGGTGCCCACGATCAGCAGCGAACCCGCGCACTTCAACGCCTGCGGAACCGAGGTGAAGCAGCCAAGCACCACCTCACCGCGGATCAGCAGCCGCCCCCCCGCCGCCTCCACCTCGCCGGGAGCGTTGGCGTGGAAGCGCCCCCGGTGCGGCACCGCCAGCAGCAGCGCCACCGTCCGCTCTCCGATCGAAGGCCCGGCGCGTGCGCTCAGCGCCTCCACCGCGCGTACTGCCACCACCGCCGGGGTCAGTGGGCTGTCCATGTCGGGAAGGATCGCCCCGTGGGGCAGTCGAACTCAAGGGCTCCTGCACGCAGCACCCGATGCCGCAGCTCCCAGGTGGCGTTCGCCGGAATCGGTCGCAGCTGAGCCATGATCGAAGGTGCCGATTCCCGGGAGGGCAGCGCCTCCCGGGAGGCTTCAGCGCGCTAGCCCTGCGCGGCGACCTTTGGACGGGAGTCCCCGGCCAGCCCGGTCTGCAGCTCGGTCAGCCACCCGAACTGGTCGGGCTGCTCGCCGTACTGGATCCCGGTGATCGCGTCGAACAGCCGCTTGGAGAGCTCACCCACCTGGCCGTCGTTGATCACCATCTTGCCGCCCTCGCGGCCCAGCTCGCCCACCGAGGAGATCACCGCCGCGGTGCCGGTGCCGAACACCTCCTTCAGCTCGCCCTGTCGGTGCGCGGACACCAGCTCGTCCACCGAGACCTTGCGCTCGGAGACCTTCACCCCCCAGCTGCGCAGCAGGGTGATCACGCAGTCGCGGGTCACCCCGCCCAGGATGGTTCCCTCCAGCGGGGCGGTCAGCACCTCGTCGCCGATCCGCACGAAGAGGTTCATGGTGCCCACCTCCTCGATGTACTTGTGCTCCTTGGCGTCCAGCCACAGCACCTGCGCGTAGCCGCGGGCCTTGGCCTCCTCGGAGGCGGCCAGGCTGGCCACGTAGTTGGCCGAGGCCTTCACCGACCCGGTCCCGCCCTGCGCGGCGCGCACGTACTTCTCCTCCACCCAGATCTTCAGCGGCTTGAACCCGTCGGTCCAGTACGCCCCCACCGGCGAGAGGATGATGAAGAACAGGTACCTGGTCGACGCGCGCACCCCCAGCAGCGGGTCGGTGCCGATCATCGTCGGCCGCACGTACATCGCGGTGTTCGGCGCCGAGGGCACCCACGCCTCGTCCACCGCCAGCAGGGTGTGCAGCGACTGCAGCATCACCTCCGGATCCACCGACGGCATGCACAGCCGCTTGGCGCCCTCCGCCATCCGCTTGGCGTGGCGCTCGGCGCGGAACAGCCGCACCTTCCCATCCTTGCCCCGGAACGCCTTCATCCCCTCGAACATCGCCTGGGCGTAGTGGAACACCGTGGTGGACGGATCCAGCGACAGCGGGCCGTAGGGCACCACCCGCGGCGCTCCCCAGCCGGCCGGCTTGTCGTAGTCCATCAGCACCATGTGGTCGGTGAACACCCGGCCAAACCCCAGGTCCGGCAGGACGGGCTTCGCCTTGGGGTGCGCGGTCCGCTGGATGTCGATCTTCACCACGCTCATCATTTCCTCACACTGCTACTGGACGTAGCGCTGTTGGTTGCTGGCCTGCGCCAGTTTGCCGAGCCGGACCACCGCACCCTCGACCTGATCGGTCCAGGAAGCGCAGTTGAGCCGGATGAAATTCCTGTAACGACGACGGGCCGAGAAGATCGGCCCCGGGGCGATGGTCATCCCATCGCTGCGCGCCCGTTCATAAAGCTGCAGGGAGTCCGTTCCCCGGGGCAGCTCCACCCAGAGCACGAACCCGCCTGAGGGGCGGGTAACCCGGGTCCCTGCCGGAAAGTGGTCCGCCACCGCGCGCGCCATCCGCGCCACCTGCTGCGCGTACACCCGGCGCACGCCGCGCAGGTAGTGGTCGTAGCCCCCATCGGCCAGAAACTCGGACACCGCCAACTGGGAGAGTGTGGAGGCGGCGATGTTGGTGACGAACTTCAGCCGCTCGATCTCCGCGTAGAAGCGTCCGGGCGCGATCCACCCCAGCCGGTAGCCGGGGGCGATGGTCTTGGAGAAGGAGGAGCACAGCAGCACCAGCCCCTTGCGGGAGAACGCCCGCGCCACCTCCGGGCGGTTCCCGTCGTGCGGCAGGTCGCCGTAGAGGTCATCCTCGATCAGCGGGATGTCCCGGCTCTCCAGCATCTTCACCAGCTCCGCCTTGGCCGCAGACGGCATGCAGCTGCCCAGCGGGTTGGAGAAGTTGGAGACGGTGACCACCGCCTTGATCGGGTGCTTGTCCAGCGCGGCGCGCAGCTGCGAGAGCACCATCCCCTCCCGCGGGTGACAGGCGATCTCCACCACCGAGAGCCCCAGCCGCTCCACCGCCTGGAGGATCCCGTAGAAGATCGGCGACTCGCAGGCCACCACGTCCCCCGGCCGGCAGACCGTCTGCAGCGACAGGTACACCGCCTCCTGCGCGCCGCTGGTGATGATCAGCTCGTCGGGGGTCAGCGCGCAGCCGGACAGCAACGCCCGCTTGGCGATCTGGGTGCGCAGCGGCTTGCTGCCCGGAGAGAGCTCGTAGGAGGCGGCCCGCCTGCGGTGCAGCCGGGTGAGCGCGCTGAGCGACCGGTTCAGCTTCTCGATCGGCAGGTTGTCCGGATCCGGCACCGACGCCCCCAGCTGGACCAGATTGGCGTTGCGGGTGTCGCGCAGCACCATCATCACCAGCTCCGAGGTGCTGACCCGGGTGGGGGCGGCATCGGGCCGGGTGACCACCGGCTCGGCGGGCAACGAGGTGAAGCGCGGCTTGACGAAGTAGCCGGACTGCGGCCGGGGCTCGATCAACCCCTGGTCCTCCAGCAGCTGGTAGGCGCCCAGCACGGTGCTGATGCTGACCTGGAGCTGACGGGAGAGCGCGCGCACCGAGGGGACGCGGTCGCCGGCCCGGAAGGTCCCCTGCTCGATCAGCCGGGCCAGATCCTCCGCCACCCGCTCATAGAGCGGTGCGCCTCCGTCCTGGGTGATCTCCGCCGTCTTGCGCATCTTGGTTTCCCGGGGCCCATCAATGCGGGTTGCCCACCCTTGGGGGTAGGCACAGTCCGTACCGCGCGCAATGAACACAGTTCGACCCCAGGGGCAACTGTGTGGGTACAGCTGGGACCTCTGTCACTCCAGGCGGGTGGTCCGGGTATCGGGTCCCACCGGTCCGCTCATCGGGCCCGAGAGCAGACGCTTCTGGTGGGCCTCGCTGTCCCCCAGCGCGTTGCGCATGAACAGGGAGATGGCCTCCGGGGGGGCGGGCACCAACCGGCACTGGGCCGCTGCCTCCTGCAGCAGCCGCTCCAGCCCCACCGCGTCCTCCGGGCGTTCCTGGGCGACGAAGGACACCGTGCGCATCACCAGGTCGGTGAGGGCGGCGGGCACCTCGGGGACCAGGGCCCCCAGGGGTGGCAGGCCGCTGCCAGCGTAGGTCCGCCAGCTGGCGTCCACCGCCCGGCGAGCGAGCAGCTCGTACAGCACCACTCCCAGGGCGAAGAGGTCTGCCCGGTAATCGAACGGCTCGCCCACCAGCTGTTCGGGGGCCACGTAGCCCAGCTTCCCCCGCGCCCGCTCCTTGCGCCGCTGCAGCGCGGAGGGGAGCCGGGCCAGCCCGAAGTCGATCACCTTCGCCTCACCCTCGAAGGTGACGAACAGGTTCTGGGGCGAGATGTCGCAGTGGACGATCCCCGCCCGGTGCGCCGCCTCCAGCCCGCGGCAGTAGCGCAGCGTCAGGCCCAGGATCACCTCCAGGGGGAGGCTCAGGCCCAGCGCCTGCGCCCCGTAGGACACCCGCGCCAGCGACGCCCCCTGCAGATACTCCATCACCAGGAACGCCTGGCCGTCGCTGACCCCGTACTCCAGGATCCGCACCACGTTGGGGTGGGCGATCCGGGTGGCGGCCTGCACCTCGCGGGAGAACATCTCCAGGAAGCGCGGGGCGGCGGCCAGGGGCCGGGAGATCCGCTTGAGCGCCACCAGCTCGCCATCCGGTCCCCGGGCCAGGTGGATCTCCCCCATCCCGCCCTCCCCCAGGCGGGCCACCAGCTGGTAGTCGCCAAAGCGCTCCTCCCGCGGCGCCGCCACCACGGTGGCCTCCACGAAGGCCTGGGCCACCGCCTGCACCCGCTGCAGCATCTCCGGTTCGTCGATCACCGCCGCGAAGCGGAACACCGCGGTCACCCGGTGCTCTCCCTGCTCGGCGCCGGTGCGCACCACCGTCCCGGTCCGGCGGAAGATCCCCTCCTCTCCCGCCACCACCTCCCCGCCCCCTTCGGAGGCCAGGTCCCCGGCGGTCAGGAACCCCACCGGCGGAGGCCCGCTCAGCGCGGCCCCGGTGGCGCCCAGCAGCTCCCGCAACGCCCGCAGCGCCTCCCCCAACCGCTCGGGAGTCGGTGTGCGCAGCCAGTGACGGCAGAGCAGGGAGATGTCCTGGGCCCGGGGGAGCATGGAGAGCTGGCCGGACATCGTACCCGCAGGAACCCCGGCTCGCCTTGCGTGCTCCGTCCCGACGTGTTCATCCTCGATACCCCCGTCCCGCCTGCCGATGCACACCTCCAGAGCCCAGCCAGTGCCCCGCAGCGCCGAGCGCCCTCCGGTCTGGGTCCGCGCGGCCACCGCCGCCCCCGCGATCCGCTGGGCGGTGATCGCAGTGCTGTGCGTCGGCTATCTGGTCGCCTACCACCTGGTGGAGGACGGCGCGCAGCGCTTCGCCCTCCGGCCGATCAACCTGTTGATCGTGGTGGTGGGCGGGGTGCTGTTCGGGCTCCGCGGGGGCCTGGGGATCGGGCTGGGGGTGGCGGTGGTGAACATCGGCCTCTACCTGCGCGACGGGGTGTTCGGGGACACCCTGCCCCGGGTGGCCGGCAACCTGCTCAGCGTGGGGATCGGGGTGTTCGCCGGGGCGGCCCTGGGGCGGACCCGCGACCTGACCCTGGCCCTGCGCGGAGAGGTGGAACGCCGCCAGCTGGCCGAGCGCCAGAAGAACGAGCTGACCGAGCTGTTGGTCCATGACTTCAAGAACCCGCTGGCCGCGATCCTGGGTCACTCCGCGCTGCTGCAGCAGGAGGAGATGTCTCCCGCGGACGTGAAGGACAGCTCGGAGTCCATCCACCACTCCGCCGAGCGCCTGAAGCGGATGGTGCTCAACCTGCTGGACATTGGCCGCGCCGAGGATGGCGAGCTGCGCCCCCGGTTGACCGAGCTGGACCTCAACCAGCTGGCGCTGGAGATCCAGGAGTCGGTGCAGCGTCAGGTGCAGGATCGCCGCCAGCGGCTGGAGCTGGTGGAGGCGCCCCAGCAGGGCATGGTGATCGCGGATCCGGAGCTGGTGCGCCGGCTGCTGATCAACCTGGTGGACAACGCCATCAAGTACACCCCTCAGGACCGCACCATCCGGCTGCGGATCGAACCCCAGCCCGACGCGGTGGTGGTGTCGGTGGCGGACGAGGGGCCCGGCATCCCCGCCGGCTTCGAGGAGAAGATCTTCGACAAGTACGTCCGCCTGGATGGTTCCCCGGAGGCGGCCTACGCCTCGCGCGGCCTGGGGCTGACCTTCTGCCGGATGGCGGCCGAGGTCCACGGGGGGCGGATCTGGGTCGATCCCGCCGTCCCCCGGGGCAGCGTGTTCCGGGTGCAGCTGCCGCGCAGCGGACCCCGCTTGCCCTCTCTCCATCCCCGGGGATAACTGGGCGGGTGAGAATCCCCCGCCGCCTGTTGCTGTCCGCCCTGCTCGCCGTGGCCTGCGCCACCACTCCCAGGCCGACGGAGAGCACGGCGGTCCAGACGCCCCCGCCCCCCGCCGACGCCCGCCGCGAGCTGCTGGCCGCGCTGGAGCGGGAGCTGCAGCCGCTGCCCACCCGCGCGCTGCAGGGTCCCGAGGGCCGCTTCAGCGCCCAGGTGGAGTCCGCCGGAGCGGCG
The DNA here is from genome assembly GCA_036675345.1 of Myxococcaceae bacterium. GTDB lineage: Bacteria > Myxococcota > Myxococcia > Myxococcales > Myxococcaceae > JALYOC01. The sequence goes on from JAKFFE010000033.1 coordinate 80,478, forward strand.
GTGCTGGAGGACGAGCAGGACTTCACCGTGGTGGACCTGCCGATCGGCACCGAGGCGGCGATCAAGTGCTTCCTGTACCGGGACTCGATCGACGTCGGCCAGTCGCTGCAGGCGATGATCCAACAGCTCTCCTCCGAGCTGCAGGTGGAGGCGCTGCGCCCGGTGGAGATCATCGCCGCCGGCGACCGCCCGGCGATCTTCATGGAGCTGGACTACACCACCCCCACCCCGGACGGTCAGCGCGCCGCCGGCCAGGTGAAGATCCTCGCCTCTCCCCACGACGATCTCCCGCTGGTCTGCTTTCACGACGAGCTGGGCTACCGCCGCACCTTCCGGAGGATCACCCAGGGCTTCGCTGCCTCGCTGCAGCCGTCCGGGAACCGCCCCCGCGTCTCCGAGCTCCAGGTGTTCAAGGTCCGGGAGCTTCCGGTGGGCTTCGAACAGCGCCGGATCTGGGAGGCGGAGCACGGTCAGACCATCGTGGAGATCACCGCCGTGCTGCTGATCCCCCGCTCCCGGACCGAGTTCGCCTTCCAGGACAACGTCTCCACCGAGATCAGTGACGCGGGGGGGCGGATCAACCAGTACGTCTACGCCAAGGCGGTCGACGGCCAGCTGGTGCTGCAGGCCACCCTGGAGCGGAAGAGCGGCAACGTCTATTCGGTGCACGGAACCCGGGACGGCAAGCCGTTCGAGGGCAGCTTGAAGTCCAGGGACAAGGCCGGGCTGGCCTCGGAGCTGCTGAACCAGAAGGAGGTGGCCTCGGCGTTGCTGGGCGGCCTCAAGCCGGCGCTGAGCTTCGAGATTTACAGCCCCGGGATCCATCCCACCGCGCTGCAGAAGGTCCACTACCGCAAGACCCCGGCCAGCCCGCGCAGCATCAGCATCCAGCTGGACGACGTGACCATGGAGGGCGAGCTGAACCCCGACGGGAGCGTGGTGCGGATGGACGTCCCGCTGGGGCAGGGCGCGACGATGACCCAGTCCCGGATCCTGGCCCAGGGCACCCCGTAATATTTCAATGGCCGCCCGCACCCGGAGGCGCTTCCGCTCCCCGGGGGCCAGCGCCCATACTCCCGCCCGATGCCGCTGACCGCCGCCGCCAGGGAGGATCGCTTCGTCGGCGCCTTCCTGGGGATGGCGATCGGCGACGCGCTGGGCTTCCCGCTCCGGGGTGTCCCCGCCTCCAGCCTGGCGCAGCTGCCCGGGCTGGCGGAGGACTTCGCCCACCGTCCCCGCGGCAAGTACGCCAAGGGCCAGTTCTCCGACGACACCCAGCTGATGCTGGCGGTGGCCCAGAGCGTCACCGCCGAGGGCAAGGTGGACGGGGCCTCGGTGGGCGCCCACCTGGCCTGGACCTGGCGGGAGGGGGTGCTGCTGTCCGCGCCCCGCAGCCTCCACGACGCCGCCGAGCGACTGGCGAACGGGATGCCCTGGGTGGGCGCCGGCGCGCCGGCGGGGGTGAAGGATCCCTCCGCGCTCTCCCGCGGGCTGGTGGTGGGGTTGATCCAGCCCGAGGTGCTGGGCCGGCTGCCTCACGATGCGGGCGTGGTCAGCGTGGTGACCCACAAGGATCCCGCCTGCGCCGCGGCCACCGCCGCCTACGCGCGCGCGGTGTCCCTGGGACTGGATGAGCGACCCCGCACCGCCCAGGCCTTCTGCGAGGCGGTGGCCCTGGCCGCCGGGGTCCACGAGCCGGGGCTGGCCGGTGAGCTGCGCCAGCTGCCGCGGCTGCTCTCCTGGGACGAGGACCGGGCATTCTCGCTGCTGCGCCGGGTGGGGCTGACCGCCACCGAGGCCCGCGCGGAGGGGATTCCCGCCCACGTGTATCCGGTGCTGCTGTGCGCCCTGTTCGCCTCGCTCAAGTTCACCGCCGACTACCGGACCACGGTGGCCAAGGTGCTGCGGCAGGGGGGCGAGGTGGATGTCTGCGCGGCGCTGACCGGTGGACTGCTGGGCGCCCACCTGGGCACCGCGGTGCTGCCGGCCCGGCTGCGGCGCAACGTCCTCTACGCGGAGGAAGTGGCGAAGGCCGCCTCCGGACTGGCCGGGGTCCACGCCCGGGTGGCGGTTCCGGCGCTGGTCCGTCGCTGAAAGCAGGCAGGCAGACTGGCGCCCGAGTGGATCACTTCCTCTCCGGCGCAGAGCGCCCATCTTGCCCAAGGGAATTTCTTTCGAGGCGCGAGGGGGCAAGCGGTGGATCCCACGGAACGCAAACTGGATGAAGCGCAGCTGCGCGCCATGCCCACCGGCGAGCTGGTGCGGCACGCGCTGGAGGAGACCCGTCTGCTGGTGAAGGCGGAGGTGCTGCACGCCAAGCAGGAGCTGCGGGAGGAGTTGCAGGGCGCCAAGGTGGGCGGGATCCTGCTGGGGATCACCCTCGGGCTGGCCCTCTCGGTGCTGACCCTGCTGTTCGTGGCCCTGGCCCTGGCCCTGCCGATGAGCGAACCGCTGGCGGTGCTGCTGGTGGCTGCGGGGATGCTGGTGCTGGGCGGGATCCTGGCCGCGGTGGGTGTCAAGAAGCTCCCCCGCAAGCCGCTGGGCCGCACCCAGGAGCGTCTGCGCCGCGACCTGCAGCTGACCAAGGAGCAGCTGGTATGAACAACCGGCGAGAGCAGATCGAGAAGACCGCGGACCGGATCCGGGACGAGCTGCTGATCACCCTCCAGGAGCTGGATCGCCGCCGCACCGAGGCCACCGACGTGGGGCTGCAGCTGAAGCGGCACTCCACCGGGGCCAGCCTGATCGGGCTGGGACTGCTGGCCGCGCTGGGAGGGGCCTTCGCCTGGACCGCGCACCGGGCCCGCTCGATGGAGCGACGCCGACGTCAGCGGCGCCTGGAGGGGCTGACCCGGGCCTGGAAGCATCCGGAGCGGCTGGCGGTGCGTTCGGAGGATCGGGCCCTGCCGGTGGAGCTGGGCAAGAAGCTGGGACTGGCGCTGGGGCTGGCCTTCGGAACCCAGCTGGCCAAGCGCACCGCGGAGCTGCTGATCCCCGCCGGGAAGGGCCGCCAGACGCTGCCAGCCCGACGCTGAGATCCCGCTAGGGGATCGCCACGTTCTGGACCCGGCCGGAGCCAGAGGTGGGCAGGCTGTCCGGAGGACGGACCCCGACCTGTCGGGCCAGCAGCGCCAGCTGGGTCCGGTTCCGCTGCCCCAGCTTGCGGTACAGGCTGGAGACGTGCGCCTTCACCGTCCGCTCGGAGATGTGCAGGTGCGAGGAGATCTGCAGGTTGTCCGCGCCGGCGGCGATGCAGGAGAGCACCTCCCGCTCGCGGGTGGACAGGTCCCGGAGCAGCGACTGCCGCCCGTGATCGTCGCGCGGAGCGAACAGTGAGCTGAGGTAGTCCGCCGGCACCACCCGGTCACCGCGGACGATCGCCCGGGCCCCCTCCAGCACGCTCTCCATTCCGGCGGTCAGCTTGTCCAGGTAGCCGGCCGCGCCGCAGTCCACCAGCCGCTCCACCCCATCCGCGCTGGCGCCGGTGGCCAGCACCAGCAGCTGCACGTTGGGATGGAACTGTCTGGCCTCCCGCATCAGGCTCAGCGGATCCTGGACGTGGGTGACATCCACGATCGCCAGCTCCGGACGATCATCCCCCAGCCCCCCCAGGAACAGTCGCTCGTCGGCGTACTCGCCCACGATGGTCACCCCCGCCGCCCTCAGTGAACGGGAGAGACAGTCGCGGCTCAGCGCGACGGAGTCGAGGATCGCAATGCGGATGGGTAGTTCCACGATAGTTCGCTCCGGTGGGGCGCACAGTGGGATCGCCCGTCCGGATCACGCAACCCACCCCGGCGCCGCGATCGCCCCTTTGCAGGTCAAACTTTGAGCTAGCCGACACTCCATGTCCCCACAGGACGCGGGAGATGTTCACGGTCCGGCGTGCTCCACCCACATTCCGCTTGGCCGTCTGCCCTCCGAGGCTGCGGATAGAATCGGAAATGGCCTGAAATATCGAAGGCACTTGCTCTCGTTCTACCGCCGCGATTTTCACCATGACCACGACCGCCCTTGTCATCGTCGCCGCCATCCTGAACACCGCAGGCAACCCCTCTGTGAAGACCCTGGAAGTGCAGGTGCCCTTCGGTTGTGGGCACGCCTACCCGGTCTCTCAGTCCCACGACACCGGGAGCCATAAACAACACGACACCTGGGCCTGGGACTTCCGGATGCCGGAAGGCACCCCGGTCACCGCCGCCTCCGACGGCGTGGTGCGGATGGCCCGCGGCGACAGCACCGTCGGTGGCTGCGACGCCAAGTACGCCAAGCACTCCAACTATGTGGTGGTGTCCCACCAGGGCGGGCTGGAGACCCAGTACCTCCACTTCAGCCAGGTGGTGGTGAAGCCGGGGGACAAGGTGAAGGCGGGGGATCTGCTGGGCTACTCCGGGAACACCGGTTGGTCCTGCGGCGCCCACCTGCACTTCAAGGTCGCCCAGGCCGTGCGCACTGGCTGGAACAACCCCTCGGTCCCGGCCAGCATCGCCGGCTACGGCGACCCGGCGGTGGAGACTGTGATCACCGCGCCCGCCTGCCGTGGCCCCGAGGTGTTGATCGCCAAGGGCGAGGCCAAGGAGCCGGAGGTGGAGACCACCGTGGTGGCCGCCGCCACCGACCAGTCCTCCCCCCAGGTGGTGCCCGCCGTGGCCACCCCCGGTGCGCAGAACCTCCCCGCGGGCAGCGTGGAAGCCTCGCCCGTCCCGATGGCCGAGCCCACCGCCGCCGGTGGCGCCGGCGCCAAGTCCCGCAAGTAGCCGACGCCTGGTTGCTTGACCCTGCGCCCTCCCCGAATAGGTTCCGCCGAATCTTTTCAGGAGGTCTTGCATGGTTCGGTACTTCGGACGCGTCGCGCTTGTGGCCGCTGCTTTGGCCTTCACTGCCTGCCCGGATCAGGCTTCCAACGGCCAGGCCACCCCGCCTCCCGCCGCGGTCACCCCCGACGCCGGAGCCGCCCCGGCCGTGGTCGCTCCGGTGGTGATCGATGCCGGCGCCCCCGCCGCGGCCGAGTCCGCCGACGCCGGGATCGCCGCCGACGCGGGGACGGCCGCCGTCACCCCTCCCGCCTCCACCGAGAAGAAACCGGCCGCCGCCCAGCAGTATGCCACCTTCGAGACCACCCTGGGCAAGATCGTGGTCCGCCTGTTCCCGGAGGACGCGCCCAAGACCGTGCAGAACTTCGTGGAGCTGGCGGAGGGCAAGAAGGACTGGACCGATCCGCGGACCAACAAGGTCACCCGCGCCCGGCTGTACGACGGCACCCTCTTCCACCGGGTGATCCCCGACTTCATGATCCAGGGCGGAGACCCGCTGGGCCAGGGCGTGGGCGGCCCCGGCTATCAGTTCGAGGATGAATTCCAGAGCGGCCGCGGCTTCGACAAGCCGGGCCTGCTGGCGATGGCCAACCGCGGCCCCAACACCAACGGCTCGCAGTTCTTCATCACCACCAGCACCCCCTCCCACCTCAACAACCGCCACACCATCTTCGGTGAGGTGGTGGAGGGCTACGAGGTGGTGCTCAAGATCTCCAACGTCCAGACCTCGGCGCGCAACAAGCCGGCCCAGGACGTGGTGATCAAGAAGGTGGTCATCTCTTCCAAGCGGCCGTAACGCGCCGGCGGGCGCCCAGGTCCGCACCGGACCGGGCGCCCTTAGCCTCGCGACGCCGTGTCGGGCAGGAGCGCCGCCAGCCGGTCTCCCGCCCGCCGTGCGCCCTGCAGCGCGGTGGTGGAGCGCTCCGCCAACAGCCGCTGCAGATCCTCCAGCTCGGCCCGGAAGCGTGACTGGGCCAACCCCCGCACCCGGGCCGCCGCGCCCCACAGGCTCCAGGAGGCCAGCACCCCGCCGGCCACGGTGAGCACCGCGCCCAGGGCGCTGGCGTTGAGGAAGTAGGAGAGGTCCAGGTAGCGCTCGAGCACGTAGGCGGTGACCACCCGGTACGCCACGTGGACGAACAGCGCCAGCAGCGGCAGGTTGATCAACGGCAGCAACACGAACCGCGACCAGCGCCACCAGCGGGCCACCGCCTCGGCCACCGCGTCCGCCTCGGTGTAGCGCCAGGCCCGTGAACGCGCGGCGGCCAGCTCCTCCGCCAGCGCCACCGGCGCGGGAATCCCCAGCGACTCCGGTTCCACCCCCCGGGCATGGGCCACCGCCCGGGCATGGGCAGTGGCGGTCCGCGCCGCGGCCAGGGTGTCCGCGCCCTCTTCGATCCCGGCGGAGGTCACCGCCCGCTCGGCGGAGCGCGCGTGCGCCTCATCCCGGACCTTGTCCACCACCGTGCTCACCACTCCCACCGCCAGCCCCAGCGGCAGGTTCCGCCGGGCCACCAGCGCCGCGGTGCCCAGCCCGCCGGCGCCCAGCATCGACAGCCGCATCCACCAGGCGGCCGGGCCCCACCAGCGGCCGGAGGCCTGGCGGCGCACCTCGTTGGAGAGGTGTCCGTGTGCCGCGGCCAGCCGCCGCTGGAAGTCCTCCTCCAGGGCACCGCGCGCCTCGGCCAGCCCCTTCTCCAGGGCGGCGCCCACCTCGCCCACCGCCTGATCCGCCTGGACGCGCGCCGGCGCCACCTGGGCCTGCAGCTGCCGCAGCACCGCCAGCGCGTTGCTGCGCCGCACCCGCTCGATGGCGCTGCGCGAGCCCAGCTCCTCCAGGGTGCGGACCAGCTCCGACAGCTCGCCGGTGGGGTCATTTCCGCGCCGGGCCTCGGTGGCGCTGATCGCGAACACCGGCGCGTCCGGGGCGCCGATCCCGTGGCGGCTGGCGGCCAGGGCGCGGATCTGCTGCTTGAGCTGGGTGCGCGCCTCTGCCCCCAGCTGGTCGGCGAAGTTGAGGACGAACACCACCCGGCGGCGCTGGGCGAACTCGTCCAGGAACTCCGCCTGCGAGCTCTCCGCCACCGACCCGCGGTGCATCACCACCACCACCACGTCCGCGCGATCGGCGATGGCGCGCGCCAGCTCCCGGTGTTCCTTCACCACGCTGTTCAGGTCCGGGGTGTCCACGAACACCTGCCCGCTCCACGGCGCCCCCGGGCGGACCTGGTAGCGGGCCACCTTGGCGTTCACCCCGGCCAGCTCCTCCAGCAGCGCGTCCTCCGGGGCGTAGATCACCGGGAAGCGGGAGGTGGGGCGGTCCACGCCCTCCTCCGCCACGTCGGATCCCGCCAGGGCGTTGATCAGCGTGGACTTGCCGGCGCCGGTGGCGCCGATGAACGCCACCACCAGGGCGCGCTCCTCGCTGGCGAAGCCGCGGCTGTAGTCGGCAACCAGCCGGTCCAGCGCTCCCTTCCGCGTCGAGAGGCCCGGCAACAGCTGGGCCTGGGCCATCAGCGCCTGCACGTCATCCGGGTCGGGGAGCGCGTTCACCTTACAGGGACTAGTTCGCCCCCGAGGCGCGATCAAGGCGCGACGGCAGGGGACCGTTCAAGCCGTGCATCCGGGGTGCAACTGTGGAGAGGCGATCACAACTTCAAGGCATGAAGCCCGAGATCCGGAAATCGGTGGCAGCTGCAGCAGGGGTGACGGGCGCCGCGGCCCTCGGCTGGACGCTGTGGGCAAGCAGCCGTCCGAAGACGGCCCCCTACACGGTGGTCGCCAAGGAGGAGGGCTTCGAGGTGCGGACGTATCGCCCCTCGGTGGTGGTGTGCACCGACGTCACCTCCACCTTCGACGAGGCCAAGTCCTCGGCGCAGAAGCGCCTGTTCAAGTACCTCAACGGGGAGAACGAGACCGGCGGGAAGTTCTCGATCATTCCCCCGATCCTGGAGGAGCGGATCCCCAAGGGCGCCAAGACCTGCTGGCGGCTGGCCTTCACCCTCAAGGAACACCTCCCGTTCGACGAGATGCCCCTCCCCCTCGATCCCCGGGTGGAGCTGGTCCCGCTGGGGATCCACACCTATGGGGCGATGCCGTTCTCCGGCCCGGTCACCGAGGCCCGCCTGGAGGAGAAGAAGCACCAGCTGCTGCAGGCCATCCAGCGCAGCACCTGGCGCGTCACCGGCACCGACCCGATGCTGGCCGAGTACCAGGGTTCACCGATCCCCCTGCTCAAGCGCAACGAGGTGATGGTCGCGGTGGGGCGGTAGTCACCGGGCCTCCAGCAACTCCCGCCGCGCTTCGTCCAGCTCCTCCCGCCTGCGCAGCGCCTCCTCCACCTGGCGGTCCAGGTGGGCCAGCAGCGGAGCGAAGAACTCCCGCTCCAGCGCGCCGGCCAGGGTCGCCCCGTGCGCCTCCGCCCAGCGCTTGGTGACCCGGGTCCGCACCTGGGACCCCAGCAGGTCCACCAGCTTCTCGAACAGCGGGGTGGAGAGCGCGGAGGCGGCCCACACCACCGCGTCGTGCCCCATCCCGCCGGTGGCCACGGTGATCACCGCCGCCGCGCTGGCCGGCGCCGAGTACAGCAAGGTGGTCATCGCCTGCATCGCGAACTCCAGATCCCCGCCCTGCTGCAGCTCGTTGGAGATCAGCTCGCGGCAGAAGGCATGCAGCTTGCGGCGATCCTCCTCGTCCTCGCGAATCTCCGGCAGGTGCAGCGGCCCATCCAGCCGCTCCAGGGTCTGCGGACCCAGCGCGTCCTTGAGCAACTGGCGTGCGCGGTCGTCTCCGCGCCAGGCGGAGATCTCCGGGCCCAGCACGTCCACCATCCGGCGCACCCCATCCTTGAGGCTCTGCTCGGTGGCCTGCTCCACGTCCGCGTTGGGCACCGGGGGCCCGCTGACCACGTCCCGGACCTTGCGCCCCACGTAGCCCAGCGCGGTGGCCACCGCCCGGAACGGCATCCGCACCCACTTGTGGTAGCGCGAGCGCGCGTCCAGCTCCTCGCGAAAGGCGTGGATCAGCACATCCGCCGGCACCCCCTTCACCGCCGCCCGGGATCCGATCTCCACCAGCTCATGGCGGATCCGCTGCCGCAGCCGCTCCGGCTCCGCGGCGCCCTCGGTCAGCGCCTGGGCCAGCTGGCCCAGCTCCTCCGCCGCATCCGAGAGCGAGGCGGACAAGGCGCGGGACTTGAGCGGACCGGCGTACTCCGGCTGGGAGAGCAGCGCCTCCAGCGGCGGCCGGGTTCCCAGCGGCTTGGTCTGCAGCGGCGCGTGGCCAGACTCCACCTCCGGCTGGTGCCAGGCGAAGTACATCCCCTCCGGGGGAAGCCCCACGTCCGCGGCCAGCTTCTCCAGGTGGGACTGGGCCAGCTCGGCGCGGGAGGCCTCGTTGTAGACCAGCAGATACGGCCGGCCCCGGCCCACCACCCCGCGCAGGAAGTCCACCAGGGCGGCGTTCTGGTAGGTCTGCCGCGAGACCACGAACACGATCAGGTCCACCGTCACCAGCAGCGCCTCGGCGTTGGCGCGGTTGGCCAGGTGCACGCTGTCGAAGTCCGGGGTGTCCATCACCAGCAGCCCCGGCGAGAGCCCGGGCAGCAAGGAGAGGTACAGCCGTCCGGGGGGCCCGGGCTGATCCACCGGAGCCTCCGCGCCAGGGGGGATCAGCTGCACCTCGTAGCGGCGCTCCACCAGGGCCCGCACCTCGCCGGCCCACAGCGCCGGGTTGGCCGCCGCCAGACACTGCTTGGTCAGCCCGGCCTCGGCGCGGGAGGGAGAGAGCACCTGCCCCACCAGCGCGTTGAACAGCGAGGACTTCCCCACGTTGTTCGGCCCGGCGATGCCCACCAGCAGCAGCGGTCCGTCGGCGGAGAGGCGGGGCAGCAGATCCCGCACGATGCGGTCGTTGAGCCGGACGGCCAGGTTGCGGACCTGGACCTCCTCCCAGCTCTCCACCGGCGGAAGGGCCGCCAGCCCGCGTCGCAGCGCCCGTTGGACTCCGCCCAGATCCGCCACGGTCCCGTCCTAGCTCGCCGGCCCGCTCAGCGAATCGATCACCTTGAGCACCTGCGCGAAGTTGGACAACACGTGGGTGGCCTCCACGTGCTCGTGGGACTCCAGCACCGAGGCGGCGTGGCGGCGGGTGACCACGCTGGCGGAGATCACATCCAGCCGCTCGCGGTACTCGGCGGAGACATAGGTGCCGTACTCCGCCCAGCAGTCCACCGCGCCCACCGCCCGCGCCGCCCCCACGTCCTTCTTCAGCGAGTCGCCGATCACCAGCACCTCCCGGGGATCCACCTGATGCTCGCGGCAGATCCGCAACAGCCCCTCGGGGTTGGGCTTCTCGAACTCGCGCGGCAGCTCCACCACCGGGCAGGCGGCGCGGTAGTCCCCTCGCCCGTCCTTCTCCAGGATCCGCGAGGCCACCAGCGGGCGGCCATGCACGGTCTGGGGAAACTGGAACCCGGGCAGGGTGTAGATGCCGGCCAGCAGGGTGTCGATCTTCAGCATCCGGGCCCGGTACTCGGCCGGGTTGCGGGGCGCGTCGGTCAGGGCCACCACCGGGATCTTCCGCGCCTGCAGCGTCTGCAGGGTCTCCAGCACCCCGCGGTGCAGCCGCAGGTAACGACGCCGGGCCTCGGCGAAGGCGGTCTTGGCCGGGTAGATCACCAGCTTGTCGAAGCTGTCGAACTCCGGGAACTCGTCGTACAGCGACGACTCCTGCAGCGAGAACGGGTACTCGTTGGACTCGTACTTTTCGTACACCGCCTTCAGCGCCTGGATCACCTTGATCCGGGGGAAGCCGGTGGCGCGGCAGACCTGCTCCACCATCGCCTCCACCGCGGGGACGATGTAGTCGATCCAGGAGTACAGCGTGTTGTCCATGTCGGCGACGACGAGACGGATCAGGGCGTTCAACCTCCGATGGCTTCGCATACCACTGTGCGGGTTATGATCGGCTCTCTTCCGCAATGAGTTCCCAGCCCGAACAGCGAATCTCCCGAGAGCGTCTCAATCAGATCGCCCTGCGCAAGCTGCAGGCCCTGGCGATCCCCGTCCAGCTGGACGCCACCAGCCAGGAGCTACGGGGCGAGTGGCGCTTCCGCAGCGGGAAGGTGGTGGCGCCAGGGACCCAGGTGCGGATCGCCTCCTGCCGCTTCCGGGTGGAGGGCCACGACCACCTCAAGTTCCTGGATCCCCCGCTGGGCGCGCTGGATCCCCTCTCCTTCTACGACGCCGAGACCCCGGAGGCCTTCGAGGTCCGGGTGGCCCGCGCCCTGACCGTCCGCCTCGGCTACCTGCAGTCGATCGCCGGGCAGCTGACCGCCCGCAAGCTGCCCACCCGGCTGGACGCCGCCCGGCTGGTGCTGCGCGCGGAGGTGGAGACCACCGATCACCTGTTCGAGCTGGAGGGCGACCCCAACGGGATCCGGATCACCGGCCTCCGCCCGCGGATGGGCCAGCACCCCGCCACCACCCAGGTCAACTTCCCGCTGAACCTGGAGGAGTACCCCACCCGCTCCGACCTGGAGGTCTACCTCTCCTCGGTCACCCAGCGCGGTCAGCTCACCCAGAAGCAGCCGGCCGCCCCCGCCCCGCCGTCCCAGCTGGAGCTGGCCCCCGCGCCGGCCAACGTCCTCTCCGTCCAGCTGCTGCAGCGGCTGGGCCCGGACGTGATCCTCCACGCCAATGCCGGCAAGCTGGAGCTGATCCAGGAGCTGCGGGTGGGCGGAGACCTGTTCCGCTTCCAGGCGGTGCACCTGGGCGGCACCACCTTCCAGGGCCGGCTGGTGACCGGGGTGAGCGAGAAGTGGGCGGACCGCTTCGACCTGGCCCGCTTCCCCGGCGTGGAGGAGCTGGTCCGGGTCTGCCTGGGCCTCAAGGCCCAGCCGAAGCTGGAGCCGCGCTCCGAGCAGCCCCAGCCCTCGTCCACCGCCGCCCCCTCCGCCGGCTCCCTGGCTCCGCAGCAGGGCGAGGTGTGGGTGATGATGGTGCTGGTGGAGCGCGAGGTGGAAGGCGAGATCCGCTACGTGTGCGCGGACATCGACGGCCACCCCTACGGCGCCACCCGCCTGCTCAAATCGGAGGACTTCCGGGCGACTTTTTCCCCCCACGGTCCCGGCTGGCGGCTGCGGATCGAGATCGACCGCACCGAAGGCCCGTCGGTGATCTACCGGCAGGTGAACCCGAAGGGAGAGCGCGGCCCGGAGAAGAAGATGCCGCTGGCCACCCTCACCACCGTCTTCGTTCCCGAGGCGTCGGCGTACTGAGCCGCCTCGGTGTGTAGGCCGGTGTGGCCTCCTCCGGAGTGAATTCCCGGCCCCGGATCCGCGTCAGAAGCCCAGACGCACACGGAGGTCACACATGAACATCCCGAAGACCATCGTCACCCTATTTGCCTCGATCCTGCTGGTCCCCGCCATGGCGCTGGCCAGCCCGGGTGACTGGGATCGCGACGGCATCCGCAACGAGAAGGACCGGGTCGAGTACCGGCACCGCCGCCCCGATCCCCGCCCCAACGGCCGCTATGAAATGCGCACCGTCAACCAGTGGGTGGAGGGCCGGCACGAGCAGGTGTGGGTCGCCGAGCGCTGCTGGGAGAGGGAGAAGCCCGGCCGTCGTCGCGGTCATGGCCGCCACGGGAAGCACCGTCGCACGGTGACCGTCTGCGAGCCCGGCCGCTACGAGGCGCGCTGGGTCCCCGGCTACTACGCGCCGGTCCAGCAGTGGGTGTTCGTGGTCAACGTGGGCTGAAGTCCCCCTCTGAGGCCCACTCCCGGGGCGCGTCACCTGGCAGCAGGGTGCGCGCCCCGTCGTCTTTTCGGCTCCTGCCCCCTCCGGTACGCCTGCCCGCCTCCCCAGCGGGACGAGGGGCTTGGGCGTTGAGGCCACCGCCCGATCCGCGTGTAGACTGCTGTCGCCTTGCGCTCCCCCACTCCCCACATGACCCTGGCGCTGGTCCCGCCGGATGGCGCCCACCGCGCGCACATCCTCCGGATCGCCCAGCAGACCGGAGCGGAGGTGCTGGCCCCCTCCGAACAGGACTCCGCCGAGGTCTGGCTGCTGGACCTCACCGCGCCCGGAGGCCGCGCCGCCCTCGAGCAGCTCAAGACCGGGCATGACACCCGGCCCCAGGCGGCGGTGGCCCTGGTGGACTCCACCGATCCCGGCTTCATCCAGTCCCTGCTGGAGGCGGGGGTGGCGGACCTGGTGGCGGTGGAGCGGCTGGAGCTGGAGCTTCCCTTCCGCCTCTCCCGCGCGCTGTCCCGGGAGGCGCAGCGCCGCGAGGCCCAGAAGCGGGAGAAGGACCTCTCGCTGCTGTTGAACCTTACCGCGGACTACGCCGGGTCGCTGGACGTGGAGACCCTGCTCCACGACGTGACCCGCAAGCTGGCCGAGGAGCTGGACATCCTCCGCGCCTCGCTGGTGGTGGTGGATGAGCAGCGCGAGGCGGCCTACGTGATCGCCGCCAGCGACGACAAGTCGCTCAAGGAGCTGCGGATCGAGCTGTCCCGCTACCCGGAGATCCGCGAGGTGGTGCGCACCGGCAAGCCGGTGTTGCTGGAGGACGCGCCCTCCCATCCGCTGCTGGACGGGGTGAAGTCCCAGGTGGCCGCCCGCGGCATCCACAGCATCGCCGCGCTGCCGCTGTCGGTGGAGGGCCGGGTGCTGGGAGTGTTGCTGCTGCGCGGCTCGCACCGCCGCAACTCCTTCAGCCCCCGGGAGATGGACGTGCTGGCCACCGTGGCCCACGCCACCGCGATCGCCCTGCGCAACGCCCGGTTGCTGGAGAAGGAGCGGGGCCGCACCGAACTGGAGAAGAGCGCCCGCATCGCCGCCGAGGAGAAGGCGTCCCGGTTGCAGCGCTACGAGGCCTACTTCGCCAGCATCTCCGAGGGGGTGGCGATCCTGGACGACCAGGCCCGGGTGCTGACCCTCAACCCGGCGGGGGCGGAGATCCTGGAGCTGACTCCGGCGGCGGCCAGGGGCAAGCACATCAACGGGCTGACCGCGCCCACCGACGAGGGGGTGCTGCTGGACATGCTGTGGTCCACCTCCCGCGGCGAGGTCCGCCGGGAGATCGACGTGATGGGCCGCACCGGCAAGGGTCGCAGCGTGATCCTCTCCATCTCCGCCGCGCCGATGCACGAGGGCGACGCCACCGCGATCGTCTCCTTCCGGGACGTGACCCGTCAGCGCGAGCTGGCCGACGAACTGCGCAAGACCCAGGAGTTCCAGGAGAAGCTGATCGACTCCTCGGTGGACGCGATCATCGCCGCCGACCTGAAGGGGAAGATCATCCTCTTCAACAAGGGCGCGGAGAAGATCTGCGGCTACACCTCGGAGGAGGCGGTGGCGCTGATGAACGTGCGCCAGCTGTATCCGCCCGGGATCGCCCGCGAGCTGATGATGCGGCTGCGCAGCGGCGACGAGGGCGGCAAGGGCCGGCTCAACGTCACCCGCCAGGAGATCCTCAAGAAGACCGGGGAGAAGGTCCCGGTGAACATGACCGCCTCCATCCTCTACGAGGGCGACCGCGAGGTGGCCACGGTGGGGATCTTCACCGACCTGCGCGAGCGGGTGCAGCTGGAGCGCAAGCTCTCCGACGCCGAGATCCGGCTGGAGGAGTCGGAGCGCAACGCGGTGATCGTGGCCCTGGCCGGCACCGCCGCCCACGAGCTGAACCAGCCGCTGACCTCGGTGATGGGTTACGCCGAGCTGCTCAAGCGGCGGCTGGGTGAAACAGACTTCGCCTTCCGCCCGGTGGACATCATCTACCGCGAGGCGGAGCGGATGGCGGAGATCGTCCGGAAGATCGGGAAGATCACCCGCTACGAGACCAAGACGTACATCGGGCAGTCCAAGATCCTCGACCTCGACAAGTCCACCGCCCATGAAGACTGAGCCCAAGCGCCACACCCCCAGCATGTCGCCCGAGGCGTTCCAGGCCTTCTTCGAGGCGCTGGATCAGCCGGCCGCGCTCTGCGACGCGGAGCTGGGATTGCTGGCCAGCAACGCTGCCTTCCACCAGCTGTTCGGGACCACCCTCACCCAGGGCCAGAACATCGGCGCCCTGCTGGCCGGCAGCCTCACCGCCGCTCCGGCGGACGGGTCCACCTCCGAGGTGGCGGTGAAGGTGGCGGACGGACAGCAGGTGACCCTGGCCTTGACCCGGCGCGGCGAGACGGTGGCGGTGATGGCCCGCAACCTCTCCCGCCTGGTGGGCGGGGAACACCTGGCCGCCGCGGCGGGGGTGATCGCCGAGCACGCCCGGATGGAGCAGGCGCTGCTGGAGCTGGGCCGGGAGGTGGCCTCCGCCACCTCCGAGGAGGAGCTGGTGGCGGTGGTGGCCCGGGGGGTCAAGCACCTGTTCCCCGGCCGGACCTTCTGCGTGCGGATCGCCGATCAGCGCACCCTGCAGCTGACCTCGCTGTACGCCGAGGGCCGGCTGCTGGACGGCGCCCCCGAGCAGCTGGTGTTCAAGCGCAGCGCCGCGGAGAAGACCCACCTGCGGGCGGACATCCTCCCCCGGGACAAGGTCCGGATCACCGAGGAGGAGATCCCGCTGCTGTTCACCGGCAGCGTGCGGTCGATCTGCGCCCCCCTGGTCGCCTCCGGACAGCTGTTCGGGGTGATCAACGTCGAGTACCCGGAGGGGCTGCCGGCGGATCTGGTCACCGACAACCAGCTGCTGATCCAGCTGGCCAACCAGGTGGCGGTGGGGGTCCGCAACGCCAAGCTGATCGACGAGCTGACCTTCGTCCGCAAGTACCTGGAGGAGCTGCTGGAGCACGCCAATGCGCTGATCGTGGTCGCGGATCAGGAGCGGCGGGTGGTGGTGTTCAACCGGCAGATCGCCCGCATGACCGGCCTGGGCCGCGAGGAGGTCCTGGGCCAGGACCTGCTGCAGTTCATCCCCGAATCCGAGCGGCTGCGGGTGATGCGGGTGATCGCCGCCTCCTTGCGCGGCGAACAGGTCTCCCACTTCGAGACCCGGGTGCTGGGACGGGGAGGCCGGGAGGTGCGGGTCTCCTTCTCCACCTCCGCGGTGCTCACCGCCCACGGGGCGGTGGAGGGGGTGATCGCCATCGGACAGGATCTCACCCAGCTCAAGGAGCTGGAGAAGCGGGTGATCCAGGCAGAGAAGATGGCGTCCCTGGGCCAGCTGGCCGCCTCGGTGGTCCATGAGATCAACAACCCGATGACCGCGGTCACCGCCTACGCCGACTCGCTGCTGCAGAACGCGCGGGTGCGTCCCCAGCCGGACGGCGCCGAGCAGGAGAAGCTGAAGAAGATCCTCGACAACTCGCACCGGATCCTGCGCTTCACCCGGGATCTGGTCAGCTACGCCCGCCCCGCCCAGGATCGGGCGGAAGCGGTGGCGCTGCCGGACCTGCTGGACATGGCGGTGGGCTTCTGTGACCACACCCTGGTCCAGCACGGGGTCACCGTGGTCCGCGACTACGCGGTGGTGCCTCGGATCGAGGCGGTGAAGGGCAACCTGGTGCAGGTGTTCGTGAACCTGATCACCAACGCCTGCCACGCGCTCAAGCCGGGCGGGACGGTGCAGCTGATCACCCGCGAGGAGACCGGGTTCGTCACCGTCCAGGTGCGGGACACCGGCTCCGGGATCCAGGCCGAACAGCTGGACCGGATCTTCGAGCCCTTCTTCACCACCAAGCCCGACGGGCGCGGGACCGGGCTGGGTCTCTCCATCGTCCAGGGGATCGTGGAGAAGCACGGAGGCACGATCGCGGTGGAGAGCCGGATCGGCGAGGGCACCACCTTTACCCTCAAGCTGCCGAAGATCGACTAGGCCGGCTCAGGCCGCCTGGCGCAGGGTGTAGGCCCCGGGGCGGGACACCCGCGAGCGGGGCCGCCAGCTCAAGGTGTGCACCAGCATCAACACCAGGGTCGGGTAGGCCTCGTAGTAGTCGCGCAGCTCGTCCAGGAAGCCGAACACCGCGGTCAGCGCGATCAGCACCGGCAGCACCGCCACCGACTGCTTGAGGAAGCGCGGCAGGGACTTCCAGCGCAAGAAGGCCAGCGCCGCCCCCGCCAGCCACAGCGACATCGCCCACAGTTCGTTGCGACGGGAGAGGTGTTCCCCCAGGGTCAGGGTGTGGTCCTCCCAGTGCAGCTCGAAGGAGACCCCCGGGTTGTCCCGGTACACCCAGCCCACCGCCAGCTTCACCGCCACGAAGATCGCCAGCTGGGCGGCGGCCAGGCTCCAGAAGGTGCGGCGCGCCATCTTTTTGGACCACAGGTAGCGCAGGCCGAACACCCCCCACATCAGGATGAAGGTCTCCT
The DNA here is from genome assembly GCA_036675345.1 of Myxococcaceae bacterium. GTDB lineage: Bacteria > Myxococcota > Myxococcia > Myxococcales > Myxococcaceae > JALYOC01. The sequence continues at coordinate 97,612 of JAKFFE010000033.1, forward strand.
TGTTCAGGCAGCCGATCAGGAACACCGCCAGGTACCCGCCCCACCGCTCCCGGACCAGCAACCCCAGCCCCAGGGTCCACAGGAAGAGCCCGGGGAAATCGGAGAGGTAGCTGGCGTAGTAGAAGCAGGGAGGCAGCCCTACCAGCAGCAGCACCGTGGCCGCGTCCTTGCGCCAACGGCTGGGCGGGAACACCCCGTCGTGCAGCCAGCGGAAGGCGAACACCAGCCCCACCAGGGCGGCGAACATCAGCACCCCGGCGATGGCGTACTGGGGCAGCAGCGCTTGCTCCCACTGGCCGCGCCGTAGGAAGCCCTGGACCAGGGCGTTGCCGGCCATCCCCTCCCCCAGCGCCAGGCGGGTCCCCTCCGGGAGGGCGGCGTGCAACCCCCGGATGGCCAGCGGCACCAGGAACCGGGTCACGTACGGCTTGTGCGCCCGCCCCTCCACCACGTCCCCGAACATCGCCCGGTGGTAGGTGTTGATCCCCGGATCCCGGATGAACACCCAGAACACGTGGAGGGTGAGCCCCGCGCACAGGGCCACGAACACTACCCGGTACAGGGCCAGGGCCAGCCGTCGGGTCGAAGTCTCGCTCTTCTCCATGCGCGGACCCGGGAGGCTACCGAAAAAGGGGGCCGGCTGCCGGGGAGCTCAGGCCAGTCCACGCCAGCCGTGCTTGGGGGAGAGCACCGCGATCACGGTGACCATCCGCCGGGCCGGCTGGAGCTGGACCACCGCCCGGTAGTCGTCCACCCGGACCATCAGCGTCGGCTCGGGGCCTCCGGAGATCGCCTGCAGCCAGGTGGAGGTCAGGGGCAGCTCGTGGGCCACCAGCTGCGCGGCGTTCTGCAGGCTGGCGTGCAGCTCCCGGCTGATCGACTCCGGGAAGGAGGTGAGGATCTGCTGCATGTCCGCGGGGATGGTCAGCTGGAAGGGACCGGGGGACGGCGGCCGCTGGGCGGACTTCCAGCGCAACAGCTCGGCGCGGACCTCGGCCAGCACCCGGGGGTGGTCCTCTCCCTTGCGCAGCGAGGCGACGATGCTCCGCAACGGCAGGTCGGGCCCGCCGGCCGTGGAGACGATCATCACCGGCAGGGCGGACCACTCCTCGGTGGTGCGCAGATGACGGTAGAAGGTCCAGCCGTCCATCCCCGGCAACACCAGGTCCAGCAGGATCAGGTCCGGAAGCGGCTGCTCCCGCAGGGTGTGGAGAGCCGCCTCGCCGCTCTCGGCACGGGCCACGGTCCAGCCCTGCTCACGCAGCAGTGAGCCCAGCCGCTCGGCCCACACCGCGTCGTCCTCGATGAGCAGTACCCGCATCGGGACTCAAATGCCGGGCCGGAGGCCCTTGCACAAGGGACGCTCTGCCCGGTCGAGCCGGGCACGAATGCCCGCCTGCCCAGCGGTCAGGTGCCGTCTTCGGCCTCCGCCAGGGCCTTGGCGAACTCCTCGCGGGTGATGAGGCCCTTGTCCGCCATCAGCCGCAGCAGGGTCCAGAACTTCAGCTCCAGCCGCTCGACCGGATCCGGCGCCTCCTTGGACCCGAACAGGTAGTCCAGGTCGCTGCGGAGGTGATCCACCGGGGTGGACCGCTTGGCGGCGGCCGGGGCCAGCACCGGCGGGGCGGGGGCCTTACCCGGGGTGGCGGCGGAGAAGAGGTCGTCCAGGTCATCGGCCGGGACCGGCTCCACCCCCTCCAGCAGCTCCCCTTCGATGATGTCCTCGTCCGGGGCCGCCGTCCCCTCCCGGGAGAGGGAGACGCTGCCGCCGCCGGCCTTGGAGTGGATCACCATCACGGTGTCCCCCACCGCCTGATCCGGATTCACCTTGTGGTAGTAGCGCGCGATCGCGCCCCGCACCGCGGACAGCGGCGCCAACCGGGGGGCGACCTTGAGTCCGGTGGTGAACTCGATCTCCTCGATCGCGGGGACGTTGAGGGGGTCGCTCATCGCCACCAGCAGCTGCTTGCGCGGCTGGGCCTTGCCGCCGGGCTTGGCCTTCTCCCCGGATCCACCACTGGCCGCGGCGGTCATCGCGAACGGGAACAGGTCGTGCTGCTCGCAGAACTGGGCGCGGAGCATGTGGATCGCGGACCACTCCGGCTGGGTGGCCTTCAGGTCCACCAGCGGGATCCCCAGCGCGTCCGTCAGGGCGTGCGCCAGCTGCTCCTCCGAGAGGAAGCCCTTCTGGATCAGCGCCACCCCCAGCCGCTGGCGGGTCTGGCGCTGATGGGCCAGCCCCTCCTCCAGCTGCGCCGGGGTGATCAGCGCACGCTCCACCAACAACTCGCCGATCCGTTTGCGGGCCATTCTTCGGAGAGCCATAACAGACGTTTCCCGCCCGCCCAAAAATGCGGGGGATCTGTGGGCCCAAGACCCAGCCTTGCGCATCCCCAATCCGGTGCGCAAGCCCGCTTGGTGAGCGAATATGCTAGCGATATCGGGGATTTAACCTCCGCCAGCGCCTTGACACCACTTTCTACCGGTACTTAGATTGGCGCCCTCGAAAGGAACCGGTTCTTGTGGCGGGTGTCCACGACCGGTGAGGGAACGGCTCACCGTTCCTGCGGCTCCGAGTTCCGGAGTCGCTTTACTGGAGATAATCGATGAACGTGGGGTCTTTGAAGTCCCTGGTGCTGCTGGCGGCGGAGGTTGGTCACGGGAGTGACCGCGGACTCTTTGAAGAGCTCGCGGCACGCTGGGAGGCAGGCCGTTGGGGCATGTACCCCATCGCGGTCTGTCTGGTGATCGCGATCGCGATCATGATCGAACGCGCGATCGTCCTCTACTTCTCCGCGTCCATCAACAAGGACGGGTTTCTGCGTGGGCTGAAGAAGCACATCTACGCGGGCGACCTGGACAAGGCGATCAACTACGTGGCCGGCCAGAAGCCGACCCCGTTGACCAATGTGATCAAGGCCGGGCTGATGAACGTCCCCAAGGGCGAGGAGGAGGTCCAGGCGGCTCTGGACGAGGCCTCCCTGCGCGAGTCTCCGAAGCTGGAGGCGCGGACCGGTTATCTGGCCATGCTGGGCAACGCGGCGATGCTCGCCGGTCTGCTCGGAACCGTGTCCGGTCTGATCGCCTGCTTCGAGGCGGTCGGCTCCGGCACGGTGAACCCGGCCGACAAGGCGACCATTCTCGCCAACGGCATCTCGGAGGCCATGAACTGCACCGGCTTCGGGCTGCTGACCGCGATCCCGGCGCTGGTGATGTTCTCGGTCCTCAACGGCCGCACCCAGCACCTGATCAACGACATCAACGAGACCTCGGTCTCCGTGCTCAACCTGATCGTCCAGAACAAGGACAAGTTCCGCACCGCCACCGTGCCCGCCACCCGAGGCCACTCCGACGAGGAGTAGTCCCAGGTGAAACTTCCGGGGAGCGACGGTGTCGTGATCCCCGGGATTGGAACTTGAACCAGGCGGGGTGGGTTTTTCCCACCCCGGGAAGTGAGGAGTGCGATGGCCGGCGGAATGGACCTGGGGACAGGTGGCAAAGGTGGAAAGAAGGCGCTGGACGCCTCGATCAACCTGGTCCCCTTCATTGACTTGATGGCGGTGACGATCAGCTTCCTGATCATGACCGCGGTGTGGACGCAGATCGGGCGGCTGCAGGTGTCGCAGTCCGGCGCCAGCGCGGCGGCGGAGGAGACCACCGAAGATACCTCGGTGCCGATCACCCTGGTGGTGACCGAGAAGGAGCTGCGGCTGCAGGCCGGCCCCACCACCTTCGATCCGATCCCGGTGACCCGGGACGGGCAGGCCCGGATCGAGCTGGTCCGCTTCACGGAGAAGATGACCGAGGTGAAGGGCCAGCTGCCCTCCCCACCCACGGCGATCACCGTGCAGACCGAAGACACGGTGAAGTACGAGGACCTGGTCCGGATCATCGACCAGTGCAAGGCGCTGGGGTTGGAGAACGTCTCGCTGGCAGCGGTGGGCTAACAGATGCCGATCAAGGTTCCTGGCAAGCGGTACGGAAAGCGGCTGGAGCGAAGCAAGGTCTTCGGCGGCGGCGGCCATGGGAAGAAGCAGCAGTTCGCGGACCTGCTGGTCACCCCGCTGGTCGACATGTTCGTGATCATCGTGCTCTTCCTGATCGCCAACTTCTCGGCGACCGGGGAGGTGCTGAACATGACCAACGACATCCAGCTCCCCGAGGCCTCCAACGTGAAGGAGATCGAGCTGGCCCCGGTGGTGATGGTCTCCTCCACCGAGGTGACCATCAACAGCAAGCGGATCGGCAGCATCGAGGAGCTGACCCGCGACGAGACCTACCTCAACATCCCGGGGCTGGAAGAAGAGCTGCGGCTGATGAAGAAGCAGTACGAAGACCTGCACGCGATGGCCAACGACACCGAGAACGCCTTCAAGGGTGACGTGAACATCCAGGCCCACAAGGACGTGCAGTTCAAGATCATCAAGCGGGTGATGTTCTCCTGCGCCACCGCCGGCTACGGAAACATCAACTTCGCCACCCTGCAGAAGGGCGATCCCTCCGCGCTGGCCGCCGAGGGCGCCACCGCCGCCACCGGCGCCCCGTAGGGTTCCAGCCTTGAAGTGAAGAACGGCGCGTTCCTCCACGGTGAGGGACGCGCCGCTTCGTTTGCGGGACCCGGTTGGTTACTGCGGCTTGCGGGCGGCGCGGGTCCGCTGGGCGTCCACGATCCGCTCCAGCAGGGCCAGGAAGGTGTCCCGCTCCGGCGGGGTGAGCGGCAGCAGCAACGATCCGACCCGCTGCTGGATCGCCTGATCCGCCTGTTCGGCCATCGCCCGTCCCTGCTCGGTGAGGTGCACCCGCACCACCCGCCGGTCATCCTCCCAGCGGTCGCGCCACACCAGCTCCAGCTCCTCCAGCCGATCCACCAGCCGGGTGGTCTTGGAGACCGAGGTCCCCAGCCGGCGGGTGACCTGGTTCACGCTCAGCAGCCCCTCCGAGCGCAGCCACCACAGCGCCTCCAGGTGCAGGGTGCGCAGCCCCCGCGGGCGGCGGATCTCGGTGAAGGGGTTGGACAGCGCCCCCGCCCGCGCCGCATCCACGATCAAGCCCTGGAGTCGGCCCAGCTGGGGAACTGCTTCCTGGGAGGTTCCTGACTGCATTGGATCTCCACGCACGGTCATGGGCTGCACCCGGGGTAGAGCCGCCGGCGGCGCGCTGTGACCCTCCGGCCCGTCCGCCCCGTCGGACGGAGCTCAACCAGGGAGACGTCCCGGGACCCTCCCTCTCCAATGAATTCCCCTACTTCGAACTGGCCCAGCTTCGGCAACGGCGCCCTCCGGATTTTCACCCCCACAACCCCGGAGAGACCCATGAAGTCCCATTGGATTGTCCTGTTCGCCCTGCCCCTGTTCACCGCCTGTCTGGAGGAGGAGCCCAACGGGGTCCCGCCTGCCGCCAGCTCGGACCTGGAGGCAATGCACGCGCGGCTGGTGGCCCTGGAGACGAAGCTGGGCGAGCTGGAGGGCCGGGTGGGGGCGCAGGCGGTGTCGGTGCAGGCGCTGTCGGTGGGCCTGGACGGAAGACTGGCCCGGGAGGAGGACGCCACCACCGGGATCCTGGCCCGGGTGGCCGAACTCGAGGGACAGGGAGCCGCCACCCTGCAGGCCCTGGAGCCGCTCCCGGCCGCGCTCACCCACCTGGACGGCGCGGTGGCGGCGCTGGACTCGAAGCTGGCGTACGCCAGCATGGAGACCGTGAACGGGAAACCGGGGCTGGTCTTCCGCGGGGTCAACCTCTACGTGCAGAGCGGCGACGGCTCGACCCCGGACGGCACCGGGAACGTGATCCTCGGCGCTCCCTGGACGCACGGGACCGAGGCGAATCGGGCCGGTTCCCACAACCTGATGATCGGCAGGGGCAACAACTATCCCGGCTCCCACTCCCTGCTGGTGGGGATGAACAACACCGCGGCCGGCGATCACAGCGTGGTGTTCGGCTCCTTCAACGAGACCCGCGGGCTCCACTCCGCGGTGCTGGGCGGCAACGCCAATCTGGCCGCCGCACCGGACTCATTGGTCCTCAACGGGCTGGCGAATCAGGTGAGCGATCGGTTCGCCTCGATCCTGGGCGGAAGCTACAACCGGATCGAAGGACCTCCGCCGGGTCTCTTCAAGGGCTTGTCGGTGATCGTCAGCGGGTCGGAGAACAAGATCACCAACGCGTCTGGCTCCACCATCGTCGGGGGAGCGAAGAACGTGATCGGCACCTCCTCCCGGGCGGTGATCGGCGGCGGCACCCGGAACCTGATCGGGGGCAACTACGACCACGCCACCATCGGGGGCGGCGTGGACTCGTTTGCGAAGTACCCCGGCTCCTTCACTCCGTAGGTCCCACCCAAAAAAATGGGGTGAAGCGAAATCACTCTCGCTTCACCCCACCGCCCGGGACCTTGGAGGGAATGCCCGTCGGAGATTTTTTGGAAGGTTCGCTTCAGTAGCCGGGTCGCAGCCTCAGCTTGGACTCGCCCCGGCTGTACGCGGTGGCCGCGGCGATGATGTGGAACGGCCAGCCGAACAGGCCGGCGGTGCCGATCCAGAAGCCCGGGGTGATGATCAGCCAGAACACACCCCGGAGGATGTCTCCGTTGTAGATCTGGCCCAGCCCGGGGATGAAGAAGGACAGCACTGCCGCGGTTCCTGGCTTGCTCATCGGTTTGTCCTTGCGACCTCCTGCTGGTTTCAACGAACCGGAGGCGGATCTATTTCACCGCAGTGCAGCAAAAAAACGCCGTCCGGGCCCTTCGTTCCCCCCGCGCGCCCCAGCCTCGGGGTCATTACGCTGGGGGTATGGACGTGCTGAAAAAAGTCTCGGCTGCCGCTCCGGCTTTGAAAATATTCCCGCTTCCGCCGGTGGTGCTGTTCCCCGGAACGGGCGTCCCGCTGCACATCTTCGAACCCCGCTACCGCCAGCTGATCGCCGATGCCCTGGCCTCCGATCGGGTGATGGCCCTGGGGGGACTGGCCCCCGGCTGGGAGGACGCCTACACCGAGCGGCCGGCGCTGCTCCCCATCGCCTGCGCCGGGGTGATCGGCGACCACGAGGCCCTCCCCGACGGGCGCTTCATGATCTTGCTGGAGGGAGTGACCCGGGTCCGGGTCCGCGCGGAGCTGCCCTCGCGGAGGCTGTACCGGGAGGTTGCGGTGGAAATCCTGGAGGATGCACCGTTCAAGGGTGACGAAGAGGAGGCGCTGCGCCAGGCGGTGCTGGAGCTGGCCTCGCTGCTCCCGGAGGAGGTCTCCCCTCCCCTGCTCCACCACGCGGCGCTGCAGAGCGGGGGGCTGCTGGCGGATGTGGTCGCCGGGGCAGTGGTCGCCGAGCCACAGCGTCGCCAGAATCTGCTCGCCCAGCTGGAGGTGGGCGCGAGGCTGAGGGCGGTGCACGCGGAGGTCAGCGAGCTGATCGCCAAGCTGGCCGCGATGCGGCCCCCGACCTATCTGAACTGACTGGTACGCAAGTTCCATGCCCAGGGCCGCGGGGCGAGTGGCGGCGGAGAACCCTGGTGCCTAGTTTCTGATCAGCCATGGGGATCTCTAGGACGGGTTGGGCGTGGGCGGGCTGGGTGCTCTTGATGCCGTTGGCGGCAAGCGCAGGCGGCGAGAAGAGCTGGGAAACCTTGCTGAACGGGCCGCTGACGGTCCGGACCCGCGAGCTCCCGGACAACAATGCGATCAAGGAGGTCTGGGCGGTCGGAACGATGGAGGCCGAGGTCCAGGACATCCAGTCGGCGATCATGGACGCGGAGGCCTACCCGCGGTTCATGCCCTACTTCAAGGAGTCGCGGTATCTGACCGCGGCCCAGGACAGCGGGACGCGGATGGTCTACTCGCGGATGGCGCTGCCCTTCGTGAACGAGCGGGACTACGTGGTCCGGGTGACGCTGATCCAGAGCGTGAAGGAGGACGGCTCGGGAGAGTTCATCAACCGCTGGGAGGCGGTCCACGGACAGGTCCCGGCCCGCAACAACGTGGTCCGGCTGAAGTTCAACACCGGCACCTGGGAGGTGCGGCCGATGCCCAACGGCAAGTCCCAGGTCACCTACCGGGTGGCGTGCGATCCCGGCAGCTGGGTGCCGGGGTTCGCGCTGGACGCGGCCAACAAGCGCGGGGTCCCCGAGACCTTCAAGGCGGTGGAGACCGAGGCCAAGCACCGCGCCGCCAAGCGCAAGCAGCAGGCCTCACTGGTGACCGTGCCGGTCACCGTCCCTTCCTTGTAGGGGTGGCAGCGGCCGCCCACCGATTGGCTGACGCGGAGCAGGCTCCCCGGCGCTAAGGTCTTTTCAGACCTTTCGGAGGAGCCGCTCGTGCGTCTTGTGAAGATTGGCCTGGCCCAGGTGAACACCACCGTCGGCGCGTTCCGCGCCAACGTGGACCGCGCGATCAAGCAGGCCCAGCGGATGAGCGCCGACGCGGTCACGGTGGGCGTGTTCCAGGAGCAGCTGGTCAGCGGCTATCCGCCCGAGGATCTGGTGCAGTGGGCCGGCTACGTGGACCGCCAGTGGGAGGAGCTGTCCCGCTTCGCCCAGGCCACTGCCCGGCTCCCCACGGTGTTCGTGCTGGGGGTGGCGGTGTCGGTGAACGGGCTGCGCTTCAACTGCGCGGCGGTGGTGGCGGGCGGCAAGGTGCTGGGGCTGGTCCCGAAGGAGAAGCTGCCCAGCTACAACGTGTTCTACGAGGGGCGGACCTTTGCCCGCGGCTTCCCCGGCCAGCGGGAGTCGGTCCACCGGGTGCCGTTTGGAGACCTGCTCTTCCGCTTCGACTTCGGCACCCTGGCCCCGGAGGTCTGCGAGGATCTGTGGAGCGCGGACGGGCCGATGCGGCGGCGCACCTATTCGGGCGCGGAGCTGGTGGTCAACGTCTCCGCGTCGCCCTACCGGATCGGGGTGGTGCAGACCCGGCGGGAGCTGATCGCCACCCGCGCCGCGGATCACCAGTGCACCATCGCCTACACCAACGCGGTGGGAGCGCAAGATGGCCTGATCTTCGATGGGGGCGGCTTCCTCAACCAGAACGGGAAGTGGCTGCTGGAGGCGCCGCGCTTCGCCGAGGGCTACACCGCCGGGGTGGTGGACCTGGATCGCACCCTGCGGCTGCGCAGCGCCAACACCACCTGGCGCACCGACCGGGAGTCCTACGCGGCGGCCAACCCGCTGGTGCCGGTGATCGAGGCCGAAGACTTCTCCACCGAGCGCGCCGGGCTGAAGTATCCGGTCCCCGCCCACCGCAGCTTCTTCCTCCCCGCGGAGGACCCGCAGCGCGGCACCCGGGAGGCGTTCTGCGAGGACATCCTGGACGCGCTGGCCCTGGGAGTGGGGGACTACTTCGAGAAGACCCGCGCCTTTTCGATGATCGGGATCGCGCTCTCCGGGGGACGGGACTCGCTGCTCACCCTGCTGATCGCCCACCGCTACGCCAAGCGGATCAACCCCCGCAGCCCCGGTTCACTGCTGCGGGCCTTCTACATGCCGTCCCGCTTCTCCTCGGAGGGGACGCAGAAGGCGGCGGAGAAGATCTGCGCGGAGCTGGGGGTGCCCTTCAAGGTGGTCTCGATCGACGAGGCCTTCGAGCGGGAGCGGGCCACCGCCGCGCAGATGCTGGGGGAGGGCAAGCCGGTGACCCCGATCACCGAGCAGAACATCCAGGCCCGGATCCGCGCCCAGCGGATGTGGAACTGGTCCAACTCCTCGGGAGGGCTGTTCCTGCAGACCGGGAACATGAGCGAGAAGGCGGTGGGCTACACCACCGTGGGCGGAGATCTGATGGGGGCGCTGGCGGTGATCTCCAACCTGCCCAAGACGGTGGTGATGTACCTGCTGGACTATCTGGAAGAGACCACCGGGCTGGAGGGGATCACCCAGGTGCTGGCCCGCCCGGCCGGCCCGGAGCTGGCGGAGAACCAGCTGGGCGAGGAGGAGCTGATGCCGTTTCCGATCCTGGACGCCTGCTTCTACCTGTTCGCGGAGGAGAAGCTGCAGCCGTCGGAGATGCTGCCGGTGCTGGGGCAGATGTTCCCGGAGTTGGCCGCGGACCGGCTGTCGGCCCACGTGGAGAAGTTCATCCGGCTGTTCTTGCAGTCGATCTACAAGTGGGTGCAGTCACCGCTGTCCCTGCACGTGGGCAACCTGGATCTGGATCGCGAGCGGGCGCTGCAGATCCCGGTGGTCACCCGCCCGGACTGGACCCGGGACGGGCAGTAGCCCTCAGTCGTTCCAGGGCCGGGGGCCCTTGTCGTCCTCCACCGCCGAGTGCTTGGCGTTGGCGGCCTGCTCGGCGCGGGTGGATCCGGGCAGCCCGCCGCGGGTCTCCAGCCAGGCCTCCAGGTCGGCGCGGATCGCCCGGTACTGCTCCAGGAACACCCGGTTGCGGTCCTTGATCTGGTGCAGGTAGTGGCGCTTGCGGTTGCGCTCGCGCTGGATCTCCAGCACCCCCTCGATCTTGTCCAACACGTACTTCACGTGCTCGAAGGGCTTCTCCAGGTACGCGGCGGCGCCGGAGTTCAAGGCGTCGATCGCCGAGTCCATCGAGGCGTAGCCGGTCATCAGGATGAAGTCGGTCTCCGGAGAGAAGGCCTTGACCTGCTTGAGCAGATCCAGCCCGGTCATCCCGGGGAGGTTCTTGTCGGAGATCACCAGGGCAAAGGGCTTGTTCTCCGACTTCCCGGTGCGCACCGCCTCCAGGGCGTCCTCGCCGTTCTCCACCGAGACAAAGCCGTAGTTCTTCTTGGAGAGGATCGCCTCCAGCACGCTGCGGACCACCTCCTCGTCGTCACAGACCAGGATCCGCGGGGTCTCCCCTTCGGCGGCCAGCCGCTCCATCTCCGGCTGCAGCCGCTCCTCCAGCTCCATGTTCCGCTTCTGCGCGGCGACGATGTTCTTGAGGAACTCCTCGTTGAGCGCGCGCAGCCGCAGCAGCAGCTGCCGCTCCCGGGCCGCCTGGCGGTGACGGGACACCCACTCCTGGATCTGCTGGACGATCTCGTTGCGGGTCTGGTTCTTGAACTCCAGCACCCCGGAGGCGCCGCCCCACAGGGCCAGCACCACCGCGCGGGGAATGCCGGCGTCGGTGGCCATCAACACCTGGATCTCCGGTCGGGTGCGGGCCAGCTGCTCCACCGCGGCGCTGGCCTCCTTCCAATCGGCGGTGATGATCGCCACCGCCACCTCCATCCCCTCGGTGGCGGAGAGGGCGGAGGTCACGGAGGTGAAGCTCAGGAGGTCTGTGCCCTGCTCGGCGAGCAGCGCCTTGAGCTGGACTGGCCCCTGGCGATGCCCGATCCAGAGAAGCTTGTTCATTGGAGACCGGCAGCTTAGCCCAAAGGCCCGCGGGGCTTCCGAGTCGGACATCTGGCCGTCCGACATTCTCTGCCCACCTGGACTCACATCCTCCCGGGCGGGGACCGGGTGCTACAGGAAGGGATCACAGAGGGTGCCCAGCGACTGTCCGGCGTAGGCCAAAGAGCCGTAGATCAGCTTTCCCTCGTCCGGCCCGATCTCCAGCACGGTCAACGGGGTGACCGCGCCGCCGGCGGCGATCCACTCCCCCTTGCCCTCGGCGATCCGGAACTTGCCCTGCTCGGAGAGCAGCAGCATCCCCTTGCGGTCGGCGATGGTGTCGTTGAGCGCCACCTCCACCATCTTCCCCTTGGGGCCAATGAACAGCCGGGCGTCGGTGAGGTCCGCCTGGGCGTCCCGGGCCTGGTCCACGTAGTAGTAGTTGCCGCTGTCGTCCCGGGCCAGGGTGTGGCCGGAGCGCCGCCACCGCGGCTGGAGGAACTGCAGGCTCTTGAGCAGCCGCTGCTGCCGGGCCCGGGGCACCGGCTTGAAGGCGATCTTCTTCTCTCCGCACTGCAGCAGGTACCCCTCCTTCTCCTTGAACCCGAAGGAGCGCATGTAGGGGACCGGGATGCGGGGATCCCAGAACACGAAGTCGAAGCTCTCGGTGCCGCTGGAGCCGCCGCCGATCACCCGCTGGGCGTAGACCCGGTCCTTGGTTCCGGCGAACACCGGGGCGTCCATGGCCGAGAACGGCTTGAGCACCACCAGGTGTCCCTGGCCGTCCACCAGCACCTGGAGCTCCGGGCGGGCGCCCTCGAAGGCGAACGGTTCGTCCTTGCCGCCGGGCGCGGTCTGCTTCTGCGCCACCACCGTCACCGCCGGCGCCGCCGCCTGCTGGGGCACCGCGGTGGCCACCGTGCCCCGGGTCCCGAACAGCTCCGAGACCGCCTGGGGGAACGCGTCCAGCACATCGTCGATGCTCTTGTCCTTGAGCCGGCGATCCACCTGCGAGGCCACGGTGCCGTTGTTGGCGTTGAGCAGTTTGAGGTGCAGCAGCCAGCTTTGGCCCAGCTTGGAGACGCTGCCCACCAGCACCCGGTCCACGCCCAGGGCCTGGGCCACCTCCGCCACGCAGGAGTCCTCCGAGCAGCCCAGCAGCGCCTTCTGCCGCTCCAGGGAGAGGATCGATCCCAGCTCGTCGGGAGACATCACCGCGATCCCGGACTGCTTGCGGGCCTCGCCCAGCACCGCCTGGGTCAGCGACTTGGCGGTGGAGGCGTTGACCCCCTCTCCTCCCTCCAGCGGCAGCAGGGCCACCTTGAGGGGAGCAGCAGCGAGCAGCAACGCCAGCATTCCATTGAGCATGGGGCCCTTCTAGACGGCGATGGACCGGGTCCTCAAGCCCCAGGCTACCGGCTGGCCACCGCGTTGCGCCCGCTCTGCTTGGCCCAGGTACAGGCCTGGGCGGCGGCGTCGAGCAGGTTTCCCCAGGGCTCGGCGGGCAGCAGCTGCGCCACCCCCACCGAGACGGTGACCCGGCTGGTCGGGCTGGCCAACCGGGCGGAGATGTTGCGGCGGATCCGCTCCGCCAGCTGCACCGCCTCCCGCTCCGCCATCGGGTGCAGGAGCAGGCCAAAGGCGCCTCCGTCCACCCTGCCGATCGGCCCCCGCCCGTCGGCCTCCCGGGAGATCAGCTCCGCGACGCGGGAGATCACCTCGTCGCCGCGGTCGGTGCCGTGCAGGTCGTTGTGCTCCTGCAGCTCGTCCACGTCCACGTAGAGCAGGGACAGCGGCCCGTGATGACGGTGGGCGGCGGAGACGGCGCGGCCCAGCTCCTCCTCGAAGCGCTGACGGGTCCAGGCCCCGGTGGACAGGTCCACCCCGGTGACGAAGTCGCTCATCGGTGGCCGGGCGCCCTACTCCGCCTGCTGCCGCTTCTGCTGGACCTTCTGCAGCCCCTGGTAGTAGCGGATCGCCTCATCCCCCACGTCCTGCAGGTGCTGGTTGTTCAGGTAGGCGCTGATCGGCGCGGCGATCACCGGCACCGCCCGCCCGAACAGCTTCCAGCCGCCCTTCTCCAGCAGCAGCTGCGCCACCTTCCCCAGCAGCTTGGGACCGGACCGCTGGAGGGGACCGATCCCGTTGATCTGTCCGAAGAGATCGATCAGCTCCCCCCGAGCCTTCTCGGTCTTGAGGTTCACCTTGTGGAGGGTGGCCAGGTCCACCAGCAGCACCAGCTGCAGGTAGGTCAGCACCAGCAGATCCGCGGGCAGCGACACCAGGCCGAACACCCCGCTCACCCCGCCCACCATCCCGGCGATCGCCTTCTTGCCGTCCATCAGCCGCTGGGCCTTCTCCCGGGGGGTGGCCGAGGGGTAGGTCTTCTCCAGCTCCACCAGCCGATCCCTGGACTTGGTGACCTCGCGCAACACCAGGTCGGAGAGGGTCTCGTTGGCCAGCTTCTTCAACTCCCGGGGGGAGAGCTTCTTCACCCCGGTGGTCAGCGGATCCCACAGTGCCATGGCACTCCTCAATAACCGTTCTCGGCCAGGTACAAGTCGACCAGCGCGTCTTCGGTGAACCACAGCTGGTGTTGCACGTGGTTGAACCAGCGGGACTCCGGCTTGGCTTCCCGGATCTCCACCAGCACCCGCCCGGTCCCGGTGTCGGAGACGAAGGCCCGGGCCAGACAGCTGCCGCCCGGCTCCTCTCCAAAGCCGCCCTCCAGGCAGAGCGCGTCGGTGGTAGCCAGGCGACGGACGTAGTTCTGCCCCAGGTATCGGGCGTCCTGGCAGTTGGGCGCCGCGCCGGTGCCGGCCAGCTTCTGGCAGCGATCCTCGGCCGGGCCTTCGATCAGCGGGGCGCCCTGGAACAGCGAGGCGCCGCTCCGCTCCCGGGTGGGCCCGGTGTCCTTGAGGACGCAGCCGGAGGACACCAGCGCCAGGGTCACCACGAACTGCAGCCTCATTCCTGCCTCCCCACTCCGTCAGTGAACTGCTCCAGCCGCAGCTGGTCCTGGGTGGTCATGTTCAGAAAGCGCACCCCCATCCCGAAGTTGGTCTTGTCCGGGACGTTCACCACCTCGCCTTCGCAGACGATCGGGAGCTCTCCGGGGAGGTTGACCGAGACGGTGACCCGCGAGCCCACCGGGTTGGGGATGGAGCGTCCAAAGAACGCCCCGCCGGGGGAGAGGTCGGTGGTGGAGTGGAGGGAGAACCCGTGCGGGTCGCGGATCTCGATCGGAATGGAGACCGGGACCCGCGCGGCGCGGCGGCGATCGGCGCTCGGCGGCTGGGCAGTCACCCCCCAAGCATCGCACCCGGGCCGGCCCGGTTCAAAGGTGAGGGGGTGAAGAAGTGTGGCGGACTACGCCTGGCCCAGCGGGCCCTGGTCGTTGAACAGGTAGCGGTGGATCCGGCGCACCGCCTCCGCCGAGGGCTGCCGGAAGGCCAGCCGCATCCCGTCGGTCTCGCGGTGCGACCCCACCACCTCGGCGCGCAGCTCCAGCGGGCGGCGGAGGTCGTCCGGCAGGTGCAGCCGCAGCTCCAGCAGGGTGCCCACCGGGTGGGGGCGGCCGGACTGGGTGGAGAGCCCGAAGGTCGAGAGATCGAAAGTGGTCCGGTAGTAGGGACGCTTGGCCCCTACCTCCTCGCAGCACAGCTCGATCGGGATCCGCGGGGTGGCGCGGCGCTCGCGGTGGTTCGAGGTGCGGGCGCGGGGCTGGGTCTGGGAGAACATGAACTTGAGCGAGTCGGTGAGGGACGCCACGTCGGTGAAGGGGACGCCGTAGCGGGGCCGGGGAGCGATGATGTGCGCGCTGTGGGTCATGACACCTACATTATCTTCCACCTCCCTACCAAGTTGCGTCGGCACCGAAAAAGGGGACAGGCTGCGATATCGACTCACTGCGTTTATTGACGCTTAGCGATGGAAGTTCAGCTTCTGCTGGAACTTCAAGGGGATGGAGGCGGTCCCGGACTTGAGGGAGCCGTCGAAGCCCACGGTGGCGGTGCCCTGCTGCAGGGCCAGCGCGGCCTGGGTGGCCTGGGCGAAGTGGATGGTCAGGGGCAGCCGGACGGTGCGGGTGCCCTTGGGGTCCAGGCCCAGGTCGTTGGCCAGCAGGGTGCCGACCTTGGCGCCGGCGATGGTCACCCCGCCGGTGAGCGCGGAGAGGGGGAGGGCGAAGTTGTTCTTGTTGGTGATGTTCAACGGGAACTCCACCGTGGCGCTGGTGAAGCCGAGATTGGTGATCCGGGGCGCCAACAGCTGGATCTGCGGAACCTTGGGGACCTCGAAGGTGCCCTGCTTCTCCAGCGGGAAGGTCATCACCCCGATCGGGGTGTTCACCCCGATGGTGCCCGCGGCGCGGTAGGCGGCCTGGTCCTTGTTGAGGAAGGTCTCCAGCACCGGGGCCACGTCCTGGAAGCGGACGTTGGCCGGGAACACCAGCTCGGTGGAGCCCTGGGCGGGGATGTTCAGGCCCAGCGGGGGCGCTCCGGCCACCACCTGCTTCTCCTCCACGAACAGCCCGTAGCTGAGGCTGGCCAGGGAGAGGCCGATCGGATTGGGGTTCTCCATCTCCCACACCAGGTTCACGGTGGCGTCGCTGAGCGAGAAGTTCCCGATGCTGGCGTTCTTGAAGTTGAACACCGGGGGGGTGAACGCCGCCTGGAGGAACTGGCTGAGGTAGGCGCAGCCACTTCCGAACAGTCCAACCGAGAGCAGCAAGGGGACAACAAGTCGCAGTGAGGTCATGGCGGGGTCACCGTAGAGGCGTTCCGGGCAGACGGCCAGCGTCACCCTGGCATTCAGCGGACGATCCGCGGGGGGCCGGCCTTTCCTCCGCCCGCGGGGAGACTTAAGTGTGGGCACCATGAGGTCCCCTCGCGACGTGATCCCCGCCCTCCGCTCCGCCCCCGCCTTTCTGCACAACGAGGCCGGACAACCGCTGTTCGGCACCTACCAGGGGGTGATCCCGGAGGTGGACCTCTCCCGGCTGGGCGGCGCCTACCAGCTCTCCGGGGCCCGGCGGCTGTTCAAGGAGAAGAAGTGGCACTACCAGCTGGTGGCCACCCCGGAGCTGCTGGTGGCCTACGCGGTGGTGGACCTGGGCTACGCGGCCAACGCCTTCCTCACCGCGGTGGACCTGCGCTCGCGCCAGGTGGTGGTGGACCAGAGCTTCATCGGGGTCCCGGGGCCGCTGGCCGGGGTGAACAACCGCCCCGGAGAGGGACTCTCGGCGCGGCTGATCTCCCCCCTGGGCGCCTCCTTCGCGGTCTCCCGCGCCGAGGGGAATGAGAAGTACCGGCTGAGCGTGGACGTGCTGGAGCTGCCGCTTCCCCGGCGGATCAGCCTCCGCGGCGAGGTGCTGGCCGCGGGCGGTCCTCCGGCGCTGACGGTGGTGGCCCCGGTGGGCGAGGACGGGGTGATCAACGTCACCCAGAAGTGGGCGGCGCTGCTGGCCTTTGGCCACCTCAAGGCGGGAGGCCGCCGCTACCTGCTGGACGGCGGGGTGGCCGGGCTGGACTACACCCACGGCTACCTGGCCCGGCACACCGCCTGGCGCTGGGCGATGGGACTGGGGCGGCTGCCGGACGGCACCCCGATCGGCCTCAACCTGGTGGAGGGCTTCAACGAAGAGAACCCCGACGCCAACGAGAACGGGCTGTGGGTGGGCAACCGGCTGATCCCCCTGGACCGCGCCCGCTTCGACTTCAACCGCCAGGACCTGCTGGACGACTGGCGGATCCGCACCACCGATGGCTCGGTGGACCTGCGCTTCAAGCCGCTGCACGTGCACCGGGAGGAGCGGGACCTCAAGCTGCTCAAGAGCCGCTTTGCCCAGCCGTTCGGGACCTTCACCGGGACGGTGCGGGTGGAGGGGTCCACGATCCCGGTGAACCTGGCCGGGGTCACCGAGGATCAGGACATGATCTGGTGAGCGGGCAGCGGCTGCCCTCCGCGCAGCCGCACCGCCAGCGCCTCGACTTTTTCCACCAGGTCTCCCTGGTGACCCTTGGCGCGCAGGGCCCAGGCCAGCGCCCAGGGGACGTTCAGCGCCGCGTCCTCGGTCAGCGCCTGCTGATAATCCTGGGCGTAGGTGGGCGGCACCCGCAGCGACCAGTTGGTGGCGTTCACCGTGCCCGGCGCGTTGTACAAATCGCGCATCCCCAGCAGGTCGGTGAAGAACACCAGCGCGTTCTGGGCCGGAGAGGCGAACAGCTCGGCGGCCTTGGCCTGGGCCAGCACCCGCGGTGAGCGGGCCAGCTGGCGGGCGAAGTCCTCCCGGCGTTCGGCGTTCGGACACAGTCGTTCGGCCAGGTAGGCGGCGTGGGCCGGCAGCTGGCCGGCGGTGTCCCAGTCGTCCACCACCCGCCACAGCGGCCGGGTGTCGTGGTTGCCGACCATGATCCAGTCCGCCGGCTGGGCGTTCTCGCTGCGGTAGCCGTCCGCCGGGTTGTGCAGGTCCACCTTCTGGGTGACCCGGAAGCGACCCAGCCCGTAGCGATCCATCACCCGACGCAGCGGGTAGGGCTGGGTGCTGAGGACTTCACACACCAGGTCCCGCACGTCCCGGCCGCTCTCCTTGCAGGCCGCGGCGATCACCTCGAACTGCTGCGCGTAGCGGGAGACCTGCTCTTCGTCCAGTTGCTGGACCCAGCCGTCGGCGTAGCGGGGCTGCGAGCGATCCAGCTGATCCGGACGGGCGATCGCGTGGGTGGCCAGGTCCGGATGGTCCGGCAGGTCCGGGGAGGAGAACAGCCGCGCCCCGGCGCGCACCGAGGCCAGGCGATCCTCTCCCTGGTCCCGATACACCCACGGACAGACCAGCCCGTGGGGGTGGTCGATCCGCACCCCGTCGTACTCGGAGAACATCTTGCGGATCCGGTCGGTGAGCCCCCGCAGCGCCGGGCCGGGCCGGCCGTCCGGTCCCCGGAACAGCGCCGGATCCGGGACGTCGTAGTTCCAGTCCTGCCCTTCGGGATTGGTGCGGCTGGGCGGGGCGCCCATCTTGTAGCCGTCCAGGAACATCGCCTGCTGGCTCCACACGTCCTGCGGCGCGCGGCCCACCTGGAGATCGCCGAACAGCTTCAGCCCGGCGTCATTGAGCCGGGTGCGGAAGTTGCGGTGCTGCACGTGGACCACGAACTGGGAGAAGGCGTACTCCACGAACAGGGTGTGGCGCATCGCGATCTCCCGCCGACGGGCGGCGGCGCGCGTCTCCTCCTCCAGGGTGCGGGCGGCGAACAGGCGCTGGTCCAGCGGATCGGGCCACTCGCGCCAGTAGCCCTTCCCGGTGTCCTGGCACAACGCCTGGTACATCGCGTCCGCCTCCAGCCAGGTGGCGTGGGCCCCGGTGAAGGCGGAGAACTCGGCCACCACCTCCCGGCGGGCCTCGTCCGGGGCGCCGGTGCCGCGCAGCAGCTTGAGGCACGCCTCCGGCAGGGCCCGGTGCACCGCGCGGTGGACGTGGCGGTGGGCGGCGCGGAGCTGGGAGTCCTCCGGGCGCTCCCGCAGCAACTCGGCCACCCGCTCCGGTTCCAGCAGGCGGCTCCACTTGCCCTCCGTCAGCTCCACCAACTGCGCGTTCATCACGTTCCGCGAGAACAGGGTGCCGTCGTAGGGGGAGGGGTTGGTCTCGGAGAGATCTCCCTGCGGCCCCAACTGGACGCCGGTGAAGCCCAGCGAGCGCACGAAGTCGATCAGCCCCCAGGCGCCGTGGGAGTAGGGGGTGCCCCGGCCGAGATCCTCGTCGGGGAGGCCAGGGAAGCTGGCGTCGTGAATCCCGAACACCAGGTTGCGGATCCCCAGCGTGGCCAGTGCCTCACCCAGCAGGCGGGTGTCCTCTTCACCGAGCAGCGCCACGTCAGCGTTCTCCCCGGGTCTCGATGGTCGTGCTCACCGGGGAAGCGTAGCTGTCAGGGAGGGCTTGCACGAGCGCTCGCTGCCCTCATGAGCAGTAGAGCCCACCTGCCGACTGAAGGAAGGGTGTTCAGTTTTGACGGGTGGAGGCGGGACCCCTTCCAGGGCCTCCGACCAACTTCTCGCAGAAGGAGATCGACCCATGATGAGGACGAAGTGGCTGGTGGCGAGCGCGCTGATGGGCTTCGGAGGGCTGGCGCTGGCCGGTTCGGACACCCCGGAGGAGACGCAGGCGGAACGGGAGGCCCGGGAGGAAGGCGAGGAGGTCCGGACCTCGATGGAGCAGAAGGCCGAGCAGACCGAGGAGGCGATCGATGAGAGGGCGCAGGAGGCCCAGCAGAAGGCGGGCGAGATCGGCGAGCGCGCCTCCGAGGGAGCGGAGGAGGCGGGCAGTGGGCTGGCCGAGTCCATTGGCGAGGCCTCCGAGGCGGTCCAGGGCGAGCCCTCGACCTTCGCGCGCGGGAGCCTGGAGGACGGGCAGGTGAGGAACACCCTGACCACCAACACCTTCGGGTACTTCACCGGCACCGGCCTCAACGCCACCTACCAGCGGCCGATCAGCGACAAGATCTCCGCGCTGGGCGGCGCCTCGTTCTCGCGCACCTCCCAGGGCGCGGGCGCGGCGACCCGCTTCGGGCTGCAGGCGGGGGTGGACTACTTCATCCTCGGCCAGCGCAACGAGGGCCTGCGGATCGGGCCCCGGGTGGAGACCGCGTTTGGAGGGGAGACCGCCGGCGAGAACTCCGCCTTCGGCAACCTCAGCGCGGCCGCGGAGCTGGGCTACAACTGGATCTCCGCCCGTGGGCTGACCGCCGGGCTGGGCGCCGGGGTGTCCGCCGGCTTCGGTGGGACCAGCGACAATGGCTCGGGCGAGCCCAAGTCGGAGGAGATCGACAACTTCGACGCCGACGTGCTGCCCTACGCGCGGCTGAACGTGGGCTTCAGCTGGTAGTCGCAAGCTGCCGCTTCGAGAAGAGAGGGCCCGGTTTCGCCGGGCCTTTTCTTTGTCCCGCTCACTCCGCCCGCTTCAACCGGGCCGGTTCCTCCGCCACCACCGCCGGGCGCGGAGCTCCCGCCCCGAACACCTCGTACAGCACCGGGAGCACGATCAGGGTCAGCACCATCGAGGAGAGGATCCCGCCGATCACCACCGTGGCCAGCGGCCGTTGCACCTCCGCCCCCACCCCGGTGTTCAGGGCCATCGGCAAAAAGCCGATCGCAGCCACCGCGGAGGTCATCAAGACCGGGCGCAGCCGGGACAGCGCCGCGTCGCGGATCGCCTCCGGCAGCTCCAGCCCCCGCCGCAACAGCTGCCGCACCCGGCTCACCAGCACCATGTCCCCCAGCACCGAGATCCCGGAGAGGGCGATGAACCCCACCGCGGCGGAGATGGAGAAGGGCAGCCCGCGCAGGTGCAGCGCCAGCACCCCGCCCACCAGCGCAAACGGCACCCCGGCGAAGATCCGCAGCGAGTCCAGCACCCGGCGGTAGGTGAGGTAGAGCAG
Organism: Myxococcaceae bacterium; assembly: GCA_036675345.1. GTDB lineage: Bacteria > Myxococcota > Myxococcia > Myxococcales > Myxococcaceae > JALYOC01. The sequence continues at coordinate 118,312 of JAKFFE010000033.1, forward strand.
CCCGAAGATCAGCGCCAGGGCCAGGGGCACCACGATCAGCAGCCGGTTCCGGGCGCGCTCCAGGTTCTCGAACTGTCCCCCGAAGCGGAGGTAGTAGCCGGGCGGAAGCTCCAGCTGCCGGTCCAGCGTCTCTTGCACCTCGGAGACGAAGCCGCCCAGGTCGCGGCCCCGGACGTTGGCCTGGACCACGATCCGGCGCTTGCCCCACTCGCGCTGCAGGGTGGTGGGCCCGGAGCCCTGCCGCAAGGTGGCCAGCCGCCCCAGGGGAATCCGCTCCCCGCCGGGCGCGGAGACCAGCACGGTGGCCAGCAGCGCGGGGTTGTCGCGGTACTGATCCTCCAGCCGCACCGCCAGCGCGAAGCGCCGCTCTCCCTCGCGAACCTCGCCGGTGACCCGGGTCCCCACCGCCGCCACCACGTCCAGCACGTCGCGCGCCGGGATGCCGTAGCGGGCGATCGCCGCGCGGTCCACCCGCACCTCCAGCACCGGCTGGCCGGTCAGCTGCTCCACGGTCACGTCGGTGGCGCCGGGGATGCCTTGCACCAGCCCTTCGATCTCCCGGGCCTTGGCCTTGAGCAGATCCAGATCGTCCCCGAACAGCTTGATCCCCAGATCGCCGCGCACCCCGGCCACCAGCTCGTTGACCCGCATCTCGATTGGCTGGAGGAAGGACATCCGCATCCCGGGCATGTCCGCCAGCTCGGCCTTCAGCTCGTTGGCCAGCTCCTCCTGGGTGGTGGCGCGCTTCCACTGCTCGCGCGGCTGGAGGGTGATGAACACGTCCGCCAGTTCGATCCCCATCGTCTCGGTGGCCACCTGGGGGGAGCCGGTGCGGGTCCACACCCGCCGGACCTCGTCCGGGAACTTCTCCAGCACCGTCTTCTCGATCTGCGTCCCGTAGCGGACCGACTCGGTCAGCGACACCTCCGCCAGCCGGATGGTGTTGATCACGAGGGTCCCCTCCGAGAGCCGGGGGACGAACTCGCTGCCCAGCCGGGTGGCGGCGAGTCCCGCGCCCAGCACCAGCACCACCGCCCCGATCAGGATCACCCGGGCGTGCCCCAGCGACCACTCCAGCGCCGGGCGGTACAGCCGCTTGAGGAACCGCACCAGGCGGGGCTCGGAGTGGGCGGTGCCCTTCCGGAGCGCGAAGCTGGCCAGCACCGGCATCAGGGTCATCGAGATCAGCGCGCTGCCCAGCAGGGCGAAGATCACCGTCAGCGCCATCGGCCGGAACAGCTTCCCCTCCACTCCCTCCAGGGCCAGGATCGGAAGGTACACCCCCATGATGATCAGCTCGCCGAACAGGGTCGGCTTGCGGACCTCCACCGCGGCGTCGCGCACCACCTCCAGCACCGGGCGGGGGCTGCCCTCCGCCAGCCGCTTCTCGGCGTTCTCCACCATGATCACCGAGGAGTCGACGATCAGCCCGAAGTCGATCGCCCCCAGCGACATCAGGGTGCCGGCGATCCCGAACTTCACCATCGCCCCGAAGGCGAACAGCATCGAGAGCGGGATCGCCGCCGCCACGATCAGCCCGGCGCGCAGGTTGCCCAGGAAGATGAACAGCACCGCGATCACCAGCAGCGCGCCCTCGAAGAGGTTCTTCTGCACGGTGCGCAGGACCAGCTCCACCAGCTCGGTGCGCTGGTAGACCGTCTCCACCACCACGTCCTCGGGGAGGGTCCGCTTCAGCTCCTCCAGACGCTGGGCCAGGGCGGCGGTGACGGCGTGGGAGTTCTCGCCGATCAGCATGAAGCCCAGCCCCAGCACCGCCTCCCCTTCCCCGTCCGCGGTGGCCGCCCCGCGACGGATCTCCCTCCCCACCTCCACCCGGGCCACGTCCCGGACCCGCACCGGAACTCCCTCCCGCGCGGCCACCACCACCTCCTCGATCTGCGGGCCGCTCTCAAGGATCCCCACCCCCAGCACCAGGGTGCCGGCGCCGCCCTGTTCGATCATCCCGCCGCCGACGTTGAGGTTGTTCTCCTCCAGCGCGCGGTACAGGTCGCCCAGGCCGAGGTCGAACTTCTGCAGCCGGCGGGGGTCGACCACCACCTGCCACTGCTTCTCCGCACCGCCCCAGGTGTTGATCTCCGCCACCCCGGACACGCTGCGAAGCTGGGGGGCGATCACCCAGTCGTGCAGCGCGCCCAGCTCCTCCAGGCTCTGGGTCTTGCTCTTCACCACGTACTGGAACACCTCGCCCAGTCCGGTGGAGACCGGCCCCAGGGTGGGCCGGGCGATCCCCGCCGGCAGCGACACCTCGCCCAGCCGTTCGTTGATCACCTGCCGGGCAAACCAGACGTCGGTGCCGTCCTTGAACTGCAGGGTGAGCTGGGAGAGGCCGAACTTGGAGACCGAGCGCAGCTCCACCAGCCCGGGCAGTCCGCCCAGCACCTGTTCGAGGGGGATGGTCAGCTGACGCTCCACCTCGGTGGGGGTCAGCGCCGGCGCCACCGCGTTGACCTGCACCTGGGTGGGGGTGGTGTCCGGGAGCGCGTCGATCGGCAGCGATCGAAAGGCGAGCAGCCCCGCGACCACCAGGGCCACGGTCCCCACCAACACCGCCCCGCGGTGCCGCAGCGACCAGTCGATGGTCCGGGTCAGCATCGCCCTACTCTTCTCCCGTCTCGCAGCAGCCGGCGCCGATCGAGTCCTTGAGCAGCTCGGTCTTGAGCAGGAAGGCGCCGGTGGTGACCACGCTCGCGCCCGGCTCCAGGCCCTTGAGCACCTCGGTCCGCTCGCCGTCCCGGGCCCCCAGCTCCACCGCCACCGGGAGGTAGACGGTGCCGCCCTGGTGCAGGAACACCAGGGTCCGGCCCTCCGCCCGCTGGATGGCGGAGGTGGGGATCATCAGGGCGTCGTGTTCGGCGGCGACCATGATCCGTCCGCGCAGGAAGCTGCCCGCCTTCAGCGAGCGATCCGGGTTGGGCAGCTCCACCCTCGCGGCGACGGTGCGGGATTGGGGATCCACGCTGGCCGCCACCCGGGCCACCACCCCGTCCCGGACCTCGCCCTGCCGGGCGTCCAGGGTGAGCCGCACCGTTTGTCCCGGGCGGACCTCTCCCGCCTCCGCCTCCGGCACCTCCAGCTGCGCCCACATCGTGGACAGGTCCGCGAGCTCGAGCAGCACCTGGTCCACACCGGCACGCTTCCCGGCCACCGCGTCCCGGGCCACCACCGTGCCGGCAAACGGCGCCACCAGGGTGTAGCGGCCGGTGGCGTCGGCGCCGCTGGCTCCGGTGGCGGTCAGCGCTCCCCGCGCGGCGGAGTGCTCGGCCTGCGCCGCGGCGAACTCCCGCTCTGCTTCCTCCAGCTCGGTCCGGGAGGTGAGCCCCTTGTCGACCAGCGAGGTCTCCCGCTCCAGCCTGCTCCGGGCGACGCGGAGGCGGGCCTGGGCAGATCCCAGCTGCGCCTGGTCCGACCCCACCGCGGCGGAGGCGAGGATCAGCAGCGGCTGGCCCTTCTTCACCTCGTCGCCCACGTCCACCATCGCCTCCAGCACCAGCGCCTCGCCGCGCGCGGAGAGCTGTGCCAGCCGATTGCGGTTGAAGGAGAGCTGTCCCACCACCTCCAGGGTGCGGGCGAAGCGACGGCGCTGGGCGGGCGCGGTCTGGATCCCCACGTCACGGACCGTCTCCGCCGAGGCCAGCCGGACGCGGGTTCCGGGCGCGGGATAGGGAGGGATCTGCTCGCCGGCGGCGGTGACCCGCGTCGGATCACAGATTGGGCACACCGACTGGGGGAAGCGGTGCTCGCGGCAGTAGTCCCCGGCCTGGATGAACTTCGCCACCAGGTCCGGGTGGCAGAGGGTGCACTTGGACTCCGGCACCCCGTGCTCCTTGCACCAGTCCTTCGGCTCCGCCTGCGCGGTGAAGGTCAGCTCCGGGTTGCACTGCAGACACTGGGACTCCGGCACCCCGTGCTCGGCGCACCAGTCGCCGGTCTCCTGGAACACCGCCGTCAGCTCCGGGGTGCAGCGGGTGCAGAGGTCGGCCGGGACCTGGTGTTCGCACAGGGTGGGCCCGGCCTGGGCGGGGGCCACAGCGGCGGCGGGCGGCTTGGCCGCAGCGGTGACGTCGGGGCCCTTCGAGCAGGCCACGCCTCCCAGCAGGACCAGCACCCACGCGCCGCTGCGGCCGGGCCTCACTTGATTCCCTGCTTGGCCAGCTCCGGGTGGCACTCCACGCACTGGGACTCGGGCTTGCTGTGCTCGCCGCACCAGTCGTTCTTGGCCTTGAACACCGCCTCCAGCTTCGGGTTGCAGCGGGTGCACAGTGACTTCTTCACCCCGTGCTCGCACCTGGCGGGCGCGGGAGTAGCGGTGGCCGGGGCGGGATCGCCGGCCAGCGCCAGCGGGGAGAGGGAGACACAGAGAGCAACGGACACGACTCGCAGGATGCGCATGGGAAGACTCCAATGGGCCAAGGTGGCCCTTGAGACGGTGGAAAGGGGGCGGGACTCGCCCCACGGCGGACACACTTCTCCCGTGAAGGAGAGGGTCAGGCTCTCGGAGGCTGGAAGATGTCGCCGCCGGCCGAGGTGCTTCCCGGCTGCAGGCAGGCGATCAGGATCCGCTCGGGGACCAGGCTGGTCTCCGGGTCAAACACCCCGGTGGGGGCGCTGAGCACGCTGCGGACCGGACAACAGAAGCAGCCCACGCAGCTCTCGTCGCAGGCGTCCTTCTCCTGCTCCTCGTCACAGCAGTCGTCTCCCTGGGTGATCTCCGCGTCCGCACACCGGGCGGAGGCCACGGCGACGGGGACGCTGGTGGTCAACACCAGGAGCAGGACCACGATGGAGCGGGAGAGGCGGGACACTTGCCTCAAGGATTACGCGGGCCCCGGAGCCCGGTCAAGGAACCGGGGCCTCCTGGATCAGCCGGGCGAGCAGCTTCTCCATCCCGGAGGAGTCCCACTGGCGTGGGCCCTGGAAGCGAGCGACCAGCCGGCCGTCAACGATCAGGAAGGTGGTCGGCAGCTGGTCCACCCCGAAGGTGCGCATCAGCGCCTGGGAGGCATCCAGGCGCAGGTGGAGCGCGGGGTCCGGCGGGCCGCCGAGGAAGGTGCGCACCACGTCCAGATCCGGATCCTCGCTGACGATCACCACCCGCATTCCCTCCGGCGGATCCTTGGCCAGGGAGGTCAGGGCAGGCGTCTCCTCTCTGCACGGCGGACACCAGGTGGCCCAGAAGGAGACCAGCAGGGCGCGGGCCTCGGGCGTCCCGCTGAGCGCCGGCGCCGGTCCGGACAGCCGCACGTAGACCGGCGGCGCAGGTTCGCGACACGCCAGGGTGAGGAGGACAACCAGGGCGGCGAGTCGGGGCTTCATCGGGGCGTGTCCAGGCGGAGAACCAGACTAGATCAGGGGCATGGACCTTCGGGGAGGCAAAGCCTACGGACTGGCGGCGGCGGCGCTGTTCGGGCTCAGCGCTCCGACCGCCAAGCTGTTGCTCCCGCATGCCAGCCCCCTGGTGCTCTCCTGCCTGCTGTACCTGGGCGCCGGGTTCGGGCTGCTGCTGTACCGGGCGGTCCGGCGGGAGCCGAAGGTGGCCGAGGCCCGGCTGGAGCGCCGGGACCTTCCGCTGCTGCTCGGCGTGGCGCTGCTGGGAGGCGGGCTGGCGCCGGTGTTGATGCTGATCGGCCTGGAGCGGGTGTCCGGCATCTCCGGATCGCTGCTGCTGAACCTGGAGGCGCCGCTGACGATGCTGATCGCGGTCAGCTTCTTTGGCGAGCACCTGGGCCGGCGCGAGGTGATGGCCTCGGGGCTGATCGTGGTGTCCGCCGCGCTGCTGGGCCTCCGCGCCGGAGAGCTGGGCGTCTCCTGGACCGGGGTGGCCGCCATCGCCGGAGCGTGTCTGTGCTGGGCGGTGGACAACAACCTCAGCCAGCGGCTGTCGGGCAAGGACCCGGTGGTGATCGTCCAGGTGAAGGGACTGACCGCGGGGACCGGAACGCTGGTGCTGGCGCTGGCCACCGGACAGGCGTGGCCGGGCCCGGCGCTGATCGGCGCGGCGCTGTCCCTGGGGGCGGTGAGCTATGGGCTGAGCCTGCTCTTCGACATGCGCGCGCTGCGGTTGCTGGGCGCGGCCCGCGAGGCTGCCCTCTTCGCCACCGCCCCGTTCATCGGCGCGGCGCTGGCCATCCCGCTGCTGGGGGAACAGCCCCACCTGGCAGACCTGGTGGTTGGCGCGGGAATGATGGCCGGGGTGTGGCTGCTGGTCCGCGCCCGCCACGGCCATCTCCACACCCACCCGGAGCTGGGTCACGATCACCTGCACGTGCACGATGAGCACCACCGGCACTCGCACCCCGAGCCGGTGGAAGGACCCCACTCGCACTTCCACCAGCACGTGCGGCTGACCCACGACCACCCGCACGTCTCCGACCAGCACCACCGTCACCCGCACCGCTGAATTGCGACCCCCTCTATACGCCTGTACAGTCCCTGCGCATCGGTTCAGGAGGAGGTCAGCGCGTGCGACGGGAGGAAGACGGGGCGTTCCGGGGTGAGGTGAAGCGGCCTTGGGGAGTCCCCCGCGGGCTGGACAGCGTGGTGGGCGCCTGGCGCGCGGATGCCAAGGTCAGCCGCTGCACGGTGCTGGACGAGGTGCTGCCGGGCAAGGACGCGCGCTTCGCTCCGATGCCCGAGGCGCTGGACGGGCGGATCCGCGGCGCGCTGCAGCGACGAGGCGTGGAGCAGCTTTACTCCCACCAGGCGGAGAGCTTCGCTCACGCCTCCCTGGGGCACAGCTTCGTGGTCTCCACCCCCACCGCCTCGGGAAAGAGCCTCTGTTACAACCTGCCGGTGCTGGATCGCCTGGCGCGGGATCCGGAGGCGCGGGCGCTGTACCTGTTCCCCACAAAGGCGCTGTCCCGGGATCAGGAGGAGGCGCTGCGCGGGCTGATGACCGAGGCCGGCCTTCCCCACGGGGCGCTGACCTACGACGGGGACACCCCGGGGGACGCGCGGAAGAACGCGCGGGAGCGCAGCGGGGTGGTGCTGACCAACCCGGACATGCTGCACACCGGGATCCTCCCTCACCACGCCAACTGGGCGCGGCTGTTCTCGAACCTGCGCTACGTGGTGATCGACGAGCTGCACACCTACCGCGGGGTGTTCGGCTCGCACCTGGCCAATGTGCTGCGGCGGCTGGAGCGGGTGGCCCGCTTCCATGGCTCGTCGCCGATCTTCATCTTCGCCTCTGCCACCATCGGCAATCCGAAGGAGCACGCGGAGCGGATGCTGGGACGGGAGGTCTCGCTGGTGGCGGAGAGCGGCGCTCCGTCCGGGGATCGCTGCGTGATGATCCACAACCCGCCGGTGGTGAACGCCGAGCTGGGGATGCGCGCCTCCTACCTGAAGACCGCGGTCCGACTGGCCAGCGATCTGGTCCGCGCCGAGGTGCCCACCCTGCTGTTCGGGCAGTCACGCAACTCGGTGGAGGTGATGCTGAAGTACCTGCGGGACGCGTTCGCGGATGATCCGCGGATCGATCCCCAGAGCCTGCAGGCCTACCGGGGCGGGTATCTGCCCGGGACCCGCCGGAGCATCGAGGCCTCACTGCGCGCCGGGGAGGTCCGCTGCGTGGTGGCCACCAACGCCTTGGAGCTGGGGATCGACATCGGCGGGCTGGACGCGGTGGTGTGCGCCGGCTACCCGGGCAGCATCGCCGGGCTGTGGCAGCGCTTTGGTCGCGCCGGCCGGCGGCAGTCCACCTCGCTGGCGCTGCTGGTGCCCTCCAGCGGGGCGCTGGATCAGTTCCTGGCCACCAACCCCGCCTACCTGACCGGGGCCCCGGTGGAGCAGGCGCGGATCGATCCGGACAACGTGGAGATCCTGGTTCAGCACCTCAAGTGCGCGGCCTTCGAGCTGCCCTTCGAGGAGGGAGAGTCCTTCCGGGAGGTGAACGCCGACTCCACCCGGGACGCGCTGGAGTACCTCTCCCAGAACGAGGTGCTGCACGCCTCGCCGACGTCCAGCGGCAAGTCGGTCTACCACTGGTCCACCGACGCCTATCCGGCGAACCACGTCTCGCTGCGGACGGTGGGCTGGCACAACGTGGTGGTGATCGAGGTGCCGTCCAACCGCACCATCGCCGAGATGGATTTCCGCTCCGCGCACACCATGTTGCACGAGCAGGCCATCTACCAGCAGGAGGGCGAGCAGTATCAGGTGGAGAAGCTGGACCTGGAGAACCACAAGGCCTTCGTGCGCAAAGTCGCGCCGGACTACTTCACCACCGCCATGACCTACGTGAAGGTCAGCGTGCTGGAGGAGGAGCGGACCGCGCGGCTGTGCGAGCTGGCCACCGGCGGCGGCGAGGTCTCGGTGGTGGAAAAGGTGGTCGGCTACAAGAAGATCAAGTTCCACACCCACGAGAACGTCGGCTACGGGGACGTGGTGCTCCCGGAGATGCAGCTGCACACCACCGGGATCTGGATCACCTTCCCGGAGGCGGTGGTGCGGGCGATGACCTCACCGCGGCCGGCGGTGATCGACGCGCTGCGCGGGGTGGCCAACGCGCTGCACACCGTGGCGGCGATCGGGCTGATGATCGATCCCCGCGACCTGGGCCACACCCTGGGCAGCCGCGCCGAGCCGGATGGGCCGCCACGCAAGGAGGCCGGAGGCGGGGCGATCTACGACCCCACCCTGTTCCTCTACGACTACATCCCCGGCGGGGTGGGACTGGCGGCGAGGCTGTTCGAGGAGCGGGAGGAGCTGCTGCGCCGAGGGCGCCGACTGATCGAACGCTGCACCTGCGAGGAAGGCTGCCCGGCCTGCATCGGTCCGGTGGTGGGTCTCAATGGCCCGGCGCCGGTGAACCACGCGGAGAATCGGAAGCGGCTGGCGCTGGAGGTGCTGTCCCAGGCGGGGATTCTGGGGGAGCAGTAGCGCGGCGCCGGTCCCGACGGCTCAGCTCTCTGCAGCAGCTTCGCGCCGATCCTTGCTGGATGGGCGCTCCCCCGGGGCCGGGCATTATTATGATCATAATAATATTGCCCGGGGCCTCCGGTCCCGCCCTGGCTCCCGACGGACCCGGTCTCCATGGAGTACGGATCGCGGAGATGGCCTTGGGCGCGACGCTCCCCTTCACTGCAGCATCTTCACGCCGATCCGGCCACCCTCCTGGATGGGCTCCACCCCGGGGATTCGCGCCAGCAGCGCGCACACGGCGCTGGATCGGTGGACCCGCAGCTCGTTGAGCAGGTGGGAGTTCATCAGGCTTCCGTGGCTGCGGAGGTAGCGCCAGGCGACGTTCAGCATCCAGGCGGGAACTGCGGCGGGCCGCTCTCCCTTCGCGATGCTCCGCTCGGTCTCTATCCACAGCGAGGTGGTGGTGATCTGCGTCACGCGGTTGGGCTTCTCCCCGCTCAGGGTGCGAAACACCGGGTCCTTCTTCACTTCATCCCGCAGCGGCGCCAGGAGGTCGGGGTCGATCTCCTCCTCTGTGGACACTGCGCCTTCCCTGGGGACCCAGTACTCGGTGACTGGATGTTCCAGGCACTCCTCGGCCCACTTCCAGGCCTCGGCGATGGGCTGGTCGCGCAGGGTGCCCTCCAGCAACATCCCGGCCTCGACGTTGCCCGCCAGCCCGGCAGTCAGGTTCGCGGAGCCGATCACCGCCCGCGCGCGCCCATCGCCGCGGATCCCCAGGTACACCTTGGGGTGGAAGGTCCCGCGCGAGGGGTTGTAGACGTGGACGTTCACCCCCAGGGACTGCGCCAGGTTCAGCGCGGCGGGGGTGGCGGGGCTGAAGACGGTGGTGGCGGCCAGATCCACCACCCGCTTCTGGGTGCGCAGGGCCTGCAGCTCGGTCTGGAGGAGGCGGACTCCCGCCTCGGCGGCAAAGGCGACACAGATGATCACCCGTTCGGCATCGGTGAGGGCGTGCCGCACTCCGCGGAGGAGCGAGCCGTCCCGCGTGGTGATGAACGCCGCCTGCACAGGGGGCATCCTAGGCCGGCCGCCGCCCAATGCTCGATCCCCTTCCCCGTTTCGGGCATATCGGGGGACAGCATGAACAACGCACTGCGCGCGGCACTGGTGACTGCAACCCTGCTCTCTCTCTTCGGCTGCAAGAAGGAGGAGGCGGCCCCGGCTGGGGTGGCAGCCACTCCCCAGCCCCCCTCCGCCCCCGGCGCCCTGGTGGGGACTGTCGCCGAGCGTCTGGACGCCTCCAGCTACACCTACCTGCGGCTTCAGACCGCGGGCGGTGAGAGCTGGGTGGCGGTGCCCACCAACCAGGTCGCGGTGGGGACCCGGGTGACGATCTTGAACCCGACGCCGATGGGCAGCTTCGAGAGCAAGACCCTGGGCCGCACCTTCAGCCAGATGACCTTCGGCAGCGCCGCGGTGGCCGAGGGTGCCAGTGCCCCGGTCGCGTCCAAGCCCGCTCCCAGCGTGGAGCCGGTGGCGATCCAGGTCGCCAAGGCGACCGGCAGCGACGCCCGCACCGTGGCCGAGGTGTTCGCGCAGCGCGCGGCGCTCAAGGACAAGCCGGTCTCGGTGCGCGGCAAGGTGGTCAAGGTCACCTCCGGGGTGCTCAATCGCAACTGGCTGCACGTTCGGGACGGCTCGGGATCCGAGGCCACCCAGGACCACGACCTGATCGTCACCACCACCGCCGACGTCCAGCTCAACGAGGAGCTCACCCTCACCGGGGTGGTGCACACCGACAAGGACCTGGGCAGCGGCTACTCGTACAAGGTGCTGGTGGAGGACGCGACGGTCAGCCGGTAACGGCCTCATCCCGCGGCGTCCTTCAGCTCCGGAAAGTCTTCCAGCCAGAACTCTCCCTCGGCCCGGCGGCCGGTGTGGTGAGCCTCTACCTCGCGCCGTCTCAGCTCCACCCGGCGGATCTTCCCGCTGATCGTCTTGGGCAGCTCGGCGAACTCCAGCCTCCGGATCCGCTTGAAGGGCGCCAGGCGATCGCGGACGAAGCGGAACAGCTCCTTGGCGGTGGCTGCCTCCGCGCTCACTCCCGGCTTGAGCACCACGTACGCCTTGGGCACCGCCAGCCGCACCGGGTCCGGGCTGGGCACCACCGCCGACTCCGCCACCAGGGGGTGTTCCAGCAGCACGCTCTCCAATTCGAAGGGGCTGATCCGGTAGTCGGAGGACTTGAACACATCGTCCGCCCGGCCCACGTGGGTGAGGTAGCCGTCCTCGTCGCGCGAGGCCACGTCCCCGGTGTGGTAGTGCGCGTGGCGCATCGCGGTGGCGGTCAGCTCCGAGTCGTCGTGGTACTCGGCCATCAGCGGCAGCGGGCGGGGATCGAGCGGCAGGCAGATCTCCCCTTCGCTGGCGGACTGATCCTGGTCGTCGCGCAGGTCGATCCGGTAGCCGGGAAGCGGGCGCCCCATCGAGCCGGGCTTGAGCGGCTGTCCGGGGGAGTTTCCGATCTGGCAGGTGGTCTCGGTCTGGCCGTACCCATCCCGGATGGTCAGCCCCCAGCCGGCGCGCACCCGCTCGATGATCTCCGGGTTGAGCGGCTCGCCGGCGCCCACCACCTCGCGGAGGAACACCCGGTGGCGCTGGAGGTCCTCCAGGATCAACATCCTCCACACCGTGGGTGGCGCGCACAGGGTCTGCACCCGGTACTGCTCCAGCACCTCCAGGGTGCGAGCGGCGCTGAAGCGGGCCTGGTTGAACACGAACACCGTGGCCCCGGCGTTCCAGGGCGCGAACACGTTGCTCCAGGCGTGCTTGGCCCACCCCGGGGAGCTGATGTTCCAGTGCACGTCTCCCGGCCGCAGCCCGAGCCAGTACATGGTGGAGAGGTGGCCCACCGGGTAGCTCTGGTGGGTGTGCAGCACCAGCTTCGGGCGCGAGGTGGTGCCGGAGGTGAAGTAGAGCAGCAAGGGATCGCTGGCCCGGGTCACTCCCCCGGGGGTGAAGGTCTCCGCTTCCTCCTCCAGCCCGGACCAGGACACCCAGCCGGGCCGCGCCGCTCCGGCGATCAGCCGGGTGAACTTCCCTCCCAGCGCGTCGAACTTCTCCGCCCCGGCGGCGTCGGTGAGCACGTGGCGCACCTGCCCCCGCTCCAGCCGGTCCTTCAGGTCGTCCCCGGTGAGCTGGGTGGTGGCGGGGATCAGCACCGCGCCCACCTTCATTGCCGCCAGCATCGCCTCCCACAGCGGCGCCACGTTGGGCAGCATCAGCAGCAGCCGGTCCCCCCGCTTCACCCCCTGCCGGTGGAGGAGGTTCGCCGCCTGGTTGGAGCGTGCCCGCAGCTGCGCGTAGGTGAAGGCGGTCTCCCCTCCTCCGTCCTCCACGATCCACAACGCCCGGGTGGGGTTCCCCTCCGCCTGGACGTCGAAGTGATCCAGCGCCCAGTTGAAGGTCTCCAGCCGGGGCCAGCGGAACCCGGCGTAGGCGGTGGCGTAGTCCTCGCGGTGACTGAGCAGGAAGTCGCGGGCCTCCAGGAACGCCTCGGTGGGAGTCATGCCACCCTCCTTCACGCGTGCTGGGCGGGAGGTTCGGGGAACAGCTGTTCCACCGACACGTCGTCCGGGTAGCAGTACGCCCAGTCCTCGCCGGGTTGGTAGGAGAGGATCACCGGGTGCTGGGTGGTGGCGTAGTGCCGGGTGGCGTGCCGTCCGGGGGATTGGTCGCAACAGCCCACGTGACCGCACTCCACGCACAGGCGCAGGTGGACCCATCGACCTCCGGTCTGCAGACACTCCACGCAGCCGTCGCCGCTGGGCCGGAGTGCATCCAGCTTCCGCGCCGCATCGGTCAGGTGGCTACAAGGGTACGCCATGGTGGTCCTCCTGCCGCGCGCGGGTGGCGAAGCTGCGGCGCTCCAGCTCCTGCCGGGGCCAGGAGCCCAGCTCGGCCGCGGCCACGTAGGTGCTGTACAGGAACTGCCGCAGCTGGAAATCGGGTGAGGAGGCCGACCGCACGGTGTCGTAGGGCAGCACGAACTCGCCCAGCGTCTTGTCGAAGCTGGCCTCGTGCGGCAACACCTGGGTGGTGGGGAAGTCGGTCGGCATCGGGTAGGCGTAGGAGTAGAAGATCGGGCGGGGGAACTCGGCGTTGCCGATCCAGAAGCCGGCGCTGCTCACCTCGTGCGAGTACGCCTCCTCCATCACGAAGTCTCCGCAATGGGGGACGCCCCCCGGGTGCACCGGAGCGCGGCGGCCGGAGTAGCGGGACGCGGCGAGATCGAAGCTTCCCCAGAAGAAGTGGACCGGACTGGCCTTGCCGGTGAAGTCCCCGCGGAACTCCTCGAACACCCGGTGCACCTGGGTCAACGCCCGGAAGAAGCGGCGGCCCCACGCAGGATCGAACCGACGCACGGTGCGGTCGCGGTCCAGCAGGAGGGTCTCGTGGATCTCCACCGCCAGCGGGGTGATCGAGACGTGCACTCCCAGCCGGCGCAGCCCCTCGAAGTAGCGGTCGTAGAACTCCGCCACCGTGGGCGCATCGAGCGGAAAGCGATCGCTGCCGCCCTCGGACGTCCGGACCTGCAGCTCCGCGTCGAGCAGGTCGAACTCCACCTCGAAGGCAAAGTCCCGATACGGAATCGGAGAGGTGCTCAGTCCCCGCGCCGTCACGTACTGGGGGACCTGCCACCAATGGTTGATCAACGGGGCCAGCGACAGCCGGGTCTTGCCCACCACCTGGGTGAACATGTGCAGCGCCCTGGAGCTCTCCAGCCAACCTTCAGAGGTCAGCTCCGGCCAGGCTTCCAAGGTGGTGTCCGAGCTCCGCATGCGCCGCCCCCTTGCTTGAAGCTGCGTCGCCTCGCTTTCGGAGAGGAGCAGCGGGCCTGGGGCGCCTGCCCTGTCGCCAGTCTTCCTGACGGGCGGGAGAGCGGTCCTCCTTCCGGCCTCAGCGGCGGGCGTCCACCACCGGGAGCCGGCGTCGCTCCGCCTCTTCCCGCAGCTGACCGGTGCGGGGAGCGTCGCCGATCACGATCACCGTCCAGCCGGCGCGGGTGATCGCCTCGCACAGCTCCACCGGGTCTCCCTCCCCCAGCGCGGAGGCGGAGACCAGCACCCCGCCGCAGTCCCTTCGCGCCGCGGAGCGCACGCCGTCCCGCAAGGTCCGACCGCCTCCCACCTGGAGGGAGGGGAAGCCCTCGATCCCCGCGGCCACCTCCAGCGCCTGGCGGTCCGAGTCGGGAGCGAACACCAGCGCCTTCTGGGGCAGCCGCTCCAGCCCCAGCGCCCGCGCCATCGGGGTCAGCGGGAACAGCCGCGCGAACAACCCGGCCGGGCCGCCCAGGTCCTCCAGCCCCTCCAACTTCACCGCCGCGCCGACCACCTCCACCAGCTGCTCGCGGACGTCGGTGGTCTGGGTGACCAGCCGCTGCAGGACCTCATCGTCCGCCCCCGAGGCATACAGCGCCCAGGCGGCCTGGAAGACCAGCTCCTCCGGGGTGGTGACCGCGCCGACCTGCACCCGGGCCGGGCCCTCGGGCACCCGGGACCTGACCGCCGGCACCGGGAGGGTGACCGGGTCCAGCCCGTCCGGCCAGCGCTCCACCAGCGCGTCCAGAAAGCGGGTCACCTGATCCCACGCGCCCCGCCACACGAAGGGGACCGGACTGGAGAAGGGCTCGTCGCGGTGCTGCTCGCGGTTGCGGGCCACCCGCGCCGCGGTCCACACCATCAGGTCCGCCATCCGGGGATCCAGTCCCCGTCCCACCTCGGCGATCGCCAGCAACAGGCCCGGCCCATCCACGCCCCGGCCGGTCCAGGGCTGGGTCCAGCGGTGGAAGGCCATCTGCACCAGGCTGCTGCGCAGCCAGCCGGTGATCAGCTCCACCCGCTCCGGATGGGAGAGCGACCCCAGCGCCTCGCGGATCCCCGGAGCCCCGCCCGCGCGCATCTTGCGGTCCACTGCGTCGGAGACCTCGGCGCGGCGTCGCTGCGGGGTGCTCTCCAGGCTGGCTGAGTTCATGGGGGGGATTGTGGCGCGAAAGGGGCGGCTTTGCCTGATCCCGGCCAGCCGGCCTGAAACTCCGGCCCCCGGGCAAGGGGGAGCGGCCTCGGTGCCGGGGCGGACGGAGGGGCCCGGGTGACCAGCCGCACGTAGGCCGGCGCGCGGTTGCGCACCGCCATCCCCGCTCCGTCCAGCAGCGCCCGCAGCAGGGCCCGGCGCCCGGGTTGGATTCCCCGTGCCCGCAGCGCCATCCCCAGGCTGAGGCCAAAGCTGATCCCCAGGTTGGCGACGGCGATCACCCCGATCCCGGCCACCGCCCGCAGGAACTGCGGCTGGAGCACCCCCTCCGCCCCCAGGGCCGCCCCGGCCAGCCCCAGCGAACCGGCGCTGAGGGTCACGTGGCGGACCTCCAGCCCCAGGCCGAAGAACTGGGCCACCGCCGGCACCATCCCCAAAAGCAGCCCCAGCGCCAGGTTGGAGCCGATGCCGCACAGGTGGTGATCGATCCACACCGCGAAGCGGGCGGCCCGGGCCGGCCCCAGCAACAGGGTCAGTCCCCGGTGACGGGCCAGCGCGTGCGGGACCCGGTGGCAGCGCGCCCAGTTCTCCACCCAGCCGCCGCCCACGCTGGAGAGCCACAGCAGCACTCCGGTCAGCAGCGCGAAGGGGATCATCGCCCCGTGCAGCGGGTCGATCGACGCCGCCACGTAGCGGGCCTGCTCCAGGTCCACCAGCGGATGGCCGGCCCGCATCGACAGCCACTGCACCAGCACCGCGCCGGGGACCACCACCCCCAGGTTGCCCAGCACCGAGGCCACCTGGGAGCGGAACACCACCGCCACCTCGCGGGACAGCTTGCGCAACGTTCCATCCGGGGTCTGGACGTCGATCGCCGCGGCCACCGCGGCGGCGGTCATCGACGGTTGCTTGGTGGCCAGCGCGAAGCCGCACAGCTGGATCAACAGGAAGCTGAGCGCGTAGTTGGCGGAGGAGGCCAGCCCGGAGAAGAACAGCGAGAGGCCGGCGGCGGCGATCATCAGCTTGGCGGTGGCGGTGACCACGGTGATCGCTCCCCCGCCGGCGGCCGCGGCCACCATCTGGTGCCACTGGGCCGGGCTGCGGGTGAGGTAGTGCTCGCCGACGTTGCCGGTGTGCTCCACGATCCGTCGAGAGAGCGGGCGCCAGGCCTTGGTCCACAGCGAACCCATCTCCTGGTAGCGGGCCTGCGCCTGGATCAGGGTGGCCCACAGCCGCCGACTCTCCCTCACGCTGCCCGGGGTGGTGGTGAGGTCCTCGATCCTCGACAGCGCGTCCCGGAGCACGTGGCCGCGCAGCACCAGCCCGGTCTCCACCGGGCCGGCCTGGATGCGGGCGCTGCCTGCCTCCAGCTGTTCGCGGCAGTGGCGCAGGGTGGCCAGGAGCCGGGCGCGCGCCGGGTCCAGCTCCGCGGGGGAGCGCGCCGCCAGCCAGCTCTCGCAGACCCGGGGCAGCTCCCAGAACGGCGAGTCGCGCAGCCCGCCGCCGTGGACGGTGGTCACCGACAGGCCCAGCGAGCTGGCCTGCGCCCCCAGCAACGCCACCGCCTCCCGCTTGGCGGCGTGCACCGGCCGGAAGCTGCTGCCGTCGGGATCCAGCAGCGCGTGGAGGCGGGCGAGCAGCGGCTCGGAGATCCCCTCCAGCCACTCCGCCGCGGCGTCGCCTCCGAACACCCGCCGGAGGATCGGCCGCAGGTCATCGTCCTGGGCGGCGTGGGGGAACACCCGCTGGGTGAAGCGGCCGGCGAACGCGGTCCACAGGCCGCGGTCCCGATCGGTGCCCACGTCCGCCAGCAGCGCCACCGCGGAGGTCGACCCCAGGACCGAGGCCACGGTGGCCCGGACCCGTCCGCGTCGGTCGGCGTCGGCCTCCAGGGCCCGCACCAGGGTGCGCAGCCGCAGGGTGGTCGGCGCGTGCCGGCTGGGGAGAGACAGGCCGGGCTCGGGTCTGCGGACCCACGCCACCACCCGCTCCAGCCACTGCACCCGGTCTCCCAGGGACCCCGGCACCGGGTGATCCAGCAGGACGGCGAGCTCAAGGGGAACCCGGACTTCGACGGCGACGCGGACGGCTGCGCTCAAGTTCTTCCTTTGGAGGCCAACGATTCGGCTGCGCGGGTTTACCGCCGGGACGATCTTCTTCCTACGCTCGGGGGATCGTTCACCCGAACGTCTGGCTGTTGGGCAGGAGAGGCAAATGGCCACAGACCCTGAGCTGACCCGCCTGCTGACAGCGTTGAGCGAGGGCGAGGGGACGCCGCTGCCCACCAGCGCCCTGGGGCGGATGCGCCGGACCGCCACCGCCGCCGCGCGCGCCGGGACCTCCCACCTGCTGGGGCGGCTGCGCGGCCGTCCGGAGGCGGACGCCGAGGCCCTCCGGCGGTTGGTGGTCTCGCTGGGCCAGCTCAAGGGCGTGGCGATGAAGATGGGGCAGATCCTCAGCTACATCGACGCCTCCACCCCTCCGGAGCTGCGGCAGCTGCTGGCGGTGCTGCAGCAGAGCTCCCAGCCCACCCCGTTCGCGGTGGTGGAACAGGTGCTGCGAGAGGAGCTGGGCCCCCGGGCGTCTCGGCTGCTGCAGACCCTGGAGCGTCGGCCGGTGTCCACCGCCTCCATCGGTCAGGTGCACCGGGGGCGCTTGGAGGACGGGCGGCCGGTGGCGGTGAAGGTGCTGCATCCGGGGATCGCCGAGGCGATCCGCTCCGACTTCCGCACCGCCCAGACCGGCAAGGCGCTGGTGAAGCTGATCGCCCCCGGCTCCAACGCCGCGGACCTGGTGGACGAGGCGGAGCGGATGTTCCTGGAGGAGTGCGACTACGCGCTGGAGGCCCGCCGGCAGCAGCGCTTCGGGACGCTGTACGCCGGCCACCCGGACCTGACAGTCCCGGCGGTGTTTCCGCAGCTGAGCGCGGCCCGGGTGCTCACCACCGCCTGGCGCGAGGGGATGGGGTGGGAGCAGTTCCTGGCCACCGCTGCTCCCCCGGCGCGCAACCGGGCCGGGCGCGCGCTGTACACCTTCTACGTGGGGACCCTGTACCGGCACGGGCTGTTCAACGGGGATCCCCACCCGGGGAACCTGCTCTTCGACTCCGACGGCCATCTGACCGTGCTGGACTTCGGCTGCGTGCGGGAGTTTCCCCCCGACGAGGTGGAGCAGCTGCGGGCGCTGTCCCGCGCGGTGCGGGCCGATGACTCCGGGCGCGTGGAGGAGGCCTTCACCCGGTTGGGGGGACGGCGGCCCACCACCTCCACCCAGCGGGAGACCCTGCGACGGCTGCTGCGTGGCTTCTTCGGACCGGTGCTCTCCCCGGGGGTGCGGCGGATCCTCCTCCAGGACTTCCTCCAGGTGGGGGAGGTGCTGCGCGGCAAGCGGGAGCTGCTGCAGCTGCGGATCCCGGGGAAGCTGCTGTTCCCGTTCCGGATCCGCTTCGGGCTGCATGCGCTGCTGGCCCGGCTGGGCGCGGAGGTGGATTGGGGGGCGCTGGAGGAGGAGTTCGCCGGGCGGGCGAGCACCCGCTGAGGCAAATGTAGCCTGTCCCCTTTTTGGACGCAGCGCGCCTAGGATTGCCGGGTGAGTTCCTACGGATTGCCGCTGTTGGGCGGCGTGATGATTGGTCTGGGGGTGTCGCTGTTGCTGTGGGTCAACGGCCGGACGGCCGGGATCTCCGGGATCCTGGGCGGGATGCTCAGCCGGTCCCGGGGGGAGCTGGGCTGGCGCGCCGCCTTCGTGGGTGGCCTGGTCGCCGCCGGACTGCTGCTGCGGGCCTGGCGTCCCTCGTTGTTCGGGGTCCCGGTGCTGACCGGGGCGGGGATCGCCATCGCCGCCGGGGTGCTGGTCGGCTTTGGCACCCAGCTGGCCCGGGGCTGCACCAGCGGTCACGGGCTGTGCGGGATCTCCCGGGGGGCGGTCCGCTCCCTGGTCGCCACCGGGACCTTCATGGTCACCGGGGCAATCACCGTGCTGGTGGTGCGCCGTCTGCTGGGAGGCGTGCTGTGAAGGGGTTGCTGAGCGCGGCCGGGATCGGGATCCTGTTCGGGCTGGGAATCGGCCTGGGCGGGATGGCGGATCCGGCCAAGGTGGTGGGCTTCCTGGACGTGACCGGGGCCTGGGATCCCTCCCTGGCGCTGGTGATGGCCGGGGCCCTGGCGGTCCACATCCCGCTGCGGCGGCTGATCTTGCGCGGGCGTCGGCCGCTGCTGGCCCCCGCCTTCCCTGCCACCCCTCCCGACAAGGTCGATCGCCGGCTGGTGCTGGGCTCGGCGCTGTTCGGGGTGGGCTGGGGACTCTCCGGCTACTGCCCGGGTCCGGCGGTGGTCAATGTCGCCACCGGGGTGCCGCTGGCCCTGCTGTTCGTGGGGGCGATGCTGGGCGGGATGGGGCTGTTCCGGGCCTGGGAGCGGTGGGAGGCGGCCAGGGCCGCCCCCGCGGCTTCGCTGGGCGCCGCCGACCCGGGGTGACAGACCGCTGCGGTAGGCTGAGCTCCCCTTGAACCTGAAGCAGAAGCTCGCACGGCTGGCGCCCCTCGCCGGCCCCGGGCGCACCGCCATCTCGGAGGTCGTTGCTCCCCACCTCCTCCTTCCCGGGGGAGGCGAGGTGCTGCCCCCAGAGGGAGCGCCCCCCCCGGGGTTCGCCCCCGAAGCGGTGCCGACTGCAAAGGCGGCGCGGGCCACGCAACAGCCGCTGCTCCCGCTGGATCTCCCGCCTCCCTCCGCCGCGGCGTCTTCTCCCGGGACGCGCCCCCCCGGGTCCGAGGCCAGCAGCCGGATCCGCCGGGGACTGGCAGTCCTCAACGCCAAGCCGGTCCCCGCGCCGCCCGCGCTGGGCCAGGCCGCCTCCCCCGAGGCGCGGGAGCGACTTCCGGTGGAGACGGTGGCCACCGCCTCCGGCGCGCTGCACTTGCGCTCCCTGGCCCACCCGCTGGACCACCATCACGGGACGGTGCGGCTGGCCAACGCCGCCCGGGTGGCCACCGCCACCGTGGCCAAGCTGGCGCTGGACCCTTCGCTGGAGGGCACCGACTTCTCCCGGGCCCTGTTCCTGGACCTGGAGACCACCGGCCTGGCCGGCGGCACCGGGACCCTGCCGGTGGTGGTGGGGCTGGCCTGGTTCGAGGACGGCGCCTTCCAGATGGAGCAGCTGTTCCTGCGTCGACCCGGCGAGGAGCGGCCGATGCTGGCCCGGGTGGCCGAGCGGCTGGCCGCCGCCTCCGGGGTGGTCACCTACAACGGCAAGACCTTCGACTGGCCGCTGCTGCGCAGCCGGTTCGTGATGAACCGGATGAAGGCCCCCTCCCCGCCCCCGCATCTGGATCTGCTCCACTGCGCCCGGCGGATCTTCAAGTGGCGGGGCGGCGGCGCCCGGCTAGCGGAGATCGAACGGGAGGTGATCGGCTACCACCGGGTGGGGGACGTGGACGGGGCGCAGATCCCGGAGCTGTACTTCCGCTACCTGCGCAGCGGGGACCCCGGGCCGCTGGCCCCGGTGCTGGAGCACAACGTCCACGACATCCGGCTGCTGGCGGCGCTGCTGGCCCACCTCTGCGAGCAGTTCGAGGCCGCGCCTCCCGCCGGCGATCCCCGGGATCTGCTGGGCTATGCCCACCTGGCCCTGCGCGCCGAGGATCTCCCCCGGGCCTCCGCCTTCTCCGCGGGGGTGATCTCCTCGCTGCAGCGGCCGGAGAACTCCGGTCGGGCCGGCGCCCGGAACCTGGCCGCCGAAGCGCTGACCCTCTCCGCCCGGGTGGCGCTGCGGATCGGCGAACCCCAGGTGGCGGCAGACTCGCTGGAGCGCGCGCTGCGCGGCTGCCGTCCCCAGGTCCGCGCTGAACTGCACCTGGCCCTGGCCAAGATCTACGAACACCGGCTGCGGGACTTCGCCTCCGCCCTGCGCCACGCGGCGCTGACCTCTCCCACCGAACCGGGAGAGGAGCAGACGCGGCGCCTGGAACGGCTGACCCGCCGGGGCGCCCGGACGGCTCCCGGAGGCTGCTAGCGAGCACCCGGTCCCGAGAGGCTCCGCGAAGGAAGCCTCCCGGTGCTTCGGTGCTGCCGCCTCAGTAGACCGAGATCAGCGTGCCCGGGGTGTAGCCGTAGGCCTGGCTGAAGATGGCGCCGAAGGCGCCCCAGATGCCGCCGGCATAGAACTGGGTATCGAGGGTGGAGTGGCTCTCGGCGACGTGGTTGGACATCACGTCGTAGGGGCCGTTGTAATACTTCTCTCCCCCGCGCCAACCGAACGCCACCACGTAGTGGGAGCCGTTGTTCACCAGCACGATCGTCGGCGCCGCCCGGACGTGGAGCCCCAGCCCGATCGCGCTCCGGGCGCTCATCGCGTCCAGCCAGTTCCTCATCCGGATCTCACCGCCCAGCCCCGCCTGCCGCAGGAAGTGCTCGACTCCGTTGCGGAGGTCAGCGGGCAGCACGGCGATCTGGGACCCGAAGGGATAGGACGGGATGACCCGCTTGATCTCCTCCTGGGTCTTGTGGACGCCGTAGAAGGCGAGGAACTTCTGCGCCGCGGCGATCCCGCAGCCCTTGTAGGCAGTGTCGTTGTCGGGAGTGGCAGCAAAGTACCGCACGCCGTTCTCCGCATCCTGGCGCGTCTCGTGAAGCGTCGCCGCCACGACCGCGGTCCTCGATTCGATGGTCCACTCCAGGCACGGGCCGCCTGGCAGTGCGTTCACCGTCGGTTCGCCGTCACCCAGACGGGCGGACACCGACTCCCCGCTCTCGCCGGTGTCGAACGGGGAGGCGTCGGCGGTGACCACCTCTCCTTGCAGGAACTGGTCGAGGCAGACCTTCTGGTAGACGATCTGGGTCACCACCTTCTGGTAGCGCTTCTGCCCATTGGCCACGGTGATCTCGGTGATTGTCTGACCGGCGTACGACTGGCCGGACGCCCCCAGGACCCCGACGGCGACAGCGATGACTGCGGACTTCATGCGGTTTGGCATTTCCCCTCCCCAATGCGTGGAGCGCGCAGGGTAGGCCGGCGCAGACAACTTAAACAGCAAAACCGACTTTTACTGTTTAATCCTCCAGTGGGCCTGGACGCCTCCCCTCCGGGGCCGGCTGTGCTACGAGCCGGGCCATGGCGACTCGGCTCTATCTGAAGAAGGGTTGAACCGGCTGCACCAAGGCGCGGGAGTTTCTCGCGCAAAAGGGTGAGCCGTTCGAGGAGCGGGACCTGGTCAAGCAGCCGCTGACCGAGGCCGAGCTTCGGCAGCTGGCGCCGCGTCTGGGAGGCATCCGGGCGCTGGTGGGTCCCAAGCAGCAGAAGAACCTGGAGCACCTCCCCGACGAGGCGCTGCCCCGGCACCTGGCCGAGAACCCCGGACACGTCCGGCGGCCGTTGATCGACACCGGGGAGCTGCTGCTGGCCGGCTTCACCGCCGCGGTCCGCGACCAGCTCAAGTAGCGAGGGGTTTGCGCCATCCCCAAGGATGGTCTGCAATGGGGGCCTATGCGCGCTCCCCTCCTCTCTGCCCTCGCGGTGCTGACCACGGTGGGGCTGCTGGCCCGCGCCGCCGAGGCCCCCAGCGCGGAGGTGTGCCTCCAGGACGCCGACGGCGGTGAGCCGACCCGGGACGTGAGCATCGCCCCGCGGATTCCGGTGCTGCAGGCCGACGCCAACTACGACCTGGTCCCCAACCGGGTGGATGGCTTCCCCGACGTCTGCCAGGCGCTGGTGCGCTGGGACCTGACCGGGCCCGGAGAGACCTTCGAGGTGGCGAAGGCGGCGATGGTGCTGCAGGTCACCGACCCCAGCGCGGGCGGAGTCTCGGTGCACCTGGTGCACCGGGCCTGGGACCCGGAGCGGGCCCACTGGTACCTGGCCGGCGAGGACGGGGGCCCCTGGGCGACACCGGGGGCGCTGGACAAGGAGTTGGACGCGGAGGAGAGCTCGATCGCCTACTTCATCCCCACCACCGCGGGCGAGCGGCGGGTGGAGCTGGGCGAGCGCGGCGCGGAAGTGGCCACCGCCTGGCTGGCCGGGACCCGCCCCAACCACGGGCTGATCCTGCGGGCCTTCGATCAGGCGGACGCGCTGGAGTTCGAGAACTCCGAGGCCGCCGGGGGGCCCCAGCTGGAGCTGACCCGAACCGATGGCGGGGTGGTGGTGTTCAGCAACCAGGCGCTGCCCCCTCCGGCCGACACCAGCCTGTGCAAGCCCTCGCCGGACAACCTCAACTTCCGCGGCCTGGTGGTGGGCGGACCGGACGTCGGCCAGTCGGTGGCGCTCTTGCACTTCGACACCGGCGCGGTGCCCTCCGGCGCGGTGGTGCTCAGCGCGCGGCTGGAGCTCTCCGGCAGCGGCGCCAAGGTCCAGGCGCGGGAGCTGCTGCGCGACTTCGAAGAGGAGTCCGCCACCTGGACCCACGCCTCCGCCACCCAGCCCTGGACCGCGGCCGGCGCGCAAAGCGAGTTCGACCAGTCCCCGGTGCCGCTGGGCGAGTACACCCCGGAAGGAGAGCGCGGGGCGCTGGAGTTCAACGACGCGGGGGTGGAGGTGATCCAGGGGTGGATCGCCGGGACCCGCGCCAACCACGGGCTGCTCTTGTTTCCCCGCTCCGACAACGGGCTGACCGTCTTCCAGGAGCGCAGCTCCAGCAACCCGCTGGGCGTCCCCGCCCTCTGCGTGCGCTACCAGCCCAAGGAGGCGGTGGAGCTGGGGACCTGCGGCTGCAGCAGCACCGGGACGGCGCTGCTGGGAGGCCTGGGACTGCTGGGGCTGCTCCGTCGCCGGCGCCGCCCCGCCGCCTGACCGCCGCGGCGGGACCGATCGCCTAGAGCCGGACCTGCAGCTCGTAGCGGCGGTTCTGGGCCTTCTTGGCCTTGGTGTTGTCCGGCTTGACCAGCATCTGCTCGGAGCCGCGGCCCACCGAGATGATCTCCCCGTCGGAGATCCCGCGGGCCTTCATCTCCTTGACGATGGTGGCCGCCCGGCGCGCGGAGAGATCCTTGTTGTGATCCGCGGCGCCGCTGGAGTCGGTGTGCCCGGAGATCTCGAACTTGAAGTTCTGCACCCCGGCGTCGTTCAGCTTCTTCTTGGCGTTGATCAGCGCGTTGGACAGGTTCTTCAGCTTCCCGTCGCAGTTGCCGGCCAGCTGATCCGAGTCGCTCTTGAAGGAGCACTGGTTCTTGCGGCCCTCGGCCAGCAGCCGCTTGTTGATCTCCTTCTCCAGCTGCTGGGTGGCGGCGGAGCCGGCCACCTTCTTGCCCAGGTCCCAGGGGTTCTGGGCCAGCGCGGGGACGGAGAGGGAGAGGGCCAACACCAGCAGGGTGGACTTCATGAGCGGAGACTCCAGGTTTGAGAGGGGGCGGAAAGCCGCGCCGCCCTCATCCCAGAGTCGAACCGCTGCTGGCAATCATCCCTTTGGGCCTTGCCCCCAGAGGGGCCGGCCTCAAACGGGCTGGGTGACCTGCCGGAGGATGTCCAGGGACTCCAGCGCCTTGCCGGCCCCCATCACCACCGAGGAGAGCGGATCCTCGGCCAGGAACACCGGCAGGCCGGTCTCCTCGCGCAGCAGGGTGTCCAGGTTCTTCAACAGCGCGCCGCCACCGGCGAGCACGATCCCGCGGTCGGCGATGTCACCGGCCAGCTCAGGGGGAGTGCGCTCCAGGGTCAGCTTCACCGCCTCCACGATCCCGTTCACCGGCTCGGCCAGCGCGTCACGGATCTCGTCGGAGGTGATGGTCAGGGTGCGGGGAACGCCGGCCACCAGGTCCCGGCCCTTGATCTCCATCGTCATCACTTCATCGGTGGGGTACGCGGTCCCGATCCCGATCTTGATCAGCTCCGCGGTGCGCTCGCCGATCAGCAGGTTGTACTTGCGCTTCACGTACTGGATGATCGCCTCGTCCAGCTTGTCGCCGCCGATCCGGACCGACTTGCTGAACACGATCCCGGCCAGCGAGATCACCGCCACGTCGCTGGTGCCGCCGCCGATGTCCACGATCATGTTGCCGGAGGGCTCGGTCACCGGCAGCCCGGCGCCGATCGCCGCCGCCATCGGCTGTTCGATCAGATAGACCTCGCGGGCGCCGGCGTTCTCCGCCGCCTCGCGCACCGCGCGGCGCTCCACCTCGGTGATCCCGGAGGGGATGCCGATCACGATCCGCGGCTTGACCAGCGTCTTGCGGTTGTGGGCGCTCTGGATGAAGTACCGGAGCATGGCCGCGGTGATCTCGAAGTCGGCGATCACCCCGTCCTTCATCGGCCGGATGGCCATGATGTTGCCGGGGGTCCTCCCCAGCATCTCCTTGGCCTCCTTGCCGACCGCGAGGACCTTCTTGGCCCCCCGCGCGTCCTGCTGGACGGCAACCACGGAGGGCTCGTTGGACACGATGCCGACACCGCGGACGTAGATCAGCGTGTTGGCGGTGCCGAGATCAATCGCCAGATCGCGCGAGAAGAGTGTGTGGAGCCAGTCGAGCATAGACCTACGGGGAGCGAGGCGGCGCGAAGCTAACAGCGCTGGCGCATAGGCGGAAGGAAACTCGGCGGTCGCGGTCATACGGTGCCAACCGGACAGCCGGCGAATTTCGATTAGTCCCACCCGGTACACTGGCGGGGGGCGCCCGCAGGGCAGGCAGGCGGGGGCGGGCGCTCATCGGACCTCGAGGATGCGCCGGAGCAGCTGGGGGTCGTCGGGGAGCAGCCCGGCCTTCACCAGCCGGGGGGTGAGGGTTCGGTAGCGGGGGGCCTTGGCGAACACCTTCTTGAACAGGGGGAGGGCCTCGGAGGTCCGCTTGAGCCCCACCAGGGACACCGCGTGCCAGAACACCATCTCCTCGTGGTCCGGGGCCAGCTTCTCCGCGGCGGCATAGGCGGCCAGCGCCCCGGGCGCGTCCCCCTTCTCCACCGCCAGGTCCCCGGCGTTCATCAGGTTGTAGGCCCGCTGGAGGGTGATCAGCCGGCGCAGCTCCACCAGCGGCGCGGGGTGGTCCTCGATCCGCAGGTCGAAGGTCCGGTCCATCCAGCTCTTCCCGGAGGACCGGGCCTTGACCACGATCATCGCCGCCGACTGCTTGCCCCGGATGTCCCCGCCCTCCGCCTCCGCCGCCTCCAGCGCCGCCAGCATCCGGTCCGCCAGGTCCCCCGGGGCGGACTGGAAGGCCCTGGCCATCGCCGGCCAGATCCGGTCGTTGTCCATCAGGTTGGCCTGCACCGAGAAGTCCTTGCCCGCCTGGTGCCCCGCCCCCTGGATACACTTCTCCCCGGTGTGAGTGGCGATCCGCCCCTGGGCGTCAATCATCGCCACCTGGCGGACGGCGCGGGCGTCGTCGGTGGCCAGCAGCCCCCGCAGCGTCTCCGGAGCGCTCTTCCCGGCGCGCATCAGCTCCAGCCCCAGCTTCCCGTAGGCGGGATCCACGAAGGACTGGGTGGCCACCACCCCCACTCCGGCCTCGGCCCAGGTGACCACCGTGCCCACCGAGAACCAATGCGACTGGACCGCCACTCCCAGCTCGCCGGTCTTCGGGTCGCGGGCCACGATCGAGTAGGTGGCCACCGGCCGCAACGGCGGAGTGGCCTGGCTCAGCGTGGCGGCAAGCACGATCGAAAGCAGCACGGGTCCCTCCGGGGTGCGTGACGGGCCCTTGTAGCAGCCGCGCTTTGCAGCGGGGGGACTTAAGCCTTGCGGCGGCGACGCCCGGTGGAGGTCAGCTCGTCGGAGGGATCCTCCTCCGCGCGGCGCACCAGCTTCTGCAGCAGCACCCGCCGGTTCTCGGGATCCACCTCGTAATGGACCTGGTACGCGCCGGCCTCCAGGGTGGAGCCCTTCTCCCCGCGGTTGACCCCGGAGTCGTTGGCGCTGAGCCGGGCGGCAATCTCCGCCAGCTCCCGCTGCAGGGTCCAAAACACGTCCCCCGGCACCTTCCCCAGCTGTTCCCAGGCCCGGGGGGCGATCTCCACTTCCCAGCTCTTTCCGCGGAGTTTTCTCAAGCCAGGGCAGGCCCTGTGCAATGGACGATCCACCGGGACGCCCCGTGATCCTGGGGGTTTATACCCAGACGGCGGAGACGTCCGGTACTGACTACAGCCGGCCTCCGGAAAGGTTTACTGGCTGGAGGTCCGGCCGCGGTTGCGGTGGACCGAGACCAGCCTCACCACCGCCCGCTCCGGGTCCACCTCGTAGATTCCCTCGAAGGCGTCCACCTGGAGCCGGTGCAGGGTCCCGCGGGGGTTCTCTCCCGTCGGGAGCTCCGGGGCGCCACAGACCGAGGACAGCTCGGCGATGTTCTCCAGTTCGGCCTGCATCCGCTTGAAGGCGTCGGAGGGAACCTGCCCCAGGTCCCGCCACACCGCCGGCGCGATCTCCACCCGGAAGCTTCTCTTGATCCCCAGTCTGCGCATGGCCCTGCGGGGGTCGTTTGCCATTCCCGTGCCGCGGGCCATTGGATCAGGATCGGCCGGACGCGATTGAAACTTTCCAGACACAACGACCCGCTGGCCCACACCCCGCGCGGAGATCCGGGAAGAACTTCCGATCGGGCACTGAAAAAACGGGCCCCCCTGTGATGCACCGGACGGGGCGGCTGTCGGCCGGGAGTCAGCTGCCGGCGAGAGCAAGCTCCGGGAAAGCAAAGGGTTGGCAAGGCGCCGCCCCGGAAGTTGAAAAGCGGGCAGCCGTGGAATGGATCCTGCTGGGCCCCCGGGCGTGAGCCTTTCGTCTGTCTTGCTGGTGGAGGATCAGCCGCACACCCGGGAGCTGCTGGGGGAGTTCATCGCCCACGCCGGCTACCGGGTGGATCTGGCCGCCTCCGCGGAGGAGGCGCTGACGGTGTTGGAGAACGGCGCCCTTCCCTCGCTGATCGTGATGGACCTGCACCTGCCGGGGATGGACGGCTGGCAGCTGCATGGCCTCCTGAGCCAGGACCCCCGCTGGGCAAGGATCCCGGTGGTGGTGACCACCGCCGCCGTCCGCCACACCCCGCCGCCGCTGGGGGTGGCGCACCTGCTCCCCAAGCCAATCGACCTGCGGGCCCTGGCCTCGCTGCTGGTCCGCTACTGCGGCGAGGTGGAAGAGCCGGCGGCCTGAGGCAGACTGCGCGGATGCGGACCTACTGGTGGGACTTCGCCGAAGGCCACGAGGAGGGGACCGCCCGCATGTTCCTGCTGCACCTCAAGGACTTCCTGCAGGACCACCAGCTGGAGTCCTGTGAGACCGGGGTGGCGCGGACCGGGCCCGCGGGCTTTGCCGCCTGGTGCAAGGTGGGCCCGGAGGCCGGTCAGCGGGTGATCGAGACCCTGCTCAAGCCCTCTCGCTCTTCCGACGACCCCTAGCGCCCGGGCGCCTCCAGCTCCCCGCAGTGTCGCAGGCTGGTCAGCCGCAGCACCCGGCGGTCCTGGTCCACCTCGTAGAACACCTCCACCCCCGCGTAGGAGAAGCGCAACACCGGTGGACGAAAGTGCGGCAGCTTGAGCCACACCGGATCGATCGGCGGAGCCACCGCCGCCAGCTCGGCGATGTTCTGGATGATCCGTTGCAACTGCTCGCGGACCGCCATCGGCAGGGCCAGGAAGGGCCGTTCCGCGGCCTCGGCGAGCAGGATGGTGAGGACGGGCCGCGGATGGCTGCGCATGGCAACTCCCGATGCGAAGAGCGGGCCGGTTCGTTGGGGGAGAAAGTTCGCGCGGTTGCGCGGGGCCTTCCCCGGCGGGGAGTAGATCTTTCGTTGAACCCCATGAAAGACCTTCACGGTTTGAGCATTGGTTGCAATCCAGGCCGGCCCCTTGGGCCCCGGAGACCGGGCGCCTAGCATCGGTTCTCTGCGCATGGGAGACGGGAGATCACCGAGGCTGGGGCTGCTGCTTTGCGCCACGGCGCTGCTCTCCTGCCGCTCGCTCCGACCGGAGGAGCTCCCGGTGGAGACGGTGCACCGCTACCTGGTGGTGATGCAGCGGCGCCCGGTGGGGGTGATGTCCACCGTGGAGCGCGGGGCCGCCGAGCGCGAGACCTGGTTCCAGTACCGGGACCGCGGTCGCGGCCCCAGTCTGCGACTGGACTGGACGGTGCGACCCGACGGCCTCCCGGTCCGGCTGAGCGTCCGCGGGGACGACGAGGACGGCAATCCGGTGGAGGAGCGCTTCACCCGCGAGGAGACCCTCGCCCGCTGGACCAGCCCCATCGACCAGGGGACCTCCGGGGAGCCCGGTGCCTTCTATGTTCCCGCCAGCCCGGTGCCGGAGGTGCTGGCCGCGCTGGTCCGGGCGCTGCGCCAAGCTCCCCAGGGACGGCTGCCGCTGTTGCCAGCCGGCGAGGCCCGGCTGGAGGTGCTGGACACCCTGGAGCTGGGCCAGCAGGTCACCCTCTACGCCGTCCACGGGTTGCAGTTCGGTCCCTCCCTGGTGTGGCTGGATGCGCAGGGGGTGTTCTTTGCCTCCGGCGCCCCCTATCTGGCGGTGGTTCGCCGGGACCACGAGGAGGTGTTGCCCCAGCTGTTCGCCGCCCAGGCCCGGGTGCTGGCCCAGCGGGAGAGGCAGCGGGCGCAGGCGCTGTGGAAGGTGCCGCCGGGGCCGATCTTCGTGCGCGACGTTCGGGTGGTGGACGTCCGCACCGGGACCGCGCGGGAGAAGATGGCGGTGGCGCTGCGGGGAGGCTGGATCGTGTGGATCGGTCCGGACCGCGAGGCCCGTCCTCCTCCGGACGCGGTGGTGGTGCAGGCCGCCGGGCGGACCCTGGTCCCGGGGCTGTGGGACCTGCACAGCCACCCGGAGTCGATGGGAGAGCTGCTCCACCTGGCCGCGGGGGTGGTAGCGATCCGCGACCTGGGCAGCGACGCCAACGAGGCCCAGGCCCGCCGGCGCGCCACCCTGGCCCACACCCTGCTGGGGCCGCGGGTGTTCCTGGGAGGGCTGATCGACGGCGAGGGTTCGCTGACCGCGCCCGGTGGGGTGGTGGTGCGGGACGAGGCGGAGGCCGCGCGGGCGGTGGACCAGTTCGCCACCGCCGGGTTCGACTCGGTGAAGCTCTACAACTCGGTGCCCCCATCGCTGGTGCCGGCGATCGCCGCGCGCGCCCACCAACGCGGCTTGCGCCTCTCCGGCCACGTCCCGCAGGGGATGACCGCTGCCCAGGCCGCGCGCGCCGGGATGGACGAGCTGCACCACGCCTACTTCCTGTTCCCGTCGCTGTTCGCCCGGCAGCTGGAGGATCACCCCCAGCCGATGCAGGTGCTGTTGCGGGAGGCGCCCTGGCTTCCCCTGGACGGCCCCCAGGTGCGCGAGCTGATCCACCTGCTCCGCGAGGAGGAGGTGGCGGTGGATCCCACCCTGGCGCTGTGCGAGTCGATGTACGTCGGCCGTCAGGGGGCCCCCAGCGCCGCGCTCTCCGAGGTCTTGCCCCGGCTGCCGCCGCTGGTGCGCCGCCGGGTGCTGGCCAGCGGGGTGGCCACGGTGGAGAAGGAGGAGGCGCGCCGGCTGAAAAGCTACCTGCAGGCCACGGTGAGGCTGACCGGAGCGCTGTACCGCGGCGGAGTGAAGGTGCTGGCGGGCAGCGACGGGATGGCCGGGTTCACCCTGCTGCGCGAGCTGGAGCTGCTGCAGCAGGCGGGGCTGCAACCGTCGGAGGTGTTGAAGGTGGCCACCCTGGACGCCGCGGAGTGGATGGGCCGCGGGCAGGAGCTGGGATCGATCGAGGTGGGCAAGCGCGGAGATCTGCTGTTGGTGGAGGGTGACCCGCTGGCGGACATCTCGGCGCTGCGAGGGGCGGCGCTGGTGTTCTACGAGGGCGCGCTGCTGGACCCGGCCGCGCTGTACCGCGAGCTGTCGATCCAGCCGGCGGCGGGCCAGCCGGTCTCGAACCCGCCGGTCTCGACTCAGCCGGTCTCGACTCAGCCGGTCTCGAACCCGCCGGGAGAGGGCATCCTGCCCGCCGGCCGGGGAGACGGGCCATCGCTGGGCCGGGACGGCGCTATCCCGGGAGTGGACGCCGGGGGTAGATAGGCCGCATGCGCCAGCACAACTCCCTCGGGGCGAACTCCTAGCGATGGGCGAGCGGATCCTGATCGTCGGCGGAGGCGGAATCGGCGGGGTGATCGCCTCCAACCTGGTGGAGCAGGGCCACCGGGTGACCCTCGCGGTGCGCCGCCCGGAGATCGCCCAGCGGATCTCCGAGCACGGGCTGGTGCTGCGCGACGAGCACGGCGAACGGAACATCCGGGGCGAGTTGGAGGTGCTGCTCGATCCCCCCGCCAGCGGCGAGTTCGACTTCGTGCTGCTCACCACCCAGCCCAACCAGGTGGAAGAGGCGGCCCGCGCCACCGCGCAGCTGCTGGGCGCGCGGGGGGTGATGGTCTGCTTCCAGAACGGCCTGTGCGAAGAGCGGGTGGCCCAGGTGGTGGGCGAGGACCGGGTGTTGGGGGCGGTGGTCTCCTGGGGCGCATCCACCCACGGCCCGGGCAGCTACGAGCGGACCTCCGCCGGTGGTTTCATGCTGGGCCGGCTCAGCGGCGCGGCCGACGAGCGGATCGGCCGGCTGGCGCTGCTGCTGGAGTCGGTGGGGCCGGTGGACACCACCACCAACCTGCGCGGCGCCCGCTGGAGCAAGCTGGCGATGAACGCCGCCATCTCGTCGCTGGGCACCATCGGCGGCGAGCGGGTGGGAAAGCTGCTGGTGCACCGCTTCATCCGCCGGCTGGCACTGGAGGTGATGACGGAGGCGGTGGAGGTGGCCGCGGCGGAGGGCGTCTTGTTGGAGAAGGTCTCCGGCACCCTCGACCTCCACTGGATCTCCCTCAACGCCACCGAGCGAGCGTCCCCCGGCTCACCCTCCCTGGTGGCCAAGCACAGCCTGCTGCTGGCGGTGGGGGCGCGCTACCGCAAGCTGCGCTCGTCGATGCTGGCGGCCATCGAGCGGGGACGCGAGCCGCCGATCGACTTCCTCAACGGCGAGGTGGTGGAGCACGGCAAGCGTCGCGGGGTCCCCACCCCGGTGAACGCCGCGGTGGTGGAGTGGGTCCGGGCGATCGCCGCCAGGCGTGAGACGTCCAGCCTGGAGTCGCTCAAGCGGCTGTACGTGGCGACGCGCCAG
The DNA here is from genome assembly GCA_036675345.1 of Myxococcaceae bacterium. Taxonomy (GTDB): domain Bacteria; phylum Myxococcota; class Myxococcia; order Myxococcales; family Myxococcaceae; genus JALYOC01. The sequence goes on from JAKFFE010000033.1 coordinate 150,284, forward strand.
GGCTGAGCGACCTGCGTGCAAGCTGCCCTCGCGGGTAGCCTGGGCTTGACCGGTGATCGTTCCGCCAGCGGAGGGCCGGCCGGGGCTCCTGCGGACACTGGCCGTCCGTCCCGCGCGCCTCAACCTTGTGGCTGGCCTCGGCTCTCCCCCGACTCACAACCTCGTGAGGGACGCCTGGGGCAACCACAGGAGAAACCCATGAGAAGGACAATCGGAAGTCTGTTGGGAGCGTTGACGCTGTTCGCCTCCGCTGCCTACGCCGGTGACATGTCGGCCAAGGCGTCCACCCGCAACGAGGCACTGGACGCGAAGGCGGAGAAGAAGATCGAACCGCTGCGCAAGCAGTTCGAGGCGGGCTGGAACAAGCATGACGCCAAGGCCCTGAGCGCGGTGTTCACCGACGATGCGGTGGTGATCAACCCGATGGGTCGGGTGGCGCGCGGGAGCTCGGAGATCCAGAAGCTGTTCCAGGACGAGCACGGCGGGATGATGAAGGGCACCAACCTCACCGCGAAGATCACCGACGTGAGGGAGATCGCCCCCGGGGTGCTGTTCGTGGATCAGCGAATGTCGATCAGCGGGATCAATGATCCCAGCGGGCGAATGCCCGCCAATCAGGAGGTCCACGCCTCGATGGTGATCAGCCAGAAGGGCGGCGCCTGGAAGGTGCACGAGGCCCGCGCCTTCGCGGTCCAGCCTGAACCGGAGCAGGGAGTGGGCGGCGCGGGGATGACCCCGGAGTCCACCGGTGAGCCGATGCCCGCCCCGGCTCCGGAGGACCAGCCGATGGAGGAGGACAAGCCCACCTCCCCCACCTACTAGGCAGGCACCTTGGGTCGCCCCCACGGCGGACAGGACCTCCTGCTCCGCCGGGGGCGATTGCTTTTCGGCAACCCCAGCCGACCAGGGGAGCGCTGCGCATCCGGCGGCGGCGCAATGCCGGGGTGGAACCGCGCCCTCCACCTTTCCCTCCAGGCAGGGTGATCGGTCCCGAATCGGTCGGGCCCGACTCGCCGGCCAGGGAGCAGCGCATGAGACGGATCGCTTTGGGTCTGGTCGGTGCGGCGTTGGCGTGGACCGGTCCGGGGTGGGCCCAGGCGCCCACGGTCCAGCCCGAGAGCCGCAATGAGAAGCTGGACAAGAAGCTGGAGGCGCAGCTGGCCCCGGTGATCAAGGCCTGGGAGGCCGGCTGGAACCAGCACGACGCCAAGGCCTTGTCGTCGCTGTTCACCCAGGACGCGGTGATGATCAATCCGGGAGGGGACGTGGCCCGGGGGCCGGCGAACATCGAACAGTTGCTCAAGGAGGCGCACACCGGCTGGATGAAGGACAGCCAGGTCACCACCCGGGTGGTGGATCTGGATCAGATCGTCCCGGGGGTGTTGATGGTGGATCAGGAGATGACGATCACCGGCGCGTTGGATCCGCAAGGCAGACCGCTGCCCCGGATCCAATCCCACCTGGCGTCGGTGTTGAAGAAGGAGGGCGGGAAGTGGAAGGTGCTGCACGCCCGCGCCTACCGGTTCCAGCCTCCTCCCGCCCAGGCCGTGGGAGGTTCGGGCGAGAGCCCCGAATCCACCGGAGAGCCGATGCAGACCCCGGCCCCAGTGCAGGAGGGGAACCCCGCCGACTCGCCCAGCCCACCGGAGGAGTAGAGGGCGTGCCGGAGGACGGAGGCGGATGTCCGGCGGCGGACGCTGGCTCCGACCTGCGATCCGGTTGCCACCCGCGCTGGGGATCCACACTCTGGGTCCAGCACCCCGAATGGGCGGGGTCGAAGGTCAGAATGCTTGGGGAGAAGGCGCGGACACCGACGGCGGTGTTCCGCGCCTTCTGCTTTCCACGGGCCCCGCAAGGCGAGAGGGCGGACCCCGCTGAGGAGCCCGCCCCCTTCACTTCACTCCAGCGCGGCGCTGCCTACGGGCAGGCGACCGACGAGAACTGCACCTGGAAGGGGTGACCCTCGATCGGGTTGCCCAGCTCGTCGTACTGGGTCTGGGAGACCAGGCACTGGCCGGCGGCCACGGTGACTGGGGTCACGCCGGGCTCGTCGGTGGAGAGGACCAGGGTGCCGTCCAGCACCCGCTCACCGCCGGGGAAGCCCGCCGCCTCGTTGTACGGCTCGTGGCGGTAGGAGGGACCGCCGGTGCCGCCGGTGAAGCTGACGGAGAGGTTGTCCTGCCGCGCCCACTCGGGGACGGTCGCGCCGTGGGCTTCCATCGGGGAGTAGTTCAGCGCCACCGCCACGTTCAGCTGGCTGCGCACCTGGAACACCGGGCGGGCGGCCAGATCGCGCTGCAGGTGCAGGTCGAAGTGACGGCCGGACGCGGAGTTGATGTCCACCGACGCCACCTGCACCCCGTCCACCTTGATGAAGCTGCTGACCTCGCCCAGGCCGATGTTGCTGACCAGCAGCTCGGTGGCGCCATCGTGGGTGTCCAGGGCGAAGGAGGCCCCGCCCATCCGCACGTCCATCTGCGCGACGCTGGGGGTGTTGGTGCCGGTGGCCTCATCGAAGATGTAGAAGGTGTTGGGGAACGAGTAGTCCAGCTGGGTGACGTTCAGCGCCAGGCGGATCCGGCTCTCGGCCTCGATGAACTCGAACCGGGTGATGTCGTTACCGGCCGCGGCCTGCAGCGACCAGAGGGCGCCGTCCGCGTCGGTGTACTGCACGCTCACCGCGGAGAGGATGGACTGGGAGAGGGTGAAGTCGTGCTCGCCGGTGCCGCGGGTGGCGCGCAGCTCGATCACGCCCTCCATGGTCTGCGGCAGGCCGATCAGCTCGCCACCGGTCTTGTTGGACACGTAGATGATCGTCTCGCGGATCTCCGCCAGGTTGCCGGTGAAGGCCACGAAGGTCTCCGACATCTGGAAGCTGAACGGCTCGTCGCGGTTCGGCCCCACCAGCAGGGTGACCAGGATGCTGTTGTTCGGGCGGGTGGCGCGGAGGCGGACCTCGAAGTTGTCGAAGGAGGCCACGCAGGCCGGCTCCGCCGGGGTGGTGCCGTCGGAGCAGACGTCCTCGCCGGTGATCCGGAAGATCACCGCGTCGCCGGTGCGCTCTTCCACGTTCTCCTCGGTGAAGATGCGGGTCTCCAGGAAGGCGGCGATCTTCTCACCGGTGGCGATCAGCTCCGCGTCGTGGGTGGGGACCAGCTTGTTCATCGCGGTGGAGGGCAGCTTGAGGCTGGGCAGCTGCACCGAGGGCCGCATCGGGGGCAGCGCGTCCAGCGGCATCAGCCCGGCGGAAGCCACCGTGGCCAGGTCGGAGAGCTGGGTCATCCCCTCCATCGCGCTGGTGGAGGAGCCGGCCTGCGCGGCCGTCAGCTCCACCGTCTTGCGGACGGCGCCGGAGACATCCTCCACCGACGGCGGGCCACAGCCGACCGCCACCATCGACGACAGCGCCAGAGCGCCAAGAAGCTTGATTCTCATGATTGGTTTCCCCCTCCCGAGGGCAGTTCCGGGGTTTTGTACGCCAGTGTTGCAGGCGTGCAGCACCGGCGCCTAGAGCAAGCGGGGTGCCGACGGTAACCCGCTGGTCCGAAACGGGTTCCCCGGCACTTAGCACACGGGGGTGCGCCGGATCGCGACAGGCCTGTCAGGGTTGCGCGGTGTCGGCTGCGCACCTACCGGTGCGGGCTGCGAAGGCGCCTGCGCAGGACGCGGCGCGTCAGCCGGATCGTTTCAGCCCCCGTCGGGCCGCTCTCGCAGCTCCACCGGGGCGACCGGCCCTGCCGCCCCCACCGAGATCTCCAGCGGCTGGAACGGACGGGGACCGGTGACCTCCAGCCGGTAGTTGCCGGCGGCCAGCTTCAGCTCGAAGGCCCCGCCGGCGGCGGTAGCGGCGGAGGTGACCCGGGCCCCATTGGAGGTCTGCACCGCGCGCACCGAACCGGCGCCCGCCTCCCCGTTGGCCAGCACCAGCTTCCCCCGCAAGGTGGAGAGCCGGTTCAGCGACAGCACCGTCTCCCCGCTGCTCCAGGGGGTGGAGGTCTTCTGGTAGTCGGGGTGTTCGCCGTACAGCAGGCTCCCCTCCCCCGGCTCCACGTGCCGCAGCAAGAAGCGCCCCTCGCGGTCGGAGCGGGCCGCCCCCCGCTCGATGCTCAAGGTCCAGTCCCCCGCCCCGGCCGGCTGGAGGCCCACCAGCGCTCCGGGCAGCGCGGCGCCGGTGGCCGCATCCACCACCCGGCCGGTGACAGTCGTCCCCCGCCCCAGACGGACGTCTCCCAGGTCCAGATCCTCGGCCGTCCCCGTGATCGTCCGTCTCCACTCCACGTGGTCGGGAGCACGAATGGTGATCTCCTTGCGTCCGGCCAGCGGTTCCTGGAAGCGGCCGTCGATGGCTTCGATGGGCATCCCGCGGACGCTGAAGCGGGTCAGCGGCTGGCCGTCGGCGCCCAGCACCCGTCCGCTCAAGCGGGGGAACCGGCGGACCACCAGCCTCAACTCCTTCTCGCCGGAGCGGGTCTGGGTCTCCAGCGGCTCGAAGCCCGCGCCGCGGACGCTCAGCTCGAAGCGACCGGGGCGCAGGTTGCGGATCTCGAACCGTCCCTCTTCGCCGGTCCGCGCCTGACCGAAGGGAGCGCCCGACTCCAGCAGGGCCACCATCTCGTCCACCGGGGGGGCGGGCCCGCCGGAGACTCCCTCCAGCATCGCCATCAGCTCGATCCCCGGGGCCGGCTGGCCATGCTGATCCACCACCACCCCGCGGATGCTGGCGCCGGCCTTCAACCGCACAGTCAGCTCGCCGTCGAAGGGCAACACCACCCGGGTGGCGCCCATCCGCATCGCGCGCTGGCCCGCCTCCTCCTCCTCCACCAGCGCCGCCAGCAGGAAGGCCCCGGGCTCCAGGCCTCCGAGAAGGAAGGCGCCGCCGGGGCCGGACTCGGTCACCCGCTCCAGATCCTTCTCGTCTTCGCCTCCCTTCCCCGGGGCCAGGGCCATCACCCGCGCTCCCTTCACCGGGGTCCCCGCCTCGTCCAGCACCCGGCCCCGCAGCTGCAGCCCGCGCTGGAGGACGATCCGCACCCCGGAGGCGGGGGCGGTGGGGGTGCTGGCGTGGTCGCGAAACCCGGCGTGCTGGGCGGTGAACCGGACCGGGCCCGTCCCCACCGAGAGGGTGAAGCGACCGTCGGGTCCGGTGGTCCCGTCGTCACCCCCCTTGAGGGACACCGCGCCCACGACCTTGACTCCCTGGACCGGCGCGCCCTCCTCATCCACCACCACCCCGGAGAGCACCGCCGCGCGCTCCAGCTTCAGCTCCACCTGCGCGGCCTGGTCCAGCGAGACCAGCACCCGGGGGGCGTGGGTGGGCTGCAGGTATCCCTTCGCGGTGGCCCACACCGTGGCCTGTCCGGGGAGGAGGGGATCGATCCGGAAGTTGCCCTGGCCGTCGGAGACAGTCTGCCGGGTGGGGTCCACCCCCGCAGCCTCGATGCTGGCGCTGACCTGCGCGCCTGGGACCGGCGCTCCGTCCTGATCCCGCACCGTGCCCAGCAACACCCCGCCCTCCTCCAGCCGCAGCACCAGCGGCGAGGTGGGCTTGAGCGGCCGGAGGTTCAACGCCACCTCCGCGGTGTTCCTCCCCTCGGTGGCGCGCACCGAGTAGGTCCCGGAGCGCAGCTGCTCGAAGGAAAACCGACCCGAGGCGCCACTGCGCACGGTGTCCGCGCGGTGCATTCCGGAGAGGACCACCTCCGCTCCCTCCACCGGAGCGTCGTTCCGCAGCGCCTGACCTTCGATTCGCAGCGGGGTCTCCAGCTCCAGCACCAGGGGCTTGCCGCCTGGGTTGGGAGTCACCTCCTGGGCGTTGGGGATCAGCGTGCCCAGGCTGGCCACCACCAGCTGCGAATGGGTGGGCAGCGGCCCCAGGGAGAAGGTCCCATCGGCGGAGGTGAGCACGTCCTGGTAGCGCCCCAGCTGGGCGTCCACCGCGGTGACCACGGCGCCTTCCAACCCGGCGCGATCGCTGCCCACGATCTTCCCGGTCAGCATCCACCCCTCCTCCAGGATCAGCTCCATCGTGCGCTGGGAGCCGCTGACCTCGGCGGTGGCCACCCCCCGCTCGGAGTCCGCCCACACCCGGTAGTCGCGGGCCTCCAGCCCTCGCAGCACGAACGAACCGTCCGCCGCGGAGGTGGTCCGCGCCAGCACCTGGGGTTCGCCCTCCCGTGCGGCCACCCGCGCCAGCAGTGCCACCGGGGCCTGGGGGCAGCTGCCGTCCAGCGGGTGGGGCTGGCAGGCGTCCTCGCAGGGGCAGGGCAGCTCAGAGAGACGGGGGGGGGACACGCGCGCGGAAAGCGAGAGCAGCACGCCGCCTATCGGAGCACCCTCCGCGGTCAGCACCCGCCCCTGGAGCTCCAGGGCGCCGTCGGCGGAGAGCTCCTCGCGAGGGGGAGGCCGGGCGGCGCGATCCCGCAGCGACTCGGTCAGCTGCCGGGACGCTTCGGCCGGCTCCGGCGGCACAGGCTCCTCGCGAAGCAGCCAGAGGATGCCCGCCAGGAATGACAACAGCCCGACCGCCAGGAACGCGAACCGTCTCAAGCCTGCACCTCGGACACTGGAGCCGTCACCGCAGGGAGGAGAAGCGGGTCGGAGGCGCGACGCAAGCGGAGCGGTGGGGGATGCGCGGCGCTACTCCAGGAGGAAGGGCTCCGAGAACCGGAGGCTCTCCGGGGCGGCAGGGAGCTCGCCGTCGAGGAAGTAGGACTCCATCACCAGGCGGTAGGTCCCCGGATAGGGGTGGGTGGTGAAATGCGGGTAGCTGTTCTCCCGGGTGGTGCCCCAGAGCAGGATGGTATCGGTCATCCGCCCCCCGGCGCAGACCCTGACCGGGGGATACAGGGCCGCGGTCCAGACGCTGTCCCAGCCACCGGTCCAGACCCCGTCGACCTGCTTTTGCAGTCCAAACATGATCCGGTCCTGCTGGTGGTGCAGTCCCAGCTCCCTCTGCGTTCCGTTGTGGAGTTCGATCGGAATCTCCGCCTGGAACTCGGTGCCGCTCCAGACCACCTCCACCTTCTCGGGCCCGGTCAGCAGGGCCGGTCCGGCCTGCACCACCGGAGGGCACTCCACCTTCCGCAAGCTGAGGGGATCTGGCCAACGGGGGTCATCCCCGGGCCCGTAGGCGGGGGAACAGGCCACCACCATCAGCGCGACCCACAGCGATGCGAGACTCTTCATGGCGGACCTCGGGGGGAACAGGACCGGCACACCCTACAAGATCGGACAACCCTGGGAAATCCTGGAGACCTCCGGCTGCGCGAGCGGCCGAGGAGGCCTTCCGGGCATCACCAGCACCGGCGGGGGTTCGCGGATCGCCCGCGGCAGGTGCGGCAGCGCGATCCGTGTCCGGAAGGGACGCCTCACGCCGCCAGCTTCTGCCCCCGCAGTGCGGCCTGCTCGGCGATCATCACCCCGCGGACGTGCTCGCGCAGCGCGGCCACGTCGCCCTTGAACGCCGCCGGATAGATCGGGTCCAGCACCTGCACGTGGCAGTGGGCGTGATCCCTCAGCACGAAGCCGTGCTTGGGCAGGCTGCGCGCGGTGCCGGTGAGGACGATCGGGATCACCGGGCAGTTGTTCTTCACGCTCAGCTGGAAGGCGCCGTCCTTGAAGGCCTTGATCTCCCCGTCCGGAGAGCGGGTCCCCTCCGGGAACATCAGGATCGGCACCCCGCGGGCCAGCCAGCGATCGCAGTCCGCCAGCATCTTCACGATGCTCTCCCGGCTGCCGCGGACCAGCCCCACGTAGCCGTTGAGGCTCATGTTCCAGCCGATGAAGGGCAGGCTGAACACGCTCTTCTTGGACACCCACTTGAAGGGACGGAACAGCCCGAACAGCACCAGGATGTCCCCCAGCGACTCGTGGTTGGCCACCAGCACCGCCGGCCCGTGCCAGGGCAGCTTCTCCCGCCCGGACACCCTCAGCCGCCAGAGTGGATTGACCGCGAAGTACATCGTGGCCCAGGCGCAGGTGTACTGGTGCAGCAGCCGGCGGTTGCGATCGAACGGGTAGCTGAGCGCGAACAGCACCACCGCGCCCAGAAACAGCACCGCGGAGCTGGTGGCCAGAAAGGCCCAGAAGACGACCGAGAACGCACGCTGCCAGAGCCCCGTCATGAGCGGCACGCTACGCTTGCTGGAGTCCACCCGCGAGGTCCGCATGCTCGGGAAACCCAAGAAGCCCCCCCGGAAGTCCCCCAAGCCACCCAAGAAGGAGGGGCGGCTCACCATCCAGCCGGTGGGCAAGCCGTGGGCCCCCAAGAAGAAGCCGAAGAAGTAGCCGAAAGCCGCGCTACGCTTCGCGCCTCCGTGGCCCGCAAGCAGCTCAAGCTCGACGACTTCCTCCCCTATCGGCTGTCCCTGGCCTCCAACGCGGTGAGCCAGGTGCTGGCGCGCGCCTACGAGTCCCAGCACCGGCTGAAGATGCACGAGTGGCGGGTGCTGACCGTGCTGGCGGAGGTGAAGCAGGCCTCCCAGCAGCAGCTGGTCGCGCTGACCAAGATGGACAAGGTCACCATCAGCCGGGCCGCCCGGGTGCTGGAGAAGCAGCAATTGCTGCGGCGCATCACCAGCGCCACCGACGCCCGCTCGCTTCAGCTCTCGCTCACCCCACGCGGCTGGGACCTCTACGAGCGGGTGGTGCCCACGGTGCGCAAGCTGGAGGCGGAGGTCCTGGCCGGGGTCTCCGCCCGCGAGCTGACCGAGCTGAAGGCCACCCTGCGCAGGCTCGAGGCGGCAGCCGCCCGGGTGCTCGCCCGTCAGGTGGGCTGAACGTTCAGTCCCGCGGTGCACACCTTCACCGCGCAGAGGGTTGCCAAATGGTTACCAAAGATACTATCCGGTTGGTTGCAATTGCTACCAAGTGAAGGAGCAGGACCGATGAGCACCTCCGAGCAGAACCCCCTGGGGCTGGATGGCTTCGAGTTCGTGGAGTTCACCTCCCCCCAGCCGGAGAAGATGGTGGAGCTGTTCGAGCGGCTGGGCTTCACCGCCTTCTCCCAGCACCCCACCAAGCAGATCGTCCGCTTCAAGCAGGGGCGGATCAACCTGCTGGTCAACCGCGAGCCTTCGGGCCAGGCGGCCAGCTTCCGCGCGATCCACGGTCCCTCCGCCAGCGGGATGGCCTTCCGGGTGGCCAATCCCCGCCGCGCCTATGAGCTGGCGCTGGAGCGCGGCGCCAAGGCCGCGGACCCCCAGGTGGGTTCGCTGGGCGAGGGCGCGTATGTGATCGAGGGGATCGGCGGCAGCTACCTGTACCTGGTGCCGGCCCAGGGGTCGCTGTACGCGGACTGGAAGCAGCTCCCCGGCGCGGAGGAGGCGGAGGCCAGGAACTCGATGGGCCTGGATCTGCTGGACCACCTGACCCACAACGTGCGCCGCGGCGAGATGCGCACCTGGTCCGGGTTCTACAGCCGGATCTTCGGCTTCCAGGAGCAGAAGTACTTCGACATCAAGGGTCAGGCCACCGGGCTGTTCTCCCAGGCGATGATCGCCCCCGACCGGGCGATCCGGATCCCGCTCAACGAGAGCCAGGACGACAAGTCGCAGATCGAGGAGTTCATCCGCCAGTACAACGGCGAGGGGATCCAGCACCTGGCGCTGACCACCCCGGACATCTACGGCACCATCGAGAAGATGAAGCGTCGGGGGGTGGTGTTCCAGGACACCATCGACACCTACTACGAGTTGGTGGACACCCGGGTCCCCAACCACGGCGAGGATCTGGCCCGGATGAAGGCCAACAAGATCCTGATCGACGGCTCGGTGCAGGAGGGGCTGCTGCTGCAGATCTTCACCGAGAACCTGTTCGGGCCGATCTTCTTCGAGATCATCCAGCGCAAGGGCAACGAGGGGTTCGGCAACGGGAACTTCCAGGCGCTGTTCGAGTCGATCGAGCTGGATCAGATCCGCCGCGGTGTGATCAAGGTCGACACCTCCTCCAAGAAGTAGAGCCTCCAAGGGGCAACCGATGACCGGCTACATCTCCGGGTTTGGCAACGAGGTGGCCACCGAGGCGGTGCCCGGCGCGCTGCCCGAAGGCCAGAACTCTCCGCAGCGGGTGCCGTACGGGCTGTACGCCGAGCAGTTCTCCGGGACCGCGTTCACCGCGCCCCGGAAGGAGAACCGCCGCAGCTGGCTGTACCGGCTGCGCCCCTCCGCCAGCCATCCCCCGTTCCAGGAGATCGACTCCGGGCTGCTGCGCAGCGGGCCGTTCACCGAGGCCCCCGCCACCCCCAACCGGCTGCGCTGGAGTCCGCCGGCCGCGCCCACCCGGCCCACCGATTTTCTGCAGGGGCTGGTGACCTTTGCCGGCAATGGTTCGCCGGCGGTGGGCGCGGGGATCGCCATCCACCAGTACCAGGCCAACCGGTCGATGGTGGACGCGGCCTTCTTCAGCGCCGATGGCGAGCTGCTGCTGGTCCCGCAACAGGGCCGGCTGCGGGTGGTCACCGAGCTGGGGGTGCTGTCGCTGGCGCCCGGACACCTCGGCTGCATCCCCCGCGGGGTCCGCTTCCGGGTGGAGCTGACCGAGGGCAGTGCCTCGGGCTACCTGTGCGAGAACTACGGCGCCGCGTTCCGGCTGCCGGAGCTGGGACCGATCGGCTCCAACGGGCTGGCCAACTCCCGCGACTTCCTCACCCCGGTGGCGGCCTTCGAGGATCTGGATCGCCCCACCCGGCTGATCCAGAAGTTCCAGGGGCGGCTGTGGGAGACCACCCTCGATCACTCCCCGATGGACGTGGTGGCCTGGCACGGAAACCTCGGGCCGTACCAGTACGATCTGTCCCGCTTCAACACCGTGGGGACGGTGAGCTTCGATCACCCCGACCCCTCGATCTTCACCGTGCTCACCTCTCCCTCCGAGCTGCCGGGGGTGGCCAACTGCGACTTCGTGATCTTCCCCCCGCGCTGGATGGTGGCGGAGAAGACCTTCCGGCCGCCCTGGTTCCACCGGAACGTGATGAGCGAGTTCATGGGGCTGGTGAAGGGCACCTACGACGCCAAGGAGGGCGGCGGGTTCCCGCCCGGCGGAGCGTCGTTGCACAACTGCATGAACGGCCACGGGCCGGACAAGGCCAGCTACGAGAAGGCGGTGGCCGCCGAGCTGGCGCCCCACAAGCTCGTGGACACCCTGGCCTTCATGTTCGAGAGCCGCTGGGTGCTGGCCCCCACCCGCTTCGCGCTGGAGTCCCCGGCGATGCAGCTGGACTACGACGCTTGCTGGGCGGACTTCGTGAAGGCCCAGGTCCCCGTTCCCGGGAAGAGCGCCTGATGGAGCCCCGCGCTCGCGTCTTCCAGACGCCGGCCGGAGTGGCGCTGTGCCTGTTGAGCGACCTGGCCGATCCCGGCGCGCGGAACTTCGTGCTGGAGATCGACCAGGCCTACTTCCACGGCTTCGTGGTCCGTCAGGGAGACCGGGTGCACGGGTACGTGGATCGCTGTCCCCACCAGGGTCTGCCGCTGGCCCAGAAGCTGGACGGCTACCTCACCCCGGATCGCACCCTGATCGGCTGCTCCTGGCACGGGGCCCTGTTCCGGATCGAAGACGGGGCCTGCGTGGGCGGTCCCTGCGCCGGCGCCGCCCTCACCCCCTGGCCGCTGGCGGTGGACCGCGGCGTGGTCCGCACCGGCTGAAAAAGGGGACAGGCTGCATTATCAACGCGCTGCGTCAGTAATGCAGCCTGTCCCCTTTTTGTACCCGGCAGTACGCCCCATGTCCGGTCCGGTTCAAACGACTTGGACCAACCGCGCGGAATGAGGGAGATCAAGTCCGGCAGGCGGTTTGCTCTCTGCGGAGACATACTTCCCGCTTCGAGGTTCCGATGCGCGCTGCCCTCCTGATCCTGGCCTCCTTCGCCCTCTCCGGCCTCGCCGGGGCGCGTGAACCGGTCGCACCGCAGGCTGCCGCCCCGGCCACCCCCGTCTCCGCCGAGGTCCAGGCGCAGGTGCTCCAGGCGCTGGAGGAGGAGGTCCAGCTGCCGGCCACCCCTCCGTCCCTTCCCGACCAGGCGTCGGACCGGGCCCGCGAGGTCCACCAGACCACCGCGTTTGGCAAGAAGGGTCAGCAGGCGCGCGACGAGGCGGCCAACGCCGCCCGCGACCAGGCCAGGGCCCGCGGCCTGGCGCGTGCCCGCGAGGCCTCCTCCCCCTCCAACGGGCACGCGGATCGCGGGCTGGACCAGGCCGGCGCCGCCCAGGGAAACGCGGACGGCAACCGCGCCGCCGACCGGGCTCGCTCGGAAGAAGCCCGGGGCAACGGACCGGAGGAGCTGCCTCGCCCCAAGGGCCGCTGAGCGCTGGACCGGGCCCTCTCTTGGGCTCTTTGAAAAAGTGGCTTCTCCCCGTATCCGGCGTGGCATCTTGCGCTTCCCGTGAAGCCGTTCGCGCTCCTGCTCGCGCTTCTGCTCTCTGCGCCTGCCGCGCAGGCCGCCGAAGATGCCAACGCCCATCTGTTGGCAGGCGCACGGGCGTTTCGCGCCCACGACTACGATCGGTCGATGGTGGAGTTCCGGGTGGCGCTGACCCTGGGCGCCGGGCCCCAGGCCCGCTGGTACCTGGCCGCGGCCCTGCAGAAGACCGGTCGCACCGATGAGGCGCTGGCCGAGTTCCTCCGCGCCGAGCAGGAGGCCCCCGCCTCCCGCGACGCGGTGCTGACCTGGTACGAGGCGGTGGCCAGCCACGAGGCCCGCCTCTACGCCCGGGCGGATCGACTGCTGGCCTCCATCCAGCGCGCGGGTCCCAAGCTGCAGGAGCAGATCACCCAGCTGCGGACCCAGCTGGCGCCGCTGCTCTCCTCGCCGGCCACCCCCGGGGTGCTGGAGTGGTATCTGCAGCGCGGCCGCACCCGCGAACCGGCGACCGTGGCCGCGCTGTACCTGGAGGAGGCGCGCGGGCTGTCCGCCCGCGCGACGCCCGACGCGGGGACCCCGGCGGTGAAGGGATCGATGCCGCGATGAGCCCCGCGGTGCTGTTGCTCTCGGTGCTGCTGGCCAGCGATCCCTGCGATCCCGGTCCGCCCCTGCCCGCGGACCGGGTCAGCGCCCAGGCCTACCTGGCGGTGGCCGAGGAGGAGCTGGCCCGCGGCCAGCCGGAGGCGGCGCGACTGGCCCTGCGGGAGGCGGTGCGGCGGGACCCGGCCGATCCCCGGCTGCAGCAGGCGTGGCGCAACGTCTGTGCGGAACCTCCCGGGGAGGAGGAGGGGATGGCCCAGCTCCAGGCGGGGGATTGCCGCGCGGCGATCCGCTCCTTCGCGCATGCGCGTCGGCAGGGGCCCCGCCCCTCGCTGGCCCTGCTGCAGGGGGTCTGTCACTACGAGCTGGGAGAGGACGCCGAGGCGCGGGTGGCCCTCACCGAGGCCCTGGGTTCACCGGCGGAGGCGGAGACCGCCTCGCTGTACCTGGGCCTGGTGGCGATCCGGGAGGGCCGGGCGGAGGAGGCCCGGGCCGCGCTGGTCACCGCCGCCGCCAGCAGCGATCCGGGGACCGCGGAGGCGGCCCGCACCCTCTCCCGCGCCAGCCGCCAGGCGGCCCGGCTGGCGATCACCGCCGGGCTGGAGTTGGGGCATGACTCCAACGCCTATCTGCTCCCGGATCGCTCGGGCGATTCCGGCTTTCCCGATCAGCCGGTGGCGCTGAGCCTCTCGGCGGTGCTGCGGCCCCTGGGACCCAGCGGCCCCTTCGTCCACGGCAACCTGCTGTACCGGGACCTGCGGCTGACCCAGGTGTTCGACCTGCTCCACGGAGAGGTGGCCGCCGGCTGGCAGTGGGGCCGCGGGGGACGCTTCCTGCGCGCCCAGGCGGCGGTGGACCTGATGCAGCTGGGCCAGGTCCCCTACGCCCAGGGGTACCGGGGGGACCTGGGCGCCGCCTACGGCTGGGGCCCGCTGGCCCTGTGGGTCAACTACTCCGCCCGGCTGGAGCAGGTCTGGGTGCAGCGCTACCGGGGCTACGCCGGCCTCACCCACCTGGGGGCGCTGTTCGGCCAGTGGTGGTGGGGAAGCACCGGGCTGGGGCTGGGCTATCGGCTAGAGCGCAACCAGGCCGACGGCGCGGAGCTGCGCCACACCGAGCACGGGCCGCGGCTGGAGCTGCGCCTGGGAGCGGGCCAGGGCCGCCGGCTGGTGCTGGGAGGGGGAGCGCTGATGCGCGACTACGACCAGGCGGACTCCCAGCTGGGCGCACGGCGGGTGGATCTCCTGTGGGAGGCCGCCGCCGCCGCGGAGTTGGAGCTGACCTCCGCCTGGCAGGTGCAGCTGGGGTTGTCCGGACAGAGGGCGTTCTCCAACCTGGAGGACTTCTCCTACGCGCGCTGGTTCGCCACCGTGGGGCTGAGCGGGACGGTGGTTCCTTGGTGAGATCCCACGCTGCTGCCGCCGCGCGCCGGGAGGGACGGTGATGGTGAGGCGTCCCCGCGCTGCCGCCTTGATCGTCGCCGCGCTGGGGCTGGCGGGGGCGCTGGCGGTGTTGCTGGTGCTGCACCGCTCCGCGGCCGCCAGCGTGGAGCGGGCGCTGGAGGAGCGGCTGCTGGCCGCCGGGCGCACCGCGGCGCTGCTGCTGGAGGCGGGGCCCGCCACCGGCGCTCAGCTGGAGGCAGTGCGCGAGGCCAACGCCCTGGAGGGGGCGTACGTGGTGGACCGGGCGCTGACCGTGGAGGCGGACGCGCTGGGGGCGCCGCCGCACCCCGCGGACCTGCTGCGGGTGGACGCGGACCGGGTGGCGCAGGCCCTGGGCGGCACCCCCTCGGTCGCCGCCACCTATGGCATCGGCGAGGTCACCGTGCTCACCGGCTACTTCCCGCTGCGGGAGGAGCGGGTGCTGGCGCTGGAGGCGGGGGACGCCTTTGCCCAGGCCCGGGCCGGTCCCACCCGGGCGCTGCTGCTGGGGCTGCTGCTCTCGCTGGTGACCGCGGCGGCCCTGGGCGCGGTGGCGGTGTCCTGGGCCCGTTCGGAGGGCACCCGCCGGGAGGTGGAGGCGCGAGCCGCCCGGGCGGAGGTGGTGTCCCGGATGGCGGCCATTGCCGCACATGAGATCCGCAACCCGTTGGCGGTGATCCGGGGCACGGTGGAGCTGCTGGAGCTCAAGCACCACCACGCCTTCCCCGACGAGGTCACGGCTTCGCTGCAGGACGTGCTCACCGAGGTCCAGCGGATGGCGCAGCTGACCGACGACCTGCTGGACCTCTCCGCGGACCGCGCGCTGCACTCCGTCCCGCTGGAGCTGGGGGCGCTGCTGGCGGAGACGATCCGCGCGGTGGGGTCGGCCCATCCCGGAATCGAGATCCGGCTGCAGGCGCCGCCGTCCCCGCTGGAGGTGGAGGGGGACGCGGCGCGGCTGCGTCAGGTGCTGGGCAACCTCCTGGAGAACGCGGTCCAGGCGCAGGGGGAGGGGGAGATCCAGATCCACCTGGAACGGCGCGGATCCCAGGCGGCGGTGGAGATCCGCGACCAGGGCCCCGGGGTGCCCCCCGAGTTGCAGGAGCGGATCTTCGAGCCCTTCTTCACCACCCGCGCCCAGGGCACCGGCCTGGGACTGGCCCTCTCCCGCCGGCTGGTGGAACGCCACCGCGGGCAGCTGTCGCTGTTGCCCACCGCGCGGGGCACCGCCTTTCTGCTGACCCTCCCACTAAGGACGCAATGACCATGGCGCAGGTACTGGTGGTGGACGATGAGCCCAAGCTGGGGCGGGTGGTGAAGGAGGCGCTGGAGCTGGACCGGCACCAGGTCACCCGCTGCCAGGGCGGACGCCAGGCGCTGGTGGAGCTGGCGGCGCGGCGCTTCGAGGTGGTGATCACCGATCTGAAGATGCCGGAGGTGGACGGGCTGGATGTGTTGAGGGAGGCGAAGAAGCAGCGCCCCTCGCCGGAGGTGATCGTGATGACCGCCTACGGCACCGCGGAGAGCGCGGTGAACGCGATGAAGTCCGGCGCCGCCGACTACCTGGTCAAACCCTTCGCCCTGGACGAGCTGCGGCTGCGGGTGCGGCGGCTGGCCCAGTCCAAGGAGAGCGAGGAGAAGAGCACCCGCTTCGCCGAGCGGCTCCGCCCGGACCTGGTGGCGGAGAGCCCGGGGATGCGCAAGGTGCTGGAAGCGGCCCGCCAGGTGGCCGCCACCGACGCCACGGTGCTGCTGCTGGGGGAGAGCGGCACCGGCAAGAGCCAGGTGGCCCGCTTCATCCACTACGAGAGCCAGCGCGCCGCGCTGCCGTTCGTGGAGGTCCACTGCGCCGCGCTGCCGGAGACCCTGCTGGAGAGCGAGCTGTTCGGGCACGAGAAGGGGGCCTTCACCGGGGCGGACCAGCGCAAGCAGGGGCACCTCTCCAGCGCCGAGCGGGGCACCCTGTTCCTGGACGAGATCGGCGAGGTGACCCACGCCACCCAGGTGAAGCTGCTGCGCTTCCTGCAGGACCGGGAGTTCGTGCCCCTGGGCTCCACCGAGCCGCGCCGGGTGGACGCGCGGGTGATCGCCGCCACCAACCGCGACCTGGCCGCGGCGGTGAAGGAGGGGACCTTCCGGGAGGACTTCTTCTACCGGCTCAACGTGTTCGCCATCCACGTCCCCGCCCTGCGCGAGCGGCGGGAGGACATCCTGCCCATCGCCGACCGCTTCCTGGCCCGCAGGGGTCTGCCGCCGGGGAAGCTGTCGCCCGAGGCGCGGGGGCTGCTGGCCTCGCGCAACTGGTCGGGGAACGTGCGGGAGCTGGAGAACGCTCTGGAGCGCGGGCTGATCCTGGCCGGCGAGCACGAGGTCCAGCCGCTGCACCTGGAGGTCCAGGGGGCCCACTCCGCGGGAGGAAGGGACCCAGGAGAGCTGCTGGTGGACGGCTTCAACCTGGACGGCTTCAACCTCTCGCTGATCCACGCCGCCATCGCCCGGGCGGGAGGCAACAAGACCGCCGCCGCCAAGATGCTGGGCGTCACCCGCCGCCGCCTCTACTCCCTGCTGGAGAGCCTGGGCGAGAAGACCGCCAGCGAAGAACCCTGACGCGTTACTCGGCGTCGGGCTGCTTGGAGGGCTGGGCCGCGTCGAAGGCGGGGAGGGCCTCGCAGGCCTTCTCCACCCTCAGGGCGGTGGGGAAGAGGGAGACGTCCACCCCGAAGCGACGGGCGTTGGCCAGCTGCGGAATCAGACAGGCGTCGGCCAGCGAGACCTGATCTCCCACCGCGTACTTGCCGGCGGTGCCGGTGAGCACCGCCTCCACCGCGGTCATCCCCCGGGCGATCCAGTGCCGGGCCCACGCTTGATCATCGGCCTTCACCTCCGCCTTGAGGTGCTTGAGCACGCTGAGGTTCTGCAGCGGCTGGATCCCCGAGTTGATCATCTCCGCCACCATCCGGGCCTGCGCCTTCCGATACGGATCGGCAGGGAGGATCGGCCGCTCCGGAAAGCGCTCCTCCAGGAACTCGATGATCGGCAGCGACTGCGCCAGCCGCCGCACCTGCCCCTCCTCCTCCCACTCCAGCAGGGGGACGGTGCGCATCGGGTTCAGGCCGCGGTACCAGTCGCTGTTCTGGACCCCGCCCTCCTTCACCAGGTGCACCGGCTGGTACTCATGGGGGATCGCCTTGTGGTTCAACACCACCCGCACCCGCCAGGTGGCGCTGCTGCGGAAGTAGCCGTAGAGCTTCATCTACCGACCCACCACCTTCTGGGAGATCTTCCCGAACACGCTGCGCCCCTGCTCGTCCAGGGCCTCGATCTCCACCCGGTCCCCGTACTGGAGGAAGGGGGTCTGGGGCCCGCCCTGCTCGATGGTCTCGATCATCCGCTGCTCGGCCAGGCAGGAGATCCCCCGGGCGCGATCGTGGTTGGACACGGTGCCGCTGCCCAGCACGGTCCCGGCGGTGAACCCGCGGGTCTTGGCGATGTGCGCCAGCAGGTCGAAGAAGGAGAAGTGCATCTCCGGACCGGCGTCGGTGTCCCCCACCAGCTTGCCGTTGAGGGTGGTCCGCACCCGCATGTGCAGCCGGCCGTTCTTCCACTTCTCCCCCAGCGAGTCGGGGGTGACCGCCAGCGGGGAGAAGGCGGTGGACGGCTTGCCCTGGAAGAAGCCGAAGCCCTTGGCCAGCTCGGCGGGGATCAGGTTCCGCAAGGAGACGTCGTTGGCCAGCATCACCAGCCGCACGTGCTTCTCCCCCTCCTCCTTCCGGGTCCCCTGGGGAACGTCGCCCAGGACAACGCACACCTCGGACTCGAAGTCGCCGCCCCAGGCCGGGTCCTCCAGGTACAGGTCCTCGGTGGGGGCCAGGAAGATCCCGCTGCCGCCCTGGTACACCAGCGGGTCGGACTCCAGGGTGGGGGGAGGCTCGGCGTTGCGGGCCTTGCGGACCAGGCGCACGTGGTTGAGGAAGGCCGACCCGTCCACCCACTCGTAGGCGCGGGGCAGCGGGGAGAGCAGCTGGGCGAAGTCCAGCGGCTGGCCGGGCAGCTGACCTGCGTCTAGCTGGCGGGAGAGCGCCTGCAGCCGCGGTTCGGCCCGGGCCCAGTCGTCCAGGGCCGCCTGGAGGGTGGGTGCGACCTCGGTTCCGGGGGTACAGCGGGCATTGTCCGCGGAGACGACCAACAGCTTTCCGTCCCGGGTTCCATCACGGAGGGTGGCGAGCTTCATGCCGCGTTTTGACCACGGCCCCCGCCCCTGTCAATGCCCGCCTCCGCCCGCTAGCATCCCAGCCGACTTGGCAGCAGCCCCTCCCATCGAGCCGATCGCCAGCGTGCTGGTCGTGGACGACGACGCGCTGATGCGCCACAGCGTGCAGGACGCGCTGACCGCCGAGGGCTTCCAGGTGGCGATCGCCGACAGCGGCGCCGCGGCGCTGAAGCTGGCCCGGGAGATCCGCTTCGACGTGGTGCTGTGCGATCTGCGGATGGTGGGGCTCTCCGGGGAGGACACCCTGGCCTCGCTCAAGGCGATCGATCCGGAGATGGAGGTGGTGATGGGCACCGCCTACGCCAGCGTGGACAGCGCGGTGGAGTGCATGCGCCGCGGGGCCTTCGACTACCTGATCAAGCCCTACGCGCCGGACGCGCTGACCCGGGTGATCCGCCGGGCCCTGGAGTACAGCCGGCTGCACGGCGCGGTGGAGCTGAGCGACGCGGCCCGGGCCATCGCCCTGGTGCCCGCCGCGGAGCTGCCCACCCGGCTGCCCCAGGTGGCCCAGGGACTGTTCCGCTCCGACGCGGCGGCGCTGGTGCTGCAGCGGGGCAACCAGCTGGAGGTGTTCCAGGCCCAGGAGGCCGGGCCCTCGGGGTCGCTGGTGCGCGGGCTGGCGATCCGGGGACTGCAGACCTCGGCCCCCTTCCGGTTCGTCTCCCCCCGCTCGGAGAATCTGGTGCTCCAGGAGGGGGACGACGCCTACGCCGCCGGGCTGGTCTGTGCCCTGCGCACCGCCCAGCAGACCGAGGGCGCGCTGGTGCTGCTGCGCAAGCAGGGGTCGCCGCCGTTCTCGATCGCGGTGGTGCGGCGGGTGATGACCTTCGCCTCCCTGGGCGCGCTGGCGGTGGCCGCGGCCCGCAACGCCCCCACCCACGAACGGCAGATCCCGGAGGCGGTGGGCCGGCTGCTGCGCGAGGCCCGGCAGGGGGTGGCCATCCTCTCCGCCTCCAGGCTCACCGGGCCCGGGCAGCAGGAGACCCTGGACCGGCTGGTCACCGTGGTCAGCGCGCTGGAGAAGCTGCTGGGCTGAGGGGGACGCAAATCGCCAGCCCGCGCTTGCAGGATGCAACCTGGGGCCGGCGTGACTTGTGGGGAGGCGCGCGCTTGGTTACGTGGTGATCGCGATGCGCCGGCGCGACCTGCTGTTCATCATGCTGCTCCTGCTGGCCGTGCTCGGCGTGGTGCTGGCGGTGTATCGGCTGGTGGAGCGGGAACGGGACGCGCTGCTCCAGCAGCTGCAGACCGCGCGGATGGCGCAGCTGGAGGAGGCCTCCCACCGCTTCGCCGACGATCTGGACGACATGGGAGACGATCTGCGCTTCGCCGCCGAGCTGGTCTCCCGGGGCGGCCCGGCCAGCGCGCACCAGAGCGAGCTGCGGGCGCTGATCGAGGTGGTGGGCCAGTACAAGGCGATCGCGGTGTTCCCCGAGGACGCCGGCCCGCTGACTGTCTGGGATCGCCGGGTCAACTCGGCGGTCCGCTCCTCGCCGGTCCGGCAGGCGCTGGCGGAGCTGGCCCGCCAGGCCCTCTCCCGGCCCCCGGGGACCATCGTCACCTCCCCCCCGGTGGACCTGGAGACCGGGGGCGAGCACCGGGTGTTTGCCACCTCGGCGGAGGGCACCTCCGGCAAGGTGGCGGTGGGGGTGGTGGTGGACGTGGCGCCGCTGCTGGGCTCCTTCCAGCTGATCGCCAAGCAGGGGGACACCCGGCTGCTGGTGCTGGGCGCCGCCGGCCGGCCCACCAGCGTCAGCGACGTGCCCCTGGCGCAGCGGGTCCTGGATCCGGCAGGGGCCGCTGCGCTGCCTGGCTTCACCGCCGCGCTGGGGCGGATCAGCGGACACCAGCGCGGCTGCGAGCTGCTCCCCGCGGAGGAGGCGGTGGCCCTGGGACTGGGGCCGGAGCAGGCGATGCTGTGCTACCTGCCGATCCGGGTGGAGGGCGGCAGCCCGTGGGCGGCGGCCACCCTGGCCTCCACCGCGTCCTTGACCGCGCCGCTCAAGCGGGTGGCGCTGCGGACCACCCTGGGCGCGGCGCTGGTGGTGGCTTTTCTGGGGGTGCTGGCCGGCTACGTGGGGGTCGCCTCCCGGCGGGCGGCCGCGCTGGCCGAGAGCCGCCGGGCCGCCGCGCGGCTGGCGGTGCTGCACGAGCGGACCCAGCGGATCCTGGATCACATCCCCACCGGGGTGCTGGTGCTGGGGGAGGACCTGAGGGTGGGGGAGCTGAACCGCGCGGTGCAGGCCCGGATCCCCGCCGCCCGCCCCGGGGGCACCCTGGAGACCGTGTTCCCCCTCTCCCCTGCCCCGGTCACCCACACCCTCACCGCCCTGGTGGCCCGGGCCCAGCAGACCCAGCAGCCGCAGAGCCTGTGGGGCGAGCACCTGGCGCTGTTCGGCGAGGAGGGGCAGTTCAACGTCCACGCGGTGCCGCTGAGCGGATCCGATCCCCAGACCCGCTCCCTGCTGGTGCTGGAGGACATCTCCAACGTCCGGGCGCTGGAGTCGCAGCTGGTGCGGGCGGAGAAGCTGGCCACCATCGGGATGCTGGCCGCGGGGATCGCCCATGAGATTGGCACCCCGCTGGGGGTGATCCGCGGGCGAGCGGAGTACCTGGAGGGGAAGCTGGGGGAGGGACATCCCCACGCCTCCGGGCTGAGGATCATCGCCCAGCAGATCGATCAGGTGACCTCCACCATCGGCCAGTTGCTGGACTTCTCCCGGGTCCACCCGCCCCGGGCCACCCCTACCGAGCTGACCCCGGTGGCCGCGGGGGTGGCGGAGCTGCTGCGGATCGAGGCGGAGCGGCGCTCGCTGTCCCTGCGGCTGGAGCTGCCGGAGCGACTGCCGGCGCTGTGGGCGGACCTGGATCAGCTGCGCCAGGTGCTGGTGAACCTGATCCTCAACGCCTTTGACGCCAGCGCCCGGGACGGCCAGGTGACGGTGGCCGCGGAGGCCACCGGGTCCCGGGTGGAGCTGCGGGTGGCGGATCACGGCTGCGGCATTCCCCGCGAGCAGCAGGCCCAGGTGTTCGACCCCTTCTTCACCACCAAGAAGCGCGGCCAGGGCACCGGGCTGGGGCTGGCGATCGTGGCGCAGATCGTCCGCAACCACGGCGGTGAGGTTCATCTGGAGAGCACCGAGGGCGCCGGGACCACCGTCCGGGTGCTCTGGCCCACCGCCAAGGAGTCCACCCATGCCCCGCTCTAGTCCCTGTGTCCTGGTGGTCGACGATCAGATCGAGATGGCCCGGCTGCTGGCCGACGACCTGGGCGAGGCCGGGTACACGGTCACCCTCCACACCCGCGGCGCGGACGCGGTCCAGGCGCTGAAGAGCGGGAACTTCGATGTGCTGCTCACCGATCTGCGGATGGAGCAGGTGGACGGGTTCGATGTGCTGGCCGCGGCCCGGCAGGCGGATCCGGCGCTGCCGGTGATCGTGATGACCGCCTTCGGATCGATCGACACCGCGATCGAGGCGATCAAGCGCGGTGCCTTCCACTACCTGACCAAGCCCTTCCGGCTGGAGGAGGTGCGGCTGTTCGTGTCCCGCGCCCTGGAGGAGCGGGCGATGCGGGCCCAGGTCCAGTCGCTGCGGCGGGCCACCGCGGACCGGTTCTCGCTGGGGCAGATGATCGGCCGCAGCCCGGTGATCAAGGCGCTGTTCGAGCGGATCGAGCGGGTGGCGGCCACCTCGGCGCCGGTGCTGATCCGGGGGGAGAGCGGGACCGGGAAGGAGCTGGTGGCGCGCGCCATCCACCTGGAGGGCGCCCGGCGGGAGGGGCCGTTCGTGCCGGTGAACTGCACCGCCCTGCCGGCGGCGCTGCTGGAGAGCGAGCTGTTCGGTCACCTCAAGGGGTCCTTCACCGGCGCCGCCACCACCCGCCGCGGCCTGTTCGTGGAGGCGGACGGCGGGACCCTGTTCCTGGATGAGATCGGGGACATGGCGCCCGAGCTGCAGTCCAAGCTGCTGCGGGTGCTGGAGGACGGGGAGATCCGCGCGGTGGGGGCGGACGCCCCGCGCCGGGTGGACGTGCGGATCCTGGCCGCCACCCACCAGGACCTGGAGCGGGCGGTGCAGGAGGGGCGGTTCCGGGCGGACCTCTTCTACCGGCTCAACGTGGTCCCGCTGACGGTGCCCCCGCTGCGGCAGCGCCGGGAGGATCTCCCGCTGCTGATCGCCCACTTCCTCGCCGCGCTCCGGGCCCGCACCCCGGCCACCCGGCTGACCGGGTTTGCTCCGGAGGCGATGGCCCGCCTGGTCCAGTTCTCCTGGCCGGGGAACGTCCGCGAGCTGGAGAACTTCGTCGAGCGCTGCGGGATCCTCTCCCCCGAGCCGCTGGGCACCCTGGCCCTGGTGGAGGAGGCGCTGCCCCGCTCCCTGGCCGCCCATCCGCTGGCGGTGGCCCAGCGGGAGCTGGTCCCCCTGCGCGAGCTGGAGGACGCGTACATCGCCTGGGTGATCAACGAGTGCGGAGGCAACAAGAAGCGCGCCGCGGAGCTGCTGGGGATCGACGCCTCCACCATCCACCGGCGGGAGAAGGAGCGCGACCGCCGCGGCTGACCGCCCGGCCCCGAAATGCAGTTTGCCCGCGGGGGGCTTGCAGGTTGCGGCGGCCCGCAGGCCCGAGGGGCCGCCCCTCCCTGTGGGAAGAGGCGGGCACGGGAGTTGCTGTGGGGGGCAGCATGTCCTCCCCCGTGAAGTGGATGATCGGTCTCCTCCTCGCCACCGGCGGCCTGGTGGGCTGTGCGGCCAAGCCGGAGGTCAGGCCCTCGCAGCCCCCCGTCTCCTCGGCGGATCCAAAGGCCCAGGCCCCCTCGCCGGAGGAGCGCGCGCCCCTGCCGGCCGAGGACCCGCTGGAGGCAGCGCCGCTGTACTTCGCGCTGGACTCCTCCCTGCTGCTTCCCGCCTCCCAGGAGGAGCTGGCCCGGGTCGCGGAGCGGCTGCGGCGTCTCCCCCAGGTGCGGGTGCGGATTGAAGGGCACACCTGCGAGCTGGGGACCGCCGAATACAACCTGGCGCTGGGGATGAAGCGGGCCCAGGCGACGCGGGAGTACCTGCGCCGGCTGGGGGTGGACGCGGGTCGGCTGGAGGTCCTCTCCTTTGGCGAGGAGCGCCCCACCGCGGAGGGCGAGGGGGAGGAGATGTGGGCCAGGAACCGTCGCAGCGAGCTGACCTTTGGCGGCGCCTCGCCGGAGGCCCGGCGGGAGTGAGGACCGACGGCGGGGCGGTGCGACTGGTGGCGGAGGAGGAGCCGGTCCGGACCCTGTTGGGAGATCTGATCCGCGACCGTGGCTGGCGGCTGGAAGACGAGGGGACCCGCGTCCGTCGGACGGTGGTGGTGGCGCAGGTGCCGAGGGGCCGGGGCGTCCTGAAGGCGCTGCTGGAGGCCCGGCTGCACCAACCGGGTGCTCCGGTGGTGCTGGTCCTTCCCGCCCAGGATGACCGGATGGAGGCGCAGGCGCTGCGCCTGGGCGCCTCCGCCTGCTACGCGCTGGGACGGCCGGTGGCGGAGCTGTTCGAGGCGTTGGAAGAGGCCTGGGCGACGCACGCGACGGAGAGGACCCGATGATTGGCCCCCAGCTGGACGCGGAGAAGAAGCACCTGATCCTGGGCCGGCGGTTGATCGCCCTGGAGCAGGTGGAAGGGGTGGGGCTGGACTCGCTGCACCCCAACCTGAGCGTGAGCCTGGTGAGCCTGCTGGTGGGAGGGGTGATCGGGGTCCCCGCGCTCAACTACCTGGGGGACACCCCGGCGCTGAGCGGGTGGGCGGCCGCGGGGATCGTCAGCGCCGCGCTGCTGGTCTTCTCCGGCATCTACGGGTTGATCGGCGCCGCCGACCGCTACCGGGTCTGGCTGCGGCTGGGCAGGGACCGGGTGACAGTGTTCGTCAGCGCCGACCAGGCCTTCGCGGAGCTGGTGCTGGCGGACCTGCGCAAATGGGTGGGGCCCCGGCGCGCGGTCCCGCTGATGCTGGTCCGTCCGGAGGGCGAACGCGAGGTCGCCTGAGCCCGACGACACGCCGCATCAATAAAGGGGACAGGCTACATTTTCGTCGCGGTGCGTCGAAAATGTAGCCTGTCCCCTTTTTCGGCACGCTGCGTCAGCGGCCGGCGTTCTTCGGGGTGGGGCGCAGCGCGTTGACCACGCCGATCCCCGCCGCCAGCGCGCCGATCAGGATCGAGGTGCGGACGATCCCCGCGGTCCCCCGGGCGTAGTCCGCGCTGGCCAGGTCGATCACCGTGTGGAAGGCGGAGATCCCGGGCACCAGGGGAATGAAGCCGGGGATGATGAAGGTGCTGGGCGGGAGCTTGAGCCAGCGGGAGAGCGGCTCGGCCAGTAGGGCGCAGACCATCCCGCCCGCGAAGAAGGCCACCTCCGGGGGGGCGTTCAGGGCCAGCACCACGGTGCGGGTGGTCCAGGCCGCGGCCCCCACCAGCGCGGAGAGGGTCAGCGCCTTTCGGGGCACGTCGAACAGCACCGCGAACCCGGCGGTGGTGATGAAGGCCAGCGGCACCGAGAGCATCAGCGGCGCCAGCGGGGCTCCGAACGGGGTGACCTTCACCCCGCTGAGCAGGGTGGTGGTCCACAGCCCGGCCCCGATGGTCACCGTGACCAGGAAGGCCTGCATCGCCCTGGCCATCCCGGAGACGGTGTCTCCCCGGAACAGGTCGGAGACCGAGCTGACCATCAACACGCCCGGCACCAGCAACAGCACCGGGGAGAGCAGCGCCACCTCCGAGGTCCGCGCCCCCAGCAGGTTTGCCAGCTGCAACCCGGCGAAGGAGGCCACCACCGCCACCAGGTAGGTGGCGGTGATTCGCCCGAAGTTCAGCCGCCCCATCCCCGCCCGCAGCAGGTGGGCCCCGGCGGCGGCCACCCCGGTGGCGATCACCTCCGGCAGCCCGCCGCCGAAGAGCAGGGCGAAGCAGGCGCAGGCCAGGGCGATCCACAGGGTGGTCAGCCCCAGTCCGTACAGGCGGGGCTGGCGGCTGATCTGCTCCAGCTGCTCGCGGACCTGGGCCGGGGTGAGCTCTCCGGCCGCGGCCCGGCGGGTCAGCTCCAGCACGCAGCCGGTGCGGTTGAGGTCGATCCCGGAGTGGTAGATCCGCAGCAGCCGGGTGCGGTGCTCGACCCCGGAGGTGTCGCTGGCGATGATCCCGGTGGGGGTGACGAACACGTCCATCCGGGAGGCGCCCAGCGCGTGGCCCAGCTGCTCCACCGCGTCCTCCACCCGGGCGGTGTTGGCGCCGTTCTCCAGCATCAGCTGGCCGGCGCGCAGCGAGAGATCCAGGACCTCCCGCAACTGGTCGAAGGTCAGGGGCGCAGGGGGCGGCGGGGAGGGGTTTTCCACGCCGCCATTCGTGCCCGCGAACGGCATTTGCGCAACAGCGATGCGCGCTACCGGGTCTCGGCCACTCCGGCGATCACGATCTTCCCATCCGACTGCACCGCCACCGCCCGCGCGGTCTCCAGGTTCCCGGACTCGATCACGTTCAGCTGGGCGATCCCGGCGGTCCCGAAGGCGGGGTCCAGGGTCCCATCGGAGAGGAAGCGCACCAGCACCATGCGGGTGTCGCCCTCCTGGTCCAGGAACCCGACCGCCAGCGCCCGGCCCTGGGCATCGTAGGTCACCGCCCACAGGCGATCGGAGGCGGTGGGGGACAGCTCCACCGCCAGGGTGGTGGCCGCGCCGCCGGCGGTCGGCCACAGCATCAGCAGCGAGTCGTCGTCCTCGGTGACCCCGGCCACCGCTCCGGCCCGATACCCGGTGGCCGCCACCCACTGGCCGTCGGCGGAGACCGCGGCGTCAAAGAAGGCCTCGTCCGGGCGCTGGAAGTCGGTCAGCAGCGGACCACCCGCGCCCAGCCCGGAGGCCGGCGCGCCATCCGCGTCCAGCAACACCGCCATCGCGTCGATGTCCCCGGCCGCCTCGATCCCGCTGCCCACCAGCAGCACCCGGTCATCCGGCAGCACCAGGACGTTGCGGGCCCGGTCGTTGTCGCCGATCAGATCCAGGGCGAACACCCCCTCGGTGGCCCAGGTGGGGTCCAGCGTGCCCGCCGCGGTGTAGCGGGCGGAGATCAGGTCCACCTTGGACTGGGCGGCGGTGGGCTTGCCGTAGCCTCCGGTGACGTAGGCGCCGCTGCTCTGCCGGCCCACCCCATAGGCCTCGGCGTAGCCGGCGGGGGTGTTCTCCAGCGGGGAGAGGTACGGGTTGGAGTTCACCACCCCCTGGTAGCCAAAGCTGCTGTCCGGAGTGCCGTCCTGATTGAGCCGCAACAGCACGATCGCATTCGCGGTCTGGGCGCCGGCCCCCGAGGGCTGGGCCGCGTAGCCAGAGGAGACGATCTTCCCGTCCGCCTGCACCAACCCGCCCCGGATGTTGTCGGAGAGCCCGCCCAGGTCCAGCACCTGGATGCCGTCCTCGGAGAAGCTGTTGTCCACCGCGCCCTGGGCGGTCAGCCGCAGCACGGTGCGGTCCGAATCGTCGCGGGCCTCGCCGGCCCGGGCGCTGCCGAACACCACCAGCCGGTCCTGCGCGTCCACCGCCAGGTCCCACACCGAGTCCCGCACCGTCCCCTGCCCGCGGCCCAGGTCCACCTGGGCGATCCCCTGGCTGCCGAAGCTGGGGTCCAGCTGCCCGGAGGAGTCGAAACGGGCCAGCACCACGTCGGTGTCCGCCACCACGCCGGCGTCGGTGCCCCCGTCGGGACCGTTGGGGTCCCCCGGAGGACAGGCGCTCAACAGCGCGGTGCCCACCACGATGCCCATCCACTTGCTCAGACTGGTGCGGTCCATGTTCCGTCGTTCCTTCTGATTTTGATAATCAAACTCAACTTCGCGATCGGGTAGATATCCGGGAATCGGCAGCACCGTCAACGGTTTGGGCGCCCGCGACGGGCGGCGTGTATGTCCCCGCCGACCTTTCGGGAGACCCTGATGACCTCGTTGCTCGTCGTGACCGCGGTGCTGGCCGCCACCCCGCAGCAGTACGTGCAGACCCGCTTTGGCGATCAGGCCATCGCCCAGCTGTTCGCCGCGGAGGTGGCGCAGCTGTCCGCCGCCGACAAGCAGATCGCCTGGAATCTGGTGCTGGCCGCCCATGCCGGGGAGGAGATCCAGTACGACCAGCTGGGCTGGAAGAACGTGGAGGCCAAGCGGCTGCTGGAGCGGGTGTACCTGTTCGGGCGCGCGGGCGACGCCGGCTTCGAGGCCCAGCTGACCGACTACCTGCGGCGCTTCTACGGGAACACCGGCAACCACGACCACAACACCGGGGTGAAGTTCGTCCCCACCTTCAGCTTCGAGGCGCTGCGCGCGGCGGCCCAGCGGGCGCTGGCGGCGGGGGCGCCGTTCCCGCAGCGGGACGCGGCGGCGCTGGACGCCCACCTGGCCTGGTTGCGCCCCACCCTGTTCGACGCGGCCTTCGAGCCCCAGTCCACCAGCAAGTCCCCGCCGCCGGGGCAGGACCTGGTCACCGCCTCCTCCAACACCGCCTACGGCCCGGGCGTGACCCTGGCGGACCTGGAGAAGTTCGAGGAGAAGAACGCGCTCAACTCGCGGGTGCTCAAGGAGGGCGGGAAGCTGAGGGAGGTGGTGTTCCGCTCCGGCACCCCCGATGGCAGCGTGCCCGCCGGGCGGTATGCGGACGCGCTGGCCCGGGTGAACGCCCACCTGAAGGCGGCGGCGGCGGTGGCCCAGCCGGATCAGCGGGAGGCGCTGCAGCGGCTGATCCGCTACTTCCAGAGCGGGGACCTGGCGGACTGGGACGCCTACAACATCGCCTGGCTCAAGGCGGACCCCACGGTGGACGTCAACCTGGGGTTCATCGAGACCTACGTGGACGCCCGCGGACAGAAGGGCCAGTGGGAGGCGCTGATCAACTTCAAGGCCCCGGCGGAGCAGAAGGTGATGGATCTGCTGGCGGAGAACACCCTGTACTTCGAGCAGAAGATGCCCTGGCCGGAGCAGTACAAGCGCACCGAGATCGCGCCCCCGGTGGCCAAGGCGATCAACTTCATCGCCGCCTATCCGCAGCCGCCGGCGGGGATCAACCTCCCCAACGAGCAGCACATCCGCCAGAAGTACGGCAGCAAGAGCGTGCTGGTGGCCAACACCATGGAGACCGCGGCGGCGGTGCGCCGGATCCCGCTCTCGCTGGAGTTCTCGGTGGACGCGGCGCAGCGGAAGACCTCGGAGCAGTACGCGGTGGAGGCGCGCAAGCTGCTGGTGGCGTTCCACGAGGTCACCGGTCACGCCTCGGGCCAGGTGGACAAGAACCTCAAGGGCAATCCCTCCTCGCACCTCAAGGAGTACGACAACACCCTGGAGGAGGCGCGCGCGGATCTGGTGGCGCTGTGGCACGCGTTTGATCCCAAGCTCAAGGCGCTGAACCCGGAGTACGAGGAGATCGCCAAGCAGATGTACCGGGACTTCCTGGTGGACTGCCTGGTGATCCACAGCCGGACCCACGGGGACACCTTCGAGGAGGACCACCAGCGCGGCGAGCACCTGACCGCGAACTTCCTGATCGAGAAGGGGGCGGTGAAGGTCCGGAAGATCAAGCAGCCGGCCGGCTCGGCGGTGAAGGTGAAGACCTACTACGTGGTGGAGGACTTCCCGAAGGTCCGCGCCGCGGTGGGGGAGCTGCTCTCCAAGCTGATGGTGATCAAGGCCACCGGCGACTACCAGGGGATCAAGACCCTGGTGAACCGGCTGGGGGTGAAGCTGGATCCCGCGCTGCGCGACGAGGTGGTGGCGCGGGTGAAGGCCGCCAATGTCCCCACGGTGGTGTACTTCAGCTCCCCCCGCATCGCCCCGGTGGTGGACGCCCAGGGGAAGGTCTCCGACCTGGCGGTCTCCCATGATCAGGACTTCATCCTTCAGCACCTGGAGCGTTCGGTGCTGGGGAGGCTGTCGCCGGAAGAGGCGGTGAAGTTCGCCGAGCAGCCGGTGACCGAGGACTCGCTGCGGGCGGGGTTCAAGGCGATCACCGCCGGGATGTGACCCCGGGGCGGCGGGCGCCCACACCTCCAGTCAATTTCGCGGTCGCCACTCACCGGCCAATTTCGACCACTGGCCGGTCTGCCGTTTGCGCCGAACCGCAGAGGTGCTTCATTGCCTGCGTGATCCGGCGCGAACCCACTTCCTCTTGGCCAGCCCCACTCGGGCTGGCGCTGCTGACCGGGCTGGCCCTGGTCGCCACCGGCTGTCAGCGCAAGTCCCAGACCGCGGCGCCGAAGGTGGTGCTGGAATCCTGTCGGGAGTCCGGCCTGGAGGGCGACGTCACCTGCGGCACCTATGAGGTGTACGAGGATCGCGCCGCGCGCACCGGGCGGAAGATCGCGCTGAACATCGTGGTGGCCAAGGCGCTGGCGCCCTCCCCCCAGCCGGACCCGCTGTTCGTGCTGGCGGGCGGACCGGGACAGGCGGCCACCGAGATCGCCGAGCAGATCCTGCCCGCCTTCGCCCGGGTCCGTCGCCAGCGGGACGTGGTGTTCGTGGACCAGCGCGGGACCGGCAAGTCCAACCCGCTGGATTGCGATCCCCAGCGTCCGGACGCGGGGCTGGCCGAGCAGCTGGAGGAGATCGACCAGATCGCCGAACTCAAGAGGTGCCTGGCCGGCTACGACGCCGACCCGCGCCTGTACACCACCGCGATCGCGATGGATGACCTGGACGAGGTGCGCGACGCGCTGGGCTACCCGAAGATCAACCTCTGGGGCGGCTCCTACGGAACCCGCGCGGCGCTGGTCTATCTGCGCCAGCACGGAGAGCGGGCGCGGACCGCGATCATCGACGGGGTGGCGCCGGTGGACCTGCGGCTGCCGCTCTCCTTCGCCAAGGACGGACAGCGGGCGCTGGATCTGCTGCTGGCGCACTGCGAGCAGGACCCTGCCTGCCAGAAGGCCTTCCCCCAGCTGCGCCCGGAGCTGCAGGCGCTTTTGGCCCGGCTCCAGCAGCAGCCGGTGGAGCTGACCGCCGAGCACCCGCTGACCGGCGCCCCGGAGCCGGTGAAGATCTCCCACAAGCAGTTCACCTCCAACCTGCGCGGGCTGCTCTATGTGCCGGAGGCGGCCAGCCTGATGCCGCTGACCATCTCCCGGGCCTCGGCGGGGGACTTCGCGCCCTATCTGGCGCAGGCCACGATGCTCAGCGGCGGCTTCCAGAAGGGGATGAGCGTGGGGATGTTCTTCTCGATCATCTGCGCGGAGGACGCGCCGCTGGTGAAGGAGGAGGACATCGCGCAGCAGACCGCCGGCACCTTCCTGGGGGACGTGTTCACCCGCGAGATCCTGGAGGTGTGTCAGATCTGGCCGCGCGGCTTCCTTCCTGAGGGCTACCACCAGCCGGTGCAGTCCGCGGTGCCGACCTTCATCCTCTCCGGGGAGCTGGACCCGGTCACCCCGCCCGCCTACGGAGAGGCCACCCGGCAGCACCTGAGCAACTCCCGCCACCTGGTGGTCCCGGGCGTGGGGCACGGGGTCACCTCCCAGGGCTGCGTGCCGCGGCTGATCTCCGAGTTCATCGCCCAGGGCAGCGCGGAGAAGCTGGATCTCTCCTGCGCCGAGTCGCTGCAGCGTCCTCCCTTCTTCATCACCTTCGCCGGCCCGACCCGCTGAGGAGTCTGACGTGATCGAAGTAACCAATCTGGCCAAGCGCTTCGGCGAGGTGACCGCGGTGAAGGACGTCTCCTTCCGCGCCGCCGACCACTCGGTGACCGGCCTCCTGGGGCCCAACGGCGCCGGGAAGACCACCACCCTGCGGATGCTGTACGCGTTGGTCACCCCCGACGGGGGCCATGCCCGGGTGGATGGGGTGGACGTGGCCAGCGATCCATTGGAGACCCGGCGCCGGATCGGAGTGCTGCCCGATGCCCGGGGCCTGTACCCGCGGCTGACCGCCCGGGAGAACATCCGCTACTACGGCAAGCTCCATGGGATGGGCGGGGCGGAGCTGGAGAAGCGGATCGACGCCCTGGCCGATCTGCTGGAGATGAAGGAGATCATCGGCCGCCGCGCGGAGGGGTTCTCCCAGGGCGAGCGGGCCAAGGTGGCGATCGCCCGGGCGCTGATCCACGACCCCAAGAACGTGCTGTTGGATGAGCCCACCAACGGGCTGGACGTGATGAGCACCCGCGCGATGCGTGAGCTGATCCGCCGGCTGCGCGACGAGGGCCGGTGCGTGATCTTCTCCAGCCACGTGATGCAGGAGGTCAGCGCGCTGTGCGACCGGATCGTGGTGGTGGCCCAGGGACGGGTGGTGGCGGATGGGACCCCGGATGAGATCCGGCAGAGCACCGGCAAGGAGAACCTGGAGGAGGCGTTCGTCTCGGTGATCGGTTCGGACAAGGGGCTGGTCCAGTGATGCGGCTGATCGGGGTGGTGCTGGGCAAGGAGCTGATGGACCACATGCGGGACAAGCGGTCGGTGATGACCGCGTTGATCTTCCCGGTGCTGGGCCCGGTGATGTTCGCGGGGATGTTCACGATCATGGCCGGCTGGATGCGCGAGGACCGGCCGCTGCAGCTGTCGGTGGTGGGGACCGAGAACGCCCCCAACCTGATCGCTTTCTTGGAGCGCGCCGGGGCGCAGCTGACCCCGGCCCCTACCGACTACGAGCAGCAGGTCCAGGACGGCGACCTGGACGTGGTGCTGGTGATCCCCAAGGACTACGGGGACGACTTCGAGGCCGGCCGCAGCGCCAAGCTGGAGCTGGTGGTGGACAACTCGCGCAACCAGGCCCGGGTGCCGATCCGCCGCACCCAGCGGTTGCTGGACGGGTACGGGGCCCAGGTGGCCACCCTGCGGCTGCTGGCGCGGGGGATCAGCCCGGAGCTGGCCCGGCCACTCCACGTGGACGAGGTGGATCTGGCCACCTCCGCCAAGATGGCCTCCAACGCGCTGAACATGATTCCGCTGTTCCTGCTGATGGCGGCCTTGATGGGCGGGATGCACCTGGCGATCGACTCCACCGCCGGAGAGCGGGAGCGGGGTTCGCTGGAGCCGCTGTTGCTCAATCCGATCTCCCGCTCGGCGCTGGTGGCCGGAAAGTGGCTGGCCACCATCATCGCCACCACGGTGACTGTGTTGCTGACCCTGCTGGGCTTCAAGATCGCGATCGGCCGGGTACCGCTGGAGGACCTGGGCGTCCGCGCCGACCTGGGGATCGAGCAGATGCTGTCCATCCTGGCGGTGGTGCTGCCGCTGACCCTGATGGCGTCCGCGGCCCAGGTGCTGATCTCCACCTTCGCCCGCAGCTTCAAGGAGGCGCAGTCCTACATCCAGGTGCTGGTGATGATCCCGGTGCTGCCCTCGGCGTTCCTCAGCCTCAGCCCGATCAAGACCCAGCTGTGGATGATGGCCATCCCCTTCCTGGGCCAGAACCTGCTGGTCACCAGCTTGATGCGCGGAGAAGGCATGGACCCGATGGGCCTGCTCCTCTCCCTGGTGGGAGTGCTGGTGGTGACCGGAATCTGTCTGGCCGCCACGGTGAAGATGCTGGGCAGCGAGCGGGTGGTGTTCGGGAGGTAGGGGGGGCCATCCAGCGCGCCTCCGACGCGGCCGTCGGCTTCGGCGGAAGGCCCGGCCCGCTAGTCTGCGGCGGTCCCGGCCTTCGCGGCCCGCACGGCGGCCGTTCCCCCCACCACGGTGAAGTCCACCCCGGCTTCGCTCAACAAACGAAGCAGGCTGAGGCTGTCATTCACTGTGGGGCCGCGCTGCCCTCAGGCGCTCGTGGAATTCGACCGCCTGCTGCATCCGCCGGAGACGCTGCGCCGGGGTCAGCGCCAGGTTCTCCAGCAGCAAGGTGACGTCGATCCCGAAGTCAATCGCGGCTTCCCAGTCTGGACCGAAGGACGGCAAGTGCTTGCGCGCCCAATCCGCCGAGTAGGAATCGTGATCTGCTTCGGAGGCCATTGCCCCGGGATTATCCACCCCCGCCCAGGCACCGTCCATCGCGACCCATGCACCAGGAGCACTGCGAATATTCCGGGCGACCCAGCGCGAGCGACCCAGCGAGAGCGACCCGGCGAGAGCGACCCAGCGAGAGCGACCCAGCGCGAGCGACCCAGCGCGAGCGACCCAGCGTGAGCGACCCAGCGAGAGCGACCCAGCGCGAGCGACCCAGCGAGAGCGACCCAGCGCGAGCGACCCGGCGAGAGCGACCCAGCGCGAGCGACCCGGCGAGAGCGACCCAGCGTGAGCGACCCAGCGTGAGCGACCCAGCGCGAGCGACCCAGCGTGAGCGACCCAGCGTGAGCGACCCAGCGCGAGCGACCCAGCGCGAGCGACCCAGCGCGAGCGACCCAGCGCGAGCGACCCAGCGACCGCGACCCAGCGCGAGCGACCCCGTCGCCCGGCGTCGATCCGTCCCGGCGGCGTCTCGAGCCTCCAACACAACGGAGTGACACCGGGGGCAGTGCGCTGCGATTTCGCCGTCGTTTTCTCGCAGCGCAGTGCCCGCACGGTCACTCCGTTGTGTTGAGCCGGGGCCAGGGCAGCGCTGGATTCGAGCCCCCAGCTTCCCCCCGTCGCATCCGGCAGAGCGGCTGTTGCCCGGGAGCAAGAAGGGGCCTCAGTGGATCTCGAGCCCAGCTCAGGGGCACAGACGCTGACCCAGTCGAAGCTGCCTCCTCCTCCGACGGAGGCCTCACCCGAGCCGCTACGGGGAAGTTGGTGGCACAGGCCCCTCCGCTGCGCGGCTTGGGCCGGGGGACACGGTCTCCGAACGCCAAGGGTGCGGTCAGCGGCCAGGTCAGCCGCAAGGTGGAGACGTTCCTGTTGGCGTCGGGTTCGACCACCATCACCGAGGGGCGAGCGGGCCAATGACCGTGAAGGGCCCACCCCGGGGGCAGGTGTTCGGCCTCGCCGCCCCGCTCGAGGCTCCGTACCCGTCAGCGCTGGAGTCGCCCCAGGCCCGCCAAAGCCCGTCCGGCCGGACCCCGTCCCGGTGCTTAGATCTCCCAGCAGAAGGGAGCTGCCGATGCCCAATCGACGCCTGCTCGTCTGCGGAGTCATCGCCTCGCTGCTGTACGTCGGAATCGACTGGCTGGCGGCGCTGCGTTACCCCGGGTACCACAGCTTCACAGCCCAGGTGGTCAGTGAGCTGATGGCCAGCGGGGCGCCCACCGAGCGCCTCGTCGATCCCCTCTTCCTGCTCTACAACACGCTGGTCCTGGCGTTCGCGGTAGGCGTCTGGAGATCTGACCGCCGGAAACGATCCCGGATCACGGCCGCATCGCTGGCCGCCTTCGCGGCGATCGGCTTTCTGGGTCCCACCGTCCTGGAGATGAACGTCCGCGGGTCCGGAGAATCCACCTCGGACCTCCTTCACATCGTGCTCACCGGCGCGTTGGTGGTCCTGGTCCTGGCAACGGTGGTGGCCGGCGCCTCGCTCCGGGGGCGGGCCTTCCGCCTCTACTCGTATGCGACGGTGCTGCTGATCATCGCCTCGGGAATCCTGACCTCGTTCCTGATTCGCGGGATCGGAACCGGAGAGCCCACCCCGTGGGTCGGGCTCTCCGAGCGGATCAACATCGGGTTGTTCCTGCTCTGGAGCACGGTGTTGGCGCTTTCGCTCCTCCAGGCTCCCCGACCGCTGGAGGCGCACCCGGGACCACCGGGTCTGCGCCGACCGCTCCCCGCCCGCTGAGAGGAGGAGCGCCCCGCGGAGGTTGAGGGCGTTCGGGGTGATCCCCCGCGGACGCGGTCCCCTTCATGGTGGGCGCCGGGCGGCAGATTCCCGCCCAAAGGACCTGGTCCCCTGGGGCCCCGACCCTACGAACTGCTCAACCTCAGGCTGTACGTCCCCGGAGCCCGACCTGGCGTGGCTGGATGGAGCGGGGGCGCTAGGCTTCGGGACGTGCCGAAGGCAGACCGCTTCTCCTGGGCTGTGGAGGTGATGAAAGTCTCGCCCGCCGATTGGGTGCTGGAGATCGGCTGCGGTCGGGGTGTGGCGGTGGAGCGCGTCTCCCTCCAGTTGGACCGCGGGAAGCTCCTCGCCATCGATCGCTCCGAGAAGATGATCCAGGCCGCGACCGAGCGGAACGCCACCCGGATCAGCGAAGGGCAGGTGGAGCTGCGGGTCTCCACCCTGGAGGCGCTGGACCTGGGGCGGCAGCGCTTCGACAAGCTCTTCGCGATCAACGTGAACTTGTTCTGGACGCGCGATCCCCAACCCGAGCTCGCGCTCTGCCGCCGGATGCTCAAGCCGGGGGGAACCCTCTTCCTGTTCTGGGAGGCGCCCGGCGCTGCAAAGGCGGAGCGGATCGCGGTCCAGGTGTCGGCGGCGATGAAGCGGGCCGGCCTCCGACCGCAGACTGTGCGGGGCCAGGCCTCGCAGGTCTGTGTGAAAGCCCCGGCGGCGTAGGGTCAGGGCTACAGTCCGGACGCTCTCTTCAAAGGGAATTGGCATGCGCGTGCTTCTCGGACTGGTGGCGTGGGTCTCCCTCTCGGCGCAGGCGGCCTCCGGCCCGCTGTGCTTCGAGAACACCTGTCTGCAGGTGGTGGAGGCCAAGGCGGGACGGGTGTTCCTCTCCCAGCCGGATCCCTTCCTCCGGGCGCTGACTCCCTACGATCGGTCGATGCGGATGAAGGTGGAGCGAGAGGTCTCCCCCGAGGAGTTCGCGCGGTTCGCCGGTGAGCAGGCCCTTCCCTGGGCGAGCAGCGATCGGAAGCAGCTTCAGCAGGGTGTGGCCTGGCTGCGCAAGGCACTGGCCGCGAAGAAGGTCGCCTACGAGTTCCTTCCCCGTCGGGTCCGGGTGATCAAGACCACCGGGCTGGAGGAGGGCCAGGCGCCCTACACGCGCGGGGATGCGATCATCCTCCCGGCGGGGATCTTCCAGAAGCCGGAGCGGCTGGGCGCGGTGCTGGCCCACGAGCTGGTCCACATCCTGTTGCGCAGCGTCTATCCGGAGCGTCGCGACGCAGCCTATGCATTGGCCGGCTATCGCCCCCTCTCCCGCTTCGTCCTCCCGGAGGACGCCGGCCCCTGGCTTTTGACCAACCCGGATGGCTTCGGCTACCTGCACGCCGCCACCCTGGCGGATGGCACCCGGGTGGTTCCGGTCCTCACCGGCACCGGCCCCTACGACCCGGCGCGCGGCGGCGAGTTCTTCTCGTATCTGAAGTTCCGCCTGCTGGAGGTGGAGGACCACCAGGGGATTGCGCGCGCCAAGCGGGATGCCTCGGGGGCGCTGGTCTGGCGTGAACCCGACCGCGCCTACCTGGACGCGGTCCGCAGCGCCACCGGCTACGTCATCCATCCCGATGAGCTGATCGCCAGCAACTTCGAGGCGCTGCTCGCCGGAAAGCCTGCCCCCCCGGGAACGCTGCCGGAGGTGCTGTCCAGGTACCTGGCGCGGCGGTAGAGGGCGTTCACCCCAGCGACCCGGGCGGGGAGCACGGCGTGGGGTCGCCCGGGCGGCGGCTCCCCTAGACCGAACCCAGTCCTTCCGGGCAGTTGGAGCCCCTGTCGGCAAAAAGAAAGGCCGGTGTCGATCCGCGCCAGCCCCGTTCGTCGCGTTGATAAGAGGCCGGGACAACCCCAGCTTCCAACCAAAGGGAGTCACGACAATGCGCTTCATGGTGATCGTCAAGGGCAACGCGGAGTCCGAGGCCGGCGTCCTTCCCAGCGAGAAGGAGCTGTCCGAGATGGGGAAGTACAACGAGGAGCTGGTGAAGGCGGGGGTGATGCTGGCCGGTGAGGGCCTGCAGCCCAGCTCCAAGGGCGCCAAGGTCCGCTACACCGCCGGCAAGCCGGTGGTGATCGACGGCCCGTTCGCGGAGGCCAAGGAGCTGGTGGCCGGCTTCTGGCTCTGGCAGGTGAAGTCACGGGAGGAGGCGCTGGAGTGGCTGCGCCGCGCACCGTTCGGCCCCGGCTCGGAGGTGGAGCTGCGGCAGGTCTTCGAGACCGAGGACTTTGCCCCCAGCGATCCGACCGGCGAGCTGCGCGCCCAGGAGAATGCCCTGCGCAAGACCGTCGAACAGCAGCGGAGCTGAGCCTCCGGCTCATCGGCCTGGAACTCCCTCGGATGGAGCCCAGGGCGGAGGTCGGCCCCGGGCGGTGTCCGCCTTCGGCTCCATTGGGCGGACCGGGTTCGCCTCCCACCCGTCCCGGGCACCGACCTCCACCTGAACGGTGAAGGCCTCCCGGTCAGCGGGAGGCGAGCGCCTGCAACAGGTCGGACCTCGGCACCGGCGGCCGTTTGCAGGGCGCC
The DNA here is from genome assembly GCA_036675345.1 of Myxococcaceae bacterium. Classification (GTDB taxonomy): domain Bacteria; phylum Myxococcota; class Myxococcia; order Myxococcales; family Myxococcaceae; genus JALYOC01. Next base: position 188,155 of record JAKFFE010000033.1, read on the forward strand.
TCGTCCGAGGACCACAGCTCGGAGTCGCGCAGCTCTCCGCGCAGCTTGAGGATCCACGAGCTGCGCGTCCCGTACTCGAACGTCGGAAGGTGGATGCACAGGCTGGCCAGCGGATCGTCCGGACTCTCGATTGACAGCACCCGGGCGATCTCCGCGGCGGGCGGAGAGGCCCCTCCGATCGCCGTCGGAGGCCAGGCGTTCCTGGCCACCGCCACCCTCGCCGGATCCGCGGCGCCGTAGCTGCGTTCGGTCAGCACGTGCAGCCCCGGCTCCAGGATCTGGTGGTGGATCGCCGCTCCGTCCGACCAGGTCACGAAGCCCTCTTCCCGATCCGCGTAGAACAGGTGGAAGGCGTTGTAGGTGGTCGCCGCCAGCCCCTGCAGCCGCCGATGCAGCTCTCCGGCAGAGCGGGCGGACAGGGCGTCCACCACCAGCTGGCCCCGGGAGGCGCGGGACGCATCGCGCTGCGCCCCGAAGCGGTTGGTGACCCCTACGAACACCCCGTGCTCGTTGAGCCCCAGCCAGGTTCCGCCTGCCTGTTCGTCCCGAGGCGCCAGGAACCGCGGAGTGCCCGCCCACACGCTCGGGCCGGAGGCAGGCCGATGCAGGTGCTCGTCGCGGTTGGCGGCGATCACCAGCGGCGCGTCGGGGTAGTGGCGGAAGGCGGCGATCAACGTGCACATGGGAGATCTCTAACTGGCGTTCGCTCGCTTGGCTTCTGTTGAGACGCCGGGCCCATTGCCTCTACGCTGTGCGCCATGAGCGGCACATCCACCGACTGGAAGATCACCGCCCATCCCCAGGAGCGGATCATCGAGGTGGTGTACCCCGAGGCTCCCACCCCCGACTCGCTGGATCGCTACGAGTCGGACATCCGCGCCGCCATCCTGCAGATGAACGGGACCTGGGACTGCCTGGTCGACCAGCGATCGATGCCGGTGCTGGACGCCGAGATGTCCCAGCGGATTGCCGACCTGATCACCTGGTCGCTGGATCGCGGGATGCGCCACGCGGCGCGGATCGTCCGCCGGGGCTCGATGGCGGCGCTGCAGGCCAAGGCATTGCTACGGGCCAGCGGCGAGGGCGAGGAGCAGAACCTGTTCCTCACCCGCGAAGAAGCCTGGGCGTCCCTGCGCTCCCGGGCCGGTTGACCGGTCCCGCTCCGCTACCAGCTCTGCTCCTCCTCCAGGACCTGGCGGGAGATCCGCACCACCTTCCCGAAGTGCTCCTCGTGCTCCCGGCGCAAATGCGCGGCGGCGTCGCTCTGCCGGTAACTCTCGAAGGCGGCGCGGCTCTCCAGCAGGTACTCCATCAGATAGCGGGCGCGTCCATCGGAGGTCCGCTCCACGTCCTTGAGCTTCCGCGCGCCCAGGAAGCCAGGCTGGGCCAGCACCGCGGGGACGTGCACCCCCGTCTGCCACTGGCTCCAGGCCTGCTCCGCCTCGGCGGGGACCTCGATCACCACCACGTACACGCACCTCACCGGGTGACCCGCCGGGCCTGCTCCGCCTCTCCGGGGACCTCGATCACCACCACGTACACGCACCTCACCGGGTGACCCGCCGGGCCTGCTCCGCCTCTTCGGAGACCTCGGTCACCACCGCGTCCCCGCACCGGGTGACCTGCCGCGGCTGCTCCGCCCCGGCGGGGCTCTCGCCGTCCGTCACTTCGTGACCTGCCGGGGCTGGACCACCAGCTCCGCAAGCTCCGGCAACCGCCAGGGGCCCTTCCCCCGGGTCAGCTCCGCGCCCAGCTTGCGCGCGGTCTCCTTCGTCAAGGTGACCCGCAGCATCCCCCCGGAGGGTTGCACCCCATTGGCCTGGCCGGGAAGGAAGGTCACCACCGGCGTCTCCCCCTCCGCGCTCAGCACCTCCAGCGGTCGGTCAAAGCCCAGCCGCCCGGGAAGCACCGCGCCCAGCTCCGGCGCCGCGTCGGCGCCCAGGGTCAGCTCCACCTCCGGCCCCCAGGGTGACCGCTGCCAGCCGGCGTGGGACAGCCGCAGCCGGGGAGTGCTCGAACCCTCCTTGGCGGTCCGCTCGGCGATCTCCTTGGCCAGCTCCGGCACCGCCAGCACCCGGGGCCGCGCCGGAGAGAGGATCAGCATCGGGTCCTGCTTGGCCATCACCTCCAGCAGCCCCACGGTGTTCCAGGCCTTGAGCGCGGTGGCCTCCTCCCGGTGCAGCAGCACCACCTGCAGGAACTCGAATGCCCCGAACGGGCCCCGGGAGGTGGGCAGCTGCGGGTCCTTGCGGAAGGCCACCGTGGAGAAGCCCTCCAGCTCGGGCGCGGGCGGCTCGCCCAGCTCGAAGAAGTGGCCCTCCTCGAAGTAGCGGCCGGTGGTGTAGACGTAGCGGGCCAGCGACTGCAGCAGCCCCAGTGTCCACAGCGGCGGCTCCTGGTCGGCGCGGGCGTTGCCCACTCGCAAGGTCAGCTCGAAGCCAAAGCCGCTCACCTTCGGGTTGGCGCTCTCCTTCTCCGCCAGCTCGGTCAGCCCGTAGGAGACCAGGTGCCAGTGGGGGACCGGCGCCGGATTGAAGTAGGCGCTGATCCCATCCAGGGGATCGGGCCCGCCCTGGCGGTAGCGGATCAGCGTCCCGTAGTGGCGCGGCTTCGCGCTGCCGTACAGGGGCTCGAGTGCCGAGTCGATTACCACCCAACCAGGAGGGGGAGTTTCACCAGTCGCGGACATAGCTGCGCTCTACCACTGCTGGGGCCCACACCGAAAAAGAGCCTGCCTGCCTGGCTCTCATCCAGCGGACGCCAACTTTCCTTCATCGCATTCCTCGTGTACCCATTCGCCCGTGAGTTTCGGGCGGCGCCACGCGACAGGTCTGACGCTGCTCACCACCCTGGCGCTGGCCATCCTGCTGTCGCTGCTGCCGCTGCCCGACCCGCTGCGTCCCTTCCAGCGGCTCAAGGACGGCTCGGCCGAGGACCTGACCGCGATCCTCTTTCCCTCCACCGGAAAGCAGCCGCTCCCGGAGAACCCGGCGGTCCCCACCGAGGAGGAGGCCACCGCGGCGCTGGACCCGGCCGAACCGGAAGTGGAGGCGCCCTCCCAGCCGGGAGCCCCTCCGCGCGAGCTGGCCCTCAAGCTGCTGGGCGCGGCCGATCTCCCCGGGGCCCGCAAGCTGGAGACCCTGGCCAGGAAGGTCGGCGCCCGCCACGTCCCCATCGAGCAGGGCTGCCGGCGCAAGTCGCAGGAGGGCTACTGCGCCAACCCCTCCCTGGCCCCGTTCTTCCGCGAGCTGGACGCGCTGCTGGCCGGGACCCGCACCAAGCCGGTGCGGGTGGTCCACTTCGGCGACTCGCTGATCGCCTCCGACCACATCAGCGACGTGATCCGCTCCCGGCTGCAGGCCCGCTACGGCTCCGGGGGCGCCGGGTTCCTGTTCGTGGATCGCCCCACCCGCGGCTCGGGCCGGACGGTGCGCACCGGCAAGGCCTCGGAGGGTTGGGGGATCGCCAAGATCACCGACCGCGGCGGCCCGGCCAGCCCGGTGGGCTACACCGGGGTCACCTTCACCACCACCAAGGAGCCCCAGCAGGTGGAGTTCGACGTGGCGGGGGCCCGCACCGCCGAGCTGTTCTTCCTCACCGATCCCGCCGGCGGCGATCTCCAGCTGCGCGCCGATGGCCAGCCGGTGGGGCGGATCCTCACCCGCTTCCCCAAGCAGGAGCCGGCGTTCGCGCGCACCCGCCTTCCCCCCGACGCCCAGTTGCTGTCGCTGACCGCCCGGGGCGCGGTGAACCTGTACGGGGTCTCGCTGGAGGCGGGCGGGCCGGGGGTGGTCTACGACTCGGTGGGACTGCCGGGGGCCACCGCCAAGCTGCTGCTGCGCACCGACCCCACGGTCTTCCGCGACCAGCTTGGCCACCGCGATCCCTCGCTGGTGGTGCTGATGCTGGGCGGCAACGAGGCCTTCGAGTTCTCCCGCAAGGAGACCACCACCGCCCAGGCCCGCGAGTCCTTCACCCAGCTGGTGGCGCGGGTCCGCGAGGCGGTGCCGGACGCCGCCTGTCTGCTCACCTCCCCGATGGCCGCCGGGGTGCGCAAGATGAGCGGGGAGGTCGCCCCCCGCGCCGGCAGCGAGGAGATCGCCCAGGTGGTCCGGGAGGTGGCGCTGGAGGCCGGCTGTGCCTACTGGGACATGCTGGCCGCCGCCGGGGGCCAGGGCGCGATGCGCCGGTGGACCGACGCCAACCTGATGCTGGAGGACCTGGTCCATCCCCGCGCTGTGGGTTCGGATCTCCTCGGGCACCTGTTCGATCTGGCGCTGGCCGAGGCCCACTTCGGCTGGCGGGGCGGCGCGGCGCTGCAGGATCCTCCGGGGCTGGAGTCCCCGGAGGCGCTGGTGCGGACCTTCCAGCGGCTGCACACCCTGGAGCAGACCGGCACCGGACGGGTGGGGTTGATCCAGCTGGGGGCCTCCCACACCGCCTCGCACATGTTCACCGACCGGGTGCGCACCCGGATGGCGGAACGCTTCGGCCTCGCCGGGCGCGGCTTCATCGGCGCCGGGCAGCACTCCAAGCGGCTGACCTCCAGCGGAGTGGACCGGAAGCTGACCGGGGAGTGGTCGGTGCTGGATGCGCTCAAGCCCTCGGGGAAGATCTGGGGCCTGACCGGGATCCGCGCCCTGGCCGCGCCGGGGGCCTCCGCCGAGTTCAGCTTCTGCGAGAAGTGCGAGGGGAAGACCCGCTCCCGGCTGCAGCTGCACTTTTTGGAGGAACCGGGGATGGGCCGCTTCGACGTGCTGCTGGACGGCGCCAAGATGGCCTCCTTCCCGGACACCGAACACGCGGTGAAGTCCGCCTCCGCCCGGGTGGTGGAGCTGGAGGCGGAGGGCGAGCGCCACGTGCTCTCGGTGGTCTCCCGCGGCCCGGGAGCGGTCTCGGTGTTCGGCGCCTCCCACGAGCTGGACCGCGCCGGGGTGGTGCTGGACGCGGTGGGCCTGCCCGGCTCCACCATCTTCACCCTCGCCTCCTACGATCAGCCGACCCTGGCCCAGCAGCTCAAGGCCCGGCGGCCGGAGCTGTACCTGCTCTTCTACGGCACCAACGAGAGCGCGATGGCCGAGCTGGACCTGCACCAGATGCGCGCCGGCTACCACCAGGTGTTCCAGACCCTGAAGGAGGCCTCGCCAGACGCGGAGTGCCTGCTGATCGGCCCCACCGATCGGATGCAGTCCACCAACCGGCACAACGTGTGGGTGGAGGCGCCGTCGCAGCGCCGGGTGATCCCCGCCCTGAGGGAGATCGCCCGCACCCACGGCTGCGCCTTCTGGTCCGCCCGCGCGGCGATGGGCGGCCCCGGCGCGATCGCCCGCTGGCTGGAGCGCCGCACCCCGCTGGCCCACCCGGATCACGTGCACCTCACCCCGGAGGGGTACGCGGTGCTGGCGGAGGCCTTCTCCGAGGACCTGCTGGCCGCCTACGCCGCCAGCCTCCCGGAGGGAGCCCGCTAGATGCTCTTCCACAGCCTCCAGTTCCTGGCCTTCTTCGCGGTGGTCTTCTTCGGCTACTGGCTGGTCGCCCGCTGGCGCCTCCCCCGGCTGTGGGTGCTGCTGGGCGCCAGCGTGGCCTTCTACGCCGCCTGGAACCCGTGGCCGCTGCTGCTGTTCGCCGCCTACGCGGTGATCAACCGGGTCACCTCGCGGGTGCTGGAGCGGGTCACCCGGCCGGCGGCGCGCAAGGCGGCGCTGGCGGCGGCGGTCACCCTCCAGCTGGGATGTCTGTGCCTGTTCAAGTACGGGAACCTGTTCCTGGGGACCAGCGGCTGGCTGCTGCGCCGGCTGGGGATCGAGGTCCAGACCCCGGTGCTGGACCTGGTGCTCCCCCTGGGCCTGTCCTTCGTCACCTTCCAGGCGATCAGCTACCTGGTGGACGTGTACCGCGGGCAGGTCAGCGGCCGGCACAGCCTCCTGGCGCATCTGACCTATCTGCTGTTCTTCCCCACCGTGGTCTCCGGCCCGATCGTCCGCGCCAAGGATCTGCTGGAGCGCTTCGACCAGCCGCCCTCGCTGGACCCGGTGGACGGGGCCCAGGGCCTGTTCCGGATGGCGATGGGGATCGCTAAGAAGCTGCTGCTGGCGGACGTGCTGGCGGCGGGGTTGGTGAATCCGGTGTTCGCCGATCCCACCCTCTACACCTCGGCGGAGTGCGTGATCGCCGCGGTGGCCTACTCGCTGCAGCTGTACTTCGACTTCTCCGCCTACTCGGATGTGGCGATCGGCGCGGCGCGGATGTTCGGCTTCCCGCTGCCGGAGAACTTCGACAAGCCGTACCACGCCCGGAACCTGTTCGAGTTCTGGAACCGTTGGCACATCAGCCTCTCCACCTGGCTGCGCGACTACTTCTACATCCCGCTGGGCGGCAACCGCGGCAGCAAGCTGCAGACCCTGCGCAACCTGTTCCTGGTGATGACCCTGGGCGGGCTGTGGCACGGCGCCGGCTGGCGCTTCGCGCTGTGGGGCGGGATCCACGGCGGCCTGCTGGTGCTGCTGCGGATCTGGTGGTGGATCCGCGGGCGGCCCAAGAGCTACGGAATCGTCGGCACCACCTTCGGGATCGCCACCACCTTCTCGCTGGTGGTGCTGACCCGGATCTTCTTCCGCGCCAACGACGTGCCCCAGGCGCTGACCTTCTTTGACCGGCTACTGGAGTTCACCCCCGGGCTGGCCAACGTCAGCCCCTTGCTGTGGGCGACGCTGATCGGCGCCGGGCTGGCCTACCTGACGCCGCGGTCCCTGTTCGACCGCGGCGCGGAGCTGTTCGCCCACGCCCCGATCCCGGCCCGCGCGGTGGCCCTGGTCGGCCTGGGGCTGCTTCTGCGCCAGGTCTCCGGGATCGAAGTGCAGCCGTACATCTACTTCCAGTTCTAGCCCAGCAGCCCGCGGAGGAAGTTGCGGGCGGCGGTCACGTCCGCGAGCCGCAGCGAGGCCCGGCTGGGCTTGGGCCCCACGTGCAGGGCGATCCCCTCTGGCGGGAGGGCGGCGAACAGATCCTCGTCGGTGCGATCATCTCCCAGCGCCACCGCCAGTGAGTCCGGTCGGGCGGCCAGCACCTGGGTGACGATCCCTCCCTTGTGCACCCCGTGGGGACGGACCTCGATCACCTTGTCCCCCAGCAGCACCTCCACCGGGGCGTTGGCCAGGGTGGCGGTGAGGTGGACCTTCAGCTCGTTGGCCTGGAAGGCGCCGTACTCCGGATCCGCCAGCCGGTAGTGCCAGGCCACCGAGGTGCGCTTCTCCTCCACCAGCGCGCCGGGGACCCGGGCCGCGTAGTCCTCCAGCATCGCCAGCACCGCCTCCCGCCAGCCGGTGGGGAGCGGATGGGGGGTGAGCCACTCGGTGCCCCCCGGGAGGCGGGACCAGAAGCCGTGCTCTCCGTGTAGCCCCATCGGCAGATGTCCCAGCCAGCTCTCCAGGGTGTCCCGGGAACGGCCGCTGACCACGTGGACCTCGGTCCGCCCGCGTTCGGTCAGCTGCCGCAGCAGGTCCAGCAGGGCCGGATCCGGAGAGGCCAGCTCCGGCAAGGTGGCGAACGGCATCAGGGTCCCGTCGTAGTCCAGCAGCAGGGTCAGCCGCGGGGCCTCCCGACAGCGCTGGACCGCGGTGGCGATCTCCGCGCGCGGAGAAGGCGAGAGCGAACGCTGCTCGTCCTCCGCCGGGCTCTCCGCCAGCTGCTCCAGGAAGCGATTCGCCCAGCGGTGGATGTCGTGCGAGGCCACCCGCTTGCGCAGGGTCTTCATCCGGGCCCGGCGCTCGGGCTCCGGCAGGTGCAGCGCGCGGTAGATCGCGTCCGCGGTGCTCTGGACGTCGAACGGGTTGACCTGCAGCGCCTCTCCCAGCTCGGTGGCGGCGCCGGCGAACTCGCTGAGCACCAGCACCCCGTCTCCGTCGGGCCGGGCGGCCACGAACTCCTTGGCCACCAGGTTCATCCCGTCCCGCAGCGGGGTGACCAGCATCACGTCCGCCGCGCGGTACAGCGCCACCACCTCCCGCTCGGTGATGCCGCGGAACAGATAGTGGATCGGCACCCAGCGCGGGGTGGCGAACGCGCCGTGGATCCGGCCGATCAGCCCGTCGGTGGACTCCCGGAACGCCTGGTAGGCCTCCACGTTGGTGCGCGAGGGCACCGCCACCTGGATCAGCCGGACCTTCTCCCGCAGCTCCGGGTGGTCGCGTAACAGCCGCTCGAAGGCCAGCAGCCGGCGGGGGATCCCCTTGGTGTAGTCCAGCCGATCGATCCCCACGATCAGCTTCACCCCCGGCGGACCGCGCAGCTCCTCCGCCTCGGTCAGCAGCTCGGGCTCCAAGCTCAGCTCGGAGAGGGCGGAGGCGTCCACGCCCATCGGGAACACGCCCAGCCGGACCCGGCGGCCCTGCCAGGGGACCCGGTCCACCTCGGCGCCGGCGCCCAACAAGAGCAGCGCCGCGGCGGAGAAGTTCCGCAGATAGGAGGCGGTGTGGAAGCCGATCAGGTCCGCCCCCAGCAGCCCCTCCAGCAGCTTCTCCCGCGGAGGGAGGGTGCGGAACACCTCGGAGGAGGGAAAGGGCACGTGGAGGAAGAAGCCGATCTTCGCCTCCGGCAACCGCTCGCGCAGCAGCTGGGGCACCAGCATCAGCTGGTAGTCATGGACCCAGATCGTGTCGCCCGGCTGGTAGGCCTCGACCACCGCGTCGGCGAACCGCCGGTTGATCTCCTCGTAGAGGGAGAACTCCGGGACCTCCAGCGGCAGCTCGCCGACGAAGTAGTGGAGGACCGGCCAGAGCACCCCGTTGCAGAAGGTCTCGTAGTAGCGCTCCACCTCGTCGCGGGACAGCGCCACCCCGCGCAGGTTCAGCTCCGCCAGGGCGGTGCGCAGCGCCTCGGCGTGGGGCACCGCCTCCTCCTCCGCCAACCCGCTCCAGCCGATCCACAGCCCCCCGGACCTCTCGTGGGGCCCGCGCAGTCCCGTGGCCAGCCCGCCCGGACTGCGCCGGACCTCCAGATGACCGTCCTCCAGCCGGACCGTGACCGGTAGCCGGTTGGAGACGATGAGCAACCGTCCCGACATCAATGCCCCCTTTTGTATGCGTCCAAACGACCTAACAGGCGAGGGAGTCCGAAGAAAGGGGACAGGCTGCATTATCGACACGCTGCGTCGTAAATGCAGCCTGTCCCCTTTGATTTATCGTTTGATTCCGGGCACTTCGATGGGACTGCCGGTTTGTTTGCGCTCCAAGCGACTGCTAGGGTGAGGCATGCGCTCCACGACGCTTCTCCTCTCCGGCGCGTGCGCGTGGCTGGCCTGTGGGCACACCGCCGAGCCCCCGCCGCTGCAGACGGTGCGGTTCGACCGCTGGGTCGCCACCTACCGCGCGTACACGCAAGAGGACATCTGTGAGGCCGAGCCCCGCTGGCTTTTTGACGAGCTGACCTCGGTGAACGGGGCGCTCAACGGCTTCGTGGAGGCGGCCCAGCCCCCCGCGGAGGGTCGCTACAGCCAGCGCCAGCTGCGCCTGCTGGAGGAGGCCCCGCGGGAGCTGAAGCAGCTGACCGCGGACCACCTGACCAACCTGACCCTGGTGCGCGGCTGTGCCTTTGCCGGCCACCGCGGCTTCCCGGTGATCCTGGAGCGGGGGGACTCGCTGGCCCAAAGCGCCCAGGCGTTGATGGAGACGGCGCCGGCGGTGGTGGAGCGCGAACGGGCGCTGGCCGCGCTGGCGCAGTGGCGTCAGGACCGCCAGCGGGACGAGCTGTCGGCGCGGCTGGGCTGTCCGGCCCGGACCCCCAAGCGCGGCTCGCCGCTGTACCACGCGTACCAGGACGAGGCGGGGCGCACCGCCTGGCTCTTCTGCGACGGGGCCAAGGTGGTCTCCGAGGGCGGAGAGCCGACCTTCGAACCTCCGCGCGAGCTGACCCACGCCCAGCGTCGTTCCCTGCGGCCGGCCTTCTATCTGGAGGCGGCGAAGTCCTACTCGCGCGAGCGGATCAGCCGGCCTCCCGCGGTTCCGGCCGCCCCTGCTCCGGCGGAGACCTGATGACCCAACGGTTGAATCGAAGCGAGGACCTGAGTCTGGAGGAGCGCGCGCTGCTGCTGGGCAAGACCCCGCCCTTCTCCGCGCTGCGCCGCGAGGACCTGCCGCCGCTGGCGCAGGCCTGCCGGGTGCAGGTGCTGCGGAAGGGAGAGGTGGCCTGGAAGCTGGGAGAGCAGGCCGATCACCTGGCAGTGGTGGTGGCCGGGCGACTGAAGCTGTGCCGGGGCCGGGGGAGCCGCGAGGTGATCCTCGACGTGGCCAGCCCCGGCGAGGTGCTGGGGGAGATCGCGTTCTCCACCGGCGCCAGCTACCAGTCCGACGCGGTGTGCCTGCGGGTGGCGCGGTTGCTGATGATCCCCTCCGCCGCGCTGCGCGGGGTGCTGGAGTCCTCCGCCCGGGCCTCCCTGTCGCTGGCGATGAACCTGGCGGCGCAGAACATCCGGCTGCTGCGCGCGGTGGAGGATCTCTCCTCCGGCAGCGTGGAGCAGCGGCTGGCCCGGGTGCTGCTGCGCCTGGCGGACCAGGTGGGCGAACCCTTCCCCGGGGGGACGCTGATCCCGATGCGGCTGCGCCGGGCGGACCTGGCCGCGATCGCCGCCACCACCGTGGAGTCCGCCAGCCGGAAGATCAGCGAGTGGCGCCGCCGGGGCTGGGTGGTGCCGCAGCCGGCCGGCTATCTGCTCCGGGATGACCACGGGCTGCGGGGGATGGTGGACGCGGCCTGAGGTCGACTCACAGCGCTTCAGGCCAGGGGCACCACGACCCGCGCTCCGGTGTGGGGGTGCGTGAAGGCGATTCGCCGGGCCTGGCTCCCCTCGTAGTCCACGGTGGCCTCGCCCTTCCCCAACTGCCGCTGCAGGGCGGTGAGGGTCGCGCGCTCCTTGGCCGCCAGGAGCACCCCGGACTGCTCCGGCTCCAGCGGGGAGACCAGCGCCGCGGTTGGGCAGTGCTGCTGCAGCCGGGTCAGCAGTGAGTCGCGCGCGCGCCTTCCGGGAGTGGACGGCAGCCCAGCCGGCTTCTCCAGCACCAGCAGCCACGCGTCCTCGAAGAGGATCCGCAGCGGAGGCGAGACACTGGGCTCGGGTGGGGGATCCACCTCCAGCCCCTGAATCATGAACGGCAGCACCCGCCCGCACTTGATCTGGCACGCCGGGTAGAACTCGCCGGCCACCCGATCGCCATCGGAGGACGGGGCGCCCCACCAGAACTCGGCGAACGCCACCGGTCTCAGCCCGTGCTGGTACGCGTAGCCCAGCAGCTTGGGCCCCGCGCAGTCCCCTGCGCCCCCCGGCGGCGGCTCGGGCGCGAACAGCGCGGTCACGGTGGTGGTCTCGCCCCGGGCGTTGGCGAGCCGGTAGGTGTCGGTCAACCGCAGCCAGTGCTCGCGCGAGCGAGCCGCCCGGGTCTTCTCCAGCCGGGCCCGCTCCTCCTCCAACGCCCGCAGCGGCCTCGCCAGCTCCTCCACCTCCAGGCCCTGAGCGGCGACCAGATTGCGGAGGAGCTCGCTCTCCGCCCGGCTCTCCTGTGCCAGCCGGGCCTGCTGCACCGGGTCTTCGCGGAAGCGGAGCCGCTCCTCGCGTCGACGACTCCGGGTCTGCTCCTGGGCTGCCTTCAGGTGGACGAGGTCGTCCAGTTGCTGGGCCCGCAGCTGCGCCACCAGGGCCTGCAGCCGGAGCACCTCCGCACCACCGGTCAGCTCCGCGTGTCGGTGCTCGAAGGCCTCCAGCTCCGCCTCCAGCGCGGGCCAGAAGCTGTCCTTGGCCTGCTGATCAAACAGCGGAGGGACGAAGCCCTCCACCTCCCAGCGGCCATCCAGCATCCCGGAGAAGGCGCGCAGGTAGCCGACCTGCCCCTCGGGGTCCGTCACCACCAGCACCCCGAACATCTTCCCCAGGCCGGGGCGAACCAGCGATCGCAGGTCGACTCCCGGGATCGCCTCCGACCGCAGCTGCTTCTGCAACGCCTCGGCCGCCCGCCGCGCCAGGGGATGTGGCGGGAGCAACGAGAACGGGTGCGGAAGCCGGGTCGGGAGCTCGGTGGCCGCAGGCTGGGGTTCGAAGCGGATCACCCTCTGGGATGGCTCCTCCATGGGGCTTTCCTGAACCGGCTTGCCCCCCGGGCTCCTGCGCTCCGGACCGTGGGCCTCTTGCACTCGAGGGGGGATCTCTGACGCTGCGCAGGACATCCCCCTTCGAGTGCAAGAAGTCCAGCGGGGAGACCCTTGCCGCGCACCGCTGGAATGTGGGGTCGGTGTTAGATCCCCCACCGTGACCGCGAAGGCAGACGATCAGGCCTCCTCCTCCCGGCGGGAGTCGTCCGGACGGTGCGAGCGGTGTCGACAGGCCCCGGCGCTGTGCATCTGCGCGGAGGTGGCCAGGGTGCAGAACCGCACCCGGATCCTGGTCCTGCGCCACCACCACGAGGCTCCGCGCCCGTCGAACACCGCGCGGATCGCGGCGCTGGCCCTGGCCAACATCGAGGTGGTGGAGTGGGTGCCCCGGACCCCACCGGACGTGGAGCAACTGCTCTCGAACCTGCGTCCAGCCTGGGTGCTCTATCCCGGCCCGGGCAACGTCGACGTCTCGGTGGAGCGCCCCGCCACGCTGGTGGTCCTGGACGCGACCTGGAAGCAGGCGCGCAAGATGCTGCACCACCACCCGCGGCTGGTGCAGCTTCCGAGGTGGGGACTGCCGGAGGGCATCGCCCGCCCCAGGCTCCGCCAGGCCCAGGATCCACAGGCCCGCTCCACGCTGGAGGCGATCGCCGACGCGCTGACGATCCTGGAGGGCCCGGAGATCGGGGACCCCCTGCACCGGCTCCACGACGTCCTGGTGGAGAGGGTGCTGCGCGCGCGGGGGCGCCTGGCTTCTGATTAGCCCGGGCGGTGTCGGGCCCCCGGACGCGATCGGAGGGTCCTCAGTTCCGTTTTCGCCGCGGATGAGCCGCCGGGACGATGGGCCCACCCTCGGGGAGGACTATCTTCCGACCTCCACTTCCGTACTCCGAAGGGGGGAACTGCGTGGAGCAGATCAGACGAATCCGCCAGGTGATCAAGAGCCGCGCCGCCATCGAGGGCGCAGGCGTCCATCTCCATCGGGCGATCGGCTTTGGCCCCCCGGAGCTGTACGACCCCTTCCTGCTCCTGGATGACTTCCGCTCCGACCAGCCCCGGGACTACCAAAGCGGGTTTCCCTGGCACCCGCACCGCGGCATGGAGACCATCACCTATGTCCTCCGGGGTGAGGTCGAGCACCGCGACAGCCTCGGCAACCAGGGGGTGATCGCTCCCGGCGATGTGCAGTGGATGACCGCCGGAAGCGGGATCATCCACCAGGAGATGCCCCGCGGGGACGCGCAGGGCGCGATGTACGGCTTCCAGCTGTGGGCGAACCTGCCCGCCGCGGACAAGATGATGAAGCCCCGCTACCGCGGCCTGACCAGCGCGGAGATCCCCAGCGTGACCGACCCGGGCGGCGCGACCCTCAAGGTCATCGCCGGCACCGCCGGCGGCGTGACCGGACCGGTGCGGGATGTGGTCACCCAACCGGAGTACCTGGACGTCACCCTCCCGGCCGGAAGGACCTTCGCCCACCGCACCCCGCGCGGTCACACCGTCTTTGCCTACGTGATCGGCGGCCAGGGGCTGTTCTGTCAGCAGTCGGACCCCTACAGCTACGAGTCGGTGGGTGAGAACTACTTCGACATGAAGCGCGAGCGGCTGATCGGAGACGGACACCTGGTGTTCTTCGAGGACGGTGACGCGGTGTCGGTGGTGGCGGAGGCAGAGCCGGTCCGCTTCCTCCTGATCTCCGGCAAGCCGATCCGCGAGCCGATCGCCTGGCAGGGGCCGATCGTGATGAACACCCAGGAAGAGCTGCGGGAGGCTTTCGAGGATCTGGAGCGCGACACCTTCATCAAGGATCGCGGCCCCTCCTCCCAGTGATGGGCGGACGACTGCCCACCGGACCCGCGGTCGGGTGATCCCCCGGACGGGTTGTGTCCTCCCGTCCTCGCCACCACCTCGTGTCGGCCCGCTCATCCCCGGGCCCTGCGAGGATTCATGGAAGCGATGCGCAATGACGAGCAGCGTCCCCGCGCTGTTCCCACCCGGATTCCCAAGCGGTCCTTCCTCCGGCTCCCGGTGGAGATCGACACCCGCGCGCTGTTGGCCGACTACCAGTCGATCCCGGACGAGGAGTGGAAGGTCAGCCACTGGGAGGTGCACTGCTCCTCGGCGATGGTGCTGTTGCGCGGCGGCAAGCAGGGCACCGAGGCCGACTTCACCACCTCCAAGGTGGCCAACACCGCGCTGCTCTCCAAGCTGCCCTACCTCTCGCACCTGGTCAGCGACGATGGCCCCTTCGGTCAACCCACCTATGCCTTCATCTTCCGGATGAAGCCGATGGGAGTGGCCCAGCCACACACCGACGACAACCCGGCCTGGGCGGATCCCTTCCGCCTCCACCTGCCAATCACCACCAACTCCGGCGCGGCGCTGCTGGCCGAGCGCCGGGCCAAGCACTTCGAGGTGGGCGAGGTGTGGACCTTCGACAACCAGGCGATGCACGCGGTGACCAACGGCGACGGGGTGCGGGCCCACCTGATCATCGACGTGCACCCCAACCCCCGGCTGACCCCACTGCTGGCCTCGGCGCACTTCGACCCCGGGGTGATGGATCCCCGCGGCTGGGAGCGGGCCTCGCTCAAGCCCCAGCCCTCCTTCGCCCCCTTCCGCTCCACGCCCCTCCCGGTGGAGCGCAAGAAGCGACTGGGGCTGAACCCCGACGGCTTCGCCTCGGAGATCACCCACGTGCGCTGGATCGGAAGGCTGACCCGGGCCCCGGTGCAACCCGGGGACATCCTCTACTCGGTGAACCAGGTGGACGCCTGCGTGATGGCCCGCACTGCCACCGACTACCTGCAGCTGCGGCACCAGCCGGGAGAGCGGGTCACCCTGGGACTGATCCGGGAAGAGGAGCGGCTGACCCGACCGCTGACCCTGTACCGGAACTTCGTCCCCACCGCGGCCCGGCGGGCGATCTGGCGGGCGATGGGCGCAATCGGGGGGCGGCGATGAACGTGCTGGCCACCCAGTACGAGGACGGCGAGTACCTGGAGAAGGTCCCGGATTGGCACGCCGCGGATGCGCCCTGGAAGGCGGGCAAGATCCTCCGGCTGCTGCGCCGGAATCTGTTGGCGCCCACCAGCGTCTGCGACGTGGGCTGCGGCGCGGGCGGGGTGCTGGCCCAGCTGCAGCCCGGGCTTCCGTCCACCACCCAGCTGCGCGGCTACGACATCTCCGGCCACGCCATCCGCCTTTGCAAGCCGCGGGAGAACGACCGGCTGCGCTTCCAGCAGGGGGACTTCCTGCGCGAACCCTCCGAACCCTTCGAGCTGCTGCTACTGCTGGACGTGCTGGAGCACGTGCCGGACTACCTGGGGTTCCTCTCCGCGCTGCGCGGCCGGGCGCGCCGGTTCGTGTTCCACATCCCGCTGGATCTGAGCGTCCACACCGTGGCCGGCGGCTCCCGCCACCTGCTCTCGATGCGCAACCGCTACGGCCACCTGCACTACTTCACCGCCGAGACCGCGCGCTCCACCCTGGCGGACGCCGGCTATCGGATTGAAGACGCCTGCTACACCTGGGACAACGAGGCCGAGGGTTGGCCCCCGCTGGCAGCCGGCTGGAAGGCGCGGCTGAAGTACCCGCTGCGCTGCGCAGCCTACGGCCTGGAGCGGGCGGCGTTCCGGCTGGACCCGGACGCCACCGCCCGCTTCCGCCCGGCCTACAACCTGCTGGTGCTGGCCACCGCCGCCGAGGGTGCCTCGTTGAACGGCACCGCTCTCTCCCGGGCCTGAGACAGCCGCATCAGGAACTCGGTGCGCGACCAGGCCACCTGCCCGAACCGCTCCAGGTGCGCCGAGCGGACCTGGCAGTCCACGAAGCGGAACCCGCGAGCGCGCAGGTGGGTGAACAGCTCGGCAAAGGCGATCGCCCCGGCGCTGTTGGCCAGCGAGAAGCTGCTCTCGCCAAAGAAGGCCGCGCCCAACGCCAGGCCGTAGGAACCTCCCACCAGCTCCTCGCCGGACCAGCATTCCACCGAGTGCGCCTGCCCGCGCCGGTGCAGCTCCCGCCAGGCGGCGATCATCGACCGGGAGATCCAGGTCCCCCGGCCGCCGCGACGGGGAATGTTGGCGGTGGCATCGATCACCCGATCAAACGCGTGGTCCAGGGTGAGCCGATAGCGTCCCTGGCGGTGCAGCCGCGCCGTCTCCTTGGGGATCTTCAGGTTCTCCAGATCGATCACGAACCGGGGATCCGGCGAGTACCACAGCAGCCCGCCCTCCGGTCCCGGCCAGGGGTAGAGCCCGCCGGCGTAGGCCTTCACCAGCCGCTCCGGACCCAGATCTCCGCCCACCGCCACCAGCCCATCCGCCCGCCGCGGCCACGGTTGCGAAGGAAGCGCAACGGGCGCGCGGGGCATGGCTGGCACCCCGCGAGACCTCAACCACACCTCCCGCAGCTCCCGCTTCACCGACGTGGGGAGAGAGGCCAGCGCCCTTCTCCGGAGACTTTCGACCAGGACCATCCAGAACCTCCATTCGTGGAAACGAAGGAGGAAGGTGGAGTGCCCCGAGGCGGGGGCAACCGGTACCGGGGGACAGGCCTGCTAGTACTTCATCCACTCCAGACAGCAGTAGGTGGCGGGCTGGGCGACGCTGGGATTGGCCACCCCGTCAAAGTCGGCGCAGTCGGTGGCGTTGACGAACAGCACCTGATTCTCGCCGATCCGGTCCGCCAGCCACGTCCCCGCCACCAGGGCAAAGCCCCTCCGGCAGGCGCGGCGAAGCTGCTGGTGGGTGCACAGGCTGGCGCCGTGGAAGGACGCGTCGCACCACATCTGGCCCCGGTTCCAGGTCTCGGAGAGGGTGTCCCGGAAAATGCAGAGCCGGGAGTTGGGGAAGTCGACCGAGGTGTAACCCGGCGGGCAGGCGGCGATGCTGGAGGGACCGGGCGGCCCCATCTCGCCTGGCCGGCCGTTGCACACCGCGCGGGAAGGAGCGCCCTCCACTTCGAAGCGGGTACCGCCGAAGCGGCAGGTCTCGTCCCCGACCTCCAGCGGGGTCGCCGCCACCGAGGCTCCAGGGGAGCCGGGGGATCCCGAGACTCCCGCCGGCCCGGTCTCACCGGTGGGTCCCACCGGGCCCCTCTCCCCTGCCGGGCCCCTGGGGCCGACTGGACCCTCGGTGCAACCCACCAGCAGACACGCCACCCCCACCACCACGATCCTGCACTTCATTGCCTTCCCCCCTGCGTGCATTCTGTGACCGGACCCGCCCGCGGAGGAGAAGTTTTTAGGGCGGGCTCGGCTGCCGGTCGCGCCCCGGCCGCCGGCGTCCGCCTCGGTCGCTTCACCTGGAACGTCCGGCCCGTCGGCGTCGCCACGCCAGGACTCCCACCGCCACCGCCGCCACCACCGCCATCGCCGCGAACATGGCCCGCACCGGGAAGCGCCGACGTCGGTCCAACGGGCGAAGCTGGAGCTCCTGGGCCAGCGCCCGGCGGAGCACCTCCAGATCCTGAGGCGCGGGCTCCTCGCGGAAGGAGAGCTCCAGCCAGCCCCAACCATCGCCGCTGAGATCGATCCGGCGGCGCAGTCCCTGGGGATCCTCCAGGGGGACGATTTCCCGGGCGGCGGCGAACCCCTCTCGCAGCCGCGGGAGTGCTCCCTCCAGGTGCGCCACCTGCGCGCGCAGCTCGCGGTCCGCCCGGGCGCGCCAGGCCTGCTCATCCGGCAGCGACCCATCGGAGGTCAGTCCGATCACGGTCTCCGCGGTCCGTCCAAAATGCTCGCTGGTCACCGAGGCCCGGACCACCCCGCTGGCCAGGGCAGTCCCGGGGAGCCAGATCACCATCAGCAGCAGCCAGCGCATCGGTTCGCCTCCGGCTTCAGGATCCCTTCCCCGGCGCGAGACCTCCAGCACCGATTCACTTGTGGGGGGCGGAGGCTGCTAGCGCTCGCTCAGCGGCGTCGGCACCACCAGCACATCGCAGGGGGTCCGGCGGACCAGCGACTGGGCCACGCTGCCCAGCATGGCGCGGGCGTAGCCGGTGCGCCCGTGGGTGCCCACCACCAGCAGATCTGCCTTCTGCTCCTGGACCTGCTCCGCCAGCACCTCGCGGGGATCTCCCTCCCGGATCACGATCTGCGCCTCGGTGGCCAGGGCCGGGAAGGGGGTGAGCTCCATCCGCAGCCCGTTCTCGATCGCGTCCAGCCGCGTCTCGCGCAGCCGGGTGGCCTCCTTGCGTCCCGGCTTCTTCTGCCCGGGGGCCAGGCTGCCCTGGAAGGCGTGCACCAGCGAGACCTGCTTGGGCTTGACCCCGCTGATCCGCAGTCCGGCGGCCAGGATCTCCAGCGACCCCGGCTCCAGGTCCACCGCCGCCAGGGCCCGCTTGTACTGGGACTTGGCGGTGCGGGACACCACCAGCACCGGGCGGTTGGCCAGCTGCAGCACCCGCTCGGCGGTGGAGCCCAGCAGATCATCGCGGAAGGCCCGCTCCCCGTGGCGTCCCATCACGATCAGCTCCGGCTGCAGCCGCGAACCCAGCTCGAAGAGGGCGTCGAACGGGCGGCCGCGGACCAGCTCGTTGCGCACCTTCGTGGTGGCGGGCAGCAGCCGGCGCAGGATCCGGGTCTCCTCCTCCAGCAGCTTCTGCACCGAGAGCTCCGCGCCGCGGTCCACGAACAGGTCTCCCCCGGCGGGGATCACATAGGCCAGCACCACCTCCGCCCGCGCCTCCAGCGGCAGCTTCCCCACGCGGGAGATCGCCGCGCGGGCGCCGGCGGAGAAGTCGGTGCCGATCAACAACCGGCCCAGCCGGGGGCCCACCACTTCTTCGGTGCGGATGGTTCGGGTGCGTGCCATGCGCCGACTATGCCGAGACGGCTGGCGCTTGGCAGCAGCCACTTTCGACCGGTGCCCGGTGGACGTCAGGTGCGATGATGGCTCCCCCGAAAGGCACCTGATGCGCACGCCCGAAGCCTCCCCCGCCCCGCCCGACGTGCTGACCGTGCTCTCCGTCGCCACCTTGGTCTATGTGCTGGCCAAGGTGATCCATGAAGGCCTGGGGCATGGGCTCAGTTGCCTGGTGGAGGGCGGCCGGCTGGTGGGCGTCTCCTCCGCCTTCGCCCAGTGCGACTTCCCCGGGCAGACCGTGCTGCAGCGACGGATGGCGGTGGCCTCGGGCACCCTGCTCAACCTCCTGGTGGCCGCCGCGGCCTTCGCCTGGCTGCGCCACCGGACGCCCCGGACCGGTTGGGCCTACTACGCGCTGTGGCTGACCACCGCGGTCAACGGACTGATGGGCGCCGGCTACCTGATGGTGGATCCCCTGTTCGGGTTCGGCGACTGGACCGTGTTCATCGCCGGACTCGAGCCGCGGTGGGCCTACCGGGTGGCGTTCTCCGTGGTGGGCTGTCTGCTGACCCTGCGCTGGTTCTTCCTCCTCTACCCGGCGCTTCCTCCGCTGCTGGCAGGCGCCTCCCGCCCTCGGGCGCTGGCGGCTCGACTGTGTCTGCTCCCCTGGGCGGTGGTGGGCGGCGGGGTGATGACCGGCGGCGCGTGGCTCAACTACCTGGAGCCCCGTTACGCGTTCACCTCGGCGCTGGCCACCCTGGGCGGCACCTTCCTCTTGGTGTGGATCCCCACCGCCATCCGCCGCGAGCCCTCCTCCGAACCCGGGCTGCCGTGGGGAGGGAACGCCGGGTGGAGGATCGCCGGGGCAGGCGCGCTGGTGTTCCTGCTGCTGGGGCTGGGGCCCGGGTTCCGCTTCTAGGGCGCGCCGGTTTCCGGGTGCGGGCGACCCGCGCTATGAGTGCGGCATGAACCCCAAGCTGACCGCGCTGTTCGCCGAGTACGGCCAGGCCCACCAGCACCCCACCAACCAGCTGACCCACAAGCTGGCGATCCCGATGATCGTGTTCCACATCATCGCGATGCTGGACTGGGTGCACCTGGTGACCCTGCCGAACAACTTCCGGCTCACCGCCGGGATGGTGTTCCTGGCCCTGTGCGCGGTCTGGTACCTGAAGATGAGCGTGAAGCTGGGGCTGATCATCCTCGCCGCCGCGTCGCTCACCTTCCCCCTGGGACGGATGCTGCCCTGGTGGGCGATCGTGGCCATCGCCGCCGGCGGTTGGTTGATCCAGCTGGCCGGACACGTGGTGTGGGAGAAGAAGTCGCCCTCCTTCCTCACCAACCTGGTCCACGCGCTGGTCGGGCCGGCGTTCTTCGTGGCCAAGCTGACCGGCGACTGGCCGGCGCGGTCCTCCACGGTCACGCCCGCCGTCTCCGCGTAGCCTTAGGCGATCCGCTTCCCCGCCCCGCTGTCTCCCAGGGCGGCCAGCCCCTGGTGCAAGGTGGGGTTGGCGGGATCCAGCTTCAGCGCGGCCTCGTACTGGGCGCGGGCCTGCTCGCGATCCCCGCGCTTCTCCCAGACCCCCGCGGAGATCGCCAGCAGCCGGGCGGAGTTCACGTCATAGGCATTGGCCTGGGCGTAGCGCTGGTGCAGCGCCTGCAACGTCTCCACCGGCAGCCCCGCCTCCAGGCAGCGCGCCACCCCGCGGAAGTTCTTCTTCGCCAGGTCGTGGTCCACCCGCCGCGCCGGATCCGCCAGGATCGACCGGGCGATCTCCACCTTCTGCCGGGCCTCGGCCAGGTGACGGCGGACCTGGTCGGAGGGCGCGTCCTTCTCCGCGGAGCGCAGCTGTTCCAGCAGCTCCTCCGCCTTCTGGCGGATCTGCGGCCCGGTGGCGTCCGCGGGCAGCTCCAGCACCGAGTAGAAGTCCGAGGCGGCGATCTTCTGCAGCCGCGAGGCGATCCCGGTGCCGGGGTGGATCGCCGCCACCGACTTGAGGATCTGGGTGATCGTCTCCTTGAGCTCGGCGGTGGGCTGGAGGAACTGGACCGCGAAGCCGGGGCTCATCTGCCACCGCTCGGCGTCCTGGGGGCTGACCTGGCGCACCACCTCCGCGGGGCACTCCAGCAGCTGGCCGTTGACCACCAGCACCACCTTGAGCCGGGTGAACACCGCCGGCGCCGCGCCGGTGTGGCAGACGTAGAGACCGCCGCGGGAGAGTTCGGTGCAGATCGCGTCGAACTGGTGCACCTCCTGCGCGTCCAGGATCCGCGCCGGCAGCTGCACGCTCATCCGGGTGGCGTAGCGCTGCTCGGCCGGGGCGGGGGTGACCGCCGTCTTCGGATGGGGCAGCGGGGTGTAGGGAGAGATCCCCACCCCGGAGCCCAGCGGGGTGGCCCGCGCCGGCACCGGGGTCCCGCCCGCCACCGCGGAGGCCACCGGGGTGTAGCGCGGCATCGCCGGCACCGGAGTCAGGCGGGTTGCCATCTCCCCCACCGAGACCGGGGCAATGCGGGGGGCGACCCCGGCGGCCGCCAGCGGTTCCTCGGAGGTCCGGTCCAGCACCGCCAGCAGCGCCGCCGCCATCTGGTCCGCGGTCTGGAAGCGATCCTTGGGGCGCTTCTCCAGTGCGCGCAGGATCGCATCCGACCAGGCCCGCGGAACCGACTGGTTGACGCTGTTGGGGGCGTCCGGGACCTTCTCCCGGTGGTAGGCCAGCATCTCCAGCAGGCTGCCGCGCGGGAACGGCATCCGCCCGGTGGCCAGCAGATAGGACAGCACCCCCATCGCGTAGATGTCCGCCCGGCCATCCACCGCCTGGCCACTCCACTGTTCGGGGGACATATAGGTGGGGGTCCCGATCGCCATCCCCATCTGGGTCTGGCCGGTGACCGGACCTTCGGAGAGCAGCTTGGCCACGCCGAAGTCCAGAACCTTGACGAAGCGATCATCCCCACCGCGACGCACCAGGAAGATGTTGTCCGGCTTGAGGTCCCGGTGCACCACGCCCCGGGCGTGGGCCGCGCTCAGCGCTCCCAGCACCTGGATCAGCAGCGGGATCGCCTCCGCCGCCGGGAGCGCCAGCTTGGTGAGCGCGGTGAGGGGCTTGCCCTCCAGGTACTCCATCACGAAGTAGTGGCGGCCCTGCGGATCGGTGGCCAGATCGAAGATCCGGACGATGTTCTCGTGGTCGATCAAGTTGACCGCCCGGGCCTCCGCCAGGAAGCGCTCCACCTGCGACGGATTGGCGGACAGCTCGCGGTGCAGCACCTTCACCGCGACCTTGCTGCCGATCATCTGGTGTTCGCCCAGATAGACCGACCCCATCCCGCCGGTGCCCAGCAGCCGGGTCAGCCGGAAGCCGCCCATCACCGCGCCCACCAGCGACTCCCGGGCCGGAGCTTCGCCGGTCGGGTTCAACGACAGATCGATGGAGATTGAGTCTTCAGGCATGGGCGGCGAGGCGGGGCAACTGATCTGCAGCGCCAGTCTGTCCTGCAACCTATGTGCGCGCATTCCGGTTGGCGAACTCTGCCCAGGAACCGACGCCAGCCGGACGGGCAGGCTGCAGCTTTACGGCGATCCCCCGCCTGCTGGGCTGCGTGTCCCCGGTCTGCCTACAGCCGCCCCGGCCGAAGGATTCAGGGATTCCCGGTCATTTCTACCGGTCCGAAGGATCGGCGCGGTGCCCTCCCGGACTAGAGTGGGGGCAACCCGCGGGGTCCTCGCGGCGACAATCCAAGAAGGTCCATGAGCGCGATCAAGGAACATCATCCCCGCGGGCAGCTGCCGCCAGGGCAGGACGGAGGCGGCCCCCGCGGTCCGCGCGCCGACTCCCCTCCGGTGGTCACCGCTCCGCCCGGCGCGCCCGCGCTTCCGGTGGCCGAGACCCCGCCGCTGATCGAGTCCCCCTCGGATGGCTTCGCCTACGAGCTGCCGGTGGCGGACACCGGCCTGCGGGGAGAGACCCCGACCTTCAAGCGCCCGGTCTCCGAGCTGACCCCGGACCTGCGGCAGATCCGCGAGCAGCCGGACGTCAGCAACCGCTTCGCCGCCGACTACCAGCTGGTGGCCCGCGAGCTGGTGGACGTCCCCGACGCGGACAGCTCGGAGAAGGCGCAGCGGACGTTCGAGTACTTCACCAAGTACGCCGAGCGGTTCGTGGAGCTGGGGGAGAAGCCGAAGTCAGACCAGCTGTCCGCCAAGGAGCTGGCGCTGATCGCGTCCTTGCCCGAGGACCAGCTGCCTCCCGAGCTGCAGGAGAAGCTGCGCCGGATGAGGGAGAAGGAGGGGCCGCCCCAGCTCCCGCTTCCGCAGGCGGAGACCCCGGAGGGCAAGGGCAAGAGCCGGCTGGAGCGGCTGCAGCAGCCGGAGGGACGGGACCTGTGGGGGCTGCGCGAGGCCAAGCGCCAGGAGGAGGCCGCCGGCCCGAACAAGCAGGGCGGGTCCTCCCTTTCCGAAGGAGACAAGAAGACCTCCGCCCAGGCCTTCGTGGAGACCCTCTCCCACCTCAGCTTCGACCAGCTGCGCGACGAGCGCACCGGACAGACCGGGCTGGAGCGGGCCCACGAGCTGCTGATGTCCCGCTCGCTCAAGGAGCTGCAGCAGAAGGCCGAGCAGACGAAGATGACCGCCTCCCAGTGGCCGCCGCCGTCGCAGCAGCCCAAGAGCGAAGAGCTGGTCCGCGAGCAGCCCCGGAAGCAGGCGGCCAACGAGTTCACCGGCGCGCCGCTGACCTACAAGGAGATCGGCGAGAGCCCGATGAAGCTCTCCCACCGCCAGGCGCAGGATCCACTCAAGGACGGGGTGGAGCTGCGGGTGAACACCCTGGCCGCCGAGGTGGGGAAGGGAATCATCGTCCCCCGCGACCCGCGCGAGCTGCACAACCACGCCCCCGGCAACGAGGCCGATCCCCGCCGCCGCACCAAGGGGAAGCTGGGCAACAACATGCTGTGGAACGTGCTCCACAAGTTCCGCGGCGAGGGGGAGGACAGCACCCTGGAGCAGGCCAAGTGGGACCGGATGACCTTCGGGGCGATGCTGTTCCTGGTCCTGGTCACCCTGATGGTGGTGGCGCTGGTCTCGATGTAGCGGCCGCCGGCCAGGGGGGTCGGGCACGCTGGAAGCTCGACACTGGCAGTGCAGGCATTAAGGTGCCGACGCGTGGCGACCGACGATCTCACCCTGGTCAAGCGCGTCCGAGGCGGCGACCAGCGGGCATTCAAGTTGCTGGTAGAGCGCTACCAGAAGAAGGTCTACGCCGTCGCGGTGGGGATGTTGAAGGACCGCGAGGAGGCGATGGACGTCTCCCAGGAGGCCTTCGTCAAGGTCTACAAGTACCTGGACCACTTCAAGGGCGACTCCAGCTTCTACACCTGGCTGTACCGCATCACCTCCAACATCTGCATCGACGTGCTCCGCAAGCGCGGGGGCAGCGGCCGCGAGTTCGTGGAGCTGGACGACGCGGTGCTGATGGACACCGCGGAGGCGAACATCGGCGCGCTGGGCAGCCGGCTGGGCACCAACCCCCAGAAGAGCGCCCTGCGCCGGGAGCTGGCGGAGAAGATCCAGTACGCCCTGGAGCAGGTCCCGGAGAAGCACCGGGCGATCCTGCTGCTGCGCGAGCTGGAGGGAATGAGCTACGAGGACCTGGCCCGGACCCTGGAAATCCCCAAGGGAACGGTGATGTCCCGCCTGTTCCACGCCCGGGCCAAGGTTCAGAAAATCCTTAGTGAATATCTGGAGTTGGACGAGGCGAAGTCGGGGATCGGCAAGGAGTGAGACGGACTGGAATATCGCTGGAGACGTCCCGTCATCACTACAGTCCCCTCAGTTCGGCGGTGCGGCCATGAGTTCATCGAATCCTGCATGCAAGACCTTCCTCCCGCAGCTCTCCCCCTACGTGGACGGGGAGCTGGCGGTCGCGGACCGGCTGGTCCTGGAACGGCACCTGTCGGCCTGTCACGACTGCACCGGCCGGGTGGCCGACCTGCGCGCCACCTCCGGCCTGGTCCGGGTGGGCCTGGAGTTCGCCACCGACGAGGTGGACTTCAAGGACTTCGCCCAGAAGGTGATGGCCCGGGTGACCCCGGAGCGGCCGCCGCTGCTGGAACGCTGGAGGCTGTCGGTCTCGGAGATGTTCACCTACCAGCGCGGCCCGATGATGGCCTCCTTCGCCACCGCCGCGGTGCTCTTGCTGATCGGCGTCCCGCTGGTGCTGCGCCAGGGGACCCCGGTGGGCTACGCCTCGGAGCAGATGGCGGTGGAGTCGGTCAGCGCCGAGGCCGGGATCGCCCCGGTGGTGCTGACCACCGAGCAGGGCGACGCGATCATCTGGATCGTGGATGAGCCTTCCAAGGCCACCATCGCCGGTCCGGACGACGAAGGTGACGACGAGGACGACGAAGAGGACGCGTTCCGTTCCAAGGACCCCAACGGCCCCCGGACGCCGCGAGAAGGTGAGCTGTGATGTTCCGTCGTGCCTTTCTGCTGACCGCCGCCGCGGTGATGATCCTGGGACTGGTCCCCTCCCCCGCGCTGGCCGCGGAGGACAAGGTCCGGTTCTTCGTGGACGTGGTCTACGCCTCGGGCCAGGGCACCGAGGTGGATCCCCCCTCGCTGGAGTCGATGAAGCAGGCCTTCTCCAAGGACTTCACCTTCACCTCCTTCAAGCAGCTCTCCACCCAGATCCTGGAGCTGGACGCCAAGGTCCCCCAGACCCTGGTGCTGCCCAACGGCTCCAAGGCCCAGTTCCAGCTGGTGAAGCTGGAGAAGGGGGTGGCCCACGTGAACCTCACCGTGGCCAAGGTCACCACCCAGATCGAGCTGGGAAAGAAGGCGTCGATCTACGCCGCCGCCGGGACCCATCAGCAGGGGGTGCTGGTGCTGGCGGTCTCGCCGATCATGGCGGGCAAGGGTCGCCGGGACGGGAAGTAGTCGGGCCCTACGCCCGCGGCAGCTCGCACCGGAAGGTGGCGCCGTCCCCGGGCGTGCTGCTGAGGGTGAGCCGTCCTCCCATCCGCTCCATCAGCTGACGGGAGATCCACAGCCCCAGCCCCATGCCGCCGAAGTGGCGGGTGGCGGCCTGGGAGCGGGCGAAGCGCTCGAACAGCCGTTCGTGCTCCTGCAGCTCGATCCCGATCCCCTGGTCGCGGACCCGCACCGTCACCGGATCGGTGGCCCCGTCGGCGGAGAGCACCACCGGCTTGCCTCCCCCGTACTTGATCGCGTTGGAGACCAGGTTGGTCAGCACCTGATCGAAGCGATCGCGGTCGCAGCGGGCGATCACCGGACCGGACGGCTCTTCGATGGTGAGGGGGGTGTCGGCAGCCTCCGCCTCGGCCCGGAACCGCTCCACCACCTCGTGGAGCAGCGGGAGCAGATCCACCTCCACCAGCTGGATGTCCATCCGCCCCGCGGACAGCCGGCCCACGTCCAGCAGTGACTGCACCAGCGTCTCCAGCCGCTTCACCTGTCGGGTGGCGCGGCCGATGGTCCGGGCGGGCCCGGAGCGCTCGTGCAGTTGCAGCTCCAGCTTGAGGGAGGTGAGCGGGGTCTTGAGTTCGTGGCCGGCGATGGAGAGGAAGTCCTCCCGGAGGTGGATCGCCTCCTGGGCCCGGGCCAGCGCCGCCTGGGCCTCGGAGAGCAGCCGGGCGTTGTCGATCGCCAGCGCCGCCCGGTCCGCGACCTCGGTCAGCATCCCCACGTCGTCCTGGTTGAAGCGGGGGGCAGTCGCGCCCCGGGAGACGGAGAGGGTCCCGATGATTCCTCCCCGCACCCGCAGCGGCACCACCACGAAGCTGGCGGGGGCGAAGCGGCGGACGTAGTCGCGGTACTCGGGGCGGGTGGCGGCCACCACCGCCTCCAGGGCGATCTCCGGGACCAGCATCGGCTGGCCGCTGGCGGCCACCACCCCCTGCATCCCGATTCCCACCTTCTGGCGGGTGGCCTGGAACAGCGCCAGCCCCTGCTCGCGTGCCTCCGGGTTCTCATGGTGCAGCGCCACCGGCTCCAGCCACTGGCCGTCGGCGGAAATCAAGGTGACGGTGCAGGACTCGGCGAATAGCTGCGCCACCCGCCGGGCCACCACGTTGAGCAGCTGCGAGAGATCATGCGCCTCGGCGGCGAAGGTCTTGGAGGCCTCGGCCAGGACCTCGATCCGCTGACGAGCGGCGATCTCCGTCTGCAGGGCGTTGACCCGCTGCAGCGCCAGCGCGCACTGCCCGGCCAGCAGCACCACCTGGCTGCGCTCGTCCTCGGAGAACGTCTTGAGCTGGGCGAAGGTGACCCCCATCACCCCCAGCAGCTCTCCCCGGACCAGCAGCGGCACCGCGATCAAGGTGGAGGACTCGGAGAAGGGTTCGATGTGCGGGTAGCGCCCCAGCAACTCCTGCCGGGACTCGATGAAGAGGGGCTGCCTGGCGCGGGCCGCGTCGGTCAGCGGCAGCGGCGCGTCCAGCGGGAGGGTCTTGAATTCGGAGACCACCTCGTGGCGGTAGCCGTGGGTGGCGATCAGCGCCAGCGCCCGGCGATCCGGGGTGGGGATGGCCACCGAACCGCCGTCCGCCCCCAGCATCGGCACCAGCCGGTTGAGGATCACCTGCGCCACCGCTTCGGTGGACGCCGCGTCGCCCAGTGCCACGGTGAGTTCGTTGAGCGCCACCCAGGGAGAGAGCACCCCCGCGTTGTACTGCGGAATCCGGCGCCAGCCGCGTCGACGACGGGGCCCGGTGGCCGAAGTGCTTGGCGGTGAATCCTTCCAGCGGGTTGGAATTCCGAACCGAGTGGGGGAGGCCTGGGCGCGATGGCTGGCCACTTTCGGGCTTCGGCTCTGAGGTGGGAGATCCGCTCCGGCTCGCCGGAGACCTATGCTGCACCCGCTTCAGACCCCCGGACAGGAGAGCACCTCATGAGTCGTCTACTGGTTCTGATTCTCTCTTTGGCGGCCCCAGTGGCGGTGGCCGGGGACGCGTTGGGCAACGTGGGCACGGTCCGGGGCGACTACTGGACGCGCTTCAACGATCTGGAGCTCAACGTGGTGCTCAGCGCGATCCCGATCCTGGACGTGGAGCTGGGGCTCAAGCTCCCTTCCAGCGACGCCCACGTGGCAGTGGGTCCGCGGTTCGAGGTGCTGTCCCGGGAGAGCGAGGCCGGTCCCACCGTCCGGCTGGTGGTGCTGTTCGGGGCCTGGTTCAGCCTGGGGAGCCAGGTCCAGCTCACCGACTTCAGCGTCTCCCCGGGGGTGGAGGCCACCTACTGGTTCGCCCGCCGCTTCGGGATCACCGGCTCCCTCTCCCTGCCCTTCCTGGTCCCGTACCAGGACGGCGCGCTCAACGGCGCCGGAACCCAGGGATCGCCCCGGCTGGGCGTCGGTCTCTCCTTCTAGAGGGCCTGCGCAAACTCTGCTCACGACTTCCACCCGCGATCTCTGTTCACCTCCCCGGTCGGCGCGTACCGCCAGGGCAAGGAGAGTCGGATGAGAAGCTGGCTGGCAACGGGAGTGGTGGCCTCGATCATGGTGGGGTGTGGATCGCCGACGGTCACCGTCGGGGTGCCGTCGGAGCCAGTGATCGTCTTCCGCGGGGGTGAGGTCGACTTCCCGGTGACCCTCACCTGGGAGGGCGAGAGCCGGGCGCTGAGCGTGCAGGGTGCGTCGGCCGCCGCCCGGGTGAACGTGGACGCCACCCCGCTCGCCCCTGGCACCACCCAGGCGGTGCTGACCCTGAAGGCCAGCGAGATTGCCTCGGATGGCGAGCTGCAGCTGGTGGCGCTGGGGGAGGGAGTGGAGGCCCAGGCCACGATCACGGTGACGGTGGCTTCGGCCAGCGTGGTCGCCCCTCCCTCCGAGCCGGTGCTGCGCGGTGGCTCCTTCCAGGTGGAGCTTGCAGTCACCGGAGGCCCGCCGGAGTTCGAGGGGGTGAGCGAGTACCGGCTGCTGGAGGACGGGACCTGGCGGGTGACGGTCCAGGTCCCCGGCACCACCGCCAGCGGCGCAGCGGTGTTCCCGGCCACCGTGCGCGCCGGGGCCGATTCACTGGTGCTGCAGGTTCCGGTGACGGTGACCGACACGGTCAGCGTCCAGGTGGTGGACATCTACGGGGTTGGGCTCCCCGGGCACGAGACCTTCGTCAACGGAGGCGCGGCGGTGATCACCGACGCCTCCGGACGGGCCAGCTTCTCCGGCGTCACCGCCCCCTACCGGCTCACCTACAAGTACACGCTGGCCGGGCACAGCGCCTACAGCTACGAGGGCGCCACCCTCAGCCAGGTGGTGCTCAAGGGCTACGAGACCAACCTCCCGGTCCGCACCGCCTCGCTCCACGTCCGGCTGGAGGAGGGCAGCACCGGGGCGCTGATCACCGGACACCAGAGCGCCTTCGTAGGGGTGATGATGGAGGGCCAGACGGTGGGCTGGGGGGTGAACTTCGTCGCCGGCGGGGCGGAGAACACCAACGACATCCCCTTCCGCAGCCTGGCCACCAGTCAGACCGCACGCCTGCGCGCGAGGGCCTGGGTGGACGGACGGCTGGCCTGGTACGCGGACGGCTCGGCGACCCTCCGGGACGGCGAGGAGGAGTCCCGGCGGTTCAACATGCAACCGCCTCCCCGGGGCACCATCCACTCCTCGGTGCAGGTCCCGCCCGGGTTCTCGGTGGATGGCCGCACCCTGTACGCGATCTTCGCCGGCAACCGCTTCGATTACATGTCGGTGCAGGGCGACAGCGGCGCCGCGCTCACCGCGTCGCTGGAGGATGCGTTCGCTCAGGACGACGTCCGGCACACGCTGCAGGTGGGGGCCAGCGAGCTGTCGGGAAGCTCGATCAGCCGGACCTGGACCGGGCTGGCAATTGGGCAGACCGCGGAGGGCGCGCTGCGGGGGCCGCCCCGCATCGAAGGGGTCTCCCCCTCCCAGATCACCGACGGCACCGTGTTCGGCTGGTCCGGCGAGTCGTGGCCGGTCTACCAGCTGGAGGTCGCCGCCGGAGAGGGAGACGCCTACCGCCACGAGCGCGTCTACACCTCGGGCAACGTCCAGGTGCGTCCGGGGATGCTGCTGCTCCCCTCCGGGACCCCCGGGAGCTACCAGGTTTGCGGCACCGACTCCGCCGCCTCGGTGGATGAGGTGCTGCGCCAGCAGGGCGACTTCGGCCCCGGGCTGTTCAGCAACGGGAGCCGGGCCTGCGACCGGCGCTACCAGGTCACCTACACCGCGGGTCCGTAGGCCCCACCGCTCCCGCCCGCCCCGAGGTGAAAGGGCGCCTCCGACCGACCGCGGCTCCGGCCGGGGCTTCTCAGAACAGGGCAGCTGGATTCATCAAACGGACGACCACTTGTCCGGGCTGACTGTTCACGGACGGAGCCGACGGGTCGCCAAAGAAGATGCTGCTGCCATTCCCCCCGGCGCCCACCGAACCGCCTCCGCCCCCCCCCGCGGAGCGGGCAGTGGCGGTGATGGCTCCCGCGGCGCCCACCGTTCCCACGTCCCCACCGGAGACGCTCAGGTTGCTGGGGTCGCTGACCACCGACGGTGCCAGCAGTTGGATCAGGCCTCCGCCCCCTCCTCCCCCGGCGGCACTGGCGCCGCTGACCGGACCTCCCTTGCCGCCCGCCGCGATCACATAGCCGCTGACCCGGACCCTCGGTGGCAGAGGCCAGGAGGATGATTCCTCCGCCACCGCCCCCTGCTCCCGTCCGTGCGGCACCGACAACTGTCTCTCCGTCCGCCTGCACACTGCCGGTGGCGGTCACCTCCACGCCCACCAGCCCCAGCACCGTCACCGTGCCTCCTCCCCGGCCGCCTTCGTTTCCGGCCAGCGGCCCACCCCCTCCCGCCCCCCCTCCTCCACCCACCGCTCCCGGTCGGGTCAGGTGATGGAAGGGCTCCAGGTTGTTGTCCGCCTCCCCGCCCAGGCCTCCGAGGGGAGAACCGTCATTGAAATCACGCCCGCCGAAAGTGGCCGAGCCGGCGGAGATACCCGGATGGGCGGCGCGGATCCGGGGGGAGGCGTCGGCGGTGGTGCCGTAGTCCAGAAGTCCTCCCATCGCGAATGGCGCCACCGTCAACACCCCCTTGATCAGGCAGGTCCCGGTGCAGCGGATCACCGTCCCGCTGGGCACGTTCAACACCACCCCCTCCACGAGCTCGAAGTCGGTGAAGTTGTAGTTCCGCCCCTGCGGCGGGTTGATCTTCCAGTTGGTGTGGCCGCTGATCCTCAGCGATCCCGCGGAGCCATCGCCGTACACCCTCAGCTCGCCCGGGGCGCCAGTGTCACCCTGGAGGCCCTGGGGCCCCACCGGACCGGAAGGCCCCTGGGGGCCGGCGGCTCCGGCGGCGCCCGCGGGGCCGGTCGGGCCCGGGATCCCCTGGGGTCCCGTTCCCTGCTGACAACCGCTCACCCACGCGGCGATCACCACTGCTCCCAGCCACTGATTCATGCATCGCTCCCGATGACTTCTCGCAACCAGGAAGTGGCGGCGAACCGGGCAGGTGAACAGAGCGGGGACCGACTGTCGTGAGCAGAGTTTGCGTGCCCCCAAGGGGGGTGTGCAATGAAGCGGCCCATGCGAACCCACCTCTCGCTCTCCTTGTTGTTGGCCGTCTCGCTGGCGTGCGCCCACGTTGAGCCCAAACCGGTCGAGGCCTCCCCCGCACCTGCCCCGGCACCGGTCCCGGAGCAGGCGGTGATCGTGGGCACGGTGGTGGGCGTGGATGGAAAGCCGGTGACCCTGGCCCAGGTGCACCTGGGCGCGGAGTCCCACCCGGTCAGCGCGGACGGAACCTTTCGGCTGCAGACCGCGCCGGTGGGCTACGCCAAGGTGCGCTTCAGCGCGGTCAGCCACGCGGAGGCGGAGACCTCGCTGTGGCTGGACCCCGGCGAGCACCGGGTGGAGGTGAAGCTGGGCACCCACCCGCGCGCGGCCAGCCTCGAGAAGGTGGGGCTGATCGTGGAGAAGAACGGGAAGCTGTCGATGAAGTCCGCGATCCCGATGCAGCGTCGGGCGGACGGCACCTTCGCGCTGACGGTGGAGGCTCCGGCGGGCCGCTTCGCGTATCAGTTGCTCCACGTCACCACCGTCGGCAACACCATGAACGGCACCCAGGCGGACCGCTTCGAGTACGACGGCGGCGGCGACTACCTCAGCGTGCTGGACGCTCCCGGTGGGGCGCTGGAGGTGGTGTTCGATCCCCGGAAGCTGCCGGTGGCCGACGGCAAGCTGGCCCTCACCCTGGCCCATCCCCGCGACGCTCGGGTGGCCCAGCTGGTGGCGGACCTGGAAGAGCGGGAGGCGGGCATCCAGCAGGCCGGGCTGGCGGCGTCGAAAAGCGGCACCGACATCAAGGCGGCGGTGCAGGCGTTCCTGGCCGGCAGCCCTCACCAGCGGGCGTTCGTCACCGCGCTGGCCACCGAGAAGGATCCCGCGATCCGCCAGGTGCTGCTGGTGGCCGCCCAGTCGGAGTTCGTCACCGGCGCCGACTCCCCGCGGCTGGCGGATGCGGCGCTGACCGAGATCGCGTCCGGCGCCACGGTGTGGGGGATCAACCCCGGCGCGCTGGTGTCGATGGCCAATGCCGCCTCCGACCCGGCGTGGGCCAAGACCTACGTGGACTCGGTGATCGCCTCCCACCCGGTGCCGGAGGTCTCGGCCGCGGCGCTGCTGCACCGGCTGCGTCAGGCGATTACCGTCGGGGACGCCGCCACCGCCCAGGCCTCATTCCAGGAGCTGACCACCCGCTTTCCCGACTCGCGCTACGCCTTCCTGGCCAACCGGCTCAACCCCACTGCCGCGGTCCAGGCCGGCGCGCAGGTGCCTCAGTTCTCCTTCCCCCGCTGGGAGAAGCCGCAGGAGCAGCTCACCCCCGCCTCGTTGAAGGGGAAGACCTACCTGATCAGCCTGTGGGCCAGCTGGTGCAAGCCCTGCATCGCCAAGCTGCCCACCCTGCACGCGCTGCAGGCCCGGTACGGCAAGCAGGGCTTCACCGTGGTGGCGGTGGCGATCCAGGACCAGCGGGAGGCGGTGGAGACCTTCCGTCAGGACAACGCCCAGAAGTGGCCCATGCCCTGGCCGCACGCCTATGTGCCAATGGATCAGGCGGACGCGGTGATGAAGCAACTGAGCGCGGTGGGCCTGCCCTCCTCGATCCTGGTGGGGCCGGACGGGAAGATCCTGGCCACCAACACCCAGGTGGACGAGCAGGGACTGGAGAAGCTGGTCGAGGCGGCGATGGCCCAGCCCACCTCGAAGCGCTGAGCAACGCCCGTCGCAATAAAAAGGGGACGGGCTACATTTTCAGGTCTTCAGATTGCAGTTAATGCAATCGACACACCCGAAAATGTAGCCTGTCCCCTTTATCAACTCAGTGCGTCAGGTTCGACTACCGGCCGCGACCCCGCCGGCGGCTGCGCGGGCGATCCTCGTCGCTGGGGCGACGGTCGCTGCCGCCGAGGTCGAACTCGTAGGTGAAGCCCAGCAGCCCGCGGACCAGGTAGATCTCCTGCAGGTCGGGCACCAGGGCCACGCCGATCGCCGCCTCCAGCACCAGGTTGGGGATGGTCTCCAGCCGCAGGTGGGGCAATACCTCCAGCTGGTTGGCGTTGTCGTTCCACACCGGGGTGATCACCGGATCCAGGTAGAAGCGGCCGTTGAGCTCCACGCCCAGCAGCAGGTCGTCGCTGAGGTTGTAGGCCAGCGCCACGTCGTAGCGCAGCGCGTCCGGGACATCGAAGTCCGCCGCGGCGCCCCGGTCGCGGACCCCGTGGTACAGGTAGCCCAGGTTGGCCATCAGCCGCAGGTCGCGGGTAAAGCGCACCTCGGCGATGAAGCTGGCCTCCGCGTCCAGGGTGCCGTCGGAGAGCGCGGGGGGAATGATGTCGAACCCGCTGGGACCGGACGGGATCGTTCCCCGCAGCCACACCCCCATCGCCACCATCCGGGTGTCCACGAAGGTCCACTGCAGGCCGATCGGGATGTCCCCCAGGAACGCGCGGAAGTTGGGCGAGCTGGGCACATCCAGCAGCAGGAACTCCACGTAGGCGTTGAGCTCCAGGCCCTCCACCAGGCCAATCCGCAGTCCGGGGGAGAGCTGGTGGTAGGGCAAGGCTCCCACCGAGCCGGAGCCGCGGCCGGCGAAGAAGCCCTGGTAGCGCAGCCCCAGCTCAAAGTTCAGCGGGCTGGTGGTCTCCGCCGTACGGGTCATCATCGCCCGGAAGGGACGAGCCTCGGCGAGGGTGGTCAAGGACAGCAAGGCAACTAAAACAAGGGCTCTCATGGCGGGAGAGTAGGCCACCCGCACTCTCCGCTGGGGAATCACTTCACCGTTGCCCCTGAATACAGGCCTTGTATCCATCAGCCGACGTTTCGCGGTGCCGTGCCCGGCGGAGGCAGCTGCGCGTGGAGCCAGGCCGCCGCCTCCTTCCACAGGGTGTCGCGAAAGCGGGGACGGAAGAACCCGAAGTGGCCAATCTTCTTCGCGCCCGCGTGGTGCGGTTCCACCACCCGCAGCTCGCCCCGGGTGGCGGTGAAGAAGTCCACCAGCGCGCGCACGGTCGGCTCCGGGGCGTAGCGGTCGTCGGAGATCGCATAGGAGCGCAGCGGCCGCTGGAAGCTGCCAAAGCCCAGCCCGCCCCTGGGTGCCGCGTAGCTGAAGACGTACTTCGGATCGCGGCCCCACTGGGCCCACTCCCGGGCCACCCCGGAGGGGACGTCCTCCCCCATCCCCAGCCGGCCCAGGGGCAGAAAGCCCAGGGTCCGGGTGAAGAAGGGGACCGCCAGGTGCCACAGCGCCCAGATCGCGTACTTCCCCGCTCCCGGCCACAGCCGCCAGTAGCCGCTCTGGGAGGCCACCAGCAGCGCCGCCGAGACCCGCTCCAGCCGCGGCACCAGGGCCAGCAATTGACCCCCGATGCTGTGCCCCACGTAGAGCAGCGGCAGGCGGGGGAAGCGGCGCTCCAGCGCGTCCAGCGCGGCGCCCAGGTCCTCCTCCGCCCAGCGGTGGACCGAGGCTTCGAAGCCCCGCAGCGAGGCCGGCGCCGATCCACCGATCCCGCGGTAGTCGAGGATCAGCGTGGCGAACCCCTGGCTGGCGAGGTGCTGGGCAAACGCGGCGTAGAACGCGCGCGGCACGCCCATCGCCCCGGCGATCAGCACCGCCCCGTTCGGGGAGGCCGGGGGGGAGAACAGGGTGGCGGCCAACGGGTGCGGGGCGGAGAGCGGGAGGTCCTCTCCCAGTGCGGGCTCGGTCATGGGCCATGGCTTCTAATGGCATTCCCACCCGGATGCCGGGTCCGGCAATTCCGCGCTGGTGGAAACGGCGCTGGGAGTTGTCTGCCGCCCAGCGGCTTGGCATGAGTGGGTGGTGGCGGCCGAACAGGTGGACTGCGGGTGGCCTTGCTGCGGGACCCGCCCCCACCCACCTTCGGCTTCCCCCTGACTCGCGAAGACCATGAGCTCCGTCCCCCACCGTCCGCTGCCCCGTGCCGAGCGCCTCGCCGCGCTGGCCACCCAGTCCTTCGATCTCCTGGTGATTGGCGGAGGGATCACCGGTTGCGGAGTGGCCCGCGACGCGGCGCTGCGAGGCCTCCAGGTGGCCCTGGTGGAGCGGGAGGACTTCGGCAGCGGGACCAGCAGCCGCTCCTCCCGGTTGATCCACGGGGGGCTGCGTTACCTGGAGCACGGTCATCTGCGGCTGGTGTTCGAGGCCAGCACCGAGCGGCGGCTGCTGCTCAAGCTGGCGCCCCACCTGGTGCGGCCGCTGGCGTTCACCTGGCCGGTCTACAAGGGGTCGCGGGTGCCCCGCTGGAAGCTCAACGCCGGGCTGATGCTGTACGACGCGCTGGCGCTGTTCCGGAACGTGAAGGGCCACGCGCAGCTCTCCGCCAAGAAGGTCGCCGAGCACGAGCCGAGCCTGCGCACCGACGGGCTGACCGGCGGGGCGCGCTACTACGACGCGGCCACCGACGACGCGCGGCTGACCGCGGCCAACGCGCTGGGCGCGGCGGCGGCCGGAGCCACGGTGGTGAACCACGCCCAGGTCACCGGGCTGCTGTTCGCCGCAGAGAAGGCCTGCGGGGCGGAGGTGCGGGACACCCTCACCGGGAAGACGGTCAAGGTCTCCGCCCGCGCGGTGGTCAACGCCAGCGGGCCGTGGAGCGATGAGATCCGCCGGCTGGAGCAGGGCGAGACCTCCACCGCCCTGGTGCGCGGCAGCAAGGGCGTCCACCTGGCGGTCCCCCGGGAGCGGATCGGCAACCAGGAGGCGCTGACCCTGCTCTCCTCGGTGGACGGGCGGGTGTACTTCGTCCTCCCCTCCGGGCCGCACGCGATCATCGGCACCACCGAGACCGCCACCAGCGCCCATCCGGCGGAGGTCCGGGCCAACGAGACCGACGTGGCCTACCTGCTGGCCTCCGCCAACGCCTTCTTCCCGGAGGCGAAGCTGACCCGGAAGGATGTGATCAGCGCCTGGGCCGGGATCCGCCCGCTGGCTGCCAGCGGCTACGACGACAAGGGCGGCGCCAACAGCGCGTCCCGCGAGCACGTGGTCTCGGTCAGCCGCAGCGGGGTGGTGGGAATCAGCGGCGGCAAGCTGACCACCTACCGGGTGATGGCCGCGGACGTGGTCAACGCGGTGGAGCGCCAGCTGGCCCTGCCCCACCGCGAGCCGACCACCGACAAGATCCCGCTCCCCGGGGGGGACTTCACCTCGGTGGAGGCGGAGAAGGCGGCGGCGCTGGAGGCGCTGGGCGATCCGGACCTGGCGGCCACCGCCGCGCACCTGGTGGCCTCCTACGGCCGGGACTGGCGCCAGGTGCTGGCCCTGACCCGGGAGCGGCCGGAGCTGGCGCTGCCGATCGTGGAGGAGCTGCCGTATTTGTGCGCGGAGGCGGTGTACGCCGCCCGCTTCGAGCTGGCGGAGACGCTGGCGGACATCCTGATCCGCCGGACCAAGATCGCCTTCCAGACCCGGGACATGGGCCAGGCGGCGGCGGCGGAGCTGGCCCCGCTGCTGGCCTCCACCCTGGGCTGGTCGGAGGCGGAGGTCGCCGCGCAGGTGGAACGCTACCGGGCGGACGCGGAGCGGATCTTCCGGATCGATCCCCCGGAGGCCAGGAGCGTGGCGGCCAACGAGGACTCTCCCCAGCGGGCGGCCTCCTAGCTTCAGCCTCCGGGCGGTGAGCAGCTTTCACACCGCGGCGCGGTCCGGAGACGATCCGGCGGGTCACCGCCGGCGGCTTGGAAGCGAGCTCCGATCGCGGTCAGGAGGCGATCCGCTGCTGCTCCTCGGAGATCCCGGGAGAGGCCTTGGCCCACTCCTCCAGCCGATCCAGGCGCTCGTGCAGCTCGTCCCGCTTGAGCTCCAGCTCGGCGATGCGGGCCTCCAGCTCCGGGGAGTTGGCGCGGGTGCGGGCGAACAGCGAGCGGATCAGCTCGTCGGTGACCTTCTCCAACTGGCGGGTGACGCGGGCCAGGGCGTTCCCGGCGGCAGAGTGACGGTGGGTGATGGAGAGGACCGACATGACGTGGGTCCGCTAGAGCAAAGTCGCGGCCAACCGCCGGCCCCCGTCATTCCGCGGGCTTGGAGGGAGTGGTAGCGAAGACTTCCGGTAGAGTTTCCCGGAACCTCGCGAACCCGGTCTGAACAATCCCGGTCAACGGCCCTGGCGGCTCCAGGTGCAGCTGAACTCGTGGTGCGGGTCACCGCGGCTGGTGCAGAGGGTCTCCCCCGCCGACTCGCTCACGCCCAGGCCCAGCGCCTCCATGGTGGCGATCATCCAGCCCTCCATCAGCCGGCAGTGCACCGGGGCCATGGCGGGAAAGCCGGTGATCCGCAGGGTGGTCAGCTCCGGCGCCCAGGCGGTGGCCTCCATCGTCCCCGCCTGGCGGTAGTAGCTGGGCCACACCCGCGAGCAGCCGCGGATCAGTCGCTCCGGGCTGGCGATGGCCAGGTAGATCCGGAAGATGCTGTTGATGTCCTTGACCCCGGAGCTGGCGCCCAGCCGACGGCCGTAGCCCGGGTCGCCGTGGCCCAGGCGCTGCTCCAGCGCGGTAAGGAACCCGGCGAAGGCGGCGTACGGATACCAGCCGCTGTGGCGGATCCGGCTGGCGAAGGCCTTCCGGGTCTCCTCCCCCGCGGCCGCCACCACCGCGGTCAGCTCCGCGGCCCCGTGGGATTCCTTCACCGAACGGATGATCCCCAGAAAGGCGCGGCCGCTGGCCTCGGGCACCGCCGCCGGTGGAGTGGGAACGCTCATCCGGGCAGCCGGCTCTTCACTTCCATGGGCGGATTATCGGCCCCGGGTGAGAAAAGGTGCGGCGGTGTGGGACACCCGCCGTCCGGGGCACTTTCCCTAGCGAATCCAGGGACTTGACGCAATGAGACAAGAAAGGGGACAGGCTGCATTATCGACGCAGTGGGTCGATAAAGCAGCCTGTCCCCTTTTTCGACCGGTTGCGTTACGGCTGCTCGGCGGCGAGCTTCCGGATCGCTTCGGTGATGTCGTTCAGCTGGGGGACGGAGGCCATCTCCAGGGTGTCGGCCAGGCCGATCCCGGGGATGAACTTGCCGGCCAGCACCCGGGGCGGGGCGGAGAGCCGGTAGAAGTGGTCCTCCACCGCGCGGCGGGCCAGGTGCTCGCCGAAGTTGGTGACCTCGGTGTCCTCGTTCACGAACAGGATCCGGCCGGTCTTCTCGATCGACCGGGAGACGGTCTCCCAGTCGTAGGGCCACAGGGTCCGCAGGTCGATCACCTCCGCGTCCACCCCTTCCGCGGCCAGGGTGTTGGCGGCCTTGAGGCACAGCGGCTGGGTCCGCCCATAGCTGACCACGGTCAGCCCGCGGCCCTCGCGGACGATCTTCGCCTTGCCGATCGGGACGGTGTAGCCCTCCACCTTCGGCCAGTTGGCTTTCCACTGGCTGCGGTCCCCCAGCGGGGCATCGATCATCTTCGAGAGCGCCTTGTCGTCGTCCGGCTCACCCGGGATCCGCTCCTCGCCCTTCACCCGCAGCAGCGCCTTGGGCTTGAGGAACATCACCGGGTTCTGGTCCTGACAGGCGGACAGCATCAGCCCGTACGCGTCCAGCGGGGTAGACGGCATCACGATCTTCCACCCGGCGATGTGGGTGGCCGTCGCGTCGAAGGAATGCGAGTGGTAGATCGACCCGCGGATCCCCGAGCCCACCGGGCTCATCACCACCATCGGCAGGTGCCAGTCCCCGTTGCTGGACCAGCAGGTGTTCCCCGCCAGCTTGAGCAGGTCGATGGTGTTGTAGATGTAGTCGGCGAACTGGATCTCGGCCACCGGGCGGGAGCCGGCCATCGCCAGCCCCATCGCCGCGCCGATGATCCCGCGCTCGTCCAACGGTGCGTTCCACGCGTTCTTCAGACCCTGCGTGGCGGTGAACACGCCGCCCAGGGGCGGCCCCACATCTTCTCCAAAGATGTCGGTGACGCCGAGATTCTCCTCGGCGTAGTGCAGCGCCATGCGGATCGCCTGCGCCATGTTGGCCATGACTACACGTCCTCCGCGAAGATGTGCTTCCAGATGGTGGAGCCGTCGGGCAGCGGCTCTTCGCGAGCGATCCGCGCCTTGTCGGCGATCTCATTGCTCCAGCGCTCGCGGGCCTTGTCGATCTCCTGACGGGTCAACACGCCCTCCTTCTCCAGCCGGTCCTCGAACAGCTTCAGGCAGTCCGGCTCCTCGGTGACGTAGTTGGCGCCCGAGGCGGAGGAGTGGCCGTAGAGGCGGGAGACGTTGGCCTCCAGCAGGAACGGGCGGCGCTCCTTGCGCACGTACTCCATCGCCTGCTGCAGCTCCAGGTAGGCGTTGACCGGATCGTTGCCGTCGATGGTCTTGGTCCGCATCCCGAAGGCCTTGCCCCGCTCCGCCACCCGGGGCTCGCCGTGCTGGCCCTGGTAGGAGGTGGAGATGCCCCACTTGTTGTTGGTGACGATGATCAGGATCGGCAGCTCGGCGCCGGGGCGGGAGGACCACACCAGACAGGAGGCAAAGTCCCCTTCCGCGGTGCCGGCGTCTCCGCCGGTGACGATGGTGATCCCGTCTCCGCCGTGACGGCGCTGGGCCAGCCCGGTGCCGATGGCGATCGAATACTGGACCTCGATCGGCGAGGACACCGGGGCGATGTTCCACTCCCGCTTGGAGAAGTGGCCGGCGAAGTTCCGCCCCCCCGAATACGGGTCGGTGGAGGTGTTCTTCATCTGCCGCAGGGCGCCGATCGGATCCTCCCCCATCGCCATCAGGGTGCCGGACTGCCGGTAGTGCGCGTGCAGGAAGTCGAAGTCCGGGCCCTGGCCCTTCTTCATCAGCAGGCCGAGCGGGACGTTGAACGCCTCCTCGCCCGGACCACCGATCCAGAAGTAACCGTGGCCCTGCTTGTACATCTGGATGAGCCGCTCCTCGAGGGCGCGGGTCTTCACCATCAGATCGTGCATCCGGGTCAGCAGCTCTTTGGGGAGCGCTCCCTGATCGCTGCTCTTGACCAGCTGGGGGCGTGACATGGGGCGGTCCTGTATCCCATCTGGTGCGGTCCCGAAAAGCCGAACCGTGCCCCGCCACGCAAGCGGGCGCCGACGCGCTGCGGCAGATCCCCCGCCTGCCCTCCGGTCATCCGGTCAGGCCTCCCCGGAGGACGTGCGCAACGTGCATCCAGGAACCTTTCAAACAGTCACAGGAGAGACCCATGAACCACTGGATGAAGCTTGGACTGACCGCCGCCGCCGCCTCCCTCGCCCTGGCCGGATGCCAGCGGGGGGATTCGGAGCGGGCCCCCCCACCGCCGGCGGCGGAGACCCAGCCGGGCACCGGCGGCAGCGGCGACGAGGGAACGACCTCCGAGAAGCTGGGCACCGAGCCGGGAGAGGCAGAGGTGCTCCCCGACACCAGCGATGAGCCGCGCCCGGATGAGCGGCCCAGCCTGCGCCCGGATCCGGCTGGGACCGGGGGAGCGGGCGGCGCCGGGATGGGGATGGACGGCGGGATGGGCGGCGCCGGGGACGAGGGCACCGGCGGCGAGCTGCTGGACCCGGCCACCGGCGGCAGCGGCACCGAGGGCGAGGAGCGCACCGAGGGCGGCACCGGGACGGAGGAGCTCCAGCCCGGCGAGGTGGACGCCAAGACCGGTCAGCCCGGCACCGGAGGCGCGGGCGCGGTGGGCGACCCGGACGCAGGAGGGTTCGACTCGGCCGACGGGGTCGGCGACGAGAACGGCACCACCTACTGACCGCGCGCGCAGAGGTGCGGCGACACAGTTCGAGGGGGCCCTCCTCCACGAAAACCGGAGGAGCGGCCTCTTCTCTTTAGGAACGACAACCCCGCGGGTGGCGGGGTGCTAGGCCGAGGTGAACGGATCCCGGCGCCGTGCGTTGGCAAAACCAGTGACCTGCGGAGGCTGCCCCTCGCACTTCAGGGTGCAACCGGCGCACGTCCAGTTGTTCCAACCCTCCTGGACACAGACGTCCAGGCAACGGTCGTAGTGGTGACAATACAGGTTGCGGTGTTCTCCCACCGCCTCCTCACGAATCATCGTCTCCAGCGGCATTGGCCGAGGTTGACGCTGCACAGGTCCCTTCGCGATCTCCCCCCCTCAAGCGGGACCCTTCACTACCCGGATCGGGGTCCTCGGCGCTTGGTTTCCGGCCGTTTTGTGTGAATTCGGAGGAGCGACGCTCATCCGGCAAAGAAGCGTGGCTACCACCCCGGACTGGAGGTGCGGTTCAGCTGACCTGGGTCAGCTTCTCCCGCGCCGCCGGTGCGACCCGCGGGAGACGGACCGTGAACCGGGCGCCCTTCCCCAGCCCCTCGCTGGCGGCGACCACGCTTCCCCCGTGCTGTTCCACCAGGTGCTTGACCAGCGACAGCCCCAGGCCCAGCCCGCCGTGGAGCCGGGTGGTGCTGGAGTCCGCCTGGCGGAAGCGGTCAAACACATAGGGGAGGAACGCGGGGGAGATCCCCATCCCCTGGTCGCTCACGCTCAGCGTCACCTGGTCCTGGTCGGCGAAGGCCCTCAGCTGGACCGAGCCACCCTCGGGGCTGAACTTCACCGCGTTGGAGAGCAGGTTCCACAGGACCTGCTGCAGCCGGTCCGGGTCCACCACCAGCGCGGGCAGGGTGGAGGGGAGGACCACCTCCAGCGAGATCCGCCGGGCCTCCGCCATCGGCCGGGCGCTGTTCACCGCCTGCTCCACCACCACCGACAGGTCCACCGGACGGAACTCCAGGGACAGCTGGCCCCGGATGGCACGGGAGACGTCCAGCAGGTCCTCCACCAGCCGCCACAGCGAGCGGGTGTTGCGTTCGATGGTCTCCAGCGCCCGCGGCCCGGCATCCGCGCGGTGGTGCCCGGCGCGCAGCATCTGGGTCCAGCCGAGGATGGAGGTCAGCGGGGTGCGCAGCTCGTGGGAGAGGGTGGCCAGAAATTCGTCCCGCAGCCGGGAGGCCTCGGTGGCCTCGCGGAACAGCAGGGCGTTCTCCAGCGCCACCCCGGCCCGCGCCCCCAGCTCCTCCGCCAACCGGACGTCCTCCGGTTCGAACAGCCGGCGGGATTCGGCGGAGACCAGGGTCAGCGCGCCCAGCACCCGCCCGTGGGAGGTGAGCGGGACCACGATGTAGGAGCGCAGCCCCAGCTGGAGGAACACCTCCAGTTGCTCCGGATTTTTGGCCAGCTGCTCCAGGACCTGGGGAGGGATCTCCCGGGCGTACTCGGTCTTCCCGGTGCGGATCACCGCCGGGACCCCGTGGGGTGCGTCCGGATCGGTGGGGAAGCGCTGGCGCAGGGTGCGGGCGAACTCCACCTTGGAGGGATCCACGTGGGCCACCGCCAGCTGCCGGGTCTGCCGCGGGTCCGACCCCAGCTCGATGGAGCACCAGTCCGCCAACCCGGGCACGCACAGCCGGGTCAGGGTCTGCAGCGCCTCCTGGTAATCCAAGGAGCCGGTCAGCACCTCCGAGGCCCGGGAGAGGAAGTCCCGGGCGCGGGCGGCGCTGCGCTGCAAGGTGACGTCCCGGAAGATCAGCACCACCCCGGAGATGTTCCCGTCCTGGTCGCGGATCGGCGCGGCGCTGTCCTCGATCGGGGTGTGCCTGCCGTCGCGGTGGATCAACAGGGTGTGGTTGGCCAGGGCCACCGTCCGCCCCTCCTCCAGCACCTGCGCCACCGGGGTGGGGATCCGCGTCTGGGACTCCTCGTTGATGATGTGGAACACCTCCTCCAGGGGAAGGCCGACGGCCTGGGCGTGGCTCCAGCCGGTCAACTGCTCCGCCACCGGGTTGAGCAGGACCACCCTCCCCTGCGCGTCGGTGGCCACCACCGCGTCCCCCAGGCTGTGGACCACCGTGCGCAGCCAGGTCTGCTGGAGCACCGAATGGCGCTCC
Organism: Myxococcaceae bacterium; assembly: GCA_036675345.1. GTDB lineage: Bacteria > Myxococcota > Myxococcia > Myxococcales > Myxococcaceae > JALYOC01. The sequence continues at coordinate 231,487 of JAKFFE010000033.1, forward strand.
GCCTCCAGCCGGGCCATCAGCTGTCCCACGTGTCCGCCCAGCACCGAGACCGTCCGTTGCAGCTCCGGGTCCGGCGGCAACCGGTGGCGGGAGATCAGCTCGATCACCGCCACCACCTCGTTGCCGGAGCTCACCGGCACCACCAGGGCGGAGCGCAGACCGTGGCGCTGGGCCAGCGCCCCCCGCAGGTAGCGCGGGTCCTCCCCCAGCTCCTGGACGAACAGTTGTTCACCCCGCTGGAGCACCAGCCCCAACAGGCCCTCTCCGGCGGAGAACTGCTTCTGGGCGGAGATCCGCAGGAACTCCTCCGGCTCCCGGCCGAAGGCGGACCAGGCGTCCACCCAGCGCAGCCGTCCCTGGTGCACCCGCCACAGCAGGCCCAGGTCGAACTCCAGCGGTTCGCAGAGGGTGGCCAGCAGCTCGCGGCCCACCGGCTGCAACGACCGGGTCTGGGCGATCAGCGCCATCAGCCGGAACTGCGCCTCCAGCCGACGGTTCTCGGCGACCCGCCGTTCCAGCACCTGGCGGTCCCGCGCGTCACGCAGGGTGGCGACGAAGAGCTCGCCGTCCTCACCGGAGAGCGAGGAGAGGGACAGCTCGATCTCGATCTCGTGCCCGTCCCGATGCAGGGCCCCCAATCGCACCGCGGGCCCACCGATCAGCTTGCGCTCGCCCGTCCGGACGTGGTGCGCCATTCCGCGGGAGTGCGCGTCGCGAAACCGCGTCGGAATCAGCGTGAGCAGTGACTGGCCGATCAGCTCCTGAGGCGACCAGCCCAGCAACCGCTGGACCGCCGAGTTGGCGTACCGGATGACGTTGTCCGCGTCCGCGGCGATGACCACGTCGGCGACGGCGTCCAGCAGGCGCTGCGGTGGGGGGAGCGGCGTCGGCACGGGCAACGAAAGTCTAGGGACTGGATCCGACCGTGGCCAACCGGCGTGAGTCCGGACGCTCGCCGACTTACGAGGCTGTCGCCTTCTGAACGGCCAGGATCAACGCCGGCAGCTCGAACGGCTTGGTCAAGGTGGCGGAGACCCCAAAGGAGGTCACGTCCCGGAGCAGGTTGGGGGAGGCGCTGACCACCACGGTGCGGGCGATCACCTCCGGGCGGGAGGCCTTGAGCGACTCCAGCACGTCCAGCCCGGTCATCACCGGCATCAGCAGATCCAGCACCATCGCGCAGGGCTGGGGGTTCTGCGCCAGCCAGCGCACCGCCTCCATCCCGTCCGGGACGGAGACCACCTGAAAATCGGAGAACTCCAGCGCGTCGACCACCGACTCGCGGATGCTCTCGTCGTCTTCCACCACCAGGACACGCACGGGGGGTGCACCGTACAGGGGTTCTGGGCCTAGGCCCAGTTTCGGGGCTGGCGCAGCACCTCCACCAGCCGCGCCTCCTCCGAACCCGGCGCGGGATGGTGATCGTAGACCCAGCGCACCCGGGGGGGCAGGGACATCAGGATCGACTCGGTCCGCCCCCTGGTCTCCAGCCCGAAGGTGGTGCCCCGGTCGTAGACCAGGTTGAACTCCACGTAGCGGCCGCGGCGGATCTCCTGCCAGGCCCGCTGGGCCTCGGTGAACGGCAGGTCCTTGCGCCGCTCCACGATCGGCAGGTAGGCGGGCAGGAACGCGCGGGCGCAGTCCTCCACCAGGGCGCGTTCGCGCAGCAGGGATCCTCCCAGGTTCTCGAAGAAGATCCCGCCGATCCCCCGGGCCTCCTCGCGGTGGCGGAGGAAGAAGTACTCGTCGCAGGTGTGCTTGAAGCGGGGGTAGTAGGCCGGGTCGTGCCGGTCACAGGCCGCCTGGAACGTCCGGTGGAAGTGCTGGGCATCCTCGTCGAACAGATAGTAGGGCGTCAGGTCCGCGCCCCCGCCGAACCAGGCCTTTCCCCCCTGCTGGATGAAGCGGAAGTTGGCGTGGACGGTGGGCACCATCGGGTTGCGGGGATGGAGCACCAGCGAGATCCCGCCTGCCCAGAACACGGTGCCCTCCCCCTGCAGCCGCTTGGCGAAGGCCTCCGGCAACTCGCCGAACACCACCGAGGTGTTCACCCCGGCCTTCTCGAACACCGCCCCGTCCTCCAGCACCCGGGCCTGGCCACCGCCGCCGCCGGCGCGCTCCCAGCGGTCCTCGCGGAAGCGCTGCGACCCGTCCAGCCGCTCCAGCGCCTCGCAGATCTCCAGCTGCAGCCCGCGGATCAACGCCGGGAACTCCTGCTGGATGCGGGCAACCTCCGCCTCCATCTACTGGCCTCCCAGGGGGCGGGGGGCGTGGAACTCCATCTCCCGCAGCCGCTGGGCCGGGTTGCCGGCGCTGTCGAAGCCTTCCACCAGCGCGCGGTAGGCGCGACCGTCATCGAAGGTGAAGGTCCCGCTGCAGGCGTCGTGGCCGATCCACACCTCGCTGCCCTGGACCGGGGCGAAGTAGGTCTGGACCTTGAGCGGACCGCGGGCGCGCCGGATCGAGAATACCAGATAGGAGGGGCTCTCCTCCTTCAGGCCCAGCCGGAAGCGCAGCTTGCGGGTCTTCTTGTCGCTGCCCGCCGTCACCAGGTACCGGCCCTCGGCCACGTTGGGCTTCTCCACCCAGCGAGGGCCCTTGTCGTCGCTGCCCTTGCCGGTGCTCCACTGGGGGCCGTCGGGGGCGTTGAGCAGGCTGCCCTGGGAGAGCTTGCCCAGCTCCAGCCGGTAGGTGCGGTTGGACTTGAGCAGCGCGCGGGGCCGGAGGATCACCGCCGCCCTCCCCTCGTCGCTGCGCCAGCCCTTGAGCACGGTGACGGTGGTGGCGTCGTCGTCCGCCCGCAGGGTGAGGGTGGCGCCGATCAGGTCCCACACCCGGTCCGCGTCGGGGCCGATCCCCTCCAGGATGAAGCGGCTGTTGGTGGGGACCACCGCCCCGGGGAGCGGGAACAGCTGCAGTCCTTCGGTGAGACAGGCCTTGGGGTCCGCGGCGAGGGCCGAGGTGCCCAGGAACACTGCAAGCAGGCAGGAGGCGATGCGGAGCATGTAGGGGCCTGACGCGGGCCTTCCGGAGGGATTCATTCCGTCCGGGAAGGAGGACCGCGATCAATGAATCGGGTTGTCGTTCTCCAGCAGCTGGATCGGACCGAACTTGGCCTCGAACTTGGCCACGTTGTCCTGCATCGCCAGCAAGAGCCGCTTCATGTGCTTGGGGTTGGTGATCACCCGGGACTTCACCTTGGCCTTGGGCTGCTGGGGCTGGACGTAGATGAAGTCGATCGTGAACTCGGTCTCGGTGTGGTTCACCAGCGCCATGTTGACGTACATCCCGTCAGCGATGGCGTCGTCGAGCTGGATTTGAAGCTGGATCTCGGGCGGCTTGTTCGGGTGGTCAGCCATGTGGAATGTCCATACCGCTTGCCCCTCCCCGTTGCTAGGGTCTCCGGTCTCGTGCTTTCGCCTCGGATGGACCCGGAGAAGACGGCGCCCTTCGAGCTGGGCTCGGGCGACCCTTCCGTGCTGTTGATCCACGGTTTCACCGGCAGTCCGTGGGACCTGCGGCTGCTGGGGGACGCGCTGGCCGCCCGCGGCTTCCACGTCAAGGGGCTGCGCCTGCCCGGCCATGGGGCCACCCCGGAGGCCTTCGAGACCGCCAGCCAGCGGGACTGGGAGCAGGCCTGCGAGGATGCCCTGGGAGCGCTGGCGGTGCGCCGGCCGGTGTTCGTGGCCGGGCTGTCGATGGGGTCGCTGCTGGCGCTGCGGCTGGCGGCCCGGTTCCCCGCCCAGGTGGCGGGGCTGGCCCTGATGGCCCCGGCGCTGCAGTTCCGCGACCGGAGGCTGGGGCTGGTCAAGGCCCTGCGCCGGGTGCCGGTGCTGCCGCTGTTGCAGCCCCATCTGGAGAAGAACCGCAGCGACCTGGAGGATCCCGCCGCGCTGGCCCAGGCGCCGATCCTCCCCCGGGTCCCCACCCGCAGTCTCCACGACCTGCTCACCCTCCAGGAGGACGCGGAGGCGGCGGTCCCCAACGTCCGCGCCCCCACCCTGGTGGTGATGGCCCGGCAGGACCACGTGGTGGACTACGCGGTGGGGGACCGGCTGGTGCGGCGGCTGGAGAAGGCGCACGAGGTCCGGCGGCTGACCCTGGAGCGCGGCTTCCACATCATGACCCGCGACCTGGATCACCCGCGGCTGTCCGCGGAGGTCGGCGACTTCTTCCAGCGCATCTGGGCGCGCTTCTAAAACAGGGGACACATCCGCATGGCCACCCGACGCAAGTACGTGATGGCGATCGACCAGGGCACCACCGGCAGCCACGTGCTGATCTTCGACGATCGGCTCAAGCTGGTGGGCAAGGGCTACCAGGAGTTCGAGCAGCACTTCCCCAAGCCAGGCTGGGTGGAGCACGACCTGCTGGAGATCTGGGACACCGTGCAGCGCTGCATCACCCAGGCGCTGCGCGGGGCCAAGCTGAAGGGCAAGGACATCTCCGCGATCGGGATCACCAACCAGCGGGAGACCACCGGGGTGTGGCGGCGGGGAGATGGCCGGCCGATGCACCGGGCGATCGTGTGGCAGGACCGGCGCACCTCGCCGCAGTGCGCGCAGCTCAAGGCCCAGGGGCTGGAGCCGAAGGTGAAGGAGCGCACCGGGCTGGTGCTGGATCCCTACTTCTCCGGCACCAAGCTGGGGTGGATCCTCCAGAACGTGAAGCGGGCCCGCGAGCGCGCCGAGAAGGGCGAGCTGTGCTTCGGCACCATCGACACCTGGCTGGTGTTCAAGCTGACCGGACACAAGGCGCACGTCACCGACGTCTCCAACGCCAGCCGCACCCTGCTGATGGATCTGCGGACCCTGCAGTGGGATCCGGAGATGCTGCAGCTGTTCGGGGTGCCGCCGCTGATGCTGCCGCAGATCCGGGGCTCGTCCGAGGTCTACGGGGTGACCCGGGGGATGGAGGCGCTGCCGGATGGGATCCCGATCTCCGGGATGGCCGGCGACCAGCAGGCGGCGCTGTTCGGCCAGGCCTGCTTCTCCCCCGGGGAGTCCAAGTGCACCTACGGCACCGGGGCGTTCTTGCTGATGAACACCGGGGAGAAGCCGGTCACCTCCACCTCCGGCCTGCTGACCACCGTGGCCTGGAAGCTGGGGAATCGGCCCGCGAACTATGCGCTGGAGGGCAGCGCCTTCATCGCCGGCGCCGCGGTGCAGTGGCTGCGCGACGGGCTGGGGCTGATCAAGAACGCCGCGGAGGTGGAGAAGCTGGCCCGCACCGTGGAGACCACCGGGGAGGTGGTGTTCGTGCCGGCGCTGGCCGGGCTGGGGGCGCCCCACTGGCGGCCGGACGCGCGGGGGATCTTCGCCGGGATCGACCGCTCCACCACCAAGGCCCACCTGGCCCGGGCGGTGCTGGAGGGGGTGGCGTTCCAGATCCGGGACCTGGCGGACTGCATGCGCAAGGACAGCGGGAAGGACATCCCCGCCTTCAAGGTGGACGGGGGCGCCGCGGCCAACGACCTGATGATGCAGTTCCAGGCGGACGTGCTGGGGACGGAGGTGGTCCGGCCGAGGAATCTGGAGACCACCAGCCTGGGGGCGGCGTTCCTGGGAGGGCTGGGGGCGGAGGTGTGGGCCGGCACCGACCAGCTGCGGGAGGCCTGGAAGGCCCAGAAGAGCTTCTGGCCGAAGATCTCCGCCGAGGAGCGGGGCCGGCACCTGGACAAGTGGCGGCGGGCGGTGGAGCGGGCCTGACGAAGCGCTGGTCCCCGGGGATGTGGTCGTGGCGCCCCCTATCCACGACCTTCCGGACTTCGGTATCCTGCGGGTTCTTTCGGGGGGAGTCTGATGTCACATGGGCCAATCCTGGTCGTCGACGACGACCAATCTCAGGCGGAGCTGCTTCGCGAGTGGCTGGTGGAGCACGGGCTGCAGGTGGACCTGGCCGGCAATGGGAGGGTCGCCCTGGAGCAGGCCACCCGCCGCCGACCCTCGCTGATCCTGCTGGACCTGATGATGCCGGTGATGACCGGCTACGAGTTCCTCCGCCACCTGTGGGCCAGCGAGACCCTGCAGGACATCCCGGTGGTGGTGATCAGCGGCGCCCATGTCGCCAACCCCGGAGGCACGGTGGGCTTCCTGCGCAAGCCGATCGACCTGGGGGAGCTGTTACGGGTGGTGGCGCCGTACCGCTCGGACTCTGCGGTGCTGGCGGTCTCGCAACCGTAGCGGCAAGCTGTCCTCTTCCGTAAGCGCGCTCCCGGCCGGGGCTCTGGCGCACCCGAGGTGTCTTCGTGAGGCCAAGCTGCGCGGTGGTCGCCCTGCTGGTGTTGACCGGCTGTCCCGGCGGAGACGAGGGCCCCTGCCCGATCTCCTCCACCTTCGTGGCCAGCCCGCCCTCGGTGGCCCTGGATCCCTCCGGCTCCAGCTTCCTGGCTCCGGGCCGGGTGAGCGTGCGGGTGCACAGCCCGGGAATCGGCTTCTGTCCCAACGGACGGCAGACCTTCGCGGAGGCGGTGGAGGTGACCGTGACCGGGCCGGAGGGAACGCCGCTTCCCTCCCAGGTCCAGAACAACGGCTTTGGGATGGTGGACGTGGAGGTGGAGGCGGCCACCCCCGGCTGGTACCACCTGGAGGCGAACTTCCTCCCCTCCTATGGCCTGGCCCAGCAGGACTTCCTGGTCAGCCGGCCGCTGACCGAGACCACCACCCTCACCCTGGGGGCGCGTTGCCAGCGGTTGAATCGGACCCGCCTCGGCACCTGGATCTGCGACCAGCGGGTGTTCCGGGGGACGGAGCTGGCGGATTCGATCAGCGAACCCGTCTCCCGCTGGGTGTCTGGGGCGCAGGTGTGGACGGTGGCCCTGGGGAGGGTGAACCGCTTCACCGACACCGGGAGCGGACCGCTGGTGCTGACCGCCAGCGGGGTCACCCCGGTGGAGCAGGTGCTGGCCGCGGCGGGGATGGGTGAGGACGCGCTCTTGATCCGCAACAGCGGACAACTGGCGCGGCTGGAGGCGCTGCCGGACGGAGGAATCGCCGAGACCCACCGCGGCCAGATTGGCTTTGGCAGTGTCCTTCACGTGGAGGACGGCCGGGTGCTGGTGGACGAGTTCGGCAACGGGCTGCAGGTCCTCCGCCCGGACCCCACCGACGCCGGCTTCCTGCCGGTGGGGCCCAGCCGGAGCATCCCGGGAGTGGTGGGATCCAGCGCGGAGGGGATCTGGGGCGGGAGAGAGGAGATCGTCCGCCTCTTCGCCCCCGGCCCGGAAGGGGTGGCTTCGCGCGCCGCCAGCAGCGTTCCGGCGGACCTGACCCTGCAGTCCCGGGCCGCCGGGCCGCCGCTGCTGCACCCGCGGGTGGGCGTCCCCGGCCAGGCCACCTTCCGGGTCACCGACGGAGGGCTGGAGCTGAGGCACCTGCAGGAGCAGCACTTCCTGGAGGGCCTGGAGACCGACTACGGGTGGCGCCTGATCTCCGCGGACCAGACCGAGATCCTCAGCTGGTAGTTCAGGGACGTGGGGGCGGAACACTGTGAAGCTTCGCCGCACACCGGCGTGCGCGAGGGAGAAATACGCCTCAAAACCGGGTGGGCCGACAATGTAGGCGTACGGACCACTCGCCGCGTCAAGGCGGCGTCCTGACAGGAGATTTCGCCATGACTGCCCCCATTTCGAACCGCCCCGCCGCCGTCGCCCCTGTTTCCCCCCGCCCGTCCACGCCGTCCGTCCCCTTCGAGGTCAAGAACATGATGACCGGCCTCGAGGTCCAGAAGGGCGAGAGCTCGATCCGCCTGACCGGAGATCCGGGCGCGCCCTCGCATACCTTCGGCGGGATCCTGAGCGTGGACTTCTTCGGACGCGGCGACGGGCTTGGCGCCGGCGGGAACGTCTTCATCCAGCCGCACGACCGGCGGTCGCTGCCGGAGGTGGCCCGGGAGCTGGCGAAGTCGATCAACGACGAAGGGCTGGTGCAGGCGAACGTCACCGAGAACAGCGACGGGTCGGTCACCCTCGACTTCAAGCCGCAGCCGCTGAAGACCGCCATCGCCAGCGTGCTCAAGGGCCACTGGGGCGAGGCGGACAACTTCGTCAACACCCAGGAGGCGCGCGCGCTGGTGGATCTGGCGAAGGCGGACGGGAAGATCGACCCCACCGAGCGCCATGAGCTGAACACGCTGATGGTGGGCTGGACCTTCCACTCCGACGAGGACGGCGTGGCCAAGGGCGCCAAGTTCGAGACCCCGACCCTCAGCGGCACCGCGGGAGCGGAGATCCAGCGGGCGCTCAACGCCGAGAAGGCCTGATTGCACCTCGAACCACTCAGGGCACCGCCGGCGAGAGGACCTTCCGGGGTCCTCTCCGGCTAGAACAGGAACTTCGGCCCCACGGCGAGCATCACCTCGGCGCTGGGAACACCGCTGGACGTGGCGGAGAAGAGGATCTGTCCTCCACCGCTGGCTTCAAACGTCCAGGCGAAGTGGGGGCCGAAGTACAGGTTGTAGGACAGCGCCAGACTGAGACCCGGACCCACCTGAATCTCGTAGAAGTGCCGCGCGTAGAGCCCCCCGAGGATCGCCACGTCGAAGACCGAACCCGCGCCGTACCCGTCGCGGTCGTCCAGCCGGTGAAGGAGGTAGCCGGCGCGCGCCCAGCCGAAGCCGCCGCCCAGTCCCATCACCACCAGGCCGCCGGCGGCATCCACCCGCCACCGACCGTGCGTCACCGAGAGCTGCAGGCCGGGGGAGAGCGGGTAGCCCACCATCAAGTGAATCCCCACCGCGCTGGCAGGAGGGTCGATCTCCGCGGCTGAAACATTGGAGGCAGCCAGGCAAAGGAGCAGGGCGACGGTGCGCATGCCGCGCGGCACAGCATTGGCCATGCCAACCGGATGGAGCGAGTGGTGGGCCGTCGGTGCGACCACGCGGGTCTTCCACCGTGTGCAGCCCGCTGCACGACTGTGCAACGGCACTTGTTGGGCTGGTGGTGGACGGGCTAATCCGGCCGGGATGCGCTCACTGCCGACGCTCCTCGTCGTTGCCACGCTCGCGGGCTGCGCGCACACCGCTTCGCCGCCGCGGACCGAGCCCGCCGCTGTTCCCTCCCCTCCCCCGGCTGTGGCACCGGTGGAGCGCAACCCCCAGGCCGGGATGACGAGGGCCAACGCCGGCATGGATCTGCTGGAGCAGAAGGGGGATCCGGCCACGGCGCTGACGATGCTGGAGGAGGCCTGGGCGCTCGGCTTCGAGCACGAGATGGTCGCGTACTACGCCGCCAACGCCGCTTCGATGGCGGGCCGCAAGAACGCTGCAGTGCAGTGGCTGGAGCTGGCGGTGCAGCGTGGGTTCGATGATCCGGGTGCACTGCGAACGGATCCCGGCCTGGCAGGCATCCGCGCCGAGCGGCGGGTGACCACCCTGATCGAGAAGCTGGAGGCGGCCGCGGCCGAGCGGCTGGCGAAGGCCAATCCGGGCAGCGGACTGGAGCGGAGCACTCCGGAGGCCGAAGGGGTGGACGTCGCTGCGCTCAAGGAACTGGTCGCCGCGGCCGAGGCGGCCGGCACCAGCGGTCTGGTGGTGGTCCGGAACGGGAAGCTGGTCGGGGAGTGGTACTTCGGATCCTCGCGCTCACCGATCGAGGCGATGTCGGCGACCAAGTCGGTGGTCAGCCTCGCGGTGGGGCTGTTGCTTCAAGACGGCCTGCTGAAGTCGATCGACGAGCCGGTGTCGACCTTCTTCCCGGTTTGGAACACCGGCGACCGCGCCAAGGTCACCGTCCGCCACCTGCTCAACCACACCTCGGGGCTGCACGCGGATCCGACGACCGAGAGGATCTACGCCAGCCCGGACTTCGTGATGCACGCGCTGGAGTCCGAGGTGGCCGAGCCCGGTGCTCGGTTCTTCTACAACAACAGCGCGGTCAACCTGCTGGCCGGCGTGGTCGGGGTGGCGGCGAAGCAGCGGATGGACCTGTACCTGAACGCGCGCCTGTTCGCGCCGCTCGGGATCACCGACGTGACCTGGTCCCTGGACAGGGCGGGCAATCCCCACGGGATGTCGGGCCTGCAGATCCACCCCGCGGACTTCGCCAAGCTCGGGCAGATGCTGCTCGATGGGGGGAGGTGGCAGGGGAAGCGGGTGCTCGACTCCAGGTGGATCGCCGAGTCCGCGCGAGGGCCGGGACAGAAGTTCCATCCGATGTGCGGCCTGCTGTGGTGGCTCGCCGCGAAGGACGTCTTCTTCGAGTTCGACGCGGCGATGTTCCAGCAACTGGCGGATCATCAGGTCGACCCGGCGGTGGTGCAGAAGCTCTCCCCGCTGCGAGGCAAGCGGGTCCGCGCCAAGGAACTGGAAGCGACACTGACCTCGCTACTGGGGCCCGAGGGCGATCGGGTGTTCTTCAAGGCGCTGCACGCGGCCCGGCTGCTGCCGCCTCGCACCGTGGAGGGCGGCTACGAAGGCTTCTCCGCGGTCGGCTACCTGGGCCAGCGCCTGGTCGTCTTTCCGGAGAAGAAGCTGGTGGTGGTCCGGATGGCCCGCGCCGGCGGCGAGGTCTCCGAAGAAGCCCTCGAGTTCGACGCCTTCAATGGGCTGGTGCGCAAACTGATCCCGTAGGCCCCGCCACCCCTCAGCCAGTGACCTGCTGCCGGTCCACTGCGCGTCCCAGCGCCGCCACCCACTGCGACCCGGTCAGATACCCGCTCGCCAGCGGCGCAATCCCGGCAGGGCCCTTGTAGAGCACGGTGGGAAACCCGCTCACGCCCATCGCGCGGACCTCCTGGAACTCCGCCGCGGTCGCCCGCTTCGCATCCGGATGCTCGAACCGGGTCAGGAACGTCCCGAAGTCCAACCCGTGCGCGGTGCAGATGCTCTCGTAGAAGCCCGGTTCGGTCGGGTCCTCACCCTCGGTGTAGAACCGCCGCTGGATCGCAGCGAACGCCTCGTAGACGCCGGTCCGCGCCCCGGCGGTCTCCTCCAGCATCCCGCGCAGCACCACGAACGCGCGGCAAGCAGGTTCGGTGTCGTAGTTGAAGGCCGGCCGATCCAGGAACCGCAAGGAGAAGGGCTGCCCGGTGCGCTCGGCGATCTCCGTCCAGTGGTGGCGCAGGAAGCCCTTGAAGCGGTCGTTCCAGGGATCGCCTCCCCCGGCGCGCAGCCCACCGACCAGCACGCGGAAGGGAAGGCCCCGGCCGATGGCCTCGGCCTCCAGCTGCTTGAGGCCGGGAGACCCACCCCAGCACCACGAGCACATCGGGTCCCCCACGTAGATCACCTCTCCCACTGGGCGCTCCGGCTGGAGCGCGCCGCTTGCCGCTTCCATGCCGGGGAGCGCACAGACGCCGGTCTCGGGGTCACAAAGCCCCTCCATCCCAGGCGTCCGGTCCAGGTCCTTGCCAGCGGTCTTCAAGATCGTCTCCGTTCGTCTCGGCGGGAGCCCATTCGCCCGCCGTTCATGCCCCAGAGATAGCGGCCGCGGCCGGCATTCGCGACCCGCAGTCACGCACAGGGCATGTGCGTTCATGCACACTGCGGAGAACGCCCCCGGTCGCCGACCCGGACCGCGCGGCGGAAGCACACCCAGACGAGGAGGTCACCGCTGGTCTCGCCGTGGGTCATGGCCAGCGCGGCCGCTTCCAGGTGCGAGGTCTCGTCGGAGGGAGACTCGACCCAGCTGTCCAGGTGCCCTGGTTCGACAGACCGGGATCGGCAGGCCGGGGATCACGTTCGTCTTGAGGCCGCGCAGGTGGTCCACCTTGCCGTTGATGGCGGACTCGGTGAGCACCCTGGGGGGCTCCTGGAAGGGCGACGCGGAGACGACGTGTGGCTGGCGCACCCGGTAATCCGCACCGTAAGCGAGTTTCGCCGCGCCGAGCCCCACTGGCTGTTGGTGGGCAGCTCAACACAACGCAGTGCCCTGGCGGTCACTCCGCTGCGAGAAAGCGCGCGGAGTATCGCAGCGCACTGCCCGCTGGGGCACTCCGTTGTGCTGGAGCACGATTTGCCTCCTCTACGGAGGCATCTCCTCCACCAACACCGGTAGGGGCCCGGGCGGGCCATCAACCTCCGGGTGGCCAACTCTCGCTCGCCGGCCACGGCGCTGGACTTCCAGACCAGGGTCCCCTCGGCGTCAGTCCCCCGCGGATGCTGTCCCACGGAGCCGCAGAGGGCGGTGACAATCACCGAGTGGTTGCCCTCGGCTTCCCCAAAAAGCATGGCGGGCGAGCACCCGGACCCGAAGGCCCGCGCACCCGCCCGCCGTCACTTCACTTCAGCCGCTTACTAGTGACCGCGCAGCACCCACAGCGCGTCGTTGGTGAGCACCAGCAGCATCGAAGGCGATGCAGTGGGGTCATAGACGATCTGCTTCACGTTGCTGCCGGTGACCCCGGGCACCTTGGAGATCACCTTGTCGGGGCCCATCCGGTACAGACCATCCGTCGGCGTGCCGATGAACATGGACCCGTCGTCGGTGACGGTCAGCGCGCTGACCATGTGCGGGAAATCCACCTTCACCGTCTCCACGATCTCCATCAGGTACCGGTCGGTGCGCTCGGTAACGAGCAGTCGATAAAGGCCGTAGGGATTGGTGAAGCCATCCGGACGGATGTTGCCCAGGTACATGTATCGGGCCTTGCGGCCGTTCCAGGTCAGCTCCTCCGGCGTCTCGGCGATGCCTCGCCAGAAGTCGAACTCCGCCTGCGAGTTGACCTCGGGAACGAAGGTGTCGAACCGGAACGGGGTGCGATCGACGTTGTAGGTCCCGGTCCTCATGTCCTGCTGGTCCCAGTACTTGAGTTCGAGGGTCGGGGTGACACGACCGATGTGCCAGTCGTTGGCGATCAGGACGTCGCCATCCTGCGCGATGCCCAGACCGTAGGTGTACCCGGCACGCTGCGACCCGACGCACGTCGGGGCAGTGGGATCCGCGCAACCGCTCTTGTCCATCCAGCGCGGGTGGATGTGGCTGTTGTAGATTTCCCCGTCGATACGGGTGACGCCGTGGTTGGTACCGATGAAGACCTCGCCCTTCGAGGCGCCCCGGTAAGCCTTCACGCAGCTGAGCACCGTGCGGTCCTCGTCGTGGTACGGGCTGTTGCTGTTACGGATCCCGGACACCACCCCGTGCCTGGTGGTCGTCTCCCAGAGGTGGACTTGCAGCGAGATGGTCCCGTCCTCATTGAGCTTCACGAGGTCGACGTCGCCCTTCTGGAACTCGGGGTCGTTGATGTCGGTGCGCTCACCCGCCATGTTGTCGTCGGCGGCGAAGCCCACGTAGGCCTTGCCCGGAGCACCACCGCAAATCACCGTCGCCCCATAGGACAGCTCCGGGCTCGACAGCTGCCCGATGCCGCTGACCCAGGTGACTGAGTTCTTTTCCGAGGTCAGCACGCCGTACCGCTGCGTCTCCAGCACCCAGATGTTGTGCCCATCGTCGATGCCGACGCCCTTGATGCCCCGCGGGATGGAGTACGAGGTGCTGTAGTTCTTCAGCTCCTCTGTCGGCCACTCGGAGCGCGGTCCGGTCGGCTCGGGCGTGCCTGCGTCCGTCTCGCCGGTGCCTCCGTCGGATCCGCCATCGGTCTCGCCGGTCCCGCCATCGGTCCCGCCGTCGGTCTCGCCGGTCCCGCCGTCGGTGCCACCATCGGTCTCGCCGGCGCCTCCATCCGCCTCGCCCGTCCCACCATCCTGGCCTGGCGGCGGAATCACCTCGCACGGATTCGCCTCGCTGCAGCGCGGCCGGTTTTCGGTCGGCTCGCAACCCATGTACGACAGTGACGCGACCAGCGCGCCCAACAGCAGTCCCCTCTTCATAGTCTTGATAGGCCTCCCCTTGGGCAGCGCGCAGAGCAAGCGGCGTACCGGGCTCGGGACGGGGCCGATGCGTGGAGAACTCGACAGAGTGGCCCGGGGAGTGGAAGCGAAGTTCCACTCGATCGGAACGCGGCGTCCGATCAGACCCTCTACTGCGGGACGTCCACGAACCCTTCGCCGGTCGGGTCCTCCTGGACGCGGGTGACCTTGCCGCCCTTGATCACCTCCAGGCGCTCCAGGCGGCCATCACCGTTCCGGTCGCGCAAGATCAAGAGGTGGCCCTTCGCGACCTGGACGATCTGCCGCTCGAAGTGACCATCGCGGTTCTCGTCGAAGCTCTCGGCGAGCTGGGTCCCGTCTCGCTTGAACGTCGTCACGGTGTCGACGTAGCCGTCCTCGTCGCGGTCCACGCTGGTGCTGACGGGGTGGCTGCGCGCAAAGGAGGAGTAGGACTCGTGGACGCCGTTGTCGTTCTCATCCAGGTACTTCCACAGCAACTCACCGTTGCGGGCGTGCTGGCTGATCTTCTCGAACCTGTCGTCGCGGTCGTGGTCGCACTCGATCGATGCCACCTCGCCGGTCTCCTTCCAGGTGCTCCGCACGCAATCGCCCTCCTCGTCCCAGCTCGCCTCGAAGAAGGGCGCCGACGGCACGGCCCGCGCGCCGCGGCCACCGAGGTAGTGACCCGCCCCGAAGGCCAGGACCGCCAGGCCGACCATGGGCAGCACCCGTCCCGCGGACCGGCCCTTGGGAGCCGACGGATCGAGCGGGGGTCCGGCCACCTCGACGGGGACCGCGGCATCGAGCACCGCGCCACACTTCCAGCACTCACCAAAGTTCCCTGGACTCTCCTCGCCGCAGTGAGCACATCGCCGGCCGCCGGTCTCCGGAACCTCGGCCTGCAACTGGGCGAGTGCGGCGCGAGCCCGGTCCAGGTCCGAGGACCGCACCCGGACTTCGACCATCGCCTCCGGCAGTGGAAGCTCACCTGCGATGGAGGGGCGGTGTTCGCCGCGGACCTGGGATTCAATCTCTGCGGCCGTCAGCGCACTCTGAATCAGCGCTGCATGGCCGACCGTTGGCGCCTGATCGACAACGACCCACTCCTCGTTCATCTCGCCTCCCAGCGGAGGACCAGCTTAGACAACTCACGCAGGTGGGTGGCGCCGGCAGCGCTGGGCGACCGGTCGCGGCACGAAGACCTACGGGCCTCGCAGCAACTGCTCTCCGACGTGGATGATGTTGTAGGGAACGAAGTCCTCGGCGGAGAAGTCGTTTGCGCGGGCGGGGGCATTGGCGTCGTTGTACACGAGAAAGCCGGGCGAGCCCCCGGCGGGGTGCTTCACCACGACGTCTTCGGGCGGATCCAGACGCAGGTTGACCGTGTAGAGCGCGCCCGCATCGTCCAGCACGCCGTGCAAGAATGCGATCTGGAATAGGCCCGGTGGCGCCGGTCCATACTTGACCCGCAGGGTCGGGGTTCCGGTGGCGTCCACCCGGTACAGCGAGGCTGTCTTCTCGCCGTTGTCATTCTCGTTGCGGAGCGCCAGCAAGAAGCCGTCCCCATCGGTGCGCGCGTCTAGGACGGAGAACGCCGGTGGCAGGTCGTCACGCACGATCGGGTGACGGGTTCCATCCGCATCGATCACGCCGAGCACCGCAGCCCCGAAGTAGGCGAAGATCGCTCCGCTCCCGTTCCAGGCAAAGACGTGATTGAGGTCGTCGAAGAGACGCGCTCCGCTGGCATCGAAGTAGGCGCGATCCACCTGCCCGACACAGGTGTACATGACCCTGTGGGTGCCGCTCTGGAAGACGAAATCGGTCGGACCTCCACTGCTGTCGCAGGGCGGGGTGGGAAGCGCAGGGTCGTTGCCCACCGGATCGGCTGGGTAGTGCCACTGGTCATTGCTGCGGACCATGGGGTCCGGGACGAAGCGGCGCAGTTTGAAGTTGTCCTCATCGGACTGGTCATCGATGTAGTGGAGCGTCCCCAGCGCGTCGATCCCGAAGTCGGTGATGTGGCAGGGGAAGCCAACCTTCACCACCCCTGGGCTCGTCAGGCGGGACACCGAATCCCCGGGACAGCCGCCCTCGAGGAGGGTCCCGAACAACACCAGGTCGTTGCCGTTCCCCATGTTGGTGGAGCATTGGTGTCCGCTGTCGCAGGTGGCGATGAGGCCGGCGCAATCGGCTGAGGTTTCGCACCGGTCCGCGGCGACCACGCACGCGTTCCCGATGCAGTCCTGCCACTCCGCGCAGTGCGACTCTTCGGAGCAGGCGCCGCTGGTGAGCACGCACTGGTTGGCGCTGTCGCAGCCCTCCCAGGGATTGCAGTGGGAGGCGGTCAGACAGCGGCCCGCGGCGAGCTGGCACTGCCGGCTCCCGGTGTTGCACATCTCCCATTCGGCGCAATGCGCGTCCTGGTCACAGCCATAGACGCAGACCGACTCCTCGCACCGGCCGCCAAACCCGCATTCCCCGGCGGCGGTGCAGTCGCCGGGCGGATCGAAGACACAGCTGGTAGCGAGCGCGAGCAGCGCCAGGAGCCCAGAACGCAAGATCATCAGAATTGCCTCGAGTAGTAGGCCCCGCCACCGGAGGGGGTGGCCAGGATCCAGAGCACGCCGCCGGCAGCCGCGCCGGCGCCGCCGCTGACCATCAGGGTGTTGGCGAGGACCGAGTACAGCTGGAGCCGGTCGTAGCTCGCGCGATCCCCAGGAACCAGCGTGCGCGAGGCGAAGCGGCGGGTGAGGTCGTCGTTGATCCCGCGTGCCAGCAGCCCGAACACCGCGCCTCCTGCCAGAAGGACCCCGCCTCCGATCGCCGCGCCGGTCCCCACGGTCTTCTGCCAGGCCGCCGGATCCTGCGGGGTGGCGGGTGAGGTCGCCACCGAGGGCGGAGTGGAGGAGAGCGGAGCCTGGGGTCGCACCACCAGCGGCGCCGAGGCGGGCGCCTCCACGACTGTCGCCTCACGGGTCGGAGCGTCCTCCGCTCCAGGACCACTGGGCAGCGGCGCGGTGGCCAAAGCGGTGGGGGGAGGCACGGCTACCGTGGGTGGGACCTCCAGCTTCTCCTCCAGCAGAAGGATGGCCTGCGAGGCCCCCCGGAGATCCTGGAACTCGGTGAACTCGAACCGCGTCGGCCGCGAGAACGTTGCGTCGGGGCGCACCAGCCACAGGGTCACAGCCACCGCGTCGCCGGTGCGCTTTGCCACCGCGAAGAGAGTCGCGCCATCGGAGGCGCCCAGTCCGGCGACGCACGCGGGCTTCACCGGCGGAGGGCAGCTCGCCCCCAGGAGGAGCGGATCGGCAGGGCGGATGGTGCCGCGGGAGGAGGCACCCTTCACCGCCTCCAGGGTCAAGCGCTGTGCGTCGGCGAGGTCCCTGGCGGAGACGGTGCCCTGAACCGGATAGACCGCCACGGGGATGGCGCCCTGGGCGGAGGCGCTCCACATCCACAGCAGCGCCATCGGAGGCCCAACGCGAGTCAAGTTCATGGGTCGCCGACGTGAGGAGAGAGTGGGAAAGCGGCTCAAACCCTACAGTCGCGATACAGCGCATTTACAAGGTCTGCGGATGGAAGGAGCCTGATCTCGCGATCACGCGCGAGGAGAGGACGCGGGGACAAGGGCCAACCTCGCCAGCAGCTGAAGGTGGGCGGCCTACGGCGCGTAGCGATAGGCGATCCCCGGGTTCCAGACGAACGCGCCGTCGATCAGGACCTGGGCGTGCGCGTACTGGCCGCTGACCGACTGGATGAGAGGAATCACCGAGAGGGGCTGGACCGCCATCCAGCCCTCGCTGGGGACATTCGAGTCGGCCTGCCAGCTTGCGACGGTGAAGCTGAACTGGGGGCCGTCCCAGGTGAAAGGGCCGGACCAGGTGGGGAACACCTCCGGGCCCTGGGCGACCTCGAACCTCAGGGGCGAGCGCGAGTCACCCGAGGGGAAGGTCACCTGGTCGGAGGCCGGACTCCACTCCAGGACCGCCCGGGCCCCAGCACGCAAGACGCCGTCCGCGGGCTCCACCCAGCGAACGCTGCGCTCCCCCAAGAGCTTGGCGACCTCGACCGAGAGGACGTCCTCCGCACCGTCCCGGATCCGGATCCGATCCACCCCGTCGGACGAAGGGGAGATCTCGCCGCTGAGGACAATGGCGTCGCACATCGGGCGATTGTCGAAGAGCCCCACGCTCTGCCAGTGCCGCCCTCCATGGCTGAAGAACTCCAGCGGCTGTCCGTTGACCTCGGCGACGGCGGTGACCGGCATCTCCCGGCAGTTGTCCGAGGAGTTCGCGACGAAGTGGATGCCCACACTCCACAGGTCCGTGCTGCCCTCGACCGGCGCGATCTCGATGAGGATCGGGGCGTTGGTGTCTCCTCCGCCTCCTCCACACCCCAGCGCCAGCTGCGCCGCCACCAGCCACAGTCCAGGCATCCAGCGATTCATAGAACCCAATTGAAGCCTCCTCCGGAGTCCTTCAGCAATCCCCGTGCCCTGCTTCGACTCCGGGCGGACGAGCCTGGCCTGTGCACAGGTGTGCACGACGATGCGCACCCGGGGACCCACCCCGGTGTGCAGCAGCCGGAGGACGTGCATCTCGTCCGGTGGCCGGCGATCCTCTCGCCTGCCGCCCCAGGTGAGCTTGCGCCCGACCGTGGAGGTCTGGTGGTCGAAGGCCTGGAGGTGAGTTCCGGCCCCGACGTCAGAAGGAGACGCCGATGGTGGCCGCGACCACCAACCCGCCTGGCTGGAGCATGTCGAAGAGGAAGCGCTCGGAGGAATCCAGGGAGGTGCTCGCTGAGTAGCCTCCGTCCAGCCGGGTGTTCCACTGGTACCCAGCCTTCACCGAGGTGAACAGGTTCTGCGAGTGGGTCTGGCGGAGGCCCAGCGCCAGGGTGGCGGTCTCGGTCTGCTCCAACCGGACCGTGCGGTAGAACCCGAGCAGCTCGCTGGTGCCGCCTTCATTGACGGAGATCGCTCCCTCCAGGAACAGTCCGTGGCGGGCGCCCATCGGATAGACGCGCAGGATCGGGGAGAGCCGCTTCCCCCAGGCTCCGATGCCACCATGCAGGCCGACGCCAAGCCCGGAGAACGGCCTCCACTCCAGCTCCAGCCCCACTGCTCCCGCAGGCGCGTTGAAGCCCACGCCGATTCCGAGATCGAGCCCCGGCACCCCATTGGGATCCACCGGCGCCGCAGGGCGGTAGTCGTAGCTGTCGCCGCGGTAGTCGTAGCCGTAGGCATCGTACGAGTCGCCCTCCCTCACGTAGATCCAACCTCCGTCGCTGTAGCGGTGACCGCAGTCCTCGAAGTGGTCTCCCCGGTGGGAGCGGCGGTCCGAGTCCTCGTCCTCGGAGCTCCAGGACGCAGAGGGGCTGCCAACCGGGGTGGCTTCATGGACGCGGCCACTGCTTGAGCGCACCTGCGGAAGGTCGGTCGAGGGGCTGCTGGCGGCGTGGGTGTTCCCGGAGTTGGAGCCAACGGCGGGCGCGGGCGTCGCTGCGTTGCCCTGGGCGCGCCCCCAGCCGCTGGTCCGCGGGGACTCCGGGCTGCTGCTAGGCGTGCGGGGTGGAGTCACGACCCGCTCCTTGGAGGCAGATTCGGCTCGGGCCTTGTCCTCCTTCTCTCCCTTGGCGGCAAAGGCCAGCGGGGTGGCAAGGGCCAGAGCAAGGATGGCGAGACGGTTCAGCATCGAGCGGCTCCGGAGCTTCACGGGAAGAGCAACAGGCTCACGGACGCACGAGGCCCTCCGAAATTCAGTACCTGCTCGATGACCAGCGGCCTCAACCACACGACCCTCTGGGGAAGGATGGAGCACCGGCGGTGCTACTGTCCGGGGGCAACGCGAGGGCCTTTGGCCGAGGAGGGACATTGGTCATCGGAGACGAACGTTCGAAGGGCAGCCACATCGTCGGCGTCGTGGCTGTCGGGTTTGTGCTGGCCTGCGGCCCGGCTGAGAATGGCGGCTTTCCGGGTGAGACGAACACCGGAGTCCCCGCGGGGACCACGCTGGCCGTCTACGACGGTCCCTGCACGCTCCGGGCGTCGACCACGCTCGACGCGGTGGATGCGACCGGCTGCGACGCCATCGTCGTTCAGTCGGGCGACGTGGTGATCACCCGCTCCCGGCTCCCCCGCGTGGAGGCGACCGTGGAGGGAGGCAGCTATTCGCTGACCATCAGCGACTCCACCATTCTCGCTGGCGAATGGGTGGGCGGCGCGATCTGGGGCAACCACATCACCGCGACCCGGGTGAACGTCACCGGCGGACAGCACAGCTTCCATTGTGGCAGCCACTGCACCGTCACCGACTCCTGGCTGCACGACCAATGGAACCCGGACGGCGAGAGCTTTCACAACAACGCGTTCATCACCAACGGCGGAACCGGCATCGTGGTGAGGCACAACACCCTTCATTGCACCGCGCTGCTCAACTCGACCGACGGAGGCTGTACCGCAGACCTCTCCCTCTTCGGTGACTTCGAACCAGTCACCGACGTCACCGTCGAGCGGAACCTGTTCAAGGCGAACGCCAGCAGCATCAGCTATTGCGCGTACGGAGGGCACTCGCCGTCCAAGGCGCATCCGATCGCCACCGGGATCCGCTACCGCGACAACGTCTTCGAGCGCGGCCCGAACGGGAAGTGCGGCGTCTACGGGGCGATCACCTCGTTCCAGTCCTCCGCCGAAGGGAACGCGTGGTCGGGCAATGTCTTCGACGACGGAACGGTGCTGGATCCCGAGGACTGAACTGAGCGGCGGGCCCCCCGGTCGATCGGCCGATGTCGGCAGCCGGGTTGTAGAGCTCGATGAACTCGTGGCCGTCGGTGGCCCCGACCATGTCGTAGTCGACCTCGTTGATGATCAGGTGCTCCACCAGACCCGAGATGGCGAGGTTCGCGGACGCGGTCTGGGTTCCATCCGACGCAGTGACGGTCGCGGCCAACCCGCTGGTGTCCAGATACTCCACCCCCGCCGAGAGGGCGTCCGCCGGCACCGTCACCGTCGCTGGCAGTGATCCCGCGGTCGGAGGGGAGACCGAGAGGCTCACCACGGTGCCGCCGGGCGGGGCCGGGCGGTCGAGGTGGATCGACAGCGCGATGGTGTCCGACGGCCAGACCGTGGCGTTCGCCGGAGTCACGGTCGCCAGGTTCGCCACCTCGGTTGGACCCAGGACGCGGACCGTCGCCGTCTGGCTGACACCGGCGAGCGTGGCGGTCAGGGTGACCGCGGAGGATGGCGAGCTCCCGCTCAGCTGAACCGCTGCGCTGGTGGAGCCCCCGGGGATGGTCACCCCGCCGCCGGTGGCCTCCAGCGCCGGCGACTCCTCGGCGATCGCCACGAAGGTCTGGGCGCCCGCTCGGGAGATCGTGACCCTCAGCGGTTGCGGGAAGGTGGGCGCCTCCAGGTAGCCCTCCCGCCTGTACGTCAACGAGGGGCCCAGGCCGACCAGCTCCGGGATGCCGGCGATGAAGTCAAATCCTGGCCCGAAGCGGGGGAGTGTACGCCGAGGAGGCCCTCCCAAGCGCAGGGAAACCGGGGCGCACAGTGGGCCGACTGCCGGGTTTTTCGCCGACCTCCGACTTGAGGAAGTTGGACGTCCGGGCCAACACCGGGCGCCTCAGTACAGCAGCGCGTTCTGCATCAGCCGCACCCCATCGCCGGTCCAGTAGCTGGGGGGAAAGAGCTCCAGGTCCACCCGGTTGCGGCCGTTGACCGTGCCCCGGACGACCAGCGGCCGGCCGTTGCTCCAGTACGCCACCACCACCCCGCCGTTGGCCACCGCCCCGGTGCCGTAGTGGAAGGGGTTGGCGGAGAGGGTGCTGACCCCGCTCATCAGCGGACTGGACGGCTCCACCACCGTCCCCAGCGAGGCGCTGGACTGAGCCTGGCCACCCAGCGCGAAGAGGTTGTAGCCGTCGGTCAACCAGCGCCCGGCCACGTTGTTGTTGGGCCAGCTGGAGCTGCTCAGGTAGCCAAAGGTCGCGATCACCACCCGACCGCCGGAGTCGAAGTAGTCGGCCAGGTTGTTGCCGAGGGTGACCTTGTTGGCCAGATGGTAGTTGGTCCAGAAGAGGACCGAGGAGTACTCCTGGAGCTTCGCCAGGGTGGGCGTGCCCGTATAGGCGTTGAAGATGTCCACCCGGGTGAAGGCCCCGGTCGCCTCCATCCTGGTCTTGAGACTGGTCAGGGCGCTGTCGCCGATGTCGGCAGCCAGCAGCAGCAACGAGGCCCCGAAGGTCACCTCGGTGCTGACCGAGAAGGAGCCATTGATCAGCGCGGACACCGTCTTGGACTCGGGAGTGCTTGAGGCCAGGGTGACGCTGAAGACGCCCGCGGCGTCGGTGGTGCCGTCCGGAGGGTCGGGGGTGAAGGTGTTGTTGGTGCCGGTGGCGGTGAGCTGCACCGCCTGGCCGGGCACCGTGTTCCCGTGGGCATCCCGGGCGGTGACAGTCAGGGTGGCGGTGGCCACGCCATCCGCCATCACCGCGCTGCTGCTGGAGGTGAGGGTGGAGAAGGCGCCTACCGCGGGCCCGGGGGTGAAGGTCACCGACGCCTCCAGGGTGCTCGCCCCCAGGGTGGCGGTCACGGTCTTGGTCTCGGCGCGGGTGGAGGCCAGGCCGGCCCGGAACACCCCGCTCGCGTCGGTCACCCCGGAGGCGGGACTGAAGAGGTTCTGCGTCCCGGAGGCGGAGAGGCTGACCCCGTAGCCGGGGATCGGGTTGTTGGAGGCATCCCGGACGGTGACGGTCAGGGTGGTGGCGGCCACCCCATCCGCCAGGACCGTGTCGGGTGCGGCCGCCAGCGTGGAGTGGGCGGCGCTGGCCGCCGGTGTGAAGTTGACGGTGGTGTTCAGGGTCGCGGCGCCCGCGGTGGCGGTGACCGTCTTGGTCTCCACCACGGTGGAAGCCAGGGTGGCGCTGAACCTGCCGGACGCGTCGGTGGTGCCGCTGGTGGGGGAGAGGGTGTTCCCGGTCCCGCTGACGGCCAGGCTGACCGCCTGCCCCGAGATCGGGTTGTCGTTCGCGTCCCGCACGGTCAGCGTCAACGTGGAGGGGGAGGTCCCGTTGGCCTCGGCCGCGGCTGGCGAGGCGACCAGCAAGCTGCGGGAGGCCGACGGCGGGCCGGCGGTGAAGGCGACGTTGGCCACCAGGGTCAGCGGGCTGACGCTGGCGCTGACCGTCTTCGCCTCCGCCCGGGTGGAGGTGAAGGTGGCGGTGAACACGCCGCTGGCATTGGTGGTGCCGCTGCCGGGGGTCAGGGTGTTCCCGGTGCCGCTGACCGACAGGCTCACTGGCTTGTCCGCGATGGGGTTCCCGCTGGCGTCGCGCGCGGTGACCGTCAGGGTGGTGGTGGCCACCCCGTTGGCGAGGACCGAGGCGGGCGAGGCCTGGAAGGTGGAATAGGTGGCGCTGGCTGGGCCGGGAACGAAGGTCACGGTGGCGGTGGCGGTGGCGCCAGCGAAGGTGGCGGTCACCACCTTCTCCCCCGCCTGGGTGGAGCGGAGCGTGGACCGGAAGCTCCCGGCGGAGTCGGTGGTCCCGCTGCTGACGGTCAGGGTGTTGCCGGTGCCGGAGACCGCCAGGGACACCGCCTGGTTCGCCACCCGGTTCCCGTGGGCGTCGAACACGGTGAGGCTGAGCGCGGCGCCGCTCGAGCCATCGGCGGTGACCGAAGAAGGATTCGCCGCCAGGGTGGAGAGGGCCCCGCTGGGAGCGCCGGCCAGGAAGGTCACCAGGGTATAGGTGCGAGCCGCGCCGATCACCGCCTGGAGGGTCTTGGTCTCGGCCCGGGTGCTGGCCAGGGTGGCGGTGAACACGCCGTTCGCATCGGTGGTGCCCGTCGCCGGCTCCAGGGTGTTGAAGGTGCCGGAGGCGGTGAGGGCCACCGCGTGGTCGGGCACCGGGTTGAAGTGGCGGTCGCGCACGGTGAGGGTCAGGGTGGTGGTGGTGACGCCATCGGCGGTCACCGAGCCGTGGCTGGCACCGAGGACGGAGTCGGCGCTGCTGGGCTCACCGGCGAAGAAGGTCACGGTGCCGGTCAGGGTGGCGGTGGCGGTGCTGGCGCTCACCTCCTTGACCTCCGCGCGGGTGGAGCGGAAGGCGGCGGAGAAGATGCCGTTGGCATCGGTGGTGGCCACGCCGTCGATGGCGTTCCCCGTCCCAGAGGCCAGCAGCGTCAGCGTGTGGTCCGCCACCGGGTTGCCGCCGGCGTCCTGCACCACCCCGGTGACTGTCACCTCGGCGAGCCCGTCCGCCACTGCCTGGGTGGGAAAGAAGCTCACCCGGGAGTGGATCGGGGACGCCGGCCCCACCCCGATGTCGAAGGCGTCGCTGGTGACGGAGGTCACGCCCGGGCAGGAGAAGACCAGCTGGTAGTCCTGGGCCGCCCTGTCGATTGACAAGTCCGGGAAGCGGGCCAAACCACCCACGGCGGCCACCGACCGCGGCCCGGAGAGCATGCCCACGCTGGGGGCCGGCAGGCTCACCGAGACCACCACCCCATCCTCCACCGGGTTTCCGGCGGCATCCAGCACCCTCACCGTGGGCGCGGGGTCCAGCGCCGCTCCGCCGGTACCGGATGAAGGCTGCACCGTCACGACGAGGCTGGCCGGTGGGAGCGGCTCGGGCAAGTTGCAGGCGGCCAAGAGGACAGATACGGCAAGAGCAAGAGCGCGCATTGGGGTTCCCTGGGGGGGGGGCGACCGACACCGACGCGCATGTGGGAGGAATAATTCACGCCACTCCTTCGGCGTGCATCTTCGTCCCCTCCCCATGGACCCGATCTTCGAGACAGCACGGATGCGGTTCTTGCTGATAGCCCCTGATCACGAGGCGGACCTCGACCGGCTGGATGGAGACCCGCTGGTCCGCGAGTTGGCCTTGGCGCTGATCTCCAAAGTCATTACGGGACGTCCACCCGCCAGACGGTGATCGACTTGTCCACCGGGTGCGGCTCGTACTTCACGGGCAGGCGCTCATCGGCAGCCGCGCCCACCGTGTCGCCCTCCGGGATGTTGGTCCCGCGCTGCGCGTTGTAGCTGAGCATGTCGTAGAGCCGCCCCACCGCCCCGCCCACGTCGCTCCGAGGGGCGGTCATCCGCAGGTCCATCAGCCCAAGCTGCTCCTCCATCCCGAGGCTCAGGATGCTGACGCGAGACGGTCCGTCCTCCACGACCTCCACCCCCGTCCAGAGCGTGATCAGGAGGGAAGGATCCTCTTCGCTGGCCACCTTCACGAAGAACTCACGCAGGTGGGTGGCGCCGGCGTTGCCCCAGTAGATCCCGACCGCCTCGCTGGCCTCGGCGACCGCGGCCAACAACTGGGTGAAGCGGATCAACCCCTCCCGGCGCGAGCGCCCCTCCTCGTCCTTGAAGAACGCCGCCACGTGCGCGCGGTGCGGTGGGAGCCGGCCGTCCTCGACCTGCAACCGCGAGAGGCTGTTCTCGAACGCAGCGTCCGCCTCGCCGTTGGGGACGGCCATCGGCAATGGCTTGAGCAGCAGGAAGCCGCCGTCGCCGAAGGCAAATAGGAGGCCCTCGGTGCTCTCCGGATCGGGCCTCAACCCAGGCCCGCTCGCCGAGAACCGCCGGAAGGCCTCGGAGATCCGCTTCGCGTCGAGGGCCGCATCCTTCTCGAGCAGCACGAACGCGAGGTTGGGCCCGGCGGGCTTTTCCGTTTCGCCGCTCGTGGCCGTGGCCGGTTTCGCCGAAGTTCCACCGGTCGTCTGACACGCCAACAGCACCACCGCCGCCAAGCACCACATCCGCATGAGCACCCCTCCGGGCAGGGGAAGCTACCAGCGCAGAAGAGGGAGAGGAACCTGGATTCCAGGTACATGCCGTCTAGAACGACAAAGCGCTCATCGTCCCGCCCGGCTGATCAGGATCGGGTCGGAACTACTCCAGCTGTAGTCGGCGCAAGACCAGCTGGCAGGCTGCAGGTGCGTAGCCAAAGGCATCGGGCGCGATGTCCGACCAACCGACGACAAGCGAGTCGCCCACCACTGCAGATCTTGGCGCATGGATGAGCGGCCGTTCGCGCCGCACCTCGCCGAGGACCTCCCACGCGCTCTCCGCGCGACGGACGACGCGAACGAGGACCGGCGGGGGACCGTTTCTGATTGCGGGATGCACGGGATCCCTATCTCCGAGTGTAAGGATCGGACATCCGGTGGGGTCGATGTCCAGATCCTGGATCCGGGCACCCTCAACCTCAAAGTAGGACTCCGGTTCGGACCAGGAGAGCCCATCAAAGGTGGCGAGGGTCACTCCGCGAAAGCCGCTGAAGGCAACAACCCAGCCACGCTGCGAGTTCTTGGAGAAGTCAGCAGTTCGAACCTCGCCATCCAACAACAGCCCAGGAGCAGCTTGGACCCAGCTGCTCCCTGTCCAGCGATCGAAGGAACTCTCGGAGTTGTCGCCCCCACCCAGGGTCCCGTCGCTCCTCACGGTGATGCGCCACACGCTTCCGTCGGGCCCCTCTTGGAAGGTGACCGCTACGCCCAAGGGGGACCATGAACTCGGCCCCAACGGCTCGTGTCCCAGTTCGGAGAGCACGAAGCCCTGACCTGAGGGTGAAACCGTCAGCACCGCCCGCCCGGCTCCTACCGCGGATACCTGCAGAAAATCCGCTGACTGGTTCAGAGGGTCGTTGAACGGGGCAGTCGTCCAGGAACCCGTTGCGGTCAACTTGAAGACCTGCAGCGGGTCGGAAGCCTCTCTCCCCTCAATAAACACAAAGACGTTCCCATCGCCATTGCGCGCTTCATGGATCGGGCCTTCAACGGTCACCAACTGGGTTCCTGTCATTTCCCAGGCCGCTGCATTCTGACGGGCGTTGACAAGAGCCACCTCCGAATCCGTTGCATCGATCAGGGTGGCGCTGAGCTCGTCACCGCTGGCCGACAGATCAAGGAGGGTCTGACAGGACTGCTCGCCTGAGACGTTCGGTGGATTTCCTACCTCGCTGCCGAATGGCAGCCCGCAAGCAAGACCGCTGAGGAGTATCGAGCCGGCCACGAGTCTGATCCACCGGACATAGGTCACGGCGGCAACCGGAGGAAGTCGACAGCCCGAACGGGAAGACGTGGGCGTACCCGACCAGCAGCGCGCCGCCGAAGGAAATGCCCTCCGTGCGATCGCTGATCACCGGAGCCGCCGGATCCACGGGCGCGAACTCCGACTGATACTACGACATGGCTGCCTTGGCCCACGCGCCCAGCCACAGGCCGGACGGCGCGGTCGACGCCGCGTACCACTTGAGCCCCAGCCGGACACCGCCAGCGAAGCCGCGGCTTTGAAGGTCACGTAGGCGGAACGCAGAAGTACCCGGTGTGATGGATGACGCAATCGAGCCCGTCGTCGCAGGGCTCGCTCGGCGAGCACGTCTGACGACAGACGCCCGCACAATCGGGATCATCCATACATTGCTCGCTGAGGGCGCAGCCGCCCTCCCCTCCGCATGGGTCGTAATAGCCATCCCAGCCCAGGTGCCGGGGCGGATTGCAGACCTCGAGCTGGCAGGCCGTGCCGATCGGTTCGCTACCTTCAGAGAAACAACTATGCGAACAACCGCTGAGGAGCAGTGCTGCCAGCAGCGCGCATCCCGAAACGAAAGCCCTCACGACAACCTCCGAGCTCGCCGGCCGCGACCGCCGCTTCCATATCACGATCCCGGACGAAGCCGTGAACCCGGTGAAGCATGCCTGACGGCCGCAGTTCCTCGGCGATGTCCTCGGTGGCCTCCTGGACGCCTGGGAACGCGAGCCCCACGCGACAGGAGTGGCGGTGCTCCCCACCGGCCGCGAGAGCACGAGGCGGGACCACAGCAGCACGGCGCAACCTGTCCCCGTATCTGATTTGTCTTGTCACTCCAGGCCCAACTCGACGGGACTGAGCGCATCAATGTTCGAGCACTCCGCTTCGAACTGGGCGAGGCGCGCGTTCACCTTGGCGATCCGGTCCGGCGCCAGCTGTTCATCGAGCAGCTCGCGAGCGCGGCGCTGCTTTGCCACCGCATCGGGGCACCGGTTTGCGCGAGCGAGCGTGTACGCGAGCATCGACGCCGTTGACGCGCTCCACGGGGCCAGCTAGCTGAAGGAGGCCCTGGCAGCGTTCGCTGCCGCCTACGAGGCAATCGTGGCGCCGCTGGCCTGAACCACGTCGCACCCGAAGTGATTGGCTCCGTCCCGCAAGCTTGCCTTACTTGCGGCGGGTGCCGTGGCACCTGTGAGCGGCAAGCTGAGGAAGAATGGCCCGTCGCTTCAGCAGCTCCTCCGCGGCGCGCCGGCTGGTGACCACCGCCAGCCAATCGCCAGGTCTGCCCACCCGGGGCAGACCTGAACTCGCGTTTGGTGTCGCGACGAAAAGGACAGTAGTCCAGCCCCCTGCCATTCGAGTTCGCGAAGGGCCAGGAAGAGAGGCGGCCAGGGTCACCGCGTCGGGGTGGCCCGGACGACGAAGCTGCGGACCTCGAAGGTCTCGGGATCCTCGCTGAACACGGTCATGGCGATCTCGCCGGCGTTGTTGAGCGACTCGCTGCAGGTGACCACGCTGCTGACGACGACGCCCTCATAGAGGTCGCCCGCCTGGAGAACCGTGTGTACCCGCGGGTTGGGCCCGGTGTAGACGCCCTGGATTTGCCGGCCGGTCGCGGGGTCGAACTCGTCGAGATCCGCGGTGAACGCAACCATGCCCAGGTCGTTGAGGGAGGGCTCGAGGAAGGACGAGTACGGCCCCTTGCTGTCCACCACGCGCTCCAGCTCGCCGCCGTTGCCGGTGTAGATGCCCAGCAACTGCTCGTCGCGTTTGAACTCCGAGGTGCTGAAGGCCACCGTGCCGAAACGGTTGATGGACGGGTCGCCGACCGAGAACCGGTCATTTCCGCCGGCGATTTGGGTGAACGTCCCGTCGGGGTTGGAGATCCAGATCCCGCTGTCCTCGAACGCGATCTGTCCGGACTCGTTCATCGAAACCCGCGAGGACGGCGTGTCGAACAGGCCTTGCGAGTCGAGGAAGCGCTCATCGAACGTCCCGTTGCGCGACCCGGTGAAGAGGCCAGAGTCGCCGTTGTCCAACTCCGGCACGATGGCGACCTGTCCCAGGTTGTTCACCGACTGATCGGCGACCAGGAACTCGGAGATGAAGTCACCGCCTGGAAGGTTGATGGTGTGGGCGATGGTCGTCAGCGCCCCGCCCGAGCCCAGGAACACCCCCTGTCGCCGAGCGCGCTGCTCCGGCGTGGCGCACTCGGTCCGGGTGGTCAGACGCCGGATGTTGCCCTGAAAGGCGACCTCACCGAGATCGTTGATCGATGGGTCCGAGGGAATCGCGGTGAACCCGTTGTCGCAGAAGGTGGGGTAGTCCGCCGCCTGCCGGGTGTCGGCGATCACCACGGGCGCGTCGGTGGCGCTCTGCTTGGTGATCAGCTGGACGAACCCCTCCTCCTGGTTGCGGACCACCGCGGCCACCGTTCCGGAGGAGTTGATCGCCGCGCACGTCCGCTCCACCGACACCCCATCGCGCTGACTGTCGATCAGCGTGGTGAATGTGTACCGCGCTGGCTGTGCCTCCGCCTGCACCGATACTGCCCCCAGAAAGAGTGCTGCTCCCATCCCCACTGCGCTTCGCCCCAGCATTTTCGCTTCCTCTCGCGTTCCCTCGCCGTTGGGAACATCCCGCGGGGCGGTGAACTGCGAGGCGAACGGTGAGCACGGGCGCGGGAGAAGGAACCGTGTCCCCAGGTCGCAGAAATGGGGCTGGGGCTGGGGGTTGAGGCCGGGGCCGGTTTGGCCGGGGCCGGACACGGGGTCGCTTTCGGACCTCCCTCCTCGGAGGTCCACCCTCACCCAGCGCCAAGCGTCTCTGCAGGACCTCCGCCCACAGCGCCTCAAGCCCGTCCTCCGGCCAGCCGCGCGCTCCGCGACGGCAGCTTCGAGCGGCGACAGGTCGCCCGCCGCCGCGGCAGTGCAGGAGTTTACCGCGGGATGCGGAAGAGGCCGCTCTGTTCCACCGTGTAGAAGGCGTCCGCGTCCACCGCGACGGCGCGGATGCCGTTGCGGTCCTCGACAGGCGTTTGCAGCTCGCCGGTGAGCCCGAGTGCGTAGATGCGGCGACCACCGGCGATCGACTCGTTGGTTCCCGCGAACGCAGTCGAGCTGGCCGCGTCCCAGACGATATTGGTGACGCCGCTGGAGGAGAACATCTGCGCGTCGGAGAGGTCGATCTTGGCGCGGTAGAAGTCGCGCAGTCCGTCGGTGACGAAGAACAGGTAGCCGCCTCCCGACGCCAGCGGGGACGGGAGCAGCAGGTTCTCGGCGAACCAGGAAACCGACCCGCCGGCGCGGGGGTACTTCACCAGGCCGGTGGCCACGCTCCAGATCACGTGCTCGTCGGTGAGCGTGATCGCCAGCGGGTGCCGGAAGTTGGTCAGTGCGCCGCCGTCGTGGAGGAGCTGCTGCCCGGAGCCGTCCTGGTTCGCCATCCGCGCGACCACCACCACCTGCCCGTTGTCCGGATCGCTCGCGAGGTGGACCCAGTAGATCGTGCCCGGGCCGAGCACGGCGACGCCCACCGGGTGATCGAGCGGCACGGTGACCGGGGAGGGATTGGTCTTGGCGAAGCGGTACAGGACCCCGCCGGCGACGAGGAATGCGTCGGTCTCCGAGAGCAAGATGCTGTGCGCGTTGGCGTGCCCCAGGTCACCTTCGTGCAGCAACTGCACGCTGGACCCGTCCTTCAGCGCCCGCTGGAAGCGCACGTTCGCGCCGTCGTCCTCGACCCAGTAAACGTGGAGGCCGTCGACGGCGACCGCCGCGCCGCTGTCGAAATCCAGATCCACGAGCCGCGCCGGAGCGCCGCCGACGCTCGGGCCGCAAGCGGAGAGGGCAGCGAAACAGAGAACGGCGGCGAGACGAGAGATCCGGGCCATGGGCTGGTGAGTATCGCTGATCTCTAGCGGCTCTCGCTCCCGCGCGGCAGAGGCGTCGGCCACTCCACGACCTACCGGAAGACCTGGACGGTGAGGCGAATCCAGTCGTTGTGGTTCCAGTTGGCGTTGACGGCCACCCCGCACATCCCGATTTGGTAGGTCTCTGGCGGGAGCTCCTCGGCCGTCGAGAGCGAGAACGGAAGTCGGGTGAAGCCGCCGACGCTGAGACCGTCGAGGAAGGCCTGGCCCCCGTTGAATCTGCTGACCGGGCCGGTAGCGCCAACCCGGTAACAGAGATCCAGTTTGAGGCTGTTCGCGCCGCCCGTGTTCGTCCCAAAGGCACCGGTCGCGTGGACCACGACCGTCTGTTGCGCGTCGATCCTCACCGTGGCCACAGGACCGAACATGAAGAAGTTCGTCGGCTCGGGCTGGTTGGGCAGAACAGCGGGAGCACCTCCGTGCACGAAGACGCTCGAGACGATGCCCGAGAGGCCCTGCGGCCCGGTCGCGCCGGTCTGGCCCTGAGGACCCTGCACACCTTGCGGTCCCTGCGCGCCTGCCGAACCAGGCTCTCCCTGAGGCCCTGGTGCGCCCGGCGGTCCGGCCTGCCCGATGTCGCCCTGCGCTCCCTGAGGACCCGCGGGACCGGCATCGCCCTGGGGCCCCTGCGGACCGAGATCACCGGGGTCCCCTTGTCGGCCGGTCGCCCCCGTATCGCCCTGCGGTCCCTGGGCGATGATCACCCCACCATCGAATGAGAGCGAGCCTCCATCGGCCAGCTGGACCCAGTACGTCGAGGACTCACCTCGAGGACCTGCGGCTCCTTGTGGGCCAGCCTCACCTGCCGGTCCGGAAACACCCTGCGGCCCCGCGGGGCCTTGGGCGCCCTGTTCACCTGCCGGTCCGGAAACACCCTGCGGCCCTGCGGGGCCTTCATTCGAACAGGCGAACGACATTCCCAGCAGCGGCAACAGCAACCAGAGCACTCGGTGGTTCAATCAGTTCCTTGGGAGAGGCCGCCGAAACCGCGCGGGGCATGGACTGTAGGCTCCTGAAACGGCCAGTCCACCCTCATCGCTCTTCGAGCATCACCTTCAACTGGCGGATCCACCGAATGATGTAGTCGCGCTCGAGGTTCTTGAACTGGTCAGGCAGCAAAGCTGAGGCGAGCTGCAGACCCGCAGGCGCGGCAGCATGCGGGCGCTGTGGGAGGTGTTCGCGCGGCCCTACGAGCTCAAGCGGCCCGCAGCCGGAGGAAGAATCCCCTCGCGCAGAACCGCGCCGACGCGTAGCGCTCCGCCCACCGAGAAAAAACGGGTCAGAAATGACTACGTGGGCCGGATCTTCGTCCATCGTTCGTCCGGACGCTGACGCCGCCCCCCCGCCTGTCTCCCCTGCCCTGCCTTCGAGGTCTTTGTGAAGCCGCTGGCTTTTCGCTCGCTGTTGACCCTCACCCTCGTCCTCGCCGCCGCCGGATGCGGCCAACCCTCCGGAACGGATGGAGGAGTTGACGCCGGAGCCGATGGCGGGCGCGACGCGGGGATGGACGCCGGCGTGGATGGCGGCACCGACGGGGGGCAGGAGGTCAGGGTCCCCGGCGCGCCCGAAGGGGTGGTGGCCAGCGCAGGCCCCGCCCAGGCCACCCTCGCTTGGACGGCGCCGGCCGACACCGGGGGCAGCCCCCTGACCGGCTTTCGAGTCACGCCTCACCTCGCCGGCGTCGCGGGAACGCCCATCCAGATCGCCGGCGGTGGCACCACCTCGACTGTGGTCACCGGCCTCACCAATGGACCCGCCTATACCTTCACCGTCGCCGCCCAGAACGCGGTGGGTACGGGGCCGGATTCCACCGCGTCCAATGAGGTGGTGCCGGCAGCCGTCCCGGGCGCCCCCTCCGGAGTGACCGCCACGGCGGGCAACGCCCAGGCGACGGTCTTTTGGAGCGCCCCGGTGGACACCGGCGGCAGCGCGCTCACCGGCTTTGTGGTGACGCCCTTCGCAGGCGCCGTCGCCCAGACCGCCGTCGAGCTCAACGACCCCGGCGCCACCAGCGCCATCATCGTGGGTCTCACCAACGGCAGCGCGTACACCTTCCGGGTCGCGGCAAAGAACGCGGTGGGAACCGGCGCCGACTCTGCACCCTCGAACGCGGTGACCCCCAGCGCCCCGGCGACGGCGCCCGCTGCACCGACCGGCGTCACCGCGACTGCGGGCAACGGGCAGGTGGTCCTCGCCTGGACCGCTCCCTCCACCGGGGGCAGCCCGCTGACCCATTACCTCATCACGCCGACCGCAGCGGGTGTGGAGGGCGCGCCGATCACGGTGAGCTCCGGAAGCGCGACGACGGCCACCCTCGCGCCGCTGACCAACGGCACCGAGTACAGCTTCACCGTGGCGGCGGCGAACGCCGTCGGCGTGGGACCTGCTTCCGGTCCGACCGCAGCGGTCACTCCCTCCACCGTGCCGGGTGTGCCCACCGCGCTGCGGGGCATGGCCGGCGACGGCACCCTGACCGTCCATTGGCTGCCGCCCGCCAGCGACGGCGGCCGGCCGATTTCTGGCTACAGCGTCACCGCCTCGCCCGGGGGCGCCTCAGCGTCCACCACCGGCGCGACGATGGTCACCCTCACCGGTCTCACCAACGGACAGGCCTTCACCCTCTCCGTGGTGGCCAGCAACGCCAACGGCCCTGGCCTCCCGGCCACGACGCGCATGGTGGTGGCCCCTCCCTGTGGCGTCTGTGGCCTGCCGTCTCCCCCGAGGGAGAACTCCGGCGCGGTCGCCTACGAGCTGCAGGTGGGAGATCTGAACGAGGATGGGATCCCGGATCTGGTGGGTGCCGACTTCGATGGGAACCAGCTCCACGTGCTGATTGCGCGGGGAGACGGCACCTTCGAGCCGGCCGCCTCGTACGCGACCGGTGCCCGCCCCAAGGCGATCGCGATCGGTGACCTCAACGGCGATGGGCACCTCGACCTGGTGTCCGCCCACTACACCTTCCCCGGCACGATCCGCGTCTTCACCGGCGCCGGCGATGGGACGCTGAGCGCAGCGGGCGACTTCGCGGTGGGCGGACGCCCCGAGTCGGTGGCGCTCGGAGATCTCAACGCCGACGGGGAGCTGGACGCGGTCGTGGCGATGGTGGGCGATGGCGACCAGCCGGTCGCGGTGCTGGCCGGAAATGGAGACGCGACCTTCCAGAGCGCCGTCCCCTACGGGTCGGGTGCGGGAAGCGCGGTGGCGATCTCGGACCTCAACCGGGACAGCAGACCCGATCTGGTCGTGGCGGCATTCGCGGCCAGCCGGATCCTGGTGTTGATGAACAGCGGGACCGGGACCTTCCCGGCGCAGACCCAGTTCACCTCCGGCACCAACCCGCTCGAGCTCGTTTCGGCGGACTTCAACGGCGACCTGTCTCCCGACGTGGCCTCGCTGAACTTCGGCGCCGGGACCATCAGCGTGCTGCTGGGGACCGGGACCGGGACGTTGGGGACCAAAGTCGACTACGGCAGCGGCAGCGGCCCCAACTCGTTGGCGGTGGGCGACCTCAACGGAGACGGTCGGGTCGACCTCGTCGCGTCGGACTCCAACATCTCTGGGCAGCTCCGGGTCCTCTTTGGGAACGCCAACGGCACCTTCCAGCCGGCGGTTCAGGTCGGAACGGGCGGCGCCTACAGCGTGGCGGTGGCGGACGTGAACCAGGACGGCGCCCTGGATCTGGCTGCCGGCAACCTCACCTCCCCCACTCTCAGCACCCTCCTGGGAAACGGAGACGGCAGCTTCCGCAGCCACGCCGTCTACGGCCCGCCGCTGGTGAACGCGCCGGCCCGGGTGGTCCCGGGCGACCTCAACCGGGACGGGAGGGCGGATGTCGCGGTGCTCGGCGGCAACGGCACCGTAACCTTGCTCAACGGCGATGGCAGCGGGGCCCTGACCCCGGCGGGGAACGTCGCGCTCCAGCTGGTCTCGTTGACCCTGGCCGACTTCGACCTCGATGGACGCCTGGATCTCGCGGGCGCCACCGCCGAGCGGGCGGTCGGAGTGGCGAGGAGGACCAGCAGCGGCAGCTTCCTGCCGTTCGAAGGGAGAGGCGGCGGCGGGACCTCGGCCATCCTCGCGGAAGACTTCAACCGGGACGGGCGCCCGGATCTCGCCACCGCGCACTCGAGCTCGGGGAGCGCCTTCGTGTTCCTGGGCAACGGTGACGGCACGCTGCGCGCACCGGTGGAGGCCACCGCCGGCAGCTTCGCCACGGCGCTGGCGTCCGCGGACTTCGACGCGGACGGCCGGCCGGATCTGGCGGTCGCCAACCAGCAGGGAAACACCGTCAGCGTCCTCCGCGGGCGGGGGGATGGCACCTTCGACGGCAAGGTGGGCCTCGCCGCCGGGGCCGCGCCCAACGCGCTGGTCACCCATGACTTCAACGGCGACGGCCACGCGGATCTGGCCGCCACCAGCGAGACGGATGGAGCGGTGAGCATCCTGCTGGGAACGGGCAACGGAGGGTTCTCCAGCGCGACCTCGTTTCCGGCGGGCGCTGGCCTGAGGGCGCTCACCGCGGTGGACCTCAACGGCGACGGTTGGATGGATCTGGCCGCGGTGCGCTACACGCAGCAGGCGCTGACGGTGCTGGTTGGCAACGGCGACGGCACCTTCGGGCCGCCGCAGGAGTGGAACGCGCCTCCCCGACCGAGCGCGCTGCTGGCCACCGACCTCAACGCTGACGGGAGGGCGGACCTGGTCACCACCGCGGACAGCGCTCCGGGGGTGGGGGTGTTTCTGGGCGACTGCCTGCCCTGAGGAGCTGAAAAGCTGAGGAAGAATAACCCGCGTTCCACGGCCTGCGCTCGGAGGCGCGGGGGTGATGACGGTCGCGGCCACACCCGCGACGCGGTGTCGCAGGGCCGCTGCAGGGGCTGACTTCCAGGGGCGGAGCGCACTCCTCCCTCCGCTGAAGGTGGCGGCTTGGCGGTGCGGTCCGCGTTCCCGCGCGGGGTTCTCAGAGCGCGAGCGGGAGCTGCGGTGACGAGTGCTCGACTGGGAGCGGTGTCCGGTCCGAGCCCTGCTTCAGTCGCTCCAGCAGTTTCTCCGCGGCGCCGGCGGGATGAGCGCCACCAACCGCTTCACCAGTTCCTCCGCCGTGAACCGGAGCACCTGCCCCTTGCGCGTCCGGTACTCGTACCTTCCGTCCTCGCCGACGCACAGTCGCTCAGGGCCAGCGGGCCCCGGCTGGAGGGCGGCATCGGGATCAGCCGACCTCTTCGACCACGCCGCCGTCCATGTCCCGGATCGTCGATGGCTGAATGACGAAGGACAACGTCGGAGTGATGACGTACTTGCCCCGCTTCGGCTTGAGCGTCCCGCAGAGCATCCGGCACGCATCCTTGGGGAGCGACACCTCGGTGAATGCCGGGTGCCGCGGATCCGGGTGGCACCAGGACACCTCGTCACCGGGGACGAAGCCGACCGCGCTTTCCCGGCTGCCGAGGCGAAGACGCTTTCCGAAGGGGATCCGGCCGGCGAGAACCTCGAGGAACTGCACGACGGCGCTCGCGCCCAGCTCGACTTCCACCCCGTTAGCGGACGGATTCGCCTTCGCGACCTCGACGAACAACTTCCCGGTCGAGGAGCCCTCGGTGTCACGCCCTGCGCGGACCGCCGCGTCGAAGGCCAGCGTGCCCGCCAAGGTCCGGCGATGCAGATCTGTGATCAAGAGCGGGTTCTCTTTCGCCATCACCCCCAGCACTCCGAGCGTGTTCCAGCGGAGGACTGCCCCCAGTTCGCTCAGGGTGACGCCGACCACCTCGACGAAGTTCGCCTGCCCGTTCTCGCAGTCTGTTGGCTTGAGCTGCGGATCCTCCGCGAACAGCGCCGCGCGGATCTCCGTCGGGTGGTCCAGCGCGATCGGCCCGTTGAGGTTCAGGTGGTCCCCCGGGGCGAAGATGTTCCCGGTCTTGAAGACGTAGCGCGCCAGGTTCTGAAGGAAGGAGAGCGGCCACTGCGGCGCCTTCGCCTCCGACCCGTCATGCCTTAGCCGGAAGGTGAGCTCGAAGCCATACCCGCTGCTCTCCGGCTCGTCGGACTCCTTC
Source organism: Myxococcaceae bacterium (assembly GCA_036675345.1). GTDB lineage: Bacteria > Myxococcota > Myxococcia > Myxococcales > Myxococcaceae > JALYOC01. The sequence continues at coordinate 268,272 of JAKFFE010000033.1, forward strand.
TCGTAGAGCTCGGTGAAGCCGTAGGTGACGTAGAGCCAATGCGTCGGCTCGCGATAGACGCTGAGCCCATCCAGCGGATCCGGGCCGCCGAGCGAATAGCGGATGAACGTGCCGTAGTGCTCGTCCGGCTTCCGATCGCCGAGAACTGCCTTCAGCGCGCCGTCGATGGCTGCCCACCCCGGGCTCTTGGTCTCCTCTTCCACGTGCGTCCCTCCTGGGCGGAACTCTAGCGGGGGCGCGTTCGACCTCCTCAACGTCTTCGAGCGCGAACTTGGGACCCCGGACGACGGGGCGTCGCCGGCCGCCCGGGCACCGCATCGGGGACGCGGACAGTCGAAGCACCGCGGGTAGGGCCGGAGGAAGCTCCGAGCCGAAGCCCAACCGCTACCGACCGCTACAAACCGCGGGTGAACCAGACCTACGCGGACGGTGGCGATGCTCGCGCCAATGGAGCTTCAGCCCTCGTTCGTGCCTGGGCAGCGGCGTCTCTGGCGCGGTCTTGAGAACTACCGATGTGCGAGCGCGTGCACTGAGCTGTGCAGCGGTCTGCACAGCGGCCCATGGCCCCAGAGCGAAACCCCAGGTGAGACTGGTTGGGGCCTATCGCTTGCAGTCTCCGCCGCGCATGAATCGTCAGGCCCTGGCAGCGTTCGTCCTCCCCGCCCTCCTCGCAGGGTGCGGCCCCTCCGATCTCTCCTCGCTCGGCACCTACAAGGCGGTGCTGCGGCAGTCGGACCCGTACTTCGACTCCTCGCTGCTGGTGCTGAAGTACGACGACGTGACCACGGGCTGTGTGACCCTCGAGGGGATGACCGCGCGCGTGAACGGCGTCGACGTCCCCGTCAATCCTGGGGGGACCCGCACCTGGATGAGCACCAGCCTTCAGCCCGTCTCGCAATGCGAGCACCCGACCGTCTCCGTTCCTCACGCCGAGACGCTCGGAATGTCCGTGGTGATCGAGCTGACGGTGAGAGGGGAGACCGTGGTCGTCGAGGCGTCCGGCTACGGCAAGGAACTCCCGACGGAGATCGAGCTTCCCGAGGGGGGCGCGCGCGTCGGTGGCACCGTCACCCTCGCGCTGGGCGAGGGCTGGCAGAACATCGGGACGTTCTCCGGCCTCTTTGGCCTGGTGGAGGGGCACTTCCCAGGCGCGTTCCTGGAGGTCGTGGACCGGAGCGCCGATGGCCGCCTGACCGTCCGACTCCCCGCGGAACTCCCGCCGGGGAGGATGACGATCGACTCCTCGCACCTCGAGGTGGCGCCCACCCTCATCCGTTGCGAGGGCGCGCCTTCCTGTGAGACCGACCACGCCCCGCTGGCCCAGCTGTCGGTGACGGTCGACGTCGCGCCATAATCAGCAAATTTCGCGGGTCAGAAGTCGGCCCTGCAAGAGTCGAATGATTTGCTCGCGCAGTTCGTTGTCCTCAACGGGGACACGCCGGACGACTCGGGAGCAGCCCTCATGGCTGCATCAATTGGCATCAGGTTCTCGTCGGGTCCCCATCGCCACGTCAGCCCGATACGTACAATATCCTCATGGAGCCAACTCGCGTTCTCTTCGCTGGTATCGCAGTCAGCCACCCTGTCGCCCAGCAGCAGATAAGCGAGTTCACGTGGGCGTGTCTGCGCCGTCAGGACTACGCGGAGGGGTCGCTCTGTGTGGTCCTCGTTGCTGATGATCCGGAGCACCCTGAGAGCTACTGGCTCGAAGCGGATGCGCAGGAACCGAAGATGTCTGCGCCAATAAGGCTCTTCGACCTGCGGATCCCGCGAGCCGGAATGGAACAAGAACAGTTCGAGCAGTTCCTCAGCGAGGGCGGCCTGGCCGCATACCGGCACGACAAGACAGACTCCCTTGTGTTGGGGGGCAAGGTCGGCGCCGAACGCCCGGATAGTGCGTTCCTGCAGGGCAAGCCGGTGCCCGTGGTCGGACGGAATGACGCTTGTGGCTGCGGCAGCGGCAAGAAATACAAGCGTTGCTGTCTTCAGTAGGCGGCGCGCAAATGCGGGAGGCTTCCGGCTGCCCGCGCCACACGAATCGCAGGTCGGTTCTGAAGTGCGTCCCCGGCTCTCGCAGACGCTGCACGACCGTGACAACGTCTCATTCGACGCAAGGGGTGTGGGTCCCCCGATTGAGCCGTTGTTCGCGCCGCGCGAGTAGGCCAGCCGGGCAGGGCGGTGGATTCGGTCCAGCCCGATGGGCCGCCTGCGACCCCACAAAGGGCGTCGATCAGTAACCCAGCCCCAAGTTCTGAGCCTCTTCGGTCAGCTCTGTCGCGGCCTTCGCCCTCTCGGCGAGGTCCTTTTGCTGGAAGTCCCGAAGGTCCTTCGCGAAGACTCGGCGGTGAGTACCAACCATATGGAAAGCGATCTTTCCGGAGTCGAGGAGGCGAACCAGGTAGGGCCGAGAAACACTCAGCAGGTTCGCGGCCTCTTGGGTCGTCAGTTCTGCGTGAATTGGGATGACGGTCACTGCGTTGCCGAGCGACATCTGCTCGAGAATCGAAACGAACAGCTCGAACGCCTGCCTGGGGACGACGAGCTCTTCGCTGGCAGAGCCAGACGGCTTCACGACGAGCGTGCGCGTGCCCCCCTTGCGAGGCAACAACATCGGCGCCAGAGCGCGTGCGGCAACCGCGGCCTCCTTCGCCTGGGCCTCGGTCGGTGGCTGGAGCTTCGTCAGATCAAATGCGGCGTTCATTGCGGCCTCGGCGTCCCTTAGACTCGTGTCCCGACGAGGTGAAGGTAGCGATGCCTGACCGTATCCGCAATAACCGAAACGGACACGGGCGGCGTCTCTAGTCATTACCGGCAGTTAGGAGCCTGCCTTGTTCGTGGTCGTGTACGATGCCTGCGTGCTGTTTCCGGCGCCGCTCCGCGATCTGCTCGTGCGCCTTGCCATGTCAGGAGTGTTCCAAGCGAAGTGGTCGGAACGCATTCTCGACGAGTGTTTCCGGAACATCCTGAAGCGGTTCCTCCGGGTTCTACATGGGTATCAGCCGGGGGTTGGGTACAGCTCAAGCCCACCGCAGTGGAAGTAGATGGCCATCTTGAAGTGGTCCTTGTTCCGGAAGCCGTACGCCCGCTTCTTGA